>NC_012438.1:0-1200000 GCF_000021545.1 Sulfurihydrogenibium azorense Az-Fu1
CATTAGGAATGGTTTGTCTGTCTCTCTTGGTGGTGTTGGTATGTATTCGTCCATAGCCTTTAATAAGTCTTCTACTGACTTAAACCATTTTGGATCGTCGTTTAATGCTCCTAATGCTGACCCTCTTATTACTGGTACTTCATCTCCTGGAAAGTCGTATTTTGATAGAAGCTCTCTTACTTCCATCTCTACTAAGTCTATTAATTCTTCGTCATCTACCATATCACATTTGTTTAAAAATACTACTATGTATGGTACGTTAACTTGTCTTGCAAGTAGTACGTGCTCTCTTGTTTGTGGCATTGGTCCGTCTGCTGCTGATACTACAAGTATAGCTCCGTCCATTTGGGCTGCACCTGTTATCATGTTCTTGATGTAGTCTGCGTGTCCTGGACAGTCTACGTGGGCATAGTGTCTTTTTTCTGTTTCGTATTCTACGTGGGTGATGTTTATTGTTATTCCTCTCTCTCTTTCTTCTGGTGCTTTATCTATGTCTGCATATCCTACGAATTTTGCTAACCCTTTCTTGCTTTGTACGTATGTTATAGCTGCTGTTAATGTTGTTTTACCGTGGTCTACGTGACCTATTGTTCCTACGTTTAGGTGCTCTTTCCCTCTTACAAACTTCTCTTTTGCCATCTATCTTTACCTCCTGATATTTAAAAGCAATTCTTTGCCACTACTAAGCCCAAGACGGGACTTGAACCCGCGACCTCACCCTTACCAAGGGTGTGCTCTGCCGACTGAGCTACCTGGGCATTTAAAAAACATAAAAAGACGTAAAAAGGCTATAAAGCCTTCCTACGCCTTGTAAATAAGATATTTAGAGCGGGAGACGGGACTCGAACCCGCGGCCATCTGCTTGGAAGGCAGATGCTCTACCAACTGAGCTACTCCCGCATACTCTATGGAGAGGGACGGATTCGAACCGCCGAAGGCTTTCGCCGGGAGATTTACAGTCTCCTGCCGTTGGCCACTTGGCTACCTCTCCATATTCTCTAATAAGCCGGCGGTGGGACTCGAACCCACGACCTGGTGATTACAAATCACCTGCTCTGCCGACTGAGCTACACCGGCTTATTCAATTGAGGTATATATTATATAATAAAGATTATTTTGTGTCAAGAGGTTGTATAAGCTGCAATACATCGTGAACACCTTCACCTAAAAATTTTATCATACTCCATAAACAATGTCTGCTGGTCTTTTGTATCCTAAAGAATGATGTGGCCTTATAAAGTTATACTTCCTTATATAAGTCCTTTAAACTATGTTTTGAAATATCTTAGTAAAAGAATATATTGTATATAAGGCTACGGCTTTGAGGTGGTTCGCGCCGGCTGTAAACCAGTCGGTGAGGAAAGTCCGGACTCCACAGGGCAGGAAGCTGCCGAAAAGGCAGGTGGGGGTAACCTCACAGATAGGGCCACAGAAAATAGACCGCCAATCCGCACACCTTTTGGGTGTGGTCATGGAGGCAAGGGTGAAAAAGTGGGGTAAGAGCCCACTACCTACGGTGGTGACATCGTAGGTTGGCAACCCTCTTCCGGAGCAATCCCAAGTAGGAAGGCGTTATCAGGTTTGCCCGACCGATGCCTTCGGGTAGGGAGCTAAGATAAATGACCACTAAAACAGAATCCGGCTTACTCCAAAGCCGTAGCCTTAAAACTCTTGAAAATTAAATAGAAGGATACTTTTATCCTTTTTAGCCAAGTCTATGAGTTCTTTTGTAAACCCAATTTTGGAAAATACAGCGTAGTACTCTTTTCTTTTATCCTTTTTCCAATCTACTTTTTTAGCCTTTTCTTTAAGCTGATGTAAAACGTTTACTCCTACCAAAGAGTCCCAGTATTTACACTCTCCAAAAAGGATACTATCCTCTCCTACTGCAACTACATCAATCTCTGTATCTTTATCCCACCATTTACCAGCTTTATATATGTGAAATGGAATATCTAAATCGTAAATGTACTCTAAAACAATCTCTTCAAAGGTAAAAGACTCAAAAACATGGAAGTCTGATTTTATTTTATCTAAAACGTAATCATACTTACCTGTTTCTAAATAGTTCTGATATGGAAATACATACTTAAACCAAAAGTTAAAAAAGTTATCTTTTATAAAGTACAAACCTTTTTTACTTTTTTCCGGATTTTCTTCTGTTATGGGAACTTTTCTCTCTAAAATATCAAGCTCTATAAGTTTTTCTATAAAGGATGTTAAATTCTGGGTTTGCATTCCCAATTTTGATGCTATTTTTCCTATTTTGTGTTCTCCCTGTGATATAACTTGAAGTATAGAAAAGTATGTAATTGGGTCTTTTATCTCCTCTTTCAAGATAAATTTAGGTTCTTCATAAAGGTAGCTGTTTTTATGTAGAACATTCCTTCTTATATTTTCAAACACATCTAAAGTTTCGTCAAAAATCTCTATATATCTTGGAATTCCTCCTATTACACTGTAAAATTCTAAAAGTTTTAAGTTATCTAAGCTTTTGAAAAATTTTTTAAAGTTTTTAAAGTTCATAGGCTTTAATTTTATTTGAGCTGTTCTTCTTCCGTAGAGAGGGCTTGTGTATCCAAGAGTAGTTTTATACATCAAACCTATCAAAGATCCACATAAAATAAGCATTAGATTTTTGTTTTTCAGTAAGTTATCCCATATACTTTGGAATATAGATGGTATACTGCTGTTTACTTGTGCTAAATACTGAAATTCATCTATCACTATTATTAACTTTTTTTGTACCTTGGTTGCGATATACTTAAAGATCGTTTCCCAGTTCTCTACTGTTAAACTTTTAAGTAAATCATCATTTAAAACTTCTGATACTACATTTTTAAAACTCTCTATCTGTAGTTTTTCGTTTTGTAAAGTTGCTAAAAAATATACAGCTTCTTTATTCTCTATAAACTTTTCTATAAGGGTGGTTTTCCCTGTTCTTCTTCTACCGTAGATTACAACAAAAGATGAAGTATCCTTTTTATACTCTTGCTCAAGAATTTGAAGTTCTTCTTCTCTATTTATAAATCTCAAAGGTTCTCCAATTTTCGTTTTTAAATTATTATAATCTAAAAACGAATTTAAAGTTCAAGAAACTCTTGATGGCTTTCTATATAATCCTCAAAATCTTTAAGGTTTTCAAAAGCTTTTATTTCCTCTAAAACTTTTTCTACTTTAATAAGTAATTCGTCTTCTTCTAAAAGTTCTTTTAATTTCTCTTTGATTGTAGTTGATTTATCTTCTTCTTGGATAACTTGAAAGTCAAGGATTTTTTTTGATTGATTTACAACATCACAACTTACATGTAAAAACCTGTCCATTAAAGCTTCTTTTTGTAATATTTCTAAAACTTCTTTGTTTGTTAAAAATTTTTTAGTCTTTCCTTTTAAAAATAAGATTGGTTTTTTATCTGTAGGTAACTCTAACTCCTTAATAGATTTAATAACATCCATTAATGTCTCATCATCAAAAGAGTAGCTTAAAAACATTCTATTTTTTATAGGTACAAACTCAGCTCTACTGCTTCCGTTTTCTACTTCTACAACATAACAGCCTTTTTCCGTATATGTTTTTTCGTTAAACTGTGTGTACTCTGTAGAACCACTGTAAACAACAGTTGACCCGTTAAGATTTATAGGCTCTTGTCTTTGATGATAATGTCCTATACCTACATAGTTGTACATTCCTTCTGGTAGATAATGTTCTAACTTTAACCCAGAGTTGAAAAATGGTTCAAATTCTAAATGTAGCATTAAGATGTTAAAGTTGTTTTTGCTTTGGGTTTTGTCGTAAAGTTTTTCAAGTATCTCTTCAAGTTTAAGATTTCTCTTGATGAATATAGGAGATATGTACTTTAGTCCAAAGATGTTTACTCCAAGGGAGTCATCTACTCCGGCATCTAACACTTTTAATCCTATGTGTTTTAATATTTCTAAAGCTGTTGTATCCCTTACTCCGCTTCCTCTATCGTGGTTTCCTGCCACTGTGAATATAGGTATATTGTGGTCGTTTAATCTTCTTACAATCTCTATACCTTCAAGTAGGGTTTGATTTGATGGTCTGTGGGTGTGGAAAAAGTCTCCAGTATGGATAATAAAATCTACTTTGTTCTCAATAGCAACATCTACAACTGACATAAAAGCGTCAAAGTAGTCTTTTGACCTTTCTACTAAGCCGTATTGGTGATACCCAAGATGGGTATCACTTAAGTGTAAGAATCTCATCCGCACATAGTTTCCTTACCAGTTATCTTCTTAAGTACAGTATCAGATGGGCAAAAACCAGTTATACCTGCAAATAAAGCCATTAAAGCAACAAACCAGATTAGGTACTTACCCCACTCAACACCGTTTAGGTCAAGTAGTAACCCGGTAATAAGGATTATACCCATCATTATTCTTTGTATTCTCATTGGTGTCATGTTACTTACCTCCTATTTAGTTATTATATGATTATATCATTTAAACTTTTTGCAAGAATGATTTTTCTATGTATTTCTTTTAACAGGTCAACATCAGATATTCGACTTATTTTTTCTTTTAAAGCATCTTCCACATAACCAAATTTCAGCTCTACAGCATCAAATATGCTCTGTCTTAAGCCTTCCACTAAACCTTGTTGTAGGCCTTGTTGTAGTCCTTGTTCTATACCCTTCTTTAATCCTTCTTCCATACCCTTTTTTAATCCTTCCATCTTCCATTTTTCTGTTAATGTCATCATCTTCTCTTCACCTCCTATCTCTTCTAACACTTTCTCTATCGTTTCTAAATCTTTTTTGATTATTACAGTGTAATCAATAATAATATAAAGACAGTCTTTTACATCTGCAAGGATAAGTTTTTCTAATATTGGTTTTAAACTCTGTAAATCTTTAAATATATTCTTCATTGTGTAAATGGCTGACATTAAACAGGCGTTTGCATATAACTTATCAACTAAAAATGTATCTTCTACTTTAGATGTGTCAAAAAGTATATAACTTAAAGAGTGGATATAATCTCTTAGATTCTCTTTTATATTCTTTAGCTGAGGAATTTTTGTAGGTATGTTCCAAGGTTTTTCTCCATGGTAGAAAACTATTGGTATAACAGGTCTGTATGGTCTCGATAGTCTCTCATCTTCTTCCATCATTACGGCTTTATAAAATGCTATTTGAGAAGGTGTGTGTTTGTCTGGGTAAGATTTATGTTCAAAGACTATGTATATCTGTCCGTCAGTTGTATTTCCATCTTCATCTTTTATTTTACAGTCAAAGGCAATATCAAGAAAAACTTTTTATACTTTTTAGATAGTTTTTCTGTGTCTGAGAGTTTTAGGGAGTTTGGGAGGATTATTTGATAGACTTGAGGGAGGAATATTTCTAAGAATGATTTAACGTTTTGTTCTTGGGAGAATATCATTTTAAACAGCCAGTCGTGGGGTGATTTTTCTATTGACATTAGACTCTCCTTTAACTTTTTAGATTTTTAACCATATTTTTCAGCTCACTGAGTATCATCAATGCTTGGAGTGGTGTAGTTGTTGCTATGTCTATCTCTTCTATAAAGTTTAGGAGTTGGTCGTTTTTATCAGACTTGTATTCCTGTTCTGGTTGATTTAGTTGGCTAAACAGCAGCTGCTGATAGATTTCTTCTTTGTTTTCTGATTTTTTATTTTCAAGGTCTAAAAGTATCTCTTTTGCTCTTTCTATAACTGACTTTGGCAGACCTGCAAGCTGAGCAACGTGTATACCATAACTTTTATCTACAAATCCTTCCATTACTTTGTATAAAAATCTAATCTCTCCGTTTTGGTCTTCTTTTATTGATAAGTAAAAGTTTTTTACACCCCGCAGCTGACTTTCAAGTTGTGTAAGTTCGTGGTAGTGGGTTGAAAAGAGGGTTTTTGCTTTGATGTTTTTTGATATATACTCTGAAACAGCCCAAGCTATAGCTATCCCATCGTAAGTACTTGTTCCTCTTCCTACTTCGTCAAGGACTATAAGACTGTTTTTTGTAGCGTTGTTTAGTATATTTGCTACTTCAAGCATTTCAACCATAAAGGTAGATAAGCCTTTCGCAAGGTTGTCTCCTGACCCTATCCTTGTATAAACTGCATCAACTACACTAATCTGGGCAGATGAAGCTGGGATAAATGAGCCTATTTGAGACAGTATTGTAAGAAGTGCAACTTGTCTTATGTATGTACTTTTTCCAGACATATTTGGTCCTGTTATTATATGGAAAAATCTGTTTTCATCAAAGTAAACACTGTTTGGAACAAAGTCTTTTGAAAAGTTGGCTACTGTAGGGTGATACCCTTCTTCTATAAAGAGATGGTAGCCATTGTGGATTTGGGGTCTTATCCAACTTTTCTCAACAGCAACTTGAGCCAAACCTGCTAAAGCATCTAAATACCCTAAAAGTCTTGCCGTCTCTTCTATCTCAAAAGAGTGATTTACCACTTCTTCCCTTACTTGGGTGAAAATCTCATACTCAAGAGCTTTTATCTTTTCATCTGCAGAAAGTATTTTGTCTTCTAACTGTTGAAGGTAGTCAGTTGTAAATCTTTCTGCATTTGATAGTGTTTGTTTTCTTTTGTAATAAGGAGGTACAAGTTTTAGGTTTGGTTTTGTTATTTCTATGTAGTATCCCATAACTTTGTTAAATCCTATCTTAAGACTTGATATTTTAGTTTTTTCCCTTTCTTGTTCTTGATACTGACGGATAATCTCTTCTGCATTTTCTTTTAAAGATTTAAGCTCGTCTAACCTTTCATCTACTCCTTTTTTAATCAAACCACCTTCTTTGAGATGAAATGGTGGGTTGTCTTCCAAGTATCTTTCTAACTTATCCACTAGCTGAGTATGAGGGTTTAGACTGTCTACAATATTTTTTAGAAGTTTTGACTTTGGACTGAGTTTCTTTATATCTTTTACTTTCTTTAAAGATTCTCTTAAGGCAACCATATCCTTAGGTGTTAAGGTGTTTGAAGTTATCTTTGCTACAAGTCTTTCAATATCGTAAACTTTATCTAAATGTTGTCTAATCTCTTCTCTTAGTGTGTGGTTTTGGGTAAGTTCTTCAATAGCATCTTGACGATCCTTTATCTCTTGTATATTTAAAAGTGGGTGTAAAAGCATAAATTTAATCTTCCTTTTTCCCATTCCGGTTATGGCTTTATTTATAACAGAAAGTAAAGATGGGTTGTGTTCTTGTGATGATACTAGTTCAAGATGTTTTATAGTTGAGTAGTCTAGTTTCATATACTTATCTTCTCTATAAGGTTTAGGTGGTGAGATGTAAGGCAGGAATGATTTTTGTGTTATTTTTGCATAGTTAAACACAGCTGATAGAGGTCTTATGATTAACTCTTCTTCAAAGTGATTAAAACCAAAAGATGTTATACTTTTTGTTTTAAAGTGATTTAAAAACTCTTGTTGATAATCTTTTTCAAAAAAGTACTCTGGTAGACTATAGTGGAAAAATCCTTTATACTCTTGATTTAAAAATGATATATCTGTTTGGGGAGGAGTTAGTATTTCCTTTGGTGAGAATTTACTTATAAAAGAGATTAAATCTTCTTTGTTTAAAACAGTTGCGTAAAACTCTCCTGTTGCAAGGTCAAGAAAGGCTATAGCGTATTTATCAGACTTTTTATATACAGCTGCCAGTCCTGATTTTATTTTTTCGTTGTCAAAGTATGTTCCCGGTGTTATTACCCTTATAACATCTCTCTTTACTACTCCTTTTGCTTTAGATGCATCTTCAAGTTGTTCACATATGGCAACTTTATAACCTTTTGATACAAGCCTTGTGATATAACTGTCAGCAGAGTGGTAAGGAATACCACACATAGGAATATCTTTATCTTTACTTATTTTCTTTTTAGTAAGGACAATATTTAACTCTTTAGAGCCTATAACTGCATCTTCATAAAAAAGTTCATAAAAATCTCCTAGTCTATAAAGTAAAAGACAGTCCTGATACTGAGCTTTAATCTTATGGTACTGTGCAACCATTGGAGTTAAATTTTCCATCTTCCAATCCTCGCAAACAAAGTATATACTATAGTTATGAAGCTAAATTTATCGCCTTTTATTGTCTTTATTATAGGAATTATTTTAGCATTTTCAAACACTCTAAACAGGTACGATATTATCTTAGTAGGAGAAGTGCATACAGATGAAAATGACCATAGAGTACAGCTTGAGTTGATTAAGGAGCTTCACAAGTACGGGAAAAAGATAGTTATCGGTATGGAGATGTTTCAACAACCTTTTCAAAAGTACTTAGATGACTACATTGAAGGTAAGATATCTGAAGAAGAATTTTTGGAAAAAACAGAGTATAAAAAAAGATGGGGATTTGATTTTAAGTATTACAAAGACATTTTAGAGTTTGCAAGACAAAATAAGATAAAAGTTTACGCCTTAAACATTCCTTCAGAAGAGTTAAAGGTTATAAAAGATAAAGGAATAAACAACGCTGAAAGTAAATTCTTACCAAAACCAATACCAACCTTATCAGAAAATGAAATAAAAGAGCTTGAAGAAGTTTTAAAAAATCATCCTCAAATAAAAGATAAAAAAGCATTTTTTGATATTCAGCTTGCATGGAACTACTCTATGGCTTATAAGATTTATCAGTTAAAGAAAGAAAATCCTGATTACGTAGTTTTAGCCTTAGTTGGCAAAGGTCATACAGAGGGAATAAAAAGAATTTTGAACATTTTAGATAAAGATTTAAAAGTTTTTATTTACAACTAAATCAATTTTTAAATCATTCTTTGACAGGGATTATACCATAAGCTTAATTTTGATATATAATTATTACTAATAATCCTCATTTTGGAGGTCTATTTTTTACTTGTATTTAACTATATTAGGTGGTGGAAGCTGGGGAACGGCTCTGGCTCAGGTTTTAAGCTATAACTTCGAAAAAGTCTACATCTGGGACATAGATAAACAAGTTTTAAAAGATATACAAGAATATCACCAAAACAAAAAATACCATCCGAACGTAATGCTTGCTCACAACATCATCCCTATAGAAGATATTCAGGAAGCTACTAATATAGGAGATATTATAGTTGTAGCCATTCCAAGCCAGTTTGTACGTCAAACCCTTTCCAATGTAAAGATAGAAAAGGAAAAACCTATAATTTCCGCATCAAAAGGGATAGAGATAGAAAGTTTAAAATTAATGTCCCAAGTCATTGAAAAGAGTCTAAATTTAGATTTAAAATACATCTTTGCCTTATCTGGACCTTCTTTTGCAAAAGAGGTGATAATGGGACTTCCTACAGCTGTAGTACTGGCAGGAGATACTAGGTTAGGTAAGGATTTACAAAAAATTCTAAGTACAAAAACCTTTAGAGTATATCTGTCTGATGATGTTGTAGGAGCTGAGGTAGGTGGGTCTGTAAAAAACGTTATAGCTATTGCCTGTGGAATTAGTGATGGACTTGGTTTTGGCAACAATGCAAGGGCAAGCCTTATAACCAGAGGTTTGTATGAGATAAGTAAAATAGTAAAAGAGTTTGGAGGAAATCCTCAAACTGTTTATGGATTATCAGGACTTGGAGATTTAATCCTTACTGCTACAGGAGACTTGTCAAGAAACAGGAAGTTTGGAATACTAATAGGACAAGGCTATAACGTAGAAGATGCTATTAAAGAAATAGGTCAAATAGTAGAAGGCTACACAACTGTAAAAGCTTTAAACAATTTAGTAAAAGAAAAGAATATAGACCTTCCTATATCTCAAATGGTTTACAAAGTCGTGTACGAAGGCTTAGACCCAAAGTTAGCAGCAGAGATGCTTATGATTAGAGACTTAAAATCAGAATTTTAAGGAGGAAAAGATTGATAGACAAAGATTTTACACCACAAGAAAAAAAGATAACACTTGGCCTTGCATTTATATTCTCTCTAAGAATGCTTGGGCTGTTTTTGGCTTTACCTGTACTAAGTGTTTATGCTAAAAATATGCCGGGATCTGATGCTTTTTGGGCAGGTCTTGCAATAGGTGCTTACGGTTTAACTCAGGCTATATTCCAAATACCTTATGGGTTATGGAGTGATAAGATAGGAAGAAAACCTATCATTGTGTCTAGTACGATTATCTTTGTTTTAGGTAGTTTTTTAGCAGCTTACGCATCTTACATAGAAAACATACATCTTCTAATAGCTGGAAGGTTTTTACAAGGTATAGGAGCCGTATCTTCTGTAGTTATAGCTTTACTTGCAGATATGACAAGAGAAGAGATTAGAACAAGAGCTATGGCAACTATTGGAGCTTCTATAGGAATGGCTTTTGCATTTGGTATGGTACTTGGACCATTGATAGCTTCTTACTTTGGTTTAACAGGAGTGTTTTTATTTACAGGAATACTTGGTCTTATATCTCTTCCTTATGTAATATTTGGTATAAAAGAGCCATCTATTGTTAAGCACCACGAAGATGCAGAGTTTACCTCTTCCTACTTATCTGTTGTTTTAAAAGATAAAAATCTTCTTAAGATGGATTTTGGAGTGTTTGTTCTTCATATGACTTTAACTGCGGTCTTTACGGCAGTCCCAATAATTTTTGCCCACCAACACAGTATAGATTTAAAAGATATATGGAAGATTTATCTTTTAATGTTTTTTGTAGGGCTTACTATAATGGTTCCTTCAACGATTATTGCAGAAAAGAAAGGGAAAATAAAGCAGGTAAAAATGCTTGGAATACTGATTTTAATAATCTCTTTCATTATGTTTATCCTCTTTAAAGACAACTTTTATCTAACAGTTTTAGCTATAGTAGTTTACTTTACAGGATTTATGATGCTTGAACCTATAATGCCATCTCTTATGAGTAAGTATGCAAAACCCCATGTAAAAGGAACAGCTTCTGGAGTGTTTAACACAGCCCAGTTTATAGGTGCTTTTGTAGGTGGAGCTGTCGGTGGACTACTATTAAAAATAGACGATTCAGCAAAACTTAACTTTATCTTCCTTACAGTACTAACTTTAGTATGGCTTGTTTTAGTCTCTTCTATGGAGATGCCTGTAAAAGGAGTAAAAAATGATACCAATTAAAGATAACATACCTACCCAATCTTTTCCCTATTTAACAGTTTTGCTTATAGGTATAAATGTCGGAGTGTTTTTTTATGAGCTTTCTTTAAGCCCAGTAGAGCTTGAAATATTTGTACATAAATACGGACTTTTACCTCTTGATATTGTATATTTTAACTTTTTAAATCTTTTTACCCATATGTTTATTCACGGTAATATTGCTCACATTGTTGGAAATATGCTATTTTTATGGATATTTGGAAATAACGTAGAAGATGCTTTAGGAAGAGTAAAGTTTTTAGTTTTATACTTTTTGTCTGGATTTTTTGCTGCATTCTTACAATCTTCTGTAGCTATTCTTGAAGGAAGTTTAAACATACCTATGGTAGGAGCTTCTGGAGCTATAAGTGGGATACTGGCAGCTTACGTTAAACTCTACCCTTATGCAAAGGTACTGACGGTAATACCACCTTTTATATTTTTCTTTTTTGTCCTTCCAGCTTGGTTTTTCATAGGATACTGGTTTATACTGCAGGTTCTTTACGCTATGTTTATTCCTACCAGTCTTGGTGGTGTTGCTTGGTATGCCCATATAGGTGGTTTTATAGCAGGATGGTTTTTAATCGATAAACTCTACAAAAAATCACTAAAGTTAGTCCATTATTCAGCGATAAGGTATTAGTAAGAAAATGTTAGGAGAGAAGATGCGGTTTGTCTTGGTGCTGGTTTTACTTTTCTTTTTAAATGTCTTTGCCCAACCAAAAGACGATTACTCTTGGATGGATAAATACTTTTTAGTAGAACCTTTTAATATATACAACATTGTAATGATGCAAAAAACAGATTTGGAGCTTACACAAAAACAGATAGATGCTATAAAGTCTGAGTATGACAAATACTTTCCTATAATGCTTGGAAAAGCAAGAATCCTTAAAGATAAAGAAGAGGAATTGAGAAAGTTGGTCTACGGCAACTCCGACCCAGAGAAAGTTAAAAACCTTATTGTAGAAATAGCAAAACTCAAGTCTGAAATGACAGTTTTAGATATTAACCTTTTTAAAGCAGTTCAATCTATACTCAATAAAAAGCAAAATGAAAAACTTATAAAATACTTAACATCAGGGTCTTTGTAATGCAGATTATTAAAAATCCAAAAGAGCTTCAAGATACAATCCTTAATTTAAAAAAACAAGGTAAAAAAGTAGGATTTGTTCCTACAATGGGATACCTTCACGATGGACACGTATCATTAATAAGATGTGCTAAAAGCCAAAACGATATAGTAGTTGTAAGTATATTTGTCAATCCACTACAGTTTGGTAAAAATGAGGATTTAGATAGATATCCCAGAGATTTTGAAAGAGATAAAAGTATTTGTGAAAAGGAAGGAGTTGACTACTTATTTTACCCTGACTACAAAGATATGTATCCAGAAGGATTTCAGACCTATGTAGAGGTTGTGGAGCTGTCTAAAGGACTTTGTGGAGATTATAGACCGGGGCACTTTAAAGGTGTGGCAACGGTTGTTTTAAAACTGCTTAACATAGTTTGTCCAGATAACGCCTATTTTGGTAAGAAAGACTATCAACAGCTAAAAGTAATAGAAAGAATGGTAAAAGACCTAAACCTTCCTATTAACATTGTAGGCTGTCCTATAGTAAGGGAGACTGACGGTCTTGCAATGTCTTCAAGAAACAACTACCTTTCTAAAGAAGAAAGACAGTCAGCTACTTATATATACAAAGGACTTTTAGAAGGAAAAAAACTGTTTCAATCAGGAGAGAAAGACCCAAAAAGGATAAAAGAAGCTGTAGTGGAAACTATAAAAAAAGCACCTCTACTAAAAGAAATTCAGTATGTAGAGATTGTAGATAAAGACAGTTTAAAACCTAAAGAAGTAGTAGAGCCAGGAGATGTGATAGCTGTTGCCGTGTTTATAGGCAACACAAGGCTAATAGATAATATGGAGCTGTAAAAAAATGAGCTATTCGATTTTAAAAAAGATTGTTTCATATTTATCTACATACCTTCAAGGAAAGGAAAGGGCTATAGAACTTACTTTAATAACATTCTTTTCAAGGGGACACCTTTTAATAGAAGACCTTCCTGGACTTGGTAAAACAACACTTGCCATTGGAATAGCAAAAATTTTAGGGTTAGACTACGGAAGGATACAAGGAACTTCTGACCTTCTACCTTCTGATATTATAGGAGTGTCTGTTTTTAACAAAGAAAAATCTCAGTTTGAATTTAAACCAGGACCAATTTTTAACAACATTATCTTAGTTGACGAGATAAACAGGTCAACACCTAAAACCCAGTCTGCTCTCCTTGAAGCTATGGGAGAAAAGCAGGTAACAGTAGATGGCAACACTTACAAACTTCCAAAACCTTTCTTTGTAATTGCAACACAAAACCCTGTAGAACAGTATGGAACCTTTCCACTTCCAGAATCTCAGTTAGACAGATTTTTAATGAAAATCTCTATTGGCTACCCATCAAGGGAAGCTGAAAAAGAGATAATAAAAGGTGGTAGTAAAAGAGAAAAACTATACGAGATTAAACCTTTACTAACAAAAGACGAGATACTTAAGATACAAGACGAGATTACAAAAGTGTATGTATCAGACAAAATAGCAGACTACATTCTTGATATAGTTTGGGCTACAAGGGAAAGTAAGTACTTAGAAGCTGGATTATCAACAAGGGGAAGTCTTGCAATAGTGTCAGCTGCCAAAACAAATGCCTACTTTGAAGGAAGAGATTACATCATCCCAGAAGACATAAAAAAACTCTATCCTTATATTATTCCTCACAGATTAGTCTTTAAACCAGAGTTTGAAGCCCAAAAACAAGAGATTGTAAAATGGATAGTGGAAAACATTCCTATCCCTCTGTGATAAAGATAACAAAAGCAGGCTGGATATTTGTAATAACCACTTTACTAACAGGTTTTGCAGCTGTAAACACCAATAACAACCTTCTATTTTTTATCGTTTCTGCTTTTTTATCTTTTATGGGACTTTCTGGATTTTTTGGTAAAAGGAATATAGATGGTTTAGATGTTGAAATTATCTTTCCCGATGAAATTTTTGCAAATAAGGAATTTATAATTACAGTTAAATTAAAAAACAAGAAAAAATTTTTAAATGCTTTTTTAATTGAAACAGTTTTATTAGATAAATCAGCTGTATTCCCAGTAGTAGAAAAAGAAAGTGAAAAACCTGTAAGTCTAACTGTGCCAAAAAGAGGAATTTTAGAAATATCATCTGTTAGATTGTGCTCCGTTTTTCCATTCAACTTTTTTATCCGTTGTAGAACTGTTAAGGTAGATGTTAAAAAGTTTATCTATCCAGAACCTAAAAGGTATCCTCTTTCTTATATTTTTTCAGAGTACTCAAAGAAAAAAGGAGATATATCTTCACAAAAGTTTGGATACGAAGGAGACTTTGTAGGAGTTAGAGATTACACCCAAGGAACACCTATCAAGTACATAGACTGGAAATCTTCCGCAAGGTCAGAAAAGTTAAAAGAAAAAGTATTTTCTTCTCTTCAATCTATTCCTTTAATAGTAGATTTTGAAAAAGTTGATTTACCAACAGAAGAGAAGCTCTCTTTTTTTACTTACATAGCAGTTAACTACAAACAGTTTGAGAACCTCTTTATAAAGTTTGAAAACAAGATTTATGATATAAGTATAAAGGTAGAAAGAGAAAAATTACTTTCAAGGTTTGCTGTCTATGGAGTTAGTTAAAGAAAAAGTCCTTTCTGTTGAAAAGTTAGTTAAAGTAAACGCTTACATTGCAAGTACTCTTGCTTACATTATAATCTTTCCTTATATATCACCTATTTACAGTTTTGCCTTTTCCATCTTACTTTTAACAGCTCTATACAAAGATTTTTATAAATACTTTACAGTTTCAAGGTTTATCCTTAACACAGTTGGTATATTTTTGGTTTTACTTATGACTTTACAGATAAACCCAGACAACATAGTCCAACCTGCCCTTGATACGATAACAGTTTTACTTGGGCTTAAACTTTTAGAAGATAAAAAATTTAGAGACTACATGCAAGTTTACCTTATAGTGGCTCTCATACTGTCTGGATACACTCTTTTGTCTATTAGTATGGTTTTTTTACTTTACCTTGTCTTCTTTGTATTCTTTCTAAACTACGGTGTGATTTTACTATCTTACTACCAAAAAGACCCTAGTTTAACTTTTGATTTAAAGCAACTAAGGAGTTTTATTTTAAAAACTTCTTTAATACCTGTATTTTCAATTCCAATAACAGTTTTCTTATTCTTTGCACTTCCAAGGACAAGTTATCCAATGTTGACTTTCCTGCAAGGACAGGGTAAAGGAAAAACAGGCTTTTCTGATAATGTATCTTTAGGGGACGTATCTTCTATACAGCAAGATGACTCAGTAGTAGCAAGAGTTGTTATGAAGAAGGTAGGAGAAGTTTACTTAAGAGGAGTTGTTTTTGATTATTTTGATGGTAAAAGATGGCAGTCTCAAGAAAAATTTTTAAATACAAAGTTTACCCGTCTATCAGGTCAAAAAGTAGAGTACACAGTTTATTTAGAACCTACCTATCAGCAGTACTTATTTTCTGTAGATATACCCTACAATATAACATCACCAACTGGATTTATACTCTTTAGAAATCAAGATTTAACCTACAAAGTAGACAAACCTATAACATCAAAAGTTAGATACGAAGGAGAATCTTTTATAACAGACAGCTACTATCAAGAATTAAACTCGTCTATCTACCTACAACTACCACAAATCTCAAGTGATATTGTAAACCTTGCAAAACAGCTAAAAAAACAAACACCTCAAGAAACAGCACAAGAGATTTCTAATTACCTTCAAAATTTTTCATACTCTTTAAAAGACCTTCCATCAGGAGAAAATCCATTAGAAGATTTTTTATTTAAGACTAAAAAAGGAAACTGTGAATACTTTGCCTCAGCTATGGCTGTTTTGCTTAGGTTAAACGGTATTCCTTCAAGGTTAGTAGGAGGATACAAAACATCTGCTTACAACGAAATTGGAGGTTATTACATCTTTAGAGAAAAAGACGCTCACGTGTGGGTAGAAAGTTATATAGACGGTAGATGGGTAAAGTTTGACCCAACCCCACCTATAAGAAATGTTGTAGTTGAAAGCCTATACAGGCAAAACTTTATAAAACAGTGGCTTGAGCTTATTGATTACTACTACACAACCTTTATCGTGAACTACGATTTTTCAAAACAGATTCAACTTATAAACAAAATTAAATCTAACTTTACTAATACCAACCTAAAACTATCTTTTAGTTTAAACAAAAACTTTTTAGCAGCTGCCTTTTTATTTTTAATCTTTATTTACTTAGTATATGTCTTTATCAAACATTTATCTGAACCTTACGAGAAAAGAGTTTTAAATCTCTTTTTGAAAAAGATGAAAAAGTTAGGATACGAAAAGAAAGAAAACGAAGGTTTGGAAGAGTTTGTTTTAAAAATAGACAACCCTAACATTAAAGAAAAAGCCTTAAACTTTGTAAAAGCATACGAGAGCTTCCTTTTTAAAGATATAAAGATAACAGAAAAAGAGTTTAACTACTTAAAAGAGCTTCTTAAAGATTTATAAATACATCTATTGAAAAATTAAAACTAAAAAAGAAAAAAATAACAGTAAAATGATTTTATAAAGTTTTTATCTTTTTGGGGGGTAATGTATGCAGTATTTAGCAGGATTTATTTTTAGTAGCTTTTTAGCTTTAGTGGCTATGTTTATATCTGGACTTGATATAGTTAAATCCACAGTAAATTTTAGTCCTTTGATTATAGCAATTATAATAGGCATAGTTATAGGTAATACAGTTAAAATTCCAGAAGTCTTAAAACCAGGGATAAACTTCTCTTTGAAGAAGATTCTTAGAGTAGCGATAATATTTTTAGGTTTTAGGCTTACTTTTCAAAACATCATTGACGTAGGACTTGAAGGACTTTTAGTAGATGCTTTTATGCTTGTGTCTACTTTTGTTCTTACCGTTTTTGTATCCCAGAGATTTTTTGGACTTGATAGTCAGATGAGTTATATGATTGCATCAGGTTCTTCTATATGTGGAGCTTCGGCAGTTTTAGCAACCTCTCCTATAGTAAAAGGTCAGATGCATCAGGCGGCTATGGCTGTTGCTACCGTAACTATATTTGGTACTATAGCAATGTTTTTATATCCTTTGGTCTATAAATCAGGACTACTTCCCGGGTTAGATGATACAACCTACGGTATATATACAGGTGCAACCGTTCATGAAGTTGCTCAGGTTGTTGCGGCTGGTTTTGCAGTTTCAGACCAAGCAGGTAATACAGCAACTATAGCAAAGTTAACAAGGGTTATAATGCTTGCTCCTTTACTGTTGTTTTTAAGTTTTTACTTTGCAAAAAAACATGCTACCCATGGTGTTAACCTAAGGGAAATACCTATACCTTGGTTTGTTTTTGGGTTTATCGCTATGGTAGGAGTTAACTCTATGTCAATCTTTTCTAAAGAGATAGTTAATATAATTAACCAAGTAGATACATTTCTATTAACTGTATCTATGGCAGCTTTAGGGATTGAGACTTCTTTAGAGAAGATGAAAAAAGCTGGAATGAAGCCTATATACGCTGCTTTTGTTGTTTTTGTATACCTTTTTGTGGTAGGATACATAGTTACGTTAGTATTTCATAAAGTATTAACTTAAAATGGGGGAAGTAAAATGGCTTTTAAAAAAATAGTGGTGGGTTACGATGGTTCACAATATGCAAACAATGCACTAAAAAAAGCTATAGAAGTTGCAAAATGTAGCAATGGAGAAGTATACATTGTAGGAGTTATAAAACCTATAGATTTTGGAATAGTAGATTATATAACTCCAACAGAAATTGAGGAGTATGAAAAAGAAGAGATATCAAAAGAGGAAAAGTATTTAAAAGAAGCTATAAAAATAGTAAAAGAATCAGGATTAAAAGCATTTTATAAAGTTTTAGAAGGAGACCCTTCAGAAGAGATAATGAGTTATGCAGACGAAGTGGAGGCTGATTTAATAGTTGTAGGACATAGAGGATTAGGAGGATTTAAAAGACTGCTTTTAGGAAGTACATCCTCTGAGCTTGTTAAGTATGCTAAACAAACTGTTTTAGTTGTAAAATCTTGAAAATTAGAAAAAAATGCCTATAAATATATATCCAACTGAATATGGGGGCGATACGGGTTCGACGGCAAGAGCAGGCAAAGGGAAGCATGCCGTAGAAGGCCACTACGTAAAAAACCAAAACAAAACAATTCCCGAACGCGAAATCGCTCTCGCTGCTTAATTAACGCAGCGACGTCCTACCCGGTTTGCCTGTAGGCTGGGATAGGGCGTAAGACATACAGGATAGGAGGTTGCCAACCTCCCCTGAGGTAACCTCCGAAACTCTACGGGGATAGCTTCTCTCCTCCTGCCTGTGGGAAAGAGAGAAGCGAAACTCAAACACAGGCTAAGCATGTAGATGCCCTACTGCTTAGGCTCTTGTCGGACGGGGGTTCGATTCCCCCCGCCTCCACTCTACAACCAATCAAAAAATTTCTGATATAATTATCCTATGATTGAAAATGAAATCATACAACTTTTTGAAGAGAGTGCCAACCTAAAAAAAGATTTTGTTTACGAGTATGCAGAAGATATTGTCAATTTAGGTATTCTTATTGCAAGAAGGTTAAAGTTAGGAAAAAAAGTCTTAATATGTGGAAACGGTGGTAGTGCAGCTGACAGCCAACACTTTGCAGCTGAGATAGTCGGAAGATTTGAAAAGGAACGAAAAGGTTATCCTGCAATAGCCCTAACAACAGACACATCAGCCCTTACAGCAATAGGAAACGATTACGGATTTGATAAAATTTTTTCAAGACAAGTTGAAGCCCTTGGAGAAAAAGGAGATATACTCATAGGAATATCTACAAGTGGCAACTCTCAAAACGTTATTCAAGCAGTAGAAGTAGCAAAACAGATAGGAATATTTACTGTAGGATTCTTAGGAAAAGACGGAGGAAAACTTAAAAACTTAGTAGATAAAGCCTTTATAGTAAGGTCAGATAACACCGCAAGAATCCAAGAAGTCCATTTAACTTTGGAACATTCAATTTGTAAAGTTATAGATATGTACCTTACTGGAGAAATAAAGGAAGATGAGTGATGAAAAAAATTTAGACGTTCATCCTTTAGTAGATGTATCAGACAAGAAAGTAAAAAGAATATCTCCGATAAAAATAGCAGTTGTAAGTGTAATAGTATCATACATCGCTATTGGATACCTTTTTTATGATTACTATAAAAGTAAAGAAAACTTAAATCCACCTTTAAACATAGTAGAAGAGTATCTAAAAGTTGAAGAGGTTGTAAAAGCAGTTGAAAACTCTTTAAAATCTAATTTAACCCTTGATACAAAAGAAGTAAAAACAGAAGAAGAAATAATACAAGATTTAGCTCAAAAAAGTATAAACTTACCTGACCTAAAACAAACAATAGATAAAACGTTAAATCTACCACCACCTTCCCTACCTCAAACTCAATCTTCTCCTGCTCCTCAGACTCTTCAAATTCCCTTAAGTAGATACGACTACTTTTTACAAAAAGCCCGTGAGTATGAGAGTATCGGTAACTATAAATATGCAATATTCTTTTACTTAAGAGCTTTTGCAGAAAACCAGAAGGACTATGACAGTAAGTATAAAGTAGCTCAGCTCTACTACAAGTTAGGGCAGATACAGTTAGCAGTAGAATCTGCAGTAGACAGTTTAAATATAAAACCTGACTACCTTCCATCTCTACATTTTTTATCAGAGGTTTACCTAAAAACAGGGTACAAACATTCACAGTTAAAAACATTCTTAGAACAAAATATAAATAAGTATCCAAACGAAAAAACGCTACTTTATGCCCTTGCAAAAATATATAAAGAGGAAAATAATTTAGAAGGTTACAATCAAGTAATTTCTAAAATAGAAAGTAAACAATGAATTTTATAGATGAACTTAACTTAATAGTAGTAGATACAGAACTAAATATAAGAAGGATAAGTCAGACTTTAGTAGAGCTTCTAAACTATCAAAACTATGAAGTAGTTGGAGAAAAACTTGATAAGATCTTAGATAAACCATTAAAGGATTTAAATGATGTATCAAGTTTTGTTGCATTTTTAAAGACCAAAAATGGTAATCTATACAAAGGTTATTTCAAAGTTGACAAACTTTACGACTATTACAACCAAGTTAGAGGGTACTTGATTCAATTTATGGAGTTTAACGAGGTAGAGTTAAACGATGACTTTATTGTATTTAACACTCAAAACATCAAAATGAAAAAACTTTTAGAGAGAGCTTCCTTGGTTGCACAGCATGATGTGTCAGTTTTAATATCTGGAGAAACAGGAACAGGAAAATCAAAACTTGCAAAGTGGATACATATTAACAGTAAAAGGTCAAGAAACAAGTTTGTATCTGTAAACTGCTCTGCCATTCCAGATACACTCTTTGAATCAGAGTTTTTTGGGTATGAAAAAGGAGCGTTTACAGGAGCTGTATCATCTAAACCCGGTAAAGTTGAGATTGCAGACGGAGGAACTTTATTCTTAGATGAGGTTGGAGATTTATCTCTAACATCTCAGGCAAAACTACTTGTTTTTGTAGATACAAAGGAGTTTGAAAGACTTGGAGCTAACAAAGCAAAAAAAGTTGACGTAAGAATTATATCCGCAACAAACAAAGACCTAATAAAAGAGATGGAAAAAGGAAACTTTAGAAATGACCTATTTTACAGAATATGTGCAGTAAAGATAGAGATACCACCTTTAAGAGAAAGAAAAGAAGATATACCTTTGATTGTTAACAGTATTTTATCTAAAAAAGGAAAAAGAATAACCACCAGAGCAATGCAGTATATAATCTCTAAAGACTGGTATGGAAACGTAAGGGAGCTGAGGGCTTTTTTAGATGCTGTTTGTATATTTTGTAATTCAGATTTTATAGATTTAGAAGATTTAAGTAATGAGTACGTCAATTTCAATCACGAAAAAGATGATATTGAGTTTTCAGAAGAAGTTTTATTTAACGAGCAGAAAAGGATCATAGAGGCTTTAAAAAGGGCTAACGGGAATAAGAATAAAGCTGCAAAACTTCTTGGTATAAGTCCCGTTACCCTCTGGAGAAAGATAAAACAGTACAATATTGAACTGTAAATTACTTTCTTTTGTTTACTTCTAAAATTTTCTTTCTTATTCTTATTGCATCAGGAGTAACTTCTATTAGCTCTGTTTCGTTTATCCATTCCATAGCTCTTTCAAAGTCCATCTTTTTAGCAGGAATAATTTTTATGTTTTCATCAGAACCAGATGCTCTCATATTTGTAAGTTTTTTCTCTCTAGTTACGTTAACATCAAGGTCATTTTCTCTGTTGTGTTCTCCTACAACCATTCCTTCATAAACTTCCGTTCCAGGGTCAATAAAGAAAACTCCTCTATCTTGAAGTCCAAAAATTGCGTAAGGAGTTGCAACACCTTTTCTATCTGCTATTAAAGCACCGTTTATCCTTGTTTTTATTTCACCTTGCCACTCTTCCCAACCTTCAAAAATTGTGTTTAAAAGTCCTTCTCCTCTTGTATCTGTTTTAAACTCAGACCTGTATCCAATTAAACCTCTGGAAGGTATTATAAACTCAAGTCTTACTCTTCCAAAACCGTGATTTATCATGTTTACCATTCTACCTTTTCTTGAACCAAGTTTTTGTGTTATCGTTCCTACAAACTCTTCTGGAGTATCTATTAATACTCTTTCTACAGGCTCATACTTTTTACCGTTTATCTCTTTTACGATAACTTCAGGTTTTGATACTTGAAACTCATATCCTTCCCTTCTCATCATCTCTGCTAAAATAGAAAGCTGAAGCTCTCCTCTACCCATTACTAAAAATGAGTCTGGATTTTCTGTATCTTCAACTCTTATGGCTACGTTTGTTAAAGTTTCTTTATACAGTCTTTCTCTCAGATGTCTTGAAGTTAAAAATCTTCCACTTCTTCCTGCAAAAGGAGAATCGTTTACAGAAAAAATCATAGATATCGTTGGTTCTTCAACTGTTATTGGTGGAAGTGCTACTGGATTTTCTGCATCGGCTATTGTTTCACCTATAGTTATATCATCTAAACCTGCTATGGCTACTATATCTCCTGCCTTTGCTTCTTTTGTTTCTATCCTTTTTAATCCTTCGTAAGTGTATAAAGCTCTTACAGAACCTTTTATCACAGTTCCATCTCTTTTAACTACGGCTACTTGTTGATTTTGTTTTACACTTCCATTGAATATCCTACCTATGGCAAGTCTTCCAACAAAGTTGTCATAATCTAAAGAAGTTATTAAAAATTGTAGCCCTGCATCTTTGTCGTAAGTTGGAGCTGGTATGTACTGTATTATCTTTTCAAACAGTGGCTTTAAGTCTTTTGAATCATCATTTAAATCTTCTTTTGCAATACCATCTCTACCTATTGTGTAAAGTATTGGGAAATCAAGTTGGTCTTCTGTTGCATCTAAATCTATAAATAAGTCGTAAACTTCGTTTATTACTTCTTGAATCCTTGCATCAGGTCTATCTATCTTGTTTATTACAACAATAGGAGTTAAGTTTGATTCTAAAGCTTTCTTTAACACAAACCTTGTTTGTGGCATAGGCCCTTCTGCAGCATCTACCAAGAGTATAACACCATCTACCATTTTTAAAGTTCTTTCCACTTCTCCACCAAAGTCTGCGTGTCCTGGAGTGTCAACGATATTTATTTTATACCCTTTATACCTTACGGCTGTATTTTTTGCCATAATGGTAATTCCTCTTTCCCTTTCCAAATCTATGTTATCCATAACTCTTTCAGCAATTTCTTCATTTTCTCTGAATAATCCTGACTGTTTTAACATTGCATCTACGAGGGTTGTTTTTCCATGGTCAACGTGGGCTATAATGGCAATGTTCCTAATGTCTTCTCTAAAAACTTTGTTTGTCTCTAAAACTTTTTGGTTTAACTGCATAAAATCTCCTTAATAAAAAAATAAGCTAACAATTATAACAGAAACTTATCTAAAAATTCGAATAAATAACTTTGTAAAGTTGGTAAAATTAATTTAGAATTAGATATTATCTCCTGAGGATTTAGCTTTTCTTGTTTTATTTCTTCTTCATAAACATCAATCCATTGTTTTACCATCTCTTCGTTTACCTCAATATGAAACTGTAATCCTACAGCTCTTTCAAATACAAAACCTTGATTTTCATAAATTTCATTCTTAAAAACTCGTTCAGCTCCTTTTGGTAAATTAAAAGTATCTCCGTGCCATTGAAATGCTTTAAAATTTTTTGGAAAATGAGAAAATAAAGCATTTTCAGAAACCTTTTCTATATCAAAAAACCCTATCTCTTTACCTTTTTCTCCTTTATACACTTCTCCACCCAAAACTTTTGCTAACATCTGACATCCAAGACATATACCAAGTAAAGGAATTTGGTGTTTCAAAGATTGTTCTATTACTTCAAATTCGTATTTTAAAAATGGATATAGATTTGATTCATAAACACCCATATACCCACCTAATATAACTATAAAGCTATATTCTTCTACAGGTAATTTAAGTTTTTGACCTTTTGGGGTATCAATATACTCAATAGTAAAACCTCTTTGTTTTAAATAATCTTCAATAACACCTAAATGTTCAATATCTACATGTCTAATAGCAGCTACTTTTCTCATGGTTAACTCCTTTTATAGAACAAGTTTTATTACCAAATTGTAATACAATTTTTATACCAATTTTCAACCTTTTGCATCTTTAAAAGATTTAAGTTATTATTAAGATTGAAAACTACCTTGGAGGTACAAGATGATTAGGTTACCGATGTTAATTGGAGGAGAAGAGGTATTTAAGGATGAAGTTATTGACGTTATCTATCCATACAATCAACAAAAGGTAGGAGAAGCTGTAAAAGGGTCTGTAGAAGATGTTGAAAAAGCCGTAGAAAAAGCCAAAGTAGGATTAAAAAAATTAAAACAACTTACAGCGTACGAAAAGTATAAGATACTCCTAAAAGTAGCGCAGCTCCTTGAAGAGAGAAAAGACGAGTTTGCAAAGGTTATAACCTTAGAAACGGGAAAAACTATAAAAGAATCAAGAGTAGAAGTTGAAAGAGCCATAAACACAATAACATTTTCTGCAGAGGAAGCAAAGAGAATAGGTGGAGAAGTAGTTCACTTTGATGCATCTCCAAACGGTAGAGGAAAAAGAGGATACTACTTTAGAGTCCCAGCAGGGATAGTCGCAGCTATAACACCTTTTAACTTTCCAGTAAACCTTACAGCTCACAAAATAGCACCTGCAATAGCAGCTGGATGCCCGTTTATACTAAAACCAAGCGAAAAAACCCCTTTATCACCAACAATGTTATGCCAGCTTTTCTTGGAAGCAGGAGTTCCAAAAGAAGCCGTATCAATTATTCCGGGTTTTGCAGATGTAGGACAAGCAATGACAACCCATCCTGACGTTAGAGTAGTTTCTTTTACAGGAAGTTTAAAAGTAGGAGAAATAATAGCAAAACAAGCAGGTCTTAAAAAGATAGTTATGGAACTTGGTTCAAACTCTGCAGTTATAGTAGACAAAGATGCAAACTTAGAACTTGCAGCTAAAAAATCAGTTTTAGGTGGCTTTGCTTTAGCAGGTCAAGTTTGTATATCTGTTCAAAGGGTGTTAGTTCACAAAGAAGTTGCAGATGAGTTTGAAAACCTACTAAAAAAAGAAGCTTCCAAACTAAAGTATGGAGACCCTATGGAAGAAGACACTGACGTAGGACCAGTAATATCAATAAACGAAGTAGATAGAATACAAACATGGATATCAGAAGCAGTTATGAAAGGTGCAAAAGTTAGCCTTGGTGGGCAAGCAGAAAAAACACTGTTTAAACCTACTATAGTATCAGAGGTTCCAGAAGATTCAAAACTATTCTACGAAGAAGCCTTTGCACCAGTTGTTGCAGTAAAAAGGTTTGAGACTATAGAAGAAGCTATAGAGATGGTAAACAAGACTAATTATGGCTTACAAGTAGGGATATTTACAAACAACCTTAAAAATGCTTGGAAAGTTATAGAAGAAGTTGAAGTTGGTGGTGTTATGGTAAACGATATTCCAACCTTTAGAGCTGATAACATGCCTTACGGTGGTGTTAAAGGAAGTGGTATAGGAAGAGAAGGTCCAAAGTTTGCTATAGAAGATTACACAGAAATTAAAGTCGTTGCCTTTGATTTAAATGCATAAAAATTATGCAAACATACCTACTGGTTGAATAAAAAAAGTGCAATAGTTAATTACCTTTTTAATGTAAAATATTTAAAAGCTTTTAATTTAAAGGTTTTGCACTTTTGGCATGAAATTTGATTATAAAAAGTTGGAGGTCTTAAAAAATGAAAAAAGTTGAAGCAATTATTAAACCATTTAAGTTAGACGAAGTTAAAGATGCACTTACAAACATAGGAATCTATGGTATGACAGTTTCAGAAGTTAAAGGTTTTGGAAGACAGAAAGGTCATACAGAACTTTATAGAGGAGCTGAATACGTTATAGATTTTTTACCAAAACTTAAAATTGAAGTAGTTGTAGATGATGAGCAAGTTGAGAAAGTTGTAGAGGCGATAATGCAGGCAGCAAGAACAGGTAGAATAGGAGACGGAAAAATATTCATCATTCCTATAGATGATGTTATAAGAATAAG
Organism: Sulfurihydrogenibium azorense Az-Fu1; assembly: GCF_000021545.1. Classification (NCBI taxonomy): domain Bacteria; kingdom Pseudomonadati; phylum Aquificota; class Aquificia; order Aquificales; family Hydrogenothermaceae; genus Sulfurihydrogenibium; species Sulfurihydrogenibium azorense. Next base: position 25,862 of record NC_012438.1, read on the forward strand.
AACTGGAGAAAGAGGTCCAGAAGCAGTTTAAAAAAATTTATAAAGGAGGTTTTTTAAATGATGATTCAATGTCAAACACCAGACGATGTAATGCGTGTCATTTCAGAAAAAGGTATAACGTTCATTGACCTTAAGTTCTCTGATCCCTTCGGTCAATGGCAACACCTAACTATCCCTACCCATGAGTTTGGTTTACACTCTTTTGAAGAAGGAATTCCTTTTGACGGCTCTTCTATAAGAGGTTGGAAGGGTATTCAAGAATCAGACATGCTCTTAATACCAGACCCAAAATCTGCCTTTATAGACCCATTTATCAATGAACCAACTTTATCACTAATATGTGATGTAGTTGACCCTATTACAAAAGAGCCTTACTCAAGAGACACAAGACAGATAGCCAAAAAAGCCCTTGAATTTTTAAGATCAACAGGTATAGGAGATATTGCTTATTTTGGTCCTGAAGCAGAATTTTTCATTTTTGATGATATAAGATTTAGTACAGGTCCTAACCACGCTTTCTATCAGATAGACTCAGAAGAAGCTTGGTGGAACACATCAAGAGAAGAAAATCCAAACCTTGGTTATAAAATACCTTTCAAAAGAGGATACTTCCCTGTATCTCCTTTAGATAAAACCCACGACATAAGAATGGAAATGGTAAAAACCCTTGAAGAAGTGGGAATAACTGTAGAGAGAGAACACCACGAAGTAGCAACTGCAGGACAGGGAGAAATAAACTTTAGATTCTCTGATATAATTGGGTCAGGAGATAACATACTAAAGTATAAATACGTTTTAAGAAACGTAGGATATAGATTTGGAAAGTTTGTCACATTTATGCCTAAACCAATAGCAGGAGATAACGGATCAGGAATGCACGTTCACTTCTCTATATGGAGAAACGGAGAAAACCTTTTTGCAGGAAACTCTTATGCAGGACTTTCAGAGATAGCTCTTTATGCAATAGGTGGAATAATAAAGCACGCAAGGGCTATATGTGCATTTTCAAACCCAACAACAAACTCTTATCATAGACTCGTTCCTGGGTACGAGGCACCTGTTAGACTTGCTTACTCTGCAAGAAACAGATCAGCTGCTATAAGAATACCTCTTGGATCACAATCTCCAAAAGCAAAAAGAATAGAAGTAAGATTTCCAGACCCATCTTCTAACCCATACCTAACCTTTACAGCTCTACTAATGGCTGCTATAGACGGTATAGAAAACAGAATCCATCCAGGAGAGCCATTAGATAAGGATATATACTCACTTCCACCAGAAGAGCTTGCAAACGTTCCTCAAACTCCAGGGTCATTACAAGAAGCTATAGACGCTCTCAAAGAAGATAAAGAGTTTTTACTAAAAGGTGGAGTAATGGACGAAGACTTTATAAACATGTGGATAGAAACAAAACAGGCTGAAGTAGACGCTATAAGACTCGTTCCACATCCAAAAGAGTTTGAATTATACTTTGACGTATAAAACAAAAGGGGCTTTAAAGCCCCTTTTCTTAAAATTTTACCTCTCAAATTTTCCTTTAAAATCTCTATACCTTGTTCTTACATACTTTTTTACTTGTTGATATCTTCTTTCAAATCTGTTTGGTGTTTTGTAGGTTGGTAAGGCCTTGGCTCTCTGTAAAATAGCCTATAAACAGCAGGCAAAATAAGTAAAGTTAACATGGTAGAGGTAAATATACCTCCTATTACTACTGTAGCTATCGGTTTTTGAGTCTCTGAATCTACGTCGTTTGTAATTAGTATAGGTACAAGTCCCAAAGATGCAGCTGTTGCTGTTATCAGTATAGGTCTTAGTCTTAATTTTGTTGCAACTTCTATAGCTTTATCTATAGGTTTTCCTTCTTCTAAAAGCTGTCTTATGTAAGATATTAAAACAACACCGTTTAAAGTAGCTATTCCAAATACGGCTATAAATCCGATAGCTGCTGGAACAGATAAATTAAAACCGGATAAGTAAAGGGCAACAATTCCTCCTATAGTTGCAAAAGGCACGTTTAACATAACTATCAAGCTGTCTTTTGCAGAGTTGTAGTTAATGTAAAGTATTATGAATATGAGAAGTATAACTATTGGTATAACTATAGATAACTTTTTCATAGCTCTTTCTTGATTTTCAAACTGTCCTGCAAACTGTATAACATAACCTTCAGGAAGTTTTACGTTTTTCTCAATGTTTTGTCTAAGGTCATTTATAAAACTACCTAAATCTCTCCCTTTCAAGTTAGCTTGGACCAAAGCATATCTCTGACCGTTTTCGTGTCTTATCTTAAAGAAACCTTCAGAGATTTCAATATCCACAACCTGAGAAAGAGTAACTATCTTGTTTTCAGAACTTACTATGGGAGTACTTAAAAATCTTTCAATATCGTTTATATCTCTATCTGGAATCTTAACTATAATTGGATAGGATATTAATCCTTCCCGTAAGTTATTTACTTCCACTCCAGCTATTGCTTCTTTTATGATTCCAAGTAAATCTTCAACTGTTAAGTTGAATTTTGCAAGTTGATCTTTTTTAGGGTATATTTTTAGCTGAAGTTTTCCTTTTTGAACTTCCATCTCAACATCAACAGCACCAGGTGTACCCTTTACAATACTTTCAATGTTTTTACCTATCTCGTTTAACATCTCCAAATCATCCCCAAAAACTTTTATAGCAACAGTTGACTTTACCCCTGACAAAAGTTCATCTATTCTCATTTGGATTGACTGAGTAAAACTAAACTTTGCACCTGGAAGCTGATTTAACTTTTCCCTTAAAGCATCTTCTAACTCATCTTTTGTTTTAAAGGTCTTCCATTCACTGTAAGGTTTTAGAGTTATAAATGTCTCCATGTAATTAACATCTTCAGGGTCGCTTTTTTCAGACCTACCTAACAGTGTAAAGGCATCTTTAACTTCGGGAATAGATTTTGCAGTTTTTTCAACAAAAGACGCTACTTTTGAAGATTCTTCCCTTGTAATATTAGGATCTAAGTAAGTTTTAACAAGTAAAGCTCCTTCATCTAAAACAGGTGCGAACTCTGTTCCTATCCTTGTCAAAAGTGTTAAAGACAGTAAAAATACCACTACAACGGAAGCTATCACAACCTTAGAATACTTCAAAGTTAATCTTAATATTTTTTGATATACGTTTGATATGGCCTTCATTATTTTTGTTTCTTCTTCTTTTTCTGCTTTTATAAAGTAGTAAGCAAGTACTGGCATAAATACAAAAGCAACAAACAAAGATGCAAACAGTGCAAAGATTATAGTTGTTGCAAGAGGTTTGTAGTATTTACCTTCAACAGACTCAAAACTAAAGATAGGAATAAAGACCATAGCTATAACAAACACTGCAAACATTACAGGTCTAAAAATTTCCCTTACTGATAAAGACAATATTTCCAGTTTTTCCAACTTAGATTTTGAAAATTCTAAGTTATGATGCAGGTGCCTATAGATATTTTCTATCACGACTACCGAAGCATCTGCAAAAAGCCCCATACCTATGGCAAGTCCAGCAAATGACATTAGATTACCTGATATTCCTGCTTGCTTCATAAATATAAAAGCTATAAGCAGTGTGATAGGTATGGATAAAACTACAATTAAAGCAGTTCTAAAGTTTCCTAAGTAAAATATCATCGCTAAAGTAACTAAAACGATACCTTCTATTAAGGCTTTTTCTACAGTGTGTATAGCTTTATCTATCAGGTAAGCTTGGTCGTAAACTACTTTTAAATTTACACCTTCAGGTAAAACCTTTTTAACATCTTCTAATTTTTTGTAAACATTTTTTATAACTTCCCTTGTATTACTAAAACTTCTTTTGACAACTATGTTTCCTTGAACTTCTTCTCCGTTTAAAGAGAAAAGACCTCTCCTACCAGGAACTTCAGATACCTCTACTTGTGCAATATCAGACACTTTTATATAAAATCCATCTAAAGATTTGACTTTTATATCTTTAATGTCTTCTATACTTTTTATATATCCTATACCTCTTAAAACTACATCCTTTCCATTTATTATTCCGTATCCACCACCTGCAACCCCTCCTCCTTCTTTAATCTGATTTATAAGGTCTTCAAAGGATATGTTGTAAGCAATCATTTTGTTATAGTCAGGTCTTATTAAGTAAGCTTTATCAGGACCCCACTCGTTTATATCCTCAACTCCATCAACAGATTTTAAAAGGGGTTTTACTCTCCACCTTTCTATACTTTTTAAGTCTGCAAGTGTGTATTTATCACTTTCCAAAACATAGAACATTACAAAACTAAGACCAGAAGCGTTTGGTCCCAACACAGGTTTGTACTGAGGGTCCAAGACAGACTCAACCTCATTTAGTTTTTCCATAACTAACCTTCTGGCAAAGAATATATCAACGTTATCTTTAAAAAAGACTGTAACCTGGGATAAACCTGCTATTGATACGCTTCTTACACCTGTTACATCTTTTATCCCTGACATTACTGTTTCTACTTTCTTTGTAATAAGAGACTCAACTTCTTCTGCAGACAATCCTGGAGCTTCTGTGTATATGTTTACTTGAATAGGTGTAGGGTCAGGAAATGTATCTATAGGAAGGGTTTTGTAAGAGTAAACTCCGAAACCTACAATAAAGAGTAAAAGTAGTAAAACTATTATTCTATTAGATAAGATAAACTCTATCATTTACCTTCCTCCAACAGCTCTTTCTTCAGAAGGTTTACACCACTTACAACAACCTCATCTCCTTCCTTTAAACCTTGTATAACAACTACATTATCTGAAGAAACTTTATTAATAGCAACTTCCCTTAGTGTGTATCCTTTATCTGTTTTTACAATTACAAAATTTTTGTAAGATGTGGCTATGACGGCAGATTTAGGAATTATAAAGCCTTCTTCCGAGATTTTAAAAAGTCTAACGTTTACAAACATATTAGGTTTTAATGTAAAGTTTTTATTTTTTACAGACACTCTAATCTCATTTCTTCTAGTTTGAGGGTTAAGCTGATAATCTATTAAAGCTACCTTACCTTTTAGTTCAACGTTGTCTAACCCTACAACATAAACTTCATCTCCTACTTTAATTTTTTTTACTTCTTCAGGAGGTATTTGAGTAACTACTAAAACCTCGCTTAAATCTGCAATTTTACCTATCTCTTTATCTACACTGACAGTTGACCCTACAAAAACTGAAAGTTCTAAGACAACTCCTGAAACCTTAGATGTGATTAAAAGTTTACCGTTTTTTACAACTCCGTAAGAAAACAGAACCTTTTCAAGGGACTTTAACGTTGCAACTGCATTTTCATACTCAACTTTAGCCGAAAAGTACCTTGAGTAAGGAATAACTTCTTCTTTATACAAAAGCTCTTCTCTATCCAGTATGTTTTTGGTTGTTTGAACTTTTACTCTAGCTGTCTCTATTTGAGCTATTATCTGGTTTATCTCTGGAGATACTATTTGAGCTATAACCTGCCCTTTTTTAACAAAATCTCCCTTTTTAACAAATAGATTATCTAAAACTCCAGACACAGGGGAAGAGATTATAACTGTTTTTGATGGATTTTCTATAACTACACCAGGATACTCATCTTTGTCTATCAGTTTTTCTTTTTTTACTTTTAATGTTTTTATATCAAAATTCCTCTCAATTTCAGGATTCAACTTTACATACTTTCCATAAGAAAGTGAAAATAGTATGAGCACTAAAAAAACTACTTTTTTCATATTTCTCCTCCAATTTTGATGTACTCTGCGTAATTTTTATGTATAGAATCTAAGACTTCTAACCTGTACTTTAAGGATTGAAAGTAATCATTCTTTATGTTTGTTAATTCAAAAAGAGTTATAACTTTTAGCTTGTAGCTTTTTTCTCCAAGTTGCAGCTGTTTTTCTGTAGTAGGAATCAAGTCTGTGTTTACTTTATATAGCTGAGATTTTAAATTTTCATGAGTTTTATAGATTGTCTCATACTTAAGTTTCAAACTGTTTAAGGTGTAAGTTTTAAGGTTTTCATACTGTATCTTTTTGTGTTTCAATGATGTTAACTCACCTGCGTACCTGTAGAAAGTAGGTAATGTAGCTGATATAAAAAATCCTGCTTCATAACTGTTTTTTGTTGATTCTTTAGTTATAAATCCAAATGATATTTGAGGTTTAGATAAAGCTTTAAAGTAGTTTTCTTGTTGTGAGATTGCTTCTTGATACTTTTGGTAAGATTTTACTTCTGGGTTTTCTTCAAAGTTTAACATTTTAATATCTTTAAAACTATAAAAATCTCCTTCTACGTCAGAAACATCAAATCCCACAAAAGATGAAAGTCTTTTCAAAGACTCTTTATACTCTGCCTGAGCTTTTTCATAGTTTATCTTTGCTAAGTTGTACTCCTTCTCTGACCTGTACAAATCTACTTTTGATACCTCACCTAACTGGTAAGTTTTCTTTACAAAGTTGTATATACTTTCTGAAAAATCAAGCTCCTGTTTTGATATGCTCATAAGTTCTTTTTTGTATAAACTTTCATAAAAAAGTTTATAGATTTCACCTTTGTAGCCGTAGATAAACATTTCAAGGTTGTACTTGGAAGACTCAAGCAAAGCTTTAGCTTCGTTAACTCTGTAGCTCCTTACTCCGTAGAGAAGTAGAGGTTGAGATACAGAAAACTCTGTAAGTGTAGCTGAAGAATTTCCTTTAGATATCAACCTTCCAAACTCAGTATACACCTCAGGATTTTGAAAGCTTTTTGCTTTTATCAGTTCACCTTCTAAAACCCTTACCTCAGATTCTTTACTCTTTATAAGTTCATTCTGGATAGACTTATCTAAAATATCCTGTAAAGTTTCTCCATAACTTAAAGATAAAAACCCTAAAATTGTAAAAATGTACTTTTTCACAGCAGTCCTCCAAAAATTTTTTCAGGATTTAAAAATGGATCTACTAATTATATTAAGGAATTAGGTATTGGTGGTTTAAAGATTTGATTTTGAAGTATATACTTAAACTTAGATTTCTCTATGACGGTAAAATCAAAGAGATTCTTAACTATATTTAGATTTTCTAAATTTATTGAAAACTTAATCTCTGTATCGTTTTCTACAGTGGAAACACTATCTCCGTAAACTTCTTGATAGTACTGGTCCTCTATTTGGTCATAAATCTGCCCAACGTGACTAAAATTTACACATAAAACCAAAAATAAAGAAGTTAGAACCTTTAAAATAAACATAAAACATATTTTATCATAAAAAGTTTGAAAGATACATAGCTGTAACTGTATCCATTGTTTTTACGTGATTTATAATCCATGGTTTAAAGTTGTAAACAAGATACTCTTTTAAAGTTTTAACATCGTTTTTTTCTTTTAGCATCTTTTCTAAACTCTTTAATTCAAATAATACTCTGTCGTGTTCTCCCCTGTGCATAGAATATGCAAAAAAGTTTGTCTCTTCCATCATATTCTGTTCAAAAGAAAAGTGCTGTATCACATCATTTAAAAACTCATCAAATAACTTAACAACTTCATCAAATTTAGAGCTATCGTTTTCAAATTCTAAAATTTTCTCATAGAGTTTATTTAGTATTTCTACCTCTGTTGAATGAACTTCATTCATTTCATCAACAGCAACTTTAGGCATTTCTTGAGGATTTATTAACATTTTACTCACCTCTAATTTAAGATTTTAATACCATTATATCTTAAATTTAAATTTTTTTCAAACTGTGTTATAAAATCTTGCAAAGTTTTAAAATTTGGTTTATTCTAATTTTACATATTTATAGGAGGAGATAAATGGTTACTGGTTACTTTGGATTAACTATATTCTTTGTATTAGCAGTAATTGTAGGAGCTGCATTACTTATTTTAAACAGACTTTTAGCTCCTAAAACTCCTGAACCTTACGAAGGTTATCCCTATGAGTGTGGGGTTCCACTTTACGATAAAACTACGTGGACTACAATAGATCAAAAATATTACCTTTTAGGTTTACTTCTTGTTCTCTTTGACTTAGAGTCTGCTTTTGTATTTCCTTGGGCTGTAATATTTAAAGAAGTAGCTCAAGTAGCTCCAGGGTTTATCTTTACAGAGATGTTTTTCTTCTTAGCAATACTTATTTTAGGATACATATATGCTTGGAAAAAAGGAGCGTTAAGATGGCAGTAAACGTAAACAGTGGGATAATTTTAACTACAGTAGAAGAAGTTTTAAGCTGGGGAAGAAGAAACTCCCTATGGCCCGTGTCTATCGGTCTTGCTTGCTGTGCTATAGAGATGATGCATACAGCTGCATCAAGGTTTGATACAGACAGGTTAGGTATAATTTTTAGAGGTTCTCCAAGACAATCGGATGTTTTAATTGTAGCTGGTACCGTTGTAAACAAAGTAGCTCCGATGCTTAAACTTATATACGAACAAATGCCAGACCCTAAATGGGTTATATCAATGGGTGGCTGTTCATCAGGAGGAGGTCCATTCCCTACTTACTCAACCCTTCAAGGTGTTGATAGGATAATTCCAGTTGATGTTTATATTCCCGGCTGTCCTCCAACACCTCAGGCATTACTTTGGGGAATTATGGAACTTCAGAAAAAGATAAAAGCAAAAAAAGAAGGAAAAGAGTTAAAAGAAATTCCAATAAAAATTCCTGCGGAATCTAAACCTATAAGTAAGTAGAGGCAAAGTTTGATTTGGATAAATCCTCAAAAGGTAGACAATTTAAAGTCTACCTTTCCTTCTTTAAAAATTCTTAAAAGTGAAAACTCTGTATCTGTAGAGATAGAAAAAGAAAAGCTAGTAGATTTTCTAAATTATATAAAACAAGATCCAGAGTATTCTTTTAAAATGTTTATTGACTTTACAGTTGTAGATTATCCTTTTCATAAACCAAGGTTTCAAGGTGTTTACATACTATACTCTCCTGACTTTAATGAAAGAATAATAGTAAAGACGTGGACAGATGAAACTCTTCCCTCCCTTACACCTCTATGGAAAGGAGCTAAGTGGGCAGAAAGAGAAGCTTACGATATGTTTGGAATAAAGTTTGAAGGTCATGAAAATTTAGTTAGAATGTTCTTGTGGGAAACTTACCCTTACTACCCTTTGAGAAAAGATTTTCCAAAAGAAGGCATAAAAGATACTTACCTTCCTTCATTAAACGAAAGGGAAAATATTCCAAGTCATGATTATGACCCTTACCATACAGCTATTCCAACCTTAGAAGACTTGGAAATCACAGAAAGAAAGAGAATAAACAAAAAAAATCAGATAGTGTTAAACTGGGGACCTTTACACCCGGGAACCCATGGAACGATATGGTTCTTATTTGACCTTGAAGGTGAGACTATAAAAGAGTGTGATATTATTCTTGGACAGCTACACAGAGGGATAGAAAAGTTAGCTGAAGACCTTACATACACCCAGATTATTCCTTACACAGACAGAATGGATTACATATCAGCACTTTGTTCAAATATAGCTTACGTAAACGCTGTAGAAAAACTCCTTAAAGTGGAACCTACAGAAAAGGCAAAATGGATAAGAACAATGATGGCTGAACTACAGAGGATAAACAGCCATCTTCTATGGCTTGGTACAACCGCTTTAGACCTTGGTGCTTTAACTATGTTCTTATACACCTTTAGAGAAAGAGAAAAGATTATGGATATTATAGAAGGTATAGCTGGTATAAGGTTAAACTCATCCTTCTTGAGGATCGGAGGAGTTAGGTATGACCTTCCGGAAGGTGCTTTAGATGTTATAAAACACTTTATAAACGATTTTCCTTCAAGAATTAAAGATTACGAAGACCTTTTAACAAAAAACAGGATTTGGATAAAAAGAAATAAAGATGTTGGTATTGTTACAAAAGAAGATGTTTACCAGTATGGACTAACTGGTATTATGGCAAGAAGTGCAGGAGTTCCTTACGATATAAGGTATATTCAGCCTACAGACGCTTACCCAGAGGTAGATTTTGAAATACCACTTGGAACAGTAGGAGATGCTTACGATAGATACCTTTTGAGAATGGAAGAGATGAAACAAAGTATAAAGATTATTCATCAATGTGTACAAAAGTTAGAAAAGATGAAAGATGATAAATATCTTGCAACGGAAAATCCCTACGTTTTACCTACACTACAAGAGACTTACTACTCAATAGAAGCTATGGTAAAAGACTTTAACCTTCGTATATACGGAGAAAAAGCCCCAGAAGGAGAGATTTACCTATCAGGAGAAAATCCAAGGGGAGAGTTAGGATTTTACATAGTAAGTAAAGGAGAAGGTAGACCTTACAGATTAAGAATAAGGTCTGGAGCTTTTTATAATCTACAAATATTTCCTCAACTTATAAAAGGAAGAACTGTAGCAGACGCAGTTGCTCTACTTGGAAGTATTGACCCTGTTGTTGGAGAAACTGACAGGTAAATTCCAAGTATGGTTTAAAGGACCATGACCTTTACCTAAAGATAGACTGTTTTCTATAGCACCTTGTATGTACTCTCTAGCCTTTTTTATAGCATCAATTGGGCTTTCTCCCTTAGCTAAAAATGATGTAATTGCAGCTGAAAATGTACATCCAGTTCCGTGAGTATTTTTAGTAGGAATGGATTTTGCTTTTAGATAATGAAACTCTTTACCATCATATATAACATCTACTTTTACATCACCTTCAAGATGACCACCTTTTAAAACTATATACTTAGATCCTAAAGAGTGTATAATCTTACAAGCTTTCTCCATATCTTCTATACTTTTTATCTCCATTTTACATATGTCTTCAGCTTCTGGAATATTTGGAGTCACTATTAAAGCTAAAGGTAGTAGTTTCTCAATAAGTGTTTTCCTTGCCGATTCTTTTAGAAGAGGATCTCCAGATTTTGCTATCATTACAGGGTCTACAACTAAGTTATTTAATTTAAAATCTTTTATAGCTTGAGAAACAGCTTGTATTATCTCTTGGGAAAATAACATACCTGTTTTTAAAGCATCAACTCCTATATCCTCTGCTACTGCTTTTATCTGACCGTAAACTATGTCAGGAGGAACTGGATGAACACCGAAAACTCCAACTGTGTTTTGAACCGTTATAGCTGTTATTGCACTCATTCCATAGACACCTAAAGCAGTAAATGTTTTTAAATCTGCTTGTATTCCTGCACCACCACCACTATCAGACCCCGCAATAGTTAAAGCTTTCGCTATCATAGTTATACCTCTATGTTTTTAGAAAAATTATAGCAAATGAAAATATACAATCTTTTTGTGTTTTTTTCCTTTTAACACCAATTTTAGACACTTTATATTATTTTAAATATCTTTAAAAATACATTACATCTCTTTCAGCTACATACTGAAGTAGCTTATGTTTAAACTCATCTTCTAAGTTTACACAAAAATCAGAGTGAAGCTGTATTTCACACTCAAAGTTTCTGTCGTAAATATGTATTACAACATCTTTGTCTCCTCTGTGCTCTTTAAAGAGCTGTTGTAATTTCGGAAGTAAGCCATTCATAGCTTTTTCTTTTGGTATTTTTATTTTTACACCTTTTATATCTTTTAAAAAGTTTTCTATAGGCTCTACATTTACTACATTCATTGATATCTTCTCCTGTTCGTCATCTATTTCTATAAAACCTTCTAACACAACTATGTTGTCATCTTTTAAAAGGTCTTTGTTTTCAAGTTTTTCTGGAAAGGCTCTACAATCTATCTGCCCTGTTTCATCAGAAAAGCTGAACATCATCATCGTATTTCCTGACTTGGTCTTTTTTAGCTTGATTTCATCTACAACGCCTGCAAACTTTACTTTTAAATCACCTTCTGGTCTTTTTCCACTAAAGACAAGGTCGTATATTTCTCCTATTTTTGCTACTTTTCCTTTTAGCTCTTTTTTGTAAGCATTTATTGGATGTCCTGAAAGGTAAAATCCTAAGACTTCTTTTTCATACTTTAACTTTTCTCTTTCTGTAAGTTTCTTAATTCCTGTATCTTCGTAAGTATGTTTTACGTTTACAACGGGAGTTGTTGTTAAAGCGAAAAGAGAGTTTTGTCCGGCCATTTTACTCTCCCTTGCTTTTTGTCCTGAAGATATTGCTTTATCCACGTTGTTTAGTAAGATGGCTCTGTCTACCTTCTCAAAGTCAAAAGCTCCTGCTTTTATAAGACTTTCTAATACTCTTTTGTTTGCCGTTTTTGTGTCAAGTCTTTCGCAAAAATCAAAAATATCAACAAATTCTCCATTTTTTTCTCTCTCTTTAACTATTTCTTTTGCTGAAGACTCTCCTACGTTCTTTATCCTTGCAAGTCCAAATCTTATGTTTTTTGGAGATTCTATGTAAAACTCAGCCATACTTTTGTTTACATCAGGGGGTAGTAGTTTTATACCAAAGTTTTCCATATCTATAAGGAGGTTTAAAAATTTACTATCGTTTACCTCTGTAGAGAGTTTTACTGCAAAAAATTCATCTGTGTAGTAAGTTTTAACCCAAGCAGTCCAGTAGGTTAGGTATGCGTATGCTGTAGAGTGGGATTTGTTGAAAGAGTATGAAGCAAACTTTTCTATATCGTCCCAAAGTTTTTCTACTTTTTCTCTGTCAAATCCCCTTTCTACTGCACCTTCAACGAATCTTCCTTTCATTTTTGCCATAGTTTCTGGATTTTTCTTTCCTATAGCTTTTCTTAATGTGTCAGCTTCTGCCATTGAAAATCCAGAGAGTATGTTAGACATAAACATTATTTGCTCTTGGTAAACTATAAGTCCATAGGTTTCTTTTAAAACTTCTTTTACTTCTTCAAATGGGTACTCTATAGGTTTTCTTCCGTGTTTTCTTTCTATGTACTCATCTACCATTCCACTCATTAAAGGTCCAGGTCTAAACAGTGCAAGTATAGCTATTATCTCATCAAAAACAGTAGGTTTGAGTCTTACTAACAGGTCTTGCATTCCTTTACTTTCAAGCTGAAATACACCTGTTGTTTTTCCTGATTGAAGCAGTTTGTAAACGTTTTCATCGTCAAGGGGTAAGTCTTGGTAGTTTATCTCTATACCATGTCTTTCTTTTATAAGTTTTTTCATTAGGTCTAACTCTGTAAGGGTCTTTAGACCTAAGAAGTCCATTTTTACTAAGCCAAGCTGTTCTAAGGTTTTCATCTCAAACTGGGTTGCTTTGTTTCCATCTTTATCTCTATAGACTGGAACGTACTCATCCAGTGGACCCGGTGCAATAACTATTCCAGCTGCATGGATACCTGTGTGTCTTGCAGAGCCTTCTAACTTCCTTGCAAGGTCTAAAAGCTGTTTTACTTTAGGGTCTGTTTCGTAGAGTTTTCTAAAGTCTGGGTTTGCTTCAAGATTTTCGTCTATCGTTAAGGTACTACCTTGAATTGGACCGGGAAGTATCATCTTCGCTATTTTATCAGCTTCTTGGTATGGAAAACCTAAGACCCTTGCAACGTCCCTTATAACCATTTTAGATTTCATAAAGTTAAAGGTTATAATCTGGGCTACGCTGTCTTCTCCGTACTTATCTTTAACATATCGAATCACCTTCTCCCTGTTTTCCATACAAAAGTCAACATCTATATCAGGCATTGATATCCTTTCAGGATTTAAAAATCTTTCAAAGATAAGACCGTGTTTTAACGGGTCAATTTCTGTTATACCCAGACAGTAAGCTACCAAAGAACCTCCTGCAGAACCTCTTCCAGGACCTACAGGAATACCGTTATTCTTCGCATAGTTAATAAAGTCCTGAACTATAAGGAAATACTCTGCAAATCCCATATTGTTTATAACGTCTATCTCATACTGTAGCCTTTCTCTATACTCTTGGAGCTTCTCTTTAGATAGGTTTTTCTCCTTTTCAAGTCTTTTTTCTAATCCTTCTTTTGATAATTTTTCAAAGTATGCTTTTATATCTTCTTGGGTTGGATTTTCTATACCCGGGATTTGGTATTTTGGAAAGAGATAACCCCTTGTTTCCGCTGTATCTATTTCAACATTACACTTCTCAGCTATTTCCATAGTGTTTTTAAGGTACTCTTCATAACCTTTAAACTTTTCGTACATCTCTTCTGGAGATGTAAAGTGAAGACCTTTTACTTTAAAGGCTTTTCCTTTCTCTTGAAGGCTTTGTAGAGTTTCTTTCATCTGTAATGCTTTTATAACGTCGTGGGCTGGTTGGTCTTCGGGGTTTAAATAGTGGGAGTCATTTGTCCCTACTACCTTAATACCTAACTCTTTTGCAAGTTTTATAATACCTTTGTTGGCCTCTTCTTGCTCTTCTAAGCCATTTACCTGAATCTCAAAGTAAAGGTCTTCTCCAAAGATATCTTTTAGTCTTTTAGCATACTTTTTTGCTTCTTCGTACTGGCCTTTAGACAAAAGATTTGGAATAAATCCCTTTAAACAAGCTGTTTGACAGATAAGCCCTTCATGGTACTTTTCAAGGAGCTCCCAGTCTATTCTTGGTTTATAGTAAAAACCTTCTGTGTAAGATAAAGAAGACAACTTCATAAGATTTTTAAATCCTGTTTTATCTTTTGCAAAAAGTATAAGGTGGTAGTTTTTATCTGTAAGTATATCGTCAGACCCTTCCCCTTTCTTTTCAAACCTGTTGTTTGTAAAGTAGCTCTCCATACCAATAATAGGCTTAACCCCTACACTTTTCATCTCTTGGTAAAACTCTACAGCTCCAAATATATTTCCATGGTCTGTAAGACCTACAGCTTTATATCCATACTCAACAGCTTTTTTTGCCAAATCTTTTATCTTAATAGCACCATCCAAAAGAGAGTAGTGAGTATGAAGATGAAGATGTACAAAATCTTTTCCCATCTTTATCCTCATTTTGTAAATTTTTTATTAAGTTTATATTAATACTCTATCTGCTGATTTTAAAGTATGACTTTTTTGATAAATTTTTACTATTATGGTAAAATTGGAAAGGTGTTATAAAGCAAAAAACTATAACAAATAAAGGAGAGATGCGATGAAAAGAATGGATAAGTTAATTCAAGAGTACATCCATGACCCATACTTTACAAAAGAGAAGTATCATGATCCATCTGTGTGTGAGAGATGTGGAGTTGTTTTCCATAATGGAATATTCGAATGGATGAAAGAAGTTCCTAAGAATGCTGAGAAAATTGTATGTCCAGCTTGTAGAAGAATAGAGGATAACTACGAAGGTGGTATAGTTTATTTAGAAGGCCAATTTTTAGAAAAGCATAAAGATGAGATTTTACACCGTATTAAAAATGTTGAAGAAGAAGAGATGGAGTACAGACCTTTAGAAAGAATTATAGATATAAAAGAAGAAAACGGAAAGTTTGTTATAAGAACCACATACGAACACCTTGCAAGAAGAATAGGCGAAGCTGTACATAAAGCCTACAAAGGAGAATTAAAACTTAACTACCCTGAAGGTAAAAAGTACGTAAGAGTTTACTGGCACAGAGACCAGTAGATTAAAAATTATGAAACAAGATAGGGCTGTATACAAAAAACCAATCAAAGACTTACCAAAAGACTTACTACCAAGGGAGAAAGCTCTTAAATATGGGCTTTCTTCTTTATCTGATGAAGAACTTTTGGCTATATCTTTAGGATCCGGAACAAAAGGAATAAACGTAATAGGGTTATCTCAAAAAATACTAAATGGGAAATCATTTAAAGAGTTGAAAAACATATCCTTAGAAGACCTAAAAAAAATCAAAGGAATAGGTACGACAAAAGCTCTGCAAGTCTTATCTATCATTGAGATTGCCAAAAGAATGGAAGACCCTGAAGAAAAAGTAAAGATAACCTCTGTATCTGATGCTTACAGTCTTTTAAAATACCTATCTAAAGAGTCTCAAGAGTATATGGTTGGAATTTATCTAAACAGCTCAAACGAGCTTATAGCAAAGGAAGTTATAGCAAAAGGGTCTTTAAACGTTGTTAGGGTTTTACCAAGAGATATTCTTTATTATGGATTAAAACATAACTGTAATGGAATAATAATCGCCCATAATCACCCAAATGGCTCAAGTAAACCTTCTGAAGAAGACATAAACTTTACCAAAAAACTCTCTCAACTTGCCCTTGAGATGGGTTTTGAACTTTTAGACCACATTATAGTTGGAAAAAACGATTACTTTAGTTTTGCAGAAAAAGGATTAATTTAATGGAAATTTTTGTTCCTCTGGCAATTTTTACCCTAATTTTACTGTCTCAGGTAAACTCCCAAGAAGAAGTATATAGAACTGAGCCACTTTACATAGTAAATTATGAAAATAATCAAACAGACAAATCAGACCAATTAAAAAACTATACTGTTTATAAAGTTTACGTTTTTGGTTTGGCAGTAGGTGATATTTATATTACTAAAAAAGATGGAAAAATCGAGGCAAAAGGTCAAACTTATAAATCTTTGAGATTTTTATACAACTATGACTTTCTTTATATAGAAGAAGGAGATTACAAAGCACTTTACGAGAAAGAGAAGGATAAAGAAAAAATCTACGAAAACCAAGAGATATACGAAAAAAAACCTTGGCTTCCTATAATAACAAAGTTTTTCAAAGATAACGTTTCTCCTCAAGATATTCTATATATGAAGATACAGATAAACAACGCTCCTGTTTTAATATCAAAACAAGAAAATCAAGACCAGATTGTTTACATATTTGAACCTCAAAAAAGCAAGACAAAAAAAATATTAGTATACATGAGAAAAAATCAAAGTGTTCCATACAAAATAGACATAGAGGCTAAAGTGAGTATATCTTTAGAACTTGTTAAACCTTAATTACCACTGGATTAAAAGCTTTAGTTCCTACTAACACTTCTTCTCCGACTTTAAACTCCTGTGTAGTTGCAACCTCAACTAAATTACCATCTATGTCTACAGTTATTACATAGACCAAATCGGCCTTTCTTACATCTAAAACTGTTCCGTAAAAAGAAAACTTTCCAGAGATACTTTTTTCTATAAAAACTTCTCTAGGAGTGCCTATCTTCTTTATCTTTCCATCTTCAAGGTATATAACTCTGTCTGATAGTTTAAAAACTTCAGGTTTGTCATGAGAGACTAAGACAGTGGTTAAGTTAAAGATTTTGTGGATTTTTTTTAGTTCGTCTTGAAGTTTAGACCTTATTGAGTAATCAAGAGCTGAGAGAGGCTCATCTAAAAGAAGTATATCAGGATTTTTTACGATTGCCCTTGCTAAAGCTACTCTCTGTTGCTGACCTCCTGACAAGGATGAAGGATACCTGTCTTTTAGAGAGTAAAGTTCTACTGTCTTTAAAACTTCGTCAACTCTATCTAACTGCTTTTTATCTACTGCATAGGCAACATTTTCATAAACCGTCATATTAGGAAAAAGAGCATAGTTTTGAAACACAAACCCTACATTCCTTTTTTGTGGTGGAAGGTTTATCTTTTTTGATGAATCAAGGTAGACTTTTCCATCAAACTCTATATAACCTTCATCCGGTTTTTCAAGTCCTGCTATCATCCTTAAAATCGTTGTTTTTCCACTACCTGATTTTCCAAATATAGTTAAAAATTCTCCCTTTTCTACTATAAAATCAGCTTCCAGAGTAAACTTACCCTTATAACCAATAAGTTGTTTTTTTACTTTTACTATAATCATTTTACTGAGCTACCTCAAACCTTTTGTTTAACATGTATAAAAGTAAAAGTACAAAAAATGAAAGTCCAAAAAGTATTGCTGCGTAAGCATGGGCAGTTGTGTAATCAAGTTTTTCTACAGCGTCGTAGATTGCTATTGATACTACCTTCGTTTCTCCCTCTATACTACCTCCTACCATCAAAACAACTCCAAACTCTCCTACAGTATGGGCAAAAGAAAGTGTTATTCCTGTCATTATGGCAGGCTTCATATTTGGTAGGATAACTCTAAAAAGGGTTTGGATTTTAGATTTACCAAGGGTGTAGGAGGCCTCTATCAAAGATTTATTTACAGACTTAAACCCTGATAAAAGTGGATGAACCATAAAGGGAAAACTAAATATCACTGAAGCTATAACTATTCCTTCGTAGTGAAACGCAAGCTGATGCCCAAACAATTCTTGCCAAAACTTTCCTAAAAATCCGTTTTTAGACATTATCAAAAGAAGATAAAAACCCAAGACAGAAGGAGGCAGTACTAAAGGAAGTGCAACTACAGCTTCTATAGCTGCCTTTAACTTAAATTTAGAATAGCTTAAAAAGTATGCCAAAGGCATTCCTACAAAAAACAGTATAACAGTTGTCGTAAAAGCAAGTTTTAATGTAAGGTAAAAAGGCGTAAAGTCTATCTGTTTTAAAACTTCAACCATATTACACCTCTAAGATAATATTTGTAGGTTTTATGTATATGTAGATTTTATCGTCTACTTTAAAGTCCTCTGCCTCGTACTTTGATAAAATAGCTGAAAATTGATAATTTTTCGCTTGAA
This sequence comes from Sulfurihydrogenibium azorense Az-Fu1, assembly GCF_000021545.1. Classification (NCBI taxonomy): domain Bacteria; kingdom Pseudomonadati; phylum Aquificota; class Aquificia; order Aquificales; family Hydrogenothermaceae; genus Sulfurihydrogenibium; species Sulfurihydrogenibium azorense. The sequence continues at coordinate 44,302 of NC_012438.1, forward strand.
AATTGATAGCTGAAAATATCTCTCCAAAAGTTATAGATTTAATCTCACCTTCAAAGGTATTTATTTTAAAAATTTTTTCTTTAGAAAAGATAAAATCATTCTCTTTAAAAATGAGTTTTACAGACTTTCCTACTTTTAGATAATCTACTGTGTTTGGATTTTCAAGAACTATACAGTAAAAATCTCCAAGTTCTGTGCTTAACTTTACTTGAGAGATTGTGTCTGTAAACTCAACGCTAACTACGTAGGCTTGAATTGTATTCATCGTTAGCCTCTCTTGTTATTCATGTAAAGCATTTTAAAAGAAGATATTAAAAGTATAACTCCCAGCATTATCCTAAGCCCGTGGCTTGAAAACTGCTTTAAAAACAAACTTCCTACAAACGAACCCAATATAGAACCTATAACCATAAACAGCACAAAAAACTTTTCATCTAAAACTGTCTTAAAGGAATATCTTCGTTTACTATGTAATCTAACTCAAAACTGTTTAACTCTACCATTACTCCTCACCCGGTAAAATAAATCCGTACTTAACAAATATCTTTCTTGCCTCAGGAGTTCCTATAAAATCGTAAAATCTTTTAGCTGTTTCAAATGTTTCTCTGTCTGTGTTTGCATGCTTTAAGATTGCATAGCCTTGCTTTATCTCATTGTGGCAAGTTGCAGGTAAGAGGTAGTATATTCCTATCTTTTGAAGTTTTTCACTTTTTGCAATAGAAAGGGCTAAAAATCCTACATCTGCAGCTCCTGTTTCAACATACTGAGCTGTTTGGCTTATATTTTCACCTAAAACTAACTTATCCTTTAATTTGTCAAACAGCCTGTAATGTTCAAGACATTGTTTTGCCGCAACACCGTAAGGAGCATGCTCCCAGTTTGCTATTGCTATCTTTTTCACTCTTGGGTCTAACACTGTATTTATACCTTTGGATACGTCTATTCCACTGTCTTTCCTTGTCCAAAGGACTATTCTACCTATAGCATAGGGTTTTACATCAGATAAGGTTAGTCCTTGCTGTTTTAGCTTTTCTACGTATGACATATCAGCAGAGAAAAACAGATCGTAAGGAGCTCCATTTACAACCTGAGTGTAACCCTTTCCGGAAGAACCAAAAATAGCCTTAACTTTGTCTTGTGGATACTTTTGTTTGTACACTTTTAAAATCTCTTCAAAAGCGTAGGTTAAGTCTGCAGCTGCGTAAACGGTAATCTCTCCTGCGTACGCCTTAAATGCAAGTAGTAAAGCCAAAACGATACCTAAAATATTTTTCATCGTAAACCTCCTATATAAATTTTTATATAACCAAAATTAGTAAAAAAATTTTTAAAACTTACCTACTATAATATCAGACACTTTGATAACAGCTAAAACTTCCGTACCTTCTTTAAGAGTTTCAAGACAGACTCCAGTTGTTTTGCTTTCATCTTCCCAATCTGTTAAAAAGTACTTAGCCCTAATTGAACCAGAGAACTTAGACTCCTTTATAGCAGAGAATATGTCATCAGCAGCCATAACACTGGTTGACAAAAGTAAAGAAGTCAAAAGAGCCTTCCTCATATCTTAACCTACGTCGCTATGTATAAAAATATATAACCATATAAAAACGTTAAAAAATATATGATAAATATCATATGTATAAACCAATTTCTTATTGTTGTATAAAATAACACTATTAGCTACTAACTAACGATTTAATGTATTCTAATAAATAATCTTTTCCTACATAAAATTTATGTTCTTCATATAATTTCCCGTCATAACTGTAAACAAAAACACCATCAGATTCAAAGGGAAGAATTACTCTCCATTTTCTTTTATTTTCTGGATTTTGAGGGTTAAAAAGTTCTTTATCTACATCAGGAGTGGCAAGTAAATATTTATAATTCTTTTTATATTGCTTTACCTTTAAAGCCCAGTAAGCAGTTTGTGCTCCTCTTTCTCTAAAAGATTTTTTTACAGATATTACACAAACAAGTTTATTATCTTTCTTTCTAACTACACAAACGTCTGCATCAATCATCTCACTTTTATCACCATATTGAATATAAAGCTCTTCTATGTTTTTTAAAACTTTGGAAGGATGTCCTATGGAAAAATGTTCTCTAATCTCATTATCACTTAAAAGTAGTTGAATTACTTCTTTTTCTTTATCTTTTCCCGCTTTACTAACATTGCTTTGTCTTTCTTTTATAATCTTTTCTTTTTTCATAATATCTCCTATCAAATTTAATTTATGAAGAATTATGCTATAATATAGATGTTTGTAAAAAGTAGCACCTAAAATTTGGGGGTTAAAATGAAATACCTAACAGGAAAAGAAAACAAAGAAATTAAGATAAGATTAAACTATAATACCTTTGAAAAACTAAAGGAAGTGTCTTTTAAAAAGGAAATAAGTTTAAATTTTTTGATAAATCAAATACTTGAAAAAGAGATAAATGAAAGTAATTATGAAAAGGATATTAAGAATTATTTTAAAGAAAAACCAGAACTTATTTTTAGTAACGATAAAATAAAGTTATTCCATAATGACTTTATAGAAGTTGACTTATCTGACTACAAAGGGAAAGTTAATTTAATAATTACCTCTCCACCTTATAACGTTGGAATAGAATACGGAAAACATAACGATGCCGTGAACTATGAAGATTATCTTTCTTTTACAGAAAAATGGTTGTATAAATCTTATGAACTTTTAGCTGATGATGGAAGGGCATGTATAAACATTCCTTTAGACAAAAACAGGAACGGATTGAAACCTGTTTATGCTGACTTTATAAATATTGCCAAAAAAGTAGGTTTTAATTATCAATCTACTATAGTTTGGAATGAACAAAATGTATCAAAAAGAACTGCATGGGGAAGCTGGCTTTCTGCTTCTGCACCTTATGTTATAGCACCTGTTGAGATGATTGTAGTACTGTATAAAAAACAATGGAAGAGAATAAACAAAGGAGAAAGCACAATAACAAGAGAAGAATTTATACAGTGGACTAACGGAGTTTGGAACTTTTCCGGAGAGAGTAAAAAAAGAGTTGGACATCCTGCTCCTTTTCCATTAGAGCTTCCCAAGAGATGTATAAAACTTTTTTCATACAAAGATGATTTAGTGTTAGACCCTTTTTCTGGTAGTGGTACTACCCTTATAGCTGCTTTTAAAGAAGAAAGGAGAGCTATTGGAGTAGAAATTGACAAAAACTACATAGATTTATCTGTTGAAAGATTAACAAAAGAAATAAGCAAACCTCAAAAAAACTTATTAAATATTGATTAACTTTCTATTCTACTGTAACAGTTTTTGCAAGGTTTCTTGGTTGGTCTACATCCTTACCTAAAATAGTTGCTATGTGGTATGTCAGTAGTTGTAAAGGTATTACCGATACTATAGGGTAGAGATTTTCGTTTTCTACAGAAGGTATTTTTATTATGTTATCTGAAAGTGATAATAAATGGCTATCTTGACTGTCACTAACAGATATTACTATTCCTTTTCTTGCCTTTACTTCTTGGATGTTTGATATCATTTTTTCGTATAATGAATCTTTTGGGACTATACAGACTACTGGAAGATTTTCATCTATAAGGGCTATAGGTCCGTGTTTCATTTCACCTGCAGGATAGCCTTCTGCGTGTATGTAAGATATCTCTTTTAGTTTTAAAGCTCCTTCTAAGGCTATAGGATAGTTTAGTCCTCTTCCAAGGAATAAAAAGTCCTTTACGTTATGGTATTTGTAAGAGATTTCTTCAATAGCTTTATCTTGTTTTAAAACTTCATTAACTAAATGTGGAAGATGGATTATATCGTTATAGTACTTTTCAAACTCTTCTTGGGTTAAATTACCTCTTTCTAAGCCTGCCTTTAGTGAAAAAAGTAGTAAAGTTATAAGTTGAGCTGTAAAAGTTTTTGTAGCAGCTACTCCTATCTCTGGACCACAGTAAGTATATATAACAAAATCACTTTCCCTTGATAGGGAGCTTCCTACCACGTTTACAATTGATAGAACTTTTGCGCTTTTCTTTCTGGCATCAATAGCTGAGAACCTTGTATCTGCTGTTTCTCCCGATTGGCTTATAGCAATGATTAACGTTTTCTCGTTTACCGGAAAATCTCTGTACCTAAACTCAGAAGCGTAATCGACTATTGTTGGTATTTTTACAAACTTTTCAATCCAAAATTTTCCTACAAGTCCTGCATGGTAAGAAGTCCCACATGCAATAATAACAATGTTTTGTATATTTTTTATTTCGTTATAAACTGGGTTGTTTAAATCTGAGAAAAATCCAGATATTGTGTCTGTAATAGTTTTAGGTTGTTCGTAAATCTCTTTTAGCATAAAGTGTTTAAATCCACCTTTTTCAGCAGCTGCAAGGTCCCACTTTACAGTAAAAGGCTTTTTTTCTACCTTGTTTCCATTTATGTCGTAAACTTCTACTTTATCTTTGGTTATAACAGCTATCTCTTCATCGTCTAAAGCTATAAATGTTTTTGTGTACTCTAAGATAGCTGGAATATCTGATGCTATAAAGTTTTCTCCCTCTCCTATCCCAACCACTAAAGGACTTCCTTTTCTTAGGGCAACTATCTTGTCCGGCTCTACCGTTGATATTACACCTATGGCGTAAGCTCCTTCTATCATCTTTGCAACTTTTAAAACAGTCGTTAGAAGGTCTTTTTCATAATACTCTTCCAGTAGGTGTGCTATCACTTCTGTGTCTGTTTGTGATTTAAATTGGTATCCTTTTTTTATAAGTTCATCTTTTAATTTAGCGTAGTTTTCTATGATACCGTTATGAACTACTGCAAAAGCCTCACTTTTACTTGTGTGAGGATGGGCGTTTTCTATTGAAGGTGGTCCGTGGGTAGCCCATCTTGTGTGAGCTATTCCTATGTTTCCATTTATTTCTTTTCCCCAGATGTACTCCTGAAGGTCTTTTATCTTCCCTACTTGTTTTTCAACTATTATTTTTTTCGATTTTTCATCTAAAACAGCCAATCCTGCCGAGTCGTATCCTCTGTACTCAAGTCTTTGAAGCCCATGAAGTAAAACAGGAACTGCCTTTCTGTATCCAACATAACCAACTATTCCACACATCTTTTAAAATTCCTCTCTTGATTTTTTTATTATCTCCTTCATCCTTCTTACGGCTTCGTAAAGTCCTAAAAAGACTGCGTTGGCTATTATTGAATGTCCTATATTTAACTCTTCTATCTCTTTTATTTTTGCTATCTCTTTTACGTTGTCGTAGTTAAGTCCGTGTCCTGCGTAAACCTTAAGACCCTTTTCTTTTGCATACTTTGCTGCCTTTTTTATTCTTTCTAACTCTTTTTCTACTGACTTTCCACAAGCATTTGCATACTCTCCCGTGTGTATCTCTATAGCATCACAACCAACTTCTAAAGCTGCGTCTATCTGGTCTAAATCTGGGTCTATAAAAAGGCTTACATGAATACCTGCCTGTTTTAACTCTTTTATGTAATCTTTAAGGTAATCTTTTAAAGATACTACGTCTAATCCACCTTCGGTGGTAATTTCCTGCCTTTTTTCTGGAACTAAAGTACAAGTGTTAGGCAATGTTTCTAAGGCTATCTGTTTCATCTCTTGAGTAGGTGCCATCTCAAGGTTTATAGGAATAGTGCTATCTTTGAGCTCACACTTTAACCTTAGAAGGTCTTCATCTTGGATATGTCTTCTGTCCTCTCTTAAATGTAGAGTTATCTGGTCAGCTCCTGCTTGTATTGCAATTAGAGCTCCCTTTACAGGGTCTGGTTCAACGGTCTTTCTTGCCTCTCTTAAAGTTGCTATGTGATCTATGTTTACTCCCAGTCTCATCTTTATTCCTTTATTTTTCTAAAAGCTTCTTTTGCTGCTTGCGTTTCTGCTTCTTTTTTAGACTTACCTTTCCCAGTTGTTTTTATCTTTTCTATCTCACATTCTACTACAAAAACTTTATCATGTTCAGGACCTTCTGAGTGTATCAGTCTATATTTTGGTATTTTACCGTAAAGTTTTTGAGTTTCTATTTGAAGTAAAGATTTGTAGTCTCTGGGTATGTTTTCTGTTTTTATATCTTGTAAAAGTTTTTCTTTAAAGAGTTTATTAAAAACATTTCTAGGAGTGTCTATATTGTAGTCTGTATCTATGTATATAGCTCCAAACACAGCTTCAAAAACATCACACAGTAGAGAGTCTCTTTCACTACCTTTTTGAGATTTTTCTCCTTTACTTATAAGAACAAACTGTCCTAAATTTAGTAATTTTGCAAGTTTAGAAAGGTAAGCTTCACTTACAATTGCAGACCTAAGTTGAGAGAGGTCTCCTTCCCTTGCATCAGGAAACTGTTTTATCAGTATCTCACTTACAATCAAAGATAAAACTGAGTCTCCTAAAAACTCTAAAACTTCATAGTCTTTAAGCTTTACAGGATACTCAGCAACGAAAGACCTATGTGTTATAGCAGCCAAAAGTAATGATTTATCTTTAAAATTGTAATCTAAAAGTTTTTCTAAATTCTCTACTCTACGTAAAAATTCTGGATTTTCAATCTTCATAAGCCTTGAATACTAAACAACCGTTTGTACCACCAAAACCAAAGGAGTTAGATATCGCCACTTTAACAGGATATTGGATAGCTTTGTTAGGAACGTAGTCTAAATCACATTCAGGGTCAGGATACTCATAGTTTATAGTAGGTGGTATTATTCCTTCTTTTATAGTTAAGGCTGTAGCTACTGCTTCTACAGCGCCTGCAGCTCCCAGTAGGTGTCCTATCATAGATTTGTTAGAACTTATCTTCAGTTTATAAGCATGGTCTTTAAAGACCTGCTTTATAGCTAAGGTTTCTATTTTGTCGTTTAGAGGTGTTGAAGTTCCATGGGCGTTAACGTAATCTACTTCTTCCGGGTTGACCCTTGCATCGTTTAAAGCCATCTTTATTACTCTTATAGCACCATCTGCATCAACGCATGGAGCTGTAATATGGTAAGCATCTCCTGTTAGACCATATCCTACTACTTCTGCGTATATCTTTGCTCCTCTTTTTTTTGCATGTTCTAACTCTTCAAGAACAACTACTCCTGCACCTTCACCCATTACGAAACCATCTCTTTGTGCATCAAAAGGTCTTGAAGCTTTTTGAGGTTCGTTATTTCTTGTAGATAGAGCCTTCATATTAGCAAATCCTGCAACACCAAGTGGTGTGATAGCAGACTCTGTTCCGCCTGCTATCATAATATCTGCATCTCCTCTTTGAATTATCTTAAAAGCATCACCTATAGAGTGGGTTCCAGTTGCACAAGCAGTAACAACACAAGAGTTTGGTCCTTTAAAGCCAAACTCTATAGATATGTATCCAGATGCCATATTTGATATACCGGAAGGTATGAAGAAAGGAGAGACTCTCTTAACTCCCTTCTCCATAACAACCTTTTGTTGTTCTTCTATGTCCCGAAGGCCGCCAATACCGGTCCCGACTATAACACCTGCCCTTGTTAAATCTATCTTGTCTAAATCTAATCCTGAGTCCTCTATTGCCTCTTTTGCTGCAATAACTGCAAACTTTACAAAATCACTCATCCTCTTTAACTCTTTTGAGTCTAAGAACTTTTCAGGATTGAGGTTTTTTACCTCTCCTGCAATTATTACAGGAAGACCTATTGCAATAGGGTCAAACCTTTTAATAAGGTCTATTCCACTAACGCCATTAACAAGGTTTGTCCAAAAATCTTTTACGTTGTTACCTATAGGTGTTACAGCTCCAAGACCGGTTATGACGACTCTTCTCATCCTTATTACCCTTGCTTTGATTTAATGTATTCTAATACATCTCCAACTGTTGCTATCTTTTCTGCATCTTCGTCTGGAATCTCTACACCAAATTCCTCTTCAAAAGCCATTATAAGCTCAACAACATCTAAAGAATCAGCTCCAAGGTCATCAACAAACTTAGCATCAGGAGTTATCTTCTCCATCTCTACTCCAAGTTGATCTGCGATAATTTCCTTTACTCTTTGTTCGATTGACATCTTTCAAACCTCCTATATAAAATTTTTAAAACATTCCGCCATTTACGTGTATTGTTTCACCAGTTATATAACTGGCCATATCTGATGCTAAAAATAAAACCACATTTGCAACATCTTCAGGTTTTCCAAACCTTCCAAGGGGTATCTGTTTTAAATAGCTTTCTACAATATCAGCAGGAAGGTTGGCTGTCATATCAGTTTCTATAAAGCCGGGTGCAACTGCGTTTACAGTTATATTTCTTGAAGCAAGCTCTTTTGCCAAAGATTTTGTAAAGCCTATTAACCCTGCTTTTGTTGTGGCATAATTAACCTGTCCTACATTTCCAATAAATCCTATTATAGAACTGATGTTTATAATCCTACCGTATCTTTGTTTTATCATAAGTTTGGCTACTGACTGAGTTATTTTAAACGTTCCAGTTAAGTTTGTATTTATAACAGAATCCCAATCTTCCTGCTTCATTCTTATAAAAAGTGTGTCCTTTGTTATACCTGCATTGTTTACAAGAACGTCTATCTTTCCACCAGACCAATCTACAATCTCTTTAAATGGACTTTCAATATCTCCTGAAAGGTCTAAGTTTATACCAAAGGCTTTAACACCAAACTCATTTTCTATATTTTTAGCTAAAACTTCAGCTGCTGATTTTTCTCTACCTGTTATTATTACATTTGCACCGTGTTTAGCGAAAGATAATGCTATTGCTTTACCTATCCCTCTTGTTGAGCCTGTTACTAAAACATTTTTCCCTTTAAAATCTAACATCAATACCTCTTTACAAAATAGCAAAAATTACTTAATATTTTAACATATTTTATAAAATTTCATAAAAAATAAAAAATTATTAAAAGAGGTGTCAAAACTTTGGAAAATTTAGAAATAAAGCTTTCTATCTCTTGTTCTTGCGGACCTTTATCTTTGTCTGAGGAAAAAAATGCAGAGTGTTATCAGTGTGGTATACCTATAACTGGAAAACCCTTAAAGTTTGAAGTAGACGGAAAGATGGAAGATTTTTGCTGTTTTGGATGCTATCTTATCAACAGGACAACAGGTTTAAGAGGAGAAGAAGGAACTGCTTTAGCATTTTTAGGGAAATTTGGTTTTGGATATTTTTTAGCTATGCTTGTGATGATGTTGAGTATGTATATATACGGATCTCACTTTGTTGATCCTAACGATAGAGAGATGCTTCTTTTTACAGGATTTATAAAGTGGGTTATACTATTCTTATCTACACCTGTTATGATACTACTTGGTATTCCAATACTTAAAAACTCTTTTTCTAAGGAGAATCTACTTAACTTTAACACAGACACTCTTATAGCTATAGGTTCTTTTTCTGCTTACTTTTTATCTGTTTACTCTGTTTTGACAGGTAAAAATGCTATCTACTTTGAAACTGCTACAATGATACTTGTCTTAGTTACCTTTGGAAGGTACTTAGAGACATCTTCAAGGGTTAAGGCATCTAACTTTATGAAACAACTTATGGATTTATCTGCAAAAAAGGCGACTGTTATAAAAGATGGAAAAGAAGTTGAGATTCCTGTAGAAGAAGTAAGGGTAGGAGACATCGTAAAGATAAAACCCGGAGAAAAAGTCTCTGCTGATGGAGTGATAGTAGAAGGTGTAGGAAATGTAGATGAGTCTATACTAACAGGTGAGATAAAACCGGTTTTAAAAAAGGTAGGAGATTACCTGTATACTGGAACAACGGTTTTAGATGGTAGCTTTTTAATAAAAGTGGATAAACCTCAATCTCAATGGACTTTAAACAGATTTATAGAGATAATGAAACAGATTAGGAACACAAAAGCTCCTATAAACCGTATCACAGATAGGATAGCTTTCTACTTTTTACCAATAGTATTTTTCCTTGCCATCTCATCTTTTATATATTGGTTTATACAAGCAGGTTTTGAAAAAGCTTTGATAGTATCTTTATCAGTTTTACTTATATCATGTCCTTGTGCTTTTAGCATAGGAGCTCCTCTTGCTCTATGGCTTGGGCTTGGACAAGCTATGAAAGACGGTGTTATCATCAAAAGCGCTGAAGTGTTGGAAAAGCTGTCAACGGTTAAAAAAGTTTTCTTTGATAAAACAGGAACGATAACAGAAAGAACAATGGAAGTATCTCAAGTTTGGTTTAAAGATGATAAATCAAGAAACGTATTCTATTCTTTGGAAAAAAACTCTGAACATCCCCTTGCCAAAAGTTTTATAAATTGGTGTAAAGAATGTAGAGAGTTAAAAATTGACGATTTTAAAGTTGTTTTTGGTTTTGGAATTAAAGGTAAGGTAGAAGGAAAAGAGTATATACTTGGTAGTGAGGAGTTTTTAAAGCAGCATGGCGTTATGTTAGATGATAATATAAAGAAACTTAAAGAAAATGCCATAAAAAATGGAGAAGTGATAACATTTCTATCAGATAAACAACAAATTTTAGGATTTGTATCTTTTTCTCAAAAGATAAGACCAGAAGCCAAAATAACTATTGATGTACTCAAAAATTTAAAAGTTGAAGTAGGTATTCTTACAGGAGACTCTGATTACTTTGCAAATGTGCTGAAAAAGGAACTTCAAATAGAAGATGTTAGGGCTAACCTACTTCCTGAAGGCAAGTTAAAAGCCATAAAAGAGGAAAAATCAAAAGGAAAAGTAGTTGCAATGGTAGGAGATGGTATAAACGATGCTCCAGCGTTAGCAGAAGCAGACATTGGTATTGCAATGGGCTGTGGTACTGACCTAACAAGAGAGTCAGCATCTATCAGTCTTATAGGTGATGATTTAAGAAAAATCCCTTTAATAATAATATTATCTCGAAAAGTAAAAAGGGTAATATACACAAACATATTCTGGGCATTTATATACAACATAATAGGTATGGGATTAGCTATAACAGGGCATTTAAACCCTGTATTTGCAGCTCTTGCAATGGTTCTTAGTAGTGTATTTGTTATAGGAAACTCTTTAAGAATTAAGACATACTAATATGATAGGATGCATACTTTTAGCAGCTGGAAAAGGAAGTAGGTTTGGAGATAAAAAACAGTTTTTAGAATTAGGTGGAAAAAGGATATTAGATTACTCCATAGAAACAGTTGAAAGTTTACCCCAGATAGACAAGGTTGTCGTTGTTTTGCCTCAAGACAGTATTGATTTGAAAATAAAAATGAGTAAAGATTTTGAGAAAGTAGTAGGTGGCAGTGAAAGACAGTACTCTGTGTACAATGGTTTATTACATTTAAAAAATTGTGATATTGTCGTTATCCACGATACGGCAAGACCTTTTGCCACTTCTAAAATGTTTTTGGACGGGATAGAAAATGTTAAATCCGGATGGGATGGTTCAATTACTGCTTATAAATCAAGAGATACAGTAAAAGAAGTTTTAAACAAAAAAGTTGTTAAAACGTTAGACAGAGAAAGTATCTATATAGTTCAAACACCTCAAACCTTTGATTACCAAAAACTACTTTACGCCCATAAAAAAGCTTTATCGGAAAACTTTTTAGCCACAGACGATTCTGCTTTAATGGAAAGGGAAGGATTTAAGATAACTGTAAATGAGGGAAGTTTTTTAAATTTTAAGATAACATATCCTGAAGATTTAGAGTTAGCTAAAGCTTTATTGAAAAGGTAAGGCTTTAAGGCCTTACCTATGACGTTACTCTGTTGCGTAGCTGTGAAGTCCTGGAAAGTAAAGATTTACACCAAAATAACATATTAAAAGCATTATAAATCCAGCTACAACAATCCAAGCAGAGGTAGTTCCTTTCCATTTTCCAACAGTTCTACCGTGAATGTATGCAGCAAAGAAAAGCCACACAATCAAAGCCCATGTTTCTTTTGGATCCCAGCTCCAGTAACTACCCCAAGCCTCGTTAGCCCAAGCACCACCAAGCATTATAGAAGCTGTCCATATAGGAAAAGATATAGCAACAGCTTTAAAAGCTATCTCAGAAAGTAGATTCTCAGATGGTAAAGCCTTTCCAATAGGTTTTAAAACATAAACACCAAAGTAAATAAGCGATAAAAGAGCTAATATAAACAAAACACCGAAAAACATTGTTTTAATATCTTTTGCACCAGTTAAAGTCATATAACCAAAAATAGAGGTCAATATAAAACTTACAACAAAACCACCGTACTGAATCGGTTTAACTTCTATACCTTTATCAAATGCCTGTTTTATTAAGTATGCAAAAGATGCACCAAATGCTACAGTAAATCCAGCATAACCTACAAAAGATGCTAAAACGTGTAAATACAACCAATAGCTCCTTAAAGCTGGAACTAGAGGATTTATATCCGTATTAAACTTGTGTCCCCAGATTACTAAAAATGCAACTATAGGCATAAAAAACGTTCCAATAACTCTTGTTTTATACTCTTTCTCAATGTAAAGATATAACCCTACTGCAAGCCATGGAAAGAACATCAACGATTCGTAAAGGTTTGTCCAAGGTGGATGGAATATACCCATTTGATAAGACTCAATTCCTCTTACAAACAATCCTACAGTTTGAGCAAGCCAACCAGTAAATGCAAGTAAAGTACCAACTTTTCCTACGTTTTCATTTTTAAAGAAAAATTGGAATATATACATTAAAGCTGAAAGTCCGTAAATAAATCCGGATATCTGAAATATAAGAACGTTGCTAACTTTACCACTTAAAACGGAAAAGGCAATAATCCCACCTACAACAGCTAAAACTAAAACTGAGAATACAACTGACTCTACATAACTTGGTTTACTCTTATTTTCAAAAACTACGCTTTCCATGATCTAAATCCTCCTTTTACTTAAAGTTCAAGTTCTTCAATAGAATTTATTATAACTGCTTTTTTATGTAAACTTTTTAAGGTCTCTATATTTTCAATGGACTTTATTTTATTTTTAATATCTCCCCCTATGTTTCCAAATCTTAACTCTAATAGCTCTATAAGAGCTTCTTGCAATCCTTGTTGTAATCCTTCTTTTATAAATTTTTCTTTCCTTTCCTTAAAAGCTTTTCCTATTCCTGGATAACTTTCTATCTCTTCCCTTGTCCACTCTATTGTGATTGGCATCTCAAAATCCTCCTGTTTTATATAGCTTCTTATCTCTTCCTCTATATTATTCCTTATTTTACTTATTTCAAGAAATAGTGTAAATAGCTTGTCTGTGATGATTGGGTTTTTAAACAGATGTTTAAGTAGTAAATCGGTTTTAACTTTTAATTCCAACTTTTTTACTCTAAATTAGGTTTGAATAAACATTCTATCATAACACTATAACCTTTTGCCTGTGTTAAAATAAAATCAATTAACTTATTAGATGGAGGAGATATGCTATCACCTGAAGAGCAGCTTAAGTTGATAAAAAAAGGAACCTTGGAGATAATATCAGAAGAAGAGCTGTTAGATAAATTAAAAGAAGGGAGACCTTTAATAGTAAAAGCTGGGTTTGATCCTACAGCTCCGGATTTACACCTTGGACATACAGTTTTACTTCAAAAATTAAGGACTTTTCAACAACTTGGACACACAGTTTACTTTATAATCGGTGATTTTACAGCAATGATAGGAGACCCTTCTGGTAGAGACCAGACAAGACCACCTCTTACAAAACAGCAAGTCTTAGAAAATGCAAAAACTTACAAAGAACAAGTTTTTAAAGTTTTAGACCCGGAAAAAACAGTAGTAGTGTTTAACAGCTCTTGGCTTGGAGAGATGAAAGCAGAAGATTTAATAAAGTTGACTGCCAAATACACTGTTGCAAGAATGTTAGAAAGAGAAGACTTTAAGAAAAGATTCAAAGAGAACATTCCAATATCAATCCACGAGTTTATATATCCTCTTTTACAAGCTTACGACTCTGTTGCAATAAAAGCTGATGTAGAGCTTGGAGGGTCAGACCAAAGATTTAACCTACTTATAGGAAGGGATATACAAAAAGAGTACGGTATAGAAAAACCACAGGTTGCGATTTTACTACCTCTCTTAGTTGGTACAGACGGCGTTAAAAAGATGAGTAAATCATACGGAAACTACATAGGAATAACAGAACCACCAGAAGATATGTTTGGAAAGGTAATGTCTATATCAGATGAACTTATGTGGCAGTATTGGGAGCTCCTTACAGACCTTACAGTGGAAGAGATTGATAAAATGAAAAAAGACGTAGAAAGTGGAGTACTCCACCCAATGGAAGTAAAAAAACAACTTGCTATGTACATAGTAGAAAGATTTCACGATAAAGACTCTGCTATTAAGGCAAAAGAACATTTTGAAAAAGTCCACTCTAAAAAAGAGATTCCTGACGATATACCTGTTATAAATGTTAAAGATTTAAATATTGAAGATAAAGAAATAGAGCTTTTTGAACTCATTTACCTACTAAACCTTGCACCATCTAAAGCAGAAGCGAAAAGACTTATAAAGCAAGGAGGAGTAAAAATAGACGGAGAGAAAGTTGATGATTTTTTATATAAAGTAGACTTAACAAAAGAGCATATAATACAAGCTGGCAAAAGAAAGTTTGTTAAGCTTCAAGTTTAAGCAGAGGTAAAGATTGAGAGTATTAGAGGGAGAGTACTGGAAAGAGATACCACTTTACAGTGAAATATCACAATACCAGTGGAAAGATTGGAAGTGGCAGATAAAAAACCGTTTAAAGACGTTAGAAGATATAAAGAAAATACTGCCTAACGTAAACGAAGATGTATTTAAAAAAGTTTCCCAGATTTACCACTTTGGAACAACACCTTACTACATTTTTTTAGCTGATAGAACTAACTTAGAAGACCCAATTTTAAAACAGATACTACCAGATGAAAAAGAGATAGACGAAAAATACCAAGAAGGGGCTTTTTTAGACCCATTTTTAGAAGATGAAAAATCTCCAGTACTCGGACTCACCCATAGATATCCTGATAGGGTTTTATTTAGAGCAACAAATTTTTGTAGTGTTTACTGTAGACATTGTATGAGAAAAAGAATGTTTTTAGAAGATGAAAGAGCAAGGACAAAACAAGAGTACGATGTTATGTTTGAATACATAAAGTCAAATAAAGCTATAAAAGAAGTTTTAGTATCAGGTGGAGACCCTCTTACACTTCCCAATCAAAAAATTGAGTACATAATTAAAAATCTTTATGAAATAGACCATGTAGATATAATAAGAATAGGCTCAAGAGAGCTTGTATCAAACCCTTTTAGATTTTACGATGAGGAGCTACTGGAGATTTTTGAAAAGTACGATAAAGTATGGATAGTTACCCACTTTAATCATCCAAACGAAATAACTTCTGAAACAAAGAAGGCAGTTAAAAACATCTTGTCTACAGGAACACCTGTATTAAATCAAACAGTTTTACTAAAAGGTATAAACGATGATAAATATACAATGGAAAATTTAATGAGGTCACTTTTAAAAGTAAAAATAAAACCATACTACTTATTCCACTGTGACCCAACAAAAGGTGTTTACCACTTTAAAACCGGAATAGAGAAAGGTCTTGAAATAATGGAACATCTAAGGGGAAGGGTTTCAGGTTTAGGCAATCCTACCTTTGCGGTAGACCTTGTAAACGGGTTAGGTAAAGTACCTTTACTCCCAGAGTATTTAATAAGTAAAAAGAATGGGTTTTATGAGTTTAAAAATTACCAAGGTAAAACAGTCAAAATAAAAATTTGAAAAAATATAGATTTTTATGTTATAATCTTTCCAAAATTTTTTTGAGGAGGTATTTGTGATGAAAAAATTAGTACTTGGATCAGTAGCAGCTGTATTATCAGCATCTTTACTTTTCAGCTGCCAAAAGAAAGAAGAACAACCAGCTGAGCAACAAGCTCCAGCACCGGCTGAGCAACAAGCAGCACCAGCTCCAGCACCAGCTGAACAACAACCAGCAGGTCAAGAGCAACAACAAGCTGCACCAGCTGAACAACAACCAGCAGGAGAACAAAAACCAGCTGAACAAAAGTAATTCATCAATAAAGGGGGATACAATCCCCCTTCTATCTATCATTCTTTCTTAATCTTTTATTCAAAAAATCTTAACTAAATTCAATATATAATATACCTATAAAATCCCAAGGGGGAGAATAATATGAAAGGTTATTGGATGCTTGTTTTACATTCCCACTTACCATTTGTAAAACATCCAGAGTATGAGTACTTTTTGGAAGAACACTGGCTCTTTGAAGCAATCACCGAAACTTACATTCCACTTTTAATGACTTTTAAACAACTTAAAGATGAAAATGTTGACTTTAGACTCACAACTTCTTTAACTCCACCACTACTAAGTATGCTAACAGATAAACATTTAATGTCTAAGTATGAAAAGTACTTAGATAAAATGATACTCCTTACAGAAAAAGAGATAAACAGAACAAAAGCAAGTCCTACATTTAACAAGCTTGCAAGGTTTTACAATGAAAGATTTTTAAAGATAAAAGATTTTTACTACGGATTTTTAGGTAGAAACGTCTTAAACGGATATAGATACTTTGAAGAGAGTAAAAATTTAGAGATAATTACCTGTAATGCTACCCATGGATTTTTACCTCTGCTATCTCCAAACATCACGGCCATAGAAAGACAGATAGATTTAGCCGTAAAATCCCATGAGAGATTCTTTGGAAAAAAACCAAAAGGTATATGGCTTGCTGAATGTGCATACTACGATGGACTTGATAAGATACTTTCAAAGTATGGTATTGAGTACTTTTTTCTAGATTCCCACGGTGTTATATTTGGAAAACCTTTTCCAAGGTACGGCGTTTTTGCTCCTGTTTATACACCTTCAAAAGTAGCAGTTTTTGCAAGAGACCCAGAATCATCAAAACAGGTATGGAGTGCAAAAGAAGGCTATCCCGGAGACCCAAACTACAGAGATTTTTACAGGGATATAGGTTTTGACCTTGACTTTGAGTACATCAAAGATTTTATAAGTCCAGATGGAGTAAGGGTTTATACCGGAATAAAGTACTATAAAATTACAGGAGATGTAGATTTATCACAGAAAAAACCTTACGACCCGGATAAAGCTTATGAGATGACGAAAGTACATGCAGGACACTTTCACATATCAAGAGAAAAACAGATGGAACATCTATCAAAGTATATGGATAGACTTCCTCTAGTAGTAAGTCCGTACGACGCAGAACTTTTTGGACATTGGTGGTTTGAAGGTCCTGACTTTTTATATAACGTATTTAAGATGATAGATACTTACAAACAGTTTAAACCAATAACTCCTTCTGAGTATTTAGACCTTTACCCTGAAAATCAGGTAGTTAGACCTTCTCCTTCATCTTGGGGAGATAAAGGATATTACGAAGTTTGGTTAAATCCAGAAAATCATTGGGTTTACAAATACCTTCACCAAATGGAAGAAGACCTTGTGAAAGTAAAGAAAGTATACGAAAGTAATGATATAATAAAACAGATGGAAAGAGAGCTTCTTTTAGCCCAAAGTAGCGATTGGACTTTTTTAATAACTACACAAACAGCAAAACAGTATGCAACAAACAGACTTAAAGAGCATATAGGCAACTTTTACAGGTTGAAAGAGATGTTAGATACAAATATAATAGATTTTGGTTACTTAACCAAGTTAAAAGAAAAAAATTCAATATTCTCAGATATTTTATAAAGGAGTTAAAGTTGGATGAAAAGATAAAACAGTGTTTAGACTTACAAGACACCCTTAACAAGAAGATAAACGAAAACTGGAAACAGATAAGAAAAAAGGAAGACTTTTACAGGGCTATATGGCTTGAATGTGCAGAAGCTGTAGAAAGCCTTCCTTGGAAGTGGTGGAAAAAAGTAGAACCGGATTTAGAAAATCTCGAGATAGAACTTGCTGATATCTTCCACTTTATTCTATCTCTCATTCTTATGGAAAACAAGCCAGATTTAACCTACCTTTACAAAGGTTTAAATGAGGATTTTACCAATCTTAAAGGTATAGAAGGAGATTATATAAATCACTACTTAGCAGATATATACCAAAACAACGCTGATAAGTATAAAGAGTATATATTTTTACTTGAAAGAATAGCAGAAAAAGCTTTAAAACAAGATCTAAACGGTGTACTATTCTTTTTCGGATTAATCACAAAAAGGTTAATGGGTTTTGATAGGCTTTATTTACTTTACATGGGTAAAAACATATTAAACCACATTAGACAGGAGATGGGATACAAATCTGGAGATTACAAGAAAGTGATTAACGGATTGGAAGATAATAAATATTTGATAAAATTAATAAAAGAGATTAATGACATGAACCAGCTGGAAACTAAAATAAGAGAAGAATTTACTAAAATAGGAGTGTAGAACATGGAAAATACAGGATTTTTTTTCATAAGCCAGTTATTTTGGCTGATATTCCTTTTTATGATTATAATGCCTATACTACAAGCTCAAATGCTTCAATGGAGCAGAGAGAGAATATTAAAAGCTATAGAAGATAAATACGGTAGCAAAGTCATAACTCTTATTCACAGACAAGAAACAAGGTCTTTGTTTGGCTTTTTTATGATGAGGATGATAACCATAGAAGACTCAGAAGCTGTTTTAAGGGCAATAAGAATGACACCTAAAGACAAACCAATAGACTTTATTATTCATACCCCAGGAGGAATTGCACTGGCAGCTACTCAGATAGCAAAAGCATTAGCAGACCATCCTGCGAAAGTAAGAGTAATTGTACCTCACTTTGCAATGTCAGGAGGAACTTTAATAGCCTTAGCAGCTGACGAGATATTAATGGATAATCATGCAGTTTTAGGACCTGTAGACCCACAACTTGGAGCAGAACCAGCAGCTTCTTTAGTAGCCATAGAAAAACTAAAAGATCCTAAAGACATAGATGACCAAACTTTGGTGAAGATAGACATGAGTAAAAAAGCATTAAAACAGATGTACGACACAGTAGTAAATCTTTTAGTTAAAAAAGGTCATCCTTTAGAAAAAGCACAGATAATAGCAGAAGAACTCTCTCAAGGAAAGTACACCCACGACTTTCCTATTACTGTAGAACATTTAAAACAACTTGGATTAAACGTATCTACAGATATGCCAGAAGAGGTTTACGCACTAATGGACTTATATCCTCAACCTACAGGTATACCTGCAGTTCAGTACCTACCAGAACCAGTAAGAAGACCAGAGGCAGTTAAAAAGTAATGAAAAGTATAAACTTTAAAAACATATTTATAACAGGATTATTTGTCTTAATACCTATAATTGTAACTGTATGGGTTATAAAGACCCTTCTCTCCGTAGTAAACAACTTAATACTTCCATATTTAGAAGAGATAGGAATTCCAACACCTCACATTCCGGGACTTGGTATAATAGTAACACTTTCTATAATATTCCTGCTTGGACTTCTTGCCCAAAACTACTTCGGTAAAAAGTTCTTAGCGTACGTAGAATCCTTAATATCAAAAATTCCCGTTGCAGGTTCTGTTTACAATGCTACAAAACAGACGATGGAAACACTTTTCTCAAAGAAAGAAAACTTTTCAAAAGTTGCCCTTGTTAGGTTTCCCCATCAGGATACATACGCTATTGGGTTTATAGCTAATCAGTTAAAAATATGTGACGAAGATTACTACATAGTTTTTGTCCCAGCTGCAATCAACCCAACTTCTGGGTTTGCCATTATGGTAAAAAAACAGGACATTATAATAACAGATTTAACCGTTGAAGAAGCAATGAGGACCATTGTATCAGGTGGACTTGTAATAAAAAAACATATAAAATTACTTAAAGACAACCAAGTCCCAGCAGGAGAAGTCTCTGCAAACGGAGAGTAGTATGCCTTACGAAGACCTTAGAGAGTTTATAAGAGATTTAGAAAAAAACAATGAACTTATCAAAGTAAAATCAAAGGTAAGTCCTATCCTTGAAATCACAGAGATAGCAGACAGAATGATGAAGATGCCCAACGGTGGAAAAGCACTACTGTTTGAGAATGTTGAAGGTTACGAAGGTATACCTGTCCTTATAAACGCCTTCGGTAGTGAAAAACGAATGAAGATGGCATTAGGAGTTAAAAATTTTGAAGATATAGGATGGAAGCTCTACAAGATAGTAAAGCCAGAAATACCTAACACATTTTTAGAAAAGATAAAAAAACTCCCAGAGCTAAAAAAACTCAACGATGCTCTACCAGTTGTAGTAAAAGATGGAAAATGTAAAGAGGTAATAAAAAAAGGAAATGATGTTAACGTATTTGAATTTCCTGTTTTGAAATGCTGGCCAAAAGACGGGGGAAGGTTTATAACGCTTCCGATAGTAATATCAAAAGACCCTGAAAACGGTATAAGAAACATAGGAATGTATAGAATCCAACTGATAGATAAAAACAAAGTAACAGTTCACTGGCAGATACACAAAGGTGGTTCACACCACTACTGGAAAGCCAAAAAGTTAGGACAAAAAATACCTGTAGCGATAGTTATAGGTGCAGACCCTGTAATAACTTACTGTGCCTCAGCTCCACTTCCAGAAGATGTTGACGAGTTTCTATTTGCTGGGATAATAAGAGAAAAAGGTATTAAATTAGTAAAGTGTGAAACAGTTCCGTTGGAAGTCCCTGCCGATGCAGAGATTGTTATAGAGGGCTACATAGACCCATCAGAACCTTTACACGATGAAGGACCATTTGGAGACCACACAGGATTCTACACACCAGTAGATAAGTATCCTTTAATGCATATAACATGTATAACCCACAGGAAAGATCCTATCTATCAAACAACGATAGTAGGAAAACCACCTATGGAAGACGGCTGGCTTGGAAAAGCCACAGAAAGAATATTCCTTCCAATGGTTCAGTTTAATCTACCAGAAATTGTTGATTACAACCTACCTATTGCTGGATGTTTCCATAACTTTGCCTTTGTTTCTATCAAGAAAAGATATCCGGGTCATGCCTTTAAAGTAATAAACGCACTTTGGGGACTGGGACAACTCATGTTTGAAAAAAATATAGTTGTATTTGATGACTGGGTAAACGTTCAAGATATAAATGAAGTATTATGGATATGGGGAAACAACGTTGATCCATCAAGGGATGTAATAATACAAAAAGGAGTTATAGACGTTTTAGACCACTCAACAAACTACGTTGGTTTTGGTGGAAAAATGGGAATAGATGCTACTACGAAATGGAAAGAAGAAGGCTACCTAAGAGATTGGCCAGAAGTTGCTAAAATGGATGAAAGTGTGAAGAAAAAAGTCCTTCCTGTTTGGGAAGAAATACTAAAAAATATGTTAGAGATGATATAATATTTTTTTAAAAATTTTTAACCAAAATTAGACAGGAGTGGAATATGAGTGTAAAGTGGGAATTTTCTGCAGGTGGAGTTGTATTTAAAGAAGACCAAGACCAAATTTATATTCTACTAATTAAAAATAAAGATAGGTACGGTTTTCCAAAAGGAAATATAGAAAGAACTGAAAAGAGAGAGGATGCAGCTGTAAGAGAAGTTAAAGAAGAAACAGGAGTAGATGCAGAAGTCCTTGATTACTTAGGAAATGTAGAGTACTGGTACAGGTCAGGTGTTGATACAATTCACAAGTTTGTTTACTACTACCTTATGAAATACGTAGGTGGAGAGTTAAACCCCCAAAAAGAAGAGATAGAATCTGCAGAGTGGGTTCCTATAAATCAAGTAGAGGAAAAACTATCCTTTGACAAAGATAAAAAAATATTCTCTTTGGCAGTTAAAAAGTTAAAACAGCTCTCAAAAGTTAATGCTTGATAAACTTATAGACTTTACCTTCAATTATTTTAAAAGTTTAGACAGAGAAAAAGCACTAAGAAAAGCAAATCAGATTGGAAATTTTTTATACTTTATCAACTACCGTAAGGATGTTATTGAAAAAAATCTAAGTATAGCTTTTCCAGATAAAGACCAAAACTGGAAAGATTTTATAAGAAAAAAATCTTTACAAAACATAGGAAGAGTTCTTGTTGAATTTCCAAGGCAACCTTATTATGTAAAGTCCAGAGAGATAAAAGATATCGTTAAAATAGAAAAAGGTTTAAATCTTTTAGAAGAAATAAAAAAATCAGGAGGAATAATAGTATCAGGTCATATATCAAGCTGGGAAATGTGTGGAACAGGCCTATCCTACTACTTAAACGGTCTTACGAGCCTTGCTTACAGACAAAAAAATGAAAAAATTAACAAGATAATAACCCAGATAAGAGAACAGTCAGGAATAAAAATAATCTATCACGACCAACCTTTAAAGTACTTTATAAACGCTTTAAAAAACAGGGAAGTAATAAGCTTCTTAGTAGACCAAAACGCTTTAAAACATAGAGGCTACTTTGTTGATTTTTTCGGGCTTAAAGCTTCAACGGTAAACTTTCCTGCTAAGTTAGTTGCAAAATATAAAGTCCCTATTTTGGTCTCGTACATTTACTTTAATGAAGAAGATAAAAAGTATTACATTACGGTAGAAAGATTAGAGTATCAACAAGGCACTGCAGAAGAAGAAACAGCTTTTAATATCACACAAGCTTACACGAAAAAGATAGAAGAGTATGTAAGAAAACATCCTGACCAGTACCTATGGGTTCACAAAAGGTGGAAAACAAGAGAGAACGAGGATTTAGAAAAAATATATTGACAAATAAAAATTTGTATAAGTTTCAATACACAGTGAACACCTACCCCTTTAAAATAATTTCAACAAAAACAGGAGGTAGGTTATATGAAAGGTATTATAGGAACCCCTATGTATATGACAACACTCTTTCCTAAAAAACTATCAAACAAGATTAAAGACATTCCTTTAACAAAAGAAGCCAAAAAAAGACTAAAATGGATACAGCACTACCAAGATACAAAAAATATATCCAAAACCTGCAGATACTTCGGAATATCAAGAACTACCTTCTATAAATGGTTTGAAAGATACAAAAAAGACGGACTTGAAGGACTTCTTGATAGACCTAAAACACCAAAAAACACAAGAAAACCAACTATAAGAAATCAGTACAGAGAACAAATAATAAAAGTCAGGAAACAAAACCCAACTTGGAGCAAAGAAAAAATATCGGCATATCTACAAGAAGAAAAAAACATAAAAGTATCACCATCTACAGTGTATAAAGTATTAAAAGAAGAAGGATTAATAGAGAGAACAAAATCAATTAAAATACAAAACAAAAGAAAAAAGAGTATAAAGAAGAAAAGGACAAAAAGAGGCTTGCAAGCACAAGCCCCAGGGGATGTAGTACAAATAGACGTAAAACACCTGAACATCGCAGGTGCAACATATTACCAATTCACAGCTATAGATAAGTATAGCAGATTTTGTTTTGCACGGGTATATGAAAGTAAAAATTCAAAGAAAACAAAAGAATTTTATATTGAGTTAAATGAGTATTTTGAATTTGAGATAAAGAGGGTACAAACAGATAACGGGAGTGAGTTTTTAGGGGAGTTTAACAAGTATTTAACGGATATAGGAGTGGAGCATTACTTTAGCTATCCAAGGAGTCCAAAGACTAATGGTGTTGTAGAAAGATTGATAAGGACAATAGAAGAGGAGTTATGGTTGATAGAGGGATTAGATTACACATTAGAGGAGATGAATAAGAAGTTAAGGAAGTATGTAAGGAAGTACAATTTTATAAGGCCACATCATTCTTTAGGATACAAAAGACCAGCAGACATTGTTTATGGAGTATGATAAAATTTTTAGGTGAAGGTGTTCACGATGTATAGAACTCATACAAAATTTTTTAGGTAAATTTAATTTTTGTTAAAAAACACGTTGTAGGAGGGTGTGATATGACAAAGAAAGAACTTATCTCAGCTGTTGCACAGAAAGCTGGTTTAAAAAAAGCTGCTGCAGAAAAAGCAGTAAACGCAGCTATAGAAACAGTAGTAGAGGCAATCTCTAAAGGAGAAAGAGTAGCTATTCCTGGATTTGGAATTTTTAACATAAGAGAAAGAAAGGAAAGAAAAGGTAGAAACCCAAGAACAGGAAAAGAAATTAAAATCCCTGCAAGAAAAGTAGTAGCATTTACAGCTGCTAAAGCCTTAAAAGAAGCTGTAAATAAGTAAATTAAAAAAAGGGGGTTTAAGAGCCCCCTTGTAAAAAGGAGCTCAATATTAGACTAGATAGATTTTTAGCAAATCAAGGTTTTGGAAGTAGGTCTGAGGTTCAAAAACTTATAAAAAAAGGGTTTGTAAAAGTAAACGATAAAGAAGTTAAAGACCCTTCTATTCATATAGACCCATTGAAAGATAAAGTTAGCGTAGAAGATGAAGATGTTAACTATCAAGAAAATTTTTACTTTATGTTAAACAAACCTTTAGGATATATAACTGCTACTTACGATGAAAATTTTCCAACAGTAATAAGTTTGCTGGATGATGAAACTGTAAAAGACAAACTTTTTCCAATAGGCAGATTAGACTTAGATACAGAAGGACTTTTGATACTAACTACAGATGGTCAATTAGCACACAGATTAGCCCATCCAAAATGGAACATAGAAAAAGAATACTACGCCATCGTAGAAGGGGACGTATCTAAAATTGATTTTTCACCTTTTGAAAAAGAAGGTATTTACCTAAAAAAAGATAAGTATAAAACAAAGCCTTTTAAAGTAAAAGTTTTATCAGCCTTAGAAGAAGAGTCTAAAGTTTTAATAACTGTTTCAGAAGGAAAATACCATATAGTAAAAAAAATAATGGAATCTTTAGGTCATCCTGTTAAATATTTAAAAAGAGTAAGGATGGGTAATCTAAAGCTTGATGAAAACCTTCAACCTGGAGATTACCGTCCTTTAACAGAAGAAGAGATAAGAAAATTAAAGAGTCTTGTTAAACTAGATTAATGAAAAAAATTCTGTCTTTCTCTCTATTTGATACAGGAGAAACCATACTGGGAGCTATGGTTTACTCTGTATTCTTTCCCCTTTATATAACAAAGTACGTAGACCCTAAAATCTATAGTTATGTTTACAGTTTTACATTTTTACTATCTTTCTTGTTTGCACTACAGCTGGGTAAGTATGTTGATAGAACTGGAAAAAGGAAAGAAGGATTTATCGTTTTTGCTACTTTGACGACTATTCTTTGTTTTTCTTTAGGATTTTTAGAAAGTATGCCAATTTTATCTCTAATTGTTTTTTCTCTTATGTCTATAGCTCATCAGCAAAGTTTTGTTTTTTATAACTCTTTACTTTTAAACTTTGAAACAAAAGGCTTAGCATCGGGACTTGGTGTAAGTTTTGGGTACATTGGTTCAGCTATTGCTCTTATCTTTTTTGCAAAGGTTTTGTCTATCCCAAATGTTTACTTTATAACAGGTTTGATTTTCTTCTTGTTTGCTCTTCCTTCTTTTTTCTTTTTAGAAAATCCATCTTTAAAACATAATGTAAGTCTAAAAGAGGTGTTTAAAGATAAAAAGTTTATCCTTACTATAGTATCAATCTTATCCTTAACAGAGGTAGCAAATACATTAATAGCTATGATGAGTATATACCTAAAAAATGTGTTTGCTTTGGAAGATAGCCAGATTTATAAGGTAATCGGTCTTTCAGCTGTAGGTGGTATAGTGGGTGGTATTTTCTGGGGTAAGGTTTTAGATAAATTTTCAAGTGATAAGGTATTTCCACTAGGATTTTTCTTATGGGCAGGTTTTTTAATAGTTTTACCTGTTGTTCATGGGGATTTAATCTTAGTAGCTGGATTTGTTGCTGGATTTTCTTTAGCACATCTTTGGACAGTATCAAGGGTTTATATCATCTCAAAATTTCCCCAAGAAGAAGTATCTACAAGGATGTCTTTTTTATCTTTAACAGAAAGACTTGCTTCAACAACTGGATTGTTTATCTGGGGAACGTTGCTTTTCATAACACAGGATAACTATAGGTTGTCAGCAATGCTTATGAGTGTTTTTCCGATTTTAGGTTTTTTTATATTTTTGTACTCTAAAAGATTTTCTACTTAACGTAAATATCACCTTTTGTTGGGAAAAAATCAACGCAGTATGGACAGGTAAATATGTGATGTCCTGGGTATATCATCTTTACTTTTACTTCTCTTGTTTCTCCGTTTTTTATATTTTCTACCATAACATCGTAAGGTGGAAGTATGTAAAAGCAGTGTCCGTAGTATTTTGAGTTTGGCTCTTGTTCTATCCCTTCATCTACAGCTGTAATTCTAAAAAGCACTACTTTGTTCCTTTCAACGGTTATAACATTTGGCTCGTATCCATTTTTTGACACTTTTATATCTACGACTAAATCTGGTTTTTCTTCTGTTTTGGTGCAGGATAAAATGATTAACAAAAGCCCTATTAAGTAAAAAATTTTTAAAAATCTCATTTTAGGTTCCTTGTTTTGAAAACTATCCCCCACTTACAGGTGGTATTATAGCAACTTTATCATTTTCATTTAAAATACTGTCTTTTTCTGCATAGTTTTCATTAACTGCAATCATAGACTTTTGTAGTATGTCTCTAATGTTTGGATAAATCTTTGTTAAATAGTTGATTAAATCTTCTACGGTATTACCATTAAAATCAACTATCTCACTACTTTTTCCTACTTTATCTTTTACCTGAGAAAAGTACAAAACCTCAACTTTCATACTTGACTTCCCACTCTGTAATTAGATGAGACCCTCTCATAAAGTGAGCTCTTAACTTTAATCTTATCACTTCATCTAAATTTTTAAAACCTTCTCCTCCAACTAATGTAGGGGTGTCTGTTCCACCTACTATAAATGGCATATGTATTATTCTTATCTCATCAACAAGACCTAAATTTAAAAGATTCCAGTTAAGAGTAGAACCACCTTCAACCATTAATGTACGTATTCCTCTGTTGTAGAGAAAATCCATCATCTTTATTAGGTCAACTTTTTCATCTCCTATCTTCACAACTTCTACTTTTTCTGATAACGCTTTAATTTTCTCTTCGGGAGCTTTTTCAGTTGTTATTATTATAGTAGGTGCATCTTTTTTCAAAACGTTTGCATCCAGTGGAATATCAGCCGTAGAGGTTGGTATAATTCTGGTAGGATTTTTTCCTTTTACGTATCTTACTGTTAGATATGGGTTGTCTGTTCTTATAGTTTCTGCTCCTACCATTATCCCATCTACCTTTGCTCTTGTCTCGTGAAGATACCTATTTGCCTCTTCATCCATAAATTTCATTATTTCTTTTGAAGAAACACCTTTTGCAAGTGTTAGTTTTCCATCGACAGTAACTTCCGAAATTATTATCGTGTAAGGTCTTTTCATAACGTCCTCTTAATCGTAATCTTTATTGTACTTTATGTAAAGATATACAATCCTTTGAAGTAAAGACAACGTTGTTAACGCTGTTATTATAACAAATCCAAACTCAAGACCACCTAAAATTTTAAAATGTTCAAAAATAGCAAACACAATTATTGTTAAAAGTGTTTCTGGTCTTCCGAAAAACCCTATACCTTCAAGTGGGTCATCTATCTTTCCTTTCTGTCTATTTGAAAACCCTATTTCAGCGTAAGCAACAGGTTTTATAAAAGTGTGAAGCATACTTGCAGTTATTGCTAAAGCTGTAAGGTAAGGAGTAGAGTATGTAATTCCTATAAAGAAAAGTAAAAATCCATCGACAAATTTATCTGCAAGCCAGTCAAACACTGCACCGAACTTTGATGCTCTTTCTTTTTCCCTTGCAACAACCCCATCAAGTAGGTCAAAAAAACCACTGATAAAAACTAAGGCTGCACCTATTAAAGGCTTCTCTTTGTAAAAGGATACAGCTGCTAAAATACCGATTATAACAGATATTACCGTTATTATGTTTGGAGTTATACGGGTTCTCGCAAGGAGAACCCCTACAGGCTCGTACACCTTTTTAATGCTTTTTCTTTTTGATGTTAAATTCATAACAACCCTTTTTTATAAACTTTTACCACCAAGCCATGGCATCATTTTTCTTAACTCTTTTCCTACTTTTTCAACAGGATGTTCTTCATCTTTTTTAACAAGTGCGTTAAAGTGAGGTCTGTTTGCTACATTTTCCAGTATCCATTCTTTTGCAAACTCACCTTCTTGTATCTCTTCTAGTATCTTTTTGTAGATTGGTTTAACAGCTTCGTAAACTCTTTTTCCTCTTGTAACGTCTCCATATCTTGCAGTGTCAGATATTGAGTATCTCATTCCAGATATACCGTACTGATATATAAGGTCTACAATGAGTTTTAATTCGTGTAAACACTCAAAGTATGCAACTTCAGGCTGGTATCCAGCTTCTATAAGTGTTTCAAATCCTGCTTTTATTAAGGCAGTTGCTCCACCACACAAGACAGCCTGCTCTCCAAAAAGGTCTGTTTCTGTTTCTTCTTTGAAGGTTGTTTCTATAAGTCCTGCTCTTGTACAACCTATTCCTTTTGCGTAAGCCATTGCTACTTCTCTAGCATTACCTGTAAAGTCTTGGTAAACTGCAAACAATCCTGGAACACCCTTTCCTTCTTCGTACATCCATCTAACTAAGTGTCCTGGTCCTTTTGGTGCTACTAAGAAAACATCTACGTAAGCAGGTGGTACTATCTGTCCAAAATGTATGTTAAATCCATGGGCGAAGGCTAAAGCATTTCCTTCATCTAAGTTTGGAAGTATAGCAGAGTAAAAAAGTTGTGGTTGAACTGTATCAGGAGTAAGTATCATTACAACATCTGCTCTTTTAGCAGCTTCGTCGGGAGTGTAAACCTCAAAACCTTCCGCTTTTGCTTTTTCTATAGACCTACTTCCTGCAAGTAAACCTACTATTACTTTTATTCCACTGTCTCTTAAGTTTAATGCGTGGGCATGTCCTTGACTACCGTATCCTATAATAGCTACAGTTTTGTCCTTTAAGTAATCTAAAGAAGCATCTTCATCGTAATAGATGTTTGCCATTTCATCCTCCTGATTGAATTAATTTTTTAATTATTCTACTACAACTTTCTCTATTTTGTTATTTTCAATTAAAAGTTTAAAAACTTTACCAGCTGCCTCATCATCTAACGTTATAACATTTAGATTTACAAAGCCTTTTCCTACTTTTACACCATCTATATCTTTTGTAATATCTACATACCTTGTTAGGTTATCCCCTTTTTGGGATACTAACTTAACTTTGTTGTACTGGGGGTTAGTGTTAAGCTGTAGTTTTATGTTTATTTTTTTCTCAGGTATATCTTTTAGTTTAAAAAATTCGTTGTTTTGTAATGTTTTTAATCTTGAGTAAATATCTTCAGCGTAGTTAACTGTTATACAAGAAGATGAGTAAGGGTTGTTTGCTTTATACGTTTTTATACAGAGATTGTAAGCCTTTCCTTCCCATATTAAAGATGGATATACCACGTATAAAGGTTCTTTGCCTTTTGTAAGTAAAGAAGCTCCTGATACATTATTTACTAAAAATTCTGTTAGATAGTCTGAATAACTATCTGGTAAGCTTTCTACAGATGCTTTTGCTATTGCTACTTCTTGAGCGTAAGTAGAAAGAGATGCAAAAGATAGGGTAATAAACAACTTTTTAATCAAACCTTTCCCCCGGTAAAATTTTACTTGTTGCTGATTCTCTTACCATCGCTAACGTTCCTGTTCTTGCCATTTCTTTAATACCAAAAGGTTTAATAAGACTTATAAAAGCCTCTATCTTATCTTCATCACCAGTTATCTCTACTGTGTAGGTATCTGTTGAAACGTCTACAACCTTTGCTCTAAATATATTTACAAGTCTCATTATCTCATCTCTTGTTCTGTCATTTTCTGTATGGATTTTTATAAGGGCAAGTTCTCTTTCTATGTGAGGTATATCTGTTATATCTCTTACCCTTAAAGTTTCTATCAGTTTCCTTAGTTGTTTTATAATCTGTTCTATAACTCTTTCGTCCCCTTCTACAACTATTGTTATTCTTGCTATATGGGGTTCGTGGGTTCTTCCTACTGTAAGGCTTTCTATGTTATAGCCTCTTCCTGCAAAAAGTCCAGTAATCCTTGCTAAAACACCAAAGTTATGCTGAACTTTAACTGTTATTACGTGTCTTCCTATCTTTTTCTCTGGCTGTGGTCTTTCTTTAATTACTTTTATCTCACTCATTCATTTTACCCCACTAAGTACATAGTTTCTGCTTCACCTTTTTGCTTTGGCGTTAAAATCATCTCTCTATAACTTTTTCCTGCTGGAACCATAGGTAAAACGTTTTCTTCTCTATCTACAACAAAATCTATCAACACTGGTCTATCGTTTATCTCCATAGCTTTTGCTAAAACTTCTTTAACCTCTGAAGGCTTGGTTGCCCTTAATCCTACAGCTCCAAAACTTTCTGCCAACTTAACAAAGTCCGGCTGAACTGATAGGCAAACACTCGCATACCTACTATCATAGAAAAACTGCTGCCACTGTCTTACCATTCCTAAAAATCCGTTATTTATTATAGCAATTTTTACAGGTACTCTGTACTGGACTGCCGTTGCTAAATCTTGTACATTCATTATAAAAGATCCATCTCCTTCTATTGCAAATACAGTTTTATCAGGTCTTCCTATTTTAGCTCCAACAGCTGCAGGGAAACCAAATCCCATAGTTCCAAGACCACCTGAGTTTAAAAACTGTCTTGGGTAACTGTATTTATAAAACATTGCGGCCCACATTTGGTGTTGCCCTACACCAGCTGATATAATGGCATCTCCGTTTGTTATGTTGTAAATCTCTTCTATTACATACTGAGGCTTTATTATTTTATCTGACTTTCTGTAAGATAGGGGATGTTTTTCTTTCCACTCTTGTATCTGCTTTAGCCAGTTTTCCCTTGCAGCTACCCACTCTACCGGTTTTTCTTCTAACTCTTTTATAAGTTTTTGAAGAACATTTTTTACATCTCCAACTATAGGAACATCAACGGTTATCGTTTTACTTATTGAAGCTGGGTCTATGTCTATATGTATGATTTTTGCCTCAGGTGCAAATTCTGATATCTTACCTGTAACTCTATCATCAAACCTTGCTCCTACTGCTATAAGTAAATCACTGTGATAGACAGCCATATTAGCGTAGTATGTTCCGTGCATACCAAGCATATGTAAAGAAAGAGGGTCTGTTTCAGGAAAAGCACCTTTTCCCATATTTGTTGTGGTAACTGGTATCTTCGTTAACCTTGCCAGTTTTGTTACTTCTTCTGCAGCATCTGCAAGTATAGCTCCACCACCAACGTATAAAACTGGTCTTGTTGCTTTTCTTATCAACTCTGCAGCTTTTTTTATTTGGACAGGGTTGCCTTCTACGTGGGGATTGTATCCCGGTAAAGATTCTTTTACTTCTTCATCTGATGGTATGTAGTACTCTGAGACTTGCTGTGTGATATCTTTTGGAATATCAACTAAAACTGGTCCTGGTCTTCCTGTTCTTGCAATGTAAAAAGCTTGTCTTAAAATAAGTGGAAGGTCTTTTATGTCGGTTACTAAAAAGTTATGTTTTGTTATTGGTCTTGTTATTCCAATAACATCAGCTTCTTGAAATGCGTCCGTTCCTATGTAATGTCTTGGAACTTGACCTGTTATTGCAACCAGTGGAATAGAGTCCATATACGCTGTTGCAAGTCCTGTTACTAAGTTTGTAGCTCCCGGTCCCGATGTTGCAATTACTACTCCTACTTTCCCTGTTGCTCTTGCATAACCATCTGCCATATGACAAGCTGCTTGTTCATGCCTTGTTAAAACATTTTTAAATGGTGCATCAAAAAGGGCATCGTAAACTTCCATTATTGCACCACCGGGAAGACCAAATATAGTATCAACTCCTTCATGTAGTAATACATCTACAACTATATCAGCTCCTCTTTTCTTTTCCATCGCTGTACTCCTAATTTTTAAAGTTAAAAAAATATTATAAATCTAAAAAACTTTTTGGTATGATTTTTATTTGATTTTTAGCTAAAAATATCTAACATTTCTTTTAACCTTCTTATATTTTTTACTTGTATATCACTTTCTTTATAACTTGTCGGTGCAAGTACTTGATTTAAGCCTTTACTTTTACACTCCCTTATCCTTATATCCTCAAAATGAACAGACCTTACTTCTCCAGTTAAACCAATTTCTCCAAAGACTGCCATATCGTTTGGAATTGGGATATTTTTGTAGGCTGAAAAAATAGCTGTAGCAACTGCTAAATCTACCGCCGGCTCGTCTACCTTTATTCCTCCTACAACATTAACAAATATATCTTTATCTTTAAGATTTATCTTTAGATGGTTTTCCATAACAGCTGTTATGATTGATATTTTATTTAAGTCTATGCCTTGACTTCTTCTTTGGGGAACAGGATAAAAAGTTTTTGATACAAGTGCTTGAACTTCTACCAGTATAGGTTTTGAGCCTTCTGTGTAAGGAAATATTACACTTCCCGGTTGGTTTTGTGGCCTTTGGGATATAAAAAACAGAGATGGGTCTAAAACCTGTTCCATTCCTTTATCTGTCATATTAAAAACAGCCATCTCTCCGGAGCTTCCAAACCTATTTTTTAAGACTCTCAGTATCCTGTAGGCATAACCTTTTTCTCCTTCAAACTGGGCTACCGTATCTACAAGATGCTCTAAAACCTTTGGTCCGGCTATACTTCCTTCTTTGTTTACCTGACCTACGATTAAAGAGATAACACCTTTTGACTTTGAGATTTCTGTAATTTTACTACTTACATACTTAACCTGTGATACAGACCCTGCCGGTGATTCAAGGTTTTCTGAGTAAACAGTTTGAACAGAGTCTAAAACTATCAAATCTGGATTTATATTTTCTATAGCTGAAACTATACTCTCTAAATTTGTATCAGAAAGTATGTATAGATTTTTTTCCAGAGCTCCTACTCTTTGGGCTCTTAGATAGATCTGATAAGAGGACTCTTCAGCTGATATGTAGAGAACTTTTTTACTTTTTGCAAGGTTTGAAGATATTTGAAGAAGTAAAGTGGACTTTCCTATTCCCGGCTCTCCTGAGACTAAAACTACTTGACCGGGAACAAATCCACCACCTATGGCAGTATCAAAGTTATCAAACCCGGATTTTGTCCTTGATAAATTTAAATCAAAGCTTATTTCTGTTATAGGTTTAGGAAAAACATTTTTTGGTATAAAGCTTTTTTCTTTTTTAAAATCTAATATCTCTTCAGAAACAGAGTTGTAAGCACCACATACAGAACATCTTCCTACCCAAGTAGGAAAGGTTGCACCACATTCATTACATACGTAAGTTGTTTTTGTTTTACTTTTTTTCATCTTTCACTTTCAAAGCTTCTTGTTTAGCTATTTTATCACAGTACTCATTCTCAGGATGACCACTGTGTCCTTTTATCCAATGAGCCTTTACTCTGTGTTTTTTCAATAATTCATACAATCTTTGCCATAAATCTTGGTTTTCAACGGGTTTTCCAGAAGAAGTCTTCCAATTGTTTTTAATCCACTTTTCAAGCCAAGAGTTTATTCCGTTTATTACATAGTTTGAATCAGTGTACAGATCTATATCGTATGGAGATTTTTTTAATGCTTCAAGGGCTTTTATTACAGCACTCTTTTCTTGTTTCAATTACGTACTTTTCCAATCCTACCTGTCTACAAACGTCGATAACACTCACTACATCTTGAAAAGGCACATCTCTTTCAGACCTTAACGCAACAACTTGGTTTTCTACATTCTGTTTTTCTGTCTCAAGTATAGATTTTAGCTGGTCTAAGTCTACTTTTTTATCTTGGAAGTATACTCCATCTTTTTTTATGGTTATCTCTATTCTTTTTTGGAGCTGCTTTGATGGTTCTCCGGTTTTTGCTTTTGGAAGGTCAAGGGGTATTTTACCTTCAACCATAAATGTAGCAGTAGCCATAAATATAATAAGTATAACAAGGACTATATCAACAAGTGGAATCATATTTATTTCTGATATTTCTCTGTCGTTTTCGTCGGTAATCTTCATCTATCCTTTACCTCACAGTATTTTGTTTTTAACCTCTTCAAAACTATCAGCTGTAGCTACTATTCTCAACACCTCTTCAAATTTTTGTTCATCTTCAAAAGATGAGAGCTTGTTTTCTATGGTTTGGAGTTCTTCAGGGTTTGGTTGAAACTTTAAGTTTATTAAGTTTAGTATGCTTTTTATGTAACCCTTTTTTAAACCTTCCTGTAAACCCTCTAATTTCCATTTATCTGTTAACAACATCATCTCTTCTTTACCTCCTGTTTCTAAAATCATACTTTCTATAACTTCTGGTTTTTTGGTAATTGCTACTGTGTAGTTATCATTTTTTACTCTCGTATATCATCAGTAAAAACTTCATCTTTCTTACAAAGTAGTTATAACCTATAACGGCAGGGATTGCTACAAACAGTCCCATAGCAGTAGCAACAAGAGCTTCTGATATACCTGTCATAACAACTCTAACTCCAAACTCTGAAGAAGTCCCTAAGTGGTGGAATGCTTTTATAACACCTAAAACAGTGCCAAAAAGTCCTATAAATGGAGCGTTGTTTCCAAAAGTGGCAAGTATTCCAAGTCTTTTTTCAAGTTGGAGTCGCAGCTCCAGAGGGTCGTACTTGTCTAAGTTTTGCTCTATCACTTTGTAAGCCATAAACCTTTCTATGATTATGGCTATTGTGATAATACTCATAATCAAAAGGATGTAAAGGACAGGATCACCACCCACCAAAGCCAGTTTTAGTATTATATCTGTTATACTCATTCTAAACTCCCATATAAGATTTTAGAAAATTATATCACTGTTAGTGATGGTGATGTGTAAACATTATGTTAAAATTTTCAAAAAACTTTTAAAAGGTTGAGAAGATGAGTTTGAAAGAGTTTATAATTCCGGCAATAGATTTAAAAGATGGTAAAGTGGTAAGACTTTATAAAGGTGAGTTTGATAAAGTAAAAGTTTATAAAGATAATCCTGTTGATATGGCAAAGTATTTTCAAGACTGTGGAGCTGTGCATATTCACGTTGTAGACTTAGACGGGGCTCTTGAAGGTAAACCTAAAAACTATAAGGTTGTAGAGAGTATAGTTAAATCTGTTGATATTTTAGTAGAGTTTGGAGGGGGTCTTAGAAGCTACGAAGCTGTTAAGAGTATGTTTGAGATTGGCGTTGATAGAGTGGTAATAGGTAGTCTTGCTTATGAAAATCAAGAGGAGTTTTTAAGGATAGTTGAAGACTTTAAAAATAAAGTAATTGTTGGCATAGATGCAAAAGATGGCAAAGTTGCAATAAAAGGCTGGGTTGAAAAGACAGACTACACACCTTTAGAGTTTGCAAAAAAGTATGATGATTTAGATATATTTGGATTTTTATACACAGATGTAAACAGAGACGGTGCAATGGTAGGTCCTAACCTTGAAGGGACTAAATATTTGGCAGAAAATCTAAAACACTTTGTTATTGCATCCGGAGGCGTTGGGTCGCTACAAGATGTTATAAATTTATATAAGTTAAAAGATTACGGTGTTTTTGGTGTAGTTGTAGGTAAAGCAATATACGAAGGTAAGATAAAGTTAGAGGAGCTATGATTAGAACAATAGAATTATCAAAATATAGCTAAAATTTTTTAGCAACTCTTGACAAAATGCAGTCAAATGATTACTTTAATCGTATGAAACCACAAGAAAAAATAAAAAGAGTTTTTACCATAAGAGTAGGCGGAAAAGAAAGAAAAAGAAAAGTAAGAACTCTACTTTTAGACCTTGCTCACTTTAGAAACATACTTACAATCCTTATCACAAAATATTATACCCTTTATAAAGAACATTTACTAAACCAATCTATTCTCTATGGTCTTGTTGCAAAAAACTATACAGGTAAATACAAAGAAGAGTTTGAAAAGGTCTTAAAAAATATAGAAAATAATCCTGAATTAGCAGACCTACTTATAAAACTTAAAAATCAGAAAGAGAAAGTAGATAATCCTCACTACATCCAATACATCATCCGTCAGACTATAAAAGACTTTAAAAACTTTTTCAAATCTCTTGAAAGCTTTAAAACCAATCCTGAAAAATTTAAAGAAATACCAAGACCACCTAAAGCTAAAAAACTTAAATACCTTATAAACTTTTCTGTAGAAGGAAATGTTAACACCTTTAAGCAAGAAGGAGATAAAATAATAATCAGGCTCAAAAACAATAAGTATCTTAAAGTTAAATTACCTAAAGATTTCCCTTATAAAATTTCTTCACTAAGAATAAAACTCTTTGGAGATGACCTTTATGTAGATGCTGTTTATGAGCAAGAAGTAGAATTAAAAAATCCTGTAGGAGAATATAAAGCAGGAATAGATATTGGACTTGATGAAATGATATCTGTTGTAAGTGAAAATGTAGAGTTAAAAAGTTTCATAGTATCAGGAAAAGAAATAAAAGCTTTCAATCAGTGGTTTAACAAAGAAATGTCAAAACTTAGAGCTGAAATAAACAACTTAAAAAACTCTGTCAAGAGAGGTTTTATTGAAAACCAAGTTGCTACTAAGAAGATTTATGAATTAGAATTAAAGATGAAATCTCTATCTTCCCACAGGAAGAGATGGCTTGACAATAACTTTCACAAAATAGCAAGGAAACTGGTTGATTTACTCCATGAAACAGGACATAAAACCATCTACATAGGAAAAAATGCAATTGAAAGTAAAAACGGTATAGACTTAGGAAAGAAAACTAATCAAGAGTTTGTATCTATTCCTTTTAGAAGGTTGATAAAGTTAATAGAATACAAAGCTTATGAGTATGGGATGGAAGTTATAGAGGTTGATGAGAGTTATACATCTAAAACATCACCGTTAGCTAATATATTTGAAGTAAAAGAGACAAAAAATAAAGAAGTATGTCAAGGAAAAAGGGATGGAGATATATTTAAAGATAAAGTTTTAAATAAAGTATTTCACGCAGACTTAGTAGGAGCAGTGAATATTATTAGAGTAGGAGCCAAGCTCCTGAGACTTAGGTTTTACGAAAATCTTAAAACTTTCTTTATAAAGCTTTGCAATCCTGTAAAGCTTAAGTTGATTGATTTGTTTTACAAAGTATCTCCTGAGTCCTTACGGATAGGGAGTAGTAGGTGGGGAGCATCATTCCCTGCAGGGTGGATGGAAAAATCAGGTTATTTGAATACATTTGGAACTTAAAATCTGGTTTTTCTATACCTAGCAAAGTAGATGAACCTTTAACTTTATACTTAGAAATAGAGTGAATTACGGTTTTGGATTAAAAAAATTGAAACTTGAAAAATTTTTTTGCAAATTTGCAAAAAAGCAAAAGATGAAGCTGTGTAAGTTTATAAACTTAAATGGTTGATTTTTTAATATTTTTTAATTTTCTGATTTTTGGCACGGATTTTGATAATATACTTTTTGAAAAAAGAATAAGTTAAAGTTTTTTTGGTAAAAACCGAATAGGAATTATGATTTTAATCATAGGTATTGACAAAACGGTTAAAATGTGTTAACTTTTTTGTTAAGAAAATTTAAAAAAATTTTTTTAAGGAGGTTTACTATGAAGAAAGTATTAGGATTAGCAGCAGCGGGATTACTCGCTACAACTGCAGCAAACGCAGGACAAATCACAGTAGCAAACACAGACATCACACTCTTTGGTGGTGTATCTGCAGCTTACAACGCTCAAGACAATGATCACGTATTATCACTTGGAGGTTTTTCTAAAGACGGCTTCTCTGTTAACAACGTGATAGTTGGATTAACAAAACCGGCTCAAGATGGTGGAATAGGCTTTACAGCTGCATTTGGTTCTTGGGAAGCTCCAACTGTAGTTGCAAGTTCTGATGTTGTGAATGGAAGATTTATAGGTTTAAATTTAATAGGCCACGGCAAAACTACAGAATTCAAACCATGGCTTGCGTTTGTTACTTACAAACCGGTTGCAGGTTTATCAGTTGATGCAGGTTTACTTTGGGCTAACTTCGGTGAAAGACCAGTTACAATCCTAAACCCTCATATCACAAGAGGTGTATTATTTACAGCTAACCCAGTTGTAATGGCAGGTGCAAGAGCTTCTTACGATGCAGGAATTGCTAAAGTTTACGTAGGTACTGGTAAAGTTGGGGCTCAATTAATGAAACCTTTCTATGAAAACTTCTTAATAGTTATACCTAAAACTTATATAGAAGCAGGTATTACAGGAAACTTAAAACAAGTTGGATTACCTGTTGATGTAGGCTTACACACTTACAACGAAGCTGGTGGAAGAGATATCTATGCTTTAACTGCTGGTGGAGACCTTGGAATAGTATCTCTCGGATTAGAAGTTAACTACTTTAAAGCTGATAAAGTATTAAAAGCTGCTCAAGGAAATAGTGATTCTGCATGGGGTGCAGCTCTCTGTGCTAACGTAAAACCAATGGCAGGTATTCAAATACCTGTAAGGATAGAGTATGCTGACGCTAAGAAGTCTCAATTAATACCTACAATAGCTGATACTATAAACGGTAACTCTGTATGGACATTTACAATAACTCCAACTTACAACCCAACTAAAAACACATTCATAAGAGCAGAAGTTTCTTATGTAAATTCCAGACATCACACTCTTTGGTGGTGTATCTGCAGCTTACAACGCTCAAGACAATGATCACGTATTATCACTTGGAGGTTTTTCTAAAGACGGCTTCTCTGTTAACAACGTGATAGTTGGATTAACAAAACCGGCTCAAGATGGTGGAATAGGCTTTACAGCTGCATTTGGTTCTTGGGAAGCTCCAACTGTAGTTGCAAGTTCTGATGTTGTGAATGGAAGATTTATAGGTTTAAATTTAATAGGCCACGGCAAAACTACAGAATTCAAACCATGGCTTGCGTTTGTTACTTACAAACCGGTTGCAGGTTTATCAGTTGATGCAGGTTTACTTTGGGCTAACTTCGGTGAAAGACCAGTTACAATCCTAAACCCTCATATCACAAGAGGTGTATTATTTACAGCTAACCCAGTTGTAATGGCAGGTGCAAGAGCTTCTTACGATGCAGGAATTGCTAAAGTTTACGTAGGTACTGGTAAAGTTGGGGCTCAATTAATGAAACCTTTCTATGAAAACTTCTTAATAGTTATACCTAAAACTTATATAGAAGCAGGTATTACAGGAAACTTAAAACAAGTTGGATTACCTGTTGATGTAGGCTTACACACTTACAACGAAGCTGGTGGAAGAGATATCTATGCTTTAACTGCTGGTGGAGACCTTGGAATAGTATCTCTCGGATTAGAAGTTAACTACTTTAAAGCTGATAAAGTATTAAAAGCTGCTCAAGGAAATAGTGATTCTGCATGGGGTGCAGCTCTCTGTGCTAACGTAAAACCAATGGCAGGTATTCAAATACCTGTAAGGATAGAGTATGCTGACGCTAAGAAGTCTCAATTAATACCTACAATAGCTGATACTATAAACGGTAACTCTGTATGGACATTTACAATAACTCCAAC
Organism: Sulfurihydrogenibium azorense Az-Fu1; assembly: GCF_000021545.1. Taxonomy (NCBI): domain Bacteria; kingdom Pseudomonadati; phylum Aquificota; class Aquificia; order Aquificales; family Hydrogenothermaceae; genus Sulfurihydrogenibium; species Sulfurihydrogenibium azorense. The sequence goes on from NC_012438.1 coordinate 83,814, forward strand.
TTACAACCCAACTAAAAACACATTCATAAGAGCAGAAGTTTCTTATGTAAATTCTGATAAAAATATTTTTGTAAATGATAAAGGAAACCCTAAAGATAGCAGAACAACTGGAGCTGTTGAGTTAGGATTCTTATTCTAAGATATAAACCACTTTTTAAGGCAGGGTTAACAGCCCTGCCTTTTTATTTTTTAAACACTAAAACTTAACTTATAATTATCTTGCTTTCTATTAGCTTGTAAATATTTGACTAACTAAACTATATCACTTAAACTATTTGCAAGAAAAACTTTTCTATGTAATTCTCTCAACTGGTTAACATCGGATATGTGATATATTATTCCTTATTTTAACTTCTCATATTCAAAATAAACTATATTCCTTTTTTCCTTACTAAACTCTATCCCAACTAAATAAATCTCTTTGCAGCTGCCTGTATACTTTTCATAATACTTCTTCTCTTTTATCTGATTTAAAGCCTTGCTTTCAGCTTCTTTCTCTACCACTTTAAACTCTATAATATAAGCTTTATCTTGATAAAATACTGTTAAATCTATCTTCCCTATATTTGTTGTATCTTCTGCTTTTGTGTTTAAACCACTTCCTGTAAATAGTGCATATACCACTGATGCGTAAAACCCTTCATAACTGTCTAAATCATTCTTCCTATACCAGTCGTTTGGTATGCTTACAAAGAAGCTGTATAGAGTGTCTTTTAATTTGTCTAAATTGTTTTCTTGTATACTTCTGTAAATTTGAGACTCTGGTCTGTAGCTTAGTCCAACTCTATCAATGTAGTTTAAAAATGCCTTGTTAAAACTTGTTCTTACCTCAAAATTAGGATAACTCAAAAGATAATACATCTCATCTCCAAGAGTGTAAGTATCTTTTATAGTCAAATATCCACTTTGGAATAAGATATTTTCAACTTTTACATTATCCACGTCAAGATTAGAAATAATTCCTTCATCAGCTTCCAAGTTTTCTAAGTTTGGTAGATAATACCTATTTTTGTAAAACAATTTAACTAAAAAGGTTGGAGTTCCAGTTTCAAACCAGTATGGTCTAAATTCTTTCTTATCAAAAAATAGTAAGATATCAAAAGGATTATAAACTTTATCTCCAAGCCAATTATAGCCGTTATACCAGTATTTTAGTTTTTCTAAGTCTATCCCTTCCAATCTGTCAGCAAATACAGTTTCAAGCTCTGACTGAGTATATCCGCAAATAGTAGAAAATCTTAAATCTATAGTAATATCATTTAATTGATTTAAACCGCTGAATATAGATACCTTTGAAAATCTTGACACGCCTGTTAAAAATACAAACTTTAGATAAGGCTCCGCTGTCTTTAATACGCTGTAGAAGTCTTTTAAGACTTCTCTTATTTCAATTACTTTTTGCTGTTCTTCTATTTTGTCTAATATCGGTTTGTCGTATTCGTCAACTAATACTACAACAGGATTTTCATATGTATTGTATAGATTAAATATAATGTCTGTAAACATAAATCTTACATTGTCTGTATCTTCTACTAAGATGTTATAGGTTAATGTATGACGTTTTAACTGTCTTATTATCCACTCTTTTAGGTCTTGGGAGTCTTTGATTACACCACCGCCAAAATCTATATGTATAACGGGATATTTTTTACTCCAATCCCAGTTATTCTCTAAGTATAATCCTTCAAACAGCTGTTTATTACCTAAAAAAGCCTGTTTTAGAGTATCAACAAAGAGAGACTTTCCAAATCTCCTTGGTCTGCTTAGGAAGAAATACTTTCCATTATCTACTAACTTTTTAACAAAAGGAGTTTTGTCTACATAGTAGTAGTTATCTTCTCTAATACTTTTAAAGCTTTGTATTCCTATTGGTAGTTTTTTCATCTTTACACGTTAAATCTAAAGTATATTACATCTCCGTCTTTTACTTCGTAATCTTTTCCTTCTATTCTTACTAATCCAAGCTCTTTTGCTTTTTGTATTGAGCCTATTTTTATTAGGTCTTCGTAGTTTATGATTTCAGCTGCTATAAATCCTCTTTCTATGTCTGAGTGGATTTCTCCTGCTGCTTGAGGGGCTTTTGTGCCTTTTTTAATAGTCCAAGCTCTTGCTTCTTTTTCTCCTGCTGTAAAGTAGGTAATAAGTCCAAGTAAAGAGTATCCGGTTTTTATCATTTTGTTAAGTCCCGGTTCTTCTAAGCCAAGAGCGTTTAAAAACTCTTTTCTCTCTTCTTTTGGAAGTTCTATTAATTCCTGTTCTACTTTACCACATAGTACAACTACAGGAGATCCTTCTTTCTCTGCTTTTTCTTTTAGTTGTTGTAAGTAAGGGTTATTTTTACCGTCTGGAAGGTCTTCTTCCGGTATGTTTGCTACATACATTAATGGTTTTATAGTTATAGGAAAAAGAGTTTTATTTAACCATTCTAACTCTTCTTTTTCAAATTTGTCTGTGTTTGTTCTAAGAGGTTTTAAATCTTCTAAAATTGCTTTTGCTTTTTCTAACACTTCAACTTCAAACTTTGCTTCTTTACTGCCTGTTTTTGCTGCTTTTGTTGATTTTTCCAATCTTTTTTCTATAGACTGTAAGTCTGCAAGAATAAGCTCTGTTTCTATTATCTCGGCATCTCTTACAGGGTTTACAGACCCTTCTACGTGTATTATGTCTGGGTCATCAAAACATCTTACTACGTGTGCTATGGCTGAGACTTGTCTAATATTTGCTAAAAACTGATTTCCAAGTCCCTCTCCTTTACTTGCTCCTCTTACAAGTCCTGCTATATCAACAAACTCTATAGTTGCTGGGACTATGTTTTTACTTTTTTCAATTTCTGCTAACTTGTAAAGTCTTTCATCTGGAACGTTTACTATTCCTACATTTGGGTCTATCGTACAAAAAGGATAGTTTGCAACGGAAGCTTTTGCTGTTTCTGTAAGTGCGTTAAATATTGTAGATTTTCCTACGTTTGGAAGTCCTACTATTCCTACATTCATCTTCATCTATCTTCTACCACCTCTTTACCAAAGATTTTATTTAAACGGACCAATAAACTATCTTCATTTAAAAAAAGTGCAACTTTTCTCTCTTGTGGAATTTCGTATATAAGTTTATAACTACCATCTTTTAGTAGTTTTACAAATAAATCAAACTTTTTATTTTCTCTGTATCCTGTTATCCATATTTCTCTTGTTTTGTCATGGTAAAAAATTGGATAGTTGTTATCTTGGGCTACCTGGTTTAAAAGCTGTAAGATTTTTTCCATAGCTACCTCTTTTTTATTGAAATTAATATTCTATCAAAATTTCATCTCCAATGTTGGCGTTAAACTTTTCTTTGAAACTTCCCATAGGTATAAAAAGCTCGTAAAATCCAAAACTTCCTTTTATAAGGTTTGGCTTGTCCTTCTCTCCCTCTAAAAAGTTATTTTTAACTTCTGTTATTACATAATCTTTGTAGTAAAGTTTAAAGTTTTGTGGAAGATAAGACAGGTTAGTTATTGCGTTTCCAAATTTATCAAACATAAGTATTTTACCTATTATTTTATGGTCTTTTTCTATTGGGTCAATGTTCGGTAATTTTTTATACTCTTGGATAACTTCTCCTAAATCTTCAATACTTACTCCTTTTGATAGGTATCCACAGGCAGGTGCGAATATATCTCTGCCATGAAAAGTGTTTGTATCTGATTTTAAGTGGTAGTTTTTTATATGTACTATTTTTTCTATTTGTTGGTTTTTTAGTGCAAGGGTTAAAAGTCCGTTGTCAGGTGCTACAAAGTAGTAATCTTTTGTCTTTACTGCGATAGGTTTTCTACTTGTTCCTACTCCCGGGTCAACTACACACATAAATATGGTGTTTTGTGGAAAGTATTTATAGGTTGTGTTTAAAACTATAGCAGCTTCTAATATATCAAAAGAAGTTATCTCGTGGGATATATCCACAATGTTTAAATCAGGGTTTATAGACAGTAAAACTCCTTTTACAGCTCCCACAAAACCATCTTTCAATCCAAAATCTGTTAGAAGTGCAACTGTTCTTCTCATTTTTTTATCAGATTTTCTATGTAGCTAATAACTTCTTCTATGGTTTTATCAGTTGTATCTATTATAATGTAGTCTTGTGTTGGTCTTAATGGAGATTCTTTTCTTTCGTAATCCATTTTATCTCTTTCTATTATCTTTTGGAGTATATGATTGTAATCTACTAAAAAGCCTTTTTCTTTTAGTTGCTGCACTCTCCTTTGTGCTCTAACTTCAGGAGAAGCTGTCATAAATATTTTTAGGTCTGCATCAGGAAAAATTTTAGTGCCTGCATCTCTACCTTCTATAACTGCATTTTTAGCGTTTATTCCTATCTGTCGTTGTTTATTTACCATTTCTTCTCTTACCTTTTTATACCTTGCTACAATTGAGGCTACATTGCCAACTTCTTCTGTCCTTATATGAGCTGATACATCTTGTCCATCAAGAAAAACTTTATCGTCCACTAAATCTATCTTTGTGTTTTCTAAGACCTTTAATACTTCTTCTTCGTTGTTTGGGTCTAATGATAGATTTATAACTTTAAGTGCTAAAGCTCTATACATAGCTCCTGTATCTATATATGTGAAACCTAACTTTTTTGCAAGTAATTTTGCTATTGTACTTTTGCCACTACCTGCAGGACCATCTATTGCTATTATCATCTAATCACCTCTAACAGTTTTTGTGGGTCTTTTACTTTAATTTTTGATGGGAGATTTGAGTTGTGATTGTTTTCAAGAAGTATAAACTCTACATTTTTTCCTTCTTCTTTGTTGTAGTTATAAACCATAAGGTAGTCTGCTAATGTATCTCCTATATAGTATGTAGGGTTTTTATACTCAAACTTTTTAAAAAATAGCTTCATAGGGTAAGAAGATGGTTTTCTAAGGTGGGGCTGGGGTATATCATCTTCTGTAATTATCAGGTCAAAGTATTTGTATAAATCAAACAGTTTAAAAGTGTAGTCTAAATCTAAAAATGGTCTTCCTGTTATCACTCCCATAACATCAGATTTTTCTCTAACAGCTGCTAAAATTTCATGGGGAATTATGAGACTTTCTTTATCTCTGTGTTGTCTGTACTTGTTTTCAAAGTACTCAACAAGCTCTTTGTAATCAGGAAGTTTTATATCATACTCTTTTGCAAATCTATAGAAATCTTCAAGTTTTGTACTGTATGGCTTAAAGATATTTTTAAATGTTTGTAAATCTTTATTGGATAAAGCGTATAAAATACCTGCCAAAGAAGCATCCCAGTCGTTATTAATTCCAAAAGACAACTTTATATCAAGAAGGTCTTCTATGTTGTGGTCTTTTTTAGAAAAAAAATCAACTGTATCTTTTATAGAGTAATGGTAGGACTTGCTAACATCAATCAAAACACCATCAACATCAAAAATAACTATCATTATCTAACAGCTCCAAATATTATTCTCATAAGTAGCTCAAGTGAGTTTTGGTTTAATGCAACTATTAAAATACCTAAAACAATTATCCATATTTTTAATACTTTAATTTCTCCTTTTACCTCTTGCCTTAAAGCGTTGATTTCTCCTTTAACTTCTTGTCTTAAGGCTTCAATTTTACCTTCTAATTTTTGATTAACCGTTTCAATTTCTTGTCTAACAGTTTCAATCTCTTGTCTGACTATTTCAATCTCTTGTCTGGTTAGTAATATATCTTCTTTGGTAGCTAACTCTTTTCTAAGTTCGTCTCTGAGTTCGATTTTTCTCTTTTTGGTTTCTTCTACAACTTTATCTTCAAGTTGCTTCTGTGCTTCTTCAAAGACTTTAACTACTTCTAAAGCAGTTTCTTTACCTAACTTCTCTGCAAGTTTCTCATATAGCTCTACTGGTATAGCTAAAGGCATGTAAGCACCTCTATTTAATGTTTCCAAATATTATTCTCATAAGTAGTTCGAGAGAGTTTTGGTTTAACGCAACCATCAAAATTCCTAAAATAATTATCCACATCTTTAATACTTTTATTTCTCCTTTCACTTCCTGCCTTAAGGCCTCAATCTCACCTTTCAGCTCTTGCCTAACAGTTTCAATTTCTTGCCTGACTGTCTCAATCTCTTGTCTGACTATTTCAATCTCTTGTCTGGTTAGTAATATATCTTCTTTGGTAGCTAACTCTTTTCTAAGTTCATCTCTGAGTTCGATTTTTCTCTTTTTGGTTTCTTCTACTACTTTATCTTCAAGTTGCTTCTGTGCTTCTTCAAAGACTTTAACTACCTCTAAAGCAGTTTCTTTACCTAACTTCTCTGCAAGTTTCTCATATAGCTCTACTGGTATAGCTAAAGGCATGTAAGCACCTCTATTTAATGTTTCCAAATATTATTCTCATAAGTAGTTCGAGAGAGTTTTGGTTTAACGCAACCATCAAAATTCCTAAAATAATTATCCACATCTTTAATACTTTTATTTCTCCTTTCACTTCCTGCCTTAAGGCCTCAATCTCACCTTTCAGCTCTTGCCTAACAGTTTCAATTTCTTGCCTGACTAATAGAATATCTTCTTTAGTAGCAAGTTCTTTTCTAAGTTCGTCTCTGAGTTCGATTTTTCTCTTTTTGGTTTCTTCTACTACTTTGTCTTCAAGTTGCTTCTGTGCTTCTTCAAAGACTTTAACTACCTCTAAAGCAGTTTCTTTACCTAACTTCTCTGCAAGTTTCTCATATAGCTCTACCGGTATAGCTAAAGGCATTTTTGTCCTCCGGATGTGGTAAGAATATTTTACAATAATAATTAAAGGTGGTTTTTAAATTTGACAAGTCAAAGTTTGAGATTTATAATTATTAATAATAATTACTAATAAGGAGGTTCTAAAATGAAGAAGTTGTCCATAATGGCTTTGTCTGCCTTAGTAGCTGTTGGTTCAATAGCAGGATACACCGTAGCACAGCAGAAAATTAACGACAAAGACCTTTTAAACCAAGCAAAAAACTACTTCCAACCACTACCTAAAGAAATTCCAGCTCCTTCTGACAACCCTACAACTAAAGAAAAAGTTCAGCTTGGTAAAATGCTCTACTACGACCCAAGACTATCTTTAAGTGGTGTTATCAGCTGTAATACTTGCCACAACTTAGCAACTTACGGAGTTGATGGAGTTGAGACATCTTTAGGACATAAGTTCCAAACAGGTGGTAAAAACGCTCCAACAGTTTTAAATGCAGGCTTCCATATAGCTCAATTCTGGGATGGAAGAGCTAAGACTCTCGAAGACCAAGCAAAAGGACCAGTACTCAATCCTGTTGAGATGTCAATGCCGGACCCTAACCTTGTGATAGAGAGATTAAAAACTATAGAAGGTTATGTAGCAGAGTTTAAAAAGGCATTTCCTAATGAAAAAGACCCTGTTAACTATGATAACGTAGCAAAAGCAATAGCTGCTTTCGAAAGAACCTTAGTAACACCTTCAAGATTTGATGAATTTTTAAAAGGTAATACAAAGGCTTTAACTCAAAAAGAGAAAGAAGGTTTAAAACTTTTCATGGAAAAGGGATGTGCTTCTTGTCATAATGGAGTGGCTATAGGTGGAACTATGTTCCAAAAATTCGGTGTAGTTAAACCTTATCCATACCAAGACACTAACGATTTAGGAAGGTACAACGTAACTAAAAACGAAGCTGATAAGTATGTTTACAAAGTGCCTTCTTTAAGAAACGTAACAAGAACATATCCTTACTTCCACGATGGAAAGGTATGGGATATAAGAGAAGCTGTTAAGATAATGGGAGAAACTCAACTTGGAATAACGTTAACTGATGATGAAATAGATAAGATTGTTGCATTCTTAGACTCTACAACTGGTAAAATCCCAGAAGATGCATTAAAAATGCCAGTATTACCACCATCTTCTCCAAAAACACCAAAACCAAGAATATAAGGCAAAAAAGGAGCTTAAAAGCTCCCTTTATTTAACATCAAAGTAATCTACTCTTCTTAGAGCTCTATCACTCCAACCAGTTTTTTCCCAATAACCTTTGTAGTCATAATCTACAATTTCTATCTCTTTTAACCATTTTGCAGATTTATAACCCCATTTTTCTGGACAGATAACTCTCAAAGGATAACCGTGGTCTATTGATAAATCTTTTATAACTTTACCGTTTTCATCTTTGTTTATACCGTAAACTATTAAAGGGTGGTAGTTTTTTATATAATCTAACTCTATACTTGTATGATAGCCATCAAAAGACCTAAATACTACTTCCTTAGCTGTTTTATCTGGATTTGCTATCTGTAATATATCCTGTAGTAAAACTCCTTTAACTTTTATTTTTCCTATTTTATCTCCTCTTACGTTAGATACACATTCCAAAATAACTTCCCTTTCAACAGATTTTAAAGACTTAATTTCATCTAGAGATAGATAAGTGTTATTTTTAACCTTTCCAAAAACTTTTAATTTATACTCTTTTAAGTTTAAATTTTTTACTTCAGAAGGTACACCTTTTATGTCAACTATAAACAGTTTATCTTCAGGTGTATATTTCCCTTCTGGAGGAAGTTCTTCTTTTGACTTTTTAAAGTAGTCTAACAATCCAGCAAATGAGATATTATGAAAGATTAAGGATAAACTGATAAATTTTAAAAAATTTCTCCTTTTCATGTTTAAAACCTCAGATAAAGTGTAGTATCAGTAAAAACAAAACAATCAATACGTTTAATCCTAAAACTATATAAAAATTGAAAAATCTTTTTAAGGTTAAAGTTGTATGAAAAAGTATAAGTCCGTAAAGTAACATGGGAAAGATGTAAACGTGAGTAAAATAAGCATCTCTTCTATCTAAAATGTTAAAAAACATATTTCCAATAATCCTTGGTTTTTCAATCCAGTAGCCCGTTATTGCTTCTACAACAAATACAACATATAAAACAATTGCAACAGTTAAGGACAACTTCCTTTTCACTTTTCTTTACCGCAAGCAGAACCTAAATTACAAGCACCACATTTACCTTTGTTTATATCACTTTTTACCTTCTTAAAAATGTAGTACCCTGACCAAGCAACTATAATGCCTAAAACCAAGTAAGTTAAAATATCCATAACAAAACCTCCATTTAACCAAATAAATTATCTAAAATCATCATTACAACAAAACCAAGCATCAGTCCAAAAGTAGCCTGTGTTTCAAAACCTTTTTTATGAGTTTGAGGAATCATCTCTTTACTAACAACAAAAAGCATAGCCCCAGCTGCAAAAGAAAGTCCTATTGGTAGGATATAATGGGATATAGAAAAAAGTAAAACCGCAACAACTCCACCTATAGGCTCTACTACTGCAGTTAAAAAAGTTATTAAAAATATATCTTTCTTTGAAAAGTTGTTTAAATATAAAGCCAAAGCTACAGCTAATCCTTCTGGAATGTTTTGAATACCAATACCCGTTGCAAGGGATATACCTTTCCCTAAATCTCCTGTTAAAAATCCAAGAGATGATGACATTCCTTCTGGAAAGTTGTGGATTGTAATTGCAAGTACAAAAAGCCACATCTTTTTTAAGGTTTTACTGTCAGAGTTTTGATATATCCTTATAAAGTAATCTTCTGGAATAAATCTATCAGCAATTAAAAATACAACTGCACCTGTAAGTAATCCAATAGAAACTATAAAAATTGCTAAATGTTTTTCAAATATACTGTTTGCCATCTCTATAGCTGGAGCAAGTAGAGAAAAAAATGAAGCAGACAGCATAATCCCACCACTAAACCCTAAAAGAATATCCTGCATAACAGGAGATACCTTCTTACCTAAAAATACAGGTAAAACACCTAAAACTGTAGCTAAACCTGCTAAAAAGCTTCCAGCAATAGCTACTACTGTTGTTTCCATTATAGTAATTTTTTAATATTTTCTTCTATCTTCTTAATATCTCTTGCTGTAGTCATTATGTCTACAATATTACCGTTTTTGTCAATAAATACCAGATATGGAACGTCTACTTTTTCAATAGAGTATCCTTTTATAGAATCACTACCAGCAAGCCATACAGGCATATCAATAGGAATAAATTTTTTTGCTTCTTGGACTTCCTTTGGATTAGAGACACTAAGTAAAGGAGCTATAAAAATAACCTTATCTTTATACTTTTTATACAACTGATTTATTTTTGGTAATACTTTATACGTGTCTACATCTCCTATAGCCCAGTATACTATTACAGCTGGCTTACCCTTTCCAATATACTCAGACGCCTTAACTACCTTGCCACTTTCATCTTTTCCATAAAAGTCAACAAATTTTTTACCTATTAAGTCTTGAGGATTGGCAAAAGACAATCCTACCAAAAGCAACACAACAGAAGCAAATTTTTTAAACATATCAAAACCTCCTTATTAGTAATCATTATTAATTATACTTCTAAATTTTTTAAAGACTATATTTTATCTCATATACTTCTTATTAAATTGATTTTAAATTTATTTTTAAATCTATGCAGGAGGAGTGTTATGGAAAACAAAACAGCTTTAACAAGAGAAGAAGTTCTAAAAGCGTTAGAGGATTTAGAAGGTTGGCAGTTAGAGTTTAAATGTATTACAAGAAGGTTTTATATAGAGGACTGGGCTAAAATAACAGCATTCTTAAAGGAAGTAGCAAACGCAATAGAAAAAACAAACCATCATCCAGATATTATTTTCCACACCGCAACAAAAACCATTACAATCTCAACTACAACCCATAGTCATGGAGGTATTACCCAAGCAGATATTGATTTAGCTAAAGCTTTAAATCAATCCCTTGAAAAAATCTTAGGTTAGTATATACTAACCTTATGGTATAATTTTGTTCAATGAAAAGTGGAGGAAAAAGATGAAAATAGCCTTACCTATAAAACCACAAAAAGATGAGTATTTAGTATCACCAGCTTTTGGAAAAGCAAAGTTCTTTCTTATCTACGATACACAGTCTCAAGATGTTAAAATAGTAGAAAACGAGCATTTAAGTGGAAGGGATGTTGTAAACATTCTCTCAAAAGAAAAGGTTGAAATAGTGATAACAAACCACTTAGGTGGTGGAGCTTACCAGCATATGATAAATTGTGGAATAAAACCTTATTACACAGAATCTAAAAATGTACCTTACAAAGAAGTGATTAATCAGTTTTTAGAAGGGAAACTAAGAGAGTTTCAACCTATAGATTTTATGCTTATGCCACATGTAGATAAAAAGTAAGAGGGATAACGATGAAAAAAGTAGTAGTTCTTGGTGGTGGGATAGGAGGTATTGAAGCTGCTATCTTTTTAAGAAAGTATAAATTTGATGTAGAGGTTATCTCTGATAGAGATTACTTTTACATCTATCCAATATCAATCTGGATTCCCACAAAAGAAAAGAAGTTTCAAGATGTTATCATACCTATAAAAGACCTTGCAAATGCGCATGGATTTAAATTCACTCAAGACAAGGTTTTAAAAGTAGATAGAGATAGTTTTACTTTAGAGAAAGCTGGTGAGAGAAAAGACTTTGATTATTTGGTAGTTGCCTTAGGTCAGGATAAGTTAAAACACAAGGGTATTGAGTACACTTACTCTATATGTGGAAATCCCAATGAAACTCTTAAATATGCAGAGAAGTTAGACCAACTTGTTAAAAAAGGACATGGAAAACTTGCCTTTGGCTTTGGTGGTAATCCAAAAGCAAAAGAAGCTGTTAGAGGTGGTCCTGTTTTTGAGCTTCTATTTAACGTTGACTACTATCTTAGAAAATTAAAAATAAGAGAAAACTTTGAGCTTATATTCTTTGCTCCTATGCCAAAACCAGGAGAAAGATTAGGAGAAAATGCTTTAAAAATGATGGATATGATGTTTAAAAAGTTAAATATAAAATCTTACACAGGAAAAAAGATAACAGAGTTTACCCAAGACGGTATATTATTAGAAGATGGAACAAAGATAGAGTCTGATTTAACTTGTTTTGTGCCTGCTGGTGATGGTCATCCTGCTGTAAAATCTGGCAACCTTCCTCAAACAGAAGCAGGATTTATAGTAGTAGAGCTTACAAACCAAGTAAAAGGTGTTGAAAACGTCTACGCTGTAGGAGACAGCTGTAGTCTTGAAGGTCCTGACTGGAAGGCAAAACAAGGTCATTTAGCAGAAGTAATGGCAAGGAATACAGCGTACAACATAGCCTTAAAAGAAGGATTAGAAAAAGGTAATCCAAAAACTTACATAGAACATATTAACATCCTATGTCTTATGGATATGGGGAATGGTGGAGGTCTTGCCTACAGAGACAATAAAAGGGCTCTACTATTACCACTTCCTATAATAGGGCATTGGATGAAGAAAGGCTGGGGACTATACTACAAACTCTCTAAATTAGGAAAAATCCCAAGACTCCCAGGAATGTAGATTTAGATTAATTGCATTGTTAGAAATTTGCTATCTATTTTTTTTTATATTTTCTGCTAAAATTATCTAATTAAACCATCTTTTTTGGAGTTGTTAAGTGAAGATAACAGATTTTTTCTCTTTAGAAGATTTTAGTAAGACCATACCTTTTACTGCACTTGGGGCAAGGGTTTGTTATAACGATGGAGATTTACAGTCTTTGTTAAACGACCCAAGGGTTGTAGATAAACAGACAAGGGCTAACTTTTTGTCAAAACTTGGAAACTATAAACACTTTTCTGTTTTCTCCCATTCTTTTGTATACAAAAAAGTCGGAGAGTTAAACGCTTTAAAGATAGCTGCAACAAAATTTAAATCTCACTACAACCCCAAATATCCAGATGTTATAGGAGTAAGTCTCAGACACTACCTCGAGGAGCTGTTGGAAATAGACCCACAGCAGTATTTAAAAGCTTTTGAGAAGATAGCAGAGTTTGATGTACCTATAAACCCACTTGGAACTGTAGAAAATGTTTCTTTAATAGGTCTTATAACAGAGTATGACGGCTACGCCGTGTTTTTTATAGACAACGTAAGCAGAACTCTAACCCATCAGTTAGTCAGACATACAGCTCTAAACTTTTCTCAAAGAAGTCAAAGGTATGTAAGGGAAGAAGAAAATTACTGTATCATTCCCCCATCAGTAAAAGAGAACGATAAAACTGTAGATTTAAAAACTGTAGAGAATATAAAAGACTTGTTTGACGAGATTTTAGACATAATAAAAAAATCTGTAGACAATACAAGTCAAACAGTAAAAGACAGTATTGAGATTTTAGACAAAAGAGTAAACAATATAAGACTATCAAAAACTATGACTGCTCATGAAATGGCATTAGTTTATGATGAATTATCACAGCTTATATACGACCTTTTTGTCCATTACTTTAAAATAAAAAGAGAAGATGCAAGATTTTTCCTACCAAACGGAAGAAGAACTACTATAGTGGTATCTGGAACGTTGAGCTGGATAAGAGACTTCATACAAAAAAGAAATACTCCCCACGCCCAGTGGGAGATAAGGAGTTTAGCATACAAGATGCAACAGCTTTTGGAAGAACAAGGTGCTTTCTAAAAAGTTAAAATTCTACAGTAGATTTAAAGAGATAACTCTACAACTTTCAAAACTTGGAATATACAACATTTACGAGTATTTTAAAGTTTTATTTGGTATAGAGGTTGACCCTTCTTTAAAACCTCAAAAGATACGCCAAACCCTTGAGTATTTAGGACCTTCCTTTATAAAACTTGGTCAGATACTCAGTATAAGACCAGATTTAATACCTCAGTCTGTGATAATTGAACTTATTAAACTTCAAGATAAAGTACAACCAATACCATTTGACCAAATAAAACCGATTATAGAAAATGAGATTAACAAACCCTTAGAAGAAGTTTTCCAGTATATAGACCCAAATCCGATAGGGTCAGCTTCTATAGCACAGGTTTACTATGGTGTTTTAAAATCCGGAGAAAAAGTTGCTGTAAAGGTAAAAAGACCGGGTTTAGAAGATTTAATATCTCTTGATGCAGAGATATTTTTAAAAATAATCTCATTTTTAGAAAAACACTCAAAAACAGTAAAAGACCTTGATTTAAAGTCTGTAATATACCAGTACAAATACACAACACTAAGGGAAGCTAACTTTGAGATAGAAGCATCTAACATAAGAACTTTTAGAAAAAACTTTGAGAACTACAATAAGAATTTTTACATTCCTAAGTACTACCCACAGTACTCTACAAAAAACTTACTTGTTTTAGAGTTTATAGAAGGTTATAAACTATCTCAGTTAGACCAAATTAATATCTCTAGGAAACATTTAGCTGAAGTTATTACAGATGCTTACTACAAAATGGTGTTTAAAGATGGGTTTTACCACGCAGACCCTCATCCTGGAAACTTTATCATTAAATCTGATGGAACAGTTGTTTTACTTGATTACGGAATGGTTGGTAATATATCAGGAGAAAAAAGGAAGCTCCTTTACGAACATATATTTGCAGTGGTAAACAAAAACACAGAACTGGCTATGAACTTTTACGAAGGAATGGGAATGATAACTCCTAAAACAGATTTAGACAAACTTGAAAGTTTTGTAGAAACATTTATAGAAAAGTATTACAATAAGACCTTATCAAACATAAATCTAAAAGAGATGGTTTTAGAGATTATTGACCTCATGAGAGAATGTAATTTAAAACTGCCTACCTCTTTAGCATACCTTGGAAAATCAGCAATAGGTCTTGATGGAGTGATAAGAAACCTTGACCCATCCTTTAATCCAACTGAAAGACTATCCAAGTTTTTAACTAAGTCAGTAGTAGAGTATACAAGAGAAAAATTTAATGAAATATTAAAGATTTTTGACTTCTACTACAACTTAGCCTTTAAGTTAGATAGGATAATTAAACTTTTAAACATAGAAAGACTAACCCTTAGAATTCTGTTTAAAGATTTAGAGGAGCTACAGAACTTTTACAAAAGTCAAGTTTCAAAGATAGCATTATCTATAATTTTTGCGGCATTTTTAATATCTTCTGGTTTATTTTCAATGGCAGGAGATTTTAAGACTTCTAAGATTTTAATGTATCTGTCTTTCTTAACGTTTCTCTTTTTATTGTACAGATTAATCAGGTTTTAATAATCTAATCCTTTTTTGGCCTTTATGCCTTTTTGGTATGGGTGTTTAACTTCTTTCATCTCTGTTATTAAATCAGCTATATCTAACAACTCTTGTGGACAGTTTCTACCTGTAATTATAAAATCTTTGTGGGGAAATTTTTTTAATAAATCTATTACATCTTCAACTTTTAAAAGTCTAAAATAAATGGCTATACAAACTTCATCAAGAACTATTAAATCGCTATTTTCTATGTTTTCTCTTACAAATTCAAGACCTTCGTAAGCAAGCTTTTTATCAATCTCTTCAAGAGGTTTTACTCCGTATTTGACTAAATCGGGATTTTTTTCAAGCATATCCTTTGGTAAATAAAACCCTTTTCTACCGAAGCTTTTTAGAGTAATGTTTTCTAATTTTCTTAAAATCTTTGTTTCTGAAGTGATAGTTTCATCTTTCATAAATTGGATAAAAAGAACTTTCTCACCATTTCCCAAAGCTCTTATGGCTGTGCCTATTGCTGCTGTAGTTTTTCCTTTACCGTTTCCTGTAAAAATGTATATCATAAGCTACACGCACTCCATCCACAGTTAGGACAGATTTTACAACCTTCTTTAACTATAAGAGGAGTTCCACATTGGGGACATTTTTCAGATGCTGTTATATAATCTTCCTGAGTATAAAAAGAAGGTGTTATCTCTTTGTAGATAGTAGGACCTTTTACTTTTTCATCTTTTAAAGATGTCATAACTTTTCTTTCTTCTTTTTGTTCTTGTGGTACTGTATAAACTCCAGCTATAGATTTTTCTCTATAAACTGTGAGACCTTTACATCCAAGTTCATGGGCTAAAAGGTAAGTTTCTTTCATCTCTTCTATACTAACATCTTCTGGAAAATTTATTGTCTTAGATACCGAAGAATCTACCCATTTTTGTATTGATGCTAAAGCTTTTACGTGGTCTTTTCCAGAAATATCTTTTGCTGTTTTAAAAACATTTTTGTACCTTTGAGGTATGTAAGGTATATTTTTTATACTTCCATTGTTTCTAACAACATCTTTTATTAGGTTATCATCAAATAAACCTTCTCTTTCCATAAATTTTTCAAAGACAGGATTTACGTAATAAAAAGAACCGATTGTAACTTTCTTCTCATAAACTAGGCTGTAAACAGGTTCTATACCAGCAGAACATCCTGCTATCATACTTATAGACCCTGTCGGTGCTATTACAGTAGTGTATGCATTTCTTAGTCCATGATTTTTTATATCCTGAGAAACCTTTTCCCAATCAAAATGCCAAGATTCTTTCTCGTAAAATCCTCTAAATGGTAAATTTCCATTTTTATAAAAACTTTTGTTAAAGTATGGAAAAGAGCCTCTCTTTTTAGCTATTTCTATTGATTCTAATTTTGAGTAGTAGTTTATAAACTCCATTATCCTTTCCATAAAGTCAAGGCCTTCTTTACTATCGTAAGGTAGTTCCAGCTCAAAAAGAGTATCAGCAAGTCCCATTACACCTAAACCTATCTTTCTTGTTTTTAGTGTTCTTTCTTCTATTTTTTTAAGAGGATACTTGTTTATATCTAAAATGTTATCTAAAAATCTCACAGCTAATCTTACCGTTTTTTCTAAATCTTCCCAGTTAATCTTTACAACTCTCTTTTCTCCGTCGTACTCCTCCTCAACAAATGCCCATAGATTTATCGAACCTAAATCACAAGACTCGTTTGGATATAAGAGGACTTCTCCACAAGGGTTTGTAGATTCTATTTTTCCTAACGCTTTTAAAAAAGGATTGTATCTGTTTATGTTGTCATCAAAAAGTAGCCCTGGTTCTGCCGATTCCCAACCTTGATATACAATCAAATCAAAAAAATTTTTCGGGTTTATGTATTTTACTATTTGTTTGTTCCTTGGATTTATAAGAGGGTAAGGTTTATTTTCTTTGTAGTACTCCCAAAAATCCTCTTTTAAGAAAACAGATATGTTAAAGTTTGTAAGCTGTAAGTTGCCTTTTTTTGCAACTACAAATTTTTCTATATCTGGATGATCACTGTTTAGAATACCCATATTTGCACCGCGTCTAACACCACCTTGTTTTATTACATCTGTCATTTTGTCAAAGAGAGTCATAAAAGCTATAGGTCCAGAGCTAACTCCATGTGTTGATCTTACAAAATCACCTTCAGGTCTTAATGTAGAAAAGTTATAACCGCATCCTCCTCCTGATTGGAATATTATAGCTGCGTTTTTTAAAGTTTCCATTATAGATAAAAGAGAGTCTTCCATACCTAAAACAAAGCAAGCCATACCCATTCCAAGAGGATTACCAAAATTGACAAGGGCTGGTGTGTTTGGCATAAATTTACGACTTACCATGAGGTTATAGTATTCATCTACCTCTTTTTCGTAATCTTTAAACTCATCCTTTGTTAACATATTAAGTATTTCTGAAAAGTCTTTCTTCATTAATTTTTCTTTGTTCATTCTTTTATGAAGTCTTTCAAGGGCTTCTAAGTGGTATATGTTCAAAAAGTATTTTCCAATCCTTGCTTTTCCAAGGTAGTCCTGTATTTTTATCTTACTTTCTTTTTGTAAGGAAGATTTTTTAGAAAATACTCTTTCATCGTATAAAAGAGAAGGTAAAGTTACATGGATTGCAACTCTTTGAAAAAGTTGTTTAGGGCTTTCAACAACTCTTCCCGACTCATCTTTGTTTAGATACCTTGAAACTAAGACTCTTAAAGCGTTAATATCAAAAGCTTTATCTACTTCATCTATATAATCTTTATTTAAAATTTGCATTTTTTCTTTTCTTATCTGAGCTCTTTTTTCTCTATAAAGAATGTATGCTTTTGCTACTTTTGAAAGTCCTGCTTCTATTAATGTTTCTTCAACAATGTCTTGTACTTGTTCAACAGTTGGAATTTGATTAGAAGAGAGTTTACTTTCCAGTTTTTCTACAACTTTCTTAGCTAAAGATTCTGACAAACTTTTATCTTTTTCTCCTACTGCTTGCATAGCTTTCCATATTGCATTTGCTATTTTTGAAATATCAAAATCTACAACTCTTCCGTCTCTTTTTATAATCTTTTCAATCATAAAACCACCCCTTTTAAAAGTATAAGTCTATTTTGTAAAGATTGCAATTATGATAAAAATCATTTTAATTTTGATTGTTTTATTTGAGAATAAATCTCAATTTATTTTGGGAGGTAGATGTTATGGCAGTTAAAGATTTAATTAGTAAAATAGATTTGATAACAAAAGATTTTATAGTTGCTATAGAGTCGGTTGACTCTCAAAAGAGAGTTGAACTTTTTAAAACTTACTATGAAACCCTAAAGGTTTTAGAGGAACTACAGGTCAGCCATTATTCGAAGAAAAAAAATTAAAATAGTATGTTGTAGTCTTTTTTTATAAGATACTTTCTCCTATAGTAAATAGCTTCTTTTAACTTTTTTCTATCTACAATTTTTAAGTTTTTTATATCTGAGATGGCTTTTTTTGTATAGAGTTTTTTCTCTTCTTCTGAAAGGTTTTGCCATATTTTTTTATAAATCTCTTCTGAGATGTAAAACTTCCTTAAGTTTTTATCTAAAATGTTTAGTATTTCTTTATCAACTTTCAATCTAAACTTTCTTGTAATTATATCTAAATCATCTTCAGGGTGTTCGAGTGTTATAGAGTTTTCGTAGGCTTTAAGTGGTTGTTTTTCTTCACTTTGCTCTACTTCTTTTGCAATAGATACAAGTAAGGCTTGAGGTCTTTTTGATTTTTTTAAGGGATAGAGTTCTTTAAAGCGTTCTAAAAATAGCTTTACTTTTTCGTATCCATGCTCATTTATTAATACTTCTAAAACTTGAGACTCTGATGCAGAAAGACTTAACGGGTCTTTACCTACAATACTTAAGTATATACTGACTATTTCATCAAACTTATCGTTTTCCATCTGTAAAAAATCTCCGCCGAGTTTTCCAAGGTTGATGTATATTTTAACGCTTCATTTAGACTTTTTCCAACTGCAAAACTGCCATGAGACCTAACCACAGATACAACATAACCTTTTTTAAATATTTCTGCCAAACTTTCTGCCAGCTCCATCGATGCAGAGGGTTTACTAACTATACATGTAGGAACTTTTTTTATAAAGAGTTGTCCTTCTATGTCTATAGGCTCAAACTCATCTAAAAAATAAGCCAGTGTGGTAGCTGTTATTGGATGGGCGTGAACTATTGCTGATATTTCAGGATTTTTTTTGTAGATTTCTCTATGAACTATAAGCTCTATAGAAGCTTCTTTATCTTGTGGTGTTTCTTGAAAAATAGGTAGTTTTATTATATCTTCTTCTTTTAAAAAGCCTGCCATTCTTCCAGTTTTAGTTATGTAAATGTAATCTCCATCTCTTACACTTAAATTTCCACCATGAGATGAAACAAGTCTAAGTTGGTGTAAAACCATTCCTGTAAACTGCATCTGCTTTATAATCTCATTCAAAGTTTGACTCCTAAGACTGATATTTTATACTCTTTTGCTTTTTTTATAAACTCATCTTTGTTTAATAGGTAAGTTTTTCCGGATTCTACAGCTAAAACTTTTGCTTTTGCTTTTTTCATACTTTCTAAGGTTTTAACACCTACAACAGGTACATCGTATCTCATATCTTGATTTTTACGTGCTGCTTTACACACAACAGTTCCTTCTCCACCTAACTCTCCACCTCTTAGTATACACTTATCTGTTCCTTCTACCCCTTCAACTGCTATCACAACACCGTCCTTTACAATAACAGTCTGTCCAATATCAAGGTCTGCAACTTCTTTTGCTATCTTCATTCCAAATACTATATCTTTTTTTATATTCTCATCTTCTATGGGATTTACCAAAAATCCTTCCTCTACTAAAAGGGAAGATAAGAAAGGAGTAGGGTCTATAAACTCAAATCCTTCTTTTTCAAGTTCGTTTATTATGGAATGAAGAATTGATTTTGCTCTTTTGTCTTTTAGTGAAAATAAAAAATTCTTTGCCCTTTCATCAAACTTATGAAGGTGAAAAAGTATAGATTTATGTTCTATCTTCCCAAGCATTACTAAATTTTTAACTTTTTCTTTTTTTAGAGTGTCTATTATTTTTTGTGCTTCTGTGAAAGAAAACCAGTATGTTTTTCCATACTTTTCTAACTCTTTACTTGCAGAGGATTTTATGGCTATTATAGTTAAGTCTTGATTTTTTTCAAAAGCTGATTTTGCAAAGGTTAGTGGTAAGTCTCCCCAGCCTGCGATAAGTCCGATTTTATCACTCTTCATCTGCAAGTAGTAATTTTCTTTTTGATGCGTCTGGAGCTATTCCTCTTTTTGTTGTTTTTACAAAGTTTAAAAGGTTTTCTACTTCTGGAGTTTTTGGAAGCTTTTCTTCTACTATCTTTATACCTTCTGTTATTGTGGGAGAGGTTCTAAACAAGATTCTATAGGCTTCTTTTATTATTTTAATCTGGTCTTGGGAAAATCCTCTTCTCTTTAGTCCAACTAAGTTAAGTCCGTAAAGTAGAGCATGATTTTTTGAGGCTCTTGTATAGGGTGGTATATCTTTATCTACTGCGGAAGCTCCACCAACCATTGCATAATCCCCAATTCTACAAAACTGGTGGATTGGAGTTAGTCCTCCTACAAAGACATAGTTTCCTATTTTAACATGTCCTGCCAGTGTTACACAGTTTGCTAAAATTGTATCGTGTCCTACTTTACAGTCGTGGGCAATGTGAACGTAAGCCATAAGATAACAGTTATCACCTATCTTTGTTATTCCATCATCAAAAGATGTTCCTCTGTGAACTGTACAGTACTCTCTTAAGACTGTGTTGTTCCCTATCTCTACGTAAGAGATTTCTCCTTTAAAGCCAAGGTGTTGAGGAATGTTTCCTATTACTGTACCTTCGTATATCTGACAGTTTGAACCTATTTTTGTGTAGTTTTTTATCTTTACTGATGAGTGAATAACTGTGTTATCCCCTATCTCAACTTCATCTTCAATAATAGAAAAAGGGCCAACTTTAACGTTGACCCCTAATTTTGCTTTTTTACTTACTATTGCTGATGGATGTATCTCTACCATAAAGCTCCTTTACGCTAAGAGGGCTTTTAAAACTTCTTTTGGTTGAACTCCTACTCTTGTATCAACAACTCTTCCGTTTTTGAATACCATTATTGTAGGTATTGCTCTTATTCCATACTTCATTGCAAGGTTTGGATTTTCGTCTGTGTTTACTTTAACTACTTTTGCTCTTCCTTCCATTTCTTCTGCTATCTCTTCAACTATTGGTGCTATTAGTCTGCAAGGTCCACACCAAGGTGCCCAAAAGTCAACTAAAACTGGTACATCAGAATTCAAAACTTCTTGTTCGAAGTTTGATTCGTTAACTGATATTACTTTGCCTGCCATACTAATCCTCCTGTATTAAATTTTTGTATAAATCTAAAACTCTCTTGTCCTTAATATAATAACACACAATTGAACCTTCTCGCTTGTATCCTAAGATTCCTCTGTTTCTAAGTATTGAAAGGTGTTGAGATACGTTTGGTTGAGGAAGGTCAAGAGCTTCCCATATATGTTTTACACACTTTTTACCACTTGCAAGGTATCCTATTATCTTTAATCTGGCTGGATGGGCTAAAGCTTTTAAAAGTTCGGCTGTATCTTCTAAAAACTGTTCATCTTGCCATTTTTCATTTTCTATAATGTCTTGGTCTTTAAGCATGTTACACCTACTTATTAAGGATATATTAAGGATATTAGAATATATTATAATTATATTTTTTTATAAAAGCAATAAGGCAGGTTTAAGCCTGCCTTGTAGAGGGTTATGCTACTTTTTCTATGATTGACTTCGTAGATATTACGTGTTTGTGGAGACCTAACTCTTTTGGTTTTAAGCCTATTGCAAGACCTATAAGCTGTGGTAAGTGTAAAACAGGCATACCTATATTTACACCTATCTTTTCTTCTGCCTCTGGTTGCATAGCATCAAGTTGTGTATGGCAAAGAGGACAAGGTGTTACCATAAAGTCTGCTTTTTGTTTTTTTGCTGCCTGTGTATCCATAGCTGTAAGTCTTAGGGTTACTTTATCCTCAGCTGACCAGAATGAGTGGAAACCACAACAAGCTAGTCTTGCTTCGTGGTCTACAGGGTTTCCTCCTAGAGCTTCTATTAGCATCTCAATAGATTTTGGATTGTCAGGGTCTTCGTATCCTATCAAGTAAGGTGGTCTTATGATGTGGCAACCGTAAAACGGTGCTATGTTAAACTCTTTCAAAGGTCTTACTACCATAGATTTTAATTTATCTAAACCTACCGCATCTATAACTTCCCATAGAAAATGGGTCACTTCAATAGTTCCTTTATACTCTAAACCTACCTCTTTTAAAACTTCGTTTACTGCCTGTCTTACTTCTGGATTTTTGTCTAACTTAAACTTTGCTTCTCTTAGCATTAATGTACAGGTATTACAGATTGTAAGCATGTCCAGTCCAAGCTCTTCTGCCAGTGCAAGGTTTCTTGCGTTTATAACAAGGGACATAAACTCGTCTTTTTCTTGGACTGCTCCGGCTCCACAGCATGTTGCAGCTTCAAGTTCTATAAGTTCCATTCCTAATTTTTCCGCTACAAGTTTTGTTGAGTCATACAGCTCTGGTGCAACTCCTTTTGCTGAACATCCTGTATAAAAAGCATACTTTAACATCTTTTTTTACCTCCTTTTAGGCCTTTTGCTCTTTAAGTTTTTTTGATTTTCTCTTGTCTTCGTATACAGTTTGGACGTCTGGAATAATCTTTATTTTAACTTTGTCTTTGACCTGTCTTGCTTTATCCATTATTTTTTGTACTTCTTCGTGTCTTTTTACTTTGTGTCCTCCAAAGAAATCTGCTATGTTTACCTTTCCTTTAAAGAACATTCTTATTCCAAAAGGTGCTCTCTTTGCAGCTCCAAGTAGTCCTTCCTGTCTCATAGGAAGTAGCATCTCATTTAAAAGACCTCTGTTGTAGATATCTTTTTCAAATATCTCTGCGTGTATCTCTCCTGGAGATTTAAAACCTTCTTCTGCGGCTATTATTCTTGTTCTTATGATGTTTTCGTAAGGTTGGACTTCTTTAGGACATCTTGTTGTACACTCCATACATCTTACACACCACTCTAAGTTGAACTCTTTTAAGACTTCCTCTAATCTTTCTCTTTTAGCTCCGTCCCTTGAATCTGCTATAAATCTGTAAGCTTTTGATATAACCATAGGTCCTAAGAAGTCTTTGTTAACTTTTAGAGCGTTACAGTCTGACATACAGCTGTTACATAAAATACAGTCAGATGCGTAGTCTATCTTTTGATGGTCAAATGGGTCTTGTCTATACTCTTTACCATCAGCAGGAGGAGGTTCTTTTGGTATAAACCAAGGTTTAATTCTTTTGAGTTTATCAACAACCCAGTCCATATCGTATATTAAATCTTTTAACGGTTTTATATTTCCAACTGGTTCTACAACTATCGTATCCGTTTGATATTTATTTAAAATGTAAGTCACCTGAACCTTACAGGCCAAAGTTGCATGGCCGTTAATTCTCATAGCACATGAACCACAGATAGCAGCCCTACAGTTATAACGGAATGATATGGATGGGTCTTGCTCTTCCTTTGCTTTAAAAAGTGCTGCCAGTACCGTCATTCCCTTTTCTACTGGAAGTTTGTAAGTTTTGTAGTAAGGCTCACTGTCTTTTGTAGGGTCATATCTAAAGACTTTTAGATTGAAAAACTCCATACTACTTCACCTCTTAAAAAAATTTACTCTACTATATTTAAACATATTTTCATATAAAATCAAACAGCATTTTATTTTTTAATACCCCATTTTTTTAGCTTCATTCCACAGGTCATCCATCTCTTGTAAACTCATATCATCTAAAGATTTTCCCATCTGTTTTGCCTTTTCTTCTATGTAGTTAAACCTTTTTATCATTCTGTCTACTGATAGATGGAGAGCTTCTTCAGGGTCTATTTTCATAAACCTTGCTAAGTTTGTAATAGCAATTAAAAGGTCTCCGATTTCATGTACTTTTTCTTCTTGAGTTTTTGCTTCTTTTAACTCTTGGAGTTCCTCTTCTACTTTTTTCCAAACTTGGTCTATGTTTTCCCACTCAAAACCTACCTTTGCAGCTCTGTTTTGAACTTTAACAGCTCTGGTTAAAGCAGGCATTCTTTTTGGGATTCCATCTAATATAGACTTTTTCTCTTTCTGTTTTATTTTATGCCACTGGTCTAACACTTCTTCTTCAGTTTTCACTTGAGTATCTCCAAAAACGTGTGGATGTCTTCTTATGAGTTTTTCTATGAGATTTTCTATTACTGTGTTAATATCGAAGGAGTTTTCATCTTTTTTTATCTGGCTGTGAAATACAACCTGAAGTAAAACATCTCCAAGTTCTTCAATCATTTTTTCGTTATCGTTTTCTTCTATTGCTTCTAACAGTTCGTAAGCTTCTTCTATCAGGTTATTCTTTATTGATTGATTTGTCTGCTGTCTATCCCATGGACATTCTCTTCTTAATCTTTCCACTATATCAACTAATTTTTGAAAATTTTCTCCTTCTTTTCTACACTCCATATTTTTCCACCTTTTAAAAAGTTATTTTAACTAATTTATGATATCAGAACAGAAAGGATAGATGACAATGTGATAGCTGATAGAAAAGGATAAAGAAAAAACTAAACTACCTTTACAAAAGTAGCTCCTTCCACAAACTCCTTTATTTCTGATGCTGGTTTTATAGAGATTGAGTCTGTGTGTAATAAAGCTTTAACAAACTCAGCGTTTAACCTGTGTCCACCTTTAAATGAGTAGATTTCTCCTATTATTGGATATCCAAGTAAGTATAAATCTCCTACTAAATCTAAAACTTTGTGTCTAACAGGTTCATCTTCAAACCTTAAACCTTCTTGGTTTAACACTGTGTTGTTGTGAAAAACGATAGCATTTTTTAAAGAGCCACCTTTTGCAAGACCCATATTTTTTAGATACTCTACCTCTTCTAAAAAGCAGTAAGTCCTTGCTGAAAATAGACCTTTGTAAGACTCTTTATCGTTTGGCATGTAAGTAAAGGATCTTTTACCTATGATTGTGTTATTGTAATCAGCTTTGTAAGTAAATTTCATTATATTTGAAGGTCTTCCTTCTATGTATTTATCTCCTTGGTTTATATAAACAGGATTTTCTAAAACTGCGTAAAACTTTTCTTCGTTTAAAGTCTGTATACCTGCACTTTTAATTGCGTCTACAAACTCTTTACTACTTCCATCTAATATAGGAAGTTCTTCTTCATCTACCTCTACATAGATATTATCTATTGCCGTAAAATAGAGAGCTGCCATAAGATGTTCAACTGTTCTGATTACAACACCGCTTTTCATTAATGAAGTAGAGTACTCAAAACTGTGGGCAAATTCTATTTTTGCAGGTATAAGTGTATTTTTTCTTATGAAGTTAATTCCTTCATTCTTTTTAGCTGGATAAAGTTTCACTTTTACTTTCTTTCCTGTATGTAATCCTACTCCTTCTATTACAACAGGTTTTTTTATCGTTCTTTGAAATTGGCAAATCATATTAATCTCCTACTATGATTTTCAAAACAGTGTAGGCAAAATTTATGCCCAAGCTATTTTCTTAAAAATGCTATTATATTGTAGTAGAGTGTTTTGCAGTTTTGCAAATTTTCCAAAAGGTGAGAAAATGCTTAATATAGAGTTTTTAAACGAAAAAGCCACAAAGGTAAACAGTGCCTTAAAAAAAGTATCTAAAATACTTGAGATGGGAGAAGATGCGTTTTTAAAAACTCCCATGTATCCTGATAGAGTAAAGTACTATCTTATAATACTTTACGATGAGCTTGAAGCTATAGCCTGTCATATTTTATCTAACATACATAACGAAAAGATAAAAGAAAACTGTTTAGAAAGACTATCCCAAGAAGGTGTATTTTCAGAGAAGTTAAATAGATTACTTCAAGACTTTACAAAGTTTAAGGTAAATCTATTTGAAAGTGGTTTTAACTACTCAGAAAGGGAGCTCTACTATCTGTCAAAAGAGATTGTAGATACTTTAAATTCTTTATTTTTAAAGGAATTATCACAAGTAGTCAAACAGTTGAAGGAAAAACAGCCAAAGCTTGCAATTCCTGTTAACTTAGTTAAACTAAACCATCATGCATCTGTAATAAAAGGTGAGATAAAGAGACTTGAACCTTTTAAGAAAATGTCAAAAGAAGAGTTTTTAAAAAGTAGTTTTGCAATTGATAGAAGCCGTTATTTTTTGGTAGTTGCAATAGATAGTGCATTGTGGATATGTAGACACGTATCAAGGCAGATAGGTTTAAAGCCAAGTAAAGACTGTTTTAAAGGTTTAGGAGGAAATAACGTTATATCTCAAGATATTGCCCAGAAGTTGTCAACTATTTCTTCTTTAAGGGACACTTTGGCAGACCCTACAAAAGAAGTAGATAGAGAGTTTTTATACAATCTTGTAAATTCAGAGTTTGAAGATATTACTAACAGATTTATTTTAGAGATAGCAAAATTTATCAAGTATGGGAAGAGAGAGTAGATATAGCTTTTTTTAAGATGTTTTCTACGTTGTTATCTTCTTTTAACAGTTTTCTAACAACTTTGTAAGATTGCTCTTTATCAAAACCTAAATTTGTTAGTGTTTTGACAAAATCTTGTATTAAGGAGTTTTCAGAAAAATCTACTTTACCTTTTAACTCAACTATTATTCTTTGGGCTGTTTTTTTACCTATACCTTGGACTTTTGTTAAACTGTCTACATCTGATTGGTCTAATATGTCTATAAACTCATCTATTGAGAAGTGTCCAAGTATAGCCAGTGCATGTTTTTCTCCCACTCCATGTATCTGGGTAAGTTTATTAAACAACTCTTTTTCTTCTTGTGTTTTAAAACCTATGACACGGATTTCTTCTTCTTTTACTTTTAAAATTGTGTATACTGTATCTTCGTCTGAGAATTTTTCACTGTCTGGGACATTAATCTTTATTCCAAAACCATCTTTTTCAACAATAATTTTATTTTTATCTACTTTTACAATCTTTCCTTTTATAAACTCAAGCATTTAAAAATAGCATCTCCTTTTTTCTAAGTTGACCACAGGCTGCGTCTATATCTCTTCCTTTACTCCATCTTATGAAGGTTGCTATATTGTTATCCCATAGTACTTTTTCAAAGGCTAAAACTCTACTTTCTTCTGGTCTTTCAAAATCAGAACCTGGATAAGGGTTAAATGGAATAAGGTTTACTTTAAATCTGTGTTTGTCTTTTTTAATAAGGTTTACTAACCTTTTAGCATCTTCAACTGTATCATTTACATTCTTTATAAGAACATATTCAAGGGTTATTCTCCAACCAGGTTTTAAGGGTAGTTTTCTAAGTAAATCCATAAGGTCTTCTAATGTGTTTGTTTGGGATATAGGCATAAGGTAAGACCTTTGACTTTGATGAGATGCGTTTAGCGATACAGCAAGTTTTACCTGTGGAAAGTCTTTATCTTCAAACATTCTCTTGATTTGGTGTAGTATTCCACTTGATGATATGGTTATCTTTCTATGGGAAAGTTTACACATATCAGGATGGGTAAATATTTGAACAGATTTTTTAACGTTGTCATAATTTGCAAGTGGCTCTCCCATTCCCATGTAGACAATGTTAGATATTCTGTTTTCTTCTTCATCTCCCAAAAATCTTTGAACGTTTATATATTGGTCTACTATCTCCGCTGTTTCAAGATTTCTTATAAGACCATCTTTTGTTGTGTAGCAAAACTTACACCCTACCGCACAACCTACTTGAGTAGATACGCATAGAGTTTTATGGTTTTTTTCGTTTATTAAAACTGTTTCTATAGTGTTTCCATCTTTCAGCTGCCATAAAAACTTGATACTACCATCAATTTTGGACTGTTGGTAAGTAAGTAGCTTTAATGAGTTTATTTCACATTTTTCTTTCAAAGTCTGCCTTATCTCTTTTGATAGGTCTGTCATCTGGTCAAAAGATTCAACTTTTTTATTGTAAAGCCACTTTGCAATCTGTTTTGCTCTAAATTTTGGCCATCCGTTTTCTACTACAAAATTTTCCAGCTCTTTAAAGTTAAGATTTTTTAAGTTAATCATTCTCTACAACTACCTCTTCCTCAAATTTTCCTTCTTCTAAAAAAAAGCTCCTATAAGACACTGCTCTTGCATTTTGAACACTTACTATAATATATGACATATCTTCAAGAGCGTAAAGCAGGTCTGTTTGAGATGGTCTGTCTGGATGGTCTGGATGGGAATGGTATATCCCTACTATCTGTAAACCTTTACTATCAGCGTAATTTTCTACTCTCATATAATCTTTTGGTGAGATATCAAATCTATCGTTAGCCCTTTCTTTATTTTGATTTTCTACCTGAATTATCTCAAATACTTCCCTTGAGTTTTTTTCGTAATCTTGTTTACCGATTAAAAAGCCACATATTTCGTATGGATATCCTTCTTCTGCTTGTTTTTTTATCTGTTGTATTAACTGTTTTTTTATTGTCAGCAAAGTGCTACCTCCAGTGTTTATTAATATTATAAAATAAAAAAAATAAAAAAGGGCTTCCCTTTGACGGGAAGCCAGGGGAGGGGATTTGGGAGGGGGGATAAATATAAAGTTAATGTTTTTGCAGAGATTTTCCAGATATAAAGTCAGGGTCTCTTGGAGGTAATTCTTTAACAATACCCATAGCAACTGGTAAACATTTTTCTGATTGAGCTTTTGTACATGAGTCTATACAGTTATAACACTCTATACAAGCAGCTATTCCTTTATAAAAGTCATTTATGTAAGCCATCCTTCTTGGGTCTAGCGCCATAGGACAGTTTTTCACACATTCTCTACAGTCAGTACAAGCATCTACATTTACTAATGTTGGTTTGTAAAGATGGTGATAAGGTGTTATTTTTTGGTAAATTCCTGTAGGGCAGAAAACTCTACACCATCTTTTACCTATGAAAAGTTCAAAGTAAAACATTCCAGTCATACCTAAAAATACAAGCCACATAGGTATAAAAGAAGGATTTGTTTTATAGAAGAAAACTCTTAAATCTGTAACCCAGTTTAAAAATAAAAGCGAAAAAAGTACTGATGTGATTAGGGTGAATACTATATAAGTAATCTTCTCTCCTGCTTTTGATTTTGGAGTCCACCACATTCTTCTAAATTTTTCTTGTAGTTCTGCAAACCAACCACCTGGGCATATCCATCCACAGAAAACTCTTCCAAGTATAAGGTTTAAAACTATAACAAGTATGGCAAATATACCTGCGGCAAATATTACTGGAGCAAGTCCTTCAGCTAAAGAAACAGGTTTACCAAAAATGAAAGATTGGTTTCTTGCTATATCTATTTTTACAATGTTAAATGTAGGAAGGACTATGAGTAAAAATATAACCGTTAAATACGCTATGTTTCTAAGAATTGTAAACTTATTTTTTTCAAAAAAGCTTGGTTGTGGACAACTTTGTCCTTGTGCCACTGTTGTTGACATAACCACACCTCCAGTTAATATTCACTAACTATTATACTCTTTTTCTAAAAATCTTCAAGAGATGGATTTACAGGTATAGTTCCATACTTTGCATCTTTAACTATCACTTTTCTCCCTTCAACTTTAACTCTACCTTCCAATATCCATTTTATTGCCTGTGGATATATCCTATGTTCATAAGAAAGAATCCTTTCTGATAAAGTCTCTTCTGTATCTTCTGGTAAAACTGGGACAGCTGCTTGAATGATAACAGGACCACTGTCTAAATCTTTAGTAACAAAATGAACAGAACAACCTGTAATAAGAGAGCCAAACTCTAAGGCTTGTTTTTGTGCATTTTTACCTTGAAAAGCAGGAATTAAAGAAGGATGTATGTTTACAATTTTTCCTTCAAAAGCATCAATAAACTCATCACTTAATATCCTCATATAACCTGCTAAAACTATTAGGTCTGGCTTTTCTTTTTTAATAAGTTCTGCAATGTATATGTCGTATCCTTCCCTTGAAGAGAAAAAGGAGGGGTCTATAAACTTGGTTTTTATTCCATGATTTTTTGCTATCTCTAAACCTTTAGCCTCTTTTTTGTTAGATAAGACTAAAGATATTTTTGCATTTATCTTTCTACTTTCGATAGCATTTATTATGGCTTTTAGGTTAGAACCTCTTCCAGATATAAGTACTACTAAGTTTTTCAAAGTATCTCCCTATACGATATTAACTGATTTTTCTCCTTCTTCTATATATCCTATTATGAAAGGTTTTTCTCCTAAATCTTCAAGTATTTTGATAGTTTCTTTTTCATCTTTTTTATCTATAGCTATAATCAAACCTATTCCCATATTAAATGTTTTATACATCTCTTCTTTTGGTACATTTCCTTCTTTTTGTATCCATTTAAATATAGGTAAAACTTCCCATGAACCTTCTTCTATAACTGCTTTAAGACCATCTTTTATAACTCTTATTAAGTTTCCGGGAATTCCTCCACCTGTTATATGGGCAATGGATTTTATATCTATCTTTTCTGCCAGAGTTAAAACAGTGTTAACGTATATCTTAGTTGGTGTTAAAAGCTCTTCTCCTAAGGTTTTACAAAACTCTTCAAAGTAATCTTTATAGTCATATCCCTTTATCTCTACAATCTTTCTAACTAAAGAGTAGCCATTACTGTGAATACCTGAAGATGTAAGACCGATTAAAATATTTCCTTTTTCTGTTTTACTTCCATCTAACATCTTGTCTTTTTCTACTATCCCTACTGCAAAACCTGCAAGGTCGTACTCTCCTTCATCGTACATTCCAGGCATTTCTGCGGTTTCTCCACCTACCAAAGAACATCCTGCTAATTCACATCCTTTTGCAATACCTTTTATAACTTCTACAGCTGTTTGTGGTTTTAGTTTTCCTGTTGCAAAGTAATCAAGGAAAAATAAAGGTTTTGACGTTGTAGTGATTAAATCGTTAACACACATTGCCACAAGGTCTATTCCTATTGTGTCGTGTTTATCAAGGATTTGAGCTATTTTAAGTTTTGTGCCCACTCCATCAGTTGAAGAGGTTATAACAGGGTTTTTGTACTTTAAGATATCTAAAAGATATGCTGAAGCAAAACCACCAATCGGTGTTATTACATTTTTTGTAAAAGTCTTTTTAGCGTATCCTTTAATTTCTTCTACAAACTTATCAGCTTTTTCTATGTCAACTCCAGCATCTTTGTAAGTCAGCATCTTCTACCCCTTCTTTAAAATTTAAAAATCCAGATTAAAGAGTGTAAAGTCATCCAGCTGTAAATCCCTGCCATAACATCATCTACAACTATTCCCACACCCATAGGATACTTTTCAAGAGCTTTTATTGGAGGAGGTTTTACTATATCTACTATCCTAAAAATTATAAAACCCAAGATAAAGTAAGTTAATGCTTGATTTAACTGTATTTTAGAAGGGTCTATACCCAACATTGTAATCATATACCCAGCTACCTCATCTATACTTACAAAGGAAGGGTCTTTATCATTGTAAATCCTGCTAACTTCGTAAGAAGCCCATATACCTATAAAAATAACAGACAACGTTATAGATATTTGAGCCATTAAACCTTTGTCCCAGTATAGGTAAAAAAAAGGTATTGCACCTAACGTTCCTACAGTACCAGGAGCTATTGGAAACTTTCCTAAGTAGAAGGATGTAGCTAAAAATAAAGCAATTTTGTCTTTTAGGCTCATTTTCACTCCGATGTTATTTAAAATAGGATATAATTATATCATATCGGAGGTGAGACTATGGACGTAGGTACTTGGTTTCCCATCATAATCTTAGGAATGGTTATATTCACTTTTGTTATTTTCGGGATTTTCGTTTATTTAGACAGAGATAAAGAGTGATGCATAGGTTTTACTTTATAACAGATAGAAAAAAGTTTAAAAAACCTTTTTTAGATACTGTAAAAGAAGTTTTAGAAAAAGGTGTAAGACTTATTCAAATAAGGGAAAAGGACTTACCTGATGATGAACTATACAAGTTAGCAGAAAGTGTTTTAGAGATATCAAAAGGTTATGATGCTAAAATTTTTATAAATTCAAGGGTTGACATAGCTTATATGTTAGGGTTAGACGGTGTTCATCTTACCTCAAGAAGCGTTCCTGTAAGTGTTGTTAAACGAAAATTTCCTGATTTAATAGTTGGTAAATCTTGCCATAGTGTAGAAGATGTTTTAAATGCTGAGGATGAGGGAGCTGACTACGTTTTCATATCTCCTATTTTTGAAGTAGAGGGGAAAGGAAAACCAATTGGTATAGAAGGATTAAAAAAGGTTTTAGAAGTTGCTAAGATTCCTGTTTATGCCCTTGGAGGTATTAACAATTCCAATGTTGAAGAAATACTTAAAACTGGTGTCTATGGAGTAGCAGGAATAAGATTATTCTTATAAACGAGGTAAAACAGTTGTCTATTGAAAAATCTCCTCATGACTGGTTTTTTAAGATGATATTTAGTCAAAAACAGAATGTAGAATCTTTCTTAGAGATATTTTTACCTCAACTTTATGAATGCATTATTCCAAACTCTTTAAAACTTTCTGATACAGAGAAATTTTCTAAAAAGTATAAAAAATTTTTCCTTGATTTAGCATTTGATTGTAAACTTAAGGATAAGGAAGGAAACACAATCGATGGACAGATATACATAGTTTTTGAGCATAAATCTTACCCAGATAAACATACTCCATCCCAAATCTCATTTTATAAATCAGTTATGATGGAAGAAGATGAGAGACTATCAAGACCGTATAGACCTGTTATACCAATAGTTTTTTATCACGGAGAAAAAAGTTGGAACATACCCACAGACATACCTCAACAGTTTAATACTTTAGGTAATTTGGAAAAGTACTTACACTCTTTAAGTTATATACTTTTCGATGTATCTAAAGTAGATGAGAGTTTCTTGATAGAAAAGATTTATTTGAATGCTTGCTTAATTTCTGGAGTGTTTACTTTAAAAAATATTTTCAAAGACCTAAAATACCTAAGACCTGTATTGGAAAAACTTATCCTTGATGATGTGAAAGACTGCCTTTATATTATTATCGACTATACAGTAATAGTTAAAAAAGATTTAGAAACAATAGAGAAAATATTAGAAGAGATAGGAGGTGAAGAGAAGATGATGACTCTAACAGAAAAATGGAAGATGGAAGGACTAAAGAAAGGTATGGAAGAAGGACTACAACAAGGCCTACAACAAGGACTACAACAAGGCCTACAACAAGGTCTACAACAAGGTCAAATCTTAGATGCTCAAGATTCTATCATTGAGATATTAGAAGCCAAGTTTGATTTTGTTTCTGAAGATTTAAAAAACAAAGTAAAGTCTATCAATGATTTAACAGTATTAAAAGATTTAAGAAAAAGAGCTGTAAAGGTTAACAGTATTGAAGAATTTATAAGTATCCTAAAAGAAAAACAGGAGTAGTACTATGAAAATACTTTACATTCACGGATTTAACTCAGCTGGCTACGGTGATAAGATTAACTATTTAAGGGAGGCATTTAAACCAAGAAATGTAATATCTCCAACTTTACATTACGACCCGGAAGAAGCTGTATCTCAACTTGAGTTTTTGGTAAAAGCAATAAAAGAAAAAGATAAGCTTTATATATTTGGCACATCTTTAGGAGGGTTTTACGCTCTTTACTTAACAGAGAGATTTAAAGTTCCTAGTGTACTAATAAATCCTTCTATAGACCCTTACACTTCATTACAAAAACAAGTTGGACCCCAAAAAAACTTTAAAACAGACGAAGAGTACATATTCACTCAAGATCATCTTGAAAAGCTAAAAAATTACTATATTAAAGACTTAAACTCTTTAAAAGATTTAGTTTACGTTTATTTAGATGAAGAAGATGAACTTTTAGATAGTAAAAAGACGGCAGAATACTTTAAAGGTTTTCACGTTGTAATGTATCCCGGCGGTAATCACCGTTTTACCCATATGAAAGAGTTGATAGAAGATTTTAAAAAAATCTTGGAGGCAAAATGAAGAAAGTAATAATTTTAGGAAGTGGTCCTAACAGAATAGGACAAGGTGTTGAGTTTGATTACGCTTGTGTTCACTGTGTTTGGTCATTAAGAGAAGAAGGATACCAAGCAATAATGGTAAACTGCAACCCTGAAACAGTCTCTACAGACTACGACACTTCAGATAAACTCTTTTTTGAACCTATAGTTTTAGAGGATGTTTTCAACATAATAGAAAGGGAAAAACCTGATGGTGTTGTTGTTCAGTTTGGAGGTCAAACACCTTTAAAACTTGCAAAACCCCTTGAAAAGTTAAATGTCCCTATTTTGGGAACATCTCCAGAAAGTATAGATATAGCAGAAGATAGAGAAAGATTTAGAGACCTAATTATAAGTTTAGGTTTAAAACAACCTGAAAGTGGTATAGCAAGGTCAAAAGAGGAAGCTCTAAAAATTGCTGAAGAGATAGGATACCCAGTTTTAGTAAGACCTTCCTACGTTTTAGGTGGAAGGGCGATGAGACTAGTTTACGATACATCAGAGCTACTTCAGTATATAGAAGAAGCTGTAACTGTAACAGAAGATAAACCAATTTTAATAGATAAGTTTTTAGATGGAAGTATTGAGGTTGATGTTGACTGTGTATGTGATGGTGATGATGTTTTGGTTGGAGCTGTGATGGAGCATATTGAAGAGGCAGGAATTCACTCAGGAGACAGTGCAACCTGTATTCCTCACTACACTCTTGATGATGAGATAGTAGTAAAAATAAAACAGCAATCTAAAAAACTTGCAAAAGCTTTAAACACAATAGGACTTATAAACATACAGTATGCAATAAAAGACGGTGAGATATACGTAATAGAAGCAAATCCAAGAGCATCAAGAACAGTTCCATTTGTAAGTAAAGCTATCGGTTATCCTTTAGCTAAAATTGCATCAAAAGTTATGGTAGGTAAAAAGTTAAAAGAAATAGTTCCTCAAGTTTTCCAAATAAAAGATGTTCATCCAGCTTCTGACTTTTTATCAGTTGACTTTCCTTACTACGCAGTTAAGGAAGTAGTATTTCCTTGGAACAGGTTTCCAGAGGTAGACCCTATACTTGGACCTGAGATGAAGAGTACGGGAGAAGTTATGGGAATAGACAAGGACTTTGGACTTGCTTACTGGAAAGCTCAAGCAGGAGCCGGACAAATACTACCTCAATCAGGAAACGTCTTTATCTCAGTAGCAGATAAAGATAAACCACAAATAATAGATATAGCAAAACAACTTTTAGACCTTGGATTTAAGATATACGCCACTTCTGGAACCTATAGATTTTTACAACAAAACGGTATTAATGCAACTCTTGTAAACAAGTTATCTGAAGAAAGACCAAATATAGTAGATAGGATAAAAAATAGTGAGATAGCTATGATTATAAATACTCCATCTGGAAAAAGAGAAAGGTCAGACGCATACTACATAAGAAGAGCGGCTGTAGCTACAAAAACACCTTACTTTACCACTGTAAGAGGAGCTTCTGCTGCAGTTATGGCAATAAAGTCTTACAAGGAAAAAGGTTTAAACGTCATTGCATTACAAGATATGGAGGCTAAGTAATGTTAACGTATCAAGAAGCATTAAGTGTAATACTTGAAAATACAAAAATCTTAGGAAAAGAAAAAGTTTTTTTAAATGATGCTCTAAACAGAGTTTTAGCAGAAGACATAGTGGCAGACAGAGATAATCCACCTGCTGATAACAGTGGTATGGATGGTTTTGCAGTAAGGTATGAAGATATAGTAGGTGCAAGCCAGACAAATCCAGCAGTTTTAAAAATATTCGGAGAAAGTAAAGCTGGAGACATTCCACCAGTATTAGAAAAAGGCTATGCTATACCTATATACACTGGTGCTCTCATTCCCCAAGGAGCTGACACAGTAATTCAAAAAGAGTTTACAAAGGTTGAAGATGGAAAAGTATACATATACAAAGAGTTAAAAAAAGGTTCTAACATAAGACCAAAAGCTGGAGATTATAAAAAAGGAGATGTTTTAATAAAATCTGGAAAAACCCTAAGACCACCTGAAATAGGAATACTTTCTTCAGTAAACAAACCTACAGTATACGTTTACCAAAAACCTAGAGTAGCAATAATCACAACAGGAGATGAGATTTTAGACTTAGCAGAGCCTATAACAAAAGAGTCCCAAATAAGAACATCAAATACGTACTCTCTTTACGCCCAAGTATTACAAGTAGGTGCTTATCCTACAGTTATAGGATTTGCAAAGGATAACCCAGAAGATATAAGAGAAAAGTTAAAATACGCTAAAAACTTTGATATAGTTCTTACAACAGGTGGAGTGTCTGTAGGAGAGTACGATTTGGTTAAGGATTTTGTAAAAGAAGTTTTAAATGTTAATATTCATTTTTGGAAAGTTGCTATAAAACCGGGTAAACCTCTTGTTTTTGGAACTTGGGGAGAAGATAACAGTAAACTATTTTTTGGTATTCCGGGTAATCCGGTTGCATCTATGGTTGTTTTTGAAGTTTTTGTAAAACCTGCTTTAAGTAAAATGATGGGATATGAAAAAATACACAGTCTTACTGTAGATGCTATCTTAACTCAAGATTTTAGCAGGAAATCAGCTGATAGACTTGAGTTTATAAGAGTCAATGTTGAATATAAAAATGGAAATTTCTACGCAACACCATTCGGAAAGCAAGGTTCCAACATATTAACAGGAATGGTTAACGCCAATGGCTTAGGTATAGTAGAAGTAGGTGTTGAATCGTTAAAAAAAGATGATAAAATTAGAGTAGTACTGTTTGATACGGAGTTTTTGTATGGTTAGAAAGTTAGGTATCTTTAGTTTATTTTTATTATTTTTGGTTTTGTCTTGTGCTACAGTTCAAGACCCTTTAACTGGTAAACCTACTTTTACATTATTACCACCAGAACAAGAGATAGCCATAGGGAAAAAAGTAATCCCTCAAGCAATAAATGAAAACAATGGACTTTATCCTGATGAAGAAGTTCAAAACTACATAAGAAAAATAGGATATAAAGTAGCATCAAAATCTCCAAGACAAGTTGATTACCAATTTTTCTTAGTTAATTCAAAAGAAGTAAACGCCTTTGCTCTCCCTGGAGGACCAGTTTTTGTAAACAGAGGACTTGTCCTTATATTAGACAATGAGTCTGAACTTGCAGGTGTAATAGCCCACGAGGTAGGACACATCACAGCAAGACACCACGCAAAATTTTTAGAAAAGACTTACGGAATAAACATACTTTTAAACATTTTAGCTATTGCCACCTCAAACTCTCAGTATCAACAGCTTATAATGCAGCTGGCACAGGTATCAGCAGGACTTTTACAGTTAAAGTACAGCCGAGACCAAGAAAATGAAGCGGATGCCCTTGGAGTTAGGTTTACCTATGAAGCTGGATACGACCCAAGAGGTTTGATATCCACTTTTGAAAAATTCAAATCTATGGAAAAAGTAAACGCACCTAAGTGGCTTTTAACCCACCCTTTACCTGAAGATAGAATAAAAAATGTATCTATCTTGATAGAAACAAAGTATCCTGATAAATTACTTTTGAAAAAAGACAGTGAAGAGTTTAAAATCGTAAAGCAAAAACTTTTAAAAACCAATGAAAGTTTTCAACTTGTAGAAGATGCAAAGGAAAACATAAAAAATAAAAACTTCTCTGCAGCATTATCAAACCTTAACAAAGCTATTTCCCTATTTCCTAACAATAATGCTGCTTACACTTACAGAGCTTTAGTTTACTATAGTTTAAAAGACTACCAAAAAGCTTATTTAGACTCGGTAAAAGCTTACAATTTAGATAAAAACTACTTCCTCCCAAGACTGATTTTAGGAGCTTCTTTGGTAAAGATGAACCAGTATAAAGAAGCTATAATTGTATTAGAAGATGCTAAAAAACTCATAGATACTAATCCAGACCTTTACTACTTTTTAGGTGTGGCTTACCAAGAATACGGAGATAAAAATCTTGCAATTGAAAACTTAAAGACAGCTCTCAATTTAACTGATGGAAAAAGAGGATGGGAAAGTGATGCAAAATTAAGGTTAAGAAGTTTAGGCTATATTTAATAAATAACCTTGTTCCTTCCAGATTCTTTAGCCTTGTATAGTTTTTTATCTACATCTTCTATTATCCTATCTACAGGTTCTCCTGGATGTACTTCTTTAACTCCAAAACTTGCTGTTATCTTAATCTCTTTTCCGTTGTATATCAAAGGTGTTTTTTCTAAAGTTTCTCTTATTTTTTCAGCTATTACAATAGCTTCTTCTAAAGTTGTGTTTGGAAGGAGAATTATAAACTCCTCACCACCAAATCTGAATATATAGTCAGATTTTCTCAAGTTTTGCTTTATTATTTTAACGAAATGTTTTAAAGCTTCATCTCCAGCTAAATGACCGTAAGTATCATTTATCTTTTTAAAAAAGTCAATATCTGCAATTATGATTGATATAGGAAGTCTTGTAAGCTCAGAAATTTCAAAGTGCTTTTGTAAAATTACGTTAAATCCTCTTCTTGTCGAAACTCCTGTTAATGGATCTTTAGCAAATTCAAGTGCTAAAAGTTTAGTGTTTAGGTAAGAAAAGT
This sequence comes from Sulfurihydrogenibium azorense Az-Fu1, assembly GCF_000021545.1. Lineage (NCBI taxonomy): Bacteria > Pseudomonadati > Aquificota > Aquificia > Aquificales > Hydrogenothermaceae > Sulfurihydrogenibium > Sulfurihydrogenibium azorense. Next base: position 122,622 of record NC_012438.1, read on the forward strand.
TATTTATATTCTGAAGTAGAATATTTTCTATTTCATTTAAGATGAAGAATAATTCTTTATAAAATCCTTGATTTTTATAGCTTTGAGCTATTTCTATTAAATTATGGAAGTTTTTATGTAAGAATTTAATGTTTTTGAATATTATCTCTTCTTCTATAAGCTGTTTTCCTTCTTCCTTTAACCAGATTCTAAACTCACAGGATTTGTAGTCTACACTATCAAAATCTCTATCAGTAATGATTGAGTATAGAAAGTTTCTAAGATACTCAATATGTGATTTTAAAGGTCTAGAGAGCTGATAAATCATCTCACTTGGTATTATATGGTTTTCTAAAAATGTTAAGTTGTTTATTTCTCTTTTAGTATAACTTTCAACATATCCTTTTGAAAAGGAGTTTACTATATCTTCAAAAAGTCTCTCTACCCTCTTAGCTTCTCTTAAATCTACATTGTTAGGTAAGTGGGCTATGAAATTTTTTCTCAAAAAGTCAAAAAGAGATACAGCTTCAACAAAAATAACATCGCTTTCTGCAAAAAATAATCCTATTTCTTCAAAAGATTTAACCTTATTTTTATCTTTTAATGTTTGAGTAAGTAAATCTTTTATTTGGAATAGACTTTCTTTACATAAAAAAGATTTAAATTTTTTTTCAACGTATGTCAAAAGTCTAGAAAAAATTACATCAATTTTTTCTTCTGTTATAACCATAACATTACCTCACTATCTCAAAAATGGTATCTATCCATTTATAAGTTTCAACAGTAATGTCCCCTATTTCTTTGTCTGATAAACCATAATTTTCTTTAAACTTCTTTACTTCTTTTAAATTGTTTTTCTCAATGTTTATCACAAAATTTAACAACTCTCCAAAGTATCCAGATCTCTCTACTAAAACCTTTTCAAATTCTTGGGATAGTTTTAAATCATTTAAAATTGTCTTTATATCAACTTTAAATATCTTTTCTGCTAAAGACAAAACACCGACTAAAAAAGCAGTATCTGCTATATTTTGATCAGGGTTTATTTTTAAGCTCAACAATTCCATAAATTTACCTCTAAACAGTTCCATTTTAACAGCTTCTATATCCATATCATTTTTAGCTACAGAAATCATAGAAATTAAAAGCAGCCAACTTAAAATGTTCTTTCTCCCCAGATAAATAACAGCTCTATTTATTGATGTAATAGGATTTGCTAAGTAAAAGAATGATGAGTTTACATACTTAAGTAGTGCTACACTTATATCAGGATTCGCTTTTATCGCTTCTGCAATATCGTTTAGATCATCTTCTTCAGTTACATATCTAATTAATTTTAAAACCTCTAACTTATTAAAACTTTCTTCTTTCGTAGTTAACTGCTCTGGTTTTGTAAAAAATTCTCCTTCAAAGAGTTTAAATCCAAGATTTAATGCTTTGTTAAAGTCTTCATTACTATCGACATCTTCTGCTTTTAGCATAAAAGGTAGCTCATGAATAAGACTTATAAATTTTTCTTTATCTGAGTTAAAGTTTTTTAAACTTACAGATAAATACTCAAATATACTTACGGCAGGTAGGTATGTGTCTGGGTTAAACTCTCCTTCAGAGACTTCTAAAGAGAAGGTAAATCCTTCTTCCTTTAAGGATTTTAACTTATCTAATAAAATTTTAGATTTTAAATATTTTGACTCTACTTCTAAAATAAATACTTCCTTGTTTATCAGATTTAAAAAATCTGTGAAAATTATTACATCCGGGTGAACCTTTATAAAGGCATTCTTTCCACTTAAAAATTTTTTTATATCTAATTGAGATATGGTGTAGTATAAATCTTTTATCATTTGGTTTAGATTAGATTCTTCTCTTTCGTATTTTATTTCATAGGCATAGAGATTTTTTTTATCATCAAAAACAGGAACCTTACATAAAATCATGCTGAAAACCCCTTTTATTTTAAGGATGTAAAAATTATAGCATTTATTAAATTTTTTTGCTATAATATCTTATTCAAAAACTTTGTGAAGGAGGTTAACCTTTTGGTTAAGATAAGACTTGCAAGAGCAGGAAGAAAGAAGCATCCAGTTTTTAGAATGGTAGTTATAGATAGTAAAAAACCAAGAGAAGGAAAGGCTATAGAGTATTTAGGAACTTATGACCCAATATTAAAAACTGGGAATGTAAATGTAGAAAAGGCAAAAGAATGGATCAGTAAAGGAGCTCAACCTACTGAAAGGGCGCTTAAAATATTGAAATCTTTCGGATTAGAAAACTAACTACTTGAAAGGAGGAATGGTGATGAGCAAGCTTACAGAAATTGTAGAACAGATGGCAAAAGCTATCGTAGACCACCCTGAGAAAGTTGAAGTTAAAGAGATTGAGGGAGAAAAAACAACTGTTGTTGAGCTTAAAGTAGCTCCAGAAGACTTAGGAAAAGTAATCGGAAAGCAAGGTAGAACAGCAAGAGCTATGAGAACTATTCTGGCAGCTGTTTCAAGAAAAGCCAATAAGAAAGCAGTTTTAGAAATATTAGAATAATTTTTGGAAGGGGGTTATCCCCCTTCTATTATAAACAATCTACTATCATCTTCTAACTGGTTTATGGTTATCTTGTAAACATTTTTATAATCAATGTTTTCCTTTGGCCACTCAATGATAACTAATCCTTTCCCAATAAAGTCTGATATGTCAAAGCTGTTTATTCTATACATATCCAGATGATATATATCAAAGTTTTTCCCTTCATACTGATTCATTATTCCAAAGGTAGGAGATGTTACTTCCTCTTCAACCCCTAAAGCTTTTAGTAAATACTTTGTAAAAGTTGTCTTTCCAGCTCCTAAGTCTCCTTCAAGTAAGATAACTTCGTTTCCTTTTAATCTTTTTGAAAAATCTTGTGTAAAGCTTTCCAACTCTTTTAAATTTTTTACTAAAACTTTCTCTTCCATTTGATATACAACCTTGTAAGTTTATTAAAAAACATCTATAATTATTCTATCATTTTAAAACCGGAGGCAGTTATGTTTTACGGCTCTGTTGTTGCTCTTATAACGCCATTTAAAGATGGTTCCTTAGACAGAAAATCTCTAAAAAAATTAATAGAGTTTCATATAGAAAATCAAACAGATGCAATCGTTGTAGCAGGAACAACGGGAGAGTCTCCTACTTTAACCTATGAAGAACATGAGCTTTTAATTGAGCTTGCTGTTGAGTATGCCCATAAGAGAATACCTATAATAGCAGGAACAGGAGCAAACTCTACCCATGAGGCTATACTCCTTACCAAGTTTGCAGAAAAAGTAGGAGCTGATGCTTCTTTACAGGTTGTACCTTACTACAATAAACCTACTCAGGAAGGGATATACCAGCACTTTAAAGCTATAGCAGAAGAAACCAACATACCACTTATCCTTTACAACATTCCATCAAGAACAGGTGTTGATATGCTACCAGAGACTTTTGCAAGACTTTACTCTGATTTTCCTAACGTAATTGGGATAAAAGAAGCAACTGGAAACGTTGCAAGAGTTTCAGAAACTATATCCCTTACAAACGAAGAGGTTTTAATACTATCTGGAGATGATGCTTTAACCCTTCCTATGATGGCTGTCGGTGCAAAGGGAGTTATCTCAGTTGCAAACAATATAATTCCAAAAGAGATATCTCAGATGTGTAAGCTGGCCTTAGAAGGCAAGTTTGACGAAGCTCTAAAAATTCACAACAAATATTGGGACTTGTTTAAAGTCCTGTTTATAGAAACAAACCCTATACCTGTAAAAACAGCTGCATACCTTATGGGACTTATAGACAGTGGAGAGTTAAGACTTCCACTTTACTATATGAACTCAAAAAACGAAGAGAAGTTAAAAGATGTTCTAAAGAAGCACGGGCTGATTTCTTAATTTTGCAAATTTTCAAAAAAATACTATAAGATTTTAATTTATTTTTAAAAAGTTTATTTTGGTATAATTTTTGCTTAATTTTTGGAAAAAGCGTTGGAGTGTGTTTTGAAGGTAGGAATAGTTGGCATAGGAAATATGGGAAGTAAATATGTAAATAAGTTTAGAGAGTTAAATTTAGACTATGTTCTCATAGACTCTAACCAGTCTCAGTTTGAGAAGTATCCAGAAGATGTGCCAAAATACACAGATTTAGAAGAAGCTCTTGAAAAAGAGAATATAAACTTTTTATTTGTTGCAACCTCTCCAACCTCCCATATACCTATAGCAAGAAAAGCTATCGAGAGAAACATAAACGTAATGGTAGAAAAACCCCCTGCCCTTTCAAGAAGAGATTTTGAAGATATCTTAGATTTCGCATATAAAAACAACGTTATCTTAGCTGTGTCAGAAATTGAGCTTAACTCAAGTAGCGTTAGAAATTTAAAGATAAATGGTAAAGTCGAGAATGTTGAAGGTTATAGGTTAAACTTAGGAAAGGGATATATAAATCCTTTTTTTGACCTTGCGTGGCATGACCTTTATATATTTAACTATCTCTTTGGAAACTTTTCCATAAAAAAAGTTAGTATAGAAGGAAATAACGTTTACGTAAACGCAAACTCAGATAACACAGAGTTTAACCTTCAAGTTGCATGGCTTAACCCTTTCTTAAAAAGAAGCTGGCATTTAAAATCAGGTAGTGAAGAAACTTTGTTAGACTTTGTAGAGGACAAAATAATCTACCCATCAGGAGAAGTTGTAGAGAAGGATAACATTGATAAGTTAAAGATGATGATAGAAAAATTTATAAAAAATCCATCTTACGAAAGCTCCTTAAGAGCTTTAAACATTTTAAAAGAGATAGAAAAAATTAACATATAAAGGAGATGTTATGATTCCGATTATTAAACCTTTTTTTGGAAAAGAAGAGGAAGAAACAGTTTTAGAAATTATGAGAAGTGGACAGATTACAAGAGGAAAATGGACTTTAAAGTTTAGAGAGAGTTTTAAAGATTACATAGGAGTTGCATTTTGTCATACAGTTTGTAGTGGTACAGCTGCACTTTACATAGGTTTAAAGGCAATAGGCATAAGTAAAAAAGAAGATGTGGTTATAGTTCCATCTTTAAGTTTTATGGCAACTATAGATGCTGTTATAATGGCAGGTGGGACGCCTGTTGTTATTGATGTTGATGAAAGTTATACAATGGATGTAAACCAGTTAGAAGATGCTATTAAAAAGTACAATCCAAAAGCAATCATACCAGTACATCTGTTTGGTCAAACTGCAGACATGGACAGAATAAAATCTTTATGTCAAGAAAAAAATATAATAATTTTTGAAGATGCAGCACAGGCACACGGAGCTGAGTATAAAGGTAAAAAAGCAGGAAGTTTAGGAGATTTATCTGCTTTTAGCTTTTACGCATCTAAAAACGTCGCAATGGGAGAAGGTGGAGCTATCCTTACAAGCTCTCCTTACATTGATGAAAAGATTACAAACTGGATTGAGTTTGGAGACCATCCAGCCTTAAATCTAAGAATTACAGAATTTCAAGCAGGTATAGGATACTGGCAGTTAAAAAGGTTAGAGGAGACAAACGAAAAAAGAAGAAAGATAGCTAAAGTATATAATGAAGAGTTTAAAGATTTACCGGGTTTAATACTTCCACAAGAACTTCCAGATAGAAAACACGTTTATCACATATACGCTTTAAGACATCCAGAGAGAAACAAAATAGTAGAAAAACTTATAGAAAACGGTATAGGTGCAAGGGTTTACTATGAGTACACATTACATGAGCTAAGAAACGTAGAACATTTACCTTGTGATTTTGGAGAAAAGTGTAGTAGAGAGCTGTTTGCAATTCCAATTCATGCTTCTTTAACAGAAAATGAAGTTGAATATATTGTTGATACGGTCAAAAAAGTTGTCAAAGAGATATAGAAAAATGAAAAAATTTTTATTTGCATTAATTTTTGGGTCTATAGCTACCTCCTGTGTTGTAGTTGCAAGGCCTGGTGGTACAGCTGTTATAGTAGATACTCCCAATAAAATTGTTGTAAATCCAAGAGTTATCTACGTACCGAGATATGATGTATATGTAATAGACGATGATAGAGTTGAGGTTTATAAATACAAAAATAAATGGTACTGGTATAGAGGTGGTGTTTGGTACGTAGCTGAAAGATACGAAGGTCCTTGGATAATCTTAAGAGGAGAACCACCAATTGCAATACCCCCAGGTCAGTTAAGAAAAATGCAAGTTCATGAAAGAAATGAGGAAAGAAAATTCTTTAAAGAGTTAGAAAAAGAGAGAAAACGCGAAGAAAAAGAGTGGAAAAAGCACAACAAATGGGATGATTAATGGAGGTAGTCTATGAAAATAATAGAAGGGAATCTGGCAGCTGAAGGTTTAAAGTTTGGTATTGTACTTGGAAGGTTTAACAGCTTTATTACAGAGAGACTCTTAGAGGGTGCGATTGATTGTATACTAAGACACGGTGGCAACAAGGAAAATATAGATGTTGTAAGAGTACCGGGTTCCTTTGAGATTCCTTTAATTGCAAAGAAGTTAGCTAAATCTGGGAAATACGACGCTGTTATATGTCTTGGAGCTGTAATAAGAGGGTCTACGCCTCATTTTGATTATGTTGCAAATGAAGTAACAAAAGGAATAGCTCAAGTTTCCTTAGAAACAGAAGTTCCTATATCTTACGGCATTTTAACAACAGACACAATAGAGCAAGCAATAGAAAGAGCCGGAACAAAAATGGGAAATAAAGGCTTTGACGCAGCTCTAACAGCTATAGAAATGGTAAACATAATAAAACAGATAGGATAAATTGATGAAACAAAGTATAAAAAACATACAAAGACAAGCAAGAGAACTACTACTTAAAGTTTTTTACACATTTGACCAAAAAGGTGAACCTTTAGAAGATATTTTAAAAGAGTATACAAATTTAAAAGAAATAAGTCCTGAAGTTATAAACTATGCTAAAGAGATAATTTCCTTCTTCAATGAAAAGAAAGATAAGGTAGATGAAATGATAAAATCACATCTGGAAAAATGGAGGTTTGAAAGGTTAGGATATATAGAGAAAGCATTATTGAAAATAGCTATAACTGATTTTCTCAAGTTAAAAGAAAAAGGAAGAGAAGAAAATTTTATGATAAAACGAATAATATTAGATACGTTAGATTTAGTAGAATGTTATACAGGATCTAAAAAATCCGTAAAGTTTGTAAACGGAATTCTTGGAAGAGTAGTAAGGGAGTTGTTTAAAGGATATGAGGATAGTTTTTATATCAGATCTACACAGTAATATATACGCTGTGGAAGCTTTAAAAAAAGATTTAAAAAAAAGAAGTGTAGATAAAATTATATGTCTTGGAGATATTGTAGGTTATGGGGCAAATCCTGTAGAAGTTGTAGAATGGGTAAAAGAGAACTGTGATTTATCTTTACGAGGCAATCATGACACTTTAGTGTCGAATGCTGAGCCTATAGATATGCATAACCCTTACACACTAAAAGCAGCTTTTTATAACTCAGAAGTTTTAGAAGATAAACATAAAGAGTTTTTGAGATCTTTAGAAAAAGATTACGAAGACGATGAAATGGTCTTGACCCACGATGAGCCTTGTATCCCTGGAAGTATGATATAGAAAAAGCTGCAAAGGATATAACTAAAATTTTTTAGCAACTCTTGACAAAATGCAGTCAAATGATTACTTTAATCGTATGAAACCACAAGAAAAAATAAAAAGAGTTCTTACCATAAGAGTAGGGGGAAAAGAAAGAAAAAGAAAAGTAAGAACTCTACTTTTAGACCTTGCTCACTTTAGAAACATACTTACAATCCTTATCACAAAATATTATACCCTTTATAAAGAACATTTACTAAACCAATCTATTCTCTATGGTCTTGTTGCAAAAAACTATACAGGTAAATACAAAGAAGAGTTTGAAAAGGTCTTAAAAAATATAGAAAGTAATCCTGAATTAGCAGACCTACTTATAAAACTTAAAAATCAGAAAGAGAAAGTAGATAATCCTCACTACATCCAATACATCATCCGTCAGACTATAAAAGACTTTAAAAACTTTTTCAAATCTCTTGAAAGCTTTAAAACCAATCCTGAAAAATTTAAAGAAATACCAAGACCACCTAAAGCTAAAAAACTTAAATATCTTATGAACTTTTCTGTAGAAGGAAATGTTAACACCTTTAAGCAAGAAGGAGATAAAATAATAATCAGGCTCAAAAACAATAAGTATCTTAAAGTTAAATTACCTAAAGATTTCCCTTATAAAATTTCTTCACTAAGAATAAAACTCTTTGGAGATGACCTTTATGTAGATGCTGTTTATGAGCAAGAAGTAGAATTAAAAAATCCTGTAGGAGAATATAAAGCAGGAATAGATATTGGACTTGATGAAATGATATCTGTTGTAAGTGAAAATGTAGAGTTAAAAAGTTTTATAGTATCAGGAAAAGAAATAAAAGCTTTCAATCAGTGGTTTAACAAAGAAATGTCAAAACTTAGAGCTGAAATAAACAACTTAAAAAACTCTGTCAAGAGAGGTTTTATTGAAAACCAAGTTGCTACTAAGAAGATTTATGAATTAGAATTAAAGATGAAATCTCTATCTTCCCACAGAAAGAGGTGGCTTGATAACAACTTTCACAAAATAGCAAGGAAACTGGTTGATTTACTCCATGAAACAGGACATAAAACCATCTACATAGGAAAAAATGCAATTGAAAGTAAAAACGGTATAGACTTAGGAAAGAAAACTAATCAAGAGTTTGTATCTATTCCTTTTAGAAGGTTGATAAAGTTAATAGAATACAAAGCTTATGAGTATGGGATGGAAGTTATAGAGGTTGATGAGAGTTATACATCTAAAACATCACCGTTAGCTAATATATTTGAAGTAAAAGAGACAAAAAATAAAGAAGTATGTCAAGGAAAAAGGGATGGAGATATATTTAAAGATAAAGTTTTAAATAAAGTATTTCACGCAGATTTAGTGGGAGCAGTAAATATTATTAGAGTAGGAGCCAAGCTCCTGAGACTTAGATTTTACGAAAATCTTAAAACTTTCTTTATAAAGCTTTGCAATCCTGTAAAGCTTAAGTTGATTGATTTGTTTTACAAAGTATCTCCTGAGTCCTTACGGATAGGGAGTAGTAGGCAGGGAGTAAAATTCTCTGCAGGGTGGATGGAAAAATCAGGTTATTTGAATACATTTGGAACTTAAAACCTGGTTTTTCTATACCTACTAAATGCCAATCTACCACAGTTATTCGCTCTTAGACTTTATCGTGGTGTTTAGCTTCTCTTAATATTTTAAAAAAATCTTTTAACAGTTTTTCTGCTCTCTCGTCTGGAATGTAAGAATACTCTACTTTAAAAGGTAGTTTTTTATCATCAAATACAGTGTAATTACTTAAAACAGCTCCACCTTTTTCATCTTTTGCAAGAAATACAACCTTTTTAATACGAGCTTGCATAATCGCACCGGCACACATAAGACAAGGCTCTAAGGTCGTATATAAAACAGTATCATCTAATCTCCAGCTTTTAAGTTTTTTACAGGCTCTTTCTATTGCAACAATTTCAGCATGGTACAAAGCATTTTTTTTAGAGATTCTTAAGTTATAACCCTTGGATACAACCTTATCATCTTTTACTAAAACAGCTCCTACCGGAACTTCTCCCTTTTTTAGAGCTTTCTCAGCTTCTTTTATAGCTAACTCAATAAATTTTGTGTTAATTTCTTTCATGTTAAGTATCACTTAAATAATTTATGTTGATTTTCTACAATAGATCTTTTTTCCATAACAAACCTAAATTAAAAACTACCTTTAGAAGGGTTTCAGCTTCTGTAAAATTTAAATTTTAAAGCCTTTCATACTCAAAATAAACTATATTCCTCTTTTCTTTACTAAACTCTATCCCTACTAAATAAATCTCTTTGCAGCTGCCTATATACTTTTCATAATACTTCTTCTCTTTTATCTGGTTTAAAGCCTTTCCTTCACTATCTTTCTCTACTACCTTAAACTCTATGATGTAAGCTCTATCTTGATAAAATACTGTTAAATCTATCTTTCCTATGTTTGTTGTATCTTCTGCTTTTGTGTTTAACCCACTTCCGGTAAATAGTGCATATACCACAGATGCGTAAAATCCCTCATAGCTGTCTAAATCATTCTTCCTATACCAATCGTTTGGTATACTTGCAAAGAAGCTGTGTAGGGCTGTTTTTATCTTTTCTAAATCGTTCTCTTCTATAGCTTCTACTATACTGTTTTGAGCATCTTCCTTGTCTGATACTGATGGAAGTATATCTGATAGGAAAAAGTTGTTAAAACTTGATTTTACTTCAAAGTTTGGATAAGTGAGGATGTAGATAGTCCTTAATCCTAATTTTTTAGTTTCTCTTATGGTTAGATATCCTGTTTGAAAGAGTAAATTCTCAATCTTCAAAAAGTCTACATCAAGGTTGGCAAGTATCTCATCGTTTGCTTTTATTTCTTCAAGTTTTGGTAAAAATACTTTGTTATTTAAAATAAGCTTCATCAAAAATGTAGGAGTTCCAGTCTCAAACCAGTAAGGTCTAAATATTTTCTCACTTAAAAACAATAAAACATCAAAAGGATTGTAAACCTTTTCACCAAGCCAATTATAGCCGTTATACCAGTATTTTAGTTCTTCTAAGTTTACTCCTTCTAATCTATCTTTAAACACTGTTTCAAGCTCTGATTGAGTATATCCGCATATAGTTGCAAAGGTGGGAGAAAGGGTAATATCTTGAAGCTGATTTAAACCGCTAAATATGGATACTTTTGAAAATCGTGATACACCTGTTAAAAATACAAACTTTAAATACTGGTCAGAAGCTTTTAAAATACTGTAAAACTCTCTTAAAACTTCTCTTATTTCTAAAGCTTTTTCTATGTTTTCTATATTATCAAGTATCGGCTTATCGTACTCGTCTACAAGGACTACAACTTCTAAGTTGTATTTTTTATAAAGTTTTTTTATCAGTTCTTCAAATTTTAGATTTGGGTATGGCTTTTCTAAAGCTATGGAGTAATCTTCCCCTATATCCTGTAAAATACAGTCTAAAGACCCTTTAAAGTTTTCTACATTATCGTTAACTGTTTTACTTAAATCTAAATGAATTACAGGATATTTTTTCTCCCAGTTCCAGTTGTTCTCTAAATATGTCCCTTCAAACAAATGTAAATTTCCCAAGAAAGCCTGTTTTAGTGTGTCAACAAATAGGGACTTTCCAAATCTTCTTGGTCTGCTTAGGAAGTAGTATTTACCGTTATCTACAAGCTTTTTAACAAAAGGAGTTTTATCCACATAGTAGTAATTGTCTCTTCTTATAAATTCTAAAGTTGATATTCCTATTGGCAGCTTCTTCATTTTTTTACTCCTCTAAAGGGTTTTGGGAGTTATTATAACAGCTCCCAGCCCTTAAAGGTTTTTTAAGAGAATATGGGCTTTTTTAATTTCTCAGCCGGAGTATGTTAAGTATTATAATAATTTTTTAAAAAAGTTAAAGACACAGTAAACACCAAAATGGTAAAATATCTTATGATAATAACTTTCTGAGGTTTTTTATGGAAAAGGTGATTCTTGCTTTAGAAGATGGTCATTTTTTCTATGGATGGTCATTTTCTTCTCCTGTTAAAGAGACTGGAGGAGAAGTAATATTTAACACATCTATAACTGGCTACCAAGAAATCCTTACAGACCCTTCCTACAAAGGACAGATTGTCGTTATGACAGCTGCAGAGATAGGAAATTACGGTATAAATCCGGAAGATGACCAATCTGACAGAGTTTGGGTAAACGGTTTTGTTGTTAAAGACGTTCCAAACTTATATTCAAACTACAGGGCAACCCAAAGTTTAAAAGAGTATTTAGAAAAAAATAATGTCCTAGGAATTTTTGGTGTTGATACGAGAGCAATTGTTAGAATTTTAAGAACAAAAGGTGTAATGAAAGGTTATATAGGAGTTGGAGATATATCTCCTGCAGAAGCTGTAAGAAAGGCAAGGAGTATCCCTGATATATCAGAGCTAAACTTAGTTGCTGAAGTATCAAAGCCACAAATCTATAAGTGGACTCAAAAGAGCTGGAAATGGCCAGATGGATACCAAGACCAGACAGAGTTTCATTACAAAGTTGCAGTTTTAGACTATGGAGTAAAGAGAGATATATTAAGACTCCTTGCAGATAGAAACTTAGAGCTTGTATGTTTTCCATACAATGCATCAGCTGAAGAAGTCTTATCTATCAACCCTGATGGTATATTCTTATCTAACGGTCCCGGAGACCCAGCTGTTTTAACTTACCAGATACAACAGATAAAAAAGTTAATAGCATCTGAAAAACCTATATTTGGAATATGTCTTGGACATCAGCTTCTATCTTGGGCTTTTGGAAGTAGGACTTATAAGTTAGAGTTTGGGCATCATGGGGGAAATCATCCTGTAAAAAACCTAAAAACAGGAAGAGTAGAGATAACAGCACAAAACCACAACTACGCAACAGATGAGTCTAAATTGCCAGCCGACGTAGAGATAACCCATATAAACCTAAACGATAGCACCGTTGAAGGAATGAGACATAAAAACTACCCTGTATTTTCAATACAACACCACCCAGAAGCTGCACCTGGTCCCCACGACTCATTTTACATATTTGATGAGTTTTACAACCTTATAAAAGAGTGTAAAAAGTAATGAATCAAAAACTAAAAGAGAGATGGATACTTGGTTCTCTCTTACTTAACCTTTTTTTATCCGTTTTAAAGTTAGTCTTTGGACTTATCACAAACAGTTTAGGACTTATAGCAGAGGCTATTCACTCTTTCTCTGATTTAGTTGCATCTGTTATCTCATTTATCGGTGTAAAACTATCAGCAAAAAAGTCTGAAGACTTTCCTTACGGACTTTACAAAATAGAAAACATCGCAGCTTTAATAATATCGCTTTTCCTATTCCTTGCTGGGTATGAGATAATCAAAGAGGCCTTTTTCCATCACGAAGAAAGACAAGTCTCTAACCCCGAGTATGCCATAATCGTTATGGCTGTTGCCATGATTTTGACATTTTTTTACTCAAGATTTGAAAAACAAGCCGGAAAAAAGTTAAACTCACCTACCTTAATTGCAGATGCAGAACATATCTGGGCAGACTTTTTATCTTCTGTGATTGTTTTAATTGGTTTAATTGGAGTTTACTTTGGGTACAACATAGATAAATACGCAGCTGCTGTAGTATCTTTATTTATATTCCACAGCGGTTTTGAGATTATGAAAGACTCAATAAAAGTTCTATTAGACTTTACCCTTGAAAAAGAAGAGCTACAAAAAATAAAAAACATAGTTCTAAAGCACCCTGCAATAGTAGACATAAAAAGTATAAAAGGAAGGTCGGCAGGAAGTTATAAATTTTTAGAAATAGAGCTTCTTATGCACAATCTCTCCCTTAGAGAGGCACACAGAATAGTAGACGAAATAGCCCAGCAGATAAAAGAAAAAATACCTAACATAGACTCTGTTATTATTCATTACGAGCCTGCAAGACAGGAAGGTTTAAGAGTTGCATTCTTAACAGACAAAGAAGGAAACATTAAAGATTTTGAAACAGCCACTTACATGACTGTTTTTGACATAACTAAAGACTTTGAAATAGTAAGAAATCCACCTATAAAACTTTCAGATAATAAAAGCAAAATAATTGAAAACTCACGGGCAGACGTAATAGTATCTAAAAACCATCCCCTTGACTTTGGCATAAGGTTTTCACTTTCAAGGTCAAGTATAATGGTTTGGGAAACAGAGAAACAAAAAATTGAAGATGCATTGCAGGAAGTGATAAAATCTTGGAAAGAATTTATTAATAAAGAGGGAAAATCATGATAGGAAGAATTTTAGTAGGGTTAGATGGGTCTAAAAGTTCAAAAGTTGCAGGAGAATATGGAATATACTTATCAAAAAACTTAAAAAGACCTGTTGTAGGCGTTCACATTATAGACATAAGACTACTTGAAGGACCATTTTTAGCAGACATATCTGGAGGACTTGGATTTTCTACCTATGCTGACATTTTACCAAAAATAAAAGAAGTCTTAGAAGCAAAAGCAGAGGCTATACTTGATGAGTTCGCAGTAGAGTGTAGAGAGAAAGGTGGAGACTGTTCAATAGCTGAAGCTTACGGTATAGTGGTAAACGAGCTTGTAAATATGGCAGACCCAGAAGACATTATAATAGTAGGTAAAAAAGGTCAGCACCAAGGTTTTATGCCTCTACTACTTGGCTCCACTGCAGAGGCAGTTGCAAGAAAGTCTAACTGTCCTGTTATGATTACAGCTGATAACTTTAAAGAGATTAAAAATATTTTATTTGCTTTTGACGGCAGAGAAAAGTCAGTCCATGGAGCTGCATATGTAAACTATCTATCAAAACATCTAAATGTTAACTCTGTAAAAGTTATCTCAGTATTTGAAGATAAAGTAAAAGACTCTGAAAAGAAACAAGAGTTTGAAAGTAGGTTAAAAAATCTTTTAGAGGTGAACTTTGAGTTTGTAGATAAGTACGGAGAACCAGAAGAGATGATAGAAGAGTTTATAAATTCTAACAAAGATAGCTTAGACCTTGTTATTATGGGTGCGTACGGAGAAAGCCCCGTTAGAGAACTTATACTTGGAAGTACTACAAACTACATAACATCAAAATCTCCTATCCCAGTTTTACTTGTTAAGTAGAGGTAAAGATGGAAAGAGACTTTGGAGGATTTAAAGGTATTCTTATAATTGGTCTTGGACTGATAGGAGGGTCTTTAGCCCTTTCTTTAAAAAAAGAAGGATACAAAGGAAAAATATACGGATACGACCTTAATGAAAGTAGAATAAAGAAAGCGTTAGAGTTAAATGCAATTGATGAAGGTTTTAACAGATTAGAAAATGTACCTTGGAATGATATAGATTTAGTGATTCTATCTACACCTGTAAAAACCTTTGCAGACATAGCAAATAAAATAAAACCTTTCTTGAAAGATGATACAGTGGTAAGTGATGTTGGAAGTGTAAAAGGAGACCTTGTTGTAAAACTGTATGAAATTTTAAAACCTCACGTTTTTGTAGGAGTCCATCCAATAGCTGGAACAGAGAAAGAGGGAATAGAAAACGCAGTAGCAGACCTATTTAAAAATGCAAGACTTATACTAACACCTTTAGGAGAAGATAAAGAGAAAATAGAAAAAGTAGAAAAGTTATGGAAGGATATAGGTTCAAAAACAGAAGTTATGGACCCACACTTACACGACTTTGTATTTGCAAGTGTGTCTCACCTACCCCACGCTATAGCCTTTGCCCTTGTAGATAGTCTAATTACTCTATCAAAAGAGACAGGTATAGACCTTTTTAAATACCCAGGTGGAGGGTTTAAAGACTTTACAAGAATCGCTGCCAGTTCCCCAACTATCTGGAAAGATATATTCTTAGAAAACAAAGAAAATATCCTTCACACAATAGATGTATTCTTAAACTCCCTTGAAAAACTAAAAGATGCGATAAAAGAAGAGGACGAAAAAAAGATTTTAGAAATACTTTCAGAAAGCCGAGAAAAGAGACTATCATTAGGATAGCTGATTATTTGAAAATTTTTTAAGTTAGGCTAAAATTTATTATTTATAAAAATAAATAAAACTGGAGAAAGATGATTTTAGAAGAGATAAAGACTAAACAAGAAGAAATTATAGAAAAATGGAACAATTTAAAAGACATTTTAAAACCTGAAAAACTTCAGGAAGAGATAAAAGTGTTAGACAGTCAAATGGCAGACCCTAATTTTTGGAACGACCCTAAAAAAGCCCAAGAGATATCATCAAAAAGAAACTACCTTGGAGAAAAGTTAGAAGAAATCTTAAAAATAGATAAAAAAGTTAAAGACCTTCAAGATTACATTCAACTTCTTGAGATGGAAAAAGATGAAAGTTTATACACTGAAGTTGAAAAAGAGATAAATCATCTGGAAAAAGAGTTAGAAAGACTTGAGATAAGCAGTCTTTTATCAGACGAGATGGACTCTAAAAACGCAATACTCACCCTTCAAGCAGGCTCTGGAGGTGTAGAGGCTTGTGATTGGACTCAGATGCTTATGAGAATGTATCTAAGATGGGCAGAAGGTAAAGGTTTTCAAGTTGAGATAGTAGACTATCAACCAGATGATGTAGCAGGCATTAAAAGTGCAACGATAATAATAAAAGGTCCGTTTGCTTACGGTTATTTAAAAGGTGAGCAAGGAGTCCACAGGTTAGTTAGGATATCTCCTTTTGACGCAAATAAAAGAAGACATACTTCATTTGCAGCTGTATCAGTAATTCCAGAAATAGACGAAGAAATTAAAGTAGAGATAAATGAAGAAGACCTTAGAATAGACACATTTAGAGCTAGTGGAGCTGGAGGACAGCACGTAAACAAAACAGATTCAGCTGTAAGGATAACCCATATACCAACAGGTATAGTAGTAGCGTGTCAAAGTGAAAGGTCTCAACTCCAAAATAAACTAAAAGCTTTAAATATGCTAAAAGCAAAGCTTTATCAACTTGAGCTACAAAAACAGAAAGAAAAACAGAAAGAGTTAGAAGGCGAGAAAAAAGACATCACTTGGGGTAACCAAATAAGGTCTTACGTATTCCAGCCTTATCAGATGGTAAAAGACCTTAGAACAGGATACGAAGTAGGAAATGTAGAAGCTGTTATGGATGGTGATATAGACGGATTTATAGAAAGCTACCTTAAATGGAAGGCAAAAGAAAAAAATGATTAAGGAAAAAAATATAATAGTTTTACTGTCAGGTGGTATGGATAGTGCCACTTTACTTTGGCTTGCAAAACAAAACTTTGAAGAAGTTTACGCAATCTCTTTTATATACGGACAAAAACACAGTATAGAGATAGAGTACGCAAAAGAACTTGCCAAAATAGCTGACGTAAAACAGCATTTTATAGTTGAACTGCCCCATTTAAAACAACTTGGCAAAAGTGCACTTACAGACCCAAGTTTAGAAGTTCCTTCACAGGATTACACAGACCAACCACCAATTACAACAGTACCGATGAGAAATCTAACGTTTCTATCCATCGCAGCTGCCTTCGCAGACGTTTACGAGATAGAAAACATAGGAATAGGAATACACTCTTTAGACTCTCCCTATCCAGACTGTAGAGCAGAGTTTGCTTCCGCAGCTGAGGCAGCTATAAACGCAAGCTCTGTAATGGTTGCAAACAAAAAAAACAGAATTAAAATATACACCCCGTTTTTAGGAATGAGTAAGGTAGATATAGCAAAGTTAGGATACAAGTTAGGAGTTCCTTTTGAAAAAACTTACTCCTGCTACAAAGGAACAAACCCACCTTGTGGAGAGTGTGCAACCTGTAGACAGAGAGAAGAAGCTCTAAAATCTATAAAAGAGGATTAAGATTGAAGAAAGTTTTAATAGTAGAGTCCCCAAAAAAAGCAAAAGAGATATCCCATTACTTAGGAAAAGACTTTATAGTAAAAGCAACTGTAGGACACTTTAAAGACCTTCCAGAAGACGAGATGGGAGTAGATTTACAAACTTACCAACCAAAGTTCGTTATAAAGTCATCTAACCATAAAAAGATACTCTCAGAGATAAAAAAACTATCTCAAGACGCAGAGGTATACATAGCAACAGACCCGGACAGAGAAGGGTACGCTATAGGCTACTTTATGTGGGAAGAGCTAAAGAAAAAAGCAAAAACAGTAAAAAGAGCAGAGTTCCATGAAATAACAAAAGACCACATAGTAGAAAAGATAAAAGAAGCTGTAGACTTTGAAAAGACAAACTTTGGACTTTTCAACGCATTTTTAGGCAGAAGAGTAGGAGATAGGATAGTAGGTTATACACTGTCCCCAATAGCCTCAAGAGAGATAGGAGGAAGATTTAGTGTAGGAAGAGTCCAATCTCCGGCTGTCCGTCTCATAGTTGAAAGGGAAAGGGAGATACTTAACTTTAAACCCACTCCATACTACGTATTAACTGCTTTACTTGAAAAAGATGGTATAAAGTTTACTGCCTTATACGAAAAACAAAAGATAGAAGACAAACAAGAAGCTGAAAAGATATACCAAGATATAAAAGATGAAAAAACTGCGGCTGTAGAAAAAGTAGAGAAAAAGCAAATAAAACAAAGTCCAAAACCACCTTTTACCACTTCTACTTTGCAACAATCCGCAAACTCTGTTTACAGATTCCCACCAGAAAAGACTATGATGCTGGCACAAGACCTATTTGAAAGTGGACTTATTACTTACCATAGAACAGACAGCACAAGACTATCAGACCAAGCAATAACAGGTATAAGAAAACTGATAGAAAAAGAGTTTGGTAAAGAGTATTTACCAAAAAATCCAAGAGTGTATAAGTCAAAAAACACACAAGCAGACGCCCACGAAGCAATCAGGATAACTAACTTTGTCCCTTTAAAAGACCAAGAAGCACTTGTAAAAGAAAAAGGACTGTCTGAAGACCACTTTAAACTCCTTAAACTTATCTACGAGAGAACTGTAGCTTGCCAGATGGAAGATGCCGTTTTTGAAAGAACAAACATAACGTTAAAGATAAAGAACCACACATTTAAAGCAAGTGGTAGCATACTAAAATTCAAAGGATACAAAGCCGTTTACGACTTAGAAGAAGATGATGAAGAAAGTCAATCACTACCTAAGATAGAAAAAAATCAGCTAATAAACATACAATCTATAAACTTAGAAGAAAAGTTTACAAAACCACCCGCAAGGTACACAGAAGGAAGCCTTGTAAAAAAGTTAGAAGAGTTAGGAATAGGAAGACCTTCAACGTACGCAACCATAATAAAAACCATAAAAGAAAGAGGGTACGTAGTAAAAGAAGGATCAAGTCTAAAACCAACAGATTTAGCTTTTCATCTTGTTGACTATCTAAACCAAAAGTACAACTGGGTTATTGATTACAACTTTACCAAAAAGATGGAAGAGTTTTTAGACAAGGTAGAAGAAAATAAAAAAGATTGGAAAGAGTTTGTAAAGCATCTCCATCAAAAATCCGTCTCAACAACAAGATCAAAAGTATCTAAAAAGATGTTAGACTACGCAAAAGATTTAGCAAAAAAACATGGAAAAGATATAGACGCTATATTAGATGACCCACAAAAGTTAAAAGAGTTTATAAACGATCACGCAGATAAAAAACCATCAGAAAAACAGATAACTTACGCCAAATCACTATCAGAAAAAACAGGGCTACCCCTTACAGAAAAAGAGCTTTCAGACAAAAAACTACTAACAAAATGGATAAATAAAGCAAAAAAAGAAGCACTGAAAAATTATCAGTTGTCAGAAAAACAAAAAAATGTTTTAATAAAGTATGGAAGGGAAGATTTGATAGAAAAACCAGCAGAAGCTCTAAAGTTTATAGCAAGTAAGTTAAAAAGATTTAAGAAATAAAAAAGGGGCTGGGATAGCTCCCAGCCAGGTATGGAGGGGGAGGGAGGGGGATGCGAGATTAAGTAATTAAAATATATTATAATGCGAATATATTTAAAATGATAATCATCATATACGAGGTGAATGCATGATAGACAAAGACACAGTTGTAAAAGTTGCACAACTTTCTAAGTTGAAGTTAAACGAAAATGAGGTGAATTTATTTTCTAAACAGTTTAACGACATTATATCATTTGTAGAAAAGTTAAAAGAAGTTGACACGGAAGGTGTGCCACCATTTTACGAGCTAAACTTAGAAGAAGGCATTTACAGAGAAGATGAACCTCACCAGTCCATATCAAACGAAGAAGCTCTATCTAACGCACCACAAAAAGAAGGTGGATTTTTCATAGTCCCAAGAGTTGTAGGACAGTAAAAGGAGGTTTTTTAAATGACTGAAGAAAAAGATTTAGAAGCAAAGAAGAAAGCTTTAGAAAGTGCTATCTTACAGATAGAGAAAAGGTACGGGAAAGGGTCTTTAATGACACTATCTTCAGAAGGTGTAAAATCTGTTGAGGTAATACCATCTGGGTCTATATCACTGGATATAGCAACTGGTATAGGTGGAATACCAAAAGGTAGAGTGATTGAGATATACGGTCCTGAATCATCAGGGAAAACAACGTTAACTTTACACATAATAGCAGAAGCTCAGAAAAAAGGTGGTAAAGCAGTTTTCATAGATGCAGAACACGCCTTTGACCCTAAGTATGCAAAAGCAATCGGTGTAAATCTTGATGACTTAATCATCTCCCAACCAGATTACGGAGAACAAGCAATAGAGATAGCAGAGACATTAGTAAGAAGTAATGCTATTGATGTTATAGTCATAGACTCTGTGGCAGCTTTAGTTCCAAAGGCAGAGTTAGAGGGAGATATAGAAGACTCAAACGTAGGACTTCATGCAAGACTTATGTCTAAGGCAATGAGAGTGTTGAAAGGTGCAGTTAATAAAAGTAATACCGCCTTAATTCTTATAAACCAGATAAGAGAAAAAGTAGGAGTTATGTTTGGAAACCCAGAAACAACAACAGGTGGTAGAGCTATAAAGTTTTTTGCAGATATGAGAATGGAGGTAAGAAAGAGTGATTTAAAAACAGACGGAGAAAAGGTAGGAAGTAGAGTTAAAGTAAAAGTTGTAAAAAATAAACTTGCACCACCTTTTAAAGAAGCTGAGTTTGACGTTATATACGGAGAAGGCATATCAAAAGAAGGGGAGATATTGGACTTAGGAGAAGAGATTGGTGTTATAAAGAAAAGTGGATCTTGGTACTCTTACAAAGATGAAGACACAAAAGAAGAGATAAAACTTGGACAAGGTAGAGAAAAAGCAAGAGAGTTTTTAAAGCAAAACCCAGATGTTACCCAAAAAATAGAAAACCTCATAAAAGGGAGGTTATTAAATGGAACTTGATGCTGTTTTAACAGAAGCAGTAAAATCAGGAGCTTCTGACATACATCTAAAGATAGGTTCTAAACCTAAAATGAGAGTGAATACTATTTTAAGAGATATTCCCGGATTTGATACTATAACACCTCAAGATATGGTTGGTTTTGTTAATAAAATCCTTGAAAAGTCAGAAAACAAAAAAGCAGAACTTGTCAAAAGTGGTGAGGTTGATATATCTTACTCAATACACGGGTTAAGTAGATTCAGAGTTAACATATACAAGCAGAGGGGTACGTATGCAATAGCCCTAAGAGTACTTAAAACTGTTATACCTTCTCTTGAGTCTTTAATGCTTCCAGAAGTTATCAAAAAAATAGCAGAAGAGCCAAGAGGTTTAGTATTAGTTACAGGACCAACAGGTTCAGGTAAATCTACAACCCTTGCATCAATGCTTGATTATAGAAACGAAATTTTTGAAGAAACTATCATAACTATCGAAGATCCCATAGAATACATATTTAGAGATAAAAAAGCTTATATAGTTCAAAGAGAAGTTGATTTAGATACAAAGGATTTTTACACAGGATTAAGAGCTGCACTTCGTGAAGACCCTGATGTTATAATGGTTGGTGAGATGAGGGATTTGGAAACGATCCAAACTGCACTAAGGGCAGCTGAAACTGGACACTTTGTTTTATCAACACTTCATACACAAGACGCAAAAGACACAATCAGCAGGATAATAAACATGTTTCCCGCAGAAGAACAAAATCATCTTAGGATACTCCTTGCTGCTGTGCTAAAAGCCATCATATCCCAAAGACTTATACCAAGAAAAGACGGAAACGGGGTAGTGCCTGCTGTTGAGATACTAATAAACACAGGAGCAATAACAGATGCTATACAAAATCCAGATAAACTGTTTATGATTCAAGACTTAATGGAAAAAGGTAAAAAGCAGTACGGAATGCAAACTTTTGATCAGGCAGTTGTTGAGCTTTACGAAAAAGGTTTAATATCTTATGAAGATGCATTACTCTACGCTACAAACCCTTCAGATGTAGAATTAAAAATAAAAGGAATAACAACAGGAGAAGAAGAAACAGATTTTGGAACCTATGGATTCTAATGTCAAAAAATATGCTTACAAACTTTTATCAAGAAGAGACTACTTTAAAGAAGAGCTAAGAAACAAACTTTTGAGGAAAGGTTTCGAAGAGGAAAAAGTAGACGAAGTTATAAAACATTTAGAAAATCAAGGACTTTTAAACGATGAAAAACTGAAAGAAAGATACAAAGAGATTTACATAAACAAAGGTAAAAGTTTTGCAAAATTAAAAAACAGCCTTTTCAGAAAAGGCATTACAGAAATAGACCTTTCTGAAGAAGAAGAACTTAAGTCAGCTTTAAATCTTTTAAAAAAATCCTTTAAAAAAGAAAAAACTTTTGAGAATATGGTAAAATTTCTTAAGAACAGAGGATTTAGATACAGTGTTATTAAAAAAGCCATTGAAATAACCCTTAAAGAGGAAGAATGACTAAAATCCTACACTTAAAAGACCTTCCTATAACAGAGAGCACTGTTTGTACTGTAGGAAACTTTGACGGCTTACACTTAGGCCATAAAGAAATAATTAAAAAAGTAAAAGATATAGCAAAAAAAGAAAATTTAAAATCTTTAGTAATAACTTTCCATCCCCATCCAAGAAAAATACTAAATCCAAAAAAGTACAAATGTAGTATAGTAAACTTGGAAACGAAAATATACCTATTTAAAAAAGAAAACATAGATTATTTACTTATCGTAGAGTTTAATAAAGATTTTTACCAAAAGTCAGCATTTGAGTTTTTAAATTTTTTAAAAAATGCCCTTAAATGTAAAGTCTTGATAGTAGGAAAAGACTGGAAGTTTGGTTTCAAACAAGAGGGAGATATACAGTACGCAAAGAAGGTAGGAAGCTCCATTGGAATAAAAGTTATTCCGATTGAAGATATAAAATCAAACAGTAGTAGAATAAGTAGTAGTTTGATAAGAGAACTTTTATCAAAAGGAGAGTTAAAAAAAGTAGAAAAACTTCTTGGGAGAAGATACTTTTTAATAGAAAAGGTTGTTAAAGGAGATGGAAAAGGCAGAGAGATAGGATTTCCTACTATAAACCTTAAACCTGATGATGACCTATGTTTAAAAAAAGGAGTTTACGTAGGATACTTAGAAAAAGATGAAAAAGTATACAAAGCAGTTATAAATTACGGAAACAGACCAACCTTAGACGGAAAAAAAACCTTTATAGAAGTTCATCTTATAGAAGATAAAGTTGACCTAAAAACTGAAGAAGATTACGTAAAAGTTTACTTTATAGAGTATCTAAGAGAAGAAAAAAAATTTGAATCTGTAGAAGACTTAAAAAATCAGATAAAATTAGATATACAAAAAGCAAAAGAGGTTTTAGAAGTTGAAAAAGTGGTTTAGTATAATAATTTTACTCTTTTTATCACATTACTCATTTGCAAATCAGGTAAAACTTCCAGAAGTAGTATTCCCTATTGAGATAGTGTCCCAGATATTAGAAGAGAAAAAACCATTACCACCACCAAATAAGATAGAATTTCAACCACTTTACGATATCTTACAGATAAAACAGTATCTACCAATACAAAAACCTTACTCTGTAAAACTACCAGTCCTAACTATAGAAAAACCTACAGCATACTTAGGAATACCACCCTCTAACGCCCTACTTGCAGACAGTATAGACTACTTCCAAAGAGGAGACTTTATATTTGCCCAAGAAAACTTAAAAAAGTTTGTAGAAAAATACAAAGACCACAAATACCTATTTTACGCTTACTACTTACTTGGGTATATAAACTTTGAGTTTAAAAATTTTCAAGAGAGTATGGAAAATTTAGAAAAAAGTTGTACTTTAAACCCCCTTAAAGAAAACTGCCTATCTTACGCAATTACACTTATTATAAACAACAATTTAGACAAAGCAAAAGAAGTATTAGACAGCATAAACCAAGACCAAGATGTAAAATTTTATAAAATAGTGGTACAAACCCTAAAATCTAATCAACAAAACACACAAAAAATAAACTGTGATGATTTAGATGTAGGAAGTATTAGCTACTGTAAATACTTTTTAAAACATACTCTATTCTTAGTAGATAAGTATAAAGACTCTTTAGACTATACTTATAAAGGAGAAGACAAAAATCTTCAAAAAATCTCCACAATTTTAGATGGCTTTAACTACTACTTTTTAAAAGATTACACAAAAACAAAATACACCTTTGAAAAATTTTTAAGTAAAAACCTTTCTAACGATATTCTAACAAACTTAGCCTACTTTGGACTTGATTTAGTAGATACAAGCAAATCAAAAGATTACGCTCAAATTTTAGAGACGAGAGACACTTACCTAAGCTACTACCTTTATTTAAAGGTTATAAACAACTATGCATCGTCAAACAACTGGCTTGATACTTTCATACACATACAGAAAGTTTTAAACTTAACAGATAGAAATAAAGATAACTTAAGATTAGCATTGGCAGTAGCACTTTACAACATGAAAAATTACGAGTATGCCCTTAACATATTCAACGATTTAGCAAAAGAAAAAAATGATGAAGAAACATATTTTTACTGTGGACTTTCGGCTTATGCAGCAAAACTCTACAAAAAAGCCCAAGAATGTTTATTTAATATTATAGAAAGTAAGGATTTAGAAAGGAAAAAAACAGCTTTAACATACCTAGCAGAAATTTACTACATAACAGATGATGAAGAAAACTATATAAACATAGTCTCTTTACTTAAAGACATAGATGAAGACCTTGCATACAACTACCTTGGATGGTACTTCTTTAAAAATAAAGACTATCTAAACGCCTACAAATCCTTTAAAGACCCTTATATGAAAGCAGTCTCTTTATTTAACTACGGAGACGTTCAAAAAGCAAAAGAGTTGATCAATGGAAGAAATGACAGAAAATCTTTATTTCTGTCAGCTTACATAGATATAAAACAAGGAGATTTAGAATCTGCAAGGTCTAAACTAAAAGAGATAGCACAGCAGTACAACGATGAACTGGCAAAAAAAGCTATGTACCTTTACGCATACCTTTACTTCTCAGAAGGAAATTTCCAGCAAGCTATAAAAGAGTTTGAAAACTTTAGAAACACCTTTAAAGAAGATGATGTATACAACCAAAAAGCACTTTTAAGAATAGCAGACAGCTACTATAACTTGGGAGAAAAAGACCTTGCAAGAAGTATATACAAAGAGTTCATAGAAAAATATAAAGATAGAAAAGAAGCTGTAGATGCAGCTTACAACTTAGTTCTACTTGAAACAAAAGGAGAAAATCAAGAAAAGGATAAAATTATTGAAGACTTCATCTCTAAATATCCAGATTATCCACTTGTAAACACATTAAAACTTCAACTTGCATCTATCTACGAAGAAAAAGGAGAGATAGAAAAAGCCATTAAAATATACCAGCAACTGTCAAATTCTAACGATAAAGACTCTCTACTTGCCAAGTATAAGCTTGCTGAAATTTATGAAAAATCAGGTCAAAACGACAAAGCAAAAGAGATACTACTTAATATTATAAACTCACAAGACCAAGATATAAGATTTAAAAGCAGTCTACTTTTAGCTCAGATATACGAAAAAGAATCAAACCTTGACCAAGCAATACAAATTTATCAAAGTATATCAGACAACGATGACGTTAAATTTAAACTTTCTACAGTCCTTATTCAAGCAGGAAGGTACAACGAAGCCCTTAATTACCTAAAAGAACTTTTAGACAAGTACCCAGAAAAGTCTACTGAAATATCTTTTTATATAGGTAAGATAAAGTTTCTACAAGGATTAAACGACGAAGCTTTAAACTACTTAGAAGTATCAATAAAGTCTCAAAACTACACAGTTGCATCAGAAAGCTACTTTCTAATTGGAGAGATATACAACAGTAAGAAAGATTTAAATAAAGCTTTAAACGTATACTTAAACGCTATATACACAAACCCCCAACTAAACAATACAACAGCCCAAGCAAGATTAAAAGCAGCTGACATTTTAATAAAAGCAGAAAAAAGGAAAGAAGCATCTTGCCTACTTACACCACTACTGGATTATAATAATGAAGATATAAAAGCAACTGTAAAAGAAAAACTAAAGAATTTACCAAAGTGTTTAAGGTAGGAAGATGAAAAGGGAAGATATGGTAGTAGCAGGAAAATTACATTCAACTCATGGAGTAAAAGGAAATCTAAAGTTAGAGCTTTTTCACGAAAAAATAAGACTCCCAAACATAGTTTATGTAGAAGACGAAGAAACAAAAAAGTTAGTTCCATTAGAGATAGAATTTATAGACAGAGTAAAAAAACTTATAAAGTTTAAAGGATACGATACCCCAGAAAAAGCAAAAGAGATATCCCAAAAACTTATATACATACCCCAAGAGAACCTGCCAAAGCTAAATAAAGATGAGTACTACATATTCCAGATAGAAGGTTGTGAGATTGTATTTAAAGACAAAATAGTTGGGAAAGTTGAAAAAGTCGATGACAGACTTCCACAAGTCTATCTAATTATAAAATGTAAAGACGATAAAATTAGGTATTTACCTTTTATAAACCAGTTTGTAAAAACCGTTGATGTTGAAAACAAAAAGATAATCATAACACCTCCTGAAGGATGGTTTAGCCTGTAGATGAAAATACTACACAGGTACATCCTAAAAAACTTTTTTAAAAAGTTTATAATCTTAATAGGACTTTTTTCTATTGTGATAACTTCATCTCAGCTCCTTCACCTTCCAAACTTTGCCTACAGTATGAATTTAATAGACTTTTTACAGCTCCTTGTTATGATAGATATATCTTTCCTAAAGTACCAAATTTTGTTTGGATTTTTTATCGCTTGGCTCTTAGTAGGAGTAAGTATAAGAGAAAATAATGAGATATACGCTGTATACTCATTAGGAGTATCTCAAAAAGAGCTTTTAAAACCAGTTTTTATAACAACTACACTTTTTACAGCTTTAGCACTAATAGTATCAATCACACTTATACCTTATGCAAATCAAGAAAGATCAAAGTTTTTAACTTTAAAAGTAAAAAATTACATTTTAGAAAGCATCCAGCCTAAAAACTTCTCAAAAATAAATGAAAATATATCAGTTTACACTGAAAGTAAAGAAAATAGCACCTTACACAAAATTATAATATATAACAAATCAAATAAATACCTAATAACAGCAAAAGAAGGAATATTCTTCCAAGATAAAGTTGTGCTAAAAGATGGATACATTCACATTCCTTCAGAAAAGTCATTCAGCGTTATAAAGTATGAAAAATACAGCTTCAGTTTAGATACTTCTTATGTAAAAGAGATTCCTCTTGAAGATTACAAAACATCTCAGCTTATCAACGTGTTCTTTTCAAAAGAAAAAGATTACCAAAAAGCTTACTCTGTACTGATTGATAGAATATTTTTCCCAATTCCGTTTATCTTTATAGGTTTTATTGGTTTTTTACTTGGATTGAATTTCTCAAAATCTAAAGAAACTCTTTTATCTTTAGTTATCTCAATTTCTATACTTTACATGGTCATAAACTACCTATTTATAAGAGTTATAGAGAAAAATACCTTTATATCCTTTGTTTATCTTTTAGTCTTAATTTTACTTTTTAGCGGTATTTTAAGATTTGTCTGGAAAAAATCAGAGTAAAGCCTATATTTATTTACTGAAAAAATAAAATAAAAAGGTTTAAAGATGTTAACAGTAAGAAAACCAGCTGTTGCAAATCTATTTTATACAGGAGATAAAGAAAGACTTTACTACACAGTAAAGAGTTATATTGAAAAAGCTCCCCTCTACCCTTATAAACCAGAAGGTTTAATATCTCCCCATGCCGGCTATATGTACAGTGGTATAGTTGCAGGTGTTTCTTATAAACAACTTTTAAATTTAGATTTAGATAAACATTACACATTTTTACTTATTGGACCTTCTCATTACGTTTATTTACAAGGTATCTCTTTTGGATACTACGACTTTTGGCAAACACCCCTTGGAAACGTAAAGGTAGCAAAGGAAAAGATAGAAGCTTTTATTAAATCTTATCCAAATTTCCCTATCACCTTAAACACTTTACCCCATCAAAAGGAACACTCTTTAGAGGTTCAAGTACCTTTTTTACAGGTAATTATGAAAAACTTTGATATAATTCCTGTTGTCTATGGAGATATAGATAGTATTTACGTTAAAAAAGTCATAGATTTCTTTAAAGATGAAAATACGGTTGTAATAATCAGCTCCGATTTGAGCCATTACTATCCAGATAGTATTGCAAGGGAGATTGATAAAAACTGTCATATAGCAGTTGAAAGATTAAATGAAACATACCTTGAAAACTGTGAAGCTTGTGGAAAAATAGGAATAGAAGCGATGATAAAGTATGCAAAAGAAAATGGATTAAAAGCAAAGATGTTAGATTATAAAACATCTGGAGATACAGGAGGAGATTATAGTAGTGTCGTTGGATATGGAAGTTATATCTTTTATAAGTGAAGAAGAAGGCAAATTTTTACTTAAATTAGCGAGAAAATCTATAGAGTATTATTTAACCTATAGGTCTATTTTGCCTATTGATGAAAGAGATATACCATTTGATAATTTAAAAAGAAAAGGAGCTTCTTTTGTAACTATAGAAACCAAGTATGGAAATTTAAGAGGTTGTATAGGTTCAATAATTCCATATAGACCATTATACGAAGATGTGGTACATAACGCGGTATCAGCTGCAGTATCAGACCCAAGATTTCCACCTTTAACGTTAGAGGAACTTCCTAACGTTAAAATAAAGGTATCTGTGCTGACATATCCAAAACCACTTATTTATAAAGACTGGAAAGATTTACTTGAAAAATTAAAACCATTTGAAGATGGAGTGATAATAAAGTATAAAAATCACAGTGCTACATTTTTACCAGATGTATGGGAAGAAATCCCAGAAAAAGAGTTGTTTTTATCCCATCTATGCTTAAAGGCAGGATTACCACCAGATTTTTGGAAAACAGGACTGTTAGAAGTATACACCTACAAGACCATCCGTTTTAGTGAGTAATAAGATAAATACTTGTCTATTCTAAAGCCTCTTTTAAGAAGAGTTATTATATTTTTAAATGTTAATAAATCTTTTTCTTTAAAACTTTGCAATATATACTTCCAACCTTTAGGTAAATCTCCATACCTTAAGTACATATCGCCAAGATGAAACTTTATATAGTTAATATACTTGTCAGGAATTAAATTTTTATACTTTTTATAAATCAAAACAGTATTTAAAAGCATATCCAAGTTTTTTTTACTTGTTCTACCTGAATGTTCTCTTATCTTTACTTTGTTGTTATCCAAAACTTTAATCTTAAAGCCCAATAGAAAACTTCTTACAAACAACTCCCAATCTTCTCTATAACTTAAATTCTCATCGTACATTAAAAAGCTGTTCCTATTAAACCCTGATGCAGAAGGATAACCAATGTTCCCTGAAAAAATAATTTTTCCAACATCTTCTGGAAGTTTTTTAGATGACACCCTTTTGATATTTCCATTTGAATCTATAAATGTTCGTGGAAAGCTGTAAACTATGTCGTTATCGGTTAAATATTTGACACTTTCACTTATATAGTCCTTATCCCATTCATCATCGTAATCTAAAAAAAATATATACTTTCCAGAAGATATACTATAGCCTTTATTTCTACTGTAAGACCTTTCCATATTTTTAGGATTTTTATAGTAGATAATTTTCTTTGACTTAATTTCATTTCTAAAATTTTCAAAAATAACCTTTTCCGTACTGTCTGTAGACGCATCGTTTACAACAACTATCTCTAAATCTTTAAATGTTTGATTCAAAACACTGTTTATAGACTCTTTTATATACTTTTCTCCGTTGTAGACAGGAATAATTACACTAACTTGTGGCACTGTTTTTTCTCCTTGATAAACTAACAAACGAAAATTATATATCATTTCTAACAAAAATCATTTATTATTAAAAAACAAACATCTAAAATAATCAAAAATCTTTTTAGGAGGAGCTGTAAGATGGCAGAGTTTAGACACGTTTTTGTATGTATGCAGAGAAAACCACCGGGAATGCCTTCTTGTGGTGATAAAGGTTCAGATCAAATTTTTATGAAATTCCAAGAAGCTCTCATGACAAAAGGACTTTTTAACAAGATGGCTGTTACTGCAACTGGATGTTTAGGTCCTTGTATGTTCGGTCCAAACGTCGTTGTTTACCCGGATGCTATATGGTACGGCAATGTAACCCCTGCAGATGTTGAAGAAATCATTCAAAAACACATAATAGAAGGTCAACCAGTAGAAAGACTAATAGTATCAAAAGGTAAACCACCCGGAATGTTCTAAATCTCTATCAGGGCAGTTTTACTGCCCTGATTTTCCTCTTTAAGCATTCTCTATTACAACTTCCACTGTCAATAAACTGTTTACAACCTGTTGATAGAATGTTTATAACCTGTTCATAACTTGTTGATAAGTTGTCGACAACCTGTTGACAACCTGTTGATAACCTGTCGACAACTTGTTAATAACTGCCGGTTATACTAATTAATTTCTAAAGTTATCAACAAGTTATCAACAAAAAACCTATAAAAATTTTTAATAAAATTTCAAATACTTGTAAAAACATATTAAGTTAAGTCGTTGAAAAATAATTAAAAAGTTATCAACAAGTTATCAACAGACAATTTTACACTTTAAATTACTGATATATAGATATTCTCGTAAAAGTTATCAACAATTTTCGCCATCTATTATTCTTATTATTTATTATTTATTTAACTAAATATAAAATGATAAAATAATAAAAAGAAAAATAAATAAATAAGGTTAAAAAATGCTTGAAAATTTAAAAAAGGAGCTAAGTAATTTAAAAGAAAAAGTTAATATAAGGTACAATACATTTGAAGAAGATGATTTTGAGAAATTTTTAAAAGAGATTTCTCAAGAAAACAGTTCTATAAAATTACAAAAAGATACTTTTTTAGGTGAGAAACCTATATTTTTAATTGAAAAAGATAAAATATCTATCAAATTTTTGGGAAAAGTTTCAGGTGGAGAAGTTAAATCGTTTTTAGACAGCATAAAAATAGTAGCAAATAATGAGTATCATATATCAAGTAGAATTTTAGAGTTTGCTCAGGAGATAGATAAACCTGTAGATATTAAAGTTTTTACTACAAACTCTTGTGGATGGTGTCATCCTGCCATTTTAAAAGCTGTAAGTTTTTCTGTCGTTAATCCAAATATCAAAGTTAGTATAATAGATTGTTATTCTTTTCCTGAATTGGCTATGAAGTATAATGTATCGGCTGTTCCAAAAATAGTTATAAACGATAAGGTAGAGTTTGTTGGTGCTAGAGATGACAATGAGTTTTTTGGATATATAGTCAAAGCTTTAGGAGAAGTGTGAAAGTTGATAGAAATTGGACTGCTTGGTTCTACTGGTTCCGTAGGTACTCAGGTTTTAGATATTGTAAGAAAAAATAAAGATAAAATAAAAGTAAAACTCTTAGGAGCTTCAAAACCATCTGAGAAACTTTTATCCCAGATAAAAGAGTTTAATCCACGTTATGTGTACATTGAAAGTGGAGAGCTCCTAAATTTTAAAAATACAAAAGTGTTTGTTGGTGAAAATAGTCTTGATTTTTTAAGAGATTTAGATTTAGACCTTTTTATAATAGCCATAGCCGGAGTGAAAGGAATAAAACCTACTTATATACTACTTGAAAGTAATAAAAAGGTTGCTACGGCTAACAAAGAAGCTATAATATGTTTAGGAGAGTTAGAAAAAGATAAGTATAAAAACATAATACCGATAGACAGTGAACATTCTGCCATATTCCAGATAATAGATAGAAAACCATTAGATGATGTAAGAAGAATAATACTAACAGCTTCAGGTGGACCTTTTTTAAATCTACCTTTAAAAGAACTTGAAAATGTTACTATAGACCAAACCCTTAACCATCCAAGATGGAGTATGGGAAAAAAGATATCTGTAGATAGTGCTACATTGATAAACAAAGGATTTGAAGTTATAGAAGCTCACTACCTCTTTAACATACCTTACGAAAAAATAGATGTGGTAATACATCCTGAGAGTATAATTCACGGTATGGTAGAGTACATAGACGGAACTGTTGTAGCTAACATGTCTAACCCTGATATGAGAATTCCTATATCTTACGCCATCTTTTATCCTGAAAGAAAGTATATAAATAACAATTATTTAGATTTCACAAAATTAAAAAGTCTAAATTTTTTAACTCCTGATTATAAGAAGTTTCCACTTTTAAAAGTAGCTATAGAGTGTGGGAAGAAGGCAGGTGTGTATCCAACAGCTCTAACAATGGCAGATGAAGTTGCTGTAAACCTTTACTTACAAGGTAAGATAAAGTTTTTAGATATATACAAAATAGTTATAGAAGTTATAGAAAGTGTAAAAAATGACAAGATAAATAGTATTCAAGACCTCTTAGAATTTATTAAGTACGTTGAAAAATACTCATTATTGATAGCCGAAAAATATGGAAGTTCTTGATTACCATAAACTTAAAATATTCAAAACAGTAGCTGACTTAAAGAGTTTTTCAAAAGCAGCTGAGATACTTTTTTTATCTCAGCCTACAGTCACACTTCAAATAAAGAAGATTGAAAACTATTTAGGTGTTACCCTCTTTCAAAGAAAAAAGAATCAACTTGAACTTACAGAAGAAGGAAAGATACTTTATCGTTATGCATCTAAAATATTAGATGACTATACTCAACTTGAAAACGAGATATCTTCATTGCTTTCTTTATCTAAATCATTTTTGTTTATCGGTGCAAGCTCTACAATAGGTGAATACTATTTACCAGAGATTTTGTCGGATTTTTATAAAGAAAATCCAGATATAAAGGTCAACCTATTTGTTGGAAACTCAAAAGAAGTGGCAGATGGTGTTTTATCTAAAGTTTTTAATATAGGTCTTGTTGAAGATAACATTGAGTCAAATAAGTTTGATATAAGACCATTTTGTATCGATGAGATTATTTTGATAGCTTCTGCAAAAAACAATGTACCTGAAGTTCTAAAAATAGATGATTTAAAAAAGTTTAAATTTGTGTCAAGGGAAGTAGGGTCAGGAACGAGGAATGTGGTTGAAGAAGCTCTCGGAACAGATTTAAATACAGTTATGGAAGTGTCAAGTTCTAAAGCCATCGTTAATATAGTAGAGAATACAGATTTTTTAGCCTTTGTGTCAAAGCTTGTTGCTTTAAAATCTTTAAGTGAAGGTTTTATTAAATCTATAAATATAGAAAATGTGAGTATAAAAAGAAAATTCTCAATTATCACTCAGAAGAATGTAAGACTATCTTTTATTGAAAATAAATTTTTTGTATATCTTTGTAAAAAGGGGTGCATTTAACACCCCTTTTGTTTTTAGTATTTTCTTTCTTGTGGTTGGTACTTCGTTATTCTAACTTCACAGTATTCTACTTTAGGACCTTCTGGTGTGTAGTAAGCCAAACTGTGTTTTAAGAAGTTTTCATCGTCTCTGTTTGGATAATCTCTTCTTGCGTGAGCTCCTCTACTTTCTTTTCTTAAAACTGCTGTTGTAGCAATTGCTTCTGCAAGGTCAAGTAAAAATCCAAGTTCAATGTAATTTATAAGTGCAGTGTTGAATATTTTACCACTATCTCCAGGTGCAAGGTTTTTGTACCTTTCTTTTAACTCTTTAATTTTTTCTATTGCCTCGAGCATAGGTTTTTCTTCTCTAAATATTCCTACTTTATCCCACATTGTTTGAGCCATTTCAATTCTTATATCGTTTATATTTTCTTTACTTTCTTTTTTAAGTAGATTTTCTATCTCTCTTCTTGCCCTTTCTTCTTCTGATTTTAAGTTAAAGTTATCATCAGGTTTATTTCTCGCATACTCAACCGCAGCAGCTCCTGCTGGTTTTCCAAATACTACTAAGTCTAATAATGAGTTTCCACCTAATCTGTTTGCTCCGTGGACCGATACACAAGCACATTCACCTACTGCAAATACACCGTTTACCCCTGTCATACTTGTTTTGTAATCTCTAACATCTATTCCACCCATAGAGTAGTGGGCTGTAGGTCTTACTGGTATAGGCTCTTCAATTGGGTCTACACCTTCAAAGTCTATACAAAGTTGTCTTATCTGAGGAAGTCTTGATTTTATCTTTTCAGCTCCAAGGTGTCTAAGGTCAAGATGGACATAAGCCATCATACCTTCTCCCCATCCTCTTCCTTCTAGTATCTCCGTTTCTATAGACCTTGCAACTAAGTCCCTTGGTGCGAGCTCCATCTTTTGAGGAGCGTATCTTTCCATAAATCTTTCTCCTCTGTTGTTTATAAGGTATCCACCTTCACCTCTTGCTCCTTCAGTGACAAGTATTCCTGTTGACCTTAAACCAGTTGGGTGGAATTGAACAAACTCCATATCTTTAAGTGGAATTCCTGCTCTGTAGCATATTGCCATTCCATCTCCTGTTGAACCTATTGCGTTTGTGTTTCTAACCCAGTAAACCCTTGCATAACCACCTGTTGCAAAGATTATGGCTTTTGCTTTTATTGCGTGAACTTCTCCACTTCTTATGTCGATAGCGATAACACCTTTTGCTTCATTGTTATCAATTATTAACTCAAAAACAAACCATTCGTTTAAAAATTCCACGTCGTTTTTTAAACATTGTTCGTATAATGTATGTAATATAACGTGTCCTGTTTTGTCAGCTGCATAACAAGTCCTTGGGAATCCTGCTCCACCAAAAGGTCTTTGGGCTATTCTACCGTCAGGTAGTCTTGAAAATGGAACTCCAAGATGCTCAAGCTCGTATATTCTCTTTGGAGCCTCATAACACATAAACTCTATAGCGTCTTGGTCACCAAGGTAGTCACTACCTTTTACAGTATCAAAGGTATGAACTTCTGGATTATCTGAAGGGTCTACGTTTGCGAGAGCTGCGTTTATACCACCCTGAGCAGCTCCTGTGTGGGATCTTGTAGGATAAACTTTAGAGATAACGGCAACTTTTACATCTTTAGCTTTACTTGCTTCAAGGGCAGCCATTAATCCGGCACCGCCTGCTCCCACTATTAAAACGTCATAGCTAAGCATCTTTATCCTCCTAATAATAAATAAAACGATGTTTTATTATAGCATTAACAAAAGGATAATTTCCATATTTTTTGTTTAAGAAGGTATAAAACTTTTTAACTTAAGTGTATTGTGGTATAATATTCCTTTCAAAAATTTAACCGGAGGATGAAAGATATGCATCAATTAATAAGAGAGATTGAAGAAAGGTATCTTCCTAAGGATATTCCACAGTTTAGGCCGGGAGATACTGTAAGAGTACATTTAAAAGTAAAAGAAGGAGAAAAAGAAAGAACACAGATTTTCGAAGGGCTTGTTATCAGAGTTAGAGGAAGTGGATTAGGTAAAACATTTACAGTTAGAAAAGTTTCTTACGGAGTTGGTATGGAAAGGATATTCCCTATAGCATGTCCGTCTATTCAAAAAATAGAAATAGTTAAAAGAGGTATTGTCAGAAGAGCTAAACTTTACTACATCAGAAATCTCAAAGGTAAATCTGCAAGAATTAGAGAGCTTAAAGAGTGGGAAATTAAGAAAAGATCTCAGGAATCTCAAGCTGCTAAAGAAAATAATGGATAGCCTTGAAAAAAAGATTTATAAAAACGGTTATAAATACATAGTAGGAATAGATGAAGCCGGAAGAGGGCCTATTGCTGGTCCTCTTGTTATTTCAGCTGTTATTTTTAAATATAACCAAAAACCTTTTGTATATGCAGATTCTAAAAAGTTATCTCCCAAAGAAAGAGATAGTCTTTACAACGAGATACTTGAAAACGCTTTAGATTACAGTATAGTTGTAGTAGATAATGAAAAAATTGACTCTTTAGGGATTTCTTCTGCATTAAAAGAAGGTATTTACAAAGCTATAGAAAAGCTTTACATAAAACCAGATTATGCAATTTTAGATTTTATAAATATTGACCTTGATTTTGACAGTATATCTATACCAAAAGCAGATGAAGTATCTCATACGGTTGCAGCTGCAAGTATCTTATCAAAAATAACAAGAGACAGAATTATGGAAGATTACTCAAAAATTTACCCTAACTTTTCTTTTGACAAACATAAAGGTTATCCTACGAAGCAACATTATCAAGAGATAAAAATGTACGGAATAACTCCAATTCATAGAAAATCTTATAGGTTATTTTAGATATGATAAAAGAACTTATAAAAAAGATTACGGAAAAGAAGAATCTATCTAAAGAAGAAGTCTTATTCCTATTCCAAGAGATAATGGATAGAAAACTTACAGACGCTCAACTGGGAGCTGTTCTTATTGGCCTTAAAATGAAAGGAGAAACGGTAAATGAGATATCTGCAGCTGCTACTGTAATGAGAGATAAAGCTATTAAAGTAAACGTTAAAGATAAATCTAAGTTGGTAGATACTTGTGGAACAGGTGGTGATAATATAGGTACTTTTAATGTCTCAACAATATCAGCTTTTGTAGTTGCGGCAAGTGGTGCAAAAGTTGCAAAACACGGAAACAGGTCTGTATCTTCCAAATGTGGTAGTGCAGACCTTATGGAAAGTTTAGGCGTTAAAATAGATATGCCTCCAGAAAAAGTTGAAAGATGTATAGATGAAGTAGGTCTTGGATTCTTGTTTGCTCCTATTTTTCATCCTGCTATGAAAAATGTTGTAAGACAGAGAAGGGAAATTGGTGTAAGAACTATTTTTAACATTTTAGGTCCTCTTTCAAATCCAGCTGATGCACCTTACCAGTTGATGGGAGTGTATGATAAAGATTTAGTTGAGCCTATAGCAAAGGTTTTGGTAAATTTAGGAATAAAGAGAGCATTTGTTGTTCATGGACTGGAAGGTTTAGATGAGGTCTCTCTAACAGCAGAGACTTTAGTGGCTCAGGTAGATGGAGAAGATATTAAAGTTTACACAGTAAAGCCAGAAGATTTTGGTTTAAAAAGAGTATCTATAGAAGATTTAAAAGGTGGAGATATAATAGAAAATAAAGAGATAGCTCTTAACATACTAACAGGGAAAGACTACAGTCCTAAAACTGATTTTGTAGCTTTAAACAGCGGATTTGCTTTAAAGGTTGCAGGTGTAGTTAGTAGTATTAAAGAAGGTATAGAACTGGCAAAGGAGTCTATATACTCTAAAAAGGCTTACGAAGTTTTAGAAAAACTTAGAAACTTATCATAAAAGGAGGATTTTATGGTTTTAGAGGAGAAGTTAGCATTTATTACAGGAGCAAGTAGAGGAATAGGGAGAGCTATAGCCTTAAAACTTGCTTCTATGGGATGTGATGTAATAGTAAACTACTACAAAAGTAAAGAAAAAGCAGAAGAAGTTGTAAAGGAGATAGAATCAATGGGTAGAAAAGGGTATGCAATACAGGGGGATTTTGGGGTAAAAGAAGATATTGATAGGGTATTTGATGAGATAACTGAGAAGTTTGGATATTTAGATATTTTTGTAAGTAATGCAGTAGCTTCAGGAAGAGAAGTTGTTGGTGGATTTGCACCGTTTTTAAGATTAAAAGAAAAAGGAACTTTAAGAATATACAACATAACCACTTTTGGTTTTATCTGGTCTTCTCAAAGAGCTGTAAAATTGATGGAAGGTAGAGAAGGTAAAATAATTGCAATCTCTTCTACAGGAACAAGGGACTACATGCCAAACTATGCTATACACGGTTCTGCAAAGGCAGCTTTAGAAACTTTAGTTAGATATTTAGCTGTAGAAGTAGGTCCTATGGGTATAAACGTAAACTGTGTATCTGGAGGTCCTATAGACACAGAAGCTATTCAACTGTTTCCCAACTACGAAGAAGTAAAAGAAGGAACTATAAAACTTACACCACTTGGAAGAATGGGACAACCTGAAGATATAGCAGGAGTTGTTGGATTTCTGTGTACTCCAGATGCAAGATGGATACAAGGACAAACCATTATTGTAGATGGAGGATTATCACTAGTCAGAGGAGGCCGTTAACTGTATCGGCTTCCTTTTTGTGATACTTTTGATAAGTATCCAAAAAACATTGACGCATCTTTAAGGTTGTTTGCAATGTCTTCTGAGTAGTATTTTGAAGATTTTATATCTTCTGAAATGTTTTCTAACTCAATCATACTTTGGGCTAAAAAGTCTACTATGTCTTTATTGTGTATCTTAAAGTTTTCTGGAAATAAAGGAGTGTGTATTTCTAAAGATGGTAGCGTAAATATAATCCATCCAAGGGTATGAAGTGTTAAATCGTATATATTTTTTATTGTAGATAAGTTATCTATCTCCACAGCTTTGTAAAGAAGTTCCGATAGTTTATATAAACTTTCTGAGAAATTTTTAAATATAAAAGAAGATTCATCAACAGATAAAATATCTTTTTCTTTTATTAATTTGTCTATCTTTTTTTGCTGGAAATAAACAAATGTTTCCGTATCAAAAATTAAAATCTCAAGTTGTTCTTTTTTCATAATTCTTTACTCTAAGTATTTCATTACTAAATTTTTAAGTTTAAGCATTATCTTAGTATGGAGCTGTGAAACCCTTGATTCGGTTATACCGAGTATGTCAGCTATTTCTTTCATATTTAACTCTTCATAGTAGTATAAGCTTATCAAAAGTCTCTCTCTTTCATCAAGATGATTTAATATTATATCAGAAAGTATTTCTTTTAACTGTTTTTCTTCAACTACTTTATCTGGTGTATCATCGTTAGAGGATATAACTTCCCATAGATGCAAACTTTCATCATCATCTTTACTTACGTCTGAGTCAAGGGAAATTAATACTTTGTTTGCTAAAACTTCAGCGTAAGTCATATACTCTTCTACAGTCATACCAAGATAGTTTGCTATTTCTTCTGTTTTTGCCTGTCTTCCAAGCTGAGCTTCAAGTTGAGCTATTTTATTTTCAAGGTTTTTTATTTTAGACCTTACAGACCTTGGAACCCAGTCAAGTTGTCTTAAATGGTCTATTATGTATCCTCTGATTCTTATCTCTGCGTATGTTGATAACTTTATACCTTTTGATGGGTCATACTTTTCTAGAGCATCGTATAGACCTAAAACCCCTACTTGAATTAAATCTTCTTCATCAACTATTGGTGGTAAATTTTCGTGTTTTAATGCTTTTACAATATACTTTATTTTTGGTAGATACTCTATTATTATTTCGTTTTTATTTACTGTTTGTACCTGCATATTGCCACCTCCCACTATTATTAATGTTGTTTTAAGCAAGATTTATGCCAATTGTTAATCGTTTATTTAATTAGTATTTACAAATTATGGATGCAAACAAAGTTATGCAGTATAGATGATAACTACTGCAACAGAATAGTTTTTTTCGTGAGAGATTGAAATAGATATATTAAGGTTTTTGGTATGATAGATATCATTGTGCAGTAAAATTTCTGCAGGAGCTCCTTTTTTACCTACTACTTCTATATCTTTATACCGGAGGGTTTTACATGATAATTGATAGTAAGCTTTTATGGTTGCCTCTTTGGCAGCAAATCTTGCAGCTAAACAGGGAATAAAATCATTTTTTTTCAGGCAGTACTCAATTTCTCTTTGTGTGTACACTTTTTTTAAAAATTTTTCTTTGAATCTACTGTAAGCTTTTTCTATTCTACTGTTTTCTACTATGTCTATGCCTGTGTATATTTTCATTTTGTTTTTATCTTGTTTAAGATTTCTTCTACTATCTGGAAGGGTGTTTTATTTTCTGCATTTATCCTGTAGGTTGCAAGTCCGTACACTTTTTTTCTTTCATCGAAGAGCTTTTTAATTTTATCTAGGGGTTGGTTTAAAAGAGGTCTGTTTTCATCATTTTTTATTCTTTCTAATATAGTGTTAAGATTCAAATCTAACCATATAACTATACCGTTTTTTTTCATTTGGTTCATGTTTTCAGCGTCAGCTCCTAATCCTCCTCCTGTTGATACTACAAGGTTTTGTGTGTTTAGTAATTCTTGAAGGTATTTTTTTTCTAGTTCTCTAAAGTAAAGTTCTCCTTTTTTTTCAAAAATATCTTTAATTTTCATTTTTTCTCTTTCTTCTATAAGTTTGTCTACGTCAACAAAATCTCTAGAAGTTTTATCTGCTAGTAATTTTCCTACCGTTGACTTTCCACTTCCCATAAAGCCTACTAAGTATATGTTTTTCATGGTAGAATAATTCTACCATAAAAGTCTTTTAGATTCTTAGGATGGATAGTAGAGAAAATTTAAAGTTTTACCTTTTTGCTTTTATAACAGTATTTATATTTTTCTGGAACTTTTGGTATAACGATGTATGGATACCTAACGAGAGTTTTTATGCTGAAGCTGTAAGAGAGATGTTTGAATCTAAAAACTTTCTTGATATTTACTACAACTATGAACCAAGGTTTAATAAACCTCCCCTTACTTACTGGGTTATAGCTTTATCTTCTTTAATATTTGGTTTAAACGAGTTTGCCATAAGACTTCCTATTGTTTTGATGGCTGTTGGGTCTTTATTTTTAACTTATAAGATAGGAGAGCTTCTTTACGGTAGGTATGTTGGTATTTTTTCTTTCTTTGTGATGGCTTTTAGTTTTCAGTTTGTTATAAACTCAAGATATGCATCTCCCGAAGTCCCTCTTCTTTTCTTTTTTACACTTACTTTGTATTTATTTTTAAAAGGTTATAAAAAAAAGAACCTTTTGTATATTTTCCTTTCTTACGTATCCCTTGGTTTAACTGTTCTTACTAAGGGGTATCCTTACTTTTTTGTTTTAGGTGGTATCGTGGGTTTTTATCTTTTGATTGAAAGTAATTTTAATTTAAAAGAGTTTTTCAAGAAGTTAATTGATATAAAAATCTATATAGGCGTTCCTATTTCCTTGGTTATAGGGCTTAGCTGGATTGTTTATATGAGTCTAAAGTTTGGGGATACATTCTGGAGTGTTTATAATGAAGAGACAGTAAAAAGGGCTTTTGGGGAAGAATCAAGGATTAGTGATTTATTCTTTTATCTAATAGTTATTCTTTGGGGATTTTTGCCTTACTCTCTGGCGTTTTACTACTCTTTTGTAGATAGTTTTAAAAGGTTGTTAAAGGATTTTTCTTTTATATTCAGCTGGATTTTTGTAATGTTTGTAGTGTTTACAGTAGCAAAAGGAAAGATACCTACTTACTTTATTCAAGCTCATCCTGCTTTGTCTGTTTTAGTTGGATATTATCTTGTTAATCATAATCCTTCTGGATTTAAAAAGGTTTTATGGGGAGCTTCTTTTGTTATTCCTACTGTTGTTATTACTGTTTTAAATGGTTATATGGTCTCTACATTTAATTTAGACTACTTTTACTACTTTATAATTTTATCTCCGTTCATTTTTCTTTTAAGATATAGAGATTACAAGTTGATTCCTTTTTTATCTACGATGATAACATTTTTTATTTTGACAGTATCTCTACTTGTAAAGGTAGAAAAATATAGACCTTACAAAGAGATTGGAGAGATTATAAACTACAACGTTCCTGATAGGTCTGTGCCTTTGATTATTCAAAATAGATTTTTCCATAATATGCCTTTTTACGCCAAAAGAAAAGTTTTAAGAGATTACTCAGAAGGTCAGATAGTTCAGTACTGGCAAAGTCATAACTATATGGTTGCATTGGTGGAAGAAAACACTTTAAATAAAATAAACGGAAAAGTTCTTTGGAGTGGTTATCTTTATCCTAATAGCGAGTCAAGGTTTGCCATCTTTCTAAAGAATGTTGCAAAAGCAGAGAAAGGAGATTACTCTGGATTTGTGAAAATGTATCTCATTTACACAACGCGGTAGTAAAACATGCTATCTGACTGTATTAGATTTTTCAGTTGCAGATTAAACAGTATAGAATCTATATCTGGATACTTATTTGAAAACTTTTCTAATATCTCATCGTAGTACTTTTTACTGTCTAAAAACATTAAAACTTCTTTTTCCTGCTCTGTTAGGTCAGATAGATAGTCAATGTTTACACTGGATTTTAAAAATGGTAAAAACTCTTTTAAATCTTTAAACTCTGTTATAGCTATAGCTCCTTCTTTTATAAGAGAGTTATTACCCTTAGCTGTAGATAGATTTATGTTTGCAGGAACTGTAAAGACAAGCCTTCCGTATTCGTTTCCATAGTTTGCTGTTATCAAACTTCCAGATTTATCTGGAGCTTCA
The DNA here is from genome assembly GCF_000021545.1 of Sulfurihydrogenibium azorense Az-Fu1. NCBI lineage: Bacteria > Pseudomonadati > Aquificota > Aquificia > Aquificales > Hydrogenothermaceae > Sulfurihydrogenibium > Sulfurihydrogenibium azorense. The sequence goes on from NC_012438.1 coordinate 164,901, forward strand.
ATAATAAAAACACCATAAGATAGTCCTGCTATTGACCTATTTCTTTGAGGAAATGTGTAAGAAGAAGGTTTAGTTCCAATTGGAAACTCTGATATAACACAGCCATTTTCAGTTATCTTATCGTAAAGTTTTCTGTTCTCAAAAGGGTAAACTACATCAATGCCACTTCCTAAAACTGCCGTTGTAAAACTTCCCTCTTCCAATGCAACTTTGTGGGCTATAGTGTCTATCCCTAAAGCCATTCCGGAGACTATATTTACACCTGATTTAGCAAGTTCTCTAACTATACTGTTTACAACATAAACACCGTAGCTTGAATGTTTTCTACTGCCTACTACTGCAACGGTATTTTCTGGAATGGGGAAAATGCCTTTAATGTAGATAACTGGTGGCGGGTCCGGAATATTTTTTAACAAAAAAGGGTAATCTTGATAAGAGAGGGGAACTATTTTTACACCTAATTTTTCTGCTTTTTCATACTCTTTTAAAGCCTTTTCTTTTAAAGATGTATCTCTGTTTGTTATTAACTTTGCTATATTTTCTCCAAAGTTTTCTTTTAAGTCATTAAAGTCTGCATTTAAAACGCTAGTTGCAGTAGAGTAATGTTCAATTAACTTTTTAATAGATACATTTCCCAAACCTTTTATAAAGTACAACTCTAAACAAGATAATATCTCTTCCATCTTTAAAATCCATGATTTTCTTGTTAAAATACTATTATAACAAATTGAGGTAAATCATTAATGGAAGGAACAATAAATAGATTGTTAGAAGATTTAGAAAAAAAGAAAAAGGGAGAGTTTTTTATATTTTATGAAGAAGTTCCTATAAAGGTAATACTAAATGTATTTGAGATAAATTTTTTGAAAAAGCAGATTGAGTTTGAAATAAATCCTAAAATAGAAGTTATGATTAGTCAGGAAAAGGAGTTATATGCAAGAGTAAATGATGATATTTTAGTCTTAAAAGCTTTAATGTGGAACAGGGAAGTACTTATTACGTCCTTTCCTTCTTTTGCAATAGAACCAAAGATAAAAAGAAATTTTGTAAGAGTCAAATGTCCAGCTAAACATCCTGTAAATTTGGAAATAGATTCTGAGTTGTGTGTTAATTTAAGGGATATATCTGAAGAAGGATTTAGTTTCAAACTTCCTAAAAGTGCTACATTTGAGATAGACAAAGAGTATGAGGGTAGATTAAACGTAAATAGTAAGACTTTCCCAATAATATTTAAACCTTTATACAAAATTGAAAGACCAGATAATACTTATAGGTATGGGTGTAAAATTACACAAGCAAGACCAATTGTTCAGAATGAGATTGCAAAGTATGTTGGAGATAGACAAAGAGAATTAGCTAAAATACTAAGTAATTTTGCAGATTAAGGAAGTCCTAAAACTTTGTGACATTGAGGGATGATTCTACTTTCAATACCAAGTTGTAGTAGCTGGTCTTGTAAGTTTAAAGCTTTTTTTACCATTTCTGGTTTATTACTTTCAGGTTGTAAAACGATTATATCACTTTTTATTATATCTATAAAATCTGGTTTTATTATGTGGTTTAAAGATAGGTTTTCATCTACAACGAATTTTAGCTCTTTTATGTAAGGGATTAAATCTTTGTTTACAAAGTAAAATGGTGGTTTTGGAGAGCAGGTAATGTATAGTCTATCTAAATTTAAATCTTTAAATCTTTCATTCCATAGAGTTCCGTTTGTTTCAATAAAAACGTAGTAATCCTCATCAAGTAGTGATTTTACTAAAATATCTAAATTCGATGTTAAGAAAGGCTCTCCACCTGTTATACATACCCTTTTGAGGTTATAGGTACTAACTTCTTTTAATATTTCTTCTAATGTCTTTACTGTATAGGTTTTTCCATCGTAAGAGTATGTTGTATCACACCAGCTACATCTTAGATTACATCCTTCAAGTCTTATAAAAACAACGGGAAGGCCAACCCATCTACCTTCTCCTTCAACTGTTCTAAATATTTCAACAACTTTAAAAGTTTCTTTATACAGGTTTTTCTTCAACAATCTCATAGGCTTCTATAATATCACCAACTTTTATATCATTATAATCCTTTAAAGTTAAGCCACACTCAAATCCTTTTTGAACCTCTTTAACATCTTCTTTGAATCTTTTTAGAGAGGCTATTTCTCCATCGTATATAACTACTCCGTTTCTTACTAGCCTTGCTTTTGCGTTTCTTCTTATAACTCCTTCTGTTACATAACATCCAGCTATTGTACCTATAGACTTTGCCTTGAATGTAGCCCTTACTTCAGCTGTTCCAAGTAATACTTCCCTAAAGGTTGGTTTTAACATTCCTTTCATTGCTTTTTCAAGGTCTTCAATAGCTTGGTATATAATGTTATAAAGTCTTATGTCTACATTTTCTTGCTCTGCTGCTTTCCTTGCTGCTGCATCTGGTCTTACATTAAATCCTATGATGATAGCGTTTGAAGCAGCTGCAAGCATAACATCACTTTCTGTTATACCACCTACAGCTGCATGGATTATATTTATCTTTACTTCTTCAAACTTTTCAGATAAATCTTCAATAGATTTCTTTAAAGCTTCTAAAGAACCTTGAACATCAGCTTTTATAATTATGTTTATCTCTTTTGCCTCACCTAAATTTTCAAGGCTAATTCTGGTTTTCTTAGCTAATAACTCTTCCTCTCTTCTTTGTTTTCTTACTTCCGCTAACTGTTTTGCCTCTCTTTCTGTTGCTTTTGCTATAAATTTATCTCCAGCTTGGGGAACCTCATCAAAACCCAGTACCTCAACAGGTGTTCCCGGTTTTGCCTCTTTTAATCTTTCTCCTCTTTCATTGAATAAAGCTTTAACTTTTCCCCACGTATATCCTGCTACAAAGTAATCTCCAACGTGTAGGGTTCCATCTTCTATTAAAACTGTAGCAACTGGTCCTTTTTTAGGATCTAACTTTGATTCTATAACTGTTCCAACAGCAAGTTTATTAGGGTTGGCTTTAAGTTCAAGCATTTCTGCTACTAAAAGTATCATTTCAAGAAGCTCTTCAACGTTTTTACCTGTTTTTGCTGAGATATCTACAAATATCGTATCTCCACCCCACTCTTCTGGTATAAGTCCGTACTGGGTTAGTTCTTGCCTTACTCTCATTGGATCTGCACCGGGTTTGTCTATCTTGTTTACAGCTACTATTATAGGAACTTTTGCGTTTTTAGCGTGGTTTATTGCTTCTACAGTTTGAGGTTTTACTCCATCATCTGCAGCTACTACAAGTACAGCTATATCTGCTACTTTTGAACCTCTCGCTCTTAAGGTTGTAAATGCTTCGTGTCCTGGTGTATCTAAGAAAGTTATCTCTTTTCCATTTGGAAGTTTTATTTTGTAAGCACCTATATGCTGTGTTATACCACCGTGTTCTCTTGCTGCTACATCAGTTTTTCTAATAGTATCAAGTAACGTTGTTTTTCCATGGTCAACGTGTCCCATTACAGTTACGACTGGTGGTCTTTCTTCTAACTGTCCTATTTCTTCTTCTCTAACCTCTACCTCTTCTTTTATTTCTTCTTCAGGCTCTTCACCTTCTACTTTCAACTCTGCTAAGAATCCGTGTTTTTCTGCTATTTCTAATGCAATTTTAGGGTCTATAGTCTGGTTTACGGTTGCAAGTATTTTCTTTTGTAATAAGTCCATGAGTATCTGATTAACGGGTATATCTAAAAGGTCTGCTAACTCTCTTACGGTTATAACTTCTGGTATTTGAATGATTTTAATCTCTTCTTCTTTAGATTCTTCAACTTCTCTTTTCTTTTCTTCTTTTTTAGGTTTTTTCTTCTTAGGATGCCCTTCCATAAGTTTTCTGAGAGCTTCCATCTCTTCCTTTTCTTCTTTAGCTATACGAGCAATCCTTTCTTCTTTTGTCTCTTTTTTCTCTGGTTTTTTCTCTTCTTTTATAGATTCGGGAGTAAAGGCTAAAGTTGGTCTTTCCTCAGGTTTTCTTAAAGGTTTTTCTTCTTTCCTTTCGAATTCTTGTGCTTTTACTGGTTGCTTTTCGTCTTTTCTTTCGAATTTTTCCTTTCTTTCAAACTTTTCTTTCCTTTCAAAAGGCTTTTTCTCTTCTTTTTTCTCAAATCTTTCTCTTTTTTCAAAAGGTTTTCTTTCCTCTCTCTTTTCAAATTTTTCCTTTTTTTCAAACCTTTCTCTTTTCTCAAAAGGTTTTTTCTCTTCTCTTCTATAAACTTTTTTTCTCTCTTCCTCAGGTACTACACCTTCTATAACTTCTGGCTGTTTTGGGAGAGATTCTACTTTTTTTTCTTTTATTTCCTCTTTTGGCTTTTCTTCAACTTTTTCTTCTACTACTTCAGGCTGCTGTTTAATTTTCTCTTCTTCAAGTTTCTTTTGTTCTTCTAATTTTCTTCTTTTTTCCTCTTCTTGTCTTCTCAATTCTTCTTCTATTTTCCTTTTTTCTTCTTTCACTTTTTCTTCTACATTCTTAGCTAATTCAAAAGGAATTATAGAAAGATTAGAGACTTCTTTTGTATAACCTAACTCTCTAAGTTTTTGCTCTAATTCTGATAACGTAATACCTAATTTATGGTACAGGTCAAAAGCTTTTATTCCTTCTCCTTCCTTTTTTTCTTTTTTCTCTACGGTTTCTTCTTTCTGTGTAAATCTGTCTTTAATAACGTCAATAACGTCTTTATCTACTTTATCAGTTATCTTTTTTATGTTTAAACCAAACTCCTCATTTAAAATTTTCTTTAGTTCTTGAGGGTCTATATTTAACTGGATAGCTAAATCTTTTACTTTCAATTAAAAAACCTCCTGCAGCTTCTTAAAAATTTCTTTTATTTTTAGATTAAGTTCGTTTTTAGGTAAAATTATAACTCCTACTTCGTTTTTTCCAAACAACCTACCTAAATCTTTTTTTGTTTTGTACTGGTAAATATCACCTTTAAATTTATTTAATATATATCTTTTTGTGTTTTCTGAAAGGTCTTTTGCTATAATAACAAAAGTATCACCCTTTACTTTATCAATATTCTCATACCCAAATTTTATTTTACGAGCTTTAAAGCTAAGTTGTAATAAACTGTCTATTTTCTTTTCATCCATCACTTTGTTGGTAGTTTCTGTATCTTTTCAAAATCTTCTTCACTTAGTATATCTATATGCCAACCTGTCAACTTATGTGCTAATTTTGCGTTTATACCATTTTTTCCTATTGCCAAAGATAACTCTTCTTTTGGTACAGCAACTTCTATTCTCTTTTCCTTTGGAAGTAATCTATACTTTGTTGGTCTTGCAGGAGATAAGGCTCTTATAACAAATCTTGCAGGGTCTTCAGACCATTCTATCACGTCTATTTTTTCATCTGATAGTTCGTTAGATACGTTTTGTATTCTACTTCCTTTTAAACCTACTACTACTCCTACAGGATCTATATTTTTATCTTTGGTATAAACTGCTACCTTTGCCCTTTCTCCCGGTTCCCTTGCCACAGCTTTTACTTCAATTTCACCTTCTTGAATCTCAGGTACTTCTATTTCTAATAATTTTTTTAAGAAGTTTGGATGTGTTCTTGATAAAATTATAAGGGGTCCCTCGCTAACTTTTATAACTCTTTTTACTTTACCTTTTTCCAGTATAGGATACTTATTTTCTTTTAAAACTTTTAAAACAAGGGCTCTTACTCTATCTCCTATTTTATATTTTTCTTTTGGTATCTGTTCTTCTTTTGGTAGTATTGCTTCTACTCTACCTAAATCTACTATAATATCTTCACCTTCAAATCTACGAACTGTCCCTGTTATTATTTTGCCTTCATACTCTTTAAATTCTTTATATAGAATATCTCTTTCTACTCTTGAAACTTTTTCTGCTATTACCTCTTTTGCAACAGATAGAGCTATTCTCCCTATATCTTCCAGATCTAATGGGACTTCGACAAACTTTCCATAATCAACATTAGGGTTATACTTTTTTGCTTCTTCTAAAGATATTTCTTTTTTTTCATCTTCAACAAAAGGTGTAACTTTCTTTTTAATTAAAACTTTTAACTCATCTTTATCTTTGTCATAAATCACTTTAATCTGGTCATTTCTTAGTTTGTACTCTTTTTTCACAGCAACAAATATTCCATCTTTTAATGCTCTTTCTATAACTTCTTCTGGAATGTTTTTCTCTTTTGCTACTGTTTCTATAACATTCTTTAATTTTATAGGCATACCTGCTCCTAAAAATCTAATTTTGTTTGTGATATCTTATCTAAAGGTATTTCAACTACTATATTATCTTGTTTTAATTTAACTATGCCATCTTCAAGACCTTCTAAAATACCTTTAAATATCTTTTTATCTTCTATAGGTTCTTTTGTTTTAACAACAACATCTTTACCTTTAAATATGTTGTACTCTTCTATATTTTTAAACTTTCTGTCCAGTCCGGGGGACGATACTTCTAGAGTGTAAGATGTTTTTATTAAATCCTCAACATCTAATATAGAACCTATTCTTTGGCTTACATACTCACAATCATCTATAGAAGTCCCTTCAGGGTTGTATATGTATATTCTAAGTACTGGTCTTTTACCTGTAATATACTCTATATCGACTAATTTTAAACCTCTGTCTTCCAGTATTGGACTTAGTAATTCTTTAACTTTTTCCTCTAACTTCATTCTTTCCCCAAATTTAAAATTTAAGAATATTAATTTTATCATAAATTAAGCTAAATTTCGAAAAAGAAAAGAGAGGAAGGAAAACTCCTTTTGAGATTTTTATATAGATAAAATTTCTTTTTCTTTTGCTTCTGCTAGCTGATTAATCTCTTCTATGTATTTGTCAGTTAGTTTTTGAAGTTTTTCCAATGCTTTTTTAACATCATCTTCTGAAAAGCCTTCTTTTTTAAGTTTTTCTATGTTTTCTTTCTCGTCCCTTCTTACGTTTCTTACAGCTACCCTCGCTTCTTCTGCAAACTTATGTATTATCTTAACTACTTCTTTTCTCCTTTCTTCTGTCATAGGTGGAAGGTTTAGTCTTATTGTGTTACCTTCTGTTTGAGGATTGGCACCGAGGTTTGCTTCTATAAGAGCTTTTTCTATTGATTTTACAGCACTTTTGTCCCATGTTTGGATAACTATTTGAGATGGTTCAGGTGTGGATATTGTTGCAAGTTGTTTTAGTGGTATTTCAGATCCATAGTAATCAACTTTTATGTTCTCAACTAATCCAGTTGATGCTCTTCCTGTTCTAATACCTGTAAGCTCTTCTTTAAATTTTGCTACAGCACCTTTCATTCTTTTTTCAGCTTCTTTAAGATACTCCTCTATCATCCCTATACCTCCTTACCTTACTATTGAACCAACATCTTCTCCAAATACTATTTTTCTTAGGTTTCCTTTTTTCTTTATGTTAAAGACTGCTATAGGAAGTTTGTTTTCCATACAGAGTGTTAAAGCTGTATGGTCCATAACTTTCAGGTTTTTGTTTATTACATCTAAGTAGGATATTTCTTTTAAAAGTTTTGCATCAGGGTATTTCATAGGGTCTTTATCGTATATACCGTCTACCTTTGTTGCTTTTAAAAGTAGATCTGCTTTTATCTCTGCTGCTCTTAAAGCTCCTGTTGTGTCTGTTGTGAAAAATGGGCTTCCCGTTCCCGCTGCGAAAATAACTATTCTACCTTTTTCGAGGTGTCTTATCGCTCTTCTTCTTATGTAAGGTTCTGCAATTTGTCTCATCTCTATAGCAGACATTACTCTGGTAGGGACGTCTTTTTTTTCTAAGGCATCTTGCAGGGCTAGAGCGTTCATTACAGTTGCCAGCATTCCCATATAGTCAGCAGTAGCTCTGTCAAGCCCCATCTCGGTGCCTTTTATACCTCTAAATATATTTCCACCACCTATTACAATGGCTATCTGTACTCCTATATCGTAAACATCCTTTATTTCATCACAAAGTTCACTTACAAAATGGGGATCAATCCCGTAGTCCTGATCCCCCATTAAAGCTTCACCAGATAATTTAAGGAGTATTCTTTTATAAACTAAAGGCACTTTTTACTCTCCTAATTCGTATCTACAGAATCTTCTTACTTGAATATTTTCTCCTATCTTTGCAATGTACTCTTTTATAAGCTCTTCTATAGTCTTTTTGTCATCTTTTATGTAGGGTTGTTCGTAAAGACAGACTTCTTTGTAGAATTTTTCTAGCTTTCCTTCAGCTATTTTTTCTGCTATATGAGGAGGTTTTCCTTCTGCTATAGCGGCTTCTCTTGCAATTTCTCCTTCTTTTTCAACAACTTCTCTTGGTACATCTTCTCTTTTTACGTATTGAGGTTTCATCGCTGCTATTTGAAGGGCTATCTCATTTGCAAGTTCTTTAAATAGATCGTTTCTTGCTACAAAATCTGTTTCACAGTTTAACTCAAGTAAAACGCCTATTCTTCCACCTGCGTGGATGTAGGAATGTATTAAACCTTCCTTTGTCTCCCTTCCAGCTTTTTTAGCTGCTTTTGCAATACCTTTTTTTCTAAGTATCTCTACAGCAGCCTCTAAATCTCCGTTTGCTTCTTCTAAAGCTGCTTTACACTCGAGCATTCCTGCTCCAGTCATCTCCCTTAACGTTTTAACTAACTTTGCATCTACAGCCATGTCACAATTCCTCCTTTGCTTCTTCTACCGATTCTTTTGCTTCTTTTTCAACTATTTCTGCAAGTCTTTCTTCTTTAGAGTAGTTTTTAGCTCCCATGTATCCGGATTCTACTATTTCTGCTTCTTTTGCAAGGAGCTCTTCTTCAATTGTTTTTGTTTCAACAGCTGTTCCCAGACTTTCTCTCATTTTCTTTCCTTCTATAACTGCATCGGCAATTTTAGAGGTGATTAAACTTATAGCCTTTATTGCGTCATCGTTCCCCGGTATTGGGTAGTCTATTTTGTCAGGATCACAGTTTGTATCTGCTATAGCTACAACCGTAACCCCAAGTTTATTAGCTTCCGTTACAGCTAAATCTTCCCTAACTGTATCTACTACGAAGATAATATCTGGGACTCTGTTCATATCAACTATACCTTTTAAGTACTTTTCAAGTTTTTCTTTTTGTTTTTTTAACTTCATAACTTCTTTTTTAGGAAGTATCTCAAATGCACCTTCTGCTTCCATCTTTTGGAGCTTTCTGAGTTTTGCTATGCTTTTTCTAACTGTTTGGAAGTTTGTAAACATTCCACCAAGCCATCTATAGTTAACGTAGTAAGCCCCACATCTTTGAGCTTGCTCTTCTATGATGGCTTGAGCTTGCTTTTTAGTTCCGAGGAATAGGATTTCTGCACCGTTTGCCACTTCATTGATGATAAAGTCTATTGCTTGTTTGAAAAGTGGTACTGACTTAGATAAGTCGATGATATGAATGCCGTTTCTTTTTGTGTAGATGTACGGCTTCATCTTAGGGTTCCATCTTCTTACCTGATGGCCAAAGTGTACTCCAGCTTCTAAAAGCTCTCTCATACTAATTTCTACTGACATAAAAATACCTCCTATAAGGGTTTTTTCTTCCGCTTTCTCTAAGTTTTAACCCTGATATTAGGGCAACCCTCTAAGAGAAAGCGTGCTTAGTTAAGTATATTATTATACCATATTTTCTATTATGTAATATATCAGAGGAACTGTTAAGAAACTTAAAATAATACCTAAAGCAACTGAAGACACAGCTATATCTTTGTTTAAATTTGCTTCTATTACAAAGATTGATGCTAAAACCATCGGTGGCATTGAAAGTTGTAGTATTGCCACCTTCCACGGAAGAGTTAAAGAAACTCCTAAAAGTAAAAGTATAGTTAAAACAGTTAAAGGTAGTAGAATTTGTTTAATAAGTAAAACTAAAGATATGATTTTTATATCTTTCTTAATAGATGTAAACCTTAGATTCATACCTACAGAAAAAAGAATAAGTGGTATTACTGTAGAACCGAGCATGTCTAATATTTTTAGCACTATACTTGGAAGCTGGAAAGGTTTTAAAGATAGTGCTATTAAAAGGGCGGTAAACGGTGGAAAAAGTAAAAGTTTTTTTAAATCTACTTTAAATGATTTTTCATCTTTTGCAAAGGATATAAGTATTGGAGCAAGGATGTAAATAGGTAAAAACATTGCAAGATTGTCAAATATGACCGCATACCTTAAACCTTCACTTCCATAAAGTGAAAGTATAAAGGGATATCCTAAGAATCCTGTATTTGCAAACGTTGCAACCATAACAAACGAGATTGCCGATTTTTTGTCAAGTTTAATTAAGGTGGCTACTTTGTAAGAAAAGAGAATGTTGAGTATAAGTGCTATCCATCCTGTTAACAGTGCCATAAACACGTCAGAGGTAAACTTTAAATGGTAGATGTTGTTTATAACTAAAGCAGGAAAACCCACGTACATTATAAAGTCTATGTATGGTTTTGAGTAATTTTCTGAGAATATTTTTAGTTTTCTATAGATATATCCAAGGAAAAAGAAGAAAAAGATTATAATTAAGTTTTGTATCATCTATTTATTTTTTTCTTCTTTCCATTCTGTTTTTGTATTTTATAACTTTCTTTTTCTTCTCTTCCTCTTTATTGGTATCAGCTTTCCTTAATGTTTTTTCAGCTTCTTTTTCTTTTTTGGCTTTTTCTTCTTCTAAAACTTCCTCTGATTGAATTTGAAGTTTGTATAGGTATTCTATAGTGTTGTACTTTAACTTAAACATCATATCTTCAAACAGTTCAAAAGACTCCTTTTTGTACTCTACAAGAGGGTCTCTCTGGGCGTATCCTCTCAGGTAAACACTTTCCCTTAATCTATCAAGGTTATGTAGGTGGTCTTTCCACAAGTTGTCTAAAACTTGTAGAGTCATGTACCTTTCAAACTCTCTCATCAGTGAGCTTCCTAATTTTTCCTCTTTTTGATTGTAGTACTCTTCAAGATGTTTTAGTATATACTCTTCAAGCTCTTTTCTATCCCATTCTTTATCTGTAGGAATATCTATATCTACACCCAGCCACTCTTTGAATGTCTTCTTTAACTCTTCAAAGTTCCATTTTTCTTGATACTGGTCTGCAGGAGCGTACTTATCTAAAAAGTATAAAACTATATCTGTAAGCCAGAGTTTAATCTCATCTTTAAGGTTTACACCTTCTAATATATCTCTTCTTAATGAGTATATAACTTGTCTTTGTTTGTTCATTACGTCATCAAACTCAAGGAGTCTTTTCCTTATTTGGAAGTTCTGTCCTTCTACTCTCTTTTGTGCGTTTTCTATGGCCTTAGACACCATTGTACTTTCTATAGGTTCATTTTCAGGTATTTTTAACCTATCCATCAATGCTTTAAGTCTATCTCCACCAAACAGTCTAAGTAAATCATCTTCAAGGGATAGGTAAAATCTAGAGCTTCCCGGGTCTCCCTGTCTACCTGCTCTACCTCGGAGCTGGTTGTCTATTCTTCTACTTTCGTGTCTTTCTGTACCTATTACTGCAAGACCTCCCAGCTCTATAACTTTTTGTTTTTCTTCTTGGGTTATTTTTTGAGCTTTTTTTAGAGCTTGGGCGTACTGTTCTTCTGTTGCTGTTTCTGGAGTTAGTCCTTTCTTTTTAAGTATCTCTTTTGCTAAAAACTCAGGGTTTCCACCAAGTAAGATATCTGTTCCTCTACCTGCCATGTTTGTTGATATAGTAACAGCTCCAACTCTACCAGCTTGGGCTATTATCTCTGCTTCTTTTTCGTGATTTTTTGCGTTTAAAACATTGTGTGGTATTCCTCTTTTCTTAAGAAGTCCTGATAGATACTCAGATGTTTCAACAGAAACTGTTCCCACTAAAACAGGTCTTCCTTGTTTGTGGAGTCTTTCTATCTCTTCTATAACTTGGTTGAATTTTTCTTTCTTTGTTTTGTAGACTAAATCTGGATAGTCTATCCTTTTGACAGGTTTGTTTGTAGGTATTACTAAAACATCAAGGTTGTATATCTCTTTAAATTCTAAGGCTTCTGTTTCAGCCGTTCCTGTCATTCCTGCAAGTTTTTTGTACATTCTAAAGTAGTTTTGGAATGTTATAGATGCAAGAGTTTGATTTTCTGCTTGAATTTTTACTCCTTCTTTTGCCTCTATTGCCTGATGAAGACCGTCAGACCATCTTCTTCCAGGCATAAGTCTTCCTGTAAACTCATCTACTATTATAACTTCTCCATCTTTCACAACATAATCTACATCTCTGTGGTATAGAGTATTTGCCCTTAAAGACTGGTTGATCGCGTGAAGGATATCAACGTTCCTTGGGTCGTAGAGGTTTTCTAAGTTAAAGTACTTTTCAGCTTTTTCTACTCCTTTTTCCGTTAAAACAGCCGTCTTATTTTTTTCATCAACTATATAATCTTCATCTTTTATAAGTGTCTTAACAAAAGCGTCTGTCATATAGTAAATTGATACATCTTCTCCGGATGGACCTGATATTATAAGAGGTGTTCTTGCTTCATCTATAAGGATAGAGTCTACTTCGTCTACAATTGCGTAGTGATGTCCTTTAACTTGTACCATCTGGTCTTTTGAAAATACCATGTTATCCCTTAAGTAATCAAATCCAAACTCGTTGTTTGTTCCGTAGGTTATGTCAGCTGCGTAAGCAGACCTTCTATCACTTTCTACTGCAACTGTAAAGAAATCCTTCCTTGCTTCTATATCAAATTTTTCAGGTGGTAAAAGTTCACCAAAAAATCCCTTTTCCCATACTCTCTTATCTAACTCTAAAGCTCTTTTAAACTTTTCTTCATCTGCCCACTCGATCACATAAGAGGCATGGTTTGTATTTATTACTCCAACAGACAAACCTAAAAATTTATAGATAGACCCCATTGTAAGGGCATCTCTTTTTGCTAGGTAATCGTTTACAGTGACAAGATGAACACCTTTTCCAGTTAAAGCGTTGAGGTATATTGCTATGGCTGCAACTAATGTTTTTCCCTCGCCTGTTTTCATTTCTGCTATCATACCTTTATGTAGGGCAAGGGCACCTATAAGTTGGACATCAAAAGGGCGAAGCCCAAGTGTTCTTTTTGCAGCTTCTCTTGCAAGAGCAAAAGCAAGGGGTAACTCTTCTACAATTTCTCCTTCTGTTATTGCTTCTGATAAGTGATTGTTATTTCTTACCTTTTCTATAAGTTTTAAACTTTCTTGTCTTAACTCTAAATTAGATAGCGAATCAAGATCCGGTTCTAACTTATTTATCTTCTCAACGATTGATTTTAACTTTTTTATCTCTCTTTCGTTTTTTGTTCCAAATAGTTTTTTGACTAAAAATCCTATCAAAACTTCCTCCTAAAACAACCAATTAATTATTTATTATACTCCTCTTTTTTAGATGGAGTTCGTAAAATATAAACAGTCCTATTCCTACAGTAATTGAAGCATCAGCTATATTAAAAGCAGGCCAGTGATGGTCTTTTATGTAAAAATCTAAAAAGTCCCTAACCTGTCCTAAAAAAAATCTATCGTATAAGTTTCCAAGAGATCCACCACCTATTAAAGCAAGAGAGATGATTTCTAAATTTGAAAGTTTATCTTTAGACTTTAAAAAGTAAACTACTGAAACTATGATAGCTACTATAGAAGACCCAACTAGAATAAATTTTCTTACATACTCTGGAGCTTCCGCTAACATTCCAAAAGCCGCACCTTTATTCCACACTAACGTTAAGTCAAAAAAGTTTGGAATAACAGAAACAGTTCTGTCTAGTAGTAAAGTTTCAGCCAAGTATTTTGTAATTAAATCTAAAAAAAATACTAAAAAGAAAACACCCCAAAAAGCTACACTTTTTTTGTTCATTAGTCAGCCTGAAGATTTTTAGAAGATTCTTCTTCCTCTCCTAATGTTGGCGGGATGATGTTGTATATCATTTCTTCTTCGTTTCTTTGTTGGAACTGTCTAACTATCTCTTCGTTTTGGCTACAATCTATACAAAGTCTAACCCATGGTATTGCTTCCAATCTTTTCTCTCCTATTACTGCACCACACTCTTCACATATACCGTATATTCCGCTGTCTATCTTTCTTAAAGCAAGGTCTATAAGGTATAAAGTTTCTCTATCTGCTTGGGTAAGCCTGTAATGGGTCTCTCTACTTAACTCATCTGTTACGGTGTCAGCGTCGTCTCCTACGCCTGTTTTTTCGTTTATATCACTTTTAGCAGACTCTTCTAAAGATTTTAAGATCTGATTTCTTTTCTCTAAGAGCTTTTCTCTGATTGTTTCTAAATCCATAATTTAAACCTCCAAAAATAAGCAATAATGATATACTAAATTATAACTTTGTCAAGATTGTTTTTTATAAAGTTCAGCTAGCTTTTTCTGTTCTCTTCTTACAAACTCAAATATATGTTTTTGTTGAGATTCTTTAATATCTACAAACTTAACGCCATAACAGAGTATATTCTGTTTTTGATGAATGTTGACTATTTCTGCTTCTTCTTGGAATTCTTTTTCTAAAAGATTAAAAGAAAGTATGATTTTATCTCCTATGCCTAACTTAAGCTTATCTTTCTCTTCTGGACTTATACACACTTTTGCTCCTGAAGGGCTTATATCTAAAATCTTAGCAGTAATCCATAGAAGAATTTCTTGTCCATCTTTTTTTACTTTTTTACCTATTAAAGATTCTATTTCTACTTCAACCCTTGGATATTCTCTTCTTTGTATTCTAATAAGTTCAAAAGTGTGAGGGATTTTAATGATAACCCTTCCATTTTCATTTATAACATCTATAACTTGCCCTTCTAAGGTATAAGCAGCATCTGATTTTCTTGTAAAAGATACTTTTACTTTATCTTCAGGATTTATTTTTGGGATGGTTTTGTCTGTTATGACCCAGTACATGTAAAGTTCATCTTTATCGTAAAGTGCAACGCTGTAAGTTCTACCATCTTCTGTTTTTAAAGATCCACCTTGGAAAAGTTCAATATCTTTTGTTGTTGTTAGAGGTACAAAGTAAGGTATATAATCAAATCCAAGTTTTTCTCTCATATCTTTTATTAGGTCTTCGTCAAAGTTAGGATTTTCTTTTATATACACATCTATAATTTTTTCGAAAGGAGCCTTAAACTCAATTGCAAGGAAAGGGTCTCTCCCCAACTTTTTTGAATAATCCCAAAGTAGTTTTATCTGCTGGTCTGTTAGATTTTTTTCTTTTGCATACTTTATAAAATCTTCGTATTGTTTCTTTGCTTTTATTTTTTTAGACAAATTTCCTAAGATTATGATAGATAAAACAATAAAAATTAAAAAGAGAAGTAAAAATATAACAGCGTTAGCGTCAACACTACTTAATCTATCTACTGCCCTTTGATAACCTTCTACCGCTAAATTTCTATTATCCATGTTAAAAACCAGTTTTTGTTAATTATGATATCATATTTAAAGTAATTTTTTCAAAGTAAAGGACAGGATTGGATTTTATTAGAAGTGTTGCCTTAATAAATACAGAAAATTTAAAAAAAAATGTAGAAAATCTTTATAAATTCTCTAATAAAAAAATATTTGCAGTAGTTAAAGCAGATGCCTATGGACACGATGCTTGTATAGTTTCAAAGACCCTCTCTTCTTTAGATATAGTTGAAGGTTTCTGTGTTGCTACTGGCTATGAAGGTTATCTTTTAAGAGAAGCAGGGATAACAAAGCCCATAATCGTTTTAGGTGGCATACTAAAGCAAGAGTTAGAGCTGTTTAATCGTTATAGTTTAACACCAGTTATTTCCGATTTTTCTCATTTTGAAGTCGCTCAAAAGTTAGAACACAAGAAGATACACATAAAGTTTGATACAGGAATGAGAAGACTTGGTTTTTACCAGTCTGATATAGAAAAGTTAAAAGAAAAGATAAAAGACTTTGAAGTGGAAGGAATTTTATCTCACTTTCCATCAGCTGACACAGACCCTGATTATACTAAAAGCCAGATAGAAGAGTTTAAAGAGATAGTGAAAATGTTAGATGTCAACCCTAAGTACATTCATATACAAAACTCAGCTGGTGTGGTTTATGACTGTCCTTTCTGTAATACTATCAGATTAGGTATTGCTATATACGGAGAAAAACCTACACAAGATTACCCAGTAAGTCTTTACCCTGTTATGACTGTTTTATCTAAGGTAATATCTGTTAAAAGTGTTAAAAAGGGAGATAGGATATCTTACTGTGGAACTTTTAAAGCTGATAGGGATATGAAGGTTGCAGTAGTCTCTTTTGGGTATGCAGACGGTCTTCCAAGGTCGTTGTCTAATAAAGGTTATGTGCTCATAAACGGAAAATACTGTAAAATAGTTGGAAATATCACTATGGATATGACTATCGTCGATGTATCAGATTTAGATACTGTTAATGTAGGGGATGATGTGGTAATTGTTGGAAAACTTCAGGATAAAGAGATAAAATTTTCTGATATTGCAAAAATATCAGGAACCATTGCCTACGAGATTATGTGTGGTATATCTAAGAGGGTAATTAGGAAAGAGGTAAAGTAAGATGCTAAATATTTTAGTTGTAGATGATGAAAAGAATATACAAGACTTGATGAAAGACATTTTAACCGATGAAGGTTATTACGTTGGTACTACTGGTAGTATAACAACTGCTAAAGATTTTATAAAGAAAAACTCTTATGATGTGATTTTTTTAGATGTCTGGCTTCCAGACGGTGAAGGTTTAGATTTACTACCATTTATAAAAGAAAACTCTCCGAATTCAAGTGTAGTTATGATTTCAGGTCATGCAAACATTCCTATAGCAGTAAAAGCTATAAAAGAAGGTGCCTTTGACTTTTTAGAAAAACCTTTATCAACAGAAACCATAATGGCAACCATCGAGAAAGTAGAAAAGCAGATAAAAGTAAAACAGAGCCTAGAATACTTTAAAGAGAAAGAAGAAAAACAGATAGAGATAATAGGAAACAGTCCTAAGATAGTTGAACTTAAAAGACAGATTGAAAAAGTGGCAAAAACAAACGCTTGGGTTATGATTTTAGGTGAAAACGGTACAGGTAAAGAACTTGTAGCTAAGTCTATCCATTACCAATCTCCAAGAAAAGATTATCCTTTTGTTGATATAAACTGTGCAGCTATCCCAGATGAACTTTTTGAAGCTGAATTTTTTGGGTATGAAAAAGGAGCCTTTACAAATGCATTTACAAGAAAGATAGGAAAACTTGAACTTGCAGACAAAGGAACGTTGTTTTTAGATGAAGTTGCAGATATGAGTTTATCATCACAGGCAAAACTACTGAGGGTTTTGGAGGAAAAGCAGTTTTCAAGACTTGGTAGTAATACAAAAATTACAGTTGATTTAAGAGTTATATCAGCTACAAACAAAGATATACAAAAAGAAGTGGAAAAAGGAACATTCAGACAAGACCTTGCCTTTAGACTCTCAGTTATTCCTATCTACGTTCCTCCGTTAAGGGAAAGAGAGGAAGACATACTACTACTTGCAAACTACTTTTTAAGAAAATTTTCAGTAGAAAACAAAGTAGAACCACCTATACTCTCAGACGAAGTAAAAAACACATTTTTAAACTACAACTGGCCTGGAAACGTTAGAGAGTTAAAAAATCTTATGGAAAGGTTGGTGATACTAAACAGTGAGTCTATTATTTACAACAAAGACCTACCTCCCCATATGCTTGGGAATGTAAAATTGGAAAAAGAAGAATCTATTCCTATCACTATAAGACCTTTAAAAGATGCAAAAGAAGAGTTGGAAAAACAGATGATAAAAAAAGCTTTAAAGGTTTACAATAACAATCTTAAAGAGATTGCAAAAGCTTTAGATATAGATTTATCATCTCTCTATAGAAAAATTAAACAGTACAATTTGGAGGAGTAAAGATGCCTTACGTAAACGTAAAAGTTGCAGGAAAACTTACAAAAGAACAAAAAGAAAAAATAGTAGAAGGAATAACGAAACTTTTAGAAGAAGTTGCAAACAAACCCCCACAATCTACTTACGTGGTGATAGATGAAGTAGACAGAGAAAATTGGGGTAAAGGTGGAAAGCTACTTAGCGACCTTTAATTTTAATCTGTAAATATTTCCTTTTTGAAAGGAAATATATGGTAAAATTTTCCTTATGAAAAGGAAAGAAATATTTAAACAGCTTATCGTTGAATTTCATCAAAATGGTATACCTGACTTTGTTAATAGGGATTTAAACGGACTGTTGGAAGCTGCAAGATTTTTAAATGTTAAAAAAGCTGTCATACTAACATTTGATGATTTTGATACTATTTTAGTTGATGATGTAAAGGTTCATATACTGCCTGCTTATTACTATTTTACTGTTTTGATGTAGTCTTTGCTTTTTCTGCAAGGTGTATGAAATTTTCCAGTAGTTTTAGACCATACTCTGTAAGTATTGATTCAGGATGGAATTGAACTCCCCAGATTGGATACTTTTTATGCTGGATAGCCATTATCTCTCCATCGTCTGACCTTGCTGTAATTTCTATATCTTCAGGTAAAGTGGATTCGTCTATAACAAGGGAATGGTACCTTACTGCATTAAACGGATTTGGTATGCCTTCAAAAAGACCTTTTTCATTGTGGTATATTTTTGAAGTTTTACCATGCATAAGACACTTTGCTTTTACTATTTTTGCACCGAAAGCTTGTCCTATAGACTGATGCCCTAAACATACACCAAGTATAGGATACACACCTTTAAACTCCTTTATTACATCAACTGATATTCCAGCTTCGTTTGGAGTACATGGACCGGGAGATATAACTATAGCATCTACGTTATCCATACGTTTTATATCTTCTACCGTTATCTCGTCATTTCTTTTTACTAAAACATCTTGTCCAAGTTCGTAAAAGTACTGGACTATGTTGTAAGTAAAAGAGTCGTAGTTATCTATCATTAGTATCATTTTTCTACCTTCTAAATTAATTGGGGGATTAATCCCCCAACTTTAGATTTATCCTGCATTTTTTATGAATAAAACTAAGTCCTTTAACCTTGTAGAGTAGCCATACTCGTTATCGTACCATGATGCTACGTGTACTAGATTACCACCTATAACTTGTGTTAAGAGAGAGTCAAAGATTGAAGAAGCAGGGTTTCCTACTATATCTGAAGATACTACAGGGTCTTCACAGTATGCAAGAATTCCTTTCATCTCTCCTTCTGAGTACTTTTTCATAGCTGCATTTACTTCTTCTACTGTTGTATCTTTTTCTACAACTACAGTTAAGTCTATTAAAGACCCATCTGCTACAGGCACTCTTCTTGCTGTGCCATCTAACTTTCCTTTCACTTCAGGAATAACTTCTCCTAAGGCTTTTGCTGCTCCTGTTGTCGTTGGAACTATGTTTACAGCTGCTGCCCTTGCTCTTCTTAAATCTTTATGAGGTAAGTCTAATATTCTTTGGTCGTTTGTGTAAGCGTGAGTTGTTACCATATATCCGTACTTTATACCAAACTCTTTCTGGAGCACCTTAACTACAGGTGCAAGGGCGTTTGTGGTACAAGATGCGTTAGAGATTATGTTGTGGTTTTTAGGGTCATACATCTCTTGGTTTACACCTAAAACTATTGTTATATCTGGATTTTTAGCAGGAGCTGAGATTATAACTTTTTTTGCTCCAGCTTGAAGATGTTTTTCTGCATCTTCCCTTTTTGTAAATACACCTGTAGACTCTATTACAACATCAACTTCCAAATCTTTCCATGGAAGTTGTGAAGGATCTTTTATAGCTGTTATTTTTATCTCTTTTCCATTTACTATTATAGAGTCTTCTGTTGCTTTTATATCAGCGTCATATATACCATGAACTGAATCATACTTTAAAAGATGTGCTAAGGTTTTAGCATCTGTCAGGTCGTTAATCCCAACTATTTCTATCCCTTCTACAGAGTTTGCTATTCTAAAAAAATTCCTTCCGATTCTTCCAAATCCGTTAATTGCAACTCTCATAATAAGTTTTCCTCCATATTAATTTTTTAAATATTCTATCACTTCTTCCATTTTCATGCCACGAGAACCTTTTACTAAAACAGTTGGACTGCTATTTTCTAACTTTTTTAACTGGTTTGCTATTTCTTTTTTATCAGTGTGTAAAACATACTTTTTACCTTCTAACTCTTGTTTTATGTACTTTGTTTCTTCTCCGTATAAAAATACATAGTCAATGTGTGATTTTAGTATCTCTTTGGCTATACTTCTGTGTAGCTTTTCTGATTCTTCTCCCAGTTCCAGCATATCTCCAAGGACTAACACTTTTACAGTTGGTATCTCGTTTAGGGTTTCTATTGCATTTTTCACAGACAGAGGATTTGCATTGTAAGAGTCATCTATAATGGTTAAATTTCCTATCTTTATAATCTTTCCTCTACCTTGAATCTGGTTAAACTCTTTTAACACTTTTAAACTCTCTATAGGGTCTAAGCCTAAGTGGTAAAGTACTCCTGCTACAGCTCCTATATTTTTAAAAATACCCTTGTTAAAGATAGGTATAGTTAAATCTAACACTTGATTTTTGTAAGCAACTTTTCCTGTCGTTCCCTCAGGAATAATTTTTATGTCGTATACTTTTATGTTTCCTTCTTCTCCGAAGGTAATGAATTTTTTCAGTTTATCTTTGTAGTAGTTTAAAAGGTCAAATGGTAAGACATGGTAATGGGAAGTGTTGAATATCTCTCCTTTACCTTTTATTATGTTTTCAAAACTGCCAAACTTCTCTACGTGGGCATGTCCTACTGAGACTAAAACTCCTATATCTGGGTTAACTATATTATTTAAATAATCTATATCTCCTACTTTTCCAGCTCCCATCTCTATGATTGCAATGTGAGTATTTTCTGGTGTATTTGCTAAGGTTAATGGCACACCTATCTCGTTGTTGTAGTTCCCTGATGTTGCATAGGTTTTGTAGAAGTTAGATAAAACAAAGTTTAGTAATTCTTTTGTTGAAGTTTTTCCGCTACTTCCTGTAATACCTACTACGGTGTCAATACTTTTTCTTTTATAAATAGCTATCTTTTTTAAAGCTTGATATGTGTCCTTTACCAGTATGCCGTTTTTAAAGTTTAAAGGTTTTTCTGTTAGATACCCTACAGACCATTTTTTTAGAGCATCTTCAATGTAACTATGTCCATCTGTGTTTCCTTTTAAAGGTATAAATACGCTATCCTGTGTTGAGCTTCGGCTGTCTATGGTAAAGGACTTAACCTCTAAATCTTCTTCAATGTTTAAAATCTTACCTTCAACTACTTTAGCTAAGTCTGTTAATCTCACTTCCTACCTACCATTAAAAATATTGGATATTCTCTATTTTGCCCATCCCTTTCTTTTACTACAGTATAAGCTATATCGTATTGAACATCTTTAAACCCTACCTTTTCAAAAAGGGACTTTAACTCTTCTAAATCAAAGCCAAAATGCTCTACTCCTTCGTTATCATCGTGAAATGTTCCATCTTCTTTTACAAGGTCAGCTATTGCTATGTATCCTCCATCGTTTAACAAAGAGTAAAATTTTTTAAGTATGTTTTGAGTATCTTTAACGTGGTGAAGAGCCATAGAGCTTACTATCACGTCAAACTTCTGGTCAATATCTTGTTTTTCTAAGTCTACATTTAAAACTTCTACATTATCTATGTTGTTTTCTTTAGCTTTCTTTAAAAAAACTTCACACATTCCTTGAGAGCTATCAACTCCTACAGCCCTACCAACCTTATCAATAAGGAAAAATGTAAGTAGTCCAGTGCCACAGCCAAAGTCAAGAAGTTTCATATCCTTATTTAAAGGAATATGTTTTTTTATATTTTCTGCTACACTTTTAGCAATATTTACTCTCATAGGTTTTTCGTCCCAAGTTAGAGCTGCTATATCAAATCTGCTCATATTAAAGCCTCCTTCTTTTTAAATACTTCCCAAAGTGCTATTGCTGTTGCATTTGATACATTAAAAGATGTAATTTTACCTTTCATAGGAATTGATGCAACTATATCAGCTTCTTCTAACACTGACTTTGAGACTCCTTTACCTTCAGACCCAACCACTAACGCAAGAGGAAACGGAAAATCTATCTCGTGTATGTTTTTACCTCCTTTTTCTACTGCCACAACCCATCCCCCTTTTTTCTTAAACTTTTCCAGTGTATTCCTTAAACTTCCTACCTTTGCTATAGGAAGGTAAAATACAGCTCCAGTTGAAGCTTTTACGACTACTTCATTTATTGGGCTTGACCTTTCTTTTGGTAGGATTATACCGCTTACTCCCAGTATTTCTGCTGTTCTCATTATACTTCCAACATTTTGAGGGTCTGTAATATGGTCTAAGACAAGTAGTATCCCTTTTTCTTTAATAACTTTATCTATAATCTTATCTTCATTCCAGTATTGGATGGGACTTAGTAGTGCAACTACACCTTGAGTTTTTTTTGTACCTGCTAATTCTTCAACCTTTTGTCTTGGAACTTTTTGAACTTTTACTTTCCTTTCTTCTGCTAACTTTAAAAGGTCTTTAGGTGGATGGGAATCATGGGCTACAAGGATTTTTTCTAAACTTTTCCCCGACCTTAGAGCCTCTATTACTGGATTTCTACCCCATATTACTAACTTTTCTCCTTTTTCTTCTTTCAAATAAACACTCCTTGATAAACTCTATAGTTGATGTTAAATTATACTATCATAATTTTAACAAAGGTAATGATGGAAACCATAGGAAAAACTCTCGTATTTTTAGGTTTGGTTTTGGTAGTAATGGGATTTTTGTTTATTTTTTTAGAAAAACTACCTTTTGGAATAGGAAAACTTCCGGGTGATATACTTATAAAAAAAGATAACTTTACATTTTACTTTCCTTTAACCACATCTTTAATTTTAAGTGTTATTCTTTCCCTAATTTTTATACTCCTATCTAAATTTTCAAAATGATGAAATTGTCTGATTTTGATTACCATCTTCCAAAAGAACTTATTGCTAAATACCCAGTAGAGCCAAGGGATAGCTGTCGTTTGATGGTTTTAAATAGAGAAAAAAAGTCTATAGAGCATAGAGTATTTAGAGACATCGTTGATTACCTTCAAGAAGGAGATTTACTTGTTTTAAACGATACAAAAGTCATACCTGCAAGACTGATAGGAAAAAAAGAGAAAACAGGAGCAAATATTGAAGTTTTCTTACTCAAACCTGTAGAAGATAACATCTGGGAAGCTCTTATAAAAAACGTAAGAAGATTAAAACCGAAAGATAAAATAGTCGTAGCCCAAGACTTTTTTGTAGAGTTTTTAGAAAGACAAGAAGATAAAGTAATAGTGAAACTTCACAGTAAAGACATAAAAGAAGATTTAGAAAAGTATGGACACATTCCCCTCCCTCCATACATAGAAAGACCAGATGAGGAGAAAGATAAGCAGCTTTATCAAACTGTATTTGCAAAAAAAGAAGGCTCTGTAGCATCACCCACGGCTGGACTTCACTTTACAGAAGAACTTCTAAAGAAGGTAAAAGATAAAGGTGTAAACATAACTTACATAACTCTACACGTAGGCCTTGGAACGTTTAAACCTGTGAAAGAAGAGGATATTACAAAACATAAGATGCACGAAGAGTTTTACAGCATACCCAAAGAATCTTTAGACCTTATAGAGAAAACAAAAGAATCAGGAAAGTCTGTTATAGCAGTAGGAACAACTGTTGTAAGAACCCTTGAAAGTTTTGTCCTTACAGGTAAAACCGAAGGTTTTACAGACATTTTCATCTATCCACCTTTTGAGTTTAAGATAGTAGATAAACTTATAACAAACTTCCATCTTCCAAAGTCCACTCTCCTTATGCTTGTATCTGCCTTTGCTTCAAAAGATTTCATACTCAAAGCCTACAACGAAGCTGTAAAACAAAAATACAGATTCTTCAGTTATGGTGATGCTATGTTTATAATATAAAAATGTTTTTTTATGTTAGAATATTTTTTGTATAGCTTGGGGATATTAGGATGAGAAAAATGCCATATAAACTTTTAGAAAGGTTTAAAGAGAGGGTAAGAAAAGAGGTTTGGGAGGAGAAGATAAAAGATTTTCACCCAAAAATCCCAGATATAATTTCTGAGATTGAAACGTTTTACGATAGAAGTATTTCAATATCTATTTTAACAGAAGATGATAAGTTGTATTTAAAAAGATTTGTTAAAAGGTATATAAAGAACTACTTACTTAAATATCCAGATGAGAAGTATGTACTTAATCTTTACAACGCAGGAAAAAGGTTGTTTTTAAAAGGTTATACAGATGAGATACTATTGGAAGTTTACAAGATAGTTTATAAATCAGTAGAAAAAGATTCTCTTTTAAAAGAGAAGATAAACTTTGATTTTTTAGTTGTGCTGAGACCTTATATGAACTACTCTTTAGACGAAGAAAAGAAGCTGCTAAAAGACAGTAATGTGGAGATGGTATTATCTCTTCAAGAAGCTGCAAAAATACATATAAAAAATAGAAATAAATTCTTAAAGGCTGTTGCAGACGGTGATACCGATGTGTTATCCAATCTTCCAGATTATAAAATCTGTGAATTTACAAAATGGCTTGAAGAACACGGTCAAAAGTATATTGATGAAAAATCCTATGAAGAGGTTTGGCATTTTCATAAGTTGTTCCATGAAAAGTTTGAAAAAATTAAACATATTTACTCTAAAAATAAAGAGAATAACAGTTTAGCAGTGTATCTCCTTTTAAAAGACATAGAAAACGCTTCTTTAAAACTTCTATTTATCTTAAATAGGATATCTTTAGACAACGTATCAAAAATAGCTTTAAAAGATTCTTTGACAGGATTTTTTAATAGACATATGTTAGATGTATTACTATCAAAAGAGACTAGCAGGAGTAAAAGACACGGCTACAAAATATCCATACTTATGATGGATTTAGATAACTTTAAGAATATAAACGATATTTACGGTCATTTAGTTGGAGATGAGGTTTTAATGCACTTTTCAAGGATAGTTAAAAATAATCTAAGGGAATCTGACTATCCTTTTAGATACGGTGGCGAAGAATTTTTAATCCTTTTACCTCATACTGACGAAGAAGGAGCTTTAGTCGTTGCAGAGAGAATAAGAAAATCTGTAGAAAGTTATAAATTCCCTGTTATTGAAAGAATTACTGTCAGTTGTGGTGTTAGAGAGATAAAAAATTTAGACAATCCTTACATTGACATTGAAGAAGCAGATAGATATCTTTATATAGCAAAAAAAACTGGAAAAAATAGGTGCGTATATGGAAGTACTGCTTTCACCGGCAAAAGTTAATATAGGTCTATGGATAGTAGAAAAAAGGGATGATGGATACCATAACATATTTTCTTTTTTTCACACAATAGATTTATACGACAGGATATACATAAAACCCTCACACACTCTAACTGTAAAAAGTTCTACATTAGACCCTGATTTACAGGAAGAAAAGAACATAGTTTATAAAACAGTTACTTTATTTGAAAAGACTACCGGAATAGACCAAAACTGGGAGATTTTTATAGAAAAAAATATTCCAGTAGGTGGTGGGCTTGGTGGTGGTAGTTCTAACGCAGCTGTAGTTTTACAGTTTTTAAACAGTTTCTATAAAAATCCTCTTTCAGAAAAAGACCTTTTTGACCTATCAGTTAAAATAGGGGCTGATGCTCCATTTTTCCTTAAAGGTGGTTTTGCTCTGGCTCAAGGGATAGGAGAGAAGCTAACATTCTTTGACCAAAGACTTAATGATGAATTGTTTTTAATCTACCCTAATATTAAATCAAACACAGGTGAAGTTTACTCAAAAGTTGATAAAAATATGTTGACAAACAAAGATGATTTGAATATAATATTAAATCTGATAACTGAATACGGTACTAAAAAGATTTTTGAAGTTGCAGAAAATAAGTTAGGTGAAATAGCTAAAAAGATATACCCTGAAATTGAGGAAGTTTACAACTTCTTAGAGTATTTAGGTTATAAGCCTTTTATAACGGGAAGTGGTAGCACAGTTTACTGTGTAGGTAGCCCTTCAAAAGAAGTAGAGACTGCCTGTAAAGTTAGAAATTGGAAATTGATTAAAACAAGATTCAAATAAACACTGGGGAGTAGTTCAGCTGGCAGAACACCGGTCTTTGGAACCGGGTGTCGGAGGTTCGAGTCCTCCCTCCCCAGCTAACAACTTACACCTTCCGGAGGAACTCATTGAGTAAAGTCTTAAAATTAATCAGTGGAAATGCAAACAAATCTCTAGCCAAAGAAATTTCCGACTATTTAGAAACTCCTTTAGTTGATGTTCTTTTAACAAAGTTTAGTGATGGAGAAATTAGAGTTCAAATAAATGAAAATGTTAGAGGAGCTGATGTTTTCGTTATTCAAAGTCTAACACATCCTGTAAACGACCATATTATGGAACTTCTTCTTTTATTAGATGCATTGAAAAGGTCTTCAACTCATAGAATAACAGCTGTTATCCCATACTTTGCCTACGCAAGACAAGATAGAAAAGATAAACCAAGGGTTCCTATAAGTGCAAAACTTTTAGCAGATATAATTCAAAAAGCAGGAGCTGACAGAGTATTAACTGTCGATCTCCACTCTGCTCAGATACAAGGATTTTTTGACTGTCCTGTAGATAACATATACGCTCTTCCTGTTATTTACGAGTACTTAAAAGCAAAAAATATAGAAGATTTAGTTATTGTGTCTCCTGATGCAGGTGGAGTAGAAAGGGCAAGGATGCTCCAAAATAGACTTGGTGGTAATCTTGCTATTATTTATAAGAAGAGACCTGCTCCCAATGTTGTTGAGACCTTAGACGTTATAGGTAATGTTGAAGGGAAGAATGCAGTTATAATAGACGATATAATAGATACCGCAGGAACTATAGTGGCAGCTGCTGATATGTTAAAGTCAAAAGGTGCCAAGTCTGTTATTGCAGCCTGCACCCATCCAGTATTCTCTGGACCTGCTATAGAGAGACTTAAAAACTCAGCAATAGAAGAAGTGATAGCAACAAACACAATACCCCTAGAAGGAAAGGAGTTTGATAAATTAACTGTTTTATCTGTAGCAGAGTTGATAGGAGAAGCTATAAAACGTATAAACATTGAAAGTTCTGTAAGCTCACTGTTTATTTAGGGTAAAAAAATGAAGCTGGCAATACTAGATGCAAAAACTTTAGGGGACGATATAGATTTAAATATTTTTAGAGATTTTGGATATATTGAAATATACCCTATCACAAAAACAAAAGAAGAGACCATTGAAAGGGTGAAAGATAAAAACATAATCATTACAAACAAAGTTATTATAGATAAAGATGTTATGGATAACGCCCCTTATTTAAAGCTAATCTGTGTTGCTGCTACAGGTTATAACAATGTAGATATAAATTACGCTAAACAAAAAGGTATAGCAGTTACAAACGTAGCTGGGTACTCTACAAACAGTGTAGTTCAACACACTTTTGCTATGTTATTTTATCTTCTTGAAAACTTAAGGTACTACGATGATTACGTAAAATCTGGTGAGTACTCAAAAAGTCCTATTTTTACCCATTTAGATAGACCTTTCTGGGAGTTAAACGGAAAGACTTGGGGAGTAATAGGACTTGGGACAATAGGTAAAAAAGTAGCCCAAGTGGCAGAAAGTTTTGGATGTGATGTAATATACTACTCAACATCTGGGAAAAATTTAGACCAAACCTACCCTCATAAAGGGTTAGATGAACTTCTTTCCATATCTGATATTGTTTCAATCCACGCACCTCTTAACGAATACACAAAAAATCTTATAACATACGATAAAATAAAACTTATGAAAAAAACAGCTATACTCCTTAACCTTGGAAGAGGTGGTATAGTTAACGAAAGAGACTTGGCAAAGGCTTTAGACGAAGGTTTAATAGCAGCTGCCGGATTAGACGTTTTAGAGAAAGAACCAATAGACCCAGACAACCCATTACTTTTTATAAAAAACAAAGACAGACTTTTAATAACACCTCATATAGCTTGGACAAGTATAGAAGCAAGACAAACCCTTGTAAAAGAGATATACCTAAATATAGAAGCCTTTATCCGTGGTAAACAGAGGAACAGAGTTTGCTAAGAGACCCTATTCTTGATGGACTAAACGATAGACAAAAAGAAGCTGTTTTACACTTTGAAAGTCCATTACTCGTTCTGGCAGGAGCTGGTTCAGGAAAAACAAAAGTTATAACTCATAAAATAATGTATCTTGTCAAATCCTTAGGTATTCCTATTCACAGAATTCTTGCCATTACTTTTACAAATAAAGCCGCAGAAGAGATGAAAGAGAGGGTAGAAAAAGCCCTCGGAGAAAGGCCTCAGTGGGTAATGACTTTTCACAGTTTTGCAGCAAAATTTTTACGATTTGAAGCTGAAAAGGTTGGATACGATAGAAACTTTGTTATATACGATGAAGATGACAGTAAAAAGTTAATCAAAAAAGTTTTAAAAGATTTAAACTTAAACGAAGAGTTAATTAAACCTGACAAAGTAAAAGATTACATATCTAAGATAAAACAAGAAGACAATCCAGAAGAGTATTTGGATTTACTATCTTTCTCTGTACCTCACATAAGGAATATTTACGAAAAATATGAAGAAGATCTAAAAAACAGCAACGCTTTTGATTTTGATGATTTACTTGTAAAGTCTGTAAAGATACTGAAAAACAATCCAGAGATACTTCAAAGATGGCAAAACAAATTTGATTATATCCTTGTAGATGAGTACCAAGACACAAACAAAGTTCAACATCAACTTTTAAAACTTTTAGTTGGCAGTAGAAACACTATAACTGTTGTAGGAGACCCGGCCCAGTGTATATACACATGGAGAGGAGCCCATCCTGAAAACATATTAGATTTTGAAAAAGACTTTCCTGGTACAAAGATAATAAAACTTGAAAGAAACTACAGAAGTACAAAAAAGATATTAGATGCAGCTAACGCTGTAATATCCAAGTCAAAAGGAAAGTGGAAATCAAAACTTTTAACCCTCTGGACAGAAAAAGAGGAAGGAGAGGAGATAAGATTAGTTGCCCTATCTAACGAAAAAGAAGAAGCCTCTTTTATTGCAAGAAAGATAAAGGAGCTGTCTTCTGCTACCGATTACAAAGATTTTGCAATCTTGGTAAGAATGTCTTTCTTAACAAGGAACTTAGAAGAAGCTATGATGCTAAACTCGATACCTTACCAGATAGTTGGTGGTCTTAAATTCTACGAAAGAGCAGAAGTTAAAGATATACTATCTTACTTAAGGCTGGCTTTAAACCCAAAGGACTATGCAAGTTTTGAAAGGTCTTTAACAACACCACCAAGAGGTATTGGAGAAAAAGGATTAGAAGTTATAAAATCAAACTTTGTAGATAACTGGATAGAAGCTCTGAAAAAAAGTCTTCCACATTTTAATCAAAAGGTAAAAAGTAGTATAAAAGAGTATTTAGATTTAATGGATTATGTAATAGAAAATGCAAATCTAAACCCTTCTAAAGTTGTTAAACATATCTTTGAGAAGATAAAATACGAAGAGTACTTACAGAAAGAGTATAGCAAAGACTGGGAAGATAGAGTGGCCAACATAAACGAGCTTATAGTAGCCCTTGAAGAGATTGAAAAGTCTGGAAAGACCTTAACAGAGTTTTTAGAAGAGAGCTCCCTATCCCAAGCTCAAGATAACCTTGAAGATACAAATAAAGTGAAGATAATGACAGTCCATGCCGCAAAAGGTCTTGAGTTTAATACGGTATTTGTTGCTGGTTTAGAAGATGGTATATTTCCATCTGGTAGGTCTTTTGACGACCCTACCCAACTTGAAGAAGAAAGAAGACTGTTTTATGTAGCAATAACAAGAGCTAAAGAGAGACTTTTCTTAACTTATGCAAAAGAAAGGAAAAGTTTTGGGAATAAATCAGTTCCTACTAAATTATCCCAGTTTTTAAAAGATATAAAAGAACATGTAAAATCTCAATCTACGTCAAAAAGTGCTTCTCCTCAGCATACTGCTGTCAAATATAAAACTAATAAACCTTCAGATGGAGAGATTGAAGCTGGAATGCTTGTAAAACATCAAGTTTTTGGAAAAGGTGTAGTAAAGTCTGTAATAGGGAAAAATGCAAAAGTTTTATTTGAAAAGCATGGGGAAAAAACCATACATATAGACTTTTTAGAAAAAGTTTAAAAATTCCATCCTAACTTTTTTAGTTTTTCTTTACCTTCCTTTGATATGTGGTTAGTTGTCCATGTCTTTGTAAAGTCCAGACTTATGTTTACACTTTTTATGCCTTCTACTTCATTGAGTATTTTCTTTGATACTGTTTCTAAAATTAACTCCTGTAAAGGACAGTCTGGAGAAGTTAGAGTCATCACTATATTAACCTCTCCGTCATTTACGTATATATTTTTTATAAGTCCAAGGTCTACAATGTTTAGTGGTATTTCAGGGTCGTGTATCTCTTTCATAACTTCATAAATTTTTTGTATCATTTTTAATCCTTGTAAACTATTTTACCATTATAAAAGGTATACTTAACTTTTCCTGTTAGTTTTCTTCCCAAAAGTGGTGTGTTTTTACTTTTTGATAGTATTGTATCTTCGTTTACTTCCCAGGTCTCAAAAGGGTCAAATATTGTAAATTCTGCTGTTTCTCCTACTTTTATTTGAGGAGGTCTTAACCCTATCTTTTTAGCTGGATTAGTAGACATTACTTCTACAAGCCTTGTTAAATCCATGTAATCTTTTTTTACAAGCTCAAGGACTATTGGTAGAGCAAACTGTAATCCTAACATTCCGGGAGGGCACACTTGTAAATCTTGCATCTTTTCATGATGGGCGTGAGGTGCATGGTCTGTTGCTACAAAATCTATTATCCCACTTGCTAAAGCCCATCTTGTTGCTTCTATGTCTTCGTGTGTTCTTAAAGGAGGTGATACTTTGGCTACACAAGAAAAATCTAAAAACTCTTCGTCTGTTAGATAAAGGTGATGAGGAGTAACTTCTGCGGTCACCTTTGCACCCATAGCCTTTGCCCAAGCTACTATCTCTACAGCTAACCTTGAAGATATATGACATATATGAACAGGCATTCCAGTTTGGATAGATAGTACACAATCTCTTGCTACCATAGTGTCTTCTGCTTCTGGTGGAAGTGGAGGAAGACCTAAAGCAGCTGCTATTTCTCCTTCATGGGCTACACCGTTTTGAGAAAGGTTTAAATCTTCACAGTGGTCTGCAACAAAAGAACCTATAGAGCCGGCATACTCCATTGCTTTACGCATTATAAAAGAGTCCATAACGGGAGCTCCGTCATCTGTAAAGTAAACAGCTCCTGCATCTTTAAGTAATGCCATCTCTGTTAGCTCTCTACCTTTTCTGCCTTTTGTAATTGCTCCAGCAGGTAGTACTCTACATAATCCTACTTCTTCTCCTCTTTCTATTACGTATCTTATTAAAGGAACGTCATCTAAGGCTGGTTGAGTGTTTGGCATACATACGACGGTTGTGTATCCTCCCGCTACAGCTGCTTTACTTCCAGATTCTATATCTTCTTTGTAAGTCTGTCCAGGGTCTCTAAAGTGAACATGTAGGTCTACGAAGGAGGGGCATACTATCTTTTCCGTTGCATCTATAACCTCACAACCAGCAAAAGGTTGAATATTTGGCTCAATTTTTGTTATAACTCCTTTTTCTATCAAAATATCGTATTTACCTTCTAAGTTGTTTTCCGGGTCTATAACATAACCATTTTTTACCAGTATCATCCTACCATTTCCTTTATAGTTTTTTCTAAATCTTCAATGGACGTTGCAATTATTGTCTTCTTATGCAAATTTTTTAAGATGTTAACATCTTGTATTTTTTCTATAAGTTTTAAAATCTCCTGTGGAACATAACCAAATTTTATTTCAATAGCATCTAAAAGAAGTTCTTTAGCTGCCTTCACAGCTCCTTGTTGTAATCCTTGCTGTAGCCCTTGTTGTAGTCCTTGTTGTAATCCTTGTTGTAATCCTTGTTGTAGTCCTTGCTGTAGTCCTTGCTGTAGCCCTTTTTCTAAGCCTTCTTCTATAAACATATCTAATAAGCTACCCATGTTGCCTCCTTCAAGTTGCTTTTTAACTTTAATATACGTGTTTTTATCTTTTTTAGCAATAGTGAAAATATAGCTTAAGGCTATTACGTAAACTGCCTTTGGTTTGTAGTTATACAAAGTTTCTATTGATTTTATCAAATTTAAAATGTTTTCTGGTGTTGGTTCTTGAATAATTCTTAAAGTCATTATAAGTGTATATATGTTTTTATACTTTTCTTTAATCGTTTTTTCATCAAGTTCATTTAAATTCAAGGTTGACACGTAAAAATCTAAGAAAAATTTTTTCATATTATCAGAAATTTTGTAATAGTTTGAAAATTTACTTTCTAAACTCAGTTTCTCTTTTGATGCGTAAATTACTATTGGATAGATAGGTGTTATTTTTCCTTCTAAAATCTCTTTTGACCATACAGCAGTCATATTTTTTATTAACTGGAGTGGTAAGTGTTTATCGTCGTAGGATTTGTGTTCAATAAGTACGTAAATTTTTAAATCTTCCCCGTAAATTGTTTTTAAGGAATAGATAATATCTGCAAAGTACTTGGATTTTTCTTTGTAATCTAGATTTTCTGTGTTTATGATTTCTAAAGTTTCTTTTTTTATAATAGAATTTATCTCTTGAGGCAAATGAGCATCTAATAAAACTTGTGCTACTTCTTCATCTTTTAACAACTCTTTTGCGTAGGTATCGTGGGGATTTTGCCTTAAGCGTCTAATTAAAGATTTTATACTCTCATCCATCAGTATATAACCTTACCAAGTCTATCAATCCTTATTGATGGTTTTCTTAAATCTATAGAGAAGTATATTACAAAGGCTTGTCCTATAACGTAGTCATCTGGAACAAATCCCCAGAATCTACTGTCTTTTGAGTTGTCTCTGTTATCTCCCATTACAAAGTAGCTATTTGGTGGAACTTTCACAGGTCCAAAGTCTGGACCTATACCATCTTCTATCTCCATTACAGTGTAAGAGTACTCTTTTCCATCAGACCTTACAGTTGTTTCTTTATACTTTTTTACTTTTTCATTTGTGTCTTCGTAATATCCGTCTTCTTCCCTTTTTAATGGTTTACCGTTTATATACACTATATCATTTTTTACTTCTACTATATCTCCTGGGAGTGCGATTACTCTTTTTATAAAATCAATGGAAGGGTCTTCTGGATATTTAAATACTATTACATCTCCCCTGTCTATCTTTGCAAGTCTATTGTTGTGATGGTAAAAAGTAATGCTTGTAAATGGTATTCCAATATCCCAGTTTCCGTATACAAGTTTGTTTACTAAAATAAAATCACCTACCAGTAAGGTAGGCTTCATAGAACCTGATGGTATGTTAAAAGCTTGTACTAAAAACACTCTTACTAAAGATACAACTACAAATATAACTACTATAGTTTCTACTATATGTTTTATGTTGGTCTTCTTTTTGTTATCTACTCCTTCCATAATCCTCTTTTATTCTCCCTTGCTTCTTTATAACATTTTCTAAACTCTTCTTCGTACTTAACATTTGGTGGAACTGTTAAAGGCATTGCATAGCCATTGCATATAATCTCTTTGTTTAACATCCTACCATCTTTTAAGTAAACATAAGCAAGTAATCTACCGTATTTATCTCTCTGTTGAACGTCAAACTCTAAGTAAACCGTATCACCGGGTTTTACTAAAGAACTTGTAAACTCTTTTGCTTTTTTTCCAAGTTGAACTACTTCTTCAACAGTTCCAAGCCCTTCTTTCTCTTGAATCTCAGCTCTCTTATTTACCCTACTTTCTGGAGTATCTACTCCTATTAATCTAACTTTTTCTTCCATACCATTTAGGTTAACTACTATAGTATCTCCGTCTATAACCCTGACTACTGTTGCCTGTGGAAGGTCTGACTTAACTTCCTTTTTACTCTCTTTGTGGCAAGCTACAGTTATAAATAAAACAATTAAAAGTGGAATTAGTTTAAATTTTCTCATTTTTTAACCTCTACTTCGTCTGTTTCGTCAGAAGGTTTTTTAACTTCAATTGGAACAACTTTTACAAAGTTATCTATCTCTTGTTTGAAGTTGTAAAGTATTTTCTCTGCAATTTTACTGTCTGTGTAAGCTTTGTGTTTTGTTAAAAGTTTCTCTATCTGGTCTATGTCTTCTTCTTCAAGAGGCATTACTTCAACATAAGATTTATTAATCTTTTTACTGACTTCTCCGTTTGGGTCATAGATGTAGGCTACTCCTCCTGTCATTCCAGCTCCAAAGTTAACACCTATATCTCCAAGAACCATGACTATACCGTCTGTCATATACTCACAGCCGTGGTCTCCTACACCTTCAACTACTGCTACAGCTCCGCTGTTTCTTACTGCAAATCTTTCTCCTACCTTTCCGCTTATAAATACTTGTCCACCAGTTGCACCGTAGAGTATTGTATTTCCTGCTATAACGTTTTTATGGCTTTCTCCTTTAAACTCTTTCGGTGGTTTTATAATAATCATTCCACCTGCCATACCTTTTCCTACGTAGTCGTTTGCCTGACCTGTTAGGGATAAAATCATTCCATGTACACAGAAAGCTCCAAAACTTTGGCCAGCTGTTCCTCTTAAGTTTAATTCTATCTTACCGTTTCTTAATCCTTTGTCTCCGTATCTTTTTACAATCTCATGGGCTATCCTTGTTCCAAAAGACCTGTACGTATTTCTTAAGACATAAAATCCTGAGAAGTTCTGGTCTTTTTCGATGGCAGGTAATATCTCTGGGAGAATCTCAAGGTCAAAAGGTTTTTTAGAATCTGGTATAGGATTTGAGTCTTGAGTTGATTTAGATGGTTTTGTAGGGTCGTAAGGTATTAAAACATGGTCAAATTTAATCTTTTTGGCTTTGTAGTGGTCATGGGGAATTATAGGCCTTAATAAATCTGTTCTTCCAATGATTTCATCTAAGCTTCTGTATCCCATATTTGCAAGGTACTGTCTTACTTCTTGGGCTACAAACTTAAGGTAGTTTATTATATGTTCTGGTTTTCCTGGAAACTTTTCTCTTAATCTTTTATCTTGGGTTGTTATACCTACTGGGCAGGTGTTAAGGTGGCACTGTCTTGCCATTACACAACCTTCTGCTATCATAAGGGCCGTTCCAAATCCAAACTCTTCTGCACCTAGTAAAGCTCCTATGATTATGTCTCTTCCTGTTTTTATACCACCGTCAACTCTAAGTTTAACTCTTGACCGTAAATCGTTATCTATCAACGCTTTTTGGACTTCAGGTAATCCAAGTTCCCATATTGTTCCTGCATTTTTTATTGATGATAAAGGAGAAGCTCCTGTACCTCCATCGTGTCCTGATATGTGAATGATGTCTGCAAATGCCTTTGCTACCCCAGATGCTACAACACCTATACCACTTTCAGATACGAGTTTTACTATAACTTTTGCTTTTGGGTTTATCATCTTTAGGTCGTATATTAACTGTGCGAGGTCTTCTATTGAGTAGATATCGTGGTGAGGTGGTGGAGATATAAGGGTTATTCCAGGTTTTGCATGTCTTAAAAATGCAATATAAACATCTACTTTTTTACCGGGAAGCTGTCCACCTTCTCCCGGTTTTGCTCCTTGGGCAATCTTTATCTCAATCTCTTCAGCTGAGTTTAAGTATTCTGGAGTTACTCCAAATCTTCCAGATGCTACCTGTTTTATTTTACTGTTTTTTATTGTTCCATATCTTGCAGGGTCTTCCCCACCTTCTCCAGAGTTAGACTTTCCGCCTATGGTGTTTAGAGCTTCTGCTATAGTCTCGTGTGCCTCTCTACTGAGAGCTCCTACAGACATTCCAGCTCCAACAAACCTTTTCATTATTGACTCAATAGGTTCTACCTCTTCTATAGGAATAGGTGGTCTGTCTGATGATATCTCAAGTAAATCTCTTAACTCTACAGGTTTTTCTGCGTAAGCAAGTTCTGTAAATGCTTTATACTCTTCTAACTTTATCTGTCTTACTGCTCTATGTAAAGATGTTAACGCTTTTGGGTTCCATGAATGGAACTCTCCTCCTTCTCTTCTGTGTCTGTATTCTCCTCCTACAGGAAGGTCTTTCATCTCTCCAGAGAAAGCAGGATTAAATCTTGCTAACACTTCTCTTGCTATCTCTATAAAGCCTATACCGTCAAGTTTAGAGACAGTTCCAGGGAAACATCTATCTATTACTTCTTGAGATATACCCAGAGCTTCAAAAAGTCCTGAACCTCTATAACTTTTTATTGTGGCTATACCCATTTTCGACATTATCTTAAGTAAGCCTTCATTTAGAGCTTTTCTGTAGTTTTTAACAGCTTCTTCAAATGTTATCTCAAACTTTTTATCATCTTCTATAAGGTTTCTTATTACTTGAACAGCCATGTAAGGGTTTACTAAGGTTGCACCGTATCCTATAAGGAATGCTACAGAGTGAGTGTCCCTTACTTCTCCACTGTCGGCTATTATACTAAACTTACTTCTTTTTCCTTTCTTTGCCATGTACGTGTTTACAGCTCCAACAGCAAGTCCCATAGGTATAGGAGCTCCTTCTATTGATACATCTCTATCTGAGAGTATTATTATCTCTTTTCCATTGTCTACGGCTTCTTCTACTCTTTGGCATATCTCGTCCAAAGTAGGTTCTAAAGCTGTTTCGTAAGGTGGGAATATTGTTGGTATTATCTGGACTTTGTCTGGATATGTTTTTATAAGTTCTTCCATTTCGTTGTCAAATATTATTGGACTTTCAAACACAATTTGGTTAGCGTGTTTTGGAGTTTCAAGTAAAAAGTTTTCTTTTTTACCTACGTAAGTTTTTAAAGACATTACTTTCTTTTCTCTTATAGGGTCAATAGGTGGGTTTGTAACTTGAGCAAATCTTTGTTTAAAGTAAGATGCAAGCATTTTAGGTCTTCTTGATAGAACGGATATAGGTGTATCATTACCCATTGAGTAGGTAGGCTCTACTCCTTTTAGAGCCATCTCTTTTACAACCATATTAATTTCGTCTTTATCGTAACCAAAGGTAATGAGCTCCTTTAGAACGTCTTTATAATCAATTTCTGGAGTCTCTTTTGCAGGGATAAACGGAACTATGTTTGACTCAACCCATTCTTTGTAATTTTTATCTTTTACAAGAAGGTCTATTATCTCTTCAGAGAAGTAGATTTTACCTGTTTCTAAATTTAAAGCAATCTTGTCTCCCGGACCTAATCTTCCTTTTAAGATTACCTCTTCCTCAGGAAACTCTATAACACCAACTTCAGAAGCCATAAGTAAAACATCGTTTGTTATTATGTACCTTGCAGGTCTAAGTCCGTTTCTATCTAACTTTCCACCTATGATTTTACCGTCTGTAAATGCTATCGCAGCAGGTCCGTCCCAGCTTTCAAATATACATGCAAAGTACTCGTAAAATGCTCTTTCTTCTGGTGTTAGTCTATCGTCATTTTCCCAAGCTCTTGGAACAAGTACATTGATAGCTGTAAGAATATCCTTTCCAGAATGGACTAAAAACTCTACAGCGTTATCCAGTGAAGCAGAATCACTGTCTGTGTCGTTTGTGATAGGTAGTATTATATCTGCTAAGTCTCCCCATACTTCTCTTATATCTTGTTCTTTCGCTTTGAGCCAGTTTCTGTTTGCAGATATTGTGTTTATCTCACCGTTGTGGGCAAGCATTCTAAACGGGTGGGCAAGTTTCCAGTTTGGAAATGTGTTTGTTGAGTATCTTTGGTGGAATATTGCAAAAGCTGTCTCGTAATCTTCATCTTGTAAATCAAGGTAAAAGTCTCTTAATTTTGGAGCTGTGATGAGTCCTTTGTAAACTATAGTTCTTGAGGAAAGTGAAGGTATGTAAAAATCTTTGTAATCTTGGTTTAAAGTAAGTTTTTCTAACTTTTTCCTTAAAATAAATAAATCTTTTTCAAAGTTTTCTGTTTTGATGCCTTCTTTTGATATAAAACCTTGTAGTATAGTTGGCTGAGTTCTTTTTGCTATCTCTCCTACTTCATCTTGATTTATTGGGACTTCTCTCCAACCTAAAAATTTAAACTTTTGATTTATTATATCTTCAATCTCTTTTTTTAAACTTTCTTCTTTACCCTTTGGTAGGAAGAAAACTCCTACTGCAAAATCTTCTATAGAAGGGATTTTTATGCCTAATTTTTTTAACTGTTTTTCAAAAAATTTGTAGGGTATCTGGGTAAGTATTCCTGCACCGTCTCCTGTTTTACCGTCCGCACTTACAGCTCCCCTGTGGTCTAAGTTCGCAAGGGACTCAAGGGCATCGTGAAGAATTTTATGGGATTTTATTCCTTTTATATTGGCTAAAAATCCTACCCCGCAGGCATCTTTTTCTAAAATTTCAGACAATTTTACCACCTCAAAATTTTTTAGGTAAATAAATATTTTAATACAAAAATGTGTTATTTGCTTGATTTAATAAGCTCTTCTATTTGTTTTGGTTTTGAGAAGTAGTACCCTTGTCCGTAATCGATACCTATTTGTTTTATTATGTTTAGTATATCTTCATTTTCTACATATTCTGCAATTGTTTTTATTTTCATCTTTTTGCAAAAACCTGTTATCATCTTAACAACTTCAAAAGAAACTTGATCTGTTGTAATATTCTTTATAAGGTTTGCATCTATTTTTAGATAATCAATGTTTAACCTTAAAAGGTAAACAAAGTTTGAGTATCCACTACCAAAATCGTCTAAACAGATAATGTATCCAGCTTTTTTTAGACTGCTTATTATTTTTACTATCTCTTCGTATGCAAGGGCATCTTCTGTCTCTACTATCTCAAGCATAAGTCTTTTTACAACATCTTTATCTTTTGCTATATCTAAAAGTATGTCTATTGTTGACCTGTTTAGTATATCTGATGGCTTTAGGTTTATACTTACTTTTATATCAGGGTAATCTTTTAGTATTTTTAGGTTGTACTCTATGACTTCTTTTGTAAGTTTAGTGTATAGGAAAGTGTTTTCTATAACGTTTAAAAATTGATAAGGTGGGATTGTATTACCTTCTTTGTCTTTAATTCGGACGAGAGCTTCATAGTGGGAGACAGTTCCATCTTTTAAAGATACTATAGGTTGGTAAAGGCAGAAAAGTCTTTTATCTTCAATTGCTTCTTTTATCTGGGAAACTTTTAGAGCTTTTTCTGAGGACTGGTTCTCTTCGTCGTAAATCTCTATTCTGTTTCTTCCTTTTGTTTTAGCTTTATATAGAGCAACGTCAGCCTTTTTTATAGCTTCTTGTAAAGTTTTGATTTTATCCGTATCTAAAAATATACCTACTGATAAGGTTGTTTTGAGGTAGTCATTTTCGTTTATCTTTATCTTTAAGTTTTCTACTGCTTTCCTTATTCTTTCTGCAACATTAATGTAGTTGAGATTATCTACAGATCTTTCTTTGTTTAAAATTATTAAAAATTCCTCTCCTCCGTATCTTATAACTATGTTATTTTCTCTAACATTCTTTTTAATCGTTTCTGCTACTGTCTTTAAAACGTTGTCTCCTACTAAATGACCATAAGTATCGTTAATCTTTTTAAAGAAATCTACGTCTGCAACTATCACAACAAAGTCTTTTAAGTTTTTATTTTCTATCTCTTCTAAATAGTTTCTGTTGTATAGTCCTGTAAGGCTGTCAATGAGACTTCTTTTTTTGTAGTATAAAGTTTTTATAACTCCTACAATAGCAACATTTGCAAGTAATACTATAAACACTATAACTATAAGTATAGCTTTACGTATTGAGTCTACTAAACTTTTAATCTCTTGTACTTCTTTTATGGTGTAATCTTTTATAAGTATGTAGTTTATATTATTTTTATCTTTAAATGGGATGTATAAAGTCAATCCTAAAGTTGGTGTGTTTGTATGTATTAAATATTTATATTCCATGTCCTTTATTGCTTGGTTTACAATTGGCAGCTCTGATGGAAGGAGTTGAATATACTCAAATGGTTCCATTCTATCTTTTTTAGATACATCAAGAGCTATAAAAAACTGTTCTCCCGATTTAAAGATAATGTATAAATATTCTGTGTTAGGTGTATTTAGAACTTCTAAGAGTTCATTTGAATTTTTAACAAAGTCACTATCGTGTATTTTTGATATCAATGAATTTTGAGATTTTTCTTTAATCTTTCTTATGACATTTTCAGCTACATCTACTTCTTTTCCTAAGTCTTTTTCAATGATAACATTTTGAATATTTTTTTCATATTTTGGTAGGTATAAATATAAAGAGAATAAAACAAGTAAAGATATAACAGTGATCCATATGCTTACTACATTCTTTTTTATCTCTTTAAAAAGTTGCTTTATCATATTTCAGCAATAGTTATTGCATTAGTATTGTAAATGAATTTTTGAGATAAGTTTTCTGATTTGATTATAAATCTATTAT
Organism: Sulfurihydrogenibium azorense Az-Fu1; assembly: GCF_000021545.1. Taxonomy (NCBI): domain Bacteria; kingdom Pseudomonadati; phylum Aquificota; class Aquificia; order Aquificales; family Hydrogenothermaceae; genus Sulfurihydrogenibium; species Sulfurihydrogenibium azorense. The sequence continues at coordinate 205,450 of NC_012438.1, forward strand.
ATTCAGAGGGTAATTGTATATCAAACTTTTTTAGTCTGTCTTCTAAAAAGATTAGTTGTGGTCTTCCTTTTTTCCAGTATAATCCTCCTATCGCATTTTTTAGTTTTTTCAAGATTTCTTCATTTAGAGCTACTACAGGTTTATCATTGTATGGTACTTCTTTGTCGGCTATTATTATATCTGCTTTTTCACAGTTTGTTATGTGTATTTTCGTACAATATTTTTGTATATACTGGATTTTTTCTGAGCCGTATATACAAACGTATATTAACTGTTTTTGAGTGATGTCTGATAAAACTTTTTCCAGTAATCTAACTTCAACTTGGATAGGGTCTTCTTGAGATAAGGCTTTAAAAGAGATAACTAAAATAAAAGCCAGTAAAATTTTTAAAGTTTTCATCTTAGAATACCTTTTCTATACCTATTGTTAACTTTCTATCGTATGCATCAAATATACCAACTTGGTTAGGATAACCAAATAAAACAGTCTTGTAGGAACTGTTTAATAAGTTTTCTCCTTTTGCTCTAATACTTAAATTTCGGTCAAAATTGTAAATAAGTCCAATGTTTAAATTATATGTTGAATTAATTTTTTTGTCGAAAACTTCAAAACCATTTCTATATATTAACTCTCCATAAAGGTCTAATCTGTCAAAAGAGTTAAAGCTTTTTATGGAGCCTCCAAATGTAGAGCTCATCTTTGAAGATTGTATAAAAGTTTTAAATATATCAAATACTATCTTGTTATCTGGAGTTATTTTGTAAGTGTATTCAAAATCTAAAAGATGGGATGGGATACCTCTCCAGTTTATAGTACCATTTGGAGTAAAATATATTAAATCCTTAGCGTAGGTGTAGCCATAAAAAAGCTTTAAAATACTTTTATCTTTCTCATAAACAATTTCAGAAGAAAAACCTTTCATCTTCTCTACTTTTAAGTCCTTTGGATTTTGAGATTGTTCTAATTCATAGAAAGATGGTGGTATGTAGGTTTTTGTTATAAAACTTTTTATGTAAAGGTTATGGGTTATAAAAGACGTGTGTCCGATTCTTGCTATAAACTCTTTTATATCTGGTAGATTCTCTCTTCTGTAGTAGTCGTATTTTAGACTTAAAAATATGAGATTTTTTTCATTTACATTGTACTGGTTTTCAGCAAAAACTGTGTAAAGGTCTATTCTGTTGAATTTAAGAAAGTCCTTAATAGAGCCTGATGTAAATCCTGATAAAGTAAACGCTTTATAATCAGCTTTTTCCACATCATTTTGTTTTATTTTGTATGAAGCTCCTATTAGTAGGGCGTTGTTGTCTGTTTTAAACTCTTTTGATATATAGAATATGTATTTTTTTAAGTTTCTTTTTTCATAATAGTAGTAAGGGATTAATGAAGATGGGTTATATACAGGTAAAACAAAAATACCACCTTCATTAAATTTATTTTCAAACTCTCCTTTTCTTTCGTTGTAATCATAGGAGATGTTAAAGGTTAGGGATTTGTCTTCAAGTAGTTTTTGGGTAAGGGATATGTAGAAATCTTGAGATTGTGTGTTAGATATGTCTGGAGAAATGTCAACTGCCAATCCCTTAAATGCATCTCTGTTTACCCTTGCAAAGTTAAATGTAAGTTGAGTGTCGTAGTAATTAAGTTTAAAAATACCAAAAACTGATTGGGAGTCTCTGTTTAGAGGGTTGTTATTGTAGTGGTAAGTCTTATAGTTGTTGTATCCTTTATAAATACTTACAAGGTAAGAGATGTTTTCTTTTATAGGTCTTGCATCTGTAAAGCTGTAAGAATAACCTTTTCTTGTATCCAATAATCCTTTAATTGTTGTAGAGTTTTCTCTTTTAGGGTCTTTTGTGTATAGTTTTATGATTAATATTGAAGGTTCATTACCAATTCTTACAGCTCCTGCTCCAAGATATATTTCTATGTGGTCTATGGCATCTAAGGGATAGTTGTCGTAGAGTAGAAATGGATTGTCTGTATGTATTGAACTTACCTCGTGGTCGTCTATAAAAAGTCTATAAGAAGTGTTTAAACCGGCAGGTAAGCCAGCAGCGATCAACTGATAAACTCCGAAAGTGTTTGGAATGTAGGAGTGAAGTTTTAAAGATTTTAAAATGTCAGACAGGGTATTTGCCTGCATTATCTCTAAATCTTTTCTTGTTATTGTTATGTAATGTCCAAGACTTTCAACTTTTGTTCTGTTGGAAAGGTCTGCAGCTTCTTCGTACTTATCCAGTAAAGTTGTTATATCTTCTTGGGCAAATGTAGTGTTAATTATAAAAATACTTGCTAATAATACCACTACTTTTTTCATTTAGTTATTCCTTTTCTTATTGTGTTATAGTAATCTAAAATCTTTTTCGGTATGGAAGGAAAGATTTATAAACTTAACTTCGTCTTTTGAGTTGTTTGATAATACAAGAGATAATCCTGTGTTGTCGTGTCTAAACTTCCACAAGCATTCTATACCTAAGTTCATCACTATACAAAGTAATCCTTGGATAGAACCTCCGTGTCCTACAATCAGTATGTTTTCCTCTTTGGATTTTTTTATATCTTCCCAGAAGAGTCTTAGTCTTTTTTCAAAATGGTGTGGGTCTTCTTGTTTTGGTAGTGGATGTTTTACGGGGTTAGAAAGCCAGTTGTAAAAATGATCTTTTGCGTTTTGGTATATCCAGTCGTAAGATAATCCTTCCCACGTGCCAAAGTGCATCTCTCTAACTCTTTCATCTACATTAACTTGTAAGCCTAAAATATCTGCTACTGTTTTAGCAGTTTGGTAAGCTCTTTTTAAATCTGATGATACTATCTTTTGGATGTTTTTATCTTTTAAAAACTCTCCCAGTGCTTTGGCCTGTTTTATGCCTTTTTCAGTCAGCTGAGTGTCTATGTGTCCCTGAACTATCTTTTTTGCGTTGTACTCACTTTCTCCGTGTCTGCAAAGGTATATGTACTTCATAGCTGGATCACCACTGGAACTTCTTTACAGTCGTTGAATTTTACACAGTGGATACACTCTGTCCAGACTTTCTGTGGAAAGTTTGATTTATCTGTAATTTTAAATCCTAACTTTTCAAAAAAAGAGGGAACGTAGGTTAGTGCAAAAACTTTCTTTATACCAAGTTGTTTTGCATCTTCTAAACAAGCCTCAACAATTTTTCTTCCTATACCGTGGTTTTGGTAATCTTCTAAGACGGCTAAAGACTTTATCTCTGCCAAGTCTTCCCAGTATACGTGTAAAGACCCAACTCCTACGATTTTACCGCCAACTTCATACACATAAAAATCTCTAATGTTTTCGTATATACTGTTTAAACTTCTTGGAAGTAGAACTTCTTTTAATGCAAAATGTTGAAGTATTTTAAAAATACTCTCTGCGTCTTTAACTTTCGCTTTTCTCAGGCTCAATCTTCTTATCCTTTAAAGCTATTTTTAACACTTCATCTATGTGGTCTACAAATATAAGGTTTACAGATTTTCTTACGTAAGCTGGAAGGTCAGACATCACTTCTTCTTTGTTGCCTTTTGGTAGTATTACGTTTTTTATTCCTGCTCTTTTTGCTGCCAGTATCTTCTCTTTTAGTCCTCCTATTGGAAGGACTTTACCTGTAAGGGTTATCTCTCCTGTCATTGCTACATCAGACCTTACTGGTCTACCTGAAAGTAAAGATGTAATTGCCGTTGTTATAGCTATACCTGCAGATGGTCCATCTTTTGGTATTGCTCCTGCAGGAACGTGGACGTGGACATCGTATTTATTAAAATCTTCTGGGTCTATACCAAGTTCTTGGGCTTTTGACTTAACATATGAGTATGCTATCTTTGCAGACTCTTTCATTACATCTCCTAATGAACCTGTTAGGATTAAATTTCCTTTTCCCGGCATTTTTGTAGCTTCTATCTTTAGTATCTCTCCTCCTACTTCAGTCCAAGCAAGCCCTGTAACGACTCCTACCTCGTCTTTTTCTTCTTTCTCTAGTGTGTATATAGGCGAACCTAACAGTTTTTTAACAGTTTTTTCTGTGATTTTGTACTTCTTCTTTTTACCTTTTTCTACTATCTCTTTTGCTATCTTCCTTATGATTGACCCTATCTGTCTTTCTAAGTTTCTAACGCCAGCTTCCCTTGTGTATCCTCTGATGATGAACTGTATGGCTTTGTCTGTAAACTCTACCGTTTTTTCATCTAAACCGTTTTCTTTAAGTTGTTTTGGTATGAGGTACTTTTTGGCTATCATTAACTTTTCTTCTTCTGAATATCCAGATAATCTTATAACTTCCATTCTGTCTAGTAGTGGTCTTGAGATTGTGTCTATCCTGTTTGCGGTGCATATAAACATCACTTCTGAAAGGTCAAAAGGAACTCCAAGGTAATGGTCAACAAACTCTCTATTTTGCTCTGGGTCTAAAACTTCAAGTAATGCAGCTGTAGGGTCTCCTCTAAAGTCTAAACCTATCTTATCTACTTCATCAAGCATTATAACAGGATTTTTTGTTCCTGCTTGTTTTATAGCTTGAATTATCTTTCCGGGGAGAGCTCCTACGTATGTTCTTCTGTGTCCTCTTATTTCTGCTTCATCCCTTACACCACCTAAGGATATTCTTATAAACTTTCTACCTAATGCCTTTGCTATTGATTTTCCAAGTGAAGTTTTACCTACTCCCGGTGGTCCTACAAAACATAGAATAGGGCCTTTTATAGATTGATCTTTGGTTTTTTGTTTCTTTAGTTTTAGTACTGCTAGATACTCTAAGATTCTTTCTTTTATCTTTTCAAGGTCATAGTGGTCTTCATCTAATATTTTCTTTGCAAGTTTTAAATCAAGTCTGTCTTTAGTCCTTTTGTTCCATGGAAGCTCTACTAACCAGTCAAGGTAAGTTCTTATAACGCCAGCTTCAGCAGAGTCTGGATGCATCTTTTCAAGTCTTTTAAGCTGTTTTTCAGCTTCTTCTTTTACGTAATCTGGCATTCCAGACTCTTCTATTTTCTTTCTGTAATTTTCTATCTCTTCTTTTCTTTCGTCTTTTTCTCCAAGCTCTTCTTGGATTGCTTTTATCTGTTGTCTTAAGAAATACTCTCTCTGGTCTTTTTCTATAGCTTCTCTGGCTGATACTCTTATTTTATGCTGTAGTTCTAATATTCCTACTTCTTTTAAGAGTTTATCATGAACGACTCTTAACCTTTCTACCGGGTCAAGGATGTAAAGTATCTCTTGAGCTTCTTCTGGCTTTAAGTCTAAAACCGATGCAACAACATCTGCAAGTCTTCCCGGTTCTTCTATAGATTTTATAATTTCTACTAAATCTGGAATTATCTGTTTTCCAAGGGATATAGCTTTGTCTATAAGGTCTCGAGTTGAGTGTTTAAGTGCTTCTATTTCTATTGTTTCTTCTACTTCTTCATCTTCTATGATATCAACTTCTACCTCATAGTATCCGTTTGTCTTTCTTAACTGTTTTATCCTTCCTCTTGTTACACCTTGGACTAAAACTTTTAATCTTTCGTCTTCAAGTTTCATCATTCTTATGATAGTGGCTACTACTCCTATCTCGTGAATATCTTTTAAAGAAGGTTTTTCTATATCTTTATCTTTTTGAAGAGCTAAGAATATGTATCTATTGTTATTATCTATAGCTTCTTCTACTGCCTTTATAGAAAAAGGTCTTCCTATAAAAAGGGGCATTACCATGTATGGGAAAACTACTAAGTCTCTCGTTGGTATTAAAGGATACTTTGAAGGGAGCTCTAAAAATTTCTCTTCCATCTTACCTCCTGGTTTTGGTTTAAGGTATTAAGATTTTAAAACAAGTATCTATTATAAACTGATTTTTTGCTTTTGGTAAATATACTGTTAAAACGCCGTTTTCATATATAGCTTTGGCTTGATTTAGATTTATTGCTGAAGGGAATTTTATAGTTCTTTTTATAAAGCCGTTAAACCTTTCTACTATATGGTATCTTCCTTTTATAATTTGGTTTCTAAATGCTTTAATCGTAATTGAGTTTTCATCTCCTGTTATCTCTATGTCCTGTTTGTCAACACCCGGAATGTCAACTATAACAATGTAAGCTTCGTCGTTTTCTATAACGTCGATAGGAGGTTTTTCTATGTTAAGCAATTTTTTCTCCTTTTAGGTAATCTTCAAAATTTTTACCTTTATAAATATACTCAAGCATCTTTTTGTCTTCAAGGGATAAAACGGCTTTCTCAAGTAAGTCTGGTCTTTTCTCGTAAGTTTTTTTTAGTTGCATAAATCTTCTCCAAAGGGATATGAGTTTGTGATTTCCTGATAGAAGAACTTCGGGAACTTTCATACCTCTAAACTCTGGTGGTCTTGTGTAGTTTGGATAACCTAACAGTCCATCACTAAAGGAGTCAACTTTTAAACTTTCTTCTTCTGAGAGAACTTGTGGGATAAGTCTTACAACGCTGTCCATTATTACTACAGCTGCTGGTTCTCCCCCAGAAAGGATAAAGTCTCCTATTGATACTTCTTCGTCTACTATACTTTTGACTCTCTCATCAACCCCTTCGTACCTTCCACAGATTATAACTATATCTTGTTTTTGGGATAACTCTTTTGCAAACTCTTGGTCAAACCTTCTTCCCCAAGGTTCAGTGATTAAGACGTAAGGATTTTTAGATATCGTTTTTACATAATCGTAAGCTTTAAATATAGGCTCTGGTTTTAAAAGCATTCCCGGACCGCCTCCGTAGACAACATCGTCAACAGTCCGGTGTTTATCTTCTGTAAAGTCCCTTAGGTTTACAGTGTTTATTTCAACTTTACCACTTTTTATAGCTTTACTTACTATTCCGTAATTTTTAAAACAGTCAAAGTATCCGGGAAATATCGTAAAAACAAAAAATCTCATTCCATAGGTACTTTTTCATAAAATCTATAGATGCTTTGCCATCTATAAGCAACTTTTAGTATCGTTGATTCGTCAAATGGCTTTCCTATTATTTGCATTCCAACTGGTAGGTTATCTTTAAATCCACAAGGAATACTTACAGCTGGTAGTGTTGCCATGTTTATAGAAACAGTGAATATGTCAGAAAGGTACATCTGGATTGGGTCGTTTGATTTTTCTCCTATCTTAAATGCTACATCTGGGGTTGTAGGTGTTATTATAACGTCAACTTTTTCAAATGCTTTCATGTAGTCTTGATATATCAAAGTTCTAACTTTCTGAGCTTTTAGGTAGTAAGCATCGTAATATCCAGAAGATAAAGCGTAAGTTCCTACCATTATTCTTCTTTTTACTTCTTGGCCAAAGCCTTCGTCTCTTGTTTTTGAGTACATCTCTTCTAAGTCTTTGTAATCTTTTGTTCTGTATCCGTATCTTACTCCGTCAAACCTTGCAAGGTTAGAAGAAGCTTCTGATGGTGCTATTATGTAGTAGGTCTCTATTGCGTACTTTGAGTAAGGTAGAGATATCCACTCTACACTCATTCCTTCTTTTTCAAGCTGTTTTACTGCATTCAAGATAATCTCTTTTATCTGAGGATTTAACTCTTCTGTGAAGAATTCCTGTGGAAGTCCTATTTTTAAACCTTTTACATCTTTCTTTATCTCTTCTAAAAAGTTTGGCAGTGGAATGTCTTTTGAAGTTGAGTCTCTACTGTCTTTTCCAGATATTACGTTCATGATTAAAGCTGTATCTTCCACATACCTTGAGAAGGGTCCAATCTGGTCTAAAGATGAAGCAAATGCAACAAGTCCGTACCTTGAAACTCTACCGTAAGTTGGTTTTAATCCTACTATTCCACAGAATGCAGCTGGCTGTCTGATAGACCCTCCAGTATCAGAACCTAAAGACAGAGGAACTGCTCCAGCTGCAACAACAGCTGCAGAACCTCCAGATGAACCTCCCGGAACTCTTTCTAAATCCCATGGGTTTTTAGTTGTAAAAAAGGCTGAGTTTTCTGTAGATGAACCCATTGCAAATTCATCAAGGTTAGTTTTTCCTGTTATTATATAGCCTTGACTGTTTAACCTTTCTATTACAGTAGCATCGTAAACAGGAACAAAGTTTTCAAGGATTTTAGAAGCACATGTTGTTTTTATTCCTTTTGTTGATATGTTATCTTTTATTGCTATTGGCACTGCGAAAAGGTCTGGAATGTTATCTAACTTGGTTATCTCTTGGTCTTTCTCTTTAGCCTGTTTTATAGCTAACTCTTCTAAATCTGTGATGTAGGCGTTTATCTTAGGTTCTACCTGTTTTTTTCTTTCTATAAATGATTGGACTACTTCAGATGGTTTTATCTCTTTTTTCTTTATAAGGTTTGATATTTCTACAGCTGACTTTTTCCAAAGCTCCATTATAACTCTCCTGCTTCTTCTTCTGATGTAGGTTTTTCCCTTGGAACAAGGTTATCAAAGTACTCTTTATACCTTAAATCAGGAGTTTCTTCGTAAAGCTCCCTTTCTTTTGCGTGCTGTATACAAAGGGTTGTCCAAGGTACAGCTTCTAATCTTTCTTCTTCTATTTCTTTTCCGCAAACCTCACAAATTCCGTATGTTCCATTTTTTATTCTTTCTAAAGCTTCGTCTATAGCTTTTATTATCTCTATCTCTATATCAGATAACTCTCCTAAAATTTCTTCTGTTATATCTATAAGAGCGTATTCATCTATATCTCTTGGTTCAGTAGCCTGTTCTGTTAGGACTTTTTGAGTCTCTTCTTTTTTTAAGTATCTTTCTAAAATTTGATTTCTTTTCTTTAAAAGAAGTCTTTCATACTTTTTTAATTTCTCTTTTTCCATTGTAATCTCCGTAATTTTTTGATGTTATAATAATTTTACCATAAAGATAATAAGGAGTTTTTAGTGATACTTATTTATATACCTCTTTTTATCTTAGGCTTTGTATCTGGAGTTTTATACTTTTGGCATATGTGGAAAAGTATAGGAAGTTATGGAGCTGCTAAGAATAAAATCCTTATGAGTATGGTTTTTAGAGTCCCAATACCTATAGGAGCTGCACTTGTTGGTTATTTGATAGGAAAGTTTGAAGGTGTAATAGCTGTTTTACTAGGTTTTACTACTTTTCAAGTTATTTTTTTAGTAAAAAAAGGTCAGCAGCTGAAAAAACAGCTTGAGGAAGAACTTGAGGAAGAAAATAAAATATCTAAGGAATAAATTAGTAGAAAAAATATCTAATATTGATACAGCTCTTATAGGTTTTTTAGAAAATTTTGACAGACTTATCCACCTTTTTTTAGCGGTTTTGATAGTTGTTGTGTCTTTGGCTATATTTATTTGGTTTGTCCACGACTTTATAGGACTGATAAAAAATGTAGTAGAGTTTAAAAGGAATATAAGTGGTAGTGCACTTAGGCTTTTTGGTACAGCTATACTTCTTTGGCCTTTGTCTTCCCTTTTAAGAGCTGAGATAAATCTAATAAAAGGAGAAAAAATCTCTTTAAATCTCTTCGTAGATACTGCTATAGCTGGGACAATTAGGTCAGTTTTGATTTCTACAGCAGAAGGAGAAGAGTTAAAGGAAACTTACTATTACATCATAGCTTTACTTGTGTTTGCAGTGGTAAGACTGATAGTTGTTTATACAGAAAAGTTAGAAAAATCTCAAAAAGAAGGGGAAAAAGGTGGAGCTTAACTTTTATGAAGTTATAAAAATTTTTGCAATTTTTATCTTAGGTGTATCCATAGGTAGTTTTTTAAACGTAGTAATATACAGAATGCCAAGAGACCTTTCTATCGTTTACCCTCCTTCTTCCTGCCCTGTATGTAAAAATCGGATAAAGTGGTATGACAACATCCCTATCATATCCTACCTGATTCTTAAAGGTAAGTGTAGATTTTGTAAAACTTCTATACCTGTAAGGTATCCTTTAGTAGAGTTGATGACAGGATGTGCAGCTGTTTTATCTTACTTAAAGTTTGGCTTTAGTGTAGACTTTGTATTTGCTTTTTACTTTTTATGTTCTATGATTGCCCTTTCTTTTATAGATTTTGACTTTAAGATTATTCCAGATGAGATAAACTATCTTGGTCTTTTATCCGGTTTTGTGTATGCAGGAATGAAAAGCTATCAATCTTCTTCTTTTGAACCTTTGATAAATGCTATTATCGGAGCTTTAGTTGGGTCAGGATTTTTATTTTTAATAGCTTACCTTTACTTAAAATTTAGAAATATAGAAGGACTTGGAATGGGTGATGTGAAGCTCCTTGCTTTTATAGGTAGTTATACTGGGTGGTTTGGAGCTTTATTTACCATATTTTTTGGGTCTATTTTAGGACTTTTAGCATCACTTTACTTTATGAAAAAAGAAAAAGATAATAACCTTATGAAACTTGAGATACCTTTTGGACCTTTTTTAGCATTGGCAGGTAGTGTGTACCTGTTTTTTGGAGAAAAGATATACAACTTCTACTTTGGGGGATTCTAATTGTGTTTGAAGTAAAGTATAAGGTCTGGATAGAAAAAGATGGAGAGATTATCATAGGTCTTGGTAGAGATGAACTTTTGAGGGAGATTGAGAAGACAGGCTCTATAAAAAAGTCAGCTGAAAATATTGGTATATCCTATAGAAAAGCTCTTTACTACATTGATGCAATGGAAAAAAGGTATGGGAAAAAGATAGTTGAAAGTGTAAGAGGTGGTTATGGTGGTGGTGGGTCAAAACTTACAGAAGAAGGAAAAAAACTTTTAAAAGAGTTTGAAAAAGTTGTAAAAGAGTTTGAAAAAGCAAAAGAAAATGCAGAAAAAGGGTTAAATCTTGAATGAAACTTTAGTAGATAGAAGAAAAAAATACTTTGCCAGTCTTTTTTCTATTTTTATATGGTTTGCTGTACTGATACTGCTAAGAGTTCCTTTAAATCCAAACTTTTCCTTTTTTTCTCCAGCTTTTTTAGTAATACTACTTACGGCTTTTATTCCATCTTTACTAATTTTTAAAAAAAAGTCTAACTACAACTTAACTTTGATTTTAGCTTACATTCCTGCTTTAGTAGGATTTATAACATCTATTATTTTTAACAACAGTGTTTATTTTCTAATATCCTTTCCTATATTTTTACTTGGCTACATAATAATCTTTCCCAAGAGGTAGAAGATGGATTATCTAAAGGTTGTAGAGGAGTTGAAAAAAGAGGGTAAAAAGATTGTTTTTACAAACGGATGTTTTGATATAATTCACGCAGGGCATGTTGATTACCTTGAAAAGGCAAAGTCTTTAGGAAATTTTTTAATAGTAGGACTAAACAGTGATGAGTCTGTAAGAAGATTGAAAGGAAAAGACAGGCCTATAAACCCTCAGGACCAGAGAAAAAAAGTTTTATCAGCTTTAAAACCTGTAGATTTAGTTATAATCTTTGAAGAGGACACCCCTGAGAGACTTATAAAAGAGATAAGACCAGATGTTCTTGTAAAAGGTGGAGACTGGAAAATAGAAAATATAGTAGGAGCTGATTTTGTAAAATCTTACGGAGGACAGGTCTTTACTATAGACTTTGTTTACGATACATCAACATCAAAGATAATAAGTAAGATTAGGAGTTTGTAAGTGGATGAGAATATCTTTTTAAAAGCTAAAGAGGTTATAAAGCAGGCAGATAGTGTTTTAATTACCGCAGGAGCTGGAATGGGAGTTGATTCTGGACTTCCTGATTTTAGAGGTAAAGAGGGATTTTGGAGAGCATACCCTTACGCAAAAAAGTTAGGCTTAAACTTTCAAGATTTGGCAAATCCAAGGTGGTTTATAGAAAATCCAAGATTAGCTTGGGCTTTTTATGGACACAGACTGAACTTGTATAGAAACACACAACCCCACGAAGGATTTTACATTTTAAAAAATTTAGTAGAAAGTAAAAATAACAACTACTTTATATTTACATCTAACGTAGATGGACAGTTTCAGAAAGCTGGTTTTGATGAAAAGAAGATAGTTGAGATACACGGAAGTATTCACTACCTACAGTGTATTTTACCTTGTCGTGATGAGATATGGCCTGCTGATAGTACTCAAGTAAAGGTAGATATGGAAAACTTCCAAGCCTTAGACCCTCTTCCTACTTGTAAAAACTGTGGTAGAGTTGCAAGACCAAACATTCTTATGTTTAACGACTTTAGCTGGATACCAATAAGAACAGAAAGTCAAGAATTTAGATTTAACCTCTGGCTTGAAAAAGTGATAGATTTAAATAAAAAGCTTGTAATAATAGAGATAGGAGCTGGAAAAGCTGTTCCAACAGTTAGACTAACAAGTGAACGTATAGCAAAATTAACAAATGGATTCCTTATAAGAATAAACCCAAGAGACTACGATGTACCTAAAAACATAAATGCTATCTCTATTCCCACTGGTGGACTTGAAGGATTGAGAAAAATATTTTCCCAGTTTCTTTGTGATATAATATAATTTTCTGCTAAAAATTAGAGATTTCATAAGAGGTTTCATAAAGATGATTATTAAGAAAGAACATGCACTTGCACTTTTAAATGCAAAACATCAAGAAGAAAAAGGATTGGCTTGCCAAATCACGATTAAAGCTGAAGAAGACCCTTATATTGAACTTGAACTTCAAAATTTAATGGCTCAAGGGAATAGTCCTATTGAGTATGTTTTAACTTATTGGGGAAGAAATCTTGTGTGCCTATTAGAAGAGATGATAAATAAAGGTATTATACCTCATCCTTCCCAGTGGAATGAAAGTTTTAGATGGATAGGTTCAGAAGTTATCTCTATGATTGAGTCCTCTATTAGAAGTGGAGATTTAACAGGAGATTTAATATTTGATGCTTTAAAAGAAAGAGGGTTAGCAGAAGAAGTTCATCAAGAAAAGAAAGGTTGGTTAAAGAAGATTAATGATTACGCAAAATCTATATACGAAATTTATAAAAATGCAAAACCAAGATTAGAAATATCTAAAGAGCTTGCAAACTATATAATCTCTATTCCTCCCGGACCTGCAGATGTCAATTCTTACCTATAACAGGAAGAAACGTTGAACTTTTAGAATCAATGAGATTGATATCCTTCTCTGTTCCTAAGTCTGACGTTTACATTCTTTCAGCTCTTGGAAATGCTGTAAAAGAAACTGTTGAAAAGATGGCTCCTTCTTTAGAAACAGTTATTAATGAAGATTATATGTACTCTCTCTTAAAAGTTTTAGACAGTGGTATAGAATCTTTATCTACTTCAGAAAGAGAAGTACTAGAAGAACTTGCATTTATAGATGATAACGGAGAACTCCTACCAGCTGGAGAGCATCTAATTGAAGTTTACAGGTTATGGAGTGAAAAAAGCTATTTACCTGTAAAATCATTTAACCTTGAAGTTTTAGATGAGGAAGTTTTATTAGCAATAGAGAAAATATGGGATAAAAATAAACAAAACCCAGAAATAATTCCAACTGATGAAGAAATTATTCACTTTTTACTTGAAAAACCTTTAAAAGAGTATAAGCATTTAAAAGAATGGTATGGAAGAATGTTAAATCAAGCTATGGGTTATCAAAAGAAAGAAGAGTTAAAGAAAAAATGGGAAGAATTCTTAACAATGGAAGAGTTATTTAAACACTTTTGGGAAAAGGGAAACAAATGGCAAGAAAAACTCCACGACACTGTCAAAACTGCCCTTTACTCTCTTGAATCATTTAACCTTATAAACTCTGAAGTTGAAGAAAAAACAGGAAAGACTGTTTATACAATTACACAGTACGGTAAAAAGGTTTTAAACGATATAAAAGTTAGAGGAGTAAGAGAAATCAGCTCAACAGCTGTTAAGTCCCTTGCTATGGGTAAAACAGAGTTTACTGCTCCAAACTATCAATGGTATCAAAAGTCTGTAGAAGAACATCTTGTTGGAGAAGGTTATCCTACTGAAACAGGAAAACTTTACTTAGACCTTGCTTACAGCGTAAGTAAAAAGCCTTACATTACAAAATTTGAAGTTATGGTAGTTCATAGAATACCTGAACAAGGTATGTTCTTAGGAGATTTATTCAAAGAATTTGATGAAACTTTAAAAGAAGAAGTTGAGTATGCTTTAAATAAGCTTGAAGCAAGAGGTATTATAAATATTCTTCCAAACGAATCTATTGAGTTTACTTCTGCAGGTTCTTTAATTAAAAGAGCTTTAGCTGGAGTTCCAGAAGGTATTGAGTTTCCAATAAACCCAGTCATGGTAAAAGTACTTCAAGCAATAAGAGAAGTAGGAAATCTTTATGTAAAAGAAAGTAAAGTAAGAATCCTTCCTAAAAATTGGAAAGAAGCTATAAAAATCTCTAACTTGGATCCTGAGACTTTTGGAAAAGAGCTTGAAGTTGCAAGAATTGCAGGATTTATAGGTAAAACTTCTTTACATGAATCAGGTCTTCAAGTATTAGAAGCTGCTGAACTGTTAAGTAAATAATAGTCTTAGACGGGGTTTTTGACCCCGTTTTTTGTTGAATTTTTTCTTAAAAAGAATTATAATATAAATCTCTATTACGGAGGGTGTAGCTCAGTAGGCAGAGCACGAGGTTGTGGCCCTCGGGGTCGCGGGTTCAAGTCCCGTCATCCTCCCTCTCTTAAATATCTTTTGCCCTTGTCTCTTACATTGTTTCTTGAAATAAGTAAAATAAGGAATAACATTAAAAATAAAATAATTTGAAGGAGTCTTTAATGTTTGACCTAATTATAATCGGGATGGGGCCCGGTGGCTATGAAGCTGCCTTAACAGCACTAAGAAAAAAAATCAATGTTGCCATAGTAGAAAAGAGTAAATTAGGGGGAAACTGTTTAAACAGAGCTTGTATTCCTACTAAGTACTTAAGAAGTGGAGCTCACAGTATAGAAAAACTTCAAAAACTTAAAGCTTATGGAATAGAAGTAAAAGATTACTCTATTGATTACAAAGCCGCTTTTGAAAATAAAGAAAAGTCTATAGGATTTTTAAGGAAATCTTTAGAGCAACTCTTAAAATCAAAAAAAGTTCCTGTATTTAAAGGCAAAGGTAAAATCATTGATAAAAATAAAGTTGAAGTCTCTTACCCTGATGGCAGTAAAGAGATTATAGAAGGAAAAAACATAATCATAGCAACAGGGTCTTATCCAGCTTCTGTAGGAAAACTTATTCCTGATGGAAACTACATCATTACAACAGAAGATTACATGGAAAAGTTAGACACTTTACCTGAAAGTATGTTAATAGTTGGTGGTGGAGTGGCTGGTTGTGAGATAGGATACATTGCAAAAAGTTATGGATGTCAGGTTTACATCACAGAACTTCAAGACAGACTTTTACCTTCAGATATAATCTCTCCTGAAATATCAAAAAACCTTCTTAAAAAGCTCAATTCAGTCGGAATAAAAACATTTTTCAACACTACCGTAGAAGACTTTTCTATAGAAGAAAGTAAAATTAAAGTAAAACTTTCAAACGGTGAGATTATAGTAGTCGATAAGATACTTTTAACAGTAGGTAGAAAACCAAACACTCAAGACATAGATACAATAGGAATAGAAAAAGATGAAAAAGGTTTTATTAAAGTAAATAGCTACCTTCAAACAAATTTTGAAAATATTTATGCAATAGGTGATGTTGTTAACTCTCCTATGCTTGCCCACATAGCTTCTTACGAAGCAAAAATTGTACTGCATAACATCACTTCTCAAGATAAAAAGATCCCTGATTACACACTTACTCCTTGGGCTATATTCTCTGGATACGAAATAGGACATGTAGGATTAAACGAAGAAACAGCTAAAAAACAAGGATTAGAAGTTATATCAGGGTACTACCCATTTACTTACAATGAAAAAGCTGTTGATGAACTTGAACCTGAAGGTTATGTTAGACTATACTTTGAAAAAAACAGTAAAAAAATAATCGGTGTTGATGTAGTAGGAATAGGAGCTTCTGAGATTATTCATCAAATAGCAGTCTTTATAAAAGAAGGATACACAGCAGACCAGGTCCATGAGTTTATCTACTTCCATCCTTCTTTAAGTGAGATATTTGCCTATGCTTCCTATGATATTGCAGTAGGAAAACTGTTTTAAAAAGTGGTAAAATTTGTATGGTTATCTAAAAAGAGGTGATTTTTTAATGTGTGGAGTATTTGGAGTTTTTAACAATAAATCAGCTGCCGAACTTACATTTTTAGGTTTACACGCATTACAGCATAGAGGACAAGAGTCAGCTGGTATAGCCGTATCAGATGGATACGATATAAACATCAGACTTGGGTCAGGACTTGTAACCCAAGCTATAAAAGAAGAGGATATTAAAGAGTTAAAAGGAGATATTGCAATAGGTCATGTAAGGTACTCTACAAGTGGAGGGTCTAATCCAAAAAATATTCAGCCATTTTTCGCTCACTTTTATGGAGGACAGTTTGCAATTGCCCATAATGGCAATCTTGTAAATGCTGAAAGACTAAAAAGAGAACTTGAGATGGAAGGTGCAATATTTAGGTCAACCTCAGACACAGAAGTGTTTGTTCACTTAATAGCAAAGTCAAGACAACCTGCCCCTCCTCACATAAATCTCCACAAAAACGATGAAGATTTTCTACCCCATGTATTTGAGGCAATGAAAAAAGTGAAAGGTGCTTACTCTTTAGTAATCCTGAGAGAAAAACAGCTTATAGCAGTTAGAGACCCCCATGGATTTAGACCACTGGTTTTAGGTAAAAATAGAAGTGGGTCTTACTTTGTAGCATCAGAAACCTGTGCTTTAGATATTGTAGACGCAGAATACTTAAGGGATATAAATCCCGGTGAAGTCATTGTAATAGATGATGCAGGAATAAGGTCTTACTATCCTTTTGAACATACAGAGAATCCAAAAAAGTGTATATTTGAGTTTGTTTACTTTGCAAGACCTGACAGTAAAATATTTAAAGATTGGGTTTATAGTGTAAGAAAAGAGTTTGGTAGAAGACTTGCAAAAGAGTATCCTATAGATGCAGACTGTGTAATACCTGTTTTAGATTCTGGACTACTTGCAGCTCTTGGGTACAGTGAAGAAAGCGGAATACCTTTTGAAATAGGTTTAATAAGGAATCATTACGTTGGTAGAAGTTTTATCCAGCCATCTCAAGAGATAAGGGACTTAAGCGTAAGACTAAAACTAAACCCTGTAAGAGACGTTATAGAAGGAAAGAGAATAATAGTGATAGATGACTCTATAGTTAGAGGTACAACCAGCAGGAAAATAGTAAATATGTTAAGAAGGGCTGGAGCAAAAGAAGTTCATATGTTAATAAGCTCTCCTCCCGTTGTAAGTCCTTGCTACTACGGAATAGACACACCAACAAAAGAAGAATTACTTGCATCTTCTATGTCTATAGAAGAAATTAGAAAATTTATAGGAGCTGATACACTTGGATATCTATCTTTAGAAGGTATGCTTGAAGCTGCAGATAAAACTAAAGGTTATTGTACGGCATGTTTTACAGGACACTACCCAGTTTTAGACGAATTATTTGAAGAAATTCAAATCCCATAAAGGAGGGTTTGAGATGGCGAAAGTTTTAGTACCATTAGCAGATGGGTTTGAAGAGATAGAAGCTATCAGTATTGTAGATATTTTAAGAAGAGCTGGTATAGAGGTTGTAATAGCTGGATTACACGATGGGTACATAGAAAGTGCAAGAGGTGTAAAGGTAATTCCAGATACAACCATAGATAAAGTAAAGGCAGACGAGTTTGATATGATAGTCCTTCCGGGAGGTCAACCTGGAACGGATAACCTAAACAAAGATGAAAGAGTGAAAAAGTTAATCCAAGAGTTTTACAGTAAAGGAAAGCTTACAGGTGCAATCTGTGCAGCTCCTTACGTTTTAGCTTCTGCTGGAATCTTACAAGGTAAAAAAGCAACTTCTTACCCAACTTACAAAGACAAGTTAGGAGATGTAAACTATCTTGAAGAAGCTGTTGTAGAAGATTCCAACGTGCTAACCTCAAGAGGACCAGGAACAGCTGCATGTTTTGCCCTTAAAATAGTAGAAAAGTTAGTAGGCAAAGAAAAAGCAGACCAAATCCAGCAAGCAACCTTATTCAAATGTTAAAAATAGACCAGATAAAAGAAAAACTAAAAAAGGAAGGCTTAGATGCCTTCCTGTTTAACTCTTACTCTAACGTGTTTTATTTATCAAGATTTTCATCTTCTAACGCTTATGTTATACTGACTGATAAAGAAGTCTACTTCCTTACAGATGCAAGATACTACGAAAATGCAAAAGAAAAACTAAAGGATTTTATAGTAGTAGAGCTAAAAAATGGCCTTAAAGGATTAAAAGAGTTTATCAACGATTTAAATATCAAAAACTTAGGCTTTGAAAAAGATAAAATTACTTTATCATTCTATGAAAAACTCAAAGAAAACTTAAAACCTACATTAATTGGTTATGAAGGTTTTTTAAATGAGTTTAGAGTTTCAAAAACAGAAGAAGAAATCCAGATAATAAAACAGGCAGCCCATAAAATAGATAACGTTTATAAAAAACTTTTACCTTGGATAAAAGAAAATTTAAACCAAAATATAAAAGAACTGTCTGTAAGAAGGAAAGTTATAGACCTTATTTTTGAAGAAGGAGGAACATCAGAAAGTTTTCCAACAATAGTAGCTACAGGAAAACACTCTGCGATACCCCACTGGGAAACCTCAGAAGAACCTATTTTAAAAGATGCACCATTACTAATAGATATGGGTTTAAAGTATAAAGGATACTGTAGTGATTTTACAAGGACACTTTACCTTGGTAATTTAGACCAAAGATTTGAAAAAATATACAACATTGTAAAAGAAGCCCATATAGAAGCTACTAGCGTAGTAAAAGCAGGAATACCTATAAAAGAGATAGATTTAGCAGCAAGAAAGGTAATAGAAAAGTATGGCTATGGAGATTACTTTACCCACTCAACAGGACACGGAATAGGGATAGATATTCACGAAGAACCAAGAATATACAAAGACAACGAAGAAATTTTACAAGAAAACACAGTCTTTACAATAGAACCGGGTATATACATTCCTAACTGGGGTGGAGTAAGGTTAGAAAACATAGTAGTGGCAAGAAAAGATGGAGTAGAAGTCCTAACTCAAACACCTTTAGAGCTGGTAAATCTTCTTTAAAAATCTTCTTAAAATCTTTTGGAAAATTTGATTTCAAGGAATAATATAATATAGGTGTTTTTAAAAAGTTAAACTGGAGGTAAAAATTGGTTTATGATACAGAGTTTGATGTAGTTGTAGTTGGTGGTGGGCATGCAGGGATAGAAGCTGCGATAATATCTGCAAAGTTAGGAGCAAAAACTGCTTTAATTACATTAGATGAAAATAAAATAGGTCTTATGCCTTGTAATCCTTCTATAGGTGGAATAGCGAAAGGTATAGTTGTTAGAGAAGTTGACGCTCTTGGCGGTGAGATGGCAAAGGCAATAGACCAAACCGGAATACAGTTTAAAGTGTTAAACACAAGAAAAGGTCCTGCTGTAAGGTCTCCAAGAGCTCAAGCAGACAAAGAAGAGTATAGAAAATACATGGTTGAAAAAACCCACAACACAGAAAACCTTACAGTTATAGAAGATGAAGTTGTAGACATAGTATTAAAACCACATCAAAACGAAGTTGAAGGAGTTATAACAGATAAAGGTTTAAAAATAAAAACAAAATCAGTAGTTATCACAACCGGAACATTTTTAAACGGTCTTATTCATATAGGAGACAAAAGATTTCCTGCAGGAAGAATGGAAGAGAAACCCTCCAGTAAACTCCCTGAATTTTACAAAAGACACGGCTTTGAACTTGCAAGATTTAAAACAGGAACTCCTGCAAGACTTGATAAAAACACAATAAACTTCTCTATCTTAGAAGAAGCTCCGGGAGATAACCCTCCACCAAAATTTTCATTCTGGACAGAGCCGAAAGGGTCATACTGGTTTAAAGAAAAAGACCAGATACCTTGCTACATAACTTACACTACTCCAGAAACCCACAGAATAATAAGAGAAAATTTACATAGAACTGCCCTTTACGGTGGAGCCATTACAGGAGTAGGACCGAGATACTGTCCATCAATAGAAGACAAAATAGTAAAATTTGAAGGAAAAGATAGACACACAGTATGGCTTGAACCTGAAACAAGAGATGGAATAAGTATATATCCTAACGGCTTAAGTACATCTCTACCAGAAGAGATACAGTGGCAGATGTACAGAAGCATACCCGGACTTGAAAACGTTGTTCTTTTAAAACCTGCTTACGCAATTGAGTACGATATAGTGATGCCAACTGAACTTTACCCAACACTAGAAACAAAGAAAATAAAAGGTCTATACCACGCAGGAAACTTCAACGGAACAACAGGTTATGAAGAAGCTGCAGGACAAGGGATAGTTGCAGGAATAAACGCAGCTCTAAGAGCTTTAGGGAAAGATGAACCATTTATAATAGGTAGAGATGAAGGGTACATAGGTGTTATGATAGATGACCTTACAACAAAAGGTGTTATAGAACCATACAGACTATTTACATCAAGGTCTGAGTATAGATTACACCTAAGACAAGACAACGCAATCCTTAGACTTTACCAAAAAGCTTACAACATCGGAGCTCTAACAGAAGAAGAGTATAGATTTGTAAAACAACATGAAGATGAGATTAAAAATTGGATAGAAACTTACAAAAACACCTACATTAAAGACAACGACAAAAAAATATCAGTTTTTACATTTTTACAAAAACCTGAAATAAGTATAGACAACCTAAAAGATTACGGCATCGAAACACCATCTTCAGATTACATTAAAGAAGAAGTGGAGATAAATGTTAAGTACGATGGCTACTTTGAAAGAGAAAGAAAATTAAACGAAAAGATGAAGTATTTAGATAGTATAAAAATTCCTCAAGATATAGATTACTCAAAAGTAGCAGGTTTAACAAAAGAAGCTGTTATGAAACTTACAAAGGCTAAACCTATGACTTTGGGGCATGCTGCAAGACTTGAAGGTATCACTCCAGCAGCCATCACAGCTATAATGGTTCATATAGAAAAGATGAGAGAAAAGAAAAAAGCAGGATAAAAAGCCCTTTATGGCTGTTTTTCTTTTAAAAGTTTTACTATTTCCTCAAATGTAAAAATCTGTGGAACTATATTAACTTTAAATCCTTTATCTTCTAACGCTTTTGATGTAGTTGTACCAATAGTACACACTAAAACATCTTCTAAAAATTTTTTTGATTTTTCAACTCCAAAAACATTTAAAAAACCATAGAAAGTAGAAGGACTTGAAAAAACAACTGCATAAATCTCTTTCTTTAAAAATAATTTCTCAATTTCTTCTGTATTGTCAGGAATGTTATAGGTTGTTTTGTAAATAGGTAGAAGCTGAACGAAGTAGTCTTTACCTGACTGGTTAAGTAAAACTTGAGACCCTTCTAAAGCCCTTATAAGACCAAACTTTTTACCTTTAAACCTATCTAAGTTTTTATCTATATAATCCTTTAAACCCTCTCCACTGAAAGCATCTGGTATCTCTATATTTTTAAAACCTTCTTTTTTCAAGTAGTTAGCTGTTTTACTACCAACGGCGATTACAGGCTTTGATTTGTCTACCTCTATATCTTCTAAAAAGAACTTAACAGCGTTTTTACTTGTAAAAATCAGATAGTCATAGTTTTTTTCATCAAAGTTATCTAAAGGCAGTTTTTCAAACTTTATTGTAGGAAAAGGTATAGGATTAAAACCTTCTTTTTCAAAGATTGATTTAACCTCTTCAAACTGACCTTTTTCCCTTGTTATTAAAACATTTTTCAATCTGTTTCTCCACTTTTTGGAATTATAAATATATAGTCTGTCTCTAAAACTTTAAAGTCATCAGAAGGAGATAGTATTATCTTCTTATTCCTTTCTAAGGCAATAGGCATCAAGTCCTGTTTTCTCAGATACAGTAGAATATCTCCAAAGGTTTCAAAATTTCCAATTTCTTTAACTTTGACTTTTCTTATTCCTGTTTCGTTATCTATTATCGTTTCTACCAGTTGTGTTGCTCCGGGGTTTAAAAGACTTGAAAACATTATTTTACCAAGTATCTGTCCGTGTATGAGAATATCTTTAGTCCCAAGTCTCTTTTTGAATATTTCAGCATCTTCATCTAAAAGAACCTCTACATACAGTCTTGCGTAAGGGTTTAAGGTTTTAATAAGCATTCCAGCTAAAGCAGTCCTTGCATCTATATCTCTATCTGTTAGGTGTGGTAATTTTTCACCAACTAAAATAACATCTGAAGCTTTGTCTATAGCTACATCTAATAGAATGTCTTCTTTTATAAAGTCTCCCTTTTTATAAATAATGTTTGACAGATTTACATCTAAATCTTTTTTATCGTAGTTTGTTATTAGAACAACAGGTCTTTCTTTATCAATTTCAAGATTTACCAAGTTTTCTAAAATCTCTTCAGATGTTTCATTATAACCACATATTACTATATGATTTTCTAAATCAGGCATCTTAACCTCTCCTTCCTTTAATTCAAGTAATCTATTTATAAATGATACAGAAAATCCTGCTGTTAAAACAGATATTAAAACTATGTTAATAAAGGTCATAAGGGAAGAAATAAATTTTCCCGTATCTGTTATAGGAGTAATATCTCCATACCCTACAGTAAAAGAAGTTATAGCTCCCCAGTAAAGCGCATCAAACAAGTTTTTAAAAGCGTCGTTTTTAGCGTTGTATTCAAATATGTAAGTTATGATAGAAAAAATAACTATGTTAAGAAGTATCATTAAAGTAGAAAAAATAAAGATAAATCCTTGTTCTCTTAAAGCTTGAAAAACACTCTTTAATCCTGATGAATATCTAACAACTTTTAATATCCTTAATATTTGAAGAATTCTTAAAGTTCTAAAAGGTCTAAAAATAGGTAAAATTGCAATTAAATCTATAATTGAAAGTGGTTTAACCATCCACTTTAGTTTAATTTTCAAAGCGTATAAAAAGGCTTTGTAGTAAGCCTTGAAATTTCTTTCTTTTTTTTGTGTTAAAACAGTTTTAAAATCTTCAAAGAAATCTGAAATAACCCACCATCTTAGAATATACTCAATAGCAAAAAAGTAAAGTGTAATCTCCTCAAAATCTTTTAAAAAAGAATGTAAATCGGGGGGTAGTTTTTCTGCTTCTGGTGTAATTAGTAAAAATACAGTGATAGATGAAGTTATAACTATAAAAAGGGCTACTAAACTGTAGATGTGATTTAACGAGTTCCTATCATTTTCTAAGACATTGTAAAGAAAAATCTTTATTCGCTTAATATAGGATAGATACTTTTTATTTTTTGATTTTATCAATCTTTTACTCAGTAAAGATGTTTTTATCTAAATTATATTTTACTATTAATTAAGATTAAGTAAAAAGGGAGTTTTAGAACTCCCTTAGTAGTTTTATCCTAAGTTTACAGCTACTACTTCTTTTACTTCCGGAATAGCTTGTTTTAATCTTGCTTCTACACCACCTTTTAAAGTCCATAGAGACATAGCACATCCTGAACAACTTCCCATAAGTCTAACGTAAACTGTTCCATCTTCTGAAACATCTACAAGCTCAACATCTCCACCGTCAAATCTTAAGTAAGGTCTTACTTGCTCTAAAACTTCTTCAACTTTTTGTCTATCTATTGCCATCTTTTCTCCTCCTGATTTTTAATTTATGATAAGATTATATACTATAAAAAAAATATTTTTATGATTAATACCAGAATGCATATATAGTCATTATATGAGGAGAAGCTGTGAAAATCGTAATAAATTTACCTGATGAGCTAAAACTAAAAGAAGAGGAAGTAAAAACAGCTGCTATAGTTAAACTATATGAACTTGGAAAAATATCTTCAGGGAAAGCTGCAAAACTTTTAGGTATATCCCGTATTGAATTTTTAGATTTGCTTGGTAAATATAAAGTCCAAATAAGTCCAGATACTGAAGAAGAACTTATAAAAGATATAGAAAATGCGTAAAGTCGTGTCAAACACTACTCCCATACTTTCTTTTATCAAATTAAATAGAATAGACATTTTAGAAAAAATTTATGAGAGAATTCTAATTCCTGAAGCTGTTTTTGGCGAAATACAAGAAGGTAAAAATAAATATTACATTGATATTTCAAAAGAACCTTGGATAGAGATTCTCAAAGTTGAAAATAGAAAAATATTAGAGCAATTAGAAAAAGAGTTGGATAAAGGCGAAGCAGAAGCAATTGCTTTATCTTTAGAGCTACCTGCAGATTTATTGCTAATAGATGAAAAACTTGGAAGAAGAATAGCTGAAGAGAAAGGTATAAAGATTTCAGGAACAATAGGAATTTTAATTAAAGCTAAAAAGCAAGGGATTATAAAGGAAGTAAAACCTTTTATTTATGAATTAATAGAGAAAGGCAATTATTACGAAGAATCCTTTATAAAATTAATACTTCAACATACAGGAGAGATGTAATTTATATCTTATTTATGATAAGATTTTATACTATAAGAAGGAAAAATATTTTTATGAGGTTTTATGGGAGTTTTTATAACATTTGAAGGAATTGAAGGTAGTGGCAAATCAACACAAGCAAAAAGGCTATATGAATATTTAACAAATATAGGTATAAAAGCATACTTAACAAGAGAGCCGGGTGGGACTTCAATAGGTAAAAAGATAAGAGAGATTCTACTGTCCCACTGGGAAGAAAACTTTCCTTCTATAGCGGAGCTCCTACTTTATCAAGCTGACAGAAACATACATGTTAACAACATTATAAAACCACTACTTCAACAAGATTACATCGTTATATCAGACAGATTTTACGACTCAACTACAGCCTACCAACACTACGCAAGGGGCATAGATTATAGTATTGTAGATTACTTAAATAAGTTAGCTACAGAAGGAATTAAACCCCATATAACATTTTTATTAGATTTACCTGTCCAAGAAGCTTTTAAAAGGTTAAACAGAGAAAAAGATAGATTAGAAAGTGAAGGTTTAAATTTTCACCAAAAAGTAAGAGAGGGGTTTTTAAAGATAGCAGATATGGAAAAAGATAGAGTGATAGTTTTAGATGGATTAAAAAGTCCAGATGAAATATTTAACCAAATATTAAACATTTTAAAAGAAAGAAAAATACTATGAAGGTAATCGGTCATCAAAAAGAGATTGAACTTATAAAAAAATACCTAAGTAAAAACTATGACTCACTATCATTACTTTACGAAGGGAAAGACTGTATAGGAAAGAAACTTATAGCTTTTCTAACTGCAAGAGGTTTTTTATGTGAAAAGAAACAAGGTTTAGGCTGTGGAGAATGCCACGATTGTAAGCTTGTAAACAACCTTATATCAAACGTATACAACAAAGAAAACCTAACACCCCATCCAAACATAAAATTTATTCCCTACGAAGGAAAAGAGATAAAGATAGACCAAATCAGAGAAGCTATATCTTTTCTAACTTTAAAATCAGATAAAGGTAAAGTATTGATAATAGAAAAAGCAGAAAATATGAACACCGAAAGTGCAAACGCCCTACTTAAAACTCTGGAAGAGCCCCCTTTAAACACCTTAATAATACTAACAACTTCAAACCAAAATCAGCTCCTACCTACCATAGTGTCAAGGTTAAAAAAGATAAGATTTAGAAAGTTGTCTGAAGAAGAAGTTAGAGATATATTAAGATTGAAAATAAGTGATGAGAAAAAAGTTGAAAATCTGTCTAAAATATCTGGTGGTAGTTTATGTTTGCCTTTTAGCATTATAAACAAAGAAAACGTTTACAACTTAGCCCACTCTTACTATGAACTTATAAAAACTAAGAAGCATCAAGAAGGACTGTTTTCTATAACACCAATAGTAGATAAATTTGACAGTGATGATACAAATCTTTTTTTTGATATAATTTTAAGATTTTTTGAGCAAGATTTACAAAGTGGTAAAGTGGATAACAATTTTGCAGAAAGTTTTATATCAGAGTTTAAAAAGGCAAAAGGTGCAGTACTAAGAGGTGTAAAAAAGAAGCTTGTTTTAGAAGGAATGTACTACAACTTAAAGTGAGGTAAAGTAGATGGATAACATAAAACCAGTAAGAATAAGATTTTTAGACACAAACAAATTTTCAGAAGTTATAGTACCAACAAGCATAAAAAAAGGAGATTTTATAGTAATAGAGTCTGAAAAAGGTCATGAGCTTGTTTTAGTTATGGGAAACTGTGTTTATACAGACGATACAAAAAATTACCAGTTTATAAGAAAAGCAACCAAAGAAGATATAGTGATATTTGATAAACATGAAGAAGAAGCTCAAGAGTTTTTAAATATATGTAAAGAGGAATCTGAAAAACTTGGACTAAAGATGAATCTACTGAAAAGTTATATACCCTTAAACCGGACAAAAGCACTTTTTTATTACACAGCAGAAAATAGGGTTGATTTTAGAGAGTTAGTAAAAATAATGGCAAAAAGAATAAAAATGAGAATAGAGATGAGACAGGTAGGAGTGAGGGATGGAGTCCAGATAGCAGGAGCTGTTGGTGTTTGTGGACATCAATGTTGCTGTAATTTATTTTTAGATAAGTTTGAAAATATATCTGTAGAGATTTTAACAGAACAAAACCTTCCGCCAACTCCTACAAAGTTTACGGGAGTATGTGGAAGACTTATGTGCTGTTTAACTTTTGAAAAAGAAACATACAGCATAAAAAATGACCTACCTGAAATAGAATCTGTTATAGAGATAGAAGGGAAACCTTACACAGTTAAAATGTACGATTTTATTGGAGAAAAGGTAATAGTTGCAGATGAAGAAGGAAACCTTAGAGATATTACTTTTACACAGCTTGAAAGTATGAACCTGTTAAAACCAAAAGGATGTGGAAGCTGTAATGGATGTGCAAATCATTGATTTAGGTAAGCAAACAATAGAAGAAGAAATAAGGGCTTTAAATAGATTAAAAGAATGTCTTGATGAGAGTTTTGAGAAAGCTGTAAAACTTATATTAGAGGCTCAAGGGAAAGTAATAATAACAGGGATGGGAAAGTCTGGACTTATAGGTAAAAAGATTGCAGCAACGATGTCATCTACGGGAACACCTGCCTTTTTCCTCCATCCGGCAGAAGCTCTCCACGGAGACCTTGGCATGGTTGAAAAGAAAGACTTGATAATAGCTATATCAAACAGTGGAGAAACTCCTGAGCTTTTAGCCATCATCCCAATCCTCAAAAGATGGGGAAATAAAATCATTGCTATAACAAACAAAAGAGATTCATCTTTAACAAAGTACGCTGATGTGTCTTTATACCTGAATGTAGATAAAGAAGCCTGTCCTTTAAACCTTGCTCCTACCTCATCTTCTACAGCTACACTTGTTTTAGGAGATGCTCTGGCTGTTGCTTTGCTAAGACTTAGAAACTTTACACCAGAAAACTTTGCAATGTTCCATCCCGGTGGGTCTTTGGGTAAAAAGCTTATGAAAGTAGCTGATATAATGAGGAAAGACCTGCCAATAGTTTGTGAAGATACACCTTTGAAAGAAGCTGTAATAGTTATGTCTGAAAAGGGTCTTGGCTCTACACTTGTGTTAGATAAAGACAACAACCTTACAGGTATAATAACAGACGGTGATTTAAGAAGATTTATAAACAAGGGAAAAAGTATAGATAACTCTCTTTCGAAAGATGCTATGACAAAAAATCCAAAAACAGCTTCTCCTGATTGGTTAGTTTTACAAGCCCTTGAACTTATGGAAAGGCATAATATAACAGTTTTACCAGTAGTAGAAGACAAAAAACCGGTTGGAATAATCCATATTCACGATATACTAAAAAGTGGGGTTATTTAAAAAATTTATAAAGCCTTATGATAAAATTGCTTTTAGATTTTATATTTAGTTTTATAAAAGTTTTATTTAATGAGGTGCTTTTATGGGTAAAGTTATAATAGAAACCAAAGATAACGGAGAATTAAAGATAAAAACCTCTTTAACTTTAGAACAAATAAAGAATTTAATTGAAGGAATAGAAAAAAAAGAAAAAGCAAAGAAACTTCTAAACGCTACATTTAACACCTTAAAAGAGAATAGAGAGTTGGAAATAAAATCAGAGTTAGAATGGTATGAACAATAAAATATTTATTGATAGTTCTATTTTTATTGAAACTTTTAAGGGAAATACTGCAGCAAAAGAAATACTGGAAGTAGCAATTGATAACTTTGACGTATTTATAAACAGTATAGTATTTTCAGAGGTTATTTTTAAATTAATAGTTTTAAAATCAGGTAAATCTATCTTAACAATCAAAAACCAGAAAAATCTCATTTCATCTTTAATGAAAGAATTAGAAAGTTATTCAGAATTACTTTTATTATTCAATGTTCTAGAAGAAAATAAAGAAATATTAGATATATCTCTAAAACTAATGGAAAAATATGATTTATTAACAAATGATGCTTTAATTTTAGCCACTTGCAAGTATTACGAAATAGATAAAATAGCTTCGTTGGATACGGACTTTGAAAAAGCAACTACAAACGAAAATATCAAACTTATAAGAAATGTAAATGATTTGAAATAAAAACATACACATAATATCTATAGGCTTTTTTGCATTTTATTTTTTTAACTTGAAAACAATATAATTTGCTAATGATTTTTTAACAATTTCCTACTATATGTCTAGTTTAAAAAATCGTAAAATTTAATTTATGTAATTCTAACCTATTCACCATCAAGGTTCCGCATCCGCCTATCTTTCTTGTTCTGTATTTGTTGGATAGAGTGACTCTTATACCTTTTTCTCTCAGTCTTAAAAACAGTTCTTCGTATCTGTCGTCAGGGACTGATTTGTAAGGGAAAAACTCAATCTCGTTGTACTTTAAAAGGGATACTCCTATACCTAACTCTTTTGCAATTTCTCCTAATTTATCAATCTCTTCGTAAGAGTCATTTTCTCCGTATATTAAAATGTAGGCTATGTTGTAAAGTTTTTTCTTTCTGTTTGATAGTTGTTGTAGGTGGTCTTTAAATACTTGTATTAGCTGGGATATTGTGTGGGAGTTTGGAATAAGGGATTTTCTTTTTTCTTCAAAAACGCTATGGAGAGACAAGTTTACTCCGTCGTGATTTAGAGCAAGGAGCTGTTTAAAGTTTGATATAGGAAAACCTGTTGTGTAGAAGCTTACACTTAAACCTTGAGATTTAAAGTAGTCAAACGCCTGTTTAACATTTTCCCAGTTTAAAAGAGGCTCTCCTATCCCTGCAAAGGCTATACTTTCTATTTCATAACCCTTATCTTTTACCATTAAATACTGATTTATTATCTCATCAAAAGATAAATTTCTAGTCAAGCCGTTTAGCCCAGAAGCACAGAAAGAGCACTTTATAGAGCATCCTACTTGGGATGAAACACATAGAGTTTTTCTGTAGTGGACAGACTCTATAGTGTAGCCGTCATCAGTTTTTATCTCAAAAAGCGTATTTAAATCATCATTTATGATTTTTACCACTTCCATATCCATCACCAAAGATTATAATTTAACTTATAAACAACATTATACAAGAGGTGATGCTGTGAATATAAAAGAGATAAAAGAACTTGCAAAAAAATTTACTCCCCAGCAGATAGAACAGTGTATAAACGAAGCTCTACAACATGGAAAACCTTTAACAGAAGGTTGTAATCCATCCGGAGATATAGTTGAAGTACTAAACACCCTTGCAAAGGCTCAAACAGTTAGAGAACTGATAGAAAAGGGTATGACAGAAACAGAAGCTATAAGAGAACTTGCAAGAAGGATAAGAGAAATCCAGTCAGTTAAGTAAGCAATAGAGTTGTTGTCCTATCAAAATTTTAGCTTCATATGTTGACAATACATTATAGTTGCATTTTTTTGGAAAGTATAGTATACTATTTGATAGTTGATAATTACTAAGTTAGACCTTGACAACTGAATAGGTGAAACTAACTTAAATTTTTGAAAAATAGGAGAATTTTGCTACTTGATATTAAGTATCATTTAGCTTTGCATCGTGAAAACAGAAAATATATTATTGTAATATTCAAATAGTGATGCGGGTGAAAGTGGGAATATAATAGAAAATATATTTGCATTATGTGAGCTACGATGCAATTAACCTCAATTTGCAAGCGGTTAACGAAAATAAAAATTGCCTACAAAGTAGCGTCATTACTTGATTATTTAATTTTTTTTATTTTTAAAAATTAACGGGTTTTCTCCCGACTATGAGGGAATTGAAGGAACAGTTAACTGGGTGGCTTCTAGAAAGACTGGACGTTTTCTCCCGACTATGAGGGAATTGAAGGTTCTTGTCTCTTTCTGCATACTGATATTTAGCTAGGTTTTCTCCCGACTATGAGGGAATTGAAGAAAATCAAATTTAAGTAGTGTTTTCAAACGTTTCACGTTTTCTCCCGACTATGAGGGAATTGAAGTCACTATTTTCTGGAATAAGTACATTCCATGATGCCGTTTTCTCCCGACTATGAGGGAATTGAAGTTTAAAAAAGCTGTGGGGTATTAAATATGAAAGATGGTTTTCTCCCGACTATGAGGGAATTGAAGGTGAATTTTTATTTTTGTAGATGAAGTTTCAATGAATGTTTTCTCCCGACTATGAGGGAATTGAAGATGCAAGTACTCTGTGAGACAGGTTTAGTAACATCTGTTTTCTCCCGACTATGAGGGAATTGAAGGGAAAACAAACAGACGAATTTGGAGGATACCAACCAGTTTTCTCCCGACTATGAGGGAATTGAAGATAGTTCATAAAATTCATCATTTCTTATTGTATAATAGTTTTCTCCCGACTATGAGGGAATTGAAGTTCTGAATCACAGTAATCAATGTAGTGAGTTGTTAAGTTTTCTCCCGACTATGAGGGAATTGAAGCTTTAACCATGATACATCCTCCTTTTAAAATTTTTTGGTTTTCTCCCGACTATGAGGGAATTGAAGTTTACTGTTATCATGTTACACCTCCAAAAAATTTTTGTTTTCTCCCGACTATGAGGGAATTGAAGAACATTATTCATAAAACATTCAAAGGTTGGCACGCGGTTTTCTCCCGACTATGAGGGAATTGAAGCTGTATATCTGATGATAGGTTATCGAACTCATTATTCGTTTTCTCCCGACTATGAGGGAATTGAAGCTTCTATTTCTCTTAAACTTAACCAGATCGGATCTTGTTTTCTCCCGACTATGAGGGAATTGAAGAGTGTAGACTTTGATACAAAAATAGACACTCCAAAAAGTTTTCTCCCGACTATGAGGGAATTGAAGATCCGAGTCAAATTTTACGAGACTTGGTGATATATATATCACCAAGTCACCAAGGTTACTGAAGTAATAGACCTGTTTTCTCCCGACTATGAGGGAATTGAAGGTATAAATCGAATCGTACGAACTATCGTAAAAATTGAAGTTTTCTCCCGACTATGAGGGAATTGAAGATTTCTAACTCTACATAGTGAACATCAAGAAATTTAAGTTTTCTCCCGACTATGAGGGAATTGAAGTCGCTTTTTGACATTTTTTAATTCTCGGTACCAGCGTACTTTTATTTTCTCTGGTTTTCTCCCGACTATGAGGGAATTGAAGATATCAAGATGTTATCAATCGGATAGGTCAAATAGGTTGTTTTCTCCCGACTATGAGGGAATTGAAGCTCTAATTGTCACTTGAGAATAGCATGTGAGCAAATGTTTTCTCCCGACTATGAGGGAATTGAAGTGCCATCAATATTAAGAATTTCTGTCCATCTTTTTTCGTTTTCTCCCGACTATGAGGGAATTGAAGCTCGTCAAATTCCTGGTTTATTATTCTATGATTTTTGGTTTTCTCCCGACTATGAGGGAATTGAAGTCTACCACTCTTTTTTGTAACAATAGCTTTGTCATAGTTTTCTCCCGACTATGAGGGAATTGAAGTTTCTCAACTTTTTCTTAACTTCTAACATCTATCTTTCATCAAAATTGATATAATAATTTCAAAATCAAAAAAGAGGGTCTGAAGCTGATGATTTATGCTATTTTTGAAAAACTATGTCCTAACTGTCATGGAGAGATTTCTTCCTATAGATTAGAAAAAGGTCTGCCTTGTAAAAAATGCTTACCTGACGAAGATTTAGACGTATGCCAACACGTAAAACCAGGAGATATAAAACAGTTATGTCATCTTCAAGACACGCTCCAAACATGGCAAGAACATTTCCAAACCTATATAAAATCAAAACCATGGAACTTACAAAACACATGGGCAAAAAGAGTTTTTTTAAAGCACTCCTTTGTCTTACTTGCACCAACAGGAATAGGAAAAACATCATTTGGTATATCTATGGCTTCATTTTTGGCAAAACAAGGCAAAAAATCCTACATCTTACTCCCTACAAAACTACTAGTAAAACAAGTCTATGAAAAAGTAAAAAACTTTGGAGTAGACAAAAAAGATATACTCGCAATAGGATTAGAAAAATCAAATAAAGAAAAAGAAGAAAACAAAGAAAGATTAAAAAACGCAGACTTTAAAATACTCATCACAACTTCGATGTTCCTATACAAAAACTTTGAAATTTACCCCAGAGACTTTGAGTTTATATTCGTTGATGATGTAGACTCTTTTGTAAAAACAGCAAAAAATATAGATAAAGCTCTGTATCTACTTGGTTTTACACAAGAAGATATAGAAAAAGCTCTAATACTTATAAAACTAAAAGCAAAACCAAACAAAACCCAAGAAGATTGGGATAAAATAAATCAGCTGACAGAATACCTTCAAAAACAAAGGAAAAAAATAACAGGAGTCTTAATAGTATCCTCTGCCACATCTAAACCAAGGTCAAACAGAGTTAAACTTTTTAGAGAACTTTTAGGATTTGAAATATCAAGCCCAACTTTTTATTTAAGAAATATAGTAGACAGCTACGATGAAGAATACTCCTTTGAAAAACTCCTTTACTGGATAAACAAACTTGGAAAAGGTGGACTTGTATTTATTCCTTCTGATAAAGGAAAAGAGTTTGTAGATGAGGTTGTAGAAAAGCTAAACAAACACAAGATAAAAGCCGTATCTTACGAAGAGTTAGATGACAAAAATCTCAAAAAGTTTGAAGAAGGTAAAATTCAAGTTTTAGTAGGTATATCTTCTTACAGAAACCCACTTGCAAGAGGTTTAGACCTTCCTCATGTTATCAGGTATGCTCTATTCTACGGAGTGCCTAAAATATCAATATCCTTAAAGTTAGAAGAAAATCTTTCCCATATGCTCTGGGCTTTAACTTCAATAAGAAGTTATGTGATTAAAAAATTTCCAGAAATCACTATAAAAATAAACCAATGGATTACCCAGCTCCAAAAGTACCAAAACTTAACACTGGACTTTATTCAAAACAACCCACAACTTAAAGAAAAGATAGAAAACCTACAGAAAGAGATAAGAGACTTTTTCCAAAGACCAGAAGTTTTAGAAGTTTTAAAGTCTTCAGACGAAATTGTTTTAAAACAAAAAGAAGACGGATACTACTTAATAGTGTCAGATGCCACTGGATACCTCCAAGCCAGTGGAAGAACATCAAGACTTTACGCAGGTGGAATTACAAAAGGACTTTCCCTAATACTAATTGACGAAAAATCAGCTTTTAAACATTTAAACAAAAGAGTAAAATGGTTTAGTGAAGAGATAGAATTTGTAAACATAAACCAGGTAAACTTAGACCAGCTGATAAAACAGATTGACGAAGATAGAGAAAAGGTTAGAAACTTTTTAACCAATTCAACTAAAACCATATCATCTTCAGACCTTCTAAAGCCAACTTTAATAATCGTAGAATCACCTACAAAGGCAAAAACAATAGCAAACTTTTTTGGAAAACCTGTAAGAAGAAAGATAAACCAAACAGAAGTCTTAGAAACATCTACCGAAGGAAGATACTTGATGATTACAGCTTCTTTGGGACATATTTTAGACCTTGTTAAGAATATTGCATACCACGGAGTAATAGTAGAGGATAAAGAGATAATTCCTATATATGAAACAATTGAAGGAAAAGAGGAAACAGTAGAAAACCTTAGAAGACTTGCAATAGAAAATATGGAGATACTACTTGGAACAGACCCAGATGCAGAAGGAGAAAAGATATCTTGGGATTTACAAGACCTTTTAAAACCAATTTTAAAAAACATTAAAAGGATAGAATTTCACGAAGTAACAAAAAAAGCTATAACAAAAGCAATAAACGACCCACGGGATATAAATGAAAACTTAGTTAAAGCCCAAATAGTTAGAAGGGTTGCAGACAGATGGGTAGGCTTTGAGTACTCTCAACTCCTTCAAAAAGAGTTTCAAAAAAATTGGCTCTCTGCTGGAAGAGTCCAAACACCTGTTTTAGGTTGGATAATAAAACGTCAACAAGAGGCAAGCAAGAAAATATACGTAATCAATGTTAGTATTCCTGTAGAAGATAAAAAGTTTTCCTTTGAGATAACCTTTGAGACAAAAGAAGAAGCAGAAAAGTTTTATCAAAATCTAAAAGAAGTTGAGGTAGTAGTAGAAAAAAGGTATGAAGAGGTAGAAAATCCACCTCCACCTTACAGAACAGATACACTACTTAAAGATGCCAGTGATAAATTTAGATTTACACTTCCTCAAACGATGGACTTAGCCCAAACTCTTTTTGAACTTGGATACATTACTTACCACAGAACAGATTCTATTAGAGTCTCTGATGCAGGAATATACCTTGCAAAAGAAATTATTACTCAAGAGTTTGGAGAAAACTACTTTAAACCAAGAGTTTGGGGAGAAGGTGGAGCTCACGAATGTATAAGACCAACAAAAAACATAACTCCAGAAGATTTAGAGTCCCTTATGCTAAGTAAACAGATAGAAGGTTTGAGCTACAACCATATAAAACTTTACAAGCTAATATTCAACAGATTTATAGCCTCTCAGATGATTCCAGTAAAAGTTGAGATGGCTGATATCGTAATAAAAGCCTTAAACTTTGAGATAAAAGAAACGATAAAAACAAAAGTATTACAAGATGGTTGGAACCTTGTTTTAGGTATTGAAACAAGACCATTGATAGAAGGAAAAATAGATGTACAAGAGTATAAAAATCTACTCCAAAGACCAAAAGCATACCTTTACACCCACGGAGAAATTGTTAAAGAGATGAAAGAAAAAGGGATAGGAAGACCTTCTACCTATGCAACTATAATAGCAAAACTATTAGAGAGAGGTTATGTTATAGAAAGAAAAGGATTTTTAATACCTACTAACTTAGGAAAAACAGTTTACAACTTCCTTACAAATAAACCAAACCTAAAAGAGTTTTTATCAGAAGAGTTTACAAGGAAGTTAGAAGAGATAATGGACAAAGTAGAAGAAGGAAAAGAAGATTACATTACTGTTTTAAAGGATTTATTTGTCAAAGTTAGAAAGATATCTTAACTATTGTTTTAAATTCAAGTAGGTTATGGCTATTCCCGATAAAACAAGTATCGGGAGGCCTATTATAACTGTTACTATTAAGCCAAGTAAGGATGCTATTAATGTTTTTTTTAAATCTTCTTTAAAAATCAGCTTCCCAAAGTAAGTTTGTAGAATAATTAACGCTAAAAACATAACTAAAAGAGAGTAGTGAGATATAAACTTTTCTGTAAGGAGTTTTAAACCCCCTGATAGAGTGTAAGGAATAAGTACAACAAAAAAAGACATAAAAAATGAAGTTTTTTTATAGTTGGCAAGTTTTGAAGAGTACCAGTAAGAAAATGTGGCTATTAATAAAAAAGAAAAGGCAACGATAAAATTGTAAAGCATTTAAATCTCCTCTATCTTGTATCTGTCGTTTTGAGGTGGTATTATCTTTAGTCCTGATAAAATTGGGTTTTTAATGTTTTTATGCTGGATTAAAATTTTAAATTTTTCTCCCATACCTTTTGGAAGTATGAGGGTTTTGAGCCTGTTTATCCTTTCAAAAGATTTTGAATCTCCTTTTTCTTGCAGCTGTATCATAATATCTCCAAGGCCTAAGTTTATCAAAAAGTGCGCTTGGTCTGTAAATCCTGTAAACTCAAGTCCAGCTTTTTTTCCATAGTAAACAAGAGCTGAGAAGTTAACATGGGAAGTGATGTCTTGAAACCCAATATTCTCATAAAAGTTTTCATTGTAAGTGTGTTTGTAGTAGCATAAAAGAGTTCCTTTCATTCTGTAGGGTTTGTACAGCTCTTTAGAAGGATAACCATAGTCAACTGTAAAGACGAATCCTTTTTTAAGTTTCTGTCCTATTGTTTGTATCAAATCTTTAGCCAGTAGGTTAACTTCTGTAGTCATACCTTCAGGAATATCTATTTTTAACTCCTTTATGTAGGTTAATACATCTTCAGAAATTTCTCTTAACTCTTCTACTATCTCCCCATCTTTTTCGTTTAAATAAATTTCGTATATTTTTCCGTTTTTCTTTTTTATAAGATGGACAGGAAGAGCGTCAAAAAGTTCGTTTGAGTAAACTATACCTTCAATATCTTCTAAATCTTCAATACTTTCTAACCATTTAACATTAAATCCGTTTAAAACTTTTTGCTGGTGCTGAATATGGAAAGGGGATTTTTCTACTGAGATGAATTCAAGATTTTCATAAAATTCTGGGTAGTTTGTTTTTATCTCGTTTAAAATATCAAAAGCTAAAACACCTTTTCCTGACCCTAATTCTACAAGTTTTATTTTTTTTCCTTTAAAGTAGTTTAGATAGATTTCGTTAAACTGTTTTGCCAAAAGCTGACCAAATACTGGGTCTAACTCTGAGCTTGTAAAAAAGTCTCCGTATCCACCTATTTTTTCTTTATCACAAGTGTAGTATCCAAGGGAAGGATAGTAGAGAGCGTAATCCATAAAGTCTTTAAAACTAATCCCTCCCCTCTTTTTTATATCATTAAGGACTATATCTATTAGTTCTTTTTTCCCTGATAGTTTCATTAAGCTGTTTGGTCGTGGTAGTTAAGACCTAATTTAGGCATATTAAAGTCCCAAAGTTTCTCTCTTGTCCTATCGTATTCAGGCCATAGTTTTTGGTCTTCTCTCCATTGAGATTTTTCGTCAAATTTTTCTTTTCCTCTTCTTGCTACAAAGTCGTTTGCTATCTGTGTAAGCATATCCTTATCTAAAACCCAGCTTCTTCTTGTGTAAGAGGATAAGTCATATATATCTGTCATTATTATACAGTCTGTAGGACAGGCTTGAGTACAAAGACCACAGAAAGTACATTTAGATAAGTCCATATTAAACACTGTCATAACTTTTAAACCATAGTGTGGATGGCCTTCTGGTACGTCCAACTTTTCTGATTGTATATCAAAAAGTTCTGGAACAGGACAAGCTGCTTGACAAAATTTACAAGCTATACATCTTGTCTCTCCCGGTTCAGGTGGTTTTATTTTAAGTCTTTTTACCCAAGAATCAAACTCTGGATTTTCAGTTCCATCTACAGTTCTAAGTCCATGCACACCTCTAAACCTTGGTGGAGGGGTTACTACTTCATAAGGAAAGTCAACAGTTATAACTTTTTTCCATAGGTGCTTTATAGTAGTTTTCAATCCTTTTATAAAATCAAGGAAAAATATTTTTTCAACTAATGTTTGAGGTTTTGCACCTACTTTTTTTATACCCATTTTATGCCTCCTTCAAATAGGTTCTTCTATCCCACAATGCAAAGCCTATAGTGGTAGCCGTCAAAGTTGTAAATATTCCTGTAATTATCCATAAAAATGTGTAAAGCTGATCTATTTTTTTGTCTATCTGGTCTATTCTTTTCTCTACGGAATCAATCCTTTTATCCGTTGAGTCAATTCTTTTATCTACTTGCCCTAATCTTTTATCTATCTCTTCTAATCTAGCCTTTAACTCAGAAAGTTGCATACTGAGATTTATAAGAAGTTCTTTATCTTTTTCTGTAAAACTATCAGCTTTCACATAAAACGGTAAGCATATAATTAAGATAAAAACAGCTCTTAAAATCTTCATTATCTATCAGTCTCTCCAACTACTGGGTCTATTGTTGAAAGTAAAGTAATTGCATCAGCTATAGGTCTTCCTATGATTGCCTTTGTGAAGACTTGTAAGTTGTAGAACGCTCCGGACCTTATTCTCATTCTGTGGGCTTTTAACCCATCTTTCTTGTTATAAATGTAAAATCCAAGCTCTCCTCTTGGGTTGTCTGAAGATGCGTATACTTCACCTGCTGGAAGCTTCATACCTCTACCATCTATCGTAACTTTTAATTTTTTCTCATCCGGAGTCTGGAAAAAGTAAGGGTCATTTTTAGACATTCTTCTTAATTTTGCTACACACTGCTCTATTATCCTTATGCTTTGTCTCATCTCTTCCATTCTTACAAGGTATCTGTCGTAAGAATCTCCTGTCTCTCCTACAGGAATATCAAACTCTACTTCTCCGTAAGCATCATACTTATCTATCTTTCTAACATCGTAAGGTACACCAGAACCCCTTGCAACAGCTCCTGTTAAACCATACTCATAAACATCTTCTTCTGTAATGATACATACATCTTTATTCCTTGAAAGCCATATTCTGTTTCTTGTCAAGAGTGTCTCGTAGTCATTTATTCTCTCTGGAAGATCCTTTATAAGATGTTCTATCGCATCTAATGCACCGTAAGGTAAGTCAGCAAAAACACCACCTATTCTAAAGTAATTTATTGTAAACCTTGCTCCTGATATACCTTCTATAATGTCCATAATTTTTTCTCTTTCTCTGAAGGTGTATAAAAACATTGTTAGAGCTCCAAGGTCTAAGGCATAAGTTCCAAGCCATAGAAGGTGGCTGTTTATCCTTGAAAGCTCAGCCATCATTGTTCTTATCCACTTAGCCTTTTCTGGAATCTCAATGCCAAGGAGCTTTTCAGCAGCTAAAACGTAAGCGTGGTTTTCGTTTATTGCAGCAATGTAGTCCATTCTGTCAGTATATGGTATAAACTGTTGCCAGTTAACGTTTTCTCCAAGTTTTTCTACACCCCTGTGAAGCTGTCCTATGATAATATCACACTGTTTTACATACTCTCCATCAAGGTCAAATAAAAACCATATTGTCCCGTGAGTTCCTGGGTGTAGTGGTCCCCAGTTTAACACTATCTGGGAAGTTTTAACAGGCATTCTTTTCTTTTGAGTTATTTCAAGGTCTTCCATCGTTGGAATGGCAGTATGCATTCTATCGTAGTTAAACAGACCTTCTAATGAATCTCCCCTTAAGGTTTCATTTAAAGAAGGAAGGTAAGTGTCTTTTATTCCTTCAAGAGGGAAGTCCTTTCTTAAAGGATGGTATGGGTATGTCTCCCATAGAAGCATTCTTACTAGATTTTCATGACCTTCAAACTTTATACCAAACATATCCCATGCTTCTCTTTCTGCCCACTTCGCACCTTTCCAAAGGTTAGTTAGTGTAGGAAGTGTCTCGTCTAAAGCCCATGTTTTTACAATTATTCTGTGTTGGTAAGTAGGAGAAAAGAGTATAACTACTCCTTGAAACCTTGGGTCTTCTTTTTCACCGTGGTCTATTATGGTAAGGTCTAAAAACATTCTAAAGTCATACTCTTTATCTTCTTTTAGAAATTTTAAAAATTCTATAAATTTATCTTTTGGAACTTCTACAGACACAACACCACTTTTATCTTGTGATACCTTTGGATATCCAAATCTTTCTTCTAACTTTTTTGCCTTCTCAACGCTTATCCAAGACATCCTTCCTTCCTCAAAAAGTTTTTAATAAAACATTGTTATAAAATATTAACCTTTTTCTTAAATAAATTCAAGTATTACAATCTCTTGATTATTTCCTCTGTCATTTCTGCAGTGTTTACTTTTTTAGTTCCCGGAGACCATATGTCTGCTGTTCTGTAGTCATCTTCTAATACT
Organism: Sulfurihydrogenibium azorense Az-Fu1; assembly: GCF_000021545.1. NCBI lineage: Bacteria > Pseudomonadati > Aquificota > Aquificia > Aquificales > Hydrogenothermaceae > Sulfurihydrogenibium > Sulfurihydrogenibium azorense. The sequence continues at coordinate 245,387 of NC_012438.1, forward strand.
TTTTCTACGGCTTTTTCTATGTCTCTAGCTGCTTGTGGGAGTTTACAGGTTATTTCAAGCATCATAGCAGCTGATAGAATAGTTGCTATAGGGTTTGCTATTCCTTTTCCTGCTATATCTGGTGCTGAGCCGTGTATTGGTTCATAAAAAGCATACCTTTCTCCAATACTTGCAGATGGTAGCATTCCAAGACTTCCTGTTAACGCTCCTGCTTCATCTGATATTATATCTCCAAATATGTTACCTGTAACAATAACGTCAAAATCTTTTGGTCTTCTTATGAGTTGCATTGCACAGTTATCAACGTACATATGTTCAAGATCTACATCTAAATAGTCTGCATGGACTTCGTTTACAACTTCTCTCCAAAGACCACTTACTTCCAGTACGTTTGCTTTATCTACACTTGTTACTTTTTTTCTTCTATTTCTTGCCATCTCAAAGGCAACTTTTGCTATTCTCTTTATCTCGTGTTCGTAGTAAATCATTGTGTTGTATCCAACTCTTTCACCGTTTCTAACTTCTCTACCTCTTGGCTCTCCAAAGTAAACGTCGCCTGTAAGTTCTCTTAAAACTACTAAATCAACTCCTTTTATAACTTCTTCTTTGAGAGGTGAAGAGCTAAGTAGTGGTGCATAGGCTTTAGCTGGTCTTATGTTTGCAAAAAGCTCTAACTCTTTTCTTATTCTAAGTAATCCTTTTTCTGGTCTTTTGTCTGTAGGTAAGTTATCCCACTTTTCTCCACCTACAGCTCCAAATAAAACAGCATCGCTTTCTTTACATATCTTTAAAGTCTCAGGTGGAAGTGGGTCTCCTGTCTCATCTATAGCAGCTCCTCCTACAAGCCCGTGTTTATACTCAAAAGTTATACCATACTTTTTTGATATGACGTCTAACACCTTTAACGCTGATTCAATGATTTCTGGACCTATTCCGTCTCCCGGTAAAACTGCAATCTTAAAATGCTTTTTCATTTTAAACTCCTCCAGTATTTAATTTTAAACTTATATCAAGCCATTTTGCAGAATGGATAACAGACCCTGTTGACACAAAATCAGGGTTAGATAAAGCATACTGCTTTATATTCTCCAGTGTAATATTTCCTGAAACCTCCACTAACTTTTTTCCATTGATTATTTCTACAGCTTCTTTTACCTGAGTAGGAGTCATATTATCGAGCATTATAATATCAGCTTCCGTTTCCAGAGCCTCATAAAGCTGGTCAAAGTTTGACACTTCTACTTCTACTTTAACAATCGGTGAAACTTTACTTTTAACCTGCTTTACAGCTTCTTTTATACTTCCTACCAAAGCAATGTGGTTATCTTTTAACATTACCATATCGTACAGAGCAAACCTATGGTTTTCTCCACCACCCACTTTTACGGCATACTTTTCAAAAGCTCTAAATCCTGGTGTTGTTTTGCGGGTATCAAGAAGCTTTGTTTTTGTTCCTTCAAGCTCTTTTATAAAAAGGTTTGTTAAAGTGGCTATTCCTGATAACCTTTGAAGAATGTTTAAAGCTACTCTCTCTCCTTTTAGAATACTTTTACAGTTTCCATAGACTAAACCTATTATCTCTCCTTTCTCTATATAATCTCCCTCTTTTTTAAAACTTTGAAAAGATACATCTCCAAACACATTAAAAACTTCTTTTACAAAAACAGTTCCTGCGACTACTCCAGACTGTTTTGCAATAAAAAAGCCTTCAACGTTTTTATCTACATCAAGACTGTCTGTTGTTAAGTCTCTGTATCCTATATCTTCCTCTAAAAACTCTAAAATCTTTCTCCTTACAAAAACTCTATCTAACATTACTCACCTAAAAAGGTTTTACTATTACAAGGATAACTATTAAAATAAGTATAATAGTTGGAATTTCGTTGTACATTCTGAAAAACTTACCTGATTTACTGCACTGGTCTTTTAAAAACTTTCTTCTAACATACTCATTATGGAAAAAGAAAGCAGTAAGAAGAATTACCAAAACTATTTTTGCGTGAAGCCAGCCACCACTTGTAAGTAAAGAAAGATTTAAAGCTATCATTCCTAAACCCGATACAACTGTTAAAACAAATGCAGGAATACCTATAAAGTAAAACAGTTTTTTCTCCATTACCTTAACAACTTGAACAAACCCTTTGTTATCTTTATTTTCGGCATGGTACACAAACAACCTTGGTAAATAAAACAAAACAGCCATCCAAGAGACCATAAAGATAATATGAATAACTTTTAACCATATATACACTTTTTCATCCTCCTAAATATTTAAAATATTTTACAATAAAAGCCGATAATATACATATGAGAGTTTTGCTTGTTGAAGATGACTTAGTGCTGGGAGAAAGTTTAAAAGAGTACTTAGAAGAAAATCAAGTGGAAGTAGTCTGGATTAGTGATGATAGAAAATTAGACGAAGCTCTACAGATGAATGAGTACGATGTAATTGTTCTGGATTTAATATTAAAGTATGAAAAAGGAGAGAGTATACTAAAAGGGCTAAGAGATAAAGGAGTTAAAACACCAGTTATTATAATAACTGCAAAAAATAAAATAGAAGACAAAGAAACTTGCTTTAACTTTGGAGCTGACGATTACCTTACAAAACCATTTAATCCAAAAGAGTTGCTACTACGAATAAAAGCCTTAAGTAAAAGAGTACATATACCTAATAAGTATAAAATAAAAGATGTGGAGATAGATTTAGAAAATCAGATTGTTTTAAAAGAAGGGAAAGAGGTAAAACTTTCAAAAACTGGATGGAATCTTCTTGCTTTACTGTTAAAAAGGAAAGGTCAAGTTGTTTCTACTGAAATAATACTTAACTATGTCTGGCCTGATAAAGCCGTTGGAGATGAGATAGTAAGGCAGTATATTAAAGAACTGAGAAAAATCCTTCCTCCGGACTCAATAGAAACACATAAAGGTATAGGTTATAGATTGAAAGATGAAGTTTGAGTTAAAGATTTTTTTATCTATAATGTTTATTTTCATACTAAGTCTTTCAATTATAAACTTTGTTAATTTGTACATTATAAACCAGCTTATATCAGATTACTTAGATATTCAATCCAGAGTATACCCAGATTTTTTTGAAAAAATGAAAGTTGAAAGTATTCTTGAAAAAAAAGAGAAGTATGCCACTGTTATATTTTTATGGGAAGCTTTTTTAGTACTTGGAACTTCTTTTGTTATTTACCTTGTAATGGATAGATACATAAAAAAGGAACAAAGATACAAATCTTTTTTACAGCTTATAATTCTATCTGTGTCCCACAAATTTGGAAACAGTTTATCAAGTATTTTAACAAATGTAGAAATTTTGAAAAACAAAGTAAACTCAAAGCAACTTGACAGGATTGAAAAAGTTGTTTTAGACCTTTCTAAAGATGTAAAGATTTTATCAGATACTTTTAAAAAGTTAGAGTTTGAAGATAGAACTTATAAAAACGTTGATATAAAAGAAGTGATATTAGAATCTTTGAAAAATTTTGAGATAGAAGAAAAAAAAGTAATTTTAAATATAAAACCTATCGAAAAGTATGCAAATAAAACAGATATAGATTTAATAATCTACAACATCTTAGAAAACGCTTTTAAATACTCAGACAGATATATTCATATAAAAACTGTGAAAAGGTATTTAGTTATTAGAAACGACACAAAGGAAAACGTGGAGGGAGGAACAGGAGTAGGATTGTTAATAGTAGAGAGTTTGTGTAATCTTAATCAGATTCGGTTTTGTAAAAAAGTTAGGAAAAAAACTTTTACTATTTTTCTTGATTTTTCCTGATTATTTTAGCTTCTCCAGAAGCTATTTTATCGATAGCAATTACTGTCTTCTTTAGAGGTATTCCTTCCTCTGTTACATAGGTCTCAGCTCCAGTTTCATAAAGCTCTATTGCCAATTTAGATGCAGCATGAACCAGCTCATACCTACTTTTAACTTTTTTTAAAGCTTGCTCAATTAAAGGTCTTTGATTCAAAACCAGCACCTCCGAATTGTTTGGTAATCCAATATTATAACATGAAAATTAAATCATCAAAGACTTTAAACTTTCATCTTTTATGTTGTCTAAGTCAAATCTACTTACTTTACATTTTTCTGCGGTGATGATACACTTTATTTGGTCTTTTGCTTGAAAAAGGTTATCGTTTACAACTATATAATCATACTCTTTCCAGAATGGTATTTCTTTCCTTGCAGTATTTAGACGTTTTTCTATCTCTTGCTCTGAATCTCCTCTTAATTTCATTCTATTTACAAGTTCTTCTAAAGATGGTGGGAGTATGAAAATGGTTATAACATCAGGATAAATCTGTTTTACCTGTTTCATTCCTTGGACATCTATAACTAAAACAACATCGTATCCTTCTTCAAGGAGCTGAAAAACATCTTTTTTAGGCGTGCCGTAATAGTTTCCATGGACTAAAGCATACTCTAAAAAGGCATTTTCTTGGATTAATCTTTCAAACTCTTCTTTTTTTATAAATACGTAATCCACTCCATCTATTTCATTTTTCCTTTTATGTCTTGTAGTGTAAGTTATAACCCTTCTTAAAAAAGGCAGTTCTTCCAGCAGAAGGTTTATTATTGTTGTTTTACCTCCTCCTGCTGGTGATGATACTATGTATAGCCTACCTTTCATCTCATTCCTATATTCATAATAAGAATAGAAGTTAATACATTAGATATTTCCCAAAATACAGTTGGATATATACCTATAACAAGAATCATTACAGCTAAAAATCCAACGGTAAACTTTTCGATAGGGTTTAAGTTAAATTTACCTTCATTAACGGGTTCATACATGTACATGTATGAAACAACCCTTAAGTAGTATCCGGCAGATACTATACTTGTAATTACAAGGACAACTGCAAGCCACCAAACATTACTTGAAATAAGAGCCATAAACACACCAAACTTACCCATAAATCCAACTGTTGGTGGTATTCCAAGCATTGAGAACATGTATATAAGCATGTAAAGAGCCATTATTGGATGTTTTTTAGCTAACCCTTTAAAATCTTCTAAATCGTTTGTCCAATTTCCATTTTTCTCAAAAGCTGATAAGAATATAAAACCACCCAGTGCCATAAAAAGATAAACAAGGGAGTAAAAGATTAAAGCTGTAAATCCCATTCCGTTAGGTGATGCTAAAGCTGCTAAAATGTATCCTGTATGGGCGATAGAAGAGTAAGCGAGCATTCTTTTAACATTTCTTTGTTTTAATGCAACAAAGTTTCCTACAACCATAGAAACTGCAGCCAGTACTGCCCATCCGTAAGACCAAACAGAGTTAACAAGAGGAAATGCCTCAACCATGACTCTTAAAATAACTGCATAAGTTGCTATTTTAGAAACACTTGCCATAAATGCTGTTATTGGAGTAGGAGCTGACTCGTAAGCATCAGGTGTCCAGAAGTGGAAAGGTACAGCAGAGGCCTTTAAAGCAAGTCCTACTATAAGAAGTCCAATTCCAGCAGTTGTAGCTAAATCTGGGTTGTCTTGAATTTGGTTAAATACTCTTGCAAAATCAAAACTTCCAGTTTTTCCATATATTAGAGCTATTGCGTAGCTTATTATAGCTGTTCCAGCACCACCCATAATAAGGTACTTAAATGCACCTTCTTTGGATTTGTAGTCTCTTCTCCATAATCCAACTAAGATGTAAGTTGATACAGACATAAGCTCCAGACCTATGTAAAAGCTAACAAGGTTTGGAGAAGATACCATAATCATCATTCCAAGTAAAGAAAAGATAATTAAATAGTAATACTCACCGTAGTATGTTTTTTTAGCTTCAACGTAAGGTTGAAGGTTCATAATAGCCAGTATAGTAAATACTATCAAGAAAAACTTGAATGCCAGTGAAAAGCTATCTACTATGTATAAACCGTATAAAGTTATAGCTCCTTCACTTATGGTTAAAATAGACAGAGCTCCAAGGGAGAGTCCTATAACCGAAACTAAAGTTAATAAAGACCTGCTTTTAGTGAATAGTTCCAAGATAAATACTAATATAGCAGTTGTTAAAACTATAATTTCTGGAATTAAGACTTGGAAGTTTGGAATACCTAATCCAGCTACAAGCTGTTGAACTATTGTCATAGCTTACCCTCCTACTATCTTATGAAGCACAAAGGTAGTTGTATTGTTTATAAGGTCAATCCACCATTTTGGATAAATACCAATTACGAACATAAATATAACCAGTGGTAAGAAAGACCAAAGCTCAGCTGTATTTAAGTCCTTTAAATGGGAGTACTCTTTCTTCTTTTCTTCTGTTAGCAACTCTTCTTCAAACATAGTTCTTTTATAAAGCCATAACGTGTAAGCAGCTCCAACTACAAGGCTCAAACCTGCCAACGCTGCAGTTAAGATACTAACTTTAAACGTTCCAAGTAATGCTAAAAACTCTCCTACAAATCCGGACAGTCCGGGTAGTCCTGCCGATGCCATAGCAGATATCATAAATAAAGTAGCAAACACAGGAACAAACTTAGCCATACCTCCAAGGTCTTTCATTTCATAACTGTGAAGTCTTTCGTATATGAACCCTGCAGCAAGGAACAGAGCTCCAGATGTTAAACCGTGGGATATCATGGTTATAATTGCACCGTTTACACCTTCTGTATTTAAAGCAAATGTTCCGATAGTTACAAAACCCATGTGAGAAACAGAGGAGTAAGCTATAAGTCTTTTGATATGTGTTTGGGCAATTGCCATCATTGCTGTGTATATTATAGCGATAACACCAAGAGCAAACATTACAGGCACAAAGTATTTAGAAGCTTCTGGGAACCAAGGAAGGTTGAATCTTACAAATCCATAGGTACCCATTTTTAAAAGAACAGCTGCAAGAATCACAGAACCAGCAGTAGGAGCCTGAACGTGGGCAGCTGGAAGCCATGTATGGAACGGCCACATAGGAACCTTTATGGCAAAACCAAGGGCTAAAAGTAAGAAGAATATTATCTCAAGGTTGTGAGGAAGAGACAGTTTTAAAAGATCAAAATAACTCATTGATAAAACATTGTTTTCCATATAGTTGTAAATATACATTCCTATAACACCGATAAGTAGAAAGAGAGAACCAAAGAATGTGTATATGAAAAACTTAGTTGCTGCATATATCCTTTCTGCATACCCCCATACACCAATTATAAGGAACATAGGTATAAGCATAACTTCCCAAAATACATAGAAAGCTACCAAGTCCCATGCTACAAATACTCCTATACACGCAGCTTCAAGGACTAAAAAGGCTACAAAATACTCTTTAATCCTTTTTTCTATATTGGTACTCCAGATAAAAGCAACAACAAAAGATATGGCAGTAAGCCAAACCATAGTTAGACTGAGGGCGTCAACTCCTACTTCGTAGTTTATACCAAATTGAGGAATCCATGAGTACTTTTCATAAAACTGAATTTTGTATCCTGATGGGTCGTAGGTAAGGAGCATGTATGATGCTATTATAAAAACTATAATAGAAGAAACTATACTTACGGGTTTTGCAAGTTTTTCACTCGTAAAAAACACAATAGCAGCTGCTATAAGAGGTATCAGTATAGATATACTTATTAATGGAAACTGTGCGTAAACAAACTCTGGTGCCATCTCCTACTCCTCCTACTTTAAAAACAAGAATAAAGATAAGAATATTACTATACCTATAAGCATCTGTAGTACATATCCACTTATTCTGCCCATCTGGGTTTTTCTAAACAACTCTCCTGCAAACAGCGAACCTTTACCAGAACCATCAACTATACCATCAATAATTACCCTATCACCTATAAACCATAATACTTTAGAGAATTTGTAATAACCGTAAACAAATATTGCGTAGTATATATGATCAAAATACCATCTGTTGTAAAAGAGTTTATAAAGAGGTTGGAATAGTTCTCCAATTTTTACAGGGTCTACTTTTCTTAATTGATATATCACGTATGCAGTTAATATCCCTGCTACAGCTGTAAGTAGTAATACTATTCCAAGGAAAGAGGTTAAAGAGTGTCCTAAAAACTCAAAGGCGTTAGCATCTATATGTACATGGTGGCTTCTTGATAAACCTTCACTAACTAACACTTTTACTTCTTCCGGTAGAAACTTCATATAACTTGGGTCTAAGGAAGGTTTTAAGAAGTTTAGGAAAAACTCTCTAAAGAAACCAAGGACTACTGTTGCTGTTGCTAACACTATCAAAGGTATAGTCATGTTAGGGGGAGATTCGTGAACATGCTCTCTAATATGAGGGTCTAACCTATCTCCATCAAAGAATGTAAGGAAGAATAGTCTAAAGATGTAAAATGCTGTTAAAAATGCTCCAGCCCATAAGAACATGAAAGCGAATATGTTTATCTCATAAGCACCTTCTATAATAGGATCTTTACTAAAGAATCCTACAAACGGTGGAATACCTGCTAGTGCTAAAGAACCAATTAAAAATGTTCCCATTGTAATGGGCATAGCCCTTCCAATCTGACCCATCTTTTGGACGTCTAAAAGGTGGTGAAGAGCTATTAAAACACTACCGGATCCTAAAAATAGCAATGCTTTAAATACAGCGTGAGATGTAAGATGAAACATTCCTTCTCCGAAAAGTCCTAACCCTTCAGCTGCAAACATGTATCCAAGCTGTGATAGTGTTGAGTAGGCTATAATTCTCTTTATATCGTTTTGAACAAGACCCATTGTAGCAGCTAAGAAAGCTGACATAGTTCCTATAAATAATACAGTATCAAGAGCTATTTCAGAGCTTGCAAACACAGGCATTAACCTTGCAACCATGTATACACCAGCTGCAACCATTGTAGCTGCGTGAATTAATGCAGAAACTGGAGTAGGACCTTCCATAGCGTTAGGAAGCCATATATGTAGAGGTATTTGAGCAGATTTACCAACGGCACCACCAAACAAGAGTAAAGCTATAGCTGTTATGATTATATAATCAACACCTGCTAACTTTTGAAAGATATCAAGGTAATCTAACGTTCCAAATGTAGTAAAGGCAAGTAATATACCAAGTAAGAATAACCAGTCACCAACTCTGTTAACTACAAATGCCTCCATTGCAGCATTTGCTGCTGACTTTTTATAATGCCAAAAACCAATTAGTAGATAAGATGCTAAACCTACACCCTCCCATCCAAAAAATAGCTGAACAAGGTTGTCAGATAATGTGAGCATAAGCATCATAAAAACGAACAGAGAAAGGTATGCAAAAAATCTTGGATAGGACTCATCACCTTTCATATATCCAGTGGCAAATATAAAGATAAATGTTGATACGCAGGTAACTACACAGGTCATTAAAGCAGATAACGGGTCCCATAGTATACTTACAGAGATGTTGTAATTTCCTATAGACATCCAGTTAAAAAGCTTTAAATTGTAGTAGTTTCCTGTTGATGCTACATCAATAAACCCTTTAATAGAAGCTATAGCTGAAATTGCTACAGCTATAACTGCAACTATACCGGCTAATGGTTCCCTTAGAAACTTATAACCAAACAAACCTATGATAATAAAGGCAATTAGCGGTGAAAAAGGTATAATCCACAAGTACTCCATAGCCTTACCCCTTTAGTTCTGTTAATTTTTCTACATCTACATCTTTTTTCATTCTGTATATAGCCATTATAAGACCAAGTCCTATAGCAGCCTCTGCAGCTGCAATAGTAAGAATAAAGAACACAAAAACTTGCCCAACAACATCGTGGAGTTTCATATCAAAGGCTACAAACGCTACATTTACAGCATTTAACATCAACTCCGTAGATATAAGCATAGCTATTATGTTTTTTCTAACTATAACACCGATAAAACCTAAAACCATTAAAAGACCACTTAAAGCTACGTAGTACTCGTAAGGAACCATTATGCTCCTCCTTCTTTTTCTTCTTCTACAATATCTTTTCTACCTAATAAAATTGCTCCTATCATAGCTACAAGAAGTATTAAAGAAGCTACTTCAAATGGAAATAGGTACTTTGTGAAAAGCAGTGTTGCAACTGCTTTAGCATTGGATATCTGGTTGAATATATCAGGTGAGAATATACCTGTATTAGATGCCCATAAACCGTAAACTGATACATAAGCAAGTTCTAAGAAGAGGATAAAGCCAAATGGAGCTGATAGTAATGCATATTTAGGGTCTACCGCTTCACCTTTATACTGAGGAACTGTTGATATAACCAAAACGTAAAATACAACGATAGCAACAGCGTAAATCAGTATTTGAAGAGCTCCTATAAGCTCAGCTCCTAAGTTAAAGAAAAGTCCCGATATAGCTATTAGAGCCGATATTAAAGATAGTACTGAGTAAACAATGTTTCTAAAAAACACAACACCTATAGCAGATAAAACCGCTATAGTAGATAGAACCCAAAATGCTACTACGCTTAACTCCATTTTATCTGCCCCCATAACTTAATTCTTTCTTGGTCATCTATCCATATTCTATCAGGCTCTTTCAACCTTCTTGAATCAAAATCTCTTCCTCTTTCACTCATATCATCCATCTGGATAACACACTTTTCTCTTTGATATTTGGCTGTCTCATAGATATCGGTCATTATAAGACAGTCAACAGGACATGCATCAACACAAAGACCACAGTATAAACAGTTGAGTAAATTCATATCAAACCTTACAACCTTCTTCTTACCATTAGGAAGTTGAACTGCTTCTATTCTAAATAGAGAAGGCATAGGGCAGGCTTGCTGACACATATAACAGGCAACACATCTACTTTCACCTGTATTTATATCCATAAACTTTTCTAAAACACTAAAAGATGGCGGTTCATTTCCATCTTTAACCCTATGAGCGTGGGTACCTCTAAATCTCTTAGGTGGTGTTATCTTTTCATACGGATATTTTGTTGTAATGGTTTTTTTAAATAGATTTTTAAGGGTAACTTTTAAACCTTTTATAAAGTCTAAGAAAAATATTTTTTCTATAAGACTTAAATTTGGTCTTTCTACATACTTTAACTTTACCATTTTTAACCTTTAACCATTATTATAATGGCTGTGATAAATATGTTTAGTAAAGACAGTGGAAGCATCACTTTCCAAGCTATCTCTGTTATTTGGTCTACCCTGTACCTTGGGAGTGTCCAGTGTACCCACAGGAAGAACATAAACATCATAAATACCTTTAAGAAAAACCAGATGAAAGGTGATAAAGCTCCAAAGATCTCAGGTCCTTTCCATCCACCGAAGAAAAGAATCACAGCTATAGCACTTAAAACAAATGTTCCTATGTACCACTCTGCCAGTGGAAATAGACCAAACTTCATACCAGAGTATTCTGTGTTGTACCCTGATACAAGTTCAGCTTCTGCTTCTTGTACATCAAAAGGCGTTCTGCCTGTTTCTGCAAGTATAGCAAACAGAATCACTATAAAAGCGATAGGTTGGTACCATATAAAAGCACCAAAAAATCCTTCTTGGGCATAAACGATTTCTCTTAGAGAGAAAGACCCTGCCATCATTATAGGTCCTACCATTGCAAAACCTAAAGCAACCTCATAACCTATTAAAACAGCTGCTTTTCTAAGACCACCAATCATTGGGTATTTACTGTTAGATGCCCATCCTGCAAAGATAACACCATAGATACTTATACTACCAAATGCAAGAGCTAATATTAAACCTATGTTTAGATCTGTGATGTATGGCTTAATCTCTATTCCGAAGATTGTAAAAGGTTCCCCAAAAGGTATTACTGCTAAAATCATAATAGCTGGAACAAAGGCAAGTAAAGAAGCAAGGTAAAATAAGACCTTATCTACATTATTTGGAACTAAGTCTTCTTTTGTTAAGACTTTTAATGCGTCAGCTATAGGCTGAAGTAGTCCATGAAAACCAACGTGGAGTGGTCCGGGTCGTTGCTGGACATGTCCAGCAAACTTTCTTTCTATAAGAGTTAGATAAGCTGCTGCTAAGAACATTCCTACTATGAATATGAGAGATTTTATAACTACTCCTATTACAGTGGCTAACATCTCCATCAGCAACCTCGTAAATTGTTTTTTACATTTAAATTATATTAACACAAGAATTAAAAAAATTAAACACTGTTTTATTCATTTTTCTAAAAACTAAAATTAAGTCTTTGATATAAATTGGATATTCTGATTTTGATAGCTGGTTTATCTCATCTTTGTAAAGATGGTTTTTCATTATGTAAATATTCTAAGATAAAACTAACTTAACTGTAATTTCGTTTAAAACCATTATTCCTTTTGGAAGTAAAGTTAGTTTTTCATTTTTGACGGTTGCGTAGCCTTCCTCTACTAACTCTTTGATAATATCTTTATTTTTTATAAGGTTTAAATCCAGTCCTGATTTTAGTCTTAGAGATAGAAATATCTTTTCTTCTATCTTCTTTTCTTGGTCTAACTCCTCTTTAAATTTTACAGGTTTGATGGATTTTTCTACCAAATTTAAATACTCTTGAATATTTTTTGTGTTTCCAAACCTAACATTATTTACATAAGACCAAGAAGACACACCAATACCTAAAAACTCAATATCTGTCCAGTAAAATAAATTATGTTTACACTCATAACCTTCTTTTGCCCAGTTAGAAAGCTCATACCTTTCAAAGCCTTTTTCTTCTAAGAAGCTGTCAATCAGTTCAAACATTTTCAAGGTTGTTTCTTCGTCTGGTAGATTATAACAGCCATTTTTTACAAGAGTTCCAAGGGGAGTTCCTTCGTAAGGAGTAAGCATGTAAGCTGATATATGAGTTATAGGTAAGCTCGTGTAGATTTTTAAGTCTTCTTCTAAATCATCTAAAGTCTGTCCTTGAATACCGTATATAAGGTCTAAGTTTATGTTGGTTATTCCTGCATTTAGACAGTCTTCAACTGTTTGAAGTGTATCTTTTGGTTTATGGTTTCTACCTAAAGATATTAGATTTTTCTCTATGAATGATTGATTACCTATACTTATACGGTTTACTCCAGCATCTTTTAAGATTTTAAAATCTTTGTATCTGTATGTCTTTGGATTTACCTCTACTGTTATCTCTAACTCTTTTTTTGTTTTTGTGTTTTCTTTAATAAACTGTATAGTATCAACTAATAAATCTGGGCTTAAAGATGAAGGCGTTCCTCCTCCAAAGTACACTGTCTCTAACTCAAAATCAAGGTTTTGGTATAGAGAGAGTTCCTTTTTTAAAGTTGATACATACTTTTCTTTTAAGCTGTCTTCATTCCAGACAAATGAAGTAAAATCACAGTAAGGACACTTAATTTCACAAAAAGGTATGTGAATGTATAAACCTTTAATCAAGATACAAACTCGTAAATTTAAAAATCATAAAGACATGATAAAATGTTTTTTGATGCAAGTCAATGCAATTTTTTTGTAAGAAAGTTAACTCTAATTTCCAATTTAAATAATTTTAAAACAAACCAAGACAAGTAGCAAAACTTAAAGCTAAAATGAAGAAGTTTATCTTAGCTTTAAATCCTTCTAAAGATACTGCCCTGATATCCTCTATTCCCATATAGTATAACTTGCTAAATACTGTCTCTATTCTCTTCCTTACTCTCTTTAAAAACTCTTGTTTATCCTTTTGTTTGTGATGTACTTTCCCCTTCTTTCTTATAGCCTCTAACTCTATTCCTAAACTCTTAAATTCTTCTTTTAAATCCTTTGAATTAAAAGCTTTGTCTGCTATTATTGTCCCTTTGTTTAATATATCTATCAAAACACTGTCCTCTTTTACTTCCTTTAAAAAGTTTATATCATGCTTTGAAGCTGGAATAATCTCATATCCTATCGGTCTTTTGTAATAATCCACTATTAATCCTATTTTAAAACCAAACCATTCTTTTGCTGCATTGTTTCCTTTGTATAACTTACCAGAAACTTTCTTGTTTCTTTTCATTCTTTGATTTTTACAAACAGGTATTGGTTTTGTATCTGCTATGTATACTGTGGTTATCTTCTCAGAAAATAAATTTGTAAGAATGATTGAGATTACTTGAGCAAGTTTATATAGTTTTTTAGCTCTTTTTACTATTGCTGGTAATTGAGGAACATAAGGGAAAAGGTCATTGTAATTCTCTTTAAATTCCTTAAGTGTTATTTTGTAATCACCTTTTCTATAGCTCATAGAAAATATGATGAGAGTTATAAGCTCTACATCAGAGAATTTAGGCTTATTTGTTTTATGTTTATGTTTTATGAGTTTTAGGATTTCATCTGTCAGAATATAAACGTTTATGATATAATCTCTAAAAGTCATGATTTTACCTCCAGTGGTAGTTTTACTTTATGATACCACTGGAGTTTTTTTATTTCATCTTTTTTTGAATTGGAAATTAGGGTTGTAAGAAAGTTAGTATTTACAAACTCATTAAAATTGAGTTATGATAATTATCACGAAAAAAAACTATGGAGGTTTGTTAGATGGCAGATGAAAAAGTTTCCCGTAGAGACTTCTTGCTGTATGCTATGGGTGCTTGGGCAGCAGTAGGAGTTGGTGGAGTCCTTTATGCGATGTATAAGACTTGGGAGCCTCTACCTGAGGTAAAGGCTCAAGCAACAGTTTCTTTTGACTTATCTACTGTCGAACCGGGACAAATTAAAGTAGTTTCTTGGAGAGGTAAACCGGTTTTTGTTTTAAGAAGAACTCCGGATATGGTTCAATGTCCAGATAGGTCTGTTAAAGGAGAATATACCGTTGTTTTAGGTATATGTACTCACCTTGGTTGTATTCCAAACTGGGAAGCTGACAAGAAAATATGGCACTGTCCTTGCCACGGTGGAGAGTATGATGCTTGCGGTAAAAACATATTTGGACCACCACCAAGACCTTTAGATGTTCCACCATTTAAAATTGAAGGTACTACTATTGTTTTAGGCGAAGAAGGAAACGAATACAAACAAATGAAAGAAAAAGGATTAACAGTGTAAAGGAGGTAGGTTATGAGATTAATGGATTGGCTTGATGAAAGATTAGCCATAAGACAGCTTATTAAAGTGATGCTCACAGAGTACTATGTTCCTAAAAACATAAACTTCCTATGGAGTTTTGGTGTTCTTGTGATGCTCGTTTTTGCTATCTTAGTTGTAAGTGGAATATTCTTGCTTATGTACTATAAACCAGATTCTCATCTTGCTTTTGATAGTGTTAATAAAACAATTATGATGGATGTGGAGTACGGATGGTTATTTAGACATACCCACGCAGTGGGTGCCTCTATAATGTTCCTTGTGCTTTTTATTCACATGGCAAGGGGTATATACTACGGTTCGTTTAAACCACCAAGAGAGATAGTTTGGATAACTGGATATATACTTTTTGTTCTTATGTCTGCAACTGCGTTTACTGGATATCTACTACCTTGGGGACAGATGTCTTACTGGGCAGCTCAAACAATTACAACACTCTTTGAAAAAATACCTTTTATAGGACCTGATTTAGTTGTTTGGATAAGAGGTAACTACATAGTTGAAGATGCTACTTTGACAAGATTTTTTGCTTTACACGTAGTTTTCTTACCTCTTTTATTAATTGTATTTACAGCTATTCACCTCTACGCCGTTAGAATACCGGGGTCTAACAACGAAGATGGTATAGAGCTTACAAAAGAAGAGAAAAAACATGGTAAAGGTGTTCCTTTCTGGCCTGTGTTTATGGCGAAAGAGTTCTTTGTTATGTCGGTTTTCTTAATTTTCTTCTTCTATTTAGTATTTTACCAGTATAAGTTTGCTATGGATCCAATTAACTTTACACCTGCAGATTACTTACAAACACCTACACATATATACCCAGAGTGGTACTTCCTTGCATTCTATGAAGTTTTAAGAGGTTTCTTCTTTAGTCAGAACTTAGGTTTAATTGCGTTTGTGCTAAGTATGTTTATTGCTGCGTTTTTACCTTGGCTTGACACTTCTCCTATAAAAAGTGCTAAACACAGACCTATATACAAAATCCTTTTCTGGATATTTATAGCTGACTTTGTATTTTTAACAATACTTGGAAAACTACCTCCTACCGGTTTATACGCATGGCTTGGATTCTTTGGAAGTTTAGTGTTCTTTGCATTTTTCCTTACCCTTCCAATCTTATCTAAGATAGAGAAGAAAAAAGTAGCAGGAGGTAGGTAAGATGAAAGAGCTTAAAATACTTCTGATTTTAATAGTTATAGTTGCTATCGGGTATTGGGGGATAGAGCCCTATGCCCACTCTGTAATGCATGGAGAGATAAAAAAGCCTGATTATAAATATTCTGATTTACAAACAACAGCATTAACAACAGGAGACCCTGTAAAAGGTAAGGAACTCTTCATGGCAAACTGTGCTTCCTGCCACGGATTAAAAAATGACGGAATAAATCCGGGAATGGATAAAAATGCTGCAATAGCTTCTTTTAATGTAGTTCCTCCTGACCTTTCAAACATTGCTTCTATAGTTGACCACAAATTTTTAGCTGCTTTTATTAAAAATCCTCAAGAAGCTACAAAAAATCCTAAGTTTGCAATGCCTCCTATGGCTCAACTATCTGATGAAGACGTAGGACACGTTATAGCCTATCTTTCTTCAGTTGCTAAGAAAGACCTAACTGGAAAAGATATAACGGTAGAAGCCTGCGGAAGATGTCACAGTATAAAATATCAAAAAATCCAAGCTGAAACACCAGCTGACAACTTAAAAGCATACCTTGGAAAAGTTCCTCCTGATTTATCTGTTATGGGTAAAGCAAAAGAGTTAGAGTATTTAGAAACTTTCATAAACAATCCTCAAAACGGTTTACCCGGAACTTCTATGCCAAGACTTGGTCTAACCCAAGAAGCTACAGAAAAGGTTGTTAAGTACTTAGACGAAATAGCAGACCCACATAGAGAACAAAGAAACAAATTAGGTGTATGGGTTTTAGGATACTTAGTTGTAATGGCTGGTTTAACTTACGCTTGGAAAAGGAAAATCTGGAAAAACTTACACTAATTAAAGTTTAGCTTACCTCCACTTTCTTTAACCTGCCTTTTGGCAGGTTTTTTTATTTTATGACCAACTCTATTGTTTATTCTCTTTTTCAAGATTAAAATCCTTTTCTAAAATCTTAAGAGGTAATTCTATGAGCAAAAAACCAAACAGACTTATAAACGAAAAAAGCCCTTACCTTCTACAACATGCCTACAATCCTGTGGACTGGTATCCTTGGTGTGATGAAGCTTTTGAAAAGGCAAAGAAAGAAGACAAACCTATATTTTTATCTATAGGTTACTCTTCCTGTCATTGGTGCCATGTTATGGAAAAAGAGTCTTTTGAAGATGAGGAAGTTGCAGAAATTTTAAATAAATACTTTGTGCCTATTAAAGTTGATAGAGAAGAAAGACCAGATATAGACGCTGTTTATATGAATGTTTGTATGCTTTTTAATGGAAGTGGAGGTTGGCCTCTTACAATCATCATGACCCCTGATAAAAAACCATTTTTTGCAGGGACTTACTTTCCAAAACATTCAAGACCTAACAGAATAGGGGTTGTAGACTTACTTTTAAGTGTTGCAAAGTACTGGCAAGAAAACAAAGAAGACCTTATATCGAGGTCAGAAAAAGTTTTAGGTTATCTCAAAGAAGATAATAAATCAAATTATGGAGAGCTAAAAAAAGACTATATTCATGCAGGTTTTTATGACTTAAAGGGTAGATTTGATAATACTTACGGCGGGTTTTCAAATAAACCAAAGTTTCCTACTCCCCACAATATTATGTTCTTGCTAAGGTATTACTATCACACGAAAGAAGAGGAAGCTCTACAAATGGTAGAAAAGACTCTAACAAACATGAGGCTGGGAGGAATTTATGACCATGTAGGTTTTGGATTTCATAGATACTCAACAGACAGACAGTGGCTACTTCCACATTTTGAAAAGATGCATTACGACCAAGCTATGCTTTTGATGGCTTACACAGAAACTTATCAGATTACAAAAAAAGACCTTTATAAACAAACTGTTCAAGAGATAATAGAGTATGTAATAAGAGATATGACAAACGAAGAAGGAGTGTTTTTTAGTGCAGAAGATGCAGACAGTGAAGGAGAAGAAGGGAAATTTTATACTTGGACTTTTCAAGAAATAAAGGATATTCTAAAAGAGGAAAGTGATTTAGCAATAAAAATATTTAACATTAAAGAAGAAGGAAACTACCTTGAAGAAGCAACTGGACATCCAACAGGTAGAAATATTATTTATCTTTCCAAAACCTTAAGAGATTATGCTATAGACCTTGGAATAGATGAAAATACTTTAAAGCAAAAGTTAGAACAAATTAGAAAAAAACTTTTTAAAGAGAGAGAAAAAAGGGTTCACCCATTAAAAGACGATAAAGTCCTAACAGATTGGAACGGATTGATGATAGCAGCTCTATCAAAGGCAGGAAAAGCATTTTCTAATCAAGACTATATCAGTTATGCACAAAAAGCAGCTGACTTTATTATCCATAACATGATTATAGACGGAAAGCTTTACCATCTTTATAAAGACAAGGAAGTAAAGATAGAAGGAATGTTAGATGATTATGCATTCCTTGTTTGGGGATTGATAGAACTTTATCAAGCAACAGGAGAGTTAAAGTATTTAAAAACAGCCGTAGATTTAACAAACAAAGCTATACAGCCTCTGTATGACGAGAAAAATGGAGGATTTTTCTTAAGCAAAAGTCAAGACCTTATAGTAAATCCAAAAGAGTCTTTTGATGGGGCAATACCTTCTGGAAACTCTGTAATGGCTTATAATCTATACAGACTTTACCTTATAACAGCACAAGAAGAGTTTTATAAAAAATCTTACGAAACTTTAACCGCTTTTGCAGGAGATATAAAAAGACTACCTTCTTACCACACGATGTTTTTAATAGCTCTAATGATGCACTTCTTCCCTACTTCAGAGATTGTAATATCGGGAAAAGGATGGATAGAAGCTTTAAATCAGCTAAACAGAGAGTTTTTACCAAACACAGTTATAATTGTAAAAACTCCAGAGAACAAAGAAGAGTTATCAAAAATCTCACATTACACACAAAGTATGGAAGTCCCGGAAGATTTTTATATCTATCTATGTAAAAATTTTGCTTGTAATCTACCGACAAAAGATTTAGAATATGTTATAAATATGCTAAAAGGTTAATCTATGGAAATAAAAGGAAAAACAGCACTTATAACAGGTGGGTCAAAAAGAATAGGTAGGGCTATAACCATTGGACTGGCAAAAGAAGGTTGTAATGTTATTATTCATTACCATTCTTCAGAAAGAGAAGCTCAGGAGTTAAAAACTCTTGTAGAAAGTTTTGGAGTTAGAAGCTACCTGTTAAAAGCAGATTTAACAAAAGAAGAGGATATTGTACGGATAGCAGAAGAATCAGTTAATATTGGAGTAGATATTTTGATTAACAATGCATCTCTTTACTACAAAACACCTTTGGATACTGCAACATTTAAGGATTTAAATATATTTTACTCTATTCATGTAAAAGCTCCTTTTTACCTTTCAAAGGTAATTGGTAAAAAGATGTATGAGAAAAAGGAGGGAAGAATAGTAAACATAGTAGATTACAGTGCTATCCTACCTTATCCAGACTATACACCTTACACAGTTTCTAAAGGTGCATTACTTACAATGACAAAGGCCTTTGCAAAAGAGTTTGCCCCTTATGTGTTAGTAAACGGTATACTACCAGGTCCCATAGTCTCACCAGAAGACCTGCAAGATAAAGAAATACCACTGAAAAAAACTCTACTAAAAAGATGGGGAGGAGAACAAGAGGTTTTTAAAGCTGTTAAGTACTTAATAGAAACTGATTTTACAACAGGAGCTCTAATACCTGTAGAAGGAGGTAGACTAATATTTTAGATTTTGTTATTTTTTTAGGAACTGCAGGCGGAAGAACAGTAGTATTTAGGCAACTACGGCATTCTGGAGGAATGTGGCTTCACTTTGGAGGAAAAAATATCATTATAGACCCAGGTCCTGGCAGTTTAATCAGAATGTTTGAAAGAGGTTTAGAACCAAGAGATTTAAATGTAGTTGTTTTATCCCACAGACACTTAGACCATGTGGCGGATGTAGCATCGGTAGTTGAGTCTGCTACAGATGCAAACAAAAACAAGTTAGACCTTTTACTTGCACCTTACGATGCCTTAGATGGGGAAGACCCTGTAGTCCTAAAATATACAAAAAAGGGTTTTAAGAGAATTGAGATAATATCTATGAAAAACCAGTATCAATTAGAAGAAATAACTATAAGACCATTAATACCTCACATACACCAAGGAGCTACAGTCTATAGTCTTGAATTTAGATATAAAGACAAAATATTCATATACGTTCCATGTGGAAAATTCTACGAAGACATGCTTTACGCCTACCCTCAAAATCCAGACTTAATGGTTTTTAACACAACATTTGTTAAACCTAATCTAAACTATTACCATCTATCTGCCGAAGAGGTAGAGAAGATAATTGATAAAGTTAGACCTAAAAAGGTAGTTTTAACCCATTTTAGTATTAATATGCTAAAGGCCAACCCTAAAAAAGTTGCAGAAGGTATTAAAGAAAGAACCAAGGTAGAAGTAATGGCAGCACATGATGGTATGAAAGTGGAGTTTTAGGAGAGTTCATGAAAGGTGTAATTATAGGTGGAGGTATAATAGGCTTATCTATTGCCAGACAGCTTTACAAACTTGGGTACGATATAACAATAGTTGAAAAAAATACTCTTGGAAGAGGAGCTTCTTGGGCTGCAGGTGGAATGCTTGCACCACTAGCAGAAGGTTTAATGGGAGACTTTTTAAAATTTTGTGTTGAAAGTAGAGATATGTATAAATCCTTTGTGGAAGAGATAGAAAAAGAAACAGGTGATAACGTAGGTTTTTGGGAATGTGGAATTATATATCCAGCCTTTAATGAAGAAGAAAAAGAACTGTTAATAAAGAGAGTTGAGTACTATAAAAAGCTTGGCTATAACGCTTCTTGGCTTGAAAAAAAAGATATAGAAGATATGGGATACCAGATAGGTAAAGGTATAATAGGAGGAGCTTATTTTCCAGAAGACAAACAGGTTGATAATAGAAGATTGGTAATAGCACTGATAAAGTACCTAAAAAAAACAAAAATAGAAATTAGATTATTTGAAAAAGTAAAGTTTATAAATGAGAAAGATGGTATTTTTAAATCTATAACTACAGAGAAAGGTGAGATAGAGGCAGACTTCTGTATATTAGCAGCTGGAGCTTGGTCTGGAGAACTTGACCCTGTTAACGTTTTTCCTAAAAAAGGACAGATGTTTTCTTTTAAAACAAAGAAAAAAGAAGAGTTGAAAAATATATTTTACAGTAGAAGAGCCTATATAATACCAAGAAAAGATACTAACCTCGTGGTTGTTGGAGCTACAGAAGAAAACGTTTTCTTTAAAGAAGGTAATACAGTTGGAGGAATGATACTTTTATTAAAAGGACTTTTAGATACTTTTCCTTACACAAAGGATTATGAGATTACCGAAACGTGGTACGGTTTTAGACCTGCTACTCCTGATGAATTGCCAATACTTGGAAAGTCAGATGTTAAAAACCTATACTATGCAACTGGTCATTATAGAAACGGTATACTACTTGCCCCTATAACTGCAAAACTTATATCAGATTTAATCCATAGAGAAGAAGAAAGCCCTTACCTTAAAATATTCAGTTTTGACAGATTTAAACATAAGATGGTATAATTTTAAACTATTTAAAATATTTGGAGGATGTTTATGAAACTACCAGCGAGGCTGGTGGAGATAGTATCTCACAACATAGCACAAGAACTTTTAGATAAACACCTTGTAGAAGCTGACGACCCAGAAAAATTTAAAAACGATATAACTAATATACTACTGAAAGCTATAGAAGAAGAAAAAGAGATACAAGAAGAAGCTGAAAGGTTGGTAGAAAAACACATAAACCTTATAGATGAAGAGATAAGGTTTAGAGATGCAGTAAACAAAGTAAAGGAAAAGTTAGCTGAAGAAAGAGGAATACATTTAGACCCTGAAGAAAGGCTAAACCAAATATCCCATAAAATAAAAAAATACCTTGAAACAGAAGACTCTGTAGAGATTTTTGAACATCCAAATAAAATAAGAAGAGTTATCTTAGACAAATTAAAAAAATTAATTAAAGAAGAAAAAGAGATAGATAAAGAAGTTAGACAAAGAATAAGGTCATACTCTAAAAAGATTATAGAAGGAACTCCTGAGTGGAAGATACTCTACAATAGAATATACGAAGATGCTTTAAGAAAAAGAGGACTGATGTAAATTATCCTCTCCACCTAAGGAGAGAACTTACTTGGAAAATAAACATCCATACTCTGAGCTTGGTTATAAGATATTCTTTAAAATAAAACCTTTTTTAAAAAAAATTCTAAGAATAAAAGTCGTAGGAGTGGAAAACATTCCTTTAGAAGGTGGGTGTATAATAGCAGCAAACCATAGGAGCCACTTTGACCCTCCTGTAATCAATATAGTATCCCCAAGGCCTGTAATCTTTTTAGCTAAAAAAGAACTTTTTGAAGTCCCTGTCTTAGGATGGTTTATAAAAAAAGCTGGAACGATACCTGTTAGAAGAGACAGTAGAGATACGGCAGTTATTAAAAAATCTATATCTCTATTAAAGGAAGGTTTTGTTATAGGTATTTTCCCTGAAGGTTCAAGGGCAAGACCAGGAGAGTTTAGAAAACCTCAGCCTGGTGTAGGATACCTTATAGAAAAAGCAAAAGTGCCAGTTATCCCTGTTTTAATTGAAGGAACAGATAAAGTACTACCAGTTAACTCAAAATTTCCTAAATTATTCAAGTATAATATTGATGTAATAGTAGGTAAACCTATTAAATTTGAGGGTATTTCATCTTATGAACATATTGCAGAAAAGGTTATGCATGAAATCAGAAAGTTAAAAGGAGAACGTCATGGTTAACATAAAAGTAGCACAAACAGCAGGTTTTTGTTTTGGTGTAAGAATAGCCGTAGATATGGCTAAGAAAGCTGGGGAACAGCTTGGCCACGCTTATACAAACGGTCCCATAATTCACAACAAACAAGTTGTATCTTACTTAGAAAGTATTGGGATAAAAGAGCTTAAAGATTACTCTCAACTAAAACCTGGTGAAACTGTTATTATTAGGTCTCACGGTGTACCTCCTGAAACGGAAAGACAGTTAAAAAGTATGAATATAAACGTACTAGATGCAACCTGTCCTTTTGTCAAAAAAGTCCACGATAAGGTAAGACAGCTTGTAGAAGAAGGTTATTTTGTAGTTATCATAGGAGAAGAGGGGCACCCTGAAGTTATAGGTACTTTAGGACATCTTAAAGAGGTAAACGGTCAAGGTGTTGTTGTAGAAAACTTTGAAGATTTAATAAAAAAAGTCCCTAAGAGAAATAAGATAGGAGTTGTAGCACAGACAACCCAAAGTGAAGACTTCTTTAGAGAAGCTGTTGGATACTTGGCTGAAAACACTGAAGAGTTAAAAGTTTTTAACACTATATGTGATGCAACATCTGTTAGACAAGAGGAAGTAAAAAAACTTGCTCCTACTGTAGACGTAATGATAATTATTGGAGGAAAACACAGCGGTAATACACAAAGACTTGCCCAGATATCAAAAGCCTTAAACCCGAACACTTACCATATAGAAACAGCTGAAGAACTTCAAAAAGAGTGGTT
Organism: Sulfurihydrogenibium azorense Az-Fu1; assembly: GCF_000021545.1. Taxonomy (NCBI): domain Bacteria; kingdom Pseudomonadati; phylum Aquificota; class Aquificia; order Aquificales; family Hydrogenothermaceae; genus Sulfurihydrogenibium; species Sulfurihydrogenibium azorense. Next base: position 269,136 of record NC_012438.1, read on the forward strand.
TGAAGGAAAAGATAACGTAGGAATATCAGCTGGAGCTTCAACTCCAGATTGGATAATAAACCAAGTTGTTGAAAAAATAAAACAGTTAAAAGGAGTAACAGCATGAACGAGTTTGAAAAGTTGATGGAAGAATCTAAAGAATCAGGATTCTACTCAAAAAATCAAAAAATAAAAGGAAAAGTAGTAAAAGTGACAGAAGACAAAGTCTTTGTAGACATAGGTCAAAAAATAGAAGCTGTTTTAAATAGAAATGAAGATCAAGACGTAGAAGAAGGTCAAGAAATAGAAGCAGTTTTTACAGGTAAAAGAGATAAAGATGGATATTTTATCCTTTCAAGAAGAGGAATAGTAAATAAAGAAAAACTACAAAAACTAAAAGATGCCTTTGAGAATAAAAAGAAAGTAAAAGCAACTATATTAAGTAAGCAAGATAAAGGTTATACTGTTTCTGTTGAAGGGTTTAGAGGGTTTATGCCTTTATCAGAGTCATCATTAAAAAGAGATGAAAATCTACCTGAAGGCTTTACATTTGAAGCTTATATCGTAAAGTTTGAAGAAAGAGGCAGAAATCCAAATATAGTCATCTCCAGAAAACAAGCCCTGATAGAAGAAAAAGAGTTAGAAAAAGAAAAGATACTATCGCTGTTAAAAGAAGGTCAAAAAGTAAAAGCAAAAGTTGTAAAAGTACAACCAAACGGTGCTGTTTTATCAATAGAAGATGTTTTATACGGATTTTTGCCAAAAAGTGAGATATCTTGGGACAAAAGTAGAAAAGTAGAAGAAGTTTTAAAAGTAGGTGATGAGGTTGAAGTTGTTGTAAAAGAGATAAAAGATAAAAAGCCTATTCTATCCTTAAAACTCTTAGAAGGTAATCCTTGGGATAAGTTTGATAAAAACATTGGTGATGTTGTAGAGGTAAAGATTAAAGATATAAACAAAGGTGGATTAGTTGTTGATTTAGGACTACTGGAAGGCTTTATACCTAACTCAGAGATATCCCACTTTGATTACGTAAAAGCTAAAAAGAATCTAAAAGTAGGTGATACAGTAGTAGCTAAAATATTTGAAATAGATAAAGAAAAAGGTAAAGTAAAGTTAAGTATAAAACAAGCTCAAGAAAATCCTTTAGAGAAGTTTTTAAAAGAAAATCCGGTAGGTAGCGTAATACAGGCAAAAGTAAAAGATGTAAAACAAAAGGTTGCTTTTGTTGATTTAGGAGATATAGAAGGTATAGTAAAACTTCAAGATGTAACAGACAATCCTTCTATTAAATCAATTTCCTCTCTGTTAAAAGAAGATAAAACCTATAGATTTAAAGTTTTAGGAATTGAAAAAGATAAAGTAGTCCTTGGGATTAAGCAGCTTTTAGATGATGCATTTAACGATTTTGTCTCAAAACACAAAGTTGGAGATGTTGTTAAAGGTAAAGTTAAAAAACTTATAGAAAAAGGTGCTTTCGTTGACATAACTGATGAGATAGAAGGTTTTATACCTGTATCTGAGATATCGAAAGAAAGAATAAAGATACCAAGTGATAAACTTTCTCTACACCAAGAAGTAGAAGCAAAAATTATAAAAATAGACACTCAAAATAAAAAGATAACTTTAAGTATAAAGCAGCTAATCTTAGACCAAGAAAAGAAAGCACTGGAAGAAGAAAAGAAAAGACAAGAGGAAGAAAAGAAAAAAGCTGAAGAAGAAGCTAAAAGAAAACTTTTAGAAAAATTATCTCAAAAAGAAGAGAAGAAAGAACCTCAAGGAGAAGGATTAGGAACACTGGGAGAATTAATAAGGAAAAAACTTATGGAGAGAGAAGGTAAATGATAATTGATTTACTTATTTTAGCTGTAGGGATAGTATTTGTCTTAGCAGCTGCAGAACTTTTTACCAACGGTATAGAAACACTTGGTCATAGGTTGCAAGTTTCAAAAAATTTTACAGGAAGTGTTTTGGCAGCTGTAGGAACGGCTCTTCCTGAAACACTTATACCAATTATTGCTATAATCTTTTTTGCGGGAAACAAGGGACATGATATAGGTGTAGGTGCAATTTTAGGAGCTCCCTTTATGCTTTCTACTTTAGCTTTTCCGTTGATAGGTTTAACCGTTATTGTTGGATACCTGTTAAAGAAAAGGAGTATATCTTTACATGCGGAAACTACAGGACTTAGAAGGGATTTAACATTTTTCTTGTTTGCATACTCTATAGCTTTATTCGTTGTTCCTTTTGAAAGTCATTTTGTAAGGATTTTAACTGCAGTATTTTTATTGGTTTTATATGTGGTTTACGTTTTCCAAACGTTAAAAGGTGAAAGTGAGGATATGGAAGCTACAGAGCATCTATTCTTTGCACCAAAAAATCCTCACCCTCCTATGTGGGTAATAGTATTTCAGGTTGTGTTTTCTTTAGTTATAATGATTGCTGGAGCTCATCTGTTTGTCCACGGGATAGAAAAGATTAGTTTGGCTTTTGGTTTAGACCCACTTATATTTTCTCTGTTAATAGCACCTATTGCTACAGAACTTCCAGAAAAGATAAACAGTATTACGTGGGTTTGGAGAGGAAAAGATACTTTGGCAACAGGTAACGTTGCAGGAGCTATGGTATTCCAAAGTACTATACCTGTTAGTTTTGGAATAGTGTTTACGGACTGGAATATAACAGGATTGGCACTAATATCTGGTATATTTGCTATATTTTCTGCATTTTTAGTTTTAACTGTATCTTACATTAATAGAAAGTACTTTGCTTACGGATTTTCCTCAGGGATTGTATTTTTTATAGCATACCTTTATTTAGTTTTAAATGGAGTAAATTAAACTATGGATTTGGATAGAGAGCTGCAAAACTTATCAGACCAGATAGAAGTGCTAAGAGAAAGAATAAAAAACGGAGAGCATCATCTTATAGATGAACTTGTAAAACTTAGAAAGACTTTTAAAAAACTGTCTGAAAAAAAGATGCAGTCCCTAACTGCATGGGACAGAGTTCAGCTTGCAAGACACCCCAAAAGACCTCACACAATAGATTATATAAATAATATATTTACTGACTTTATAGAACTTCACGGTGATAGAAGATTTGGAGACGATAAAGCAATAGTGGCAGGATTTGCAAATTTTGAAGGTATACCTGTATGTGTAATAGGACACGAAAAAGGAAAGGACACCAAAGAGAAGATCGAAAGAAATTTTGGAATGCCTCATCCTGAAGGCTACAGAAAAGCCATAAGAGTTATGAAACTTGCAGAAAAATTCAAAAGACCTGTTTTTACTTTTATAGATACCCCTGGAGCCTACCCCGGAATAGGTGCAGAAGAGAGAGGCCAATCTCAAGCTATAGCAGAAAGTCTTATGGTGATGGGAAGTTTAAGAACTCCTATAATTGCCACAGTAATAGGAGAAGGTGGAAGTGGTGGAGCTTTGGCTTTAGGAGTTGCAGATAAAATCTTAATGTTAGAAAACTCAATATACTCTGTTATATCTCCTGAAGGCTGTGCTGCTATACTTTTTAAGTCTGCAGAATCAGCTCCAATAGCAGCAGAGAGTTTAAAGATTACAGCCAAAGACTTGTTAGAGTTAGGCGTTATAGACTGTATAGTTAGAGAACCAAGAGGAGGAGCTCACCTTCAACCTAAAAAGATGTACAGACTCTTAAAGTGGTCGTTAAGAAATGCTTTAAAACAAGTAGAAAATATAGATTTGGATAAACTTGTAGAGTTAAGACATAAGAAGTTTTACTCAATGGGAAGATTCGCTGAAAAGTGAAGATACTTCTTTATCAAACAGCATTTTTGGGAGACTTAATACTTACAACCCCCTTAATAGAATCTATAAAAAAAATTTATCCAAGCGCTACCTTAACTGTAATCTCTAAGCCTTTTGGAAGGGAGGTCTTAAAAAACAATCCTTTTGTTGATAAACTAATTACCTTTGATAAAAGTAAAGACTCTACTTTAGACCTGATAAAAACTCTCCGTAGAGAAAAGTTTGATATTGCTATCTCTCCCCACAGGTCCCATAGAGCTTCTTACATTTTATTTTTATCGGGTATTCCAAAAAGAATAGGTTTTGATAAAGCTGGTTTTTCTTTCCTTTACACAGACTTAGTCCCTCACCGTTTTGATTCAACCCATGAGATAGATAGAAATCTAAAGCTTCTTGAAAAACTACCAGATTATAAACCCGATTTGATAGAAAAAAATCCGAAGTTGTATCTTACTCCACAAGAAGATAACTTTTACAAATCTATAAGTTTAAAAGATAACTCTTACATAGTAGTAGCACCGGGTTCTAAATGGGAAACTAAAAGATGGACTGATAAAGGCTTTGCAGCTGTAATAGATACTCTAATAAAAAAAGGAGAAACAGTTGTTTTAATAGGTTCAAGTGAAGATTTAGACTTTGTAGAAAAGATTTTGTCCAAAACAGAAGAAAAGCCTCTTAATTTAGTAGGAAAAACAAACTTAAGACAAACTTTTTCATTAATAAAACACTCAAAACTCCTTATATCAAACGACTCAGCTCCTGTTCATATGGCTGTTAGTTTTGACGTTCCTGTTATTGATATATACGGGCCGACTGTAAAAGATTTTGGTTTCTATCCTTACAAAAACGGTGTAGTTATAGAAGTTGAAGATCTAAGATGTAGACCTTGTGGACTTCACGGACATAAAGTCTGTCCTATAAAAACCCATGACTGTATGGAAAAGATAAAGCCAGAATTTGTACTTGAAAAAGTTGATAAAATATTAAGTTAAAAATTTTTAAGAGGTGAGTTTATGGAACTATCCAACAGAATTAAGAAAATTAAACCTTCCCAAACACTTGCAATCACAGCAAAAGCAAACGAATTAAAAGCAAAAGGAATAGACATTATAAGTTTTGGAGCTGGAGAGCCAGACTTTGATACCCCTGATTTTGTAAAAGAAGCAGCAATAAAAGCCTTAAAAGAAGGAAAAACAAAGTATACAGCTGCAGCTGGAATACCCCAGTTAAGGGAAGCAATAGCTCAAAAGTTAAAGACTAGAAATAACATAGATTACTCCCCTTCTGAGGTTATAGTAGTTCCAGGTGCAAAGATGGGATTGTATGAAATATTTGCAATTCTTTTAAATCCCGGAGATGAAGTGATAGTCCCAGCTCCTTACTGGGTTTCTTACACAGAGCAGATAGCATTAAATGACGGAGAGTCTGTTATACCACAACTTTCAGAAGAAAACGGGTTTGTTTTAACAGCTGATATTGTAGAGTCTTCAATAACTCCAAAAACTAAGGCACTTGTATTAAACACTCCTTCAAACCCTACTGGCGCAGTAATACCAAAAAAGGAGTTAGAGAAAATAGCAGAAGTTTGCTTAAAACATAGTATAATGATAATCTCTGATGAATGTTATGAAGAGTTTTCTTACGGAGAGCCCCATGTAAGCATCGCTTCTCTATCTAAAGAAGTTAGAGAGATAACATTTACAGTTGGAGCATTTTCTAAGTCTTACTCTATGACTGGTTGGAGGCTTGGATGGGTTGCAGCTCCTGAAAAGTACATAAAAGCGATGACAAACATCCAAAGCCAAACAATATCAAACCCCACAACCTTTGCTCAGTATGGAGCTCTTGAGGCTTTAAAAGACAATGGACAGTTTCCTGCAATGATGAGAAGTGAGTTTATGAAAAGAAGAGATTACATAGTTGAGGCTTTGAATAGTATAAAAGGAATAAAATGTACAAAACCGGAAGGAGCATTCTACGCATTCCCTAACGTATCTTACTACATAAAAGGGGATATAAAAAATGATATAGACCTTACAACTTACCTACTAGAAGAAGGTAAGGTGGCAGTAGTTCCCGGTTCAGCTTTTGGAAAAGAAGGCTATATAAGACTTTCTTACGCTACATCTATGGAAAATATAAAAGAAGGAGTAGAAAGAATAAAACAAGCCCTTGAAAAATTAGGTTAATTTAACAATTTTTATAGTTAATCCAATTTAGAGGTAGTGGTATGCAACTACTTGAAGATAGAGTCTCCCATATGGAAGAGATTATTATGAAAATCTTGTACATGCAACAAGAAACCCAGATAGAGCTTAAAGAACTACAACTTTTACACAAAAAAGCAGAAGAAAGACTTGACCGATTCGAAGCCAGCGTAGAAAAGATGATTGCTGAGATAAAGGCTGACACTCAAAACCTCAAGAAAGAAATGGCCGAATTTAAAACAAACATAGAAAAAACTATTACAGAAATGAAGGCCGACACTGAAAGATTTAAAACAAACATGGAAAAAACTGTTGCAGAAATGAAAATAGATTTTAACAAAAAATGGGGTGAGTTGTCTAACAAGCTGGGAACTATAGTTGAAGACATAATCTTCCCAGCTTCAAAGCCGGTTTTAGAAAAGTACTTTAACTGTGAAATAACAGATATACACATGAATAGGAAAAGAAAGAAAGATAATCTAAAAGATGAGTTTGATGTGATTGCTGTTAGCGACCCTTGTAAAACTGTGTATCTAATAGAAGTAAAAGCAACTCCAAAGGTAGATTATATAAATGAGTTTAAAAATGAAAAATTAGAAAGATTTAAAGCATTATTCCCGGAGTATGAAAACTATAAACTCGTCCCTATATTTGCATCTTTAAGGTTAGAAGATGATATAGTAAACTACCTAACAAAAAACAAAATATACGCAATGGCATACAGAGAATGGGAGTATATGGATATATTAAATTTTGATAAACTAAACCAAGAAAGAGGTGAGTAAAATGAAAAAGTTTTTAGTTGGACTTTTGATATTTGGTTTGTTTTGGTTTGGATGTAATAAACAACCTTCTGAACCAAAGTTTACAGTAGACCCAAACCCTGTTATAAAACAGGCTGTTGATAATAAAAAGAATCTTATTGTAATTTTTGAATCTGAAACATGTCAGTACTGTGATAAGTTAAACAGAGAAGTTTTAAAAGATATGGAAGTTAAGCAAAACTTAGTTAAAAACAACATAGAGATTGCTATAGTTGACGTTAATGGAAGTAGAAAAGTTTTAGACCCAGAAGGTAAAAAGGAAGTTGATGAAAAAACTTTAGCTGGTATATACAGAGTAACAGGTTATCCAACTATAGCTGTATTTAATCCAGATAAAAATTACGAACTTATAGGAGTAATACCTGGATACATACCAAAGGATTACTTTATAAAACTTGGTGATTATATAGGGTCTAAATGTTATGAGAAAACTGAATTTCAAAAGTATATAGAAAACGGAGGAAAGTGTTGATTCCACAAGTTTATATAGGAGAAAATTGGTTTTCTTTAGATGAAGTTTTTAATTCATACAAAAATCCTTTGTGTGGTGGAGTAGATATATTCATAGGTGTTGCAAGGTCAGCTCCTGAGGATGGAGATGTAGAAGAATTACACTACGAGGCTTATGTTTCAATGGCAGAAAAAGTTATAAACGAAATTATCCAAGAAGCTAAAGAAAAGTTCAACATACATCACTGTGTTGTCCATCACAGAACAGGAGTTGTACCTGTAGGAGTGCCTTCCTTTTTAGTTGTTGTTTGGGCTGGACACAGACAGGAAGCCTTTACAGGTTGTAGATACGTAGTTGACAATGTAAAAGCGAGAGCTCCAATATGGAAAAAAGAAGTTTTTAAATCTGGAAAAAGTCAGTGGAAGGAAAGTTGAAAGTAGCAGTTATAGGAGCAGGATTAGCAGGAAGTGAGGCAGCTTATAAAATAGCCCAAGCAGGTTTTAAAGTAGACCTTTACGAGATGCGTCCTAAAAAGCTTACTCCTGCCCATACAACGGGATACTTTGCTGAGATAGTTTGTAGTAACTCTTTTGGCAGTGAAAGTTTAACATCCGGAGCAGGTCTGTTAAAAAAGGAGATGGAAGAGCTTGGGTCTTTACTGTTAGATGTTGCCAAAGAGTATAAAGTCCCTGCAGGTCAGGCTTTTGCTGTAGATAGAGAAAAATTTTCTAAAAAAGTAACACAGGTTTTAGAAAACCATCCAAATATAAATATAGTAAGAGAAGAAGTAAAACAGCTCCCAGATGCTGATATTGTAGTTATAGCTACAGGACCCCTAACTTCAGAAGATTTTTCAAAGGAAATTCAAAAACTTACTTCTTCAGAATATCTATACTTTTACGATGCTATAGCTCCTGTTGTTGATGCTTCAACAGTAGATTACTCTAAAGGCTTCTGGGCAGATAGGTATGGTAAAGGATCTGGAGATTACTTTAACTGTGTGCTATCTCAGGAAGAATACGAAGTTTTTTACCAAGAACTTATAAAAGGAGAGCAGGTACCTTTAAAAGATTTTGAAAAAGCTGTGTACTTTGAAGGCTGTCTTCCTATAGAAGAGATGGCAAGAAGAGGTAAAGAAACCCTACTGTATGGACCTATGAAACCAGTAGGGTTAATAGACCCTAAAACAGGAAAAAGACCTTTTGCAGTTGTTCAGCTAAGAAAAGAAAATATAGAAGGAACTCTTTTATCCTTAGTTGGATTTCAAACAAAGTTAAAATACCCAGAGCAACAAAGAATATTTAGACTCATTCCTGCCTTAAAAGATGCAGAATTTGTAAAACTTGGCTCTATCCATAGAAATACATTTATCCAGTCTCAAAAACTTTTACTTCCTACACTCCAACTTAAGAAGAATCCAAACATACTCTTTGCAGGACAGATAACGGGAGTAGAAGGGTATATGGCTTCAGCTGCTACAGGAATAATAGCAGGAATAAATGTTGTTAGAATCCTTCAAGGTAAAGAACCTTTAACTGTACCTAAAGAGACAATGATAGGTGGGCTTATAAACTACATTACAACTGCAAAAAATGAACTTCAGCCTATGGGTCCAAACTTTGCCTTACTTCCAGATATTAATACAAAGATAAAAAATAAAGAAGAGAGAAAGTTAAAAAAAGCTGAAATAGCCTTAGAAAAAATAAAAGAGTTTAAAGAGAAAATAAACAGATGAAACTCCCCCTTTACCTTAAAATATCTTTAAGATACCTTTTATCTATCAAATCAAATCTACTTTCTTTTATGACTGTTGTATCTATCGTGGGTGTAATGTTGGGAGTTGCAGCTTTAATAGTAACTCTTTCAGTAATGAATGGATTTATGTTTGGTCTAAAATCAAAGCTACTACAAACAACTCCTCACATAATGATTTTAAAAGCAGATGAAAAGTTTGACGATTACAATCAATTAATACAAAAAATAAAACAAAACCCTCAGGTGTTAGACTACCAACCTTTTATTTACACTCAAGGAATTTTATCAAAGGACTCGAAAGTTTCGGCTGTGTATGTAAGAGGTGTTGACCCTGAAAAAGATAAGAACTTTTTAGCCCTTGACAAAAGAATTATACTTGGAAATTACGACCTTTCTGATGAATGTGTAATCATAGGAAAGGACCTTGCAATCATGTTGGGAATTACAGTAGGAGACCAAGTAAACTTAATGTCTCCTGTAGGAAGAAAAACACCCCTTGGCTTTTTACCAAAGATAAAACCTGTTAAAGTCTGTGGAATAGCAGATTTAGGAATATACGAGTATAATGCATCTTTCGTAGCAACAAACCTATCTTTTGCTCAAAACTTTTTTGATATGGGAGATAGTATAACAGCTATACAACTTAAACTAAAAGACCCTTTTAAAGCAGAAGCTGTAAAATCAGATATAGAAAAAGTCTTAGAATTTCCTTACATAGTCAAATCTTGGATGGATATGAATAAAAGTCTCTTCCAAGCACTTGAACTTGAAAAGTTTGCCATGTTTTTAGTCATTACATTGATAGTTGTAGTTGCATCTTTCAACATAGCCAGTTTAATCTCAACTAAAAGTAGAGAAAAAAGAAAAGAGATAGCTATACTCAGAACATTAGGTGCTGATAGAAGTTTTATAACAAAGATATTTTTATTTCAAGGAATTTTAATAGGAGTTGTTGGGTCTATACTTGGAACTGCCTTAGGCTTGTTGATAGTTTACCTTGGAGATACTTACCACTTAATTAAATTAAACCCAGAAGTTTACCTTATAGAGTATCTACCTTTAAGAATATCATTATTAGAAGTATTAGTAATATTTTTATCATCTATGGTTATATGTTTTGTATCCTCTGTATTTCCTGCTGTAAACGCATCAAAAGAGTCTCCTGCAGAGGTCTTACGTTATGAGTAGTGTTTTACTTGAAAATGTAAAAAAAGTTTACAGAAACGGTCAAGAAGAGGTATGGGCTTTAAAAGGAATAAGTCTTAAAATTGAAAAAGGTCAGATGGTAGCAGTGATGGGACCTTCTGGGTCAGGTAAAAGTACGCTATTACATATTATAGGAGGAATAGATTACCCCACAGAAGGAAAAGTAGTTATAAATGGACTACAGATAGACAGTCTAAATGATAAGCAACTTTCAAAATTTAGAAGTGAAAATATAGGTTTTGTTTTTCAATTCCATTATTTACTTCCTGAGTTTACAGCCTTAGAAAATGTTATGATACCTATCCAGATAAAAGGAGAAAAAAATCCAAAAGAAAAAGCTAGTGATATATTAAAAAAATTCAACTTACAACACAGACTAAACCACAAACCATCTCAGATGTCAGGAGGAGAACAGCAAAGGGTAGCTATAGCAAGGGCTGTAGCAAACGACCCTTCTCTTCTTATAGCTGATGAGCCTACAGGAAACTTAGACTCTCAAAATGCTAAAAATGTTATAATGTTGTTTAAGCACCTAAACGAAAGTAAGGGGATGACTATTATCATCGCAACTCATGATATTGAAATTGCAAAATACTGTAAGTATATTTACTATATGAGAGATGGTATGTTAGTAGATATTGAAAAAGTTTAAAATTTAGGTAGATTATTTAAAGCAAAAATAAAGTTTAAGAGGTATAGTAAGATGTTTGAGAAATTTACAGAAAAAGCAAGAAAAGTAATACTAACAGCAAGGGAGCATGCATTATCATATAGAAACAACTACCTTGGAAGTGAGCATCTTCTCTTAGCACTCCTTGATGAAGATGATATTACAATCTTAGTTCTTTCCAAGTTTGGGCTTACAGTTGATAAAGTAAAGAAAACTTTAACTTCTCAAATGTCAAGAGGTAGCCATTCGGGAGAGGTTTTGTTTGCTCCTGATGCAAAAAGAATCCTTGAGTTTGCAGTAGAAGAGGCTCGTATTTTACACCATCCATTTGTAGGGCCAGAACATTTACTTATAGGTATAATCAGAGAAAAAACAGGTTTAGGTGGAAGAGTACTTAGAGGGTTTGGTATAGATGAGTATAGTGTAAGAAGAGAGATACTTTCTGCCCTTGGAGAGATACCTTCACAAGAACAAACAAAATCAGCTCCAACACCAAATTTAGACAGATTTGGAAGAGACCTAACAGCTTTAGCAAAAGAAGGAAAGTTAGACCCTGTTGTAGGTAGAGAAAAAGAAATAGAAAGAGTTATCCAGATACTCTCAAGAAGAAGAAAAAACAATCCAGTCTTAATAGGAGAGCCAGGGGTAGGTAAAACTGCTATCGTTGAAGGTCTTGCCCAAAGAATAGCAAACAAACAAGTCCCTGAAACACTTCAAAACAAGAGAATAGTTGCACTGGATTTAGCTTTAATCGTTGCAGGAACAAAGTACAGAGGACAGTTTGAAGAAAGGTTAAAAAGCATCCTAAAAGAGTTAGAAAAAGCTCCTAACGTTATACTCTTTATAGATGAACTTCATACAATGGTTGGAGCAGGTTCTGCAGAAGGGTCATTAGACGCTTCTAATATGTTAAAACCTGCTTTATCAAGAGGAGAGATACAGGTAATAGGAGCTACCACTTTAGATGAATACAGAAAATACATAGAAAAAGACGGAGCTCTTGAAAGAAGATTTCAACCAGTTATAGTTGACCCACCATCTCCAGAAAATGCAATACTGATACTGGAAGGTTTAAAGAAAAAGTTTGAAGAGTTCCATAACGTAGAGTATACAAAAGATGCAATAGAAAAGGCAGTAGAGTTTTCTGTTAAGTACATATCAGATAGACAACTACCTGATAAAGCCATAGACCTTTTAGATGAAGCAGGAGCTCTAGTCAGACTTAGAGAGCTTGAACTCCCAGAAGACCTTAAAAAGATAGAAGAAAAGATAAAAGAGATAGAAGAAGAAAAAACTAAAGCAATTAGGGAAGAAGACTTTGAAAAAGCGTCTAAGTTAAGAGACGAAGAGGTTAAGTTAAGAGCTAAGTTTGAAACTATGAAGTTAAACTGGAAAGAACAGCAAAAAGAAAACAGACCTAAAGTTACAGAAAAAGATATTGCAGAAGTTGTAGCAAGATGGACTGGAATACCTATAGCAAGATTAACAGAGTCTAACAAAGAAAAACTTCTTCACATAGAAGAAGAACTTCACAAGAGAGTTGTTGACCAAAACGAAGCTATAACTGCAATTGCAAAAGCTATAAGAAGAAACAGCGTAGGACTAAAAGGAAGACACAGACCTATAGGAGTATTCTTATTCTTAGGACCTACCGGAGTAGGTAAAACTGAGACAGCTAAGGCTTTAGCAGAGTACTTATTTGGGAAAGAAGATGCTTTAATAAGGTTTGATATGTCTGAATATATGGAAAAACATACAGTATCAAGACTTATAGGAGCTCCTCCGGGGTACGTAGGTTACGAAGAAGGCGGACAGCTTACAGAAGCTGTAAGAAGAAAACCTTACTCTGTTATACTTTTTGATGAGATAGAGAAAGCCCACCCAGACGTGTTTAATATATTCTTACAGATATTTGACGATGGAAGACTTACAGACTCTTTAGGTAGAGTAGTTGACTTTAGCAACACAATAATAATAATGACGTCAAACCTTGGTGCTAAGATGATTTTAGATAGTGGAAAGATGGGATTTGAAACAAAATCTTCTCTTGTAGATTACAAGGACCTTAAGAAAAATGTTATGGACCAAGTTAAGAAAGCGTTTAATCCAGAGTTTGTTAACAGGCTTGATGAGATAATTGTATTCAAACCATTGGACAAAGAGGTGATTAAAGGTATAATAGATATACAAATTAAAGAGATTAATAAAAGGTTAAAAGAATGGCAAATAGAAGTAAGCTTATCTCCAGAGTTTGTAAACTACTTGATAGAGAAAGAATTCAAACCAGAGTATGGAGCAAGAAGTATAAAGAGAGCTCTTCAATCTCAAGTAGAGGACTTGTTAGCAGAGGAGATACTATCTGGAAAATTACAACCTGGTTCACAAGTGGAAGTAGTATTAAATCCAGACAACACAGTAGGATTAAAAGTTCTACAAAAGAAAAAAGGAAGGAAAAAGAAAGAACTTCAACCAGCATAAAAAGGTTTGCGGTCGTTTCTACGACCGCTTTTTTTATACTTTCTTTTAACTCTTTTGCAGAAGAAAATAAACATTCTAATCAAGTAGAATCAGAAGATATAACTCTAGATAAACCCAAAATTCAAACCGGGACAATCCAAGGAGAATTTTCTAAAGTGTATAGAATAGAAAAAATAGAGATAAAGGGTCTAAAATTCTTCAATGAAGAGATAATAAAACCTCTTATACCTTTTGGAAAAGGAGCTATCGTAAGTAGGGATAAAATAGAAAACACTTTAAGAGACCTTTATAAACTTGGATACTTCTCAAACGTAGAAGCTTACACTAAATATACAGAAAATGGAATAGATATTACTTTTGTATTTACAGAGCTTCCTGTTGTTCAAAGGATTGAGTTTGAAGGCAACAAAGCCATCTCAAAAGATGACCTTATAAAAGAGTTAGGCTTAGACTTGTCTGAAAAGTTAGAATCAGGAAAACCTCTACCTTTTACAACGTTAGGACCAGAGCTTACCTCTAAACTTTCTTCAATAAAAAAAGGTCTTGGAAGAGTTTTATCTACAGATGAAATAGGACAGATGGTAAAAAGACTCCAATCCCTCTATGAAAAAAGAGGATACTATAACACGAAGATTTCTTACTACTATAAAGGAAATACATTAGTCTTTAAGATAGAAGAAGGAACTAAAGCTTACGTTGAAAAAATTGAGATAGTAGGAAACAAAAATATAAAAACTAAAGAAATACTTTCTGTGATGGAAACATCAGAAAGAAGTATATTAAAGTTAAAACTTCATCCAAGTCTAGTGAAAGAAACACTGTACGAGGACATTGATAAAATAAGAAATCTGTATGTAGGAAAAGGATTTTTTGATGTAGATATTCAAGAACCAGAAGTTAAACTAATAGACGGTAAAAAATACCATATAACTATTAAGATAAATGAAGGTGATAGGTATAAAGTTGAATCTATAAAGCTGGAAAACAACGACCTGTACACAAATAAAGAGCTTCTTGAAGTAACTAAAAGAAAAGCTATAAAACCGGGAGAGTACTACGATCAAGAAAAGATAGACTTTATAAAGAAAAATATTTTAGACAAGTACAACGACCTTGGATACATATTTGCTAATGTTGAAGTAAACAAACTTGTAAACAAAGAAAAGAAAACTGTAGATGTTGTATTCAATATAAACAAAGGTAATATATTCTACGTAGATAAAATAAAAATAGAGGGAAACTACGAGTCTAGAGACTCTACTATAAGAAGGGAGTTAAAACTTGCACCGGGAGACCTATTTAAGAAGGAAAACCTTTTAAGATCTCAAGCAAGGCTTTATAGACTTGGATACTACGATATGGTAGGTTTTGACCCCAACGTAAAATCAGATAACGAGATGGATCTTACAACTCAGGTAAGTGAGAGATTTACAGGTCAGATGTCTATAGGTGCAGGATACAGCCAGCAAACAGGACTTTCTTTCTTTGCATCTATAAAGAAAGGAAACTTTTTAGGAACAGGGGACACAGCAGGTATATCTCTATCAATAGGTTCAAAGTACAGAAACAACTCATTAAACTACCTTCACAGATGGTTTTTATACAAACCTTTAGACCTTGGATTAAACCTTTACGACACTTACATTAACTACACATCTTTTGTTGCTACAAAGACTGGTTTTTCTCCAACTGTATCATACGAGTTTAAAGAATACTGGAGAACAGGTTTAACCTTAACTGCAGAAAAAGGTGAGTATAAAGATATCTTAGATACAGCATCTATCTACATTAAGAAACAAGCAGGTAAATACGATCTTTATTCAGCTGGATGGTTTATAAACAGAAACACTATAGACAACCCTATACTCCCTACAAGTGGTAGTGATCTAACCTTAACGTTAAAAGCAGGTACTGGTACAAGAGATTTTTATAAAGTGGTTTTATCAGGGACTAAGTTAATTCCAGACAGAATTTTTTATACTAACTTTATATTCTCTGTAAAAGGTACTTTTGGATTGGTTGAAAAAATATCTAAAAGTATACCGTTAGACGAGCTATTCTTTGTAGGTGGTGATTTTACAATTAGAGGTTTTGACTGGGGTAGAGCAGGGCCACTAGATGAAAATAAAGACCCTGCAGGAGCAAAAAGAGAGATAGTCTTAAACTATCAACTTGCCCATCCAATTGTAGAGAGATTTTTGTGGGGATTTGTATTTTTAGATCAAGGTAAAGGTTTTGATAAAGGTAATCCATTCTCAAACTTGTATAACTCTGTGGGAGCTGGACTTAAAATTATTACACCTTTTGCACCGATTGAACTTTACTACGGTAAGGTACTAAACCCACCTTCTGGAGTAAGTGACTCAAGATTTGGATTTATACTAGGAACGTTCTTCTAAAATAAAATTGAGAGGTAAAGAGATGAAAAAGATTTTATCAGTTTTACTGATGATTTTTGTGATTAGTGGAGTATCAAAAGCGGCAAACTTGGCTTACGTTGATATGGAAAAGGTTATGAATGAGTCAGAAAAAGGTAAAAAGTATAAAAAAGAGTTAGAAAGTAAGCTAAATTACTATCAAAACAAAGCAAAAGAGTTACAAGCTAAAATTCAAGACATTCAAAAACAGCTCCAAAGCCCAGCCCTTAAAGACAATGCAAAAGAAGAAAAAAGAAAAGAGTTAAGAGATTTAGCAAGACAACTCCAATCCTTAGAAGTTCAAGCTAGCGAAGAACTTGCAAAAATGAAAGCAGAAGCTGAAAAAAATATGGTTATGGAAATAAAGAAAATTGCAGAAAAGATAGCTAAAGAGAGAAACCTTGACGCTGTGTTTTACGGCGGACTTGTAAGTGGTGTACTCTATGCAAGTCCTAAACTTGATATTACAAACGATGTTCTAAAGGAGTACAACAAACAAAAATGAAGTTAACCCAGATAGCTAGTTTAATAAACGCAAAAGTAGAAAACCTTAAACAAGACATTGAGATTAAAGCTCTAAAAAGTATAGAAAGTGCAACAGAACAAGACTTGACATTTATAAAAGATCCAAAAAAATTGACTAAAACCAAAGCAGGAGCTATATTAACTCCATCTTTTATAGAAAATTTAGACATACCCCAACTTATAGTAGAAAAGCCTGATATTGCATTTTATAAACTCATAGAGATTTTTTACCCTGAAGAAAGGCAAGAAGGGTTCATATCAGAAAGAGCTGTAATAGGTAAGAATGTAAGTATAGCTAACTCAGCTGTTATAAGTGAGTATGTTGTAATAAAGGATAATGTAAAGATAGGAAAGAATACGGTTGTTTACCCATTTTCCTACATAGGAGAAAATACAGAGATAGGAGACAACTGTATAATCTACCCATCAGTTGTTATCTACAAAGATACAAAGATAGGAAACAACGTAATTATACACTCAGGAGCTGTTATAGCTTCAGATGGTTTTGGATACTACCAAGAGGGGAATCAAAGGAAGAAGATAAAACATGTAGGAAAAGTAATAATAGAAGACGATGTAGAAATCGGTGCAAACACAACAATAGACAGAGCTTTAGTAGACTACACTATTATAAAAAGAGGAACAAAGATAGATAACCTTGTTATGGTAGGACACAACTGTAAAATAGGAGAAAACACAGTTTTAGTCTCTCAAGTAGGGATTGCTGGAAGCTGCAACATAGGAAACAATGTTATTTTAGCAGGACAGGTAGGAGTAGCAGACCATATCACAATAACAGACAACGTAATAGTTACAGCAAAATCCGGTGTTGGAAGTAGTATCACCGAAAGTGGGATATACGGTAGCTCCATAAACGCTATAGAGTGGAAAAAGTGGAAGAGAGTGATGTCAGTTATTTATAAGCTTCCAGAAATAATAAAAAAGTTTAAGGTAGAATGAGAGAAAAAGATTTAGAATCAATAGAGTATAATAAATTTTTAGAACTACTGTCATCTTACACCCACAATGACCTAACAAAAAGACATATTATAAATCTACGACCTTTTAATAATTTAGAAAAACTCCAAAAAGAAATACAAAAAACCAAAGAGCTGTATGACCTTTTTATAAAAAAAGGATATTTACCCCTTACAGAGTATCCAGACATATCTCAAGCTTTAAACTTAGCAGTTATACAGGACAGTATCCTCTCACCGAAAGACCTTTTTGATATAGCATCACTACTTAAAGTTGTAAAGGAAGTAAAGTCATACATAGATGTATCACAAGTCCAAGTGTTAAAAAGTCTCCATCAAGACCTTACACCCCTTAGAGAGTTAGAAAAAGCAATAACAGACAGTATAGACAACACATTTTCTGTAAAAGATACAGCTTCTATAGACTTATCAAGAATAAGAAAGGAGATAAAAGAAGTAGAAAGTAAAATAAACAAAGTTTTGGAAAGCATACTTAACAAACCAGCATACGAAGAAGCCATACAAGAAAAAATAATAACCATTAGAAGAGAACGTTTTGTTATACCTATAAAGTACAACTACACCCATAAAATAAAAGGAATAATCTTAGATAGGTCTTCTTCTGGAAACACAGTTTACATAGAACCTTTTGAAGTTGTTCCTCTTAACAATAAACTTTCAGATTTAAAACTTCAAGAACAGATAGAAATAAGAAAAATTTTAAAATTCCTAACTGACTTAGTAAGGTCAAAGGTACACTTTATAAAAAAATCTTTTGAAGCTATCCTTGATTTTGACATACTTCAAGCAAAGGTAAGGTATTCAAAGGAGCTTGATTGTATCTTCCCCAAACAAGATGAGTACTTACGACTTTACAACGCAAAACACCCAATTTTTTTACTTAAAAATAAGCCATTTAACCCTATTGACATAATAGTAGAAAATAAAAGAGGACTTATAATAACAGGTTCAAATACAGGTGGTAAAACAGTTGCTTTAAAGACAGCAGGATTGCTATCTCTTCTTTACAAAACAGCAATCCCCATTCCAGTAGATGAAAACTCTACAGTAAGAGTTTTTGACGGTGTATTTATAGACATTGGAGATTACCAAAGTATAGAAGAAAATCTATCTACATTTTCTTACCATGTAAAAAACATAAAAGAAATTTTAGAGCTATCTACCCAAAACAGCTTACTTTTATTTGACGAACTTATTCCCGGAACAGACCCAGATTTTGCCTCTGCATTAGGAATAGCAATCCTTGAGTATGTAAGAGAAAAAGGTTGTTTTGTGATTGCATCAACCCACCTTAAAAAAGTCAAGATGTACGCATTAAGTAGTGATTACTACAGTATTGCATCTGTAGGATTTGATAAAGAAACATTACAGCCAACCTATAAGATTTACTACAACACAGTTGGCGAGAGTATGGCATTCTACATAGCACAAAGACTTGGACTTCCAGAAAAAATCCTTCAAATAGCTAAAAAATACGTTGAAGAAGATATTTTAAAATTCCAAGATATGGCTTCTAATCTTTCTAAAATGATAGCTCAGTACGAAGAAAAAATAAAAGAGGTTGAAATATTAAAGCAGCAGCTCCAAGAGGAAAAGCAAAAGTATGAAGAGCTTGTTAGAAAGCTGGAACAAGACAGAAAAGAAAAGTGGAAAGAAAGTTTAAAGGATATTCAAGACTACATAAAAAATCTAAAAGAAGAAGGCTATGAAATTTTAAGACAGGTAAAAGAAGAAAAATCCGGAAGTAAGTTAGAAAAGTTTATAAAAACAAAAAAATTAGAAATCCAAACTATTGGACAAGAAGAAGTAAATCAAGAGATAAAGGAAGGAGATGCAGTAAGATTAAAAGGAAAAGCCCAAAAAGGAACAGTTATAGCAATAAGAGAGAGTAAAGCAAACGTTGATTTTGGTGGATTAAAAGTTTGGGTAGATTTATCAAAAATTGAAAAAGTCAGTGAAGAGAAAAAAGAAGAAAAACAAACAGTGAAAGTATCAAAACCCTCTGTAAATGTAATGCCTTCTATAAATCTCATAGGAAAAACAAAGGAAGAGGCAATAAAAGAGTTAGAAAAGTATATAGACAGCATACTACTACAAGGTCTAACAACTTTCAAAATAATACACGGCTACGGAACCGGAGTACTAAGAAAAGCAGTAAGAGAGTACCTTGACAAACTTCCATACAAAGTAAGATACGAAGATGCCCCTTATCACGAAGGTGGTATGGGAGCTACCATTGTTTACTTAGAGTAACTTCCTCTTTATGAGATCTCACTATTCTTCAGGATATAAAAAATTATTAGGCGTTATTTATAGAGTATGATAAAATTTTTAGATGAAGGTGTTTATGATGTATTACAAAAGTTTATAGAGTTAGAATTTCTTACTGGAGTATTAGATGGTAAATAAGAACTTAAAAATAACCAGTGGAAGGGACAATGTAGAATTTTACTTAATAGTAGATGGTGAAGAAATACCGCTTAAAAAACAAGACATTAGAAACCTAATAACAGAATTTTTAAAAGATGTTAGACTTGCTTACATAAAATTTTTACCTAATATTGAGCTCATTCAAACAGGTAAATACTTTACTGTAAACATTAACTCAAAGAGACTTACAAACGAAAATTTATCTAACTCTCTAACAAAGTTAATTCCAAAGAATTACATAGAACTTGAAATAAATGGAAGTAAAGTAAAGCTTGATTACAAGAAAGATTATGTAGCTACTTCCATACTTTATTCAGTTGCAAAGGATATAACAGGAAATTTAAAGGAAGGGAAAACGGTTGTAATTAAGAACCTACAATATCTTGCAAGGATAAAACCAGATAAAAATACTCCTTACGACAAAGCCTTTTCTCAAGTAATAAAAGAGTTTGAGATAGTAGAAAACGGAAAAACCGTTGAATGCGTTATTACATTTTCTGCCTTTAAAAATGCATCGATAAAAGTAAAGTTTAAAATGAATTTAAGAAAAAAAAACTTTGCAGTCAACAACTCCTATTACCAAATATTAAATAGAATAAAAAACCAAGAGTATAAAGTAGCATACATAGGAATAGGTTATAGAGAAAAGAAAGGTGCATTTTTACTTATATCCTACAAATTTGAAAAACAACCAGAAACTTCTCAAGAACAAGAAAAAGTTATGGGTGTTGATTTAGGACAGGTTTATTTAATTTACTACTCAATAACAAATAGCCACTCAAGAGGCGATATATCACTTTCTTACTCTTGGAAGGATAAAATTATAGGTATATGGAATAGGAAAAAACACCTGCAAAAATCCTTGATGGAAATAAGAAACTTAAAAAAACAAGGAATTAACGATGAAAGCATTGAGAAACGATACGAAAAGATTGTAAAAGAGTTAAACTCTGTTAGGGAGTATGAGAAAAACTTTATGGAAACTCTAAACAAACAAATAGCAACCAAACTTATAGACATAGCCGTTAAAGAGAAAGTTAAAACGATAGTATTAGAAGATTTATCACTATCAAACGAAGAAAAAAATAGTCTTGCATTCCCTAAATGGAACTACTATCAACTACAATCTTTTATAGAAAACAAAGCACAAGAAAATGGTATTCAAGTCAAAAAAATAAATCCTGCCTATACATCTCAAAGATGTCCGAGTTGTGGTTTTATAGCATTCTACAAAGAAATGGTAAGACCTAAAAGAGAAAAATTTACTTGTCCTGTATGTGGTTTTTCTTCAAATGCAGACTATGTAGCAAGTCTAAACATAGCAGAAGAAAACATAGAAGAAAAGATAAAAGCAAGATTAATTAGTGATATAGAAAAGATTGAGAAAGTAGACAAAAACAATAAAGTGTTTACACTCTTTGCTATAAGAAACAGAATAGTTAAAGACTTACTAAAAGAGTTTTTTAACACAAACAACGGTAGCTCAAAAAAACTTTTAAAAAGACTTGAAATTAGCAACAAAGAAGCATATAATACTCTTATACGAGATTTAAAGCAATTTAAAGTAGAATACCTTGACAAAAGAATAAGCAATGTATAAAGTCCGTATCCTTAATGGTGCGGGACAGATTAACAGGTTAATAGACCTGTTCAATCTGGATACGTGGGCTTTCTACCACGTGGGGCTGGCTTAATGCCACGGCTGGGGGCGTTTAGTCCATAAGGCCGAGACCCTACCTGCATAGTTCAGCTTTAAAAAATTAATGTGAGATAGAAAGGAGAAATTAATTGATATTAGGTATCATTTAGCTTTGCATCGTGAAAACAGAAAATATATTATTGTAATATTCAAGTAGTGATGCGGGTGAAAGTGGGAATATAACAGAAAATATATTTGCATTATGTGAGCTACGATGCAGTTAACCTCAATTTGCGAGCGGTTAACGAAAATAAAAACTACCTGCAAATCAGCGTCATTACTTGATTATTTAAATTTTTTTATTTTTAAAAATTAACGGGTTTTGTCTGAACTATGTGGGATAGAAAGTGCCATCGATTGTTATAATCTCGGTCCACTTTCTTTGTTTTGTCTGAACTATGTGGGATAGAAAGTATGCTTTTAGACTAAAATACATTGATAAAATCGAGTTTTGTCTGAACTATGTGGGATAGAAAGTTTATTGGAGTTAAATAATGTTACAAATCATCTATGGGTTTTGTCTGAACTATGTGGGATAGAAAGTCTTCAAAATAATCATACTTTAACCACTCTAAACCTGTTTTGTCTGAACTATGTGGGATAGAAAGACTTTTTCAGGTCAGATAACAGTCACAATCTCTCCGTTTTGTCTGAACTATGTGGGATAGAAAGCAGGTTTTTCGTATGGTATAAAAATTCTATTTTTTTGTTTTGTCTGAACTATGTGGGATAGAAAGTTTTTTTAAATTCATAATTATATTATCAC
This sequence comes from Sulfurihydrogenibium azorense Az-Fu1, assembly GCF_000021545.1. Classification (NCBI taxonomy): domain Bacteria; kingdom Pseudomonadati; phylum Aquificota; class Aquificia; order Aquificales; family Hydrogenothermaceae; genus Sulfurihydrogenibium; species Sulfurihydrogenibium azorense. Next base: position 291,329 of record NC_012438.1, read on the forward strand.
ACTTTTGGTTTTGTCTGAACTATGTGGGATAGAAAGTCTCATTCTACTCTAAAAATGATGTAAAAAGCATAGAGGGTTTTGTCTGAACTATGTGGGATAGAAAGCTACTCTACCAATTCTATTGCGGTCATCATAGCTTTGGCTTTATTTACAGTCTCAAGCCATTCTTTCTCCGGGATAGAGTCTGCTACTATACCAGCTCCTGCTTGGATGTATACTGTATCGTTTACTATTACAGCTGTTCTTATAGCTATAGCAGTATCAAGATTGCCATCAAAAGATATATATCCAACTCCTCCTGCATAAATGCCTCTTTTATCCGGTTCTAACTCTTCTATTATCTGCATAGCTCTTACTTTTGGAGCTCCGCTTACAGTTCCAACTGGAAAAACAGACTTAAACACATCTAAAGGATGTAATCCTTCTTTTAAAACTCCGGATACATCTGAAACTATGTGCATCACATGAGAGTAGTTTTCTATATACATAAATCTATCAACTTTTACACTACCTCTTTTTGCTACCTTACCAACGTCATTTCTTGCAAGGTCTACAAGCATAAGATGTTCAGCTCTTTCTTTTTCATCGTTTATAAGTTCTTCTCTGAGTTTTAAATCTTCTTCTAATGTTTTTCCCCGTGGTCTTGTGCCTGCTATTGGTTTTGTCAGTATTTTTCCATCTACAACACTAACTAAAATCTCAGGAGAAGACCCTACCACTTTTATATCGTTAAAGTCTAAATAAAATAGGTATGGAGATGGGTTTATAACTCTAATTGACCTGTATATATCAGATGGGTCAACTTTCAGTTTTTTAAAAAATCGCTGAGATAAAACTACCTGAATTATATCTCCTTCTTTTATATACTCTTTCGCTTTTACTACTGCTTTTTCAAACTCCTCTTTTGTAAAGTTAGACTGCCAGCTATTTAAATCTACTTCTTTTTTAGATAGGGAAAGTCTTTTTATCTGTAATTCTCTGTTTAACTTTTGTTCTATGTTTTCTATTTTTCTTAATGCTGTATTGTAAGCTTCTTCTACGTTTGTATCTTCTGATAAAACGGCTGAAACGATTATTTTAATCTTGTTTGTTAGGTTATCAAAAGCTATAACTTCATCACTTAAAAATAGGTATATATCAGGAACATTTAAAACATCAGGTTTATAATCTCCTACAGGTTCATAAAACTTTACAACATCATAGCCTATATAACCTACGTATCCACCCCAGAATGGAGGGAGAGTATTGTCTTTGTAAGGTTTAAAGTTTTCTGTTAACTTTTTTACCTCATCTATAGGGTCTTTTGTTTGTTTGTAGTAAATTTTTCCTTTGTTGTATATCTCAACAGTGTCTTTTTTTGACCTTATGTAAAAATTTTCAGAAGACCCAATAAAAGAGTACCTTCCAACGTTTTCCCCTCTCTCTACACTTTCTAGTATGTAGTTAAATTTTCCTGGTGTTGCTATTTTAAAGTATACTGATAATGGAGTATCAACATCAAGGAGTATCTCTTTATAAATAGGAACAACGTTGTAATTCTCAGATAAAGATTTAAATTCTTCAAAACTCAAACTTACCATTTAAATCCTCATTATTTCAGACAGAAAATCTTTTTTATCAAGTTCATCAATGGCTTGGTAATCTGTAAGGTCTAACTTTATAGGTGTGATAGATACAAACCCTTCTTTTATCGCCGTGTAATCCGTTCCCGGTTGGCACTCTTCAAGGAGAGCTTCCTCTCCACCTATCCAATAGTACTCTTCTTTTGAAGGAGATAGATACTTAACTATCTCTTCTTTGTAAGCACTTCTTCCCTGTTTTGTAAGTAAGAAGCCTTTTATCTGATTTTTTGGAATTGTAGGAATGTTAACGTTTAAAAATACTCCCTTTGGAAGACCTTGTAAAATCACCACGTTAATAATTTTCATTGCAACTTGAGCGATTTCTTGATAGTTTGGATTTTTCGATGAACCTACAGAGAAGGCCACTGATGGAATATCAAATAATGTTCCTTCCCTTGCAGCTCCTACCGTTCCTGAGTAAAAAACATCGTTTCCTATGTTTGGACCTGTGTTTATACCAGACACTAACAAATCAGGCTTTCTACCATTTAATATTATATTTAAACCTAAGTGCACACAGTCAGCAGGTGTTCCATCAGCAATGTAGTAAAAGTTTTTTTCCAGCTCTACTATCTTAAGTGGTCTTGTAAAGGTTAAAGAATGGCTTGCTCCAGACATATTTCTGTCTGGCGTTACCGTTATTACTTCGTACCCTGCCTTCAGGAGCTCTTGCCTTATAGCTAAAAGACCTTTTGATTGATAACCATCGTCGTTTGTTAAAAATACTAATTTTTTCATTTTAACCTCATTAGAGTCGGAGCGACCCGATTCGAACGGGCGACCTCTGGCCCCCCATGCCAGTGCGCTACCACCTGCGCCACGCTCCGATTTTTATTTTTGATTTATTTTTTTCTTTAACTCTTTTCCGGCTTTAAAAGATATTCCAAGTCTGTCTGGAATCAACTTTTCTTCACCAGTTTTAGGGTTTCTTCCTACTTTGCCTTTTCTTCTTTTGATTATAAAGGTACCAAAACCAGATATCATTACTTTTTTACCTTCTTTTATATCTGTTGTAAGGTATTCTGAAATCATATCAAAAGTATCGTTAACTATTTTGTGAATTTCTCTTTTATCTAAACTTAAGTTTAAGTCTTTGTCTTTATGAATCATATTAACTATATCAGCTCTCTTCATCTTTCACCTCTTTTTTATAGTATTTTTTATCTCTTTCATCTACAACGGTTTCGTTTTTACTCCAGTAAACCATAAGCCCTACGATAACTAAAGCAGCTATTACAAACACTACAATAGCAATTATAAGCTCTACTGTTTCGTTCATTTTAGTTCCTCAAGATAACTATTCTTATATTTTACATAATTTTCAGCAGATTTTTCCAGCCAATTTAACTCCTCTTCTGTAAGTTTTCTTACAAATTTTGCTGGAACTCCTGCCCATAGAGATTGAGGCTCTATAATTTTTCCCGGTGTTACTAATGCTCCTGCAGCTACGATTGATTGCTTTCCTACCACTACACCGTCCATAATTGTAGCAGACATACCTATAAGACAAAAATCTTCAATAGTGCAGGCATGGATCATTACTTTGTGTCCTATTGTGACGTTATTGCCTATTACAGTTGGGTACTTTTTGTGGTCAACGTGTATTATTGTACCATCTTGAATATTTGTCCTTTCTCCGATTCTTATATAGTTAACATCTCCTCGGATAACGACGTTGTACCAAACACTGCTGTCTTTACCTATTTCTACGTCTCCTATTATTACAGCGTTTTCCGCAACAAAAACAGTTGGGTCTATTTTAGGATAAACTCCTTTGTAAGGTTTAATTACTGCCATCTTTCTTTCTCCACTTTTTTATAAACTTTACACCTACTATAAAGTATAAGCCTGTAAAAAAAACCATTATGATCATAGCAGGTATAATCTTCCAAAACTCCACTACTCTCCTCTATAGGTTGCCTTTCCTGTTGCTGTTTCCCAAAGAGTTACACTTACAACCTTTATATCTTCTTCTAAGCCAGCTTCTTTTAACTTTTGAACTAAAAAGTCGTAAAAGTACTTAGCCAGAGCTTCCGCCGTTGGACAAAAATCAACTTCTGTAATCTTATAACAACCAAAAAGCTCTTTAAATTTTGGATATATAGGATCGTTTACGTCTATTATAAATGAGTGGTCAAAAACGTTATCTACTAAATCCTTTAACGCAGATTTTATATGGTAAAAATCTACTACTACATCTTGCTCGTTTAAAGTGTCAGACCCTACAGTTACTTCCAGAACATAGCTGTGTCCGTGAAGGTTTACGCACTTGTTTTCAATTACAACACCTTCAGATAACTTTGCAGTTTTTCCTGACCTTAAATCTTGCTTCCATACTCTATGTCCTGCTTCAAACCTAAATATTTTAGTTATCTCATACTTCATCTGCTTTCCTCCTACTATCTAAATACGCTTTCAGTATAGCTGCTGCTTTTGGATCTTCTTTGGCTTTTTCTGTAAGATTCATTATAATTTCTGATTCATCTTTTTCAGCTAATTTTTCAATCTCTTCGTTAAATTCTTTTATCTCTTGGTTTGTGTCTTTTTTATACTTATAAAGTATATAAAGTATATACATAAACACTATAAAAATGCTGAATATTACAAACTGTATTATATTTTGAAGTAGTAATGCTTTGTTTGTATAGTTGTAGAGCTTTTCTAATTTATTATCAAGAGTTCGTTGATTTTGTTTAATCTCTTCTATATCTGACATTAGTAGTTGTAAAATTTCTTTATCCTTTTGGGAAAGACCTTTTATATTTTCTATCTGGGATAATTTTTCTTCAAGACTTTTCTGTTTTTGATATAAACGTTGTACTTGATCTTCAACTTTTTTCAGTTGCTCCTCTTTTACACCTTTATACTCTATCACTTTAGGTTCAACTATCATCTGTTCTGAAAATCCTTGAGTAGTAAAGATTAATAAAACAATCAAAAACTTAAAGTATTTCAATCTCTTTTGCCTCAAAAACGGGTCCTTCATAACAAACTCTTACATAATTATCTTTGCTTTTATCTTTTACAACACATCCTACACATATTCCAATACCACAAGCCATTCTGCTTTCTAACGATAGATAACAAGGTCTGTTTTTACTTACAGCTATCTTACTTACAGCTTTCATCATTCCCTTAGGACCACAAACCAAAAGAGGTGCTTCAGGGTTATCTTCTATTATTTTCTCTAAATCCTGAGTAACTAACCCTTTTTTACCAAAACTTCCATCATCGGTATAGTAGATAACTTCTACTTGATTTTCTTCTATCCACTCTATCATAGATAAATCTTCTTTCTTTCTCGCTCCATACAGAGCAGTGTATTTTTTACCTTTTCTCTTAATCTCTTTTATAAAAAGACTTAATCCTGCAAAACCTATACCACCACCTACTATAATGTAGTTATCGTATTCTTCTGGAAAAAGGTTATTTCCCAGTGGTCCAAGAACTTTTAAATACTCTCCTTTATTCCTTGTTGTTAAGTAAGAAGTACCTTTTCCATAAACATCATAAAACAAAGTGATTGTATCGTCCTCTATATCGGCAATTGCAAATGCTCTCCTAAGTAAAGGATCATAGTAATCTTCTAATGTTGGTTTTACCATTACAAACTGTCCTGATTTTGTGTTTTTTGCTATTTCTGGAGCTTGTAGTTTAAGAATGTAAGTTTTTCCACTTATATACCTGTTTTCTAAAATTTTACAGTCTAAATCGTAAATCACTTTTTAACCCCGTAAAATTTAAGAATTTGGTCAACGTGTCCTTTTGCTTTTACATTTTTCCAAGCTTTTTTTATATTACCATCTGTGTCTATTATAAAAGTAGACCTTATTACACCCATTGTTTTTTTACCGTACATCGTTTTTTCTCCGTATGCACCATACTCCTGCATAACTTTTTTCTCAGTGTCTGATAAAAGTATAAAGTTCAAACCGTACTTTTCTTTAAATTTTTTATGATTTTCAATAGAGTCTGGACTTACACCTACTACAATTGCATAGTCCTTCAATAAGTTAAAGTTATCTCTAAAGTCGCAGGCTTCTGTAGTACATCCAGGAGTATCATCTTTTGGATAAAAGTAAAGGATTATGTCTTTACCTTTTCCAAGATAATCTTTTAAACAAAAATTTATTTCCCTTCCATTTTCATCTATTCCTGGTAGACAAAAATCTTTTGCTTTTTCCATTTTTTATACCTCCTACTTATACCTTTTTAATAACTCTTCTTGAATATCTTTTAACTCTACTCCTGAATCAACTAATGCAACGATTAAATGAAAAAGTAAGTCAGATACTTCGTACACAATTTCTTCTTTATTTTTATTTTTAAGTGCTATTACCGTTTCTATTGCTTCTTCCCCTACTTTCTGGATAATCTTATCTGAACCTTTTTCAAACAGTTTTACGACGTAAGAATTTTCTGGTTTTAATCTTTTTCTCTCTTCAACTTTTTCGTATAGTTTATGTAAAATCTCGAAAGGTAAAGGTTTTGTATCTTTTTCTAAATTTAGATTTCTATAAAAGCAGCTTTCTTCACCAGTATGACAAGCTGGACCTTCTTCAACTACAAGGTAAATAACACTGTCCTCATCACAATCTACTTTTATGTCTATAACTCTTTGCAGATTTCCAGAAGTTTCCCCTTTTTTCCACAAAGATTTTCTTGACCTTGAGTAGTAGGTTGCATATCCGGACTTTATAGTCTCCTGTATTGCTTCTTTATTTGCGTAAGCTTGCATCAAAATTTTTCCAGAATAATAATTTTGAGCTATAACTGGAACCAAGCCATTTTCGTTGAATTTAATAACATCCTCTAAATTAAACAACCAAAAACCTCAAAGTCTTACTTTTTAATCTATCATATTATAGCATCGTTTAAATTAATCTATTATATTAAGCTCCATACATCGGAAACTTATACAGAGATTTTAATCTCTACCAAAAATGTCTCTCGTATAAACTTTTTCTTTCACGTCTTCAAGTTCACTACTGTATCTATTAGTCAAGATAATATCTGATTCTTTTTTTAAAGTATCTAAATCTACAATCTTAAAGTCCATAAATGTACTTTCTTTTATCAAAGGCTCATATATGATAACTTCAAAATCTTTAGCTTTTAGGTACTCAATAATATCTATAATCGCAGCTTCTCTAAAGTTATCAGACTCAGACTTCATCGTAAGTCTATACACTCCTACCACTTTTGGATTCTTTTTTACAACTTGTTCAGCTATGTAATACTTTCTTGCTATATTCGACTCTATAGTGCCTTTTATTAGATAGTGAGGAATGTTTTTTTCCATGTAGTTTGCAAGAAGCTGTTTTGTATCTTTTGGCAGGCAATAACCACCGTATCCAAAAGATGGATTATTGTAGTGCATTCCTATCCTTGGGTCTAAGCAGACACCTTCTATTATTTCCCTTGAGTTTAATCCATGACTTTCTGCAAACGTATCAAGTTCGTTAAAAAATGCTACTCTCATGGCTAAGTAAGTGTTAGCAAAAAGCTTTATACTTTCCGCTTCCGTTGAACCGGTAAAAAGGACTGGTACATCTTTTTTTATAGCTCCTTCTAAAAGTAAGTTGGCAAACTCTCTTGCTCTCTCACTTTTTTCACCAACTACTATCCTTGAAGGGTACAGGTTATCAAATAGGGCCTTTCCTTCTCTTAAAAACTCTGGAGAAAAGATTATGTTATTGGTTTTAAACTGTTTTTTTACTTTTTCTGTATATCCAACAGGGATAGTAGATTTTATCACCATAACAGCTTCAGGATTTACTTCTAACACTTCTTTTATCACAGCTTCTACAGATTTTGTGTTAAAGTAGTTCGTTATAGGGTCGTAGTCTGTAGGTGTTGCAATGATTACGTACTTAGCATTTTTATACGCTTCATTTTTATCCAAAGTAGCTTTTAGATTTAGAGGTTTTGACTTTAAGTAGTACTCAACATCTTTATCTATAATTGGAGATACTTTGTTATTTATCAGTTTAACTTTTGTTGGGTCTATATCTTTTAAAACCACTTCGTGGTTTTGTGCTAACAGTATTGCATTCGACAGACCTACGTATCCGGCTCCTGCTACAGCTATTTTCATAAAATCCCTCTCTTTTAAATTGTGATAAAATATATTCTATCACACACTTAAGGAGGACTTTTTGAGACCGGATAACAGAAAACCAGCTCAACTTCGCCCAATCAAAATAACCAGAGATTTCAACATCTACGCCGAAGGTTCAGTTTTAATAGAGTTTGGTAATACAAAAGTCATAGTTACAGCTTCCATAGAAGACAAAGTTCCACCTTTTTTAAAAGGTTCAGGACAGGGATGGATAACAGCTGAGTACTCTATGATTCCAAGAGCATCAGAAACAAGGTCTTTAAGAGAGGTTGTAAGAGGTTCTCCATCTGGAAGGACTCACGAGATACAGAGATTAATAGGAAGGTCGTTAAGGGCTGCCGTTGATTTAAAAAAGTTGGGAGAAAGGACTATATGGATTGACTGTGATGTTATTCAAGCAGATGGAGGAACAAGAGTAGCTTCTATAACAGGAGCCTTTATAGCAGTAGCAGATGCCCTTATAAAACTTGAAAAAAACAACTTAGTAAAATCAAACCCACTAAAAGATTACGTAGCTGCCATAAGTGTGGGAAAGGTTAACAACGAGATAGTTTTAGATTTAAACTATCAAGAAGACTCAAAAGCCCAAGTTGATATGAATATTGTAATGACTGGCAAAGGAGAGTTTGTAGAGTTAGGAGCTACTGGAGAGGAAAATACTTTTACATATCAAGAACTTCAAAAGATGATTGAGTACGGTAAGTCTGGGATAGAAAGACTTATAAAAATCCAAAAAGAGTTTATTGAAGGAGTTCCATCTTTAGGACACTGGGAAAGGAAGAATATAAAAGAGTTTGTTTACAAAGAATAAGCTGGAGGAAGAAGTTTGAAAGAAAGCTTGATTATTTTAGGGTCTCAATGGGGTGACGAAGGAAAAGGAAAGATAGTTGATTTACTTGCAAAGGATTTTGATTATGTTGTAAGATACCAAGGTGGCAGTAATGCAGGACACACAGTTATTGCAAACGGTAAAAAGTACACACTTCATCTAATACCATCAGGAATACTACACGAGGGTGTAAAAAACATAATATCTAACGGTGTAGTTGTTGATATACAAGAACTTCTTAAAGAGATGGACCAAGTAAGAGATGTTGTAAAAGATTTTAAAAACAAACTTTACATAAGTGAAAGATGCCACGTAGTATTTCCTTACCATAAACTGTTAGATGCTGTTTCTGAAAAATCAAAAGGAAAAGATAAAGTAGGAACAACACTAAAAGGAATAGGACCAACCTATATGTCTAAGTATGGAAGAACAGGGATAAGAATAGTAGACCTATTTGACCCAAAGTACTTTAGAGTTAGATTAGAAAAAGCTTTTAACGAAGCAAAAGAGATAGTAGAGAAAGTTTACCAAGAAGAGTTTAACTTAGACTTAAATCAAATCTACGAGACAACCCTTAAAGATTTTGAAAAAATCAAAGACTTAGTAGCCGACACTTCTTACCTTTTAGACAAAGTTATGAGAGAAGGTAAAAAAGTTTTATACGAAGGTGCACAAGGAACTATGCTTGATGTTGATATGGGAACTTATCCTTACGTCACTTCATCAAATGCATCAGCTTTAGGTATTTGTAATGGAACTGGTGTATCACCTAAGTTAATAGGACAAGCAAAAGTCTACGGAGTAAGTAAAGCTTACACCACCAGAGTTGGAGAAGGACCATTTCCAACGGAGTTAAACGATGGTCTTGGAGAAAGGTTAAGGGAAGAAGGACATGAGTATGGTTCTACAACCGGAAGACCAAGAAGATGTGGATGGCTTGATTTGGTAGCTTTAAGGTTTGCATGTAGAATTAACGGTTTAGATGGCTTGATTATAACAAAACTTGACGTTTTAGATGTTTTTGATGAGATAAAAGTCTGTGTTGCCTATGAGTACGAAGGAAAAACTATAACAGAGTTTCCAGCTTCCTTAAAAGTCCTATCAGAATGTAAACCTATCTATAAAACCATCAAAGGATGGAAAACAACTACCCAAGGACTTACAGACCTATCAAAACTACCACCACAAGCCAGAGAGTTTATAAAAATAATAGAAGAGGAAACTCAAACAAAAGTTGTAATGCTGTCTACAGGTCCAGAAAGACACCAGTACGTATGGACTGATTGAGGGGTAGTACTATGTACGACGTAATGAAACAAGCAGAAGAAAAGTTAGTTCAAGTTGGGACTGATTTAACTGTATCAGTTATATTTTTTGTAATGTCAATCATTATCCTAACGATTATAGCTTTTATAATTCTTACGATTAAAAATAACAAAAAACCAGCTGAGGAAAGAAAATCCCAGCTGGCTATCTTTTTAATCTCCGTTTTTACAGGTTGGGCTATCACAACCATTATTTTTGTTTACAGAATGGTAATGATAGGAATTAGCCACTTAAAACAGTAAAGGAATCTGTTGAGTTAAGCAGTGGAACGTCCCAAGTCCTACTACAATATCGGTAGCATCTATTCCTACCACTTTTCTATCTTTGAAAACTGACTGTAAAATCTCTAATGCCAATCTATCTTTATCACATCTAAAGGTTGGGACGATAACTGCGTAGTTTGATATGTAAAAGTTTGCATAACTTGCAGGTAATCTATCTCCTTTGTAGTAAACTGGGTCAGGCATAGGAAGGGTTATTATATTTAACGGTTTTCCATGGATATCTGTAAATGTTTTAAGAATATGATAATTTTCTTGCAGTATATCATAATTATCATCATTTTTATTGTCTTCAATCACTGTTATTACTGTATCTTTATCAACAAATCTTGTAATATCGTCTATATGGCCATCTGTATCGTCTCCCACTATACCTTCTTTAAGCCAGAGTATCTTACTTACGCCAAAGTATTTTTTTAAATTTTCTTCTATCTCTTGTTTAGACATATGGGGATTTCTGTTTGAATTTAGCAAGCAGGACTCGGTAGTCAAAAGTAAACCCTCACCGTTTACATCAATAGACCCACCTTCTAAAACCATGTCTATATCTATTCTTTCTACACCTAAATACTGAGCCATCTTAGTTGGAATCTGGTCATCTAAATCATGGGGATACTTTCCACCCCAAGCGTTAAATTTAAAGTTCAAAGCTACCAAAGTATTTTTATCTAAATCTTTTACAAAAATAGCTCCGTGGTCTCTACACCAAGCATCATTTGTAGGAAATCTATGAATTACAACCTGATTAGGGTCAACATCTTTTTCCTTCAATCTCTTTTTTAGGTCCTCTTCCATCTCTTCATCGTTAATGTTAACATGTACCTTTTCCCCCAGACTAATCCATTTAATCATCTCAACATACTTATCTCTAACATCATCTATCTTTTCAAAAAACGTGTCTGGATTGTAAGGGTAAGAAAGCCAAGTTCCATAATGTTTTTCCCACTCTGCAGGCATATAGAGTCTTCTCAACTTACTACCTCGTTAAAATCATCTTTATATAAGTATTTGTAAGTCCATACTGTATCTTTATCACAATAAGCTGATTATCCTTCTTATAAGATAAAAGGGCATCTCTCCCAATGAGAGCTGAAAATTTAGTCCAACCATTCTTAGGCATCTCTCTATCAAAAAAGTTAACTAAATCCTGTATATAACCCTCTCCTTTGTAGATAAGATAAGCTCTGTAAACTCCATTACCTTCAAAAATCAAAGACTCACTTTCTAAAAACTGAAAGTTTGAAGGAATGATAAAAGTGTAATCACCTTTTCTCTCAGTTTTGGCTATGAAGTTAATAGGAGCATTTGGCTGGATAACTATCTCATTAGAAGCACAAGAGGTTAAAAACGCAATAAAACTTATTAAAATAAGAATCCTTTTCATCTCACAAACCTCAAATTTGATTTTTAATATACCTTATTTTTTCTCCTATTTTCCCATGCTTCAACCACTAAAGCAACAAATAAGGATAAAAATAAAGAAGATACGAATCCTATTGCTAATATTAAACCTTTTTTAGGTTTAGAAGGAGCTGTAGGATATGAAGGAGAATTTACTACTTTAATAAAACCTTCTTTATTATTTTTGAAAAGTTCTAATAAGTAATATCCTGAAGATATTTTTTCAACTTGGTTTTTTACTAATTCCATCTTTAATTCATCTTTTTCTACCATAGCCTTTTTATACTCAATATTCAGTAACTCTAACCTTTTTTGATATTGATTTTCTAACTGAGTTAAAAATTGGTTTAAGTTTTGGTTTACTACTTTTTTTAGTTCAATTAAATAATCTTCATTTAATTTTTTTGCTGTGTTAGGGTCATACCAAGATATAGATATTCTAAAAACTTCGTTCTTTTTATTTTGCCCTGATTTTTTATCTTGGTCTACTTTTAGATTATTTTTAATAAATTTTTCGGGTTCTATATTTAGGTTATTATTTTTTAAGACTTTTTCTGCAAGGTCCTTACTGTTTAAAATAGGTAGTATAGGAAAGTTAAGTTGAGATAGAATGTATAAAGATTCCCTGTCTAAACTCAAACTTGGAGAAGTATTAATATTTACTACTACTATTGAAGACTCAGAAGTGTACTGCTTTGGAATTGTAAAAGCTACCAATGTAGCTATTAAAGTTCCTAAAAGCGTTATTGAGAATATTATTTTTTTTCTTTTCCACAGTTTTTCAAAAAGTTCAAACAAATCTATTTCATCTTCACAATATTTTTGATTTTCCAAGCTCATTTATATCGTATCTCCTTTTTTGTTATAATTAGGATGATAAAATTTTACCATATTTTGAGATAATGACGAAAAATAACCTTCGGCTTTCTGATGAAGAAATTAATGTTATAAAGATGGTTATAAAAAACTACGACCCAAATGCAAGAGTGTTTATATTCGGAAGCAGAACAGATTTAAATAAAAAAGGTGGAGACATAGATATACTGGTAGTATCTAACAACATAGATTACAAGAAAAGAAGAAAAATAAAGGTAGATTTACTACTTGCTTTAGGAGATAGAAAAATAGATCTTATAATAACTGATAACCCTGAAAAAACAGAGTTTACAAAATTAGCTTATAAGTACGGAGTAGAGATTTGAGCTTATCCAACAAAATGGATAAAGCAGAAAAGTACATACAACTTATAGTTAAGGAGCTGAAAACCTATAACCCTAAAAAGATAATCCTGTTTGGCTCAAGGGCTAAAGGTTGTTATAAAAAGCAGTCAGACATAGATATAGCAGTAGATTTAAACCTTTCTTTTAGAGAAAAGAGAAAGTTGAAAGAGAAAATTGATGAGATAAGTGGTTTATACAGTATAGATCTAATCTTTTTAGATGAAATAAAAGAAGATTTTAAAGATATTATACTTAGAGAAGGAGTTATCTTATATGAAAAAAAGTGATGTTTTACTAAAGATTCAAAATTTTGAAAAAGCGTTAGATAGGCTAAAAGAAGCTGTAAGTAGTGCAAAAGACGATTTAGACAAAGACGGAGTTATCCAGAGGTTTGAGTTTACAGTAGAACTTCTTTGGAAAACTTTAAAAGCTATATTAGAGTATCAAGGTTTAGAGTGTTATTCACCAAGGAGCTGTATAAAGGAAGCTTTTAAGTCAAAAATCATAGATGATGATGAGATTATTTTAGATATGTTAGAAGATAGGAACTTAAGTTCTCATGTTTACGACGATGAGGTTAGTAGGAAAATCTTTGAAAGGATAAAAAACGTGTATATAGAATACTTGGAAAATTTAGATTTAAGGCGTAAACTTTAGTATGTAAGTAATTTTTTTGGGAGGTTTAACATGGGAACATCTCAGATTATTGATAAAAATAAAAAAATAAAGAAAAGGAAAGTACCAAAAGAGTTAATATACGAGATGAGATACGGAAAACCCATATACTACAGAGATTACGACAAAGTTTTAGAGGGAGAGAAAACACTAGAAGAAGTTATGGGAAGCAGTAAATTACAAGTATTTATTATTTCAGTTATACTTGATTTCCTATTTAAAACTCTAAACAGTAAAAATTATATAATTGCAACCAACGAAGCAGGCTTTCAATGGGCACCAAGAACTTGGAGAAACCTTGATATAGCCATATTTGACAGGAAAAAACTCTTAGAAGAAGGAATAAACAACAAATATGCCAAAACTCCTCCAGAAATTGTTATTGAGATAGATACAAAAGCAGATCTAAGAAAGTACGGAGACTTTATGAACTATCAAAGGGAAAAAACTCAAGACTTGTTAGACGCAGGTGTTAAAAAAGTAATATGGTACACAACCTTTGACAAAAAAGTTATGGTAGCAGAAAAAGACAAACCTTGGATAATTACAGACTGGAATTATGAAGTTGAGATAGTTGACAACCTAAAACTCAACCTTGGAGAGATCTTAATTAAAGAAGTTGAAAACAAATAATAATCCGGAGGAAATTATGGCTACAGCTTCAATAAAAAAGAAAAAAAGTAAAGTAAAAATTCCGGATTACCTTGTTTACGAAATATTAGATAATAAAAAAATTTACTACAAAAACTACGAAAAGGTTCTTTCTGGACAGCTGCCAAAGGAGGCTGTAATGGGAAGCAGTGATTTACAAGCATGGATAGTGGATCTGATCACAAAATTTTTACACTTAAACTTAGATTACAAAAAATATAAAGTTTTTCCTAACGAAGTAGGATACTACTACACAAAAACCAGAAAAGGAAAGTGGCTAAACCTTGACATTGCAATAGTAAGCAGAGAAAAATTAAAAAAACCACAAGGCACATACTTAAAAGTCCCACCTGAGGTTGTTATTGAAGTAGATACAAAAGCTGATTTATCAGAGATAGGAGATGAGTACTTTTTCTTAAAAACAAAAAAACTTTTAGAAAGTGGAGTTAAAAAAGTTATATGGATATACACTCAAGCAAAGAAAATTATGGTAGCGCAAGAAGATAAAGAGTGGAAAATTGTAGACTGGAATTACGACATAGAAATAATTGACGGTATAATATTTAATCTTGAAAAGAAATTAGAAGAAGATTTAAAAACATAAAAGGAGGAATTTTAGATGGATGTAAACCAATTTAAAAAAGGGAATCCAGAAAAAATAGCCATTATAGGTCTTGGATACGTAGGATTACCACTAGCAGTCTTATTCGACACAAAGTATAATGTAATCGGGTACGATATAAACCCACAAAGAATAAAAGAGCTGAAAGAGGGATACGATAGAACAAAAGAAGTAGAACCTGAAAAACTAAAAAATTGTCAAATAGATTTTACAGACAACCCAGAAAAAATATCCCAAGCAAAAGTAATAATCGTTACAGTCCCAACCCCTATAGACGAGTACAACATTCCAGACTTAAGACCAATACTCTCAGCTTCTAAGACAGTTGGAAGATATATGAAAAAAGGTAGTATAGTTGTATACGAATCAACTGTGTATCCCGGACTAACGGAAGAAGAGTGTGTACCGATATTAGAAAAAGAAAGTGGCTTAAAGTGGAAAGAAGACTTTAATGTAGGATACTCTCCTGAAAGAGTGAACCCCGGAGATAAACAGCACACAATAGATAAAATAAAAAAAGTAGTAGCCGGAGACACACCTGAAATAACAGAATTTTTAGCTAAGCTCTATGGAGAAGTAATAACAGCAGGAATACACAAAGCACCAGACATAAAAACAGCAGAAGCTGCAAAAGTAATAGAAAACACTCAAAGAGATTTAAACATAGCACTAATGAACGAACTATCAATAATATTTAACAAAATGGGAATAGATACAAAAGAGGTTTTAGAAGCTGCATCAACCAAGTGGAACTTTTTAAGGTTTGAACCGGGGTTGGTTGGCGGCCATTGTATTGGCATTGACCCGTACTACCTAACCTTCAAAGCCCAAGCAATAGGCTACCATCCGGAAGTAATACTAGCCGGAAGAAGAATAAACGACTACATGGGTAAGTACGTAGCAGAAAATACAGTTAAGAAATTAATAAAAGCCGGAAAACCGGTAAAAGGAAATAAAGTACTAATACTAGGACTGACCTTTAAAGAAAACATATCAGACATAAGAAACACGAAAGTTATAGATGTTTACAACGAACTAAAAGAGTACGGTGTAGATGTCTATATCTACGACCCCTACGCATACCCGGATGAAGTAAAACACGAGTACGGTATAGAACTGTTAGACAACATAGAAAAACACACACCATACGACGCTGTAATAGTAGCAGTAAAACACAAACCATTTATTGAAGAATTAGACTTTAAACAGTACAAAAAACTAATGAATAACGGCGGAGCTCCAATCTTAATAGATGTAAAAGGAATGTACAACAAAGAAAAAGCACTAAAAGAAGGCTTTTTATACTGGAGGTTATAAGATGAGCATTGATAGTAAAGAGTTAAGACTTGATGTTTTACCAGAAGAAGGAAAAAAGGAACTTCTTGATTTTTATGAATTTTTACTGCAAAAATATGGAATATCAGTAAGGAGGGAAAGTAAAAAGAATATAAAGGAATTTATAGGCATCATAAAATTATCTAAAGAACCGTTGAGATATCAAGAAGAAATGCGTAAAGAGTGGGAATAGTTTATGAACTATAATAATTCTTGGAGTGAATTTAGAAAAGTTAGAAACTTGTTAGCCCACGATTATCCTGATGAGATAGAAGAAAAAATTGAAGCTATAAATTATTTAATAGAAAAAACACCATTACTAATAGATGTGGTGAAAAAAATTGAAAATAAGATTAAAAGATAAAGAGATAGAACTTATTAAAAAAGTTGCTACAGATATTTTTGGTAAATGTGATATATACATATTTGGAAGTAGATTAAAAGATAAAAAAGAGGAGATATAGATATTTTTATAATTCCGGAAGAAAAAAGTAATTTATTTGAAAAAAAATTAAAACTATCTTCAAAATTAGAAAGATTATTAGAAAAACCTGTTGATGTTATAGTAAGTAGAGATAAAAATAGAGAAATTGAAAAGGAAGCTTTAAAAGGAGTAAAAATAACAGAATAAAAACACTTGAAATGTTTAAAAATACAGCTTTAATTATTTACAAAGCAACTGTAGAGTAAATTTTATCTATTAACTACTGTGGAGGCATGAGATATGGAAGTATTAGAAGAAAAAGTGTCCCAACTTGAAGAAATGATGATGAGACTTCTCTACATCCAGCAAAAAACAGAGATGGAGATCCAAAGTTTAAGTAGAGAGATGAAAGAGTACAAGCAACAAGTTGATAAACAGATAAATGAATACAAGCAAGAGAACGATAGAAGATTTGCCAAAATGGATGAAGAGTTTGAAAAGTACAAACAGGAGAATGATAGAAGATTCGCTAAGATGGACGAAGAGTTTGAAAAGTATAAGAAACAAGTAAATGAACAAATAAGAGAAATGAACAAAAAATGGGGTGAGATATCTAACAAATTGGGAACTATAGTTGAAGACATAATCTTCCCGGCTTCAAAGCCGGTTTTAGAAAAGTACTTTAACTGTGAAATAACAGATATACACATGAACAGGAAAAGAAAAAAAGATAATCTAAAAGATGAGTTTGATGTAATTGCTGTCAGTGACCCTTGTAAAACTGTGTATCTAATAGAAGTAAAAGCAACTCCAAAGATAGAGTATATAAATGAGTTTAAAGATGAGAAAATAGAAAGATTTAAAGCTTTATTCCCGGAGTATGAAGATTATAAACTCGTCCCTATATTTGCATCTTTAAGGTTAGAAGATGATATAGTAAACTACTTAACAAAAAATAAAATATACGCAATGGCATACAGAGAATGGGAGTATATGGACATTCTTAACTTTGATGAGGTAAAATAGTTTGTAAATTACTGGGGAGGTTTTTTATGAAAAAATTTGCATTGATAGGAGCAGCTGGGTACATAGCACCAAGACACATGAAGGCTATAAAAGATACAGGCAATATCTTAGTTGCAGCTTTAGATAAGTGTGATAGTGTAGGGATAATAGATAGTTACTTCCCGAATGCTCATTTTTTTACAGAGTTTGAAAGATTTGACAGATTTGTAGATAAACTCAGAAGAAAAGGAGAAAAGGTAGATTATGTCTCTATCTGCTCACCCAACTATTTACACGACGCTCATATAAGGTTTGCATTGAGAAATGATGCAGATGCAATATGTGAAAAACCCCTTGTCCTGAATCCTTGGAATATAGATGCTCTTAGTGAGCTAGAAAAAGAAACTGGAAGAAAGGTTTACAATGTTTTACAACTTAGAGTTCACGATTCTATAATTTCTTTAAGAGATAGAATTCAAAACGAATACAAAGCAAAAAATAAAAAATATAATATAGATTTGACTTACATTACTTCAAGAGGTAACTGGTATTTTGTTTCTTGGAAAGGAGATTTATCAAAATCTGGAGGAGTAGCAACAAATATTGGAATTCACTTTTTTGATATGCTTATCTGGATTTTTGGAGATGTTAAGCATACAGAAGTACATTACTCAGAACCTTTAAAGAAGATGTCTGGGTATATAGAACTTGAAAAAGCAAATGTAAGATGGTTTCTATCTGTAGATTACAACGACCTTCCAGAAGAAATAAAACAAAAAGGCCAAAGAACTTACAGGTCTATAACTTTTGATGGGGAAGAGATAGAATTTTCAGAAGGGTTTACAGATTTACATACAGTAGTGTATAAAGACATTCTAAACGGTGGTGGTTTTGGTCTTGAAGATGCAAGACCTTCTATTGAATTAGTTTATCAAATCAGGAATTTAAATCCCGTTGGATTTAATGAGAGAGCTCATCCTCTAGCTGTGGAGAAGTTGTATGGAAAAGAGTAATTACTTTGTCCATGAATCTGCGTACATAGATGAACCTGTAGATATAGGAGAAGGAACAAAAATATGGCATTTTTCCCATATTTTACCAAATACAAAAATCGGTAAAAACTGTATTATTGGACAGAACTGTATGATAGGTCCGGATGTAAAAATAGGAGACGGATGTAAAATACAGAATAACGTCTCTATATACAAAGGTGTAGAGCTTGAAGACTACGTTTTTTGTGGACCTTCCTGTGTTTTTACAAATGTTCTAACACCCAGAGCATTTATAGAAAGGAAACACGAATTTAAAAAAATCATTGTTAAAACCGGTGCTACAATAGGAGCTAACGCAACTGTAGTTTGTGGAAACACCATAGGGAGATACGCAATGGTAGGGGCAGGAGCTGTAGTAGTTTGTGATGTTGAGGATTACGCTCTTTACACTGGAGTTCCTGCTAAAAGGGTTGGTTGGGTTTGTAAATGTGGAGTAGTTTTAGTCCATAAAGACAGGATAAAAGGTGATGTAGTAAAAAAAGATGGAAAGATAGAAATTATTTGTAAAAGTTGTAAAAGTAGATATCTTTTAGAAGGTAATAAATTCTATCCTTTAGAGGAAAAAGTATGAAAATTATAATTAATGTTTTAAACGAGGAAATTTTAGATAATTTACTATGGTTGTTAAAACATTTTGAAAAAGATGGTGTAGAAATTATTAAAAGTGAAGAAGATAAAGAAGAGTGGAGTGATGAGTATATTGAAAAAAATTGGAAAGAAATAGGTATGAAAACAAACTCAGTAGATTTTGATGATGATGAGAAACTTTACGAAGCTGTAGGAGAGTTTTATAATGAGAAATATTCTGATTGATTTAAACATTCTTTTAGATTACTATGAAGAAAAAAGAAGAAAAAAGTTTCCTTATTCAGTAGAAGCTTTTGATTACTTGAAATACAAAGATTTTGCATTTGTATCTTCTTCATCTCTTGATAATTTTGTGTTTTTAAAGTATAAGTATATTTCAGATGCTTACCCAGATATGAAAAGACAGCATAAAATAAAAATAGTTAATAATTTTTTAAAGGAGATTTTATCTTTTTTCAAGTTAGCTAAAACTCCTACCTATATAGAAAAAGATTGGGATGATATAGAAGATTCTTTATTAAGATCAAGTGCAAAAGCGATTAATGGTTTAATTTTAACAAGAGATGAAAATTTACTAAATGAATATCCTGATATCACTATATCTCCAAAAGAGTTTGTTGAAAAGTATGTAAAGGAAAATAAAAAAACAAATATTCCTATGTTAGACCTAACGAGAGAAACTTACTATATGTACCCAAAAATAGAAGAAAATATAGATAAAGTTATCAATAAATCCAATTTTATACTTGGAGATGAAGTAAAAAAACTTGAAGAAAAAGTAGCAAACTATATAGGGACAAAATACGCTGTTGGAGTATCTTCTGGAACAGATGCTCTTGTCTTGGCTTTAAGGGCTTTAGCTATAATAAGAAAGAAACAGGAGTACTGGAACAAGGACGACCTTATAATAACGACTCCTTTTACATTTACTGCAACTGGAGACTCAATACTCAGGAGTGGAGCCACACCTTTGTTTGTTGATATAGACTTAGAAAATTATACCATTGATACACAACTGATAAAAAAAGCTCTTGACAAGTATTGTTCAAGGGTAAAAGGAATAGTTCCTGTTCATTTATACGGTCATCCTTGTAATATGGATGAAATTATGGATATTGCCAGAGAGTACAATCTTTTTGTAGTAGAAGATTGTGCTCAGAGTTTTGGTGCAAAATGGGATGGCAAGATGACAGGGTCTTTTGGTGATGTGGGATGTTTTAGCTTTTTTCCATCTAAGAATTTAGGTGGATTTGGCGACGGTGGAATGATAACGACAAAGGATGAAGAAATTGCTGAAGTTATTCGTATGCTACTAAAACACGGTGGAAAGGATAAGTACAATGTAGACCATATTGGTTATAATGCAAGACTTGATACTATTCAGGCTGCAGTTTTACTGGCTAAAATGGAGTATATAGATGAGTTTACAGAAAGAAGAAGAAAAATAGCAAACATCTATAATAACCATCTTAAAGGTTTAAACTGGCTAAAAACACCATCTGAACATCCAAGAGCTTACCATGTGTATCATCAGTACACAGTAAGATTGATAGAAAAAGATAGAAATCAACTGCAAAAGTATTTAAAAGAAAACGGAATAGACTCTATGGTATACTATCCGGTGCCTCTTCATAAGATGAAAGTTTTTGTAAACAATGGTATGGAGATTTTTGAAAGTTTAAAAAATAGTGAGCTTGCATCTAAAAGTGTTTTAAGCCTACCTATTGAGCCATTGATGGAGGAAGATAAAATAAAAAAAGTTATAGAGAAAATTTTTGAATGGGATTTATGAATATAGTAAATTCTTTAAAAGATAGAGTACTTAAAAGTGAGTTTAATAAGAGTGTTTTAGTATTAGCTGGTGGGACAGCCGTAGCTCAAGCTGTTCCAATTTTAATCTCCCCTATTTTAACAAGATTATATACTCCTGAGGATTTTGGAGCTTTTGCTATATTTATGTCTATAACGTCAATTATTTCAGTAATTGCTTGTGGTAAATATGAACTTGCTATAATGCTTCCAGAGAAAGATGAAGATGCTATAAATGTTGCGGCAGTTGCTTTTTTATTCAATGTTTTTGTAAGTGGTTTGTTTTTTCTTTTTATTTTATTTTTTGGAGATTGGCTTTTAGATGTTTTAAATGCTAAAAATCTTGGATGGCTAATTTATCTTGCTCCTTTATCTGTATTTTTGTTGGGGACATTTAGTATATTGAATTACACAAATAACAGGTTTAAACTTTATAAAGATATATCTAAAGCAAATATATATAAATCTTTAGCCGGTGCTGTTGTTCAGATAGGTATGGGATTTTTAAAATATAAAACAACAGGATTAGTATTTGGGTATATAGCTTCTCAATTATTTTCTAATTTTAAGTTATTTAAGAATATTTCTAAGTATTTCAGTTCTATAAATTATCTATATATAAAAACCATGTTTCATAAGTATAAAAACTTTCCTATATATTATGTTCCGGGTGCTTTAATAGACACTATATCTTCAAATATACATTTTTTCTTTATTTCTTTCTATTTTGGAATAAAAGTAACAGGATTATATTTTTTTGCATATAAAATAGTAAGTGCTCCTTTTAGTTTAATAGCTTCAGCTATTTCCCAGGTCTTTTTTAGAGAATTTTCTTTCCTATTCCAGAAAGATTTAGTATCAGCAAGAAATTTTTTAAAAAAAACGGCATTGAATTTATTAATTTTATCCATATCAGTAAATTTTGCTTTAATTGTGCTGATATATGTTTTCTGGAGTTTCATTTTTGGGTTGAAATGGGAAGATTCTAAATCTATAGCTATAATATTATTAATCTCTTATTTAATAAGATTTATTGTTTCTCCTATTAGCGTCGCTCTTGTTTCTTCAAATAAATTAAATTATCTACTTCAATGGCAAATTTTATATTTTGCAGTCGAAGTTATATTTTTTGCAGTTATATATATTTTTCATATTAGTTTTCAAGATTTTTTGTTATATTTAATATTTGTAGAATGGTTCATATATTCCGTATATCTAATATTTATATTTAAATCTGTTGAAATAAAAAAGAGGTAAATAATATGTGCGGTATCGTTGGTTTGGTTTGTAATGAAAATATAAACTCAACTTTAATAAGAGATATGGCAAATACTATAAAACATCGTGGACCTGATGATGAAGGATTTATTTTTCTATCGGAGGAGAGCATTGTTTTGGCAGGAGGGGATGACACATCCGATAAAGTATGGAATTCTAACTTCCTGTATTCACCGAAAAGTCATATTAATTCCCTTGAAGGTAAAAAATTTAAGGTTGCTTTAGGACATAGAAGATTATCTATATTAGATCTTTCTCCGGCCGGACATCAACCTATGTGTGATGAAGCTCAAAAAGTTTGGATTGTTTTTAATGGAGAGATATATAACTATTTAGAGTTGAGAGAAGAGTTAAAACAAAAAGGTTATACTTTTATTACAAATACAGATACTGAAGTTCTATTAAAGTCTTATATAGAATGGGGGTTTGATTGTGTAAGCAAGTTCAACGGTATGTGGGCTTTTGCAATACTTGATTTAAGAAAAAATATCTTATTTTTATCAAGAGATAGATTTGGAGTAAAGCCGTTATACTACTACAAAGATGATAATTACTTTGCTTTTGCTTCTGAGATAAAAGCTTTACTTAGACTTCCTTTTATAAAAAAAGAAGTTAATTACGAAGCTGTTTTTGACTACATTGCCTTGGGTCTGGAAGAACAGGGAGAAGAGAGTTTTTTCAAAGGAATAAGAGAATTAAAACCTTCTTACAATATAGTTTTAAATTTGAATAACTTTGAATTTAAACTCCATAAGTATTATGAGCTTTTATACTATGATAAATTTGAAAAATATAATCCGGAGAAAGAGAAAAAGTATATATCCGAGATTAGAGAACTTATATTTGAGGCGATTAGATTAAGACTTAGGTCTGATGCAAGTGTTGGATCATGTTTAAGTGGTGGGCTTGACAGCTCAACCATTGTTTGCGTGATGAATGAAATAATTAAAAATCAACATTTATCTCAAGTAGGAGACTATATAAAATGTTTTACAGCTTCTTATAAAGATGACAAGGTAGACGAAAGTAATTGGGCAAAGATAGTTGTAGAAAGTACTAAATCTCAATGGATAAGAACTTTTCCTACAGAAAAGGAACTAATAGAAGATTTAGAAGACCTTATATACACTCAAGACATTCCTTTCGGATCTACAAGTATATATGCACAGTATAGGGTAATGAAAGCTGCATATGAAAGTGGTGTAAAAGTTCTATTGGATGGTCAAGGAGGAGATGAGTTATTTACAGGTTATACAGGATATTTTCCTACCTACTACAGAGAACTTATAAAGAATTTTGATTTTACTGATTTAATAAATGAAATAAAAAATGTAAATAACTCTCCTATAGATATTAAATCAATAATAAAAATGGCTATAAAATCAGAGTTAGGAAAGTTCTTAACTTTTCCTAAGATAAGAGACTTTTTAATTAAAAGAATATCTTATCCAATATCTTTACTTAATCCAGAATTTTATAAAGAATTTTCATACAGGATTAAAGATAGACAAGAGAAAATTCCCAATAGTCTTAATCAACAACTTCATCAGTTGATAACTGGCTTTAGCTTAAAAAGATTACTAAGGTATGAAGATAGAAATTCAATGCGATTCAGTATAGAATCAAGAACACCTTTTGCTGACGATATAAACTTGATAGAATACTGTTTTGAAATACCTTCGGTTTATAAAATTCATAACGGATTTTCAAAGTATGTTTTAAGGCAAGCCATGGACGGAGTTTTACCGGAACAAATTAGGAAGAGAGTAGATAAGGTAGGTTTTGCAACACCAGAAGAAAAATGGCTAAGGATTAATAAAGGTTTTGTAGAAGATATCATGTTTGAATCTCATATATTGAAAGATATTGCAAATATACAAAAACTAAAAAATGATTGTATAAGTTTCAATACACAGTGAACACCTACCCCTTTAAAATAATTTCAACAAAAACAGGAGGTAGGTTATATGAAAGGTATTATAGGAACCCCTATGTATATGACAACACTCTTTCCTAAAAAACTATCAAACAAGATTAAAGACATTCCTTTAACAAAAGAAGCCAAAAAAAGACTAAAATGGATACAGCACTACCAAGATACAAAAAATATATCCAAAACCTGCAGATACTTCGGAATATCAAGAACTACCTTCTATAAATGGTTTGAAAGATACAAAAAAGACGGACTTGAAGGACTTCTTGATAGACCTAAAACACCAAAAAACACAAGAAAACCAACTATAAGAAATCAGTACAGAGAACAAATAATAAAAGTCAGGAAACAAAACCCAACTTGGAGCAAAGAAAAAATATCGGCATATCTACAAGAAGAAAAAAACATAAAAGTATCACCATCTACAGTGTATAAAGTATTAAAAGAAGAAGGATTAATAGAGAGAACAAAATCAATTAAAATACAAAACAAAAGAAAAAAGAGTATAAAGAAGAAAAGGACAAAAAGAGGCTTGCAAGCACAAGCCCCAGGGGATGTAGTACAAATAGACGTAAAACACCTGAACATCGCAGGTGCAACATATTACCAATTCACAGCTATAGATAAGTATAGCAGATTTTGTTTTGCACGGGTATATGAAAGTAAAAATTCAAAGAAAACAAAAGAATTTTATATTGAGTTAAATGAGTATTTTGAATTTGAGATAAAGAGGGTACAAACAGATAACGGGAGTGAGTTTTTAGGGGAGTTTAACAAGTATTTAACGGATATAGGAGTGGAGCATTACTTTAGCTATCCAAGGAGTCCAAAGACTAATGGTGTTGTAGAAAGATTGATAAGGACAATAGAAGAGGAGTTATGGTTGATAGAGGGATTAGATTACACATTAGAGGAGATGAATAAGAAGTTAAGGAAGTATGTAAGGAAGTACAATTTTATAAGGCCACATCATTCTTTAGGATACAAAAGACCAGCAGACATTGTTTATGGAGTATGATAAAATTTTTAGGTGAAGGTGTTCACGATGTATAGAACTCATACAGTTTTTTTTCTTCCTGCACAACTAAACTTTGTATATTACGAGTTTTTTTCTTCAAATCCAAAAGTTTTTTGGACAGATAGTAAATGGTTTCTATTAGACAAAATTATAGGATATCCTTATGATTTACCAGTTCCAAATGTTATAGGAGAATTTTTCTTTAACAACGCATTAACAAGTGCTAATACAGGATGGTTGGGTTCAGGATATGCTCACGCAGGTTTTTTAGGACTCATTGTATATGCAATATTTATTGGATTAATTTTAAAGTTTCTTGACCGAAAAGCAAAAAAATTAGGTAAAGAGTTTGTATTTATTTCGTTCTCTCCTTTTATAATTTCACTTATGCTTTCATCGGATCTGAAAACGGTACTTTTATCTCATGGATTAGCACTTTATTTATTTATACTTTCTACCTTTAATTTTAGAATAGATAAATCTAAATCTAATTTTGGAGGTGAATTATATGATAAATAAAAACATATGTATTGTTACTACTGTGCATTCACCTTTTGATGTTCGTATATTTCACAAAGAGGCAATCTCATTAAAAAAAGCTGGATATAATTTAACTATTATTGCTCCCCATGATATCAACGAAACAGTGAATGATATAAATATCATAGCTTTAAAAAAACATAAAGATCGTATTCAAAGGATGTTTAAAACTTCGAAACAAGCCTTTATATTGGCAGTTAATCAAAAAGCCGATGTTTATCATTTTCACGATCCAGAACTAATTCCTGTTGGATTAAAGCTTAAAAAATTAGGTAAAAAAGTAATTTATGATGTCCACGAAGATGTTCCAAGGCAAATTTTATCAAAACCTTATCTTAAGAGATTTATAAAACCAATAATTTCTAAAATTTTCGAAATTTATGAAAATTATGCAGCAAAAAAATTTGATGCTATAATAGCAGCAACTCCTTATATTAGAGATAGATTTAAACAGATAAATAAAAATACAGTAGATATCAATAATTATCCAAAAATTGATGAACTATATGAACCAGTAAATTGGGATATAAGAAAAAATGAAATTTGCTATATTGGTGGAATAACAAAAATAAGGGGGATTGAAGAAGTTATAAAAGCACTTGAATATACAAATACTGTACTTCATCTTGCTGGTAATTTTGAAAGTAAAGAGTTAGAAGAGTATATTAAGTCATTAAAAGGTTGGAGTAAGGTTAGATACTATGGTTTCATTGGAAGAGATAAAGTAAAAGAAATTCTAAAAAATGTTAAGATAGGACTGGTAACATTATATCCAACAATAAATTACCTAGATAGTCTACCTGTAAAAATGTTTGAGTATATGTCAGCAGGTATTCCTGTTATAGCATCTAACTTTCCACTTTGGAAAGAGATAATAGAAAGAAATAATTGTGGTATATGTGTTGATCCTTTGAACCCAAAAGAGATAGCTAACGGAATAAACTATCTTTTAGAAAATGATCACATAGCTAAAACTATGGGAGAAAATGGAAGAAAGCTTGTTATGACGAAATATAATTGGGAAAATGAAGAAAAGAAATTATTAGATATATATTTTAAAATTCTAAAATAATATAAATGATATAAGGAGGAAATGATTTGACGAAAATAATATCCATTGTAGGGACAAGGCCACAATTTATAAAAGCTGCTTTGGTTTCTAAAAAGTTGAGAGAAAAAGGGGTTAAAGAAATTTTAGTACATACCGGACAGCACTATGACTTTAATATGTCAGATGTTTTTTTCAAAGAGCTTGGGCTTCCGGAGCCGGATTACTACCTTGGCATTGGGTCTGGAAATCATGGAGAGCAAACTGGAAAAATGCTTATAGAAATAGAGAAAGTCTTACTTAAAGAAAAGCCGGATATTGTAATAGTTTATGGAGATACAAACTCTACGCTGGCAGGAGCATTAGCAGCTGCAAAACTTCATATACCTGTTGCCCATGTAGAAGCAGGCTTGAGAAGTTATAATAAGAAAATGCCAGAAGAGATAAATAGAGTTCTGACAGACCATATATCTACATGGCTATTTACACCTACTAAGACAGCCGTTGAAAATTTACACAAAGAAGGTATTTCTAAAGGTGTTTACCAAGTGGGAGATGTAATGTTTGATATTGCCTTGGAGAGTATTAATAGGGTTGATGAGGAAAAAGTTTTAAGTAAATATGGATTAAAGCCAAAAGAGTTTATTTTAGCTACAATACACAGGGCAGAAAATACAGACTTTAGAGAGAATCTTATAAATATATGGGAAGCTTTAAACGAGATTGCATCTTATGGATATAGAATTATATTCCCGACTCATCCAAGAACAAAAAAAGCTTTAAACGAAGCTGGAATTAATATCAACTTTAAAAATGAGAATCTATTATTAATAGAACCTGTTTCTTATTTTGAGATGTTAGCCCTTGAAAAGAATGCCAAACTTATAATAACAGATTCAGGTGGAGTTCAAAAAGAAGGATATTTCTGGGAAACTCCTTGTGTAATTCCAAGAAATGAGACAGAGTGGATTGAATTGGTAAAAATAGAATTTAATAAACTTGCTGGAAATAAGGCAGAAGCTATTGTAAAATACTCATTAGAGGTTTTAAACGGTGAAAAGCAATATAATATAATCGAGCACTTATATGGAAAAGGTGATGCTTCTGATAAAATTATTGAGGTTTTAACTCAAGGATGGTAAAGAAGAATATCTGGATTATAAACGAATATGCGGGTTCTCCTTATCATGGAATGGAATTTCGACATTACTACTTAGGTAAGGAACTTTTAAAGCTTGGCTACAATGTTACAATAATAACAGCTTCATATTCACATCTATTCAAAAATCCTCCTAAAGTAAAAGATAGATTTGAGTTAGAAAAAATTGATGGAATTAATTATCTTTGGATAAAAGTTCCTCATTACAGCAAATCTTGGGACAAAAAAAGAGTAATAAAATGGCTCCTTTTCACCTATTCCTTATTTAAATTACCTTTGAATAAACTACCTAAACCAGACTATATTATTATTTCACCTATGGAAACTCTACCTGTATTACCTTCTTATAAATTAGCTAAAAAATATGATTCAAAATTAATCTTTGAAGTTAAAGATATTTGGCCTCTTTCAATAATTGAACTCGGTAATTACTCTCCCAAGCATCCATTTATTAAGCTACTTAAATATTTTGAAGATATGGCTATTAAAAAAAGTGATTTAATTGTATCAGTTTTACCAAATTATGGAGAGTATCTCAAAGATAACGGTTATAAAGATAAAAATTTTATATATATCCCAAACGGAGTAGACTTAGAGGATATGGAAAGAACTGAACCTTTAAACGAAGACATCAAAAAGCAAATTCCTATGAATAAATTCAAAGTTGCTTACACTGGTACAGTAGGGATAGCTAACGCATTAGAGTATTTAGTCGAAGCTGGTAAAATTTTGAAAGATTATAAAGATATTTTAATTCTTATAGTTGGAGAAGGGGGAGAAAAAGAAAAATTACAAAAAATGGCTGAAGGTTATGATAATATTAAATTTTTACCAGCTATTCCAAAAAGGCAGGTTCAAAGTCTGTTAAGTTTGGTAGATGCCTGTTATATAGGATTAAAAAATAAGCATTTATTTAAATACGGTGTATCACCGAATAAAATTTTTGATTATATGTATGCAGGAAAACCTATAATACACTCCATTAATACAAAAATTGACATTGTAACAATGGCTAACTGTGGTATTTCTACCAAAGCAGAAAATCCAAACGCTATTGCTGAAGCAATCTTGAAATTATACAATATGAGTCAAGGAGAAAGAAAAAAGCTTGGCGAAAATGGAAAAAAATATGTTATCGAAAATCATTCTTATGAAAAGTTAGCAAAAAGGTTAGATGAGGTTCTAAAAAACTATTAGAGAGGTAAAAGTTATGCAAATTCCCTTTCATAGACCTTATATAACAGAGGATGAGATAAACGAAGTAGTAGATAGCCTTAAAAAAGGCTGGATTACGATGGGTTATAAAACTGTTGAATTTGAAAATAGATTTAAAGAGTATATAGGTTCTAAAAATGCTGTTGCTGTTAATTCCTGTACCGCTGGACTTCATTTAGCACTCAGAGCTATAGGATTAAAAGAAGGAGATGAAGTTATAGTTCCCACTATCACTTTTGTTGCTACAGCAGAGGTAGTTAACTATTTTAAGGCAAAGCCTGTTTTGGTTGATGTTGAAAAAGATACGCACCTTATTGATGCTTCAAAAATAGAAGAAAAAATCACACCTAAAACAAAGGCCATAATACCTGTTCATTACTCAGGACAACCAGCCGATATGGATGAAATTCTTGAAATAGCAAAAAAATACAACCTTTTTGTTATAGAAGATGCTGCTCACTCTTTACCTGCTTGGTATAAAGGTAGAATAGTAGGGATAATAGGAGATATAACAGCTTTTAGCTTCTATGCAACAAAAACACTTGCTACTGGCGAAGGCGGAATGATAACAACAGATAACGACGAATGGGCTGAAAAAATCAGAATATTGAGACTACACGGCATAAGCAAAGATGCTTGGAAAAGGTATTCAAAAGAAGGAAGCTGGGAGTATGATGTTTTAGACAATGGGTATAAGTATAATATGACAGATATTAACGCAGCTTTAGGTCTTGCACAGCTTAAAAAACTTCATTGGATGTGGGAAGAAAGAGTAAGAATAGCCGATGCTTATAATCATGCCTTTAAAGAATATGAAGAATTAATACCTTATATTGTAAAAAGTGATAGAGTTTCATCTTGGCATCTTTATCCATTAAAACTAAACTTAGAAGCTCTAAAAATAAGTAGAAATCAATTTATAGAAGAACTTAAAAGTAGGGGAATAGGAACTAGTATTCATTTTATACCTTTATATAGGTTTTCTTACTATAAAGATCAAGGATACGATAAAAACTATCCTAATAGTGAATGGATTTTTGAGAAAGTTTTATCTTTACCTATTTTCCCTGGAATGACTCAACAAGAGGTAAACTATATAATTGAAAATGTTATAGATATTGTAAATAAGAACAAAAGGTAATGAAATGATTTATAGGAAATATATAAAAAGAATTATAGACTTTTTATTAGCTTTAATAGGAATTATCCTTCTAATACCTTTTTTTATTATAATAGCTATTCTCATAAAAAAAGAAGATGGTGGTAGTATATTCTTTAAACAAGTTCGAGTAGGACAATATGGAAAACCTTTCAGAATTTACAAGTTTAGAACTATGGTAGAAAATGCTGGAAAGATGGGCTCTCAGGTGACAAAAGGAGATGACCCAAGAATTACAAAGATAGGAAAGTTTTTAAGAAAATACAAATTAGATGAACTTCCTCAACTTATAAATGTATTAAAGGGTGATATGAGTTTAGTAGGTCCAAGACCAGAAGTTCCAAAGTATGTTGAAGTTTATAAAGAAGACTATAACGAGATATTGAAAGTTAAACCTGGTATCACTGATTATGCTACTTTAGAATATGTAGACGAAGAAGAGATACTAAAAGGTGCTAATGATGTAGAAAAAGTCTATCTTGAAAAGGTGTTACCTGAAAAAATAAAATATTATAAAAAATATATTAACGATATTAGCTTTTTGACAGATTTAAAACTTATTTTAAAAACTCTTAAAAAGATAATAAGATGAGAAAAATAAAAGATTTTTTAAAAAAAATATTTGAACCTACAAAAGCAAAAAGATTTTTGTTTTTTTTATTTAATGATTTACTAATTTTCATGTTTAGCTTTATTTTCTCTTTTTACTTAAGATTTGAGTTTAACATACCAGAAAATTATAAAAGTTCAATAATTTACTGGGTAATACCTTTAACTTTAGGTAAAGTGTTAATTTTCTATTTTTTAGATATTTATAAATTAAACTGGAGATTCGTTGGACTTCGTGAACTCTCAAAAATTTTCTTAGGTTTACTTTCCTTTTTTGTAGTTATTTTCTTTTTGAATTATCTCCTACAGAAAAATTTTAACTCTTTGTCTATTCCTCAATCTGTTTTAGTTATAGATTTTTTCATATCTCTAATTTTAATTGGATCGCTTAGAATCTCAAAAAGGATTTATTTAGAAATTTTTTCTATAAATAAAAGTGGTAAAAGAACACTTATAGTAGGTGCAGGGTCAACAGGAGAAAGGATTGTAAGAGGTTTAATAAAAGATCCAAATTATAATCCTGTAGGATTTGTAGATGACGATCCTAACAAATTAGGTACTACTATTCACGGTGTACCTGTTTTAAACAGCCTAGATAATATTCAAGATGTTATTAAGGAGAATAGAATAGAGTCTGTTATTTTAGCTATTCCAAGTCTTAATCATAGAGAGATAAAAAGATTATACAATTTTATTAAAGAGCAAGGAATAAATGATATAAAAATAGTACCAAGTTTAAAAAACCTCCCTAACAACATAGAACTATCAGTAAAAACTTTAAAGGACATCTCTATAGAAGACTTACTATTTAGAGAGGAAATTAATATAGATAAAGATAAAGTCACAAAATTTTTAAAAGGAAAGAAAATATTTATCTCAGGAGCTGGTGGATCAATAGGCAGTGAAATAGTAAGACAAGTTATAGATTTCAATCCATGTATGATAATAGCCTTTGAGATAGATGAAACGGAACTTTATAATCTAACTTTAGAAGTTTTAGATAAATGCAAAGGATATGGAATAGAGTTTATTCCAATAGTAGGAGATATAAGAAATAAGGACAAATTAGATAATATTTTCAAAAAGTATGCTCCTAAAATAGTTTTTCATGCTGCAGCCTATAAACACGTTCCTCTAATGGAGTATTTTCCTGAAGAAGCTGTAAAAACAAATGTATTTGGTACTTATAACCTTGCCGATGTATCTGTAAAATATAAAGTTGAAAAGTTTGTTAATATTTCTACTGACAAAGCGGTAAATCCAACAAGTATAATGGGAGCTACTAAAAGACTTGCAGAGATAATATGTAATAGTTTTAATCAGGTAAACATAACTAAATTTATATCTGTGAGATTTGGAAACGTACTGGGAAGTCGTGGAAGTGTAATACCAATTTTTTTAGAACAAATTAAAAAAGGTGGTCCAGTAACTGTAACACATCCAGAAATGCAAAGATATTTTATGACTATTCCAGAAGCAGTATTACTTGTATTACAAGCTGCAGCGATGGGAGAAGGAGGAGAAATTTTTGTTCTTGATATGGGAGAACCTATAAAAATAGTTAAACTTGCAGAAGAACTAATTAGATTACAAAACTTAGAGCCTTACAAAGATATAGAAATTGTTTTTTCAGGTTTAAGACCGGGAGAAAAGCTGTTCGAAGAGTTATTAACAGCAGAAGAAGGTACAGATAAAACCTACCATGAAAAAATATATATAGCGAAAAATCCAAAGTTTATGACTTTACAAGATTTAGATTACTACTTAAAAGAATTAGAAAAAATAATAGAATTATGTCCTGAGAATATAAAAGACTTTTTAAAAAAGATAGTTCCATTTTATACTGATAACAAAGATTGATTCCTATTTATGGTGAGGTTATTAATTGGCTTTAATCCAAAAACTTGTTTAAATAGATTGTTTATACCATCTGGATATAATTGCAAACTTAATAGAGGAAATTACATAAAAAGACAACAAAGATATCGCAAAATCATAGAAAATTTAGCAAAGAATTACAAAAATGTAAAAATCCTTGATCCTGAAGATATTTTTTGTGATGATAGCTACTGCTATTTATATAAAGACGGTAAGATCTTATATTCTGATGATGATCATGTAAGTAAATATGGTTCTTTTCTTATTGCAAAAAAGATAAGAAGTTTACTTAACATTAGAGAATAAAAAAGTATAAAATAATTTTTCTACAGGAGGAATTTTATGAAAGCTGTTATACTTGCAGGTGGAAGTGGGACGAGGTTGTTTCCGTTATCAAGAAAAAATTACCCAAAACAGTTTTTAAAAATAGGAAGTAGTAAATCCTTATTTCAAAATACAGTTTTAAGATTATCTCCAATCTCAAAAGATCCAATCATAATTACAAATAAAGAGTATAAATTCCACGTTATAAATCAACTTAAAGAAATAGGAATAACCAACTACCATCTAATAGAAGAACCTGTTGGTAGAAACACAGCTCCTGCTATTGCTTTAGCCCTAAAGTTTGCAATAGAGCAGTTAGACCTCCCAGAAGACGAGGTTTTAGGTATATTCCCTTCAGACCACCTTATAGAACCAACTGACCTTTTTGTAGATTATGTAAAAAAAGCAGAAAAAGTAGCAAAAGATTACCTTATAACCTTTGGAATAAAACCAACAAAACCAGAAACAGGATACGGCTACATAGAGTCAGGAGAAAAAATTAACGATTACACATACAAAGTAGTAAAATTCCACGAAAAACCTTCATTAGAAAAAGCCCAATCCTACATACAAAAAGGAAACTACTACTGGAACAGTGGGATGTTTGCCTTTACTATCTCAAATATCCTTCAAGAACTAAAAAAACACAGCCTAGACATATATCAACTTTTCCAAGAAAACTCTTACCAATCCTTACTTGAAAACTTTCAAAATATGCCAGATATATCCATAGATTATGCCATAATGGAAAAAACAGGCAAAGCAGCTGTCATACCTCTTGACCTAAAATGGTCTGACCTTGGGTCATGGGATAGCGTTTATCAAACCTTAGACAAAGACCAAAACCAAAACGTAAAAGAAGGAAAAGTAGTAGACATAGATACAAAAAACTCTGTAATAATTTCAAACAAAAGATTAATAACCACAATATCAGTAGAAGATTTAATAATAGTAGAAACAGACGATGTTATCCTTATAGCCAAAAAAGGAGAAACTCAAAAAGTAAAAGATTTAGTAAACACCTTAAAAGAAAACCCACAGTATAAAGAAACAACAGAGATACATAAAACAGTCTACAGGCCTTGGGGAAGCTATACAGAGCTTGAAGAAGGAGAAAGATACAGAATAAAAAGAATAGTAGTAAACCCCGGAGAATCTTTAAGTATGCAGATGCATCATCACAGAAGTGAACACTGGGTAGTAGTAAGAGGAACGGCTAAGGTCATATTAGAAGATATTTATGGAAAAGAAAGAAAAGAGTACTACATTCACGAAAATGAAAGTATATACGTCCCAAAAAGCACAAAACACAGACTCTCAAACCCCGGTAAAATTCCCCTTGAAATCATTGAAATTCAAGTAGGAGAGTACGTAAAAGAAGATGATATAATAAGATTTGAAGACAACTACGGCAGGACATAAATTTAATTACAAAACCCTTAAGAGGAGTTAGATATGGAAGTGTTAGAAGAGAAAGTGTCCAAACTTGAAGAAATGATGATGAGACTTCTCTACATCCAACAAAAAACAGAAATGGAGATCCAAAGTTTAAGTAGAGAGATAAAAGAGTACAAACAGGAAGTTGACAAACAAATAAGAGATATGAACAAAAAATGGGGAGAAATATCTAACAAATTGGGAACTATAGTTGAGTATATAATCTTCCCAGCTGCAAAATCAGTTTTAGAAAAGTACTTTAACTGTGAAATAACAGATATACACATGAATAGGAAAAGAAAGAAAGATAATCTAAAAGATGAGTTTGATGTAATTGCTGTTAGCGACCCTTGTAAAACTGTTTATCTAATAGAAGTAAAAGCAACTCCAAAGATAGATTATATAAATGAGTTTAAAGATGAGAAATTAGAAAGATTTAAAGCATTATTCCCAGAGTATGAAGATTATAAACTCATCCCCATATTTGCATCTTTAAGGTTAGAAGATGATATAGTAAACTACCTAACAAAAAACAAAATATACGCAATGGCATATAGAGAATGGGAATATATGGATATCCTCAACTTTGATGAGATAAAATAAGGAGGTTTTTGTGAAGGCTATTATACTTGCTGGAGGTAGTGGAACTAGACTTTATCCGGTTACACTGGTCATAAATAAACATTTTCTACCTATATACAACAAACCAATGATATATTATCCTTTATCATTAGTTATGTTACTTGGAATCAAAGATGTTATCTTTGTGGTAAATCCTTCTGATTTAAATACTTTTAAAAGTATGTTTGGAGATGGTAGTAAGTTAGGTATGAATATACAGTATGTTATCCAAAATAAGCCAAATGGACTTGCCGAAGGACTTATATTAGCTGAAGATTTTATTAAAGATGATACTGTGTGTTATATACTTGGAGATAATATCTTTTTTGGACACGATATTGTAAAGATTATGAAACAGGCAAAAGAAGAAGTAGAAAAAAACGGTGGTGCTTACGTTTTTGGATACTATGTAAAAGACCCGGAAAGATTTGGAGTTGTAGAATTTGATGAAGAAGGAAATGTAATATCAATAGAAGAAAAACCAAAGAAACCAAAATCCAACTATGCAATAGTAGGACTTTACTTTTATGATAAAGAAGCTGTAGAAATTGCTAAAAATGTAAAACCATCTAATAGAGGAGAGTTAGAAATTACATCTGTTAACGAAGAGTATCTTAAAAAGGGAAAGTTAAAGGTTAAACTTCTTGGCAGAGGTTTTGCTTGGTTTGATGCAGGAACTCACGATAGCTTCTTAGAAGCTGGAGAGTTTGTGGCAACTATAGAAAAAAGGACCGGACTTATGATAGGATGTATAGAAGAGATAGCATATAAAAACGGCTGGATAACCAAAGACCAACTTTTAGAACTTGCCAAACCACTAAAAAAGACAGATTATGGAAAATATTTGTTAGAAATAGCAGGAGAATAAATTATATAGAGGTTAAACAATGAAAACTATAAAAGATCAAGAGTTAATAAGCTTAATAGAAAGCTTACCGGATAGTATGAAGAAAGAAGTGAAAGACTTTGTAGAGTATTTATTATATAAATCCAGAAAAAAGCAGAATTTAAAACTTAGTTGGAAAGGAGGACTATCTGAATATAAAGATAGATTTACATCATTAGAACTTGAAAAGAAAGCTTTAGAATGGAGAATACATCCTTAATGAAATACTTAGTTGATACTAATATTTGGCTTGAAGTTTTACTTGATCAAGAAAAAAGTGAAGTAGCTTCCAATTTCTTAGAGAATATAAATTCAGACTTACTTGCGATTTCGGATTTTTCTTTACATTCTATTTTACTAATACTCGCAAAATTTAAAAAATTCGATCAGGCAATTTTATTTTTAGAAGATTTAATTAATTCTGAGGTTAATATTTTGTCCGTTTATCCTAAAGATATGAAAAAAGTAATAGAAGTTATAAAAGAATATAATCTAGACTTTGATGATGCTTATCAGTATTTCCTTGCTAAAAATTATAACTTAATTTTAGTAAGCTTTGATAAAGATTTTGATAAAACAAACATTTATAGAAAAACACCTGAAGATATCACTAAAGAGGGAGAATAAAGTATGCCCTTTGAGTTTATAAAAACAGAGATTCCAGAAGTTTTAATTGTTAAACCAAAAGTTTTTTCAGACGATAGAGGATTTTTTCTAGAATTTTACAAAGAATCAGAGTTTAAAGCAGCAGGAATAGATACAAATTTTGTACAAGATAACCACTCAAAATCAGTAAAAGGAGTTTTAAGAGGATTACATTACCAGTTAAATCCAAAAGCTCAAGGTAAGTTAGTAAGATGTATAAAAGGTAAAATTTTTGATGTGGCTGTAGATATAAGGAAAAAAAGTCCTACCTTTGGAAAATATGTTGCTGTAGAATTATCCGAAGAAAATAAATTAATGCTTTGGATACCAAAAGGATTTGCTCACGGATTTTTAGTTTTATCTGAAGAAGCTGAGATTATATACAAAGTATCAGGATCAGAATACTCACCTGAACACGACAGAGCTATAAGATGGAATGACCCTGATATAAATATAAAATGGCCTATAGATACTTATCCTATATTATCACAAAAAGATGAAAAAGCACCATTTTTAAAAGATGCAGAAATAAATTTTATATATGGAGAGGATTGATGAAACTTTTAATTACAGGTGGAGCAGGTTTTATTGGAAGCGAATTTACAAGGCAAGCAGTAAAAAATTTATTTGAAACAGTAGTAGTAGATAAACTAACCTATGCAGGAGATTTAGAAAGATTAAAAGAAGTAGAAGACAAAATAAAATTTTACAAAACAGATATAAACAATCAAGAGTTTTTAGACTACATATTTCAAAAAGAGAAACCAGATGTAGTAGTACATTTTGCTGCAGAAAGTCATGTAGACAGAAGTATATTAGACCCTTCTATATTTATAGAGACAAACGTAAAAGGCACTCAAATCTTATTAGATATTTCTAAAAAGTACAATATCAAACTTTTTATAAACATAGCCACAGACGAAGTATACGGAGAACTTGGAGAAAATGGACAATTTTACGAAGATACACCACTTATACCAAATTCACCTTACTCTGTTAGTAAAGCTTCGGCTGATATGTTAGGAAGAGCCTACTATAGAACCTATGGATTACCTGTTATAACCGTAAGGCCATCTAACAATTATGGTTATTGGCAATATCCAGAAAAACTAATTCCAGTAGTTATAATAAAAGCTTTAAACAATCAACCTATACCTGTATATGGTAAAGGAGAAAATATAAGAGAATGGCTCTTCGTATCAGATTGTGCACAGGCAGTATTTGAAATTATACAAAAAGGTAAAGTAGGAGAGATTTATAATGTAGGAAGTGGACAAGAAAGAAGAAATATAGAGGTTGTAAAATCTATATTAGATATTTTAAATAAACCATACGATTTAATTACATTTGTAAAGGATAGACCCGGACATGATTACAGATATAGTTTAAATACAGAAAAAATACAAAGAGAAATAGGATGGAAAGCAAAAATAACTTTTGAAGAAGGAATTGAAAAAACTGTAAAGTGGTACTTAAACAATTTAGAATGGGTGAATAAGAAAATAAAACAGTTAGAAGAATACTGGAAAAAGGTTTACCAATGAAATTTTTAGTTTTTGGTAAAAACGGTCAATTAGGTACAGAGTTTTCACAATATTTTGAAATTAATAACTATACCTATTTATCCTTATCAAAAACTGAATGTGATATAACAAACTTTAAACTTGTAGAAAAAATAATAAAAGATTATAAACCTAATGTAGTTATAAACTGTAGTGCGTATAACCTTGTAGATAAAGCTGAAGAAGAGTTTAAAGAGGCATTTGAGGTAAACGCCTTTGCAATAAAAAATTTAGGGCTTCTCTGTCAAGAATATAAATGTTTTTTGATTCATTACTCAACAGATTACGTTTTTGATGGAACAAAACAAGATTTTTACACAGAAGAAGATTTACCAAACCCTTTAAGTATTTATGCAAAAAGTAAGTACGCAGGAGAAAAATTTATAAAAGAAACTTTAGAACACTATCTTATTTTCAGAGTCAGCTGGGTGTACGGAAAAGGAAAACAAAACTTTCTATATAAACTCAACCAATGGGCAGCTACCCATAGTATGCTAAAAATAGCAGTAGATGAGTTTTCAGTCCCTACCTCAACAAGAACTATTGTGGAGATTACTCTAAAAGCATTAAAACAAGGTTTAACAGGATTATATCACCTTACAAACTCAGGATACGCTTCAAGATACGAATGGTCTAAAGAGTATTTAAAATTAAAACAAGTAGATAAACTTATATATCCAGCTTACCAATCAGATTTTAATCTTCCAGCAAAAAGGCCAAAATGGTCAGTTATGAGTAATCAAAAAATCAGTAAAATCCTAAATACTGATATACCTTTATGGAATGAAGAGTTAAAACTCATGGTGAGAGAAATGGACATTTAAGATTTTGAATAAAAAACAAAAAAGTTTATATTTAACTATAGCAAAATTTTTATAACCGGGAGCTGTGAGATGGAAGTGCTTGAAGAAAAAGTATCCAAACTTGAAGAGATGATGATGAGACTTCTCTACATCCAACAAAAAACAGAAATGGAGCTCCAGAGTTTAAGTAGAGAGATAAAGGAATTTAAAGAAAGTATTGAAAAGTACAAAGAGGAAAACGATAGAAGATTCGCCAAAATGGACGAAGAGTTTGAAAAGTATAAACAACAGGTGGACAAACAGATAAATGAATATAAACAACAAGTAGACAAACAAATAAGAGAGTACAAACAGGAAAATGATAGAAGATTCGCCAAAATGGACGAAGAGTTTGAAAAGTATAAACAACAGGTGGACAAACAGATAAATGAATATAAACAACAAGTAGACAAACAAATAAGAGAGTACAAACAGGAAAATGATAGAAGATTTGCCAAAATGGACGAAGAGTTTGAAAAGTATAAACAACAGGTGGACAAACAGATAAACGAATACAAGCAAGAAAACGATAGAAGATTTGCCAAAATGGATGAAGAGTTTGAAAAGTATAAGAAACAAGTAAATGAACAAATAAGAGATATGAACAAAAGATGGGGAGAAATATCTAACAAAATGGGAACTATAGTTGAGGATATAATATCCCCAGCTACAAGACCTGTTTTAGAAAAGTACTTTAAGTGTAATATTGAGAAAAAATTGGTAAACGTTGAAGTCAACGAAGAAAATATTCATACAGAGTTTGATGTTATTGCAGTTAGTGAGTCATGTAAAACAGTATTTTTAATAGAGGTAAAGACCACTTTCAGAGGAAAGTTTGTAGAAGATCTTTTTGAAAAGATCGAAAAGTTTAAAAAGGCTTTCCCAGAGTATAAAGATTATAAAATAGTACCAATCTTAGCCTCTTTATCTATGGACGAAAACACTGTAAATATACTAACAAAAAACAAAATCTACGCAATGGCTTACAGAGAGTGGGAGTATATGGATATACTCAACTTTGACAAAATAGTGTATTAAAGCAACTGCTGTTTTTCTTTGTAAACTTTATATCAATCCTTACAGCTCCAGTATAAACTCTTGTCTGTTTAACTCTTTAAACTCTCTTAACTTTTCTTCATAACCTTTTCTTCCCATTAAACCGTATGCAAAGTTTTTACCTTCTTCTACTGCTGGCTGGTCAAATGGATTTATTTTGTACAAGTATCCTGTAAATCCTGTTGCAAGTTCGTATATATAAATTAACATTCCTAAGTTGTAAGGATTTAGTTCATCTATTGTTATAGTTAGGTTAGGTACTTTACTTTTTGTTAGTGCTGCTCTTGTTCCTAAAAGCTCCATATCTAAAATCTCTTTTAAAGTATATCCAGATAAGTAGGATATTTCAGGTGGTAGGTCAGAAGGAATCTTAAAATCTCTCAAAGATTTTTCAACTTGGATAAATGTAACTATTTTATCCTTAGGACCCTCTCTAAAGAGCTGGATCTGGGAGTGTTGATCTATTGTTCCTATAGCTTTTACAGGTGTTTGACCGTATCCTTGTTTTCCCAGACTTTCTGCCCAGAGCTGTCTGTACCAGTCTACAAACGAAGAAAGTCTTTCAAAGTAAGGCATCATAACAGAGATAGACTTTCCTTTTTTCTCGGCAGCTATATAATGGATTAAACCTATTAGGTAAGCTGGGTTTTCTATTACAATAGATGTTTTACTACAAATTTTATCGGCTTTCTTTGCCCCTTCAAGAAGAGCATCTATATCAATTCCACAAACAGCTGCAGAAAGTAGTCCCACAGACGTTAAAACTGAAAATCTTCCTCCAACAGCAGGTGGAATATCAAGAGTTTTTATTCCTTCTAACTGACCAAACTTTCTCAAAAATCCTTTTTCTGGGTCAGTTGTAAATATTAGATGGTTTTTGTAAGTCTCTGGAAGTAATTCTTTTAAGGTTGTATAGATTATAGCAAAGTTAGCCATCGTTTCTACAGTTGAGCCGGATTTTGTTATTACATTAAAGATAGTTTTTCTTATATCTATTAAATCTAAAATGTTTCCAAACTTCTCAGGGTCAACGTTATCAAGTATGTATAACTTTGGAAATTCAAAGTTATTGTAGTTAAAGCCGTTGATAGCCTCTTGGATCATCTGGTTGCCAAGAGCTGAACCCCCTATCCCAATTACAACAAAGTAATCAAAATTTTCTCTTATCTCTTTGGCAAGGGTTTTAATCTCTTGAGTGTCTTGATAAGGAAGCTTTGTAAAGTAAAAGTGAGTGTCTTTTTCTTTTAGTATCTTTTCGTGTATCTCGTGGACTATATGGTTATACTCATCAAACTCTTGTGGGATTATACCATCTTTTTCACCGATTATTTTTGCCATCACATTTGTGTAATCTATCTTTATCATCATATCCCCCAAAAAACAACATTTATAATATTTTATGATAAAAATCAAATTTTTGTTTTATAATAATGTTAGTAAATACTAACTATAAGAGAGGTGTGGTATGAAAAAGTTTTCTTTCCTTGTGATTCTCTTATCTTTCTTTCTATTTTCCTGTGAAGGAAAGGGTAAGCTATCAGTTAAAGAACCTCAGGGTGCAGAGGTTTATGTCAATGGAAAACCAGTAGGAAAAACACCTTTAGAGATAGAGTTGAAAGAAGGTAGTTATACAGTAGAAGTTGCTACCAGCGAGTTTGATAGAGATAGACAAACAGGAGTTTGGGTATACTACGATAAAACTACAGAACTTTCCTTTAAACCAAGACCTAAAGGAATCCTTGAAGCAAACACTATTCCTCAAGGTGCTGTTGTAATGGAAGGTAGAAACTACCTTGGTAAAACACCTTTCAAAGATTACCTTGACGTTGGAAAACATCTTATAGTTTTTAAACTTGGGAACGTTGGAGCTTCAAGGAAGGTTGTTATAGAGTATGGAAAAACAACTTCTTTAACAGTTAATTTAGAAAAAGCTGTAATTCACTTTGACGCAAACCCAAGTGATACTACTATCTACGTAGATAATAAAAAGTTAGACTCACTTCCAAAAACAGTTGAGTTAGATGAAGGTGTACATAAGATAACAGTAGAAAAAGACGTTTATAAAGATACATTTACGTTAAAATGGAAGAAGGGAGATGAGTACACAGTAAAGTACACACTTAAAGATGTTCAGCTTCCACCTGTTCAGGCTTACGGTCCTATAACCATTACAAAAGATTATAAACGCTTTGTCTCTTTAGGAAAAGCAGGTATATACTTCTGGGATTTATCAGACTTAAAACCTCACATCTCTTTATGGGATCCTGAAGATGTAAGAAACTTTGATAAATTTACAAACTTCGCAGTTTCTGATGACGGTAAACTAACATCAGGAATAAAACCTATAAAAGCCCTCTCTTACAAATACAAAGATATGAAAAATCCTGTTAAAGTGTTAGTTTGGGATAACTCTACTGCTATGGTAATTGCTAACAAACTGTTTGATGCTAACATCTCTTTTGTTGCGTTTGGTAAAAATGGTTCTAACGTCTATCTACTAGGCAAAGATGGTAAAGGTTTTGTAATAGACTCTAAAACAGGCAATAAAGTTAAAGACGTATCAATTGGAGATAGTATATCTTCTGTGAAATCTTACTCAAACAAGATATACATAGGAACAGAGAGTGGAAAACTAATCCTTTACGATACTTCTTCTGATTCTATCGTCTCCACAAACCCTGTTCATAGTGGTAGAATAAACGATATTCAAATATCAAAAGATGGAAAATACTTAATTACCGCATCTAATGACAAAACTGTAAAAATACTCAATATTAGTGATCTATCTACAGTAAAAACTTTTTCTTCAAGTGCAGCTGTAGCTTCTGCAAATCTTTCACCATCAAACTCAAAGGTTGCTATTGCTAAAGCTGATAAAACTGTAGATGTACTATCTTTTGATGGAAATAAGCTATACACAATATCTAACTTACCAGCTCAGGCCATCTCTGTAGCGTTTACATCAGAAGATATAGTCCTAACGGCTTCTTCTGTAGATAATCCAGTTATAAATCTCTGGTACTCTGGTAAACTGCTTAGAAAATGGGTTCAAACAATTGAGTAATATATGAAGCTCCCGTAAGGGAGCTTTTTTACTATTGATTTGAGTAATTTTCATTTAAATACTGGATAATTTTCTCTGCATCTTCCTTTGATATAGGAGCTTTAAAATCGTTTATCATTTGGTAGACAACGGTTCTCCACATATCCTTTCCTGTTTTGCCTTTTGATTGACCAAATACATAACCCGGAGAATGACACATTAAACAGTTTTGTTCAAATACAAGTTTATACTTACCTTCTTTCAGTTTCCAATCATAATATGGAAGATTTATAGAGTAAACTTGACTATCTTGGGCTTTTGAGCTGCTAATTAAAATAGCATTTAACATTAAAGTAGAGATTAAAATCTTTTTAAAGAATCTCATCTACAACCTCCTTAAACAACATTTATTTTTATAGTATCAATGCCGTTCCACATGTAGCCACCGGGGTTCCATCCTGCTTCTATAGGCTGAGTTTCTCCATTTTTATTTATTGCTCTTACCATTACCTTTACTTCTCCTTTTGTAGTAGGCCTAAAGTAGTAGTACCATTCTCTGAAAGAGTATCTACCTAAATCTGGTCCAAGACAAGTTGGTTTCCAGCTTTTACCACCGTCAAAAGATATTAAAACGTCCTGAATACCATAACCTTGATCAAAGGCCACACCAGCAATTTTAATAGTCTGTCCCAACTTTACTACTGTGTTGTCTTCAGGAGTTCCTATAACAGATTTAACGTTCATCTGGGTAATTATCCTTGTTTTAGATGGTTTTTGACCAATAGGTACACAGTGGCAAGCATTATCCGGAATGTGGTAAGCTTCTTCCATCCAGAAGTTTTTCAACTCTTGATTTAAGACCGTTATTGTCGTAACAGACTTTATCCAGTGAGTAGCATACCATCCAGGAA
Organism: Sulfurihydrogenibium azorense Az-Fu1; assembly: GCF_000021545.1. Taxonomy (NCBI): domain Bacteria; kingdom Pseudomonadati; phylum Aquificota; class Aquificia; order Aquificales; family Hydrogenothermaceae; genus Sulfurihydrogenibium; species Sulfurihydrogenibium azorense. The sequence goes on from NC_012438.1 coordinate 335,454, forward strand.
CTATAAGTCTAAGTGGAAATCCATTAAGAATGTGTAAAGGTTCTCCATTCATCTCGTATGCAAGGATCAAGTCTTCGTAAAGACATTTATCTATAGGTAAAGACCTTTCGACATCAGGTGTTTGAGGATAAGGCGCTTTATCAAGTCCCTTAAATGCAACTTCTAAAGTGTCCCACTTTACACCTGCGTAATTTAAGACATCAGCAAGTCTTACTCCCATCCATAGAGCATTTCCCATGGCTCCATGTTTCCACTGTATTCCCAGAGCTGTTTGTTGTTTCTCAAAGAAAGATCTGCCGTTTCCAGAACACTGTAAAACAGCATAGTAAGAAACCGGTTCAAATAAAGACTTGATTTCATCTAACGTTAAGCTTACAGTTTTATTTACGTTTCCTGTTATCGTTAACCTCCATTCTTTTAGGTCAACTTCTGTAGGAATGTTTGATAGGTGCCATCTAACAAAGAAGGCTTCGTTAGGAGTTACTGCTTTTGAAAAATAGCTTCTTGGTGTCTCAAGTAATGGAGGCCTATCTGAGTACATTATCAAATCTGCTTTACCAGGGTACTTCACAGTTCTCGGATAATCTTGTAAGTCTATAGACGGAATATCTTCTGCAAAAGATTTCTTCATCGTTAAACCAGCTACAGCTAACAACAAAGAGCTCTTTAAAAACTCTCTTCTTGAACTCATAAATCAAACCTCCAGATTAGTTTTTACAGGTGATAAGTATAGATTTGATTTTATTGAAAATCCAATAGAAACTTTAAATATCTGTATTGAAATTTTAAAACTTTTCTAAAACTACTACGCTTTCTATGTGATGAGTTTGAGGGAACATATCAACCATTGACACTTTTAACGGATTAAATCCATATTCTTTAAAATCTTTTAAATCTCTGGCTAAAGTTGATGGATTACAGGATATATAGATAATCTTTTGGATAGACTCTATCTTTGAGATTTCTCTGATTATTGTTTTATTCAGCCCACTTCTTGGAGGGTCAAATACTACAACTTCTGGTTTAAAGTCTTTTGCATACTTTAAACCTTTCTCTGTTTTTGCTTTTAAAAATTTTAGATTTTTTAGGTTGTTATGTCTTACGTTTGTTTTTGCATCTTTTACAGCTTCTTCGTTTGACTCTATACCTAAGACTTCTCTTACATAGTTAGCCAGTGGAACAGAAAACGTTCCAACTCCACAGTAAAAATCTACAGCTCTTTTATAGCCTTTATCTTTTACTTCTTGCACCACTAAATCGATAAGATTTTTTATTTGGTATATATTCACTTGGAAGAAACTATCCATGCTTACTCTGTACTTGTAGTTATCTACAGTCTCAAAAATAACATATTCTCCAAGTAGTAGCTGCCTTTTTTTTTTGTCGTAAAAACCAATACCTTTTATGTTTTCATCTATCTCATCTTTATATATTTCTATTTTCGGGATTATATTTGCAATTTGGGAGTTGTCTGGGAAGACAAATTTAATAAGTTTTTGATTTTTACTGTTTGAAAAAACTATAACTTGTGATGGACTTAAAGCGTATTTAAATAAAAACTTTTTTAAAGGGTGTATTATCTGGTTAAAATCTTCTTTTAAAAGGTAGCAGTAATCTATATCAATTACTTGATTAGAGTTTTGTCTGTAAAATCCAAAGTTTTTGCCGTCAAATTTAAACTGGACTTTAATTCTGTAGTTAAAAGGCTGTGATGGATAAACTTTCTCTATAGGTAGGTCTACTTTACCTATTCTAAGTAGCTGGTCTTTTAAGATTTCTTTTTTTATCTCTATCTGTTTTTCATAGGGTATATGTTGAAAATCACATCCTCCACATAAAGTAAAGTACTTACATACCGGCTCAACTCTTTCTGGAGATGGTTTTATTATATTTATAGGATTTGATAGGGAGTAATCTTTTTTTTCTTGGACAACTTCAATTTCAACTTCTTCTCCTTCCAAAGTGTAGGGGACAAAGTAAACTTTATCATCTTTAGCTAAACCGTATCCTCCATAGACTATCTTATCTATTTTAACTACTTTACTCATCTTCTTTTATCTCTAGAGGTAGGCTTTTATTGTTTGCTTTATCAACTGCAATCACTTTGTAAGTATCTCCTTTTTTATAAGATTTGTCTGTAAAGTAATATGTTTTCAGTGGAATTTGGTTTAAAAGATTTCCATTTTTATATATTAAATATCCTACCACATCTTTAGAATCACTTTCTTCCCAAATAAGTGTTGCTTGATTTTCTTTTACTATAATTTTTCCTCTTTTTGGTGGATTTGGTGGGAAAATATCTTTAAAAACAGTACAAACAGTCGGTGATTTTTCTGTTTCAACAGAGTTAGCTAAAGATAAAGTGTAGTAGTAGCAGTACTCTTTATCTAACTCTACATTTTGGTCTACAAATTTTTCTGAATCTGCTGTATAAGAAGCTGTAGGAATAAACTCTTCTTTGCTGTTGACTTTATAAATATTTTTTGGGTAGTTAACAGCAGGAAGATAGATTTCTACTGCATCTTCAACTAACTCTAATTTTGGAGGGTTTAGTTGTAGACTGGAAATTTCTTTTTTTGATATACATACAACTTTAGAAGGAAGACTTTCCCTTCTTTTAGTTTTTACAACTACTTTATAGCAGCTCTCTTTTTTTTCAAAGGTATCTATAAACCAGTAAAGATTTTCTTTTGATAGGATTTGAGGGTTTATTCTTTTTTCGTTTTTATAGATTACAAAGTAAATATCTTCTTTTATAGGATTTGAGTCTGTGTATTTTTTATCGTAGTAAAAGTATACTAAAGGATTATTGCCATACTGTTTTACGTAAACGTTTTCGACAGGTGATGGGGTAAAAGATGGAGGTGGCTTTGGGTTTCCTTTTACCCCACAGGCAGATATTATTAAAGTTAATGTTAGTAAAAGTCTAAATACCATTTATCTCTACAAACTCTCTTAATCTTAAAAGGTTTTCTACAATAGTAGGAAAGTCTTTTAAAGGAATCTGGTTTGGTCCGTCAGATAGAGCTTTGTCTGGGTCTGGGTGAGTTTCAAAAAATAGACCGTCAACACCTACTACAACAGCTGCTTTTGCTAAAGGGTAGGCAAACTCCCTTTGTCCTCCTGATGCTTTACCTAAACCACCCGGAATCTGGACGCTGTGAGTTGCATCAAATATAACAGGAGCATACTGTCTCATTATCTTAAGTCCTCTAAAATCAACTACAAGGTTGTTATAACCAAAGGTTGTTCCTCTTTCTGTAAGGTAAATCTTATCAGCGCCACCAAACTTTAGTTTATCTACTATGTTTTTTGTATCCCATGGAGCCAAAAACTGACCCTTTTTAACGTTTACTTCTTTTCCAGTCTCAGCAGCTGCCAAAAGTAAGTCTGTTTGTCTACATAGAAAGGCTGGAATCTGAATTATATCTACAACCTCAGAAACAGGCTTAGCTTGATAACTTTCGTGAATATCTGTTAAAACTTCTAAACCAAACTTATCTTTAACATCTTTTAATACAGACAGTCCCCACTCTAAACCTCTTCCCCTAAAAGACTCTAAACTACTTCTGTTAGCTTTATCAAAAGAAGATTTAAAAACAAATCTAATGTCAGAATATTTCTCTTGTAGCTGTCTTAAAACTTCAGCTACTTCAAAACATATTTCCCTACTTTCAATAACACACGGTCCTGCTATAATCGTAAATCTATTCAAATTAAGAACCTCTTTTTTACTTTTAAATATATATTAGATAATAGTTTATCATAACAAAGTTGCAACGTTTAAAATCCTACATTATCTTTATAAGAGGAGGAGAGATGAGGTGGATTGTACTTTTAATTCTTATTATATTTAGCAATGTATATCCTCAGACTTTAGATGATTTGATCAATCTTGCATTAAAGAATAATCCCCAGTTGAAAAAGTTAGAAAAAGAACTTTCAGTTCTAAAAGAGAAATCAGAAACTGTAAAAAAGTTGCCTAACCCTTCTTTTTCTCTATCTTACAGTGATAGTGTTAATGTTTCAATGAGACAGTATATACCATGGTATGAAAAATTAGAGTTATCTAAAGAGATAGAAAAACAAAACTACAAATCCCAAATCTATATTTACGAGTTAGAAAAAAATAAACTCATTCGCCAGATAAAAGAAGACGCTTACAGAATAAAGGTTTACAAAGATAAAGTAGAACTTTTAGAAAAGTATCAAAACGATGTTAAAAACCTTATCAACACAAAAAAAGAAGATTATGAATTAAATAAACTTAAAATTTTATACACAGAGATAGAGTTAGAAAAGTTAAGTTATCTAAAAGAAATAGAATCCTTAATTTCACACTTGAAAGAGGTTGTTAACTACGATATAAAGGGCGTTGAAGTAGAAGAGATAAATTTTAGAGAAGATCTAAATATAGAAATTATCTTAAAAGAAGCAGAAAAACAAAGCCCTGTATTAAAAAGTTTGGAAGAAACATTAAAAAGAGATAGATTCGCTTACAAACTTGCAAAAGAAATCTACTATCCAGATGTTTCTATAGGAACAACTTATAAATCAAAAGAAAGATTTCAAGACGCTTTTTCTGTTAGTGTTAACTTAAATTTAAACTTTCCCTTTTGGAGAACTTTACATCAAGAACAGATTGTATTAGAAAGAAAGCTTTTTGTTATAGCTCAAGAAGAACAAAAAATACAAACTTTAAACAATTTAAAAACGCAGCTAACAACTTTTTACAATGAGTATAAATATAACTTACAAAAGTTAAACTTACTTTTAAGTACAAAAGAAGCTTACCAGCAAGATTATAAAGTTACTTATGCAAAATTTTATTCCGGTGAAGTAGATTTCCAAACATTTTTAACTTCTTTTAACAGTAAGAGAAGGTTTGATTATGATATTTTAGATTCTAAGTTAAACGCTTCCATATCATCTATGAAGATAGAAGAGCTGATTTATACAAGTTTTTAAGGTGTAAACTTATAACAAAAAACTAATGTCACGATTTTAAAAGTTGAATACTTACGTGACGGATTTAAGTTTTTGTTATAATTTAATTTTATAAGAAGACTAAAATTTAATGGTGACAGATGATTGATGAAAAGTTGATAAAAAAGAGAAAAGAGATATTAGAAAATCTGGGAGGACTCCCAGAGCCAAAGGTTAAAAATAAAGAATGGCTTTATCTACTGGAAGAAGAAACAAGAAACTCTATAATGATAGAGGGGTTTTTTATTTCTGGAAAGGAGTTAAAGGAAGTTTTATCTAAAAATCAACCTATAACAAGAACAGAAGAAGAGGCTTTTAACTACTTTAGAACTGCAACGTTTATTTACGAGCTTGCCTATGAAAACTACAAACAGAAAGAGTTTTTATTTGGAGCTTCTTTAATCAGACAGATTAATAAAAGTTTAGGGAAAAGTGGTGAGTTTAGAAAAGGGAAAATCAAGATTGCTGGTGCAAAGTTCAATCCTCCGGAAAGTTATATAGAGGAATGGGTTAAGATTTTTGTAGACTTTGCTATCTTTGTTGAGAAAAATTTTAATTTAGAATACTTATCATTACTTCATGGATTCTTTGAAGAAATTCATCCTTTTTCCGATGGAAATGGAAGAACAGGAAGGATACTTTTAAATTATTTCTTGATAAGTAAGGGTTACCCTCCTGCAATAATAAAAGGTGATGAAGATAATAAAAAGCTTTACTACAAAGGACTTGAAGAGATTGATATACAGCTCTCAGAAATCTTTAAAAAGTATGAGAACAAACCACCAAAAAAAGAAGAAGTAATTAACAAACTAAAAACCACAAAGTCAACAATCCTAAGGGACATTATATCAAAAAGTTTAAGAAGCAGCTTAGACACAATTATAGTAGGAATTTATGAAAAACAGGGGAAAAAAATTACAACTTGTATCAGATTTACTATCCCAAGTAGGCTACAGCCCATCAAGTGCAAGACAGTTAATAAAAAGAGGTAAAGTAATAGCAGTTAAAAGAAATAACAAGTGGTTTTCTATAGAAGAATTAATAGAAAGTTTATTAAAGTAAAAAACGGGACAATGTCCCGATAATTTTTAACTTCTTAAAGCTTTTAACACCTTATCATCTAACTCTAAAGCTTTTTGGACATTTCCTGTATGTTCAAAAGGTATAGTACCTTTTACAGTAGCTCCTGGGAATAGGTTATCAACAACATTTTCAACTTTAACCTCTAAAACAGACACACCAAAAGGAATATCCTCAATACTGTTCTTTATAATTTCTGCTTTACCGTAGATAGTAGCTGCAATCTCCGGACCAAATACAGAGATTGCCACATTTGGATTATTTTTTACATTCTCTACAGATTTAGAATTTTTACTTAAAGCAACTCTCAATGTATTTTGGTCTTTTGCTATAAGCCAGCTTACGAAAGCAAGGTATGGTTTATCACCATCTACAGTGGCAAAAACAGCCGGAGTAAGGTCGTTTAAAAGTTTCATCAAGTTTTTGTTTAACATAGAATACCCCCCTAAAGATTTTTAAATATAATACTACATCTCAACAGTAAGGGTATCTATGTTTTTTATCAGATTAAGCCGTAGCGGTTAACTCCCACTTTTCTATGTTTACACCTTCCGGATTAACCGGTACAACGCCTCTTTCTGCTATCTTTTCATCAACTCTTTTTGGCTTTAACATTTTAATAATGTATTCCATAGCCTTAAAGGTTTTCTCTTTACCACCGCAGGTGTAAACATCTATAGCAGCATAACCGTGTTCAGGCCACGTGTGGATTGATATGTGAGACTCTTCTAAGAGAATTACTCCTGTTGCTCCGTGAGGATTAAATTGATGGAAGTGAGAAGATAATTTACTTAAATTCGCGTACTTAACAGCTCCTTCAAGAAGAGCTTTAATGTCTTCAACATGGTCTAATTTTTCAAAATCTACTCCGTAAAGGTCTGCTATGATATGCAGTCCGAGGGTTTTTTCCATTTTCTTTCCTCCTTAAAAGTTTTTTTAGTTAAAATTTTCGTCGGGCTAATACTGCCCATGGTAAAAAACCTCCTTTGTAGAATTTTATTCTTAAAATGAAAATAATATTATATGATAAATTTTTCACATTTTAAATATAAGTGCACAAAAAATATGCAAATTAAAATTTTTGTAGATATGATATAATTTTTTCTCAAAATTTAAAACAGTTAAGGAGAGCATAAATGAACGTAGTAGTAGAGTCAAACGAGCTAGTTAGAACTTTAACTATTAAAGACGAAGGAGAAAAAGTAAAAAATCTTGTAGAAGAAGTTGTAAAAGAAATATCTAAGGTAGCAAATGTGCCCGGATTTAGAAAAGGAAATGTCCCTAAAAATATAGTAAAAGCAAAATATAAAAACGAAATTAAAGAAGAGGTTGCAAGAAACTACGTAAGTAGATATTTACAAGAGATTTTAGAGCAGTACAATCTCAAACCTGTCACCCAAGAGGTTTACTTTGGGGAAGTTGAAATTGTAAACGACCAAGAGATAACTTTTAAAGTAAGTTTTGAAGTTGCTCCAGAGTTTGAATTAAAACCTTACGAAGGAATGGAAGTAGAAATTACAAAGTTAGAAGTAAAAGATGAAGATGTAGAAAAGTATATACAAAACCTTTTAGAAAGAAATGCTCAGTATATACCTGAAGATAAAGAAGTAGAAGAGGGAGATAAAGTTAAAATTAAGTATCATATAGTATCTGAAAAAGGTGAAGAAGAGGAAGATGAGTTTGAAACTATAGTAGGTTCAGGAACTTTAAGAAAGGAGATAGAAGATGCTATAAAAGGTAAAAAGGTTGGAGATAAAGTAGAGTTAGAAAACGTTCCTCTCTATAACGAAAAAGGAGAAGAGATAGGTAAAGCAAAAGTTGAAATAGAAGTTTTGGAAGTAAGTAGAAAAGTTATTCCAGAGTTTAACGATGAGTTTGTTAAGAAGGTAGGTTTAGGAGAAAACGTAGAAGAAGCTAAAAACAAAATAAAAGAAAATCTCCAGAAACAAGTCGAAGAAATTAAAAAGCAAGAAGCCCAGCAAAAAATATTAGACAAAATAGCTTCTGAGTATGACTTCCCGGTTCCAAACTCACTTTTAGAGTTAGAGATTCAAAATTTAGCTCAAAGGTACGCTCAGCAGCTTCAGGCTTACGGAATAAATCCAAACAGGGAAATGTTAGAAGCTGCCAGAGAAGGGTTAACAAAAACAGCTATTAACAACATTAGAGTTATGTTTGTCCTCACAAAGATAGCTGAAAAAGAAGGTTTAACAGTTTCCGAAGATGAGTTGAACAAAGAGATAGAAAGATTAGCTAAACGTTATAATACTGAGGCTGAGGATTTAAAACAGTATCTAACAGAAAGAAACATGATAGAAGGAATTAAAAGTGATATCTTAAGACAAAAAGCTCTTGACATGTTAGTCCAAAAGGCAAATATTAAAGAAGTTGAAAAACAAGAAGAAAAGCAAGAGGAGAATGATGGATAAAATACTAAACCAACTAGTACCTATAGTAATTGAACAAACACCAAGAGGTGAAAGGGCTTACGATATATACTCAAGACTATTAAAAGACAGGATTATACTTCTTGGAACTCCAATAGATGACCACGTTGCTAACCTTATAGTTGCACAGCTTCTATTTTTAGAAGCTGAAGACCCTGAAAAAGACATATACATGTACATAAACTCACCCGGTGGTGTAGTGACAGCAGGATTTGCAATTTACGATACTATGAACTATATAAAGCCGGATGTAGTGACTATATGCATAGGTCAAGCTGCATCTATGGGAGCATTTTTACTCTCTGCAGGAGCTAAAGGAAAAAGATACTCACTTCCTAACGCAAGAATAATGATTCACCAACCACTTGGTGGATTCCAAGGACAAGCTACAGACATAGAGATTCATGCAAGAGAAATTCTTAGATTAAAAAGAATGTTAAATGAATACCTTGCAAAACATACAGGCCAACCTATAGAAAAGATAGAGGCAGATACAGAAAGAGACTACTTTATGTCTGCTGAAGAAGCAAAAGAGTATGGTCTTATAGATAAGGTAATTTACAAAAGAGGTGAAAACGTATAAATGAGAAAATGTTCATTTTGTGGAAAACCTGAGTCTCAGGCTGAGGTCTTAGTAGAAGGACCAAATGGTATATACGTATGTGATTCTTGTGTAGATAGACTTGCAAGTATTATAAAAGAAGAGTTAGAGAATAAGAAGTTTGAAGGTTTATCTCAGCTGCCAACTCCTGCTGAAATAAAGGCTAAGCTTGATGAATACGTTATTGGTCAAGAAAAAGCTAAAAAAATACTTTCTGTTGCAGTTTACAACCATTACAAAAGAATATACCAAAAAGACCTTTTTAAAAATACAGGTGTAGAAGTAGAAAAAAGCAACATTTTACTTATAGGTCCAACAGGTTCAGGAAAAACATTACTTGCAAGGACTTTGGCAAGAATACTAAACGTTCCTTTTGCAATAGCCGATGCTACCAACATCACAGAAGCTGGATACGTTGGAGAAGATGTTGAAAGTATACTGGCAAGACTACTACAAAACGCCGATTACGACGTAGAAGCTGCAGAAAAAGGGATAGTCTACATAGACGAAGTTGATAAGATAGCAAAAAAATCGGGAGATAATCCATCTATAACAAGGGATGTTTCAGGAGAAGGTGTTCAACAGGCACTTTTAAAAATCCTTGAAGGAACTATAGCAAATGTTCCACCACAAGGTGGAAGAAAACATCCCCACCAAGAATTCATCCAGATAGATACAACAAACATACTGTTTATACTAGGTGGAGCTTTTGTAGGACTTGAAGATATAATTAGACAGAGATTGGGTAAAAAGGCTATAGGCTTTGGAGCTGAGATAAAAAGTAAAAAAGAGGAAGGAGACCTACTAGAGCAAGTCCAACCAGAAGATTTAATAAAATTTGGACTTATTCCCGAGTTTTTAGGTAGAATACCTGTTATAGCAACGTTAAAAGAACTTGATGAAGACATGCTTGTAAGAGTTTTAACAGAGCCTAAAAACGCTTTAATAAAACAGTATCAAGCTCTTTTAGCTGTTGATGGAATAGACCTTGAATTTACAGAAGATGCTTTAAGGGAAATTGCAAGGGAAGCGATAAAGAGAAAAACTGGAGCAAGAGGTTTAAGGGCTATAATAGAAGATATAATGCTTGACATTATGTACGAAGCTCCAAATCAAAAGACTTTAAAGAAGGTTGTTATAGATAAAGATGTTGTTCTAAAGAACAAACCACCGATTTTCGTATACGAAAAAGCAAGTTAAAAAATGAGTATTAAAAGTGTAGAGTTTATAAAAAGTGCAGTAAAGCCTGAAGATTATCCACCTCCTGATAAACCGGAGGTGGCAGTAGTCGGAAGGTCAAACGTTGGAAAATCATCTTTAATCAACGCAATCTTTAAAAGGTCTGTTGCAAAGGTAAGTTCAACCCCCGGAAAAACAAGACTTATAAACTTTTTTACTTTAAATAACGATATTTACTTTGTTGACCTACCAGGGTACGGTTTTGCTTCTGTGTCTCAGAAAGAGAGACTAAGCTGGCAAAAGATGATTGAAAACTACCTGTTAAACAGAGAAAACTTAAAACTCATTATAATGCTTGTAGATACACGGTATCCACCTACAAATTTAGACATACTTATGAAACAGTGGCTTGATACTTTTGAAAAACAATACTTTGTTGTAGGGACTAAAATAGATAAATTAAATCAAAGTGAAAAGGCAAAGGCAAAGAAAGTTATAAAAGAAACGTTAGATTTAGATGATAACACACCAATATTCTTAGTATCAGCAAAAGAAGGAACGGGAATAGACAACCTTGTATCAGAAATCTTTAAAGCTGTTAAGGAGTAAAAGGTGATAAAAGAGATTTTTCAAAGTAGAAAACCTCTTATCTGCTACTTTATGGCAGGATACCCATCTGTAGAAGACAGTATTAAAACAGCATTTACTTTAATAGAAAATGGAGCTGATATACTTGAAGTAGGATTTCCATTCTCTGACCCTGTTGCAGATGGCGTAACAATTCAAGTAGCCCATGAAAAAGCCGTAAAAGACGGTATCACACCTGAAAAAGTATTTCAAATCACTAAAACCATTAAAGAAAAGTACCCAAACGTACCTTTAATAGGAATGACTTACTACAACCCAATATTTAGATTTGGAGAAGAAAACTTTTGCAATAGAGCAAAAGAAAGTGGAATAGATGGTTTTATAGTTCCAGACCTGCCACCAGAAGAAGGAGGAAATTTAAAAAAAGTAGCAAACCGTAAAGGATTATCTTTAATATTCTTACTTGCACCTACTTCTAACGAAGAAAGGATAAAACTTGTGTCAAAAATGAGTGATGATTTTATATACTATGTTTCATTAACAGGAATAACAGGAGAAAGGGATACTCTTCCTTGGGACGAACTTAAAGAAAAAATAACTTTAATAAGAAAAATAACAGATAAAAAAATTGCTGTTGGTTTTGGAGTCTCTAAGGGAGAACATGCAAAGATTATATCTCAGATAGCAGATGGAGTTATAGTTGGTAGTAGTGTCGTAAAACTTCAAGGTAAAAGAGATTTTGAAGGACTTAAAAATTTGGTAAAAGAGTTAAAGTCAAACATAGAGGCGTAGATGATAGCACTTGTTGACTACGGTATGGGAAATTTAAGGAGTGTTGAAAAAGCCTTAGAAAAAGTTGGTTTTAATGTACTTAGAACATCTAATCCAGAAGATTTAGATAAAGCTGACGCTATTGTAGTTCCGGGTGTTGGAGCTTTTGGAGATGCTATCCATAACCTTGAGAGATTGGGGTTAAAAAACAAAGTAATTCATCTGATAAATCAAGGAAAACCTTACCTTGGCATATGTTTAGGACTACAGATTCTGTTTGAGTACGGATACGAATTTGGACAGCATGAAGGACTTGGCATTTTAAAAGGTAGTGTTGTAAGATTTGATGAAAAACTCCCTATAAAGATTCCCCATATGGGATGGAACCAAATTCACAAGAAAAAAAACTCTAAAATGTTTGAAGGGATAAAAGAAGGTGAATTTTTCTACTTTGTTCACTCTTACTATGCAAACCCCGAGGATAAAAGTATTGTTGCCACTACAACAGATTACGCAATTGATTTTTGTTCTTCTGTCGAAGTAGATAACATATGGGCAGTTCAGTTTCATCCTGAAAAAAGTCAAACAGCTGGCTTAAAACTTTTAGATAACTTTAGAAAGTTTGTTTATGGAATTTAAGGATTTTCTTAAAAAAAGTTTAGAGGATATTAAATCAAAAAATCTTTACCGTCAAAGAATTGTTTTATCAAAAGATACAGTAAACTTCTCTTCAAACGATTATTTAGGTTTAAGGGATAATCAAAAAACAAAAGAAAAGTTATTAAAGAATATAGACAATTTAGACCTTGGAAGTGGAGCTTCTGTTTTAGTGTCTGGTTATCATCCTGTCCAGCAAGAATTAGAAGATTTTATAGCAAACTTTAAACAGACAGAAAGTTGTGTAGTAGTAGGAAGCGGTTATATGGCAAACGTAGGACTACTACAGGCAATTACAAACGAAGATGATGTAATATTTAGCGATGAGTTAAACCATGCTTCCATTATAGATGGGATTAGATTATCAAAAGCAAAAAAGGTGATTTACAGACATTTAGATTTAGAAGACTTAGAAGACAAGATAAAAGCTGTAAATGTGAAAGGTAAAAAGTTTATCATTACAGATGGTGTTTTTAGTATGGAGGGAGATATAGCACCCCTTGATAAGATTGTAGAGATAGCTGATAAATACGATGCTGTTTTAATCGTAGACGATGCACACGGAACAGGAATAACAGGAGAAGGTAGGGGAACACTTAATCATTTTGGTATTACTCCTAAAGATAACATAATTCAGGTAGGAACCCTTTCAAAGGCAGTAGGGAGCTACGGTGCATTTATCTGTGGAAGTAAATTACTTGTTGATTTTTTAGTTAACAAAATGAGGTCTATAATCTTCACAACTGGCTTATCTCCAATTCAAAACTTTATATCCCTTGAAAACTTTAAACTGTTATCAAAAGAAGACTACAGAAGAGTAGATGTTTTAGAGAAAGCTAAGTACCTATACAATGGCTTAAAAAGTGTTGGTATAGAGATTAACTTTCATAACACACCTATTTTATCTTATGTAGTAGGCAGTGAAGAAAAGGCTTTAAAGATAAGAGATAAGCTGTTAGAAAATAACATATTTATTCAAGCCATCAGACCACCTACAGTTCCTAAAGGTACTTCAAGACTTAGAATAACTGTAAGTCATAAAAACAGTTATAAAGAGATTGACAGACTTTTAGAAATTATTTCTAATATTTAAGCCTTTGTTTTTTCCATAGCTTGTAAGAGTTTTTCTTCTACTTCATTTAGCCAGTGTTCTCTTCTTATCACTTCATCAAACGTTTCTTTGTGAAGTATCTCACAGGCGTGATACTTTGACCTAAGTTCGTCGTACCTGAAAAAGAAGTTTATAGATGGCATAAAACTCACTATCTGGTCAGTCTCAAAAAAGTTTACATCCTTATCTATAAGAAGTTTTTTTTGAGTTTCTAAAAGCTGTCCGTTAGTTATTATGAGTACTTTATGGCAGCTGTACTTATCTTTTCCTTTTAAAAGGTTTTCAATGTATTTATCATCTAACTTTTTTATTTGAGTGTAATCTATAAAATCTACTGCAAAGTACTCTGTTTTAGTATCATCTTGGTACTTTAGTATTACATCTATGTTATGGTCTTTGTAAATTGGAGGGTCTATAACTGTAAAACCGAGCATCTCAAAACTTTGGGTTAGAAAGTACTCAAATTCTGATCCTTTCATAGTTTTTAAGTAATCTACCTGAGACTGGGTCCAAGGGTAGAGAGATAGGTTCTTTTTTAGGTCTTGGAGCTGCTGTCTTAAATCATCAAGTTGTTGTTTTAAGTTTTGGCTTTTTTCCAAAAATTGCTGTTTTTCTTCTATAAACTTTTGTTTGTAATTTTGTAAAGTAGGTATTAACATTTTTTCTTCTTTATGCTTTTCTTCTCTATACCTTACGTATGCGTAAAGTGATACTATGAATAGCATTACTGATACAATAGCTATATCAATTAGAGACATTTAAAATTTCCTCAAGAGATTGTTTGTATATCTGGTAAATATCTTCTGTGAATAAAACAAAACGTATTTCTTCAAACCAGTCTGGATTTTCTTTTATAAAATTTATTACTGTGTTTAAAGCAACTTTTGAAGCTTCTTTTTTATTGCATCTATAAGCACCTGTACTTATAGATGGAAAGGAAATTGATTTAATGTTATACTTCTTTGCAATGGACAAACTGTTTCTATACGCATTTGATAGTAGTTTTTTTTCTTTTTCTGTCATAACACCACTACATATCGGTCCTACAGTATGGATTACGTACTTTGCCTTTAGATTGCCGCCAGAGGTTATAATAGCTTCCCCAGTGGGAAGCCCATCGGGATATAAAGTTTTTCTTATCTCTTTACACTCTTCTAAAATAGATGGACCACCTTTTGAGTGTATTGCTCCATCTACTCCTAAGCCACCCATTAAGGAAGAGTTTGCAGCATTAACAATAGCTTGTGTATCTGCCTCTGTAATATCTCCTACTACTAAGCTTAAGGTTGTACTACCTATCTTAACTTTCACATAAATTATTTTATCAAAAAGTCCTCTGGTTTTATGTTATCAAGCATCTCTCTAAATTTTTCTAAATCTTCTTCTTTTATACCTACTTCTTTTGTATCTGGGAGATTTAAATTATTTACTTCTGTTTGCTGAGCTAACTCTTCTACTGTCTTTATTTCGTCTTCCTCTTTTTCTTCATCCTTTTTTTGCTGTTGTGTAAATTGGGAAACGTTTACTTTTTTAACTACTTCTTCGTTAAGGTATATTGGTGCGTTAAATCTTAATGCCAAATTAATAGCATCACTTGGTCTTGCATCTATAACTATCTCTTTACCATTTTGGTCTATTACTAACTCTGCTATGTAGGCATTGTTTACCATATTTACTATAGATACATACTTTACTGTTCCACCTAAAGACTCTATTGTATTTTTAAATAGGTCGTAGGTTAATGGTCTTGGTGGGACAAATCCGCTTTGATTAACCACTATTCCTTCTGCCTCTGCAACACCTATCCATATAGGGTATATATCTTCAGGGTTATTAACATCAGCTAAAAGAAGTATAGGACTTCCTGTTATAGAATCTATAGCTATTGATTTTACTACTACCTCTATCATATTTATTACCTCCGATATTAATTGATTTGATATTAATATACTAAAGTTTTCAAAATTTTCAATGATGATAAAATATAGTTATGGAAATAGTTTATAAAAAGGTTTTAGAGCCAAAAGAAGCTGTATATAGAGATTATAAGTTTGATTGTAAGAAGTTAAACGAGTTTTTAAAAAATAACTCTATAAAACTTTACAGCCATCAAGTTGAAGGTATAAAGGCAGTTTTAGAAGGAAAGGATGTAGTTATAACTACTCCTACAGCTTCAGGAAAATCTATGATATACACTTTATCTATATTAGACCAAGTATGTAAAAATCCAAGTACAAAAGCTCTGCTTATTTTTCCTTTAGTTGCACTGGCAAGAGACCAAGAGAGTAAGATAAGAAGTTTTATACAAAGGTCTGGAATAAAGACTTCTGTAGCAAACTACTCAGGCTCTACAGATAAAGATGAAAGATACAGAATAAAAAGTAGTCCTCCAAACTTCCTAATAACAACACCAGACATGTTAAGTAAAGGGATACTTCCTTTTCATTACACATGGGAAAAGTTTTTTGAAGATTTAAAGTTTGTTGTCATAGATGAGCTTCACTCTTACAAAGGTGTTTTAGGGTCTCATGTTAGCAACGTTATAAAAAGGTTAAACAGAATTGTAAAGCACTACACAGGGGAATTACCTATATATATATGCAACTCTGCTACTATAAAAAACCCTGTAGATTTTGCTAAAAAGTTTGTAAACAAAGAGGTGATAGAGATAAACAAGTCTGGAGCTCCATCACCTAAAAAAATTATAAACATCTCAAAACCAACCTCTAACGAAAAGTTGATGCACCTTTTAAAAGAACATCTAATTAACGATATATCTACTATCGTTTTTATAGACAGTAGAAAAGATGTGGAACTTTTTTACAAAAACATGAAAATATTCTTAGAAAAAGAAGGACATGAAGAATTAGTATCTAAAATAAGTCCCTATAGGTCTGGATATAACTCAAAAGAAAGGCAAGAAATTGAAAATAAAATGGCTACAGGAAAGTTAAAAGTTTTAATATCTACAAGTGCATTAGAGATGGGAATAGATATAGGTAATATAGACAGTGTAATCGTAAAGGGATTTCCCGGAACGTTAGCTTCTCTCTGGCAAAGGTTTGGAAGGTCAGGAAGAAGGGAAAAAGAGTCTATAAACTACTACATTGCAAAAAACGATGCCTTGGACCAGTATTACGTAAAAAACCCAAAGGAACTGTTTAACAGGTCTGTAGAAGAACCAGTTATAAACCCTGATAACAAGTATATCTTAAAAAAACATATCCTTGTTGCAGCAAAGGAAATTCCATTAGAGTTAAAAGATTTAACAGATAAAGAAAAAGAAGTTGTTAGAGATCTCTTAGAAGAGAGAAAATTAATCTTTAAAAACGGTAAATTTTACGTAAATAAATCTGTAAATACAGATTTTAACATTCGCTCAACGGGAGAGTCTTACGATATTGTTGAAGTTAATCAAAACAAAAAGATAGGAGATATAAATCAAGAGTATGCATTTTACGAGATGTATCAAGATGCAGTTTACCTACACGGAGGGTCAACCTACAAAGTTTTACAGAAAGATGATACAGAAAAAGTTATTTATGTAGAAGAGCAGTATTTAAACTACTACACAACACCTATATTACAGACAGAGATAGACATTCTCAATATAGAAAAAGGAAGAACTTTCAAAGATATTAAAATCTACTATGGAGAGCTGAATGTAAAGTCAAGTATAGTAGGCTACACAAAAGTAGATATTGAAGAAAATAAAAGAATAAAAGATATACTGTTTGAAGAGTATATAGAGAGAAATTTTATAACAAAAGGGATGTGGTTTACAGTAGAAGATTACTATGAGAATCTAGTAATTGAAAGGACTAAAAAAGAGAAAGAAAGTTTCATTTTAAACAGATTAAAAAAGATATTAGATGAAGTTTCTTATAAACTAATTGAGGGAGTTGTAAAAGAGTCTAAAGAACCAATAAAAACTTTAAAAGAAGCTCTCTCTTTAGAATTTTTAAAAAGTAAAAAAGGAGTAAAAAAAGAAGATTTACATGTTATAGAAGACCTTGAAAATACTTTAAAGGGTGGAAGGGATATTTTTATTGGAAGTCTACACGGAATAGAGCATGGAATGATAGGTATATACTCTATATTTGCTATGAATGACAGATGGGATATAGGTGGTATGTCAACTAACTTTCATAACCAAACAGAAAAAGCAACTATATTCATTTACGATGGTTTTGAAGGAGGAATTGGATACGGAGAGGTTGGGTTTGAAAGACTAGAGGATATACTCAAAGCTACTTATAAAAATATAAAAAATTGTAAATGTATATCCGGATGTCCTTCTTGTATATTATCACCAAAATGTGGAAATGCAAATGAATACTTAGATAAGATAGGCTCCACTGTCTTGTTAGAACTAATACTAGCTTGAGTGTAATTTTTTATTGAAAACTTATCCAAACTTCTGTATATTAAATAATATGTTAAGATTTGGAGAGAAAAATGGTAGTTATAAAAGTAAAAGAAATTTTTAATCAGGATATGTTAGGTTCAAGAGAAAATGGCTTAATACTAAGGCAAAAAGTTGAAGAAGAGTTATCAAGAAGCAGTATAGTCGTTATAGATTTTGAAGGGATTGATTTAACTACACAAGGTTTCGTAGATGAATTTATAGGTGTTCTTATTAGGGAAAAAGGTCTTGATTTTGTTAGAGAACATATAAAAATTAAAAATGCATCAGATTTTGTGAAGTTAATAATCCAACTCGTTATATCCTACAGTAAAAAAGCAGCTTAGATAAATATATCTTCCGTATCTTCATTATCTTGATATATATATATCCTAAAGAACTCGTCTTTTGAAAAATTTATATTTTTCTCATATAGTTCAAATACAACTATACTTCCTTTCCAATCACTGGAAATATTATCTTTTAAGTGTATTTCATTATTTTCATCAATATAAACAATCCCATCATTAGAGATTATCTTTAATCTTCCTCTTGTATGCTTTATTATTTCTGTAAGAACGAAAAGACCATAACCAGCATTATTAACCGAGCTTGAATATAGTTTAGGAGGAGGACAAGATACCCCTTTTTCAATAGCTTTTAATATAGCCTCACTTTCAGAACTAACATTATACTTTCTTTTAATGTTATGTAAAAATCCAACTCCTTTATCTACTACACATAACTGTATTTTCTTTAGATTTGGGAAATACTGACCTGCAACAATAGCTCCTATATGGCTTAAGGAATGATTTAAAGCATTGTTAAGTAATTCTGATATCATGTAATATAGATAGTCATATAAGTCCTTTCTATCTTCTGCTGATAAATTTTGAAAATCTTTATGTTTTAATAGTAAATTCGTAACATGTTTTGTACTCTTATCTATGCTCCCATATCTTACGTTTTCTATTGGAATATAACTTTTAGAAGAGTCGTATTCTTTATTGAATAAAGTATCCATATAACTTTTTGTATTTCCATAATTTTCAACGTTTACATTTTCACTCAAAACTAAGGCTTTTAGAATAGCCATACCCACAGGTTCTATAAACTGATAATTAGAGATATTTATAACATTATCCTTAAGTTTTATCAGATTGTATAATTCTTGGTCTATGTTATCAAATTTAAACTCCATTGGATTACCTCAAAATCTTCTTAATCAACCTTTCTTATCAAACTGTCTCTCTTTACTTTCTTTTGGAGTTCTATCTCTTTGTAAGCGTGGGGGATATTTTCTATTAAGTCTGTTGCTTTTAGTGATTCTTCTCCTTTTTCTGCAGCTGCTAAGTCTCCTGCTGTTGAGTGAAGTAATACAGAAAGTTTTAAGGCCTCTTCTACTGGTAGCCTGTTTACAAGAGCTCCTACTATTCCTGCCAAAACATCACCTGTTCCGGCTGTTGCCATTCCGGGATTTCCTTTATTACAGTAATAAATTTTTCCTTCAGGAGTGAAAATAACCATTCTGGAAAACTTTAATATAACGTAGCTACCTGTTTCTTTTGAAAAATCTAGTCCTATACTTTCAAAGTTTTGAAGTATTGTTTTAGTATCTAAACCTGTTAACCTTGAAAATTCACCAGTATGGGGTGTTAACACTGTAGGAAATGTTCTTTGTTTTAATAGCTGTTTAAAATTTTCAATTCTTGAAAGGTTGTTTAAACCATCTGCATCTATCACTAAAGGCTTTTCAATTGCCAGTAATCCTTTTATTAGTTCTATAGTGTTTTCATTAACTGACATTCCCATTCCAACTACTACTGAAGAAAACTTCCCTTTATTTAATATGTCAAGTATCTCTTCTTTTGATTCTTTTGAAAATGTTCCATTTTGACTACTAACAGGAATACTCATTTCTTCTATCAGGTTTGTTTCTAATACTGGGTTTATATCCTGTGGAACAATCGCCGTTGTAAGTCCACTTCCTGATACAGTTGCAGCTTTACTTGCCATAATAACAGCTCCAGACTTTCCTACACTTCCACCTATTAGGGCAACATGTCCAAATGTGTACTTATTCCCAGTTTTTTCTCTTTTTGGTAGTAAGACGTTGTAAGGGGTTATGAGTTGTCTGTAAGATGGAGCGTAGCTATCATCAAGGCTTATATCGGCTACATAGACTTTTCCACAGTTTTCAGCTGCAGGATAAAGTATATGACAAGGTTTTAGATATCCAAATGTAATAGTTAGATTTGCTTTTACTGATACATCACAAAAAGGACTGTCTGCATTTATCCCAGATGGTATATCTACCGATACGACAGGTTTTCCAGTTGAGTTTATTATCTGGATAACATCTTTTAGGTATCCTTCAACTGGAGGTTTAAATCCAGTTCCAAATATTGCATCCACAATTAAGTCAGTAGTTACTAAGTTTTCTTCTAAAAAGCCTAAATCAGACTGGGTTATAAAGTAAAAGTGGTTTGAAAATTTTTTAAAGATGTTAAGATTACTTTTATTGTCAGGAGATAACTTTTCTTCGTTTTGGGCAAGAATAAAAAGTTTTACATTTTTCCCAAGTTTTTGCAAATACCTTGCAATAACTATACCATCTCCACCGTTATTTCCTTTTCCAGCAACTACCGATACATTTTTAACAAAGGGGTAGTCTTTTAAGATAATATCTACACAAGACCTACCGGCATTCTCCATAAGTACCAAGGAAGGAATGCCGGTTTTTTCTATTGTGCTTTTATCTACCTGTGATATTTCTTTACTTGTAAGGATTTTCATTACTTTTTAGCAAGTCTGATAACTTCATTTACCAGCTTTTCTATACCTTCTGCAACATCTTTAATTGTTTTTCCAAGCATATAAGCAGGGGTTGTAACTATCTTGTTCTCTTCATCTACAACCATCTCATTTACGGGACAGCTTAAATGTCTTGCTCCCATAGCTTCAATGGTTTTTGCAACATCTACATCTGTTCCTATTGTTACAGTAGGCTTAGCTTCTCTTAGTGCAGCAGCTACTATTACAGGAGATATACATATGGCACCGATTGGTTTTCCTGCTTTGAATAGTTCTACTAACAATCTTTTTACCTGTGGGATAACGTCAGCTTCTGCACCTTTTTCTAAGAAGTTAGAAAAGTTTTTTGCTACTCCGTATCCACCGGGCATTATAAGACCGTCTATATCTTCAGCTTTTACTTGATCTATATCGACTATATTTCCTCTTGCAATCCTTGCAGCTTCTACTAAAACATTTCTCTCCTCGTTCATAGGCTCGCCAGTAAGGTGGTTTATAACGTCCTTCTGTTTTATGTTTGGAGCCATTATTAAAGTTTCTACTCCTGCTTTATCTAAAAAGTAGAGTGTAAGTGTTGCTTCGTGTATCTCAGCTCCGTCAAACACTCCACAACCTGCCAACAAAACACCTATCTTCATTAATAACTACCCCCTTAAGTTTAGTATTATATGAATAATTAATAGGTTTCTCTTAGTAAACTGTCAAGCTTTATTTTTAAATCTGTTTACTTCCCTAAAACCTATATCTTTTCTATAGAAAGCACCTTCAAAGTGTATTTTTTCTACAGCTGCATACACTTTTTCTCTTGCTTGGTTTATATCTTTTCCAGTTGCTGTAACTGTTAAGACTCTTCCGCCGTTTGTAATTACCTTCCCATCTTTTTCTTCTGTTCCTGCGTGAAATACTACTACATCAGGGTCTTTTTCAGCTTCATCTATACCTGTTATCTCAAATCCTTTTTGATAGCTGTCCGGATATCCTTTTGATGCCATTACTACGCCTATTGCATAGTCCTCTATCCACTGTGGTTTTACATTATCTATATCACCTTCTAAAATCTGTAGAATATGCTCTACTAAGTCTGATTTTAATCTTCTCATTATTGGTTGAGTTTCAGGGTCTCCCATTCTTACGTTAAACTCTAAAACGTTTATTCCTTTTGGACCTATCATAAGTCCGGCATACAAAAACCCAGACATAGGTCTTCCTTCATTTATCATACCCTTTAAAGTCGGCAGAATTATTCTTTCTTGTATCTCTTTTTCTATCTGTGGGGTTATTAATGAAGTAGGGCTGTAAGCACCCATTCCTCCAGTGTTTGGTCCTTCATCGTTGTCAAAGGCTCTTTTGTGGTCTTGGGAAGTAGGCATAGGCAGGAATTTATCATCTTTAACAAAACATATGTAAGAAGCTTCCTCACCTTCTAAAAATTCTTCTATTACAACTCTTTTACTTGCAGGACCAAACTTTCCTGCAAACATATCTTTTACTGCTTGAAATGCTTCTTCTTCAGTTTTTGCTACTACAACACCTTTTCCTGCTGCAAGACCATCTGCTTTTATTACTATTGGAGCTCCAACAGATTTGATAAACTCTATGGCTTCTTTTTCATTGTCAAAACTTTCAAACTTTGCAGTTGGGACTGAGTATTTTTTCATAAAGTTTTTTGCAAATACTTTACTTGCTTCTAATACAGCTGCTGCCTTTTTATGTCCAAATATTTTAAGACCTTCTGCTTCAAATCTATCTGTAATACCTTCTGACAAAGGTTGCTCTGGTCCTACTATTGTAAGGTCTATATTTTTTTCTTTTGCAAACCTTACAAGGTTGTAGATATCAGTTGGAGATATGTTCACTCTTGTAGCTATCTTACCTATACCAGCGTTTCCAGAAGCACAGTATACTTCTTTCACTAACGGACTTTGTTTTACTTTCCAGACTAACGCATGTTCTCTTCCACCGTTTCCTACAACTAATACTCTCATAAAACTTCCTCTTCTAACTTTGTTATAAAGCTGTAATCTTCTCTTTCTTTTATTATCTTAAACTTATCACCGTCTACAAGGATTTCTATAGCTTTTGGTCTTACGTTGTAGTTAGATGCCATACTACTTCCATAAGCTCCAGCTGTAAGGATAGCTAAAAGGTCTCCTCTATTTACTTTTCCTATCTCTCTATCTAATCCAAAGAAATCTCCTGTTTCACATATAGGTCCTACTATATCAGCTACCATTTTCTCTTGCTTTTCCTCTACAGTAATTATGTGATGGTATGCGTTGTATATGGAAGGTCTTATAAGGTCATTCATTCCAGAGTCAACTATCACAAAGTGTTTATCTTTTTTATCTTTTGTAAAGATAACCTTTGTAATCAGAGCTCCGGCTTGGGCTATTAAAGACCTTCCCGGCTCTATTATCAGTTTTAATCCTGTTTGTTTTACAATTGGTAAAACCGTATTTGCTAAATCAAAGGCAGTAGGAGGATTATCCTCTGGATAATATTTTACACCTAAACCACCACCAATATCAATAAATTGAAGCTCTATACCTTCTTTTTTAAGTTTAAACACAAGGTCTACCGTTTTTTCTACAGCTTCTTTATAAACAGAAACGTCCATAATTTGAGAGCCAATATGACAATGAATTCCAACGACATTTAAGTTTTCCATCTTTACTGCCTGTTTGTACACATCCAGAGCTTGGCCTATATCTATTCCAAACTTGCTTTTCTTTAGTCCTGTTGATATGTAAGGATGAGTTTTAGGGTCTACATCTGGGTTTATTCTTATACTTATGTTTGCCTTTTTGTTTTGCCTTTTGGCTATCTCATTTATAACCTCTAACTCCATCTGACTTTCTACGTTAAAAGAGAGTATATTCTCATTTATAGCGTATATAATCTCTACATCTGTTTTGCCTACACCTGCATAAACGATTTTATTAGATGGTATTCCAACCTTTCTTGCTTTGTATAACTCTCCTCCTGATACTATGTCAGCTCCAAGACCGTGTTCTTCAAAGATTTTTAAAATAGAGAGGTTAGAGTTTGCTTTTAAAGCGTAGCATATTAAAGTAGGATAGTCTTTAAAGGCCTCTTTATACTCATTAATTTTGTCTATAATAGCTTTTTTACTATAGATATAAAAAGGAGTTCCTATCTTTGATGCAAGATTTTGGATATTTACATCTTCACAGTAAAGTTTTCCGTCTTTGTAGACGAAATAATCATTAAAATTATCACCCATTAATAATTTTTGACCTCCAAATGAATTTTGCAGTAGAATAGATAAGCATAATTTTATAAAATTTTCAAGAAGGTAAAACATATGGGAATTGAGATTAAAGGCTTAACAGTTCCAGCACTACTTATAAAGTTAGACCCGAGTTTATCGATAGAAGAGAATATAAACCAGCTTGAAAAAAAGCTTTCTTCTGCTGTTTTTAAAGGTTCTTACGCCGTTCTAGATTATATGGGGTTAGAGTTAAACGAAGACCAGTCTAAAAAAATAGAAGAGATATTAAAAAGCCATAACACAAAAGTTTTGGGATACCAGAATACAAAGTCTGACAGTAAAAACATTCCAAAACCTGTAAGTGAGAAAAAATCTTTAAAAATCATAAATAAAACCCTGAGAAGTGGTCAAAGTGTTGAGTATGATGGAGATGTTCTTATATTAGGTGATGTAAATCCAGATGCTTACGTCGTTGCTTCTGGAAGTATTATTGTGATGGGAGCTTTAAGAGGTGTTGTTCACGCAGGGGCAAACGGTGATGAAACGGCAATCATAATGGCATTAAAACTAATGCCACAGCAACTTAGAATAGCAAGTTATATAGCAAGGTCTCCAGATTCCTACGAAGAAGTAAATCAGCCAGAAAAAGCATACATTGAAAACAATCAAATTGTAATAGAAAAAATTAAGTAGAGGTGCGTTCTATGGCAAAAGTTTACGTTGTTACATCAGGAAAAGGTGGGGTTGGAAAAACCACAATAACAGCTAACGTATCTACAGCTCTGGCTAAAATGGGTAAAAAAGTCCTTTGCATTGATGCAGATATAGGACTTAGAAACCTTGATATGATACTTGGACTTGAAAATAGGATAGTTTACGATATAGTTGACGTTGTAGAAGGAAGAGTTCCGCCACAAAAAGCATTTGTAAAGGATAAAAGAGGTCTTCCCTTATACCTTCTGCCAGCTGCTCAAACAAAGGATAAAGACGCAGTAAAACCTCACCAGATGGTGGAAATTGTTGAATCTGTGAAAGATGAGTTTGATTACATCTTTATAGACTCTCCAGCAGGGATAGAAGGAGGTTTTAAAACAGCATCAGCTCCAGCTGAAGAGGCTATAGTTGTTGTTAACCCTGAGGTTTCTTCTGTAAGAGATGCTGACAGAATAATAGGCTTACTTGAATCTATGGAAAAAAATCAGCCAAGATTAGTTATTAATAGGATAAGGCTTCATCAAGTTAAAAAAGGTGAGATGTTGTCTGTTGAAGATATAGAAGAGATACTCCAGATACCAAAGATAGGTATAGTCCCAGATGAAGAGAAGTTAGTAGACTTTACAAATAAAGGTGAGCCGATTGTACTACACGAAGAACTCCCAGCTGCCAGAGCCATTATAAACATAGCAAAAAGGATAGAAGGACAAGATATTCCGTTTACAGAGCTTGAAGAGAAAAAGGGATTTTTTGCAAAACTGTTTGGAAGATAATTCAGGGGGAAATCATGTCAATGTTTAGTTTTTTTAAGAGAAACTCATCGGCAAACAAAGCAAAAGAAAGATTAATGATGGTTTTATCATACGAGAGAAAAGGACTGCCACCTAACTTTGCAGATATACTAAAGGACGATTTAGTAGCTGTATTTTCAAAGTATCCTCAGTTTGATTCAAGGAATATAGAAGTTGAGATAAAGTCAGAAAACGATAGGGACGAGCTTTGGATAAGTATACCATTTGCTAACGGAAGGTGAGATATTGGATAAAATAACATTTGCACTACCTAAAGGAAGGCTTTTTGACCAAACTATAGATATCCTTAAAAAGTCAGGTATACTCTCAGAAGATATAAATCAAAACACAAGAAAACTTATTTTAGAGTCTAAAGAGTATAGATTTTTAGTTGTCAGAGCAAAGGACGTTCCAGTCTACGTAGAAAATGGTATAGCCGACATAGGTGTAGCTGGGGACGATGTTTTGTTAGAATCCCAGCCAGACGTGTACAAGCCGTTAGACCTAAAAATAGGCTACTGTAACATAGTAGTTGCAGGAAAACCAGAAGACAGAGATTTTTACTTTTCAAACCCTGTATCTTTAGATGTTGCTACAAAGTATCCTAAAATAACAGCTCAGTTTTTTTCAGACAAAGGAATAAACGTAAGAATATTTGAACTTTATGGCTCTGTTGAGCTTGCACCTTTAGTTGGTCTTGCAAAGTTTATAGTAGACATAGTTGAAACTGGAACAACTCTCAGAGAAAATGGACTTGTAGTTATTGATACGATAAGACCATCTACTGCAAAACTTATTATAAACAGAGGAAGTTATAAGTTAAAATCTGATAAAATCTTTAAAATACTTGACAGTGTAGAAAAGTTTTTAGGAGGTGAGTTATGATAGATTTTCCGTTGGTTGCAGTTGTACTGGCAGCTGGAAAAGGTACACGATTTAAATCTGAAAAACCTAAAGTAATTCACCATATATTAGGAAAACCGATGTTATGGTACACTCTATTTGGAGTTAGATGGATAAAGCCTCAAAAGACTGTTATCGTTGTAGGATATAAAAAAGATGAAGTTATAAATGCTGTAAACTGTGATGGTTGTGAGTTTGTGTACCAAGAAGAACAGCTTGGTACAGGACATGCTGTTTACACTGCAAAAGAGTACTTTAAAGACTTTGATGGATACGTATTAATAATAAACGGAGATACGCCACTTATAAGAGGAGAAACCCTTCACAACGCAGGAGAGTACCTTAAAGCCCTCATTAGATACGAAGGAGCTGATCTTACAAATTATAGAGGTTATAGAAACAAGTCTATAGCCGGAGTTGTTTTAACTGCCAGAGTTCCCAGTCCTTACGGCTATGGAAGAATTATAAAAGACAAAGACCACAGAGTAATAAAGATAGTTGAAGAAAAAGATGCAAATAACCAAGAAAAACAGATTAATGAAGTAAACTCAGGAATATACTTTTTCTACGCACCTTACTTGATACAGGCTTTAGAAAAACTTGAAAATAAAAACGCACAGCAGGAGTACTATCTTACAGATGTTATAGAGATACTTCGTCAAGAAGAAAAGTATGTATATGCTTTAGAAATTCCAGATTACACAGAGATTTTAGGAGTAAATGACAGGCTACAGCTTGCAGGAGTAGAAAATATACTAAAAGAAAGGTATATTACTTTTTGGGCTTTAAATGGTACAACCTTCCATAACCCACAGTCTGTATGGATAGAGTTTGACGTAGATTTATCAAGAGACGTTGAGATACACCAAAACGTTGTGCTTCAAGGAAAAACTTTTATAGATGAAGGAACTGTTATAGAACCAAACTGTATTATAAGAAACTCTAAAATAGGTAAAAATGTAAAGATACTTGCAAACTCTTATATAGAAGACTCTGAGATACAGGACAACGCAGTTATTGGACCATTTGCCAGAATAAGAGGAGGTAGTGTAATAAAAGAAGAAGCTGTAATAGGAAACTTTGTTGAGGTTAAAAACTCTGTAATAGGAAGAAAAACAAACGCAAGACATCTATCCTACTTAGGAGATGCAGAGATAGGAGAAGAGGTAAACATAGGAGCTGGCACTATAACCTGCAACTTTGATGGATTTAAAAAGCATAAAACAGTGATAAAAGACAGAGCATTTATAGGTAGTGATACAATGTTAGTGGCTCCTGTTGTTATAGGAGAAGAGGCTATTACAGGATCTGGGTCTGTTATCACAAAAGACGTTCCAGACAAAGCCCTTGCAATTGAAAGAAACCAGCAAAAAATAATTGAAAACTATGCAGAAAAAAGGAAGAAAAAGTATGAAAAAAGTTAGTTTTATCTTTATCTTTGTTTTAACGGTTTTAGGATTTGTAAAAGCAGAAAATTTAGAAGGATATCAGCTTTTTGACAAAATAGTTTTAGTAGTTAACGGAGAGCCAGTCTTAAAATCAGACGTAGAGTTTGCCAAAGAGTGGTATAAAATAAAAGACGATAAACAAGCTCAAGAGAAGATAATAGACTCTATACTACTATCCCAGCAGGCAAGAAAGTTAGGGATATCAGTCTCTCCTAAGGAGGTAGACAACGCACTTTTATCAATAGCAAAAGCAAATAACATCCAAGATTTAGAGACATTTAAAAAAGAACTTGAAAAAAATGGTATATCCTATACAAAACTCAAAGAGTTTATAACAAGAGATTTAGTAAGTAATAAATTTCTACACTTTTACCTAAGAGACTACATAACAAAAGGAATTGTAGAAGGAAGCGTTGAAGATGTTAAAAAAATTAGAATGATATACATCTCAAAAGACAGGCCTGATTACGAAAGTGTGGTAAAACTACTTAAAGAAAAACTAAATAAAAATAACTTTTCAGAGTATGCAGCTAAATACTCAGACGATAAATTTACAGCTGAAAACGCAGGACTACTTGGAGAAGTAAAAAAAGGAGATCTTGCAGAAGAGTTGGATAAAGAAGTGTTTAGCAGGAAAGAAGGAGATATATTCCAAGTAGATACAAAAGAAGGGACTTATTTTATATACATTGAAAAAGAAGAAAAGAAACTCATTCCAAAAGAAAATCTAACAGAAAAGGATATGGAAAAGCTAAAAAGAGAATACGATATGTACCTTAAAAAACTCAGAGAAAAAGCGGTAATCCAAAGGTTTGAATAAAAGAGAAAAAGGTAAGAAAAACGAAGATTTAGCTGTAGAGTTTTTAAAGAGTAAAGGTTATAACATTTTACAGAGGAACTTTTACACAAGGTCTGGTGAGATAGATATAGTTGCTCTAAAAGATGATACAGTTGTATTTGTTGAAGTCAGAAGTTTATCTAAATGTTATTTCGGACTGCCACAGGAAAGTATAAATAAAACAAAGATAAAAAAGATTGTAAAAGCAGCTCAGCAGTTTTTATACAAATACAATCTAACTGGTAAAAACGTTAGGTTTGACGTTGTTGCAATTTTTCAAGATAGTATAACTCACATAGAAAACGCTTTTACCCTTGATTACTTATAAGTTTTTCAGCTTCTTCTTCAGGCATAGGTTTACCAAGAAGATAACCTTGAAGATAATCACAACCTAAATCCCTTAGTATCTTTAACTGTTCTTCTGTCTCTACCCCTTCTGCCAGTGTTTTAACTCCTAACTCTTTTGCAAGGGTTATAATTGCTTTTACTATAGACCTCGTCTTTAAATCGTCTACAATCTCTTTTGTAAAGGATATATCT
This sequence comes from Sulfurihydrogenibium azorense Az-Fu1, assembly GCF_000021545.1. NCBI lineage: Bacteria > Pseudomonadati > Aquificota > Aquificia > Aquificales > Hydrogenothermaceae > Sulfurihydrogenibium > Sulfurihydrogenibium azorense. The sequence goes on from NC_012438.1 coordinate 364,559, forward strand.
ATCTTTATCTCATCTATAGGAAGATCTTTTATATACTTTAACGAGGAGTACTCTATTCCAAAATCATCAACAGCTATTTTTAAGGCAGTCTCTTTTTTAATTTTACTGAGTAATTCTTTTGTGTCTTCTGGATTTATCATCAAAACTCTTTCTGTAATTTCCATTATTAGATTAAGGTTAGGGTTTATAGAAGAAAGGTAGTTTATATAATCTTTGTTTTTAAAACTGTTAGCTGAAGCATTAAAAGATATAGGTACATGCCACTTTCTTGCTTTCTGAGTTATCTCTTGTAAAAGCCATTTTTCATAATCCATTAGGTATTTACTGTTTTCAAGAACATCTATAAAAATATTTGGAGTGTATATCTTTCCATCTTTGTCCTTTATTCTAACTAACCCTTCAAACCCTTCTAACTTTAAAGTCTTGGTATTAAAAAATGGTTGATAGTAGAGGGTAAATAAATTCTCGTTTAATGCTCTTTCTATAAGCTGCTTTGCAAAAGAAATATTTTTAATTTTGTCATCTATCTCTTTGTTAAATATTACTACAACGTTTTCTCCTTGTAATTTTGAATGAGCTAAAGCTGTAGAAGCATTTTCATACAGTAATTCTAAACTATCTCCGTCTCTTGGTGCTAAAGCTATACCAGCATTAAAAGATACGTTAATTATTTTATCATCATAAAGTATTGGCTCTGAGAAAATGTGATTTAATTTATTAATAAATTGGTTTAGCTGGATAGCCTCACTTTCTTTGTTTATCTCTATAAAAATTCCAAATTCATCAGCTGCAACCCTTGCTATTAACCCATCAGGAAAAGAAAGGTTAAGTCTACTTGCTATTTGTTTTAACACAAAATTTCCAACTTCAAATCCGTAAGTTTTATTTAAAAAAGTAAAATCTTTAATGTCTATTAAAGCTAAAATTCCATCGAGTTTTAAACTTTTTAACCTCTCTGATACTATTAAGAAAAATCCTTTTAGGTTCATTAAGTTCGTTAAAGTATCGTGGTTTTCAAGTTTTGATATTTGATGCTGTAATTCAACCTCTTTTGTAATGTCTGTACCTATTTCTAAATACCTTTTTATATTTGGTGGTATTTCCACTGGATATATTGTTGTTTTTAAATAGAAAAGCTCTCCGTTCTTTTTCTTATTTACAAATATAGCTGAAAAAGTTTTTCCAGATAGTATTGTTTTGTACAACTCTTCATAAAACTCTCGTGGTTGTATTTCTGATTTGAAAATTCTTTGATTTTTACCTATAAGCTCTTCTCTTGAGTAGCCAGTTAATTTACATACTGTATCGTTAACATAAGTTATGTTAAAGTTTTCGTCTGTAACCAACACCCAAGAATCAGAGTTTTCAATAGCCTTTGATATTATTATATTTTTTCTGATTTCATTTAGTCTTTTTACTACAAACTCTAAATCTTGTTTTAACTCTTGTAAAACAGATACAAGTTCTTCGTCAAAAAACTCAGGCTCAGGAGAATACATATTAATTACGTATTTAACTTTTCCACTTTCATCTTTTAAAGGAATAGCAGCTGTAGACAAAAAGTTCCTTTCCTTTGTGTACTCTCTCCAAGGTATAAATCTTGGGTCTGTTTGGGTGTTTGATATTATAAAAATATTATCTGTTCTAAATGCAGTTCCAGTAGGACCTCTTCCGGTTGGCAGATCTTCTCTCCAAGATATTTTGACTTCCTCAAGGTATCCTTTATCTTCTCCGTACTTATACAAAACTTTAAAGTATGGATTATCTTCACTTTCTTTGGTGCCAACCCAAACAAATTTAAGTCCTATTTTTTCAACTAAAGCCTTACTTACTTTTTCAAACATATCTTCTTCTGTTAGTGAAAGTGTAATAGCTTGGTTAACTTCTCTCAATAGATGATAAAGTCTTTCGTATTTTTTTTGTTTTGTAATATCAAAAAATATCAAAAATCCTGAGTATTTCCCTTTGTACAGGATGGTATTACTGAAAACAGTCAAGATTAAAATTTTTCCACTTTTAGTTACAACCCTAACTTCATTGTGTGAAGTTTGAAACCTTTCTCCTTTTAATCTTTTCTCTACAATAGGAATTACTTTTTCTCTATCTTTGTCACAGATAAAGTCTAAAATAGATTTTGATAGTATTTCCTCTTTTGAATATCCTGAAATCTTAGTTACATAATCGTTAATGTAAACAATCTTTTCTTGATAAATAACAACTCCTACATCATTTATGTTTAATATAGCTTTTGCTATGTCGTGTTCTTCCCATCTTTTTACCAGTATGTTAAATCTAATGAAAACTTCTATTGTTCTTATAATATCTTCGTCTGTAGCTTCTTCTAAAAAATCAAAGGACAATAAAACAGGCTTTACCTTATCGTAAACAGAAGGATGGGACATAAAAAAGTGAGAAGTTTCAAGCATCGTAGAACTAATTATTTTAACACCTTCTTTATTTTCTATCTGTTCCCAAGTTTGATTATATATTACTCCTAAATCAACTTTACCCTCCTTAACAAGTTCAAAAACTTCCTGCCAAGTTTTTGTAAGAATTACCTCTACCTCTTCAAAATTATGGTTTAACAAGCCATATGCAGGAGGGTTTGATACAGCTGTTGCAATCTTTACATAACTTTTATTAAAAACTGATTCATCTCTTCCTATTACAAAGAAGGTATCTTTTTGTCCTTTAAATCTTGCTACGGGTTTATAGCCTTTTTGGTAGAGTTGTATAGCTATTTCAGAATTAGCATAGTAAATGTGATGTAATTTAGTATCAAGTAATTCCTTTTCTTCCTCAAAGGATTTAAAAGGTTTAAAATCTATCTTTTCATTAATTTTTTCTTCAACCTTTTTAATAAAATCTTCCCAAAATTTAAGTCCCTTTTCAGTATCATGAGGACATACAGAAAAGTTCATTTATTTTCCCCCTAAATTTTCACAATATTATTATACAAGTGGGGGGGGGTGTAATCAAGTATTTTAATTTTAATAATACGTTGAGTGAGAAATTAATGCCATAATTAAACCTCACAGTACCTGAAAAAGCTATAACCTATTGCATAAGCATACAAATATGAAAGAAGCGTTATACCTTTTCTCCATCTGCTAAGAGCGTTAAATTGTTTTAACCTTGAAAATACGCTCTCAATAATCTGCCTTTGAGCTTTATCTTCTTTTGTCTCACATACGATAACATTCTCACATCCTCTATAGCCTTTGTCTCCTATTACTTCAAAAAGGCTTATAAGTCTTTTAAACCAAATACTAGTTTTTGCTCTTAACCTAAAAGATTTAACTTCATGATAACTTGCTGGATGAAACCAAATGTCATAAACTCTTCCCTTTGTATCACAAATTATCATAACAAGCACTCCATAGTATATCTCTTCAAATTTTACTCTTTTTTTGTAGTGTTGACTGTATAGATTTCTTTTTCTTCTTACCCAAAACTTCTTTCCATTAAATCTCTTTATTCTCTGGGTTTTTGCTCTGTTTACATTAGCTACTGGAAGTATTGTACCATCTACTATAAGCCTTGGTTTTTTATTAGATACCAAAACTTCTATAATTACAGACAGTATTCTCATTTGTAGATATATTCTAAGCAGTTCGTATATTCTTTTAATTCTTGATTTTCTGAATATGTGATAAGACTTTATAGAGTCATCAATAAATTGTCTTGCTATTTTCAAAACAGGCATTCCAGTTATGTATGATAAGATGAAAACTGCTGCTATTTCTTCATCGGTAATTTTTGGTTTTCTACCAGCATTAGATTTAGCTGTATTCTTATAAAAAGAAACTTTAAATGATTGAAAATTTTTGAGAAGTATGTTATAAAACTTTTCCAGTTGCATTTTTTGACCTCCCAAAAGTAGTTTGGGTATATTATAACCCGAGCTACTTTTGGCTTTTTATTAGAAATAAAATTGAAAAAATGAATTTCTCACTCAAGGTATCAAGTATTTTAATTTTAATAATTTTAAGACAAACCAAGACAGGTAGTAAAAATTAAAGCCAAAATAAAAGAGAATTTAGGCTTGTTTGTTTTATGTTCTTGTTTTTGAATTGGAAATTAGGGTTTATTTTAAATAAAATAAGGCAGCGGGGAGCTGCCTTTTAAGAACTATTTTCTCATAGATTTTTCTACTTCTTTCTCCATATGAGTAGTTTGCTTGCTTACTTTTTCTTTTAACTCGTCAACATCTTTTTCAAGTTTGTTAATTCTGTCAGTGCAAGCTGTTGGGCAAGTGTTTTTGAGGTTGTTTACTTCAGTTTCTAAAGCAGATACTTTTGAAGCTAAACCAGCATCTGTTTTAGGAGCTGCTTTCAATGCTGCAACTTCTTTTTCTAATGCAGATAGTTTAGCGTCTACACTGTTTACTTTTTCAGAAACTGATGCTACCTGCTGATCTACGTAATCCTTTGTTGCATAGTTTGCACAGCTTGCAAGGAATAAAGATCCTGCTGCTACTGTTAAAGCTACTACTTTTTTCATGATGATACCTCCTATATAAAGTTATTTATCAATTTTAAGTATAGACTTAAAATGCAGTCTTGTCAATTTAAATTTTCTTAATCTTTTGTTAAAATTTTTATAGCAAAATCTATGCCAGTTTAAAAGATTGTACTATCTTAATCTTTGTAAATATATTCTTTTGCATTTTTGCAAAATTGCAAAGATGATTTTTTTTATTGTAATTTTTAAAAAAAGGAGTTTTAATATATCTTAGTAATTTTAATCAAGAGGTAAAAGAATGTTTAAAATAAAACCAGTTGAAAAAATACCTGTACCAGAAAATGTTAAAAGATACTTAAAAGAAGCTATTGGAGAGCATAAAGTATTAGACGATGAGATGGATAGGATGCTTTACTCCTACGATGCAACAAGACTTAGCGTTCCTCCAGATGTGGTAGTTATTCCGGAAAGTGAAGAAGATGTTCAGAAAGTTGTAAAGATATGTTATGAAAATGATATTCCTATAACACCACGGGGAGCTGGTTCTGGATACACGGGAGGTTCTATTCCTGTTAAAGGTGGTGTTTTAATATCTTTTGAGAAGATGGATAAAATCCTTTGGATTGATGAAGATAACGCAGTTGCCAAAGTTCAACCCGGAGTAATAACCTATAAACTCCAGCAAGCTGTGGAAAAAAGAGGCCTTTTTTATCCGCCAGACCCTGCAAGTTATAAGTTCTGTACCTTAGGGGGAAATGTTGCAGAAAACGCAGGTGGTCCAAGGTGTGTTAAGTATGGAGTCACTAGAGAGTATATAATGGAGCTTGATACTGTTATATACACAGGAGATATAATACACACTGGAAGAATAACTTTAAAAGATGTTGCAGGGTATGACATTACAAGACTTTTAATAGGAAGTGAGGGAACTTTAGGAATATTTACAGGAATAACTGTAAAACTTATTCCAAAGCCAAAGGCTAAAAAAACGGTAAAAGCTGTGTATATGGATTTAGAGTCCGTTGGTAAAACAGTCAAAGATATATTTAAAGCAGGAATATCTCCATCTGCACTGGAGTTTATGGACAAACTTGCAATAAATGCAGTTGAAGATTTTGGACATTTTGGACTTCCAAGGGATGCAGAAGTAATACTACTGATAGAAGTTGATGGTCATCCTAAAGCGTTAGAAGATGAGATAACAGAAGTAGCAAGAATCTGTGAGCAAAACGGTGCAAAAGTTGAGATAGCTAAAACAGACAGGGAAGCTGAAAAACTTTGGGAAGCAAGAAGATCTTTATCTCCTGCAGTTGCAAAACTAGGTAGAACAAAGATAAACGAAGATATAGTATTCCCAAGAAGCTACCTTCCCGAAGCTCTACCAAGACTTAGAGAGATAGGTAAAAAGTATAATCTAAAGATGGTTAACTTTGGACATATAGGAGATGGAAACGTCCATGCAAACTTTATGATAAACGGTTTAGACCCTGATGAGGTAGCAAGGGCAGAGAAAGCTGTTGAAGAGGTTTTTGAACTTGCGTTGTCTTACAGAGGATCTATAACAGGGGAACACGGTGTAGGAATAACAAAAGCAGAGTTTATGAGAAAACAGTTTTCACCACAAGAGATGGAGATAATGAGAAAGATAAAAAGAGTCTGGGATCCAAAGAACCTTATAAACCCGGGTAAAATGGATTTAGATTAATTTATGGTATAATATTTCTTTCTAAAATTTGATCGAGGAGGATTTGAGATATGGCTGTTTGTCAAGTATGCGGAAAAAAGACAGTGTTTGGTAATACTGTAGCTCACTCAGCAACTACAGAAAGAAGAACATGGAAACCAAACCTAAGAAGAGTTAGAGTTATTTTAGAAGATGGGTCTACAAAAAGAATTTACGTCTGTGCTAAATGCTTAAAAGCCGGAAAAGTTAAAAAAGCAGTTTAAATCTATATAAAGCAGGGTAAACCCCTGCTTATTCTAATTAAGTGAACTTGAATATAAAAAAAATAAAAACCGATTTATTACTAAAACATCTATTCAAAAACCCAGCCACAAAACTCATAGAGATAATACTCGGCAAAAAAGTAAACTGGCAGCTCCTTCAAGATACTGACCTTAAAATAGTTAAAAATAGAGAAGCTGACTTGGTTGTTAAGTTAGAAGACAATACCATTTTACACATAGAGATACAAAGCACAAACGACCCTTCTATGCCATATAGAATGTTTGAGTATTTTTATCTTATCACTGACAAGTATAAACCAATTCTTGAAATAAGTAAAATAAGGAATAATATAGAGGAAGAGATAAAGAGGTACATAAAGCAGGAGGATTTTGAGATGCCAATTACAATAGAGTGGACGAGGGAAGAGATAGAAAGTTATCCGGTGTTAAGAGATGTTTTAAAGATTGGGAGAGATGAAGGTTTTAAGGAAGGATTACAACAAGGACTACAAGAAGGACTACAGCAAGGTTTAATAGAAGGATTAAGACAGAGTGTGATTGATGCTATAGAGCAGAAATTTGGTCATGTAGAAGATGATGTTATAGAGAAGATAAATCAAATATCTGATATTAACTATTTGAGAGAACTACTTAGAAAAGTTATTTTTGCAAATAGTTTAAATGATATACTTTAAGCAAACGGCATTTCAATAGTAAGCTTAATAACAATAGGTGTAGTTAAGTATGTTTATAGACAAAGCTAAGATATTTGTTAAAGCAGGAGATGGTGGAAACGGTTGTGTTGCTTTTCATAGGGAGAAGTTTGTCCCTATGGGAGGACCATCAGGAGGAGATGGAGGAAAAGGTGGAGATGTTATTTTAGTGGCAGACAGCCATCTCCAAACTCTTATGGATTTTAAATATAAGAGACACTACAAAGCAGAAAAAGGACAGCACGGTCAAGGTGGAAATAAAAAGGGGAAAGATGGAGAAGATTTAATCATAAAAGTTCCCGTTGGAACCGTTGTAAAAGATGCTCAAACAGGAGAAATACTGGCAGACCTTGTAGAGGAAGGACAGTCTGTTATAGTTGCCAAAGGTGGGAGAGGTGGTAAAGGAAACGCAGCTTTTAAAAGTCCTACAAATCAAGCTCCTTTAACTGCAGAGCCTGGAGAAAAAGGAGAAGAAAAATGGATAGAACTTGAGTTAAAATTGCTCGCAGATGTAGGAATAATAGGTTTTCCAAACGCTGGAAAATCTACATTAATATCAGTACTATCAAAAGCAAAACCAAAAATAGCAGACTATCCATTTACAACCTTAACACCAGTCTTAGGTGTTTTACAACTTGATGTAGATGACTTTTTGGTGTTGGCAGACATTCCCGGACTTATAGAGGGAGCTTCTGAGGGACATGGACTTGGACATGAATTTTTAAGACATATAGAAAGAACCAAATTTTTAATACATCTGATAGATGTCTCAGACTTTAGAGAGAGAGACCCAATAGATGCGTTCAACATAATCAACAAGGAGTTGGAAAACTACTCACCAGACCTTTTAAAAAAGCCTCAGATAGTAGTTGCAAATAAGATAGACGCTTTAAGTGATAAATCTTTAATAGATAAACTTGAAAAGTACTTTGCAGAAAAAGGTTATCCATTTGTAGCTGTATCCCTAATAACGAAAGAAGGAGTAGATAAACTTATAAACATACTAAGAGAAAAGAAGAAAGAATGGATATCAAACTTGGAGAAAAAAGATGAAAGTACTGTTTTGGGGAACACCTGAGTTTGCAGTAGAGAGTTTAAAAGCACTTATTCAATCAAACCATCAAGTTGTAGCAGTAATAACCCAGCCAGACAAACCAAAAGGTAGAGGTCAAAAAGTTCAACCTCCACCTGTAAAAGAAGAAGCTCTAAAACACAACATACCAGTACTTCAACCTGAAAAAATAAAAAATAATCAAGAATTTGTAGAAACTATAAAACAGCTAAATCCCGATATCTCTGTAGTTGTTGCCTATGGGAAAATCCTTCCAGAAGAGATTATAAACATTCCAAAGTATAAAACTATAAACGTCCATGCATCACTGCTACCTAAATACAGAGGGGCAGCTCCTATTCAAAGGGCAATCATGGATGGAGAAGAAGAGACAGGCGTTTGTATAATGGAGATAGTTAAAGAGTTAGATGCAGGAGATGTTTACGCTTGCACGAAGGTAAAAATACTCCCTGAAGACGATATCATAACCCTTCACGACAAACTTGCAAAAGAAGGTGCAAAGCTCCTAATAGAAGTTTTAGATAAAATAGAAAAAGGTCAAATAGAAAAAGTTCCTCAAGACCACTCAAAAGCTACTTACGCAAAACCAATAGAGAAAGAAGAAGGTAAAATAGACTGGAATAAACCTGCAAAAGATATTTTTAATCAAGTAAGAGCCTTAAAAGTATGGCCTAAAGCTTTTGCAAACTTTAGGGACTTTCAGGTAAAGATATTGAATGTAGAAGTTTTAAAGGAATGTAAAGAAGGAAAACCGGGAGAAATATTAAAAGCGAGCGATAAAGAAGGAATAGTCGTAAAAACTAAAGACGGATGTTTACTTATAAGAACTATCCAGTTCCCGAACTCAAAACCAATATCATCTCAAGAAGCTGTAAGAGGATACAGGATAAAAGAAGGGGAAAAATTTGAATAAGATTTTTTTAGGGCTTGGTAGTAATGTTGGAGATAGACTTACAAACTTAAATAGAGCTATAAAAATCCTATCAGACAAGATACAAATTTTAAAAGTATCAAAAATCTATGAAACTAAACCAATAGGAGTAGAGAATCAGCCAGACTTTTTAAATATGGCTGTAATGGGACAAACAGAGTTAGACCATTTATCTTTATTTGAATTTGTTAAAAATGTTGAAAAACAGGTAGGAAGAGTTTACAGATACAGATGGGGTCCACGGGAGATAGATATAGACATACTTTTTTATAATGATTTAATCTATAAGTCTAAAGCTTTAGAAATACCTCATCCAAGACTACATGAAAGAGATTTTGTTTTAAAACCTTTGATGGATTTAGACCCAGATTTTATTCATCCTGTTTTTAAAAAGAGTATAAGAGAGTTGTATGAAGAATTAAAATGAGAAGTGGCCAAGGGCGGAATCGAACCGCCGACACTGCGGTTTTCAGCCGCATGCTCTACCGACTGAGCTACCTGGCCATCAGGGATAAATATTATATACCAAATATAAATTTTCTGCAACTTTTTGTATGTACTCAACGAAGCAAAATCAGGAAAAGGTAAATTACAATACTTCCTACTGCGTTTAAGAAAAGTCCAAATTTAACCATGTCTTGTAATTTTATAAAGCCAGTTGAGTAAACGATGGCGTTTGGTGGTGTTGCTATTGGAAACATAAACGCAAAGCTGGCAGCGACAATAATAGCTAAAGTAGGATAAACAAAGTCTATTTGATTATTTTTTAAAAGGGCAATGATTATAGGTGCAAAGATTATTACAGTTGCAGTGTTTGAGTTTATCTCTGTTAGCAGTATAATCGCTATAATTAAAATAAATAGTAGTAGTGGAATGTATGTTATATAACCACTTAAACTTTTTGCTATAATCTCTCCAAGACCTGAAGACGATATTAACTTTCCTATAGATATACCTGATGCAAAGAGTATAACCGTATTCCAGTCAACTTCTTTTAAATCCTCTACTGTCAAAACAGTTTGGTAATTTTTTAAATCTTTTGGTATTAAAAATAAAAGTCCTGCACATAAGACTGCTACGATACTTTCAGGAATTTTTTTACTTATCTGTTTTCCTATATCTTCAAAACCTAAAACTTCTATAAAAGATGGAAGAATCCATAAAAATACTGCTAGTAAAAACACAGCTGCAACAATTTTTTCTTCTCTTGATATTTTTGGAAGTTTTTCTTTCTCTTTTTGAAGAACTGTTTTTATCTCTTGGGGGTTAAATTTTACTTTCCTTAGAAAGAATCCAATGTAAAGTATCATTATTACATACATAGATAAAGCTATAGGAAGCATTAACAACATCCATTGGAAAAAGTCTATTTTTATTCCTTCTTCTTTTAAAAATCCAAGTCCCACAAGGTTTGTAGGTGAACCTACTATTGTGCCAATACCTCCTATAGAAGCTGAGTAAGCAATACTTAAAAGCATAAATGATGCAAAAGTTTTATAACCGTATATTTTTTCATCTTTTAAAAGATAGACAACTCCTAAAACGATAGGAAGCATCATGGCAGTTGTAGCAGTATTACTGAGCCACATAGAAAGTAAGAATGTTATTGAAGAAAAACCAATTATGAGTCTTATAGGACTTTTGATGAAAAAATCTTTAGAAAGAATGTTTAAAGATATTCTTTTATCTAAACCGTATTTGTTGACACTGTGAGCAATAAGAAAACTACCTATCATAAGCAAAATAACTGGATTAGAAAATCCTATAAATACTTTATCTACATCTGCAATACCGTAAAAAACCGCTAAAAGCAGTCCAAAAAGTCCAGTTATACCCAGTGGAACAACTTCAAAGAGCCACCAAAATATACACAAAATTAATATTCCTAAAACAACCTTGGGCTCAAAAGGAATATTTACCAACTGTGTATGGACCCCAGTTATAAAACCTATTATTCCAAGTAGTAATCCTAATATCTTACTCTTCATCTTCTACCCTAATTATTGTAGGGTCTTCTATACTGTAATGGTTTTCTACAATTTCTTTTATAGCTTGTTGGATGTTGTTTTCTGAAGCTGTATGGGTAAGTATAACAAGGGGGACAACCTTTTCGTTAATCATTTTTTGAAGTTTTAAAACTTTTTCTTTTTGTATGACAGCTGCAATGCTTATGTTGTATTTAGCAAACACAGAGGCTATTTTTGCAAGTATACCTGTTATATCTGGAACAGTAAATCTTATGTAGTATCTTGTGTAAAAATCTTTTACTTTTGTAAGGTTAAGGTCTTTATGCTTCCAGTTCATAGAGGTTATTTCTATTTCTTTTCCTATGTTTAACTGTATGGACTTTGCAATACTTACAATATCACTTACTACTGCACTGGCAGTAGGGAAGCTCCCTGCTCCCCTTCCATAAAACATTGTCTCTCCTACGTTGTCTCCCTCTACCATCACAGCGTTAAAGACACCGTCAACCTTAGATAAAGGGTTATCTGAAGGTAAAAAGGTAGGATGGACTCTTATCTCAACTTCATCGTTGTGAGATTTTGCAATGGCTAAAAGTTTAAGAGTGTAGCCAAGCTCCCTTCCAAGGTCTATATCTAAAGTGTCTATCTTTTCTATACCTTCTACATACACTTGGGAAAATTCTACAAAACCTCCAAAGGATAAAGATGATAGTATTGATATTTTGTGAGCTGCGTCTGTTCCGTTTATGTCAAGGGTAGGGTCTGCTTCTGCATAGCCTTTTTCTTGAGCTTCTTTTAATGCTTGGGAAAAGCTTTTTCCCTCTTTATACATAGATGTTAGTATGTAGTTAGTTGTTCCGTTTAGTATGCCGTATATCTTTTTAATCTCGTTGGCTACAAGTCCCTCCCTTAAGGCTTTTATTATAGGTATTCCTCCTGCTACAGCTGCTTCAAAACCTATTCTTAGGTTTTTCTCTTCTGCTTTTGTGAATACATCTTTTCCTTTTTCTGCTAAGAGAGCTTTGTTTGCAGTAACTATATGTTTACCTTTGTCAAGTGCTTGTATAATCAAGTTGTAAGGAAAGTCTATACCTCCTGTTAGTTCTACTACTATGTCTATGTTTTCGTCGTTTAGTATTTCGTCTAAGTTTTTAGCTCTTCTTTCTTCTTCTATGGGATGGGGAAAGGTTTTGTTCCAGTTTCTTGTGTAGACTTTTTTTAGATTTATCTCTACTCCTGATTTTTGTTTTAAAAGTTCCTTTTGGGTGTCTAATATCTTTCCAACACCGTTTCCGACTACACCGTATCCTACTATAGCAACATTTACCTGTTTCAAAAGACAGCCTCCAGTTGTTATTTTGGTATAATTTTAACATAATGAAAATTTTAGAGGTTAAAAATGCAAGTAATTTATACAGAAAAAGCCCCAAAACCGATAGGTCCTTACTCTCAGGCTGTAAAGTATGAAAATCTAATTTTCATATCAGGACAGATAGCAATAGACCCATCTACCAACGAGTTTGTAAATTCAGATGTAGCAACTCAAACAAAGATAATAATGGAAAACATAAAAGCCATCTTAGAAGAGGCAGGAATTAACCTGAATCATGTTATAAAAACTACTATTTTTTTAAAAAATTTAGAAGATTTTCAAGTTGTAAATGAGATTTATGGACAATATTTTAAAGACCACAAACCTGCAAGGTCAACAGTAGAAGTAAGCCGCCTTCCAAAAAATGCTTTAGTTGAAATAGAAGTTATAGCAGGATTGTGATAATAGAAAAATAGGTAAATATGGATGTAAAATGCTAAAAAGGAAAACAAAAGCCTTAGTTTTTATTAAATGGAATTTATTACCTTCTAAGTGATTTTTAATTGAATACCACTTGCATCTGTTTGGATTTTGTAATATAATATTTATCATCTAAAGGGAAAGTGGCGGAACTGGCAGACGCGAGGGACTTAAAATCCCTTGGCCGAAAGGCCGTGAGGGTTCGATTCCCTCCTTTCCCACCATATATTTAGTCCTACTTTAAATTAAATATTACTCAAGGTTGAAAAATCTTTTCAAATCTATTAAATTTAAAAGTATGAAAAATTTTTGGGATTTGTTATGAAGATATTAATAGAGATGCCAGATCAAGAAGTTTATGAAATAGGTAGAAAAGTAGTTCAAGAGAAAATTCAGGAGTATTTAGAAATATTAAAATTAGAAAAAGTATTAGATGAAATCTCAAAGGAAATTAAGGATGCTTTTTCAGAAGAAAACTACTGGGAAAAAGTAGAAAAAATTAGAGAAGAAGCTTGGCAAGAGTATAAAAAAGGCTTTGATCTGAAGTGAAGGTTATAATTGATGCTAACATTATATTTTCTGCGTTGATCAAAGGGAGTTCTATTTATTTATCTTTGGTAAAGAACTTGGAAGTTTATGCACCAGATTTTATATTTCTAGAATTAGAGAAGTATGAAGATAGAATTTTAAACAAAACTTCTTCTAAAGAAAAAATGAGGAAAATAACTTATGAAATTTTAAAAAAATATCCACGTTATTCCTAAAATAGTACTTAAAAAATCAAGTATTGAAAGCGCTTATAAGCTTTGCAGGGAAATAGATGAGAAAGATACACCTTATGTTGCTTTAGCGATAGAATTAGATGCATACTTATGGACAAATGATAAAAAGTTAGCTGAAAAGCTGATAGAAAAGGGATTTAAGAGAATATTAACAACGGATCAAATCATCGAAATTATAGATCTTAGGTAATACGCCTGAAAAGAAATTTTTCAAACTATAAACTTACTTAACCATCCTTATATCATCTACTATAAACTCTACACTTTCTATACCTTTGTAGTTGCTTATTTCAGGAATGTACACTATGTCAATTATAGAACCTACAGATATTTGATTGATAATATCTTGACCCTTCCACCACTTTACCGTAAAGACTTTTTTATTTCTATCCCTTAAATCAAGGATGACTAAATTTTTTCCATAAACAGAAAAGTAATCTACTCTCAAGTGCCTATCTATAAACTTTGGATAAGGATTTTTTTCTCCAAATGGAGCCAACTGATAGATCTGTAATATTTTTCCTTTATCCCAGTAAGACAGTGGGACTTCCATATCAACCTCTTTTACAGCCCATGGTTTTTCTTCGGCAACCTCCTCTACCGACCTGTTAAGTCTATATCTAAGGTCATGGATTTTGTCAGACTTTGTTGAAAATCCCGCAGCTGCAGAGTGGCCACCAAACTTTTCAAATAAGTCTTTACATTTATCTAAAGCTTTGTATATGTTTACTTTTGCTACACTTCTTGCAGACCCAACAGCTTTACCATTTTCTATAGATAGAATAACAGTGGGTATTTTGTACTTTTCTGCTAACTTTCCAGCTACAATTCCTATTACTCCACTATGCCAGTTCTCTCTACCTAAGACTATTGCGTTTTCAAAAGGATACTTGTTTAATTCTGATTCAGCTTCTTTTATTACATTATCTGTTATTTTCTGTCTTTTTCTGTTTAGATTTTCAAGTTCATTTGCTAAAATAGTTGCCCGAGTTTCATCTTTTGTAATTAAAAGTTTTACAGACTTCCTTGCGTCTGCTAACCTTCCAGCTGCGTTTATTCTTGGTCCTATCATAAAGCCTATATCTTGTGTGTTTATATCTCTTTGGATTGATGCAGCTTCTGTTAGTTTTGTGATACCTACTCTGTGTTTTTTGTTTATCTCTTCTATTCCTGTTTTTACCATCACTCTGTTTATAAAAGACATAGGTACTACATCAGCTACAGTTCCTATGGCTACTATATCTAAATAGCTTCTTAACTTTATCTCTATATTTAGTAGTCTCTTTATTAGAGAAATAAGGTAAAAGGCAATACCTACTGTTGCTAAGTGTTTAAACATAGGGCTTATTTTTTCATCATCGTAAAATTTTGGATTTACAATGTTTATACTTGAGTCAAAACTCAATGGATTTTTATCTGTCCAAAAATCTGATGGTTCATGATGGTCTAAAACAAAGACTTCTAACCCTAAGCTTTTTGCGTAAAGAAGTTCTTCGATAGCGTTTGTACCACTATCAACTACTATTAAAATATCTGCTTCAGTAGATATGCTTTTTATTGCTTCTTTGTTTAAGCCGTAGCCTTCTGTAAATCTACTTGGTATGTAATACTTAACAGGAACTTTAATATCTCTAAAAAAGTTTACAAGTAAAGCTGTGCTTGTTATACCATCTGCATCGTAATCTCCGTATATAACTATTCTTTTTTGTTTTTTTATTGCATCTACTAACTTTATCGCTACTTCTTCTAACGAGTAAAAGTAAGACGGATTTATCAGGTTTCTAAGTTGAGGGATTATGTAATCATCGGAAAAATCTTTATCGAATAAATCTTTTCTGTTGTAAAGAACTTGTGCAAAGACTTCTCCAAACCTTTCTTTTAAATGTTGTGGAGCTGGATTAGTTTGACTTAGCAAAACCCACTGATAACCACTTAATCCTATATCCAACTACTTTTCCCTCTTTTTTGTAAATTTTAAAAGCTCACCATTTAAGGCATCTATTGTTACGTAACCTTTCTCACCGTAGACTTTGTAATAACACTCTCCAGACCTATTTTTTGAGAGTTTTACAGAGGTTATATTTCCTACATAAGATGATGCAGTTTTTTCAACATCAGACATAGAGATTTTAGGTTGACACTCTGTAGCAAAAGTAATAGAAAATAGTAGTAAAATGGAAGTAATCAACTTTTTCATTATTCCACCTCTCAAGAGTAGGTTCAAAGAATGTATAAAAATTTTAACACAAGTGATACTTAAATTTTTGGTATAATTTTACTTTAAAAAAAATTCTTGGAGGAGTTTATGGGCGTTAAAATTGATATCAATAGGATAGCAAGAGACCAGTTTATCCTTGTTGACAACCAACCTTATAAAGTTGTAAGTTATGAGCACGTAAAACCCGGAAAGGGACAGGCATTTGTTAGAGTTAGAGCAAAAAATATGAGAACAGGAAACGTAACAGAATTTACATTTAAATCATCTGACTCTATTGAACTTGCGGACTTTGAACAGAGGTTTATGAACTACTCCTACACTGATGGGTCTTACTATTACTTTTTAGATACAAACACTTATGAAACATTTGCTGTTCCTGCTGAAAATATGGAGTATGAAGCTCAGTTTTTAAAAGAAGGTATGCAGGTGGTTGTTTTCTTAGATAGAGGAAACCCTATAGGTATAGAACTTCCAAAACATGAAGTCTACGAAGTTATTGAAACAGAACCGGGATTTAAAGGAGATACAGCAACAGGAACTACAAAACCTGCAAAAATAGAAACAGGTGCTGTTATACAGGTACCTCTTTTTATTAACGTAGGAGATAAGATAAAAGTAGACACGGAAAAGGGAACTTACATAGAGAGAGTTAACAAGTAAATCTTTCCTGATACAGGGAAAGTTGGAGGAGTTATGGATAAGAGTTTTGTGTTTGAACTTATTGAAAAGATAAAAGACACAAAAATAGAAGAGATAGAAATATCAACAGAAGAAGGGAAGATACATATAAAACAGTATTTGGGACCAAAGGAAGTAGTTATGTCCCAACCTACAGCTCCACAAATTCAGTATATTCCTCAGCCAGTTGTAGAGATAAAAGAAGAGATAAAAACATCTTCAGAGCCTTTAGTAAAGGAAGAGTCTAACAAAAAGTATCATGTTATAAAATCACCTTTAGTAGGAACGTTTTACAGAGCTCCATCTCCCGGAGCTCCACCCTTTGTAGAAGAAGGAGATATGGTTTCAAAAGGGCAGGTGCTTTGTATTATAGAAGCTCTAAAAGTTATGAACGAGATAGAGTCCGATGTTGATGGTAGAGTTGCTAAAATCTTAGTTGAAAACGGACAGCCTGTAGAGTACGGCCAAGAACTATTTTACATAGAGGTGTAATGAATGTTTCATAACATACTGATTACTGGTGGAGCTGGATTTATAGGGTCTAACCTTGCGCTGAAACTACAAAAAGAGTACCCTAATAGTAAAATACTTATATTAGATGACTTTTCAAGTGCAAACTTTAAAAACTTAAAAGGTTTTAAAGGTATAGTTTACTCATGTGATGTTTCAACAGACGAAGTTTTCTTCAAGATAGAAGATTTTAAACCTGACGTTATCTTTCACCTTGCCTCAATAACAGACACGACTGTAACAGACCAAGAGTATATGATGAGAAGAAACGTAGATGGATTTAAAAACGTTCTTGAACTTGCCTACGATAATGAAAGTATAGTAGTGTATGCTTCTTCAGCTTCTGTTTATGGAAATGTTAGAGAAAAAGTCCCTTTAAAAGAAGATAGGGAGAAATCTCCAGAGAATGTTTACGCTTTTTCTAAGTATATAATGGATAACCTTGCTCAAGAGTTTGCAGAAAAAACAAGTCTTAAGATAGTTGGAGTTAGGTACTTTAACGTTTACGGTCCAAGAGAAGCCCATAAAGGAAAGTTTGCAAGTATGATTTACCAGCTTTACTTACAGATGAAATCAGGACAAAGACCAAGGATATTTAAATGGGGAGAGCAAAAAAGAGACTTTGTTTATGTTAAAGATGCAGTAGATGCTACTATACTTGCAGCAAAAGCTCCAAGGTCAACTGTTTACAATGTAGGTAGTGGAGAGGCTACATCGTTTAACGATGTTATTAAATACCTAAATCAAGCTCTTGGAACAGATTTTGAGCCTGAGTACTTTGACTGTCCGTACGACTTTTACCAAGAGTACACCCAAGCAGATATGACAAAGATAAAAGAAGAGCTTGGATTTGTTCCAAGATACTCAATTCAAAGAGGAATTAAAGAGTATGTTGATATATTAGAAGGTAGAATAAATGAGTAAAAAGGTCGTAAAGGTAAGAGTTCCAGCAACTACTGCCAACTTAGGTCCTGGCTTTGATACATTTGGACTTGCTTTAACTTTGTATAACGAGTTTGAAGTAGAAGAAGAAGACGGGGTATATATAGAGTCCTACCCTAAAAATGAGTTTATAGAAAACCCTGAAAATAACCTTTTTATAAAGGTAATTAAGTACCTTTGTGAAGCTGAAGGAAAGACTTTCCATGGTGCAAGGTTAAAACAGACTGTAAACATTCCTGTTGCAAGGGGACTAGGAAGTAGTGCTACTGCTATAGTGGCAGGAATACTTACAGGTTTTGCAGTTCACAAAAAACCTTTAACAGATGAAGAGTTTTTCAAAGTGGCTTACTTGTTTGAACCTCATCCGGATAACCTTCTTCCAGCTTGGAAAGGTGGCTTTATAACTGCTTTAAAAACAGAAGATAAAACTTACTACAGTAAAATGGACTTTCCAAAGGAGATAAAAGCTGTTGTAGTTATCCCAGACTTTGAACTCTCTACAGAAAAAGCAAGGTTAGTTTTACCATCTCAAGTACCTTTAAAAGATGCTATATTTAACCTTCAAAGGTCTGCTTTGTTTATTAGGGCATTGGAAGAAAGAAGGTATGACCTTCTTAAGGTAGTTATGGAAGACAGACTACATCAACCCTATAGAAAAAATCTTATTCCAAACTTTGATAAAGTCATCCAAAGTGCCTATGAAAATGGAGCTCTTGGTGCTTGTTTAAGTGGAGCTGGAAGTACAATATTGGCTTTAGCTACAGAAAACTTTGACAAAATAGGACTTTCTATGGTAGAAGCCTTTAAAGAAGTTTCAATAAATGCTGAGTATAAAGTGTTAGAAGTTGATACCCAAGGTGCAACAGTAGAAATTTTTGAAAAATAAAAGTATTTAAAAGGAGTTTTCCAATGGAAGAAAACAAAGTTTTAAAACCGAGGGTAGTTTTTTTAAAGACACCTGACCCAAAACAGATGTCAGAGTCTATAATAGATGGATTGGCTAAATCAATTTCTGCAAGAAACTTTGAAGTTAAGGTGATAGACCTTACAGCTGAAAACGTTCAAGATGTTATAAATGAAATAATAGAGTATAAACCTCTTTTTACTGTTGATTTAAACCTTGATGGAATGATATACGCAGAAAGGGAAGGTCAGCAGCAACCTTTCTGTGATTTGCTTGGGAACATTCATATAACATGGTTTATAGATGACCCTATGATACATTTTACAAAACTCAAGCCTGTTTTACAATCAAACCAGATACTTTACGTAAATATAGATATAGAACACGCCCAGTGGTTAAGGTCTGCAGGTAAAAACGTTGCATTTATTCCACCCGGAGTAAACCCTTCAAAAATACCACCACTTAGAGAAAAAGAGTTTGAAGTTGCATTTGTAGGTCCAATTACAGACCCGAATATGATAGAAAGTCAGTGGCAAGAAAGGTTTGACCCTAACTTGTTTGGATTTGCAGTAGAACTTGGAAGGCTTATATACAGAAACCCTGATATGCCTATTAGATTTGCATCTGGATACTTAATATCCCAGTTAAATCCTGATTTTCAAGCAGCTCTATACCAGTTCCAGCAAGAAAACGAAGCAGATTTCATGGCACTACTGACAGAGATAGGTTTGTATGCAATGTACTTAAGAAGATGGTCTATATTAGATGCTATAGAAAACTATGAGGTGAACGTTTTAGGACCTGTTATAGGAGAGCCAAAAGAAAACGTTGTAGTTCATGAAGATATTGTTACTCAAAAAGATGTTATAGACTTTCTATCAAGAACAAAAATATCCCTTCTAAGTCAACCACCTTTTATACCTACAGGACTTGGATTTACAGTTTTTGACAGTGTTGCTACTGGAAGTTTAACCTTTGTAGAAGAAAGACTTTTATCAAAATCATTCTTTACTCCAGAAAAAGAGATAATTACATACCATCCTATAGATTTCATTGAGATAGAAGGAAAAGTTGCTTACTACCTTGAAGAAGCTGCTGACGAGATGGCTGAAATATCAAAAGCTGGAAGAGATAAAGTTTTAAGGGAACACACTATTTACCAAAGAGGAGAAATGCTTGCAAACATAATGGAAGATATAATAAAACAATCTCTCCAAGAAGAACAAAAAAGTGAAAGTAAGGAGGAGTAGTTGAAAAGAGCTTTAATATCTGTATCAAACAAAACAGGAGTTATAGATTTTGCAAGAGAACTTGTAAACCTTGGTTATGAGATAGTGTCTTCTTCAGGGACTGCTAAATACTTAAAAGAAAATGGTATAAATGTAATAGAAGTATCTCAAGTCACAGGCTTTCCCGAAATATTGGACGGAAGGTTTATGAGACTTTAGAAGTGGTAACAGAAAGAAAACCAACAGAAAAAGAGTTAGAAGACTTAATATTTGCATTAAAAGTAGTAAAACATGTTAAATCAAACGCAGTTGTAATAGCTAAAGACAAAAGGTCTATAGGTATAGGGGTAGGTCAAACTTCAAGGGTTGACAGTTTAGAAACAGCTGTTAAGAAAGCTCAAGAGTTTGGACTTGAGTTAGAAGGAAGTGTTCTTGCATCGGAAGCATTCTTCCCGTTTAGAGATAGTATAGATTTTGCCGCTAAGTATGGGATAAAGGCTGTAATTCAGCCCGGAGGTTCTATAAGGGACAACGAAGTTATTCAAGCTTGTAATGAGTACTCAATTGCTATGATTTTTACAAAAATGAGACACTTTAAACACTAAGGGAGTTTTGATGATTCTTTTAAATGGAAAGGAGTTAGCTGAAAAGATTAAAAACCAGATAAAGCAAGAATTACAAGAGTTTTTAAATAAAGGCTACAGAAGACCTACTTTAGCTGTTATACTTGTGGGAGAAAATCCTGCAAGTCAGATATACGTTAATAAAAAGATTAAAGACTGTCAGTCTGTTGGAATAAACTCTAAACCCTTCTTCTTGCCAGAGAACATAACTCAGATAGAACTTTTAGACCTTATAGGACAGCTTAACGGAGATGAGGAAGTTGACGGAATTTTAGTTCAGCTCCCTCTTCCTTCTCATATAAACACTTTAGAGATAATAGAAGCTATAAATCCAAAAAAAGACGTTGATGGTTTTCATCCTCTTAATGTAGGAAAACTTGCAACTGGAAGAAATGATGGTATAATCCCTTGCACTCCTTACGGTATAATGAAACTCCTTGAGTACTACAATATAGACACTTTTGGAAAGGATGTTGTAGTAGTAGGGGCAAGTAATATAGTAGGAAAGCCTATGTCCTTGCTGTTTTTAAAAGATGAAAAATCTACTGTTACTATATGTCATAAAAATACGAAAGATTTAAAATCCCACACATTAAAAGCAGATATTCTTGTGGTTGCTGTAGGTAAACCTAAACTTATAACTGCAGATATGGTTAAAGAAGGAGCAGTTGTCATAGATGTAGGTATAAACAGGGTTGATGGTAAAATAGTTGGAGACGTAGACTTTGAAAATGTAAGTAAAAAAGTATCAGCCATAACACCTGTTCCCGGTGGTGTTGGTCCTATGACTGTTGCTATGCTACTTTATAACACTTTTCAGGCTTATAAAAATAACGTTATTTCTTAGGACGAAAAGCTTTTACTTTAGATGGGTCTGTGTCAATAAACGGTCCATCTATAAGCTCAATACAGTAAGGTATAGCTGGAAAAACTGCATCAAGACACAGTTTTATAGACTGAGGCTTACCTGGAAGGTTTACTATTAGACAGCTACCTCTTATTCCAGCTGTTTGTCTTGATAAAATAGCAGTAGGTACCTGCTGCAGAGAAACTTGTCTCATCAGTTCTCCAAATCCGGGCATCATCTTTTCACAGACTGATTCCGTTGCCTCAGGTGTAACATCTCTTTTAGCTGGTCCAGTTCCTCCAGTAGTAAGAATAAGACAACAGCCTTTATTATCTACCATATCTATCATAGTTTCTTTTATAACTTCAAACTCGTCAGGTATAACTCTGTAGTCTACTTCAAAAGGTGTGATTAAAACATCGTTTAAATAATCTATAATTGCTTTTCCACTTATATCTTCGTATATTCCTCTACTTGCCCTGTCTGATATGGTTAGTACTCCTATTAAAGCTTTATCCATTTTCTTACCTCAAAAATATAAATTTACATTTTTGATTTTCGTAATCCCTTTCAACCCATTGAATGCCCTTTACACCCTCTTCTAACTTCCTTACAAAAGCCTCTATAAATCCCCATCCACACCAACAAACACAGTGTTCAATAGGTGCTAAGTTTCTTGGTTTTAAAACGCCTTCGTAAAATACACAGTTACATATATACGCTTCGTTTTTGTTTCTTTCTATCTTGTATGCAAAACCAAACGTGTTCAAACTTTTTTCAAGTAATTCTTCCCATTCTTCTTTTGGATGGTTATCCATCAAAACTTTAGCAACTTCTCTACCAAGCTGTCTTATAATAGCATAACCACCTTTTTTACCGTAAATATTTTGCACTTCATCAGCAAATGCAAAAACTATATCTTTCCCTGTAGGAGAGCCTTTTAGTTTTTCAGGTAAAACTCTTAGTATTTCGTCAACCGCTTTATCCCCCAAGATATTCCTTGTTAAAGATACAAGTGTATCAATAACTTCTTTGTCAATCTGACCTTTAATCTCTGCCATGGCAAATCACCTAAAATTTTTTAGAAAAATTATACACTAAAAAATTCAAATTAAATTAATTTACCCACCTATACTTGTCATTACCCTGACACAGTCTGAAAAAGCATAGCTACTATTTTTAATCTTTAGATTTGATATTTCTTTTGCTACTAATACTTGCTGTAAAAATCTGTCTAAATCTTCCTCACTTCCGTATCTCAAAACTTCTTTTACAGGAATCTCTTCATCTGTTCTAAGACATAATTTAATACTACCTTCAGCAGTGAGTCTTAATTTAGAACAACCATCGCAGAATGGATTTGATATAGGGGTAATAAATCCAATTTTTGCCTTATACTTTGGTATCTCATAGACTCTAGCAGCACCACTACCGATTGAAAACGACGGAATTAGTGTCCCATATTTTTCCTCTATTTTTCTTTTTATCTCTTCAAGAGGTTGAACCATATCTTTTTCCCATTTTATAGACCCTTGTCCAAGTGGCATCATTTCTATAAATCTAACCTCTACGCCGTAATCTATGGCAAACTCTACAAAATCAAGAGCTTCATCTTCATTTAAACCTTTTATTACCACCGCATTTATCTTTATAGGGTCAAACCCTAACTTTTTACTTACTCTTATACCTTCTAAAACATCTTCTAATCTTCCTTTGGTTATTTTGTAGAATAAATCTGGTTTTAGGCTATCTATACTTATGTTTAATCTATTTAACCCAGCTTTTCTTAATTTTTCCGCATGATAAGATAGTGTTATTCCATTTGTTGTCATTCCTATATCTTCTATCTGAGGAATGCTTTTAAGTAGTGATACTAAATTTTCTATTTGTGGTCTGACTAAAGGTTCTCCGCCTGTTATTCTGACTTTTTTTAGTCCATACTTTGTCATCGCTTTGACTAACTTTGCAATTTCTTCATATCTTAATATCTCATCGTGAGGAATAAACTCCATATTATCTGGTCTGCAGTAAAAACATTTTAAATTACATTTATCTGTTACAGATATTCTTAAATATGAGATTTCCATATTTCTACCCTCAAGTGTAATTCCTAGATATAAAGGATATACCTTTTTTGGCGATTTGACAAGTATGGAATAACGAAAATATTGCATAAAAAAAGTGCAGTATATAGTTGACTTTTTAATTTATCTATCTCATAATATGTGTACATAGATAATAGAAGATGTTTAAAGAAGTACCAAGGGGAGTAAGACACACAATCAAAAAGTCTTCAAAAGTCCCAAAATCAAAAGTATTTCTTTAAACCTCTTCTGTTAGAGGTAATTTTAAATTAATTTTTGGAGGTTTTTTGTCGTGCGTATCACAGGTACAGTTAAGTGGTTCAACTCAAAGAAAGGATTTGGCTTCATCACAAGAGATGATGGCCAAGGAGATGTTTTTGTTCATTTTTCAGCAATTCAGTCAAGAGGTTTCAAAACTCTTGAAGAAGGTCAAAAAGTAGAGTTTGAAATCGCTCAGGACGAGAAAGGTCCTAAAGCAGCAAACGTAGTTAGAGTTTAGGAGGAAGAAGGTATGAAAGTTACAGGAACAGTGAAATGGTTTGATTCTAAAAAAGGATTTGGTTTTATCACAAGAGATGATAACGGGCAGGATATATTCGTTCACTTCTCAGCTATTCAAGGTAGAGGGTTTAAAAACCTTGAAGAAGGTCAAAAAGTAGAGTTTGAAATAGTTCAAGAAGAAAAAGGTCCAAGAGCTGCTAACGTAGTTAAGTTGTAAAGAATATACAAGGGAGCTTCCAAAGCTCCCTTAATTTTTTTCCTTGTAGTTTTTTCAATTTTCTTCTTTCAGCAGTATCTTGTAAATCATTTGAAGCTTTGGCTTCAATTGAGGTAAATTTTCTTTTATCATATGTGCTTTATTAAAATCTTTCAAAAAATCAGTTTTAGAATATAATAATTCAAAGATAATACCGATAGGTAGTTGAAATGAAAAAATTTTTAGTTTTACTTTTACTATTTATTTTTAAATTCTCATTTGCTGAAGTCTTTGTTGGTAAGTGGAACGATGCTATAACTCCTACCACAGTTGATTATGTAAAAAGGTTAGTGGAGAAGGCAGAAAGAGAAAATGGAAAAGCAGTTATACTTATGCTTGATACACCGGGTGGTTTAGACACTTCAATGAGAGAGATAATAAAGATAATACAAAACACGTCAATACCTTTTGTTGTTTTTGTATATCCACCAGGGTCAAGAGCTGCGTCAGCAGGTGCTATAATCACAGTATCAGCTGATATTGCAGCTATGGCTCCTTCTACTAACATAGGCTCTGCTTCTCCTGTTTCTATGGAAGGTAGAGATATTGAAGAGACGATGAAGAAAAAAGTAGTAAACGATATGGTTGCGTTTGTGAGTGCCATTGCAAAGGAAAAAGGTAGAAACAGTGAAATAATACAAAAGATGATAACAGAAAGTGTAAACCTTCCATCCGACGAAGCTGTTAATAAAAAGGTTGTTGATTTAGTGGCAAAAGATTTAAACGATTTGATAGATAAGATAAATGGTAAAAAGATTGTTAAAAACAATAGAGAGATAATTTTAAACCTAAAAGGTGATAAGATTGTATTTGTAGAAAAAAGTTTTAAAGAAGAGCTTTTATCTTTTCTATCTAACCCAACGGTTGCTTACTTTCTTTTGATGATTGGATTTTACGGAATATTTTTTGAACTTTACAATCCGGGAAGTATAATCCCCGGAACGGTTGGTTTAATATCTCTGGCTTTGGCTTTGTACTCCTTAAACATCTTGTCTGTAAACTGGCTTGGAGTTGTGCTTATAGGTTTAGGTATACTATTCTTTATTTTAGAGGCTATAACACCGTTGTTTGGTGGACTTGCTTTAGCCGGAACTATCTCAATACTTCTTGGGTCCATAATCTTACTTCCTTCTGATTCGCCTTACGGTGACCTTTCTTTATCTGTTATAATACCTGTTGTTTTATTTAGTGCTGTATTCTTCTTTATTGTTAGTTATCTATCCTTAAAAGTTCACAAAGAAAAGCCTAAAACAGGTATAGAAGCCATGGTAGGAGATATAGCTGAAGTTGTAAGTGATATTGATAAGAAAGGTGGTAAAGTGATGTATCACGGAGAACTTTGGAACGCTTACTCGGATAAGTTTATACCAGCAGGTAGTAAAGTTAAGATAGTTGAAGTTAATGGATTAAAGTTAAAAGTAGAGGAAGTTAAAGAGTGAAGATAAGACCACTACCTGATGAAGTTGTAAATAAAATAGCAGCTGGTGAAGTTGTAGAAAGACCGTCTTCCGTATTAAAAGAACTTATAGAAAACTCCCTTGATACATCTGCATCTTTGATAGAAGTTTCTATAGAAAAAGCTGGTAAAAGACTTATATCTGTGTTTGACAACGGGGAAGGTATTGAAAAACAAGACCTTATCAACGCAGTAAAAAGACATTACACAAGTAAGATAAAAGCTTTAGAAGACTTATACAGTATTATCACTTACGGTTTTAGGGGAGAGGCTCTATCAAGTATATCTTCTGTAAGTAGGCTTACAATAACTTCAAGGACTAAAAACGACTTACACGGCAGTCAATTATCTTTAGAAGGTGGTAAAATTCTGTCTTTCTCAGAAGTTGGTTGTCCTGTAGGGACAAAAGTAGAAGTTAAAGACCTTTTCTTTAACGTTGAACGGTTGGTTTAATATCTCTGGCTTTGGCTTTGTACTCCTTAAACATCTTGTCTGTAAACTGGCTTGGAGTTGTGCTTATAGGTTTAGGTATACTATTCTTTATTTTAGAGGCTATAACACCGTTGTTTGGTGGACTTGCTTTAGCCGGAACTATCTCAATACTTCTTGGGTCCATAATCTTACTTCCTTCTGATTCGCCTTACGGTGACCTTTCTTTATCTGTTATAATACCTGTTGTTTTATTTAGTGCTGTATTCTTCTTTATTGTTAGTTATCTATCCTTAAAAGTTCACAAAGAAAAGCCTAAAACAGGTATAGAAGCCATGGTAGGAGATATAGCTGAAGTTGTAAGTGATATTGATAAGAAAGGTGGTAAAGTGATGTATCACGGAGAACTTTGGAACGCTTACTCGGATAAGTTTATACCAGCAGGTAGTAAAGTTAAGATAGTTGAAGTTAATGGATTAAAGTTAAAAGTAGAGGAAGTTAAAGAGTGAAGATAAGACCACTACCTGATGAAGTTGTAAATAAAATAGCAGCTGGTGAAGTTGTAGAAAGACCGTCTTCCGTATTAAAAGAACTTATAGAAAACTCCCTTGATACATCTGCATCTTTGATAGAAGTTTCTATAGAAAAAGCTGGTAAAAGACTTATATCTGTGTTTGACAACGGGGAAGGTATTGAAAAACAAGACCTTATCAACGCAGTAAAAAGACATTACACAAGTAAGATAAAAGCTTTAGAAGACTTATACAGTATTATCACTTACGGTTTTAGGGGAGAGGCTCTATCAAGTATATCTTCTGTAAGTAGGCTTACAATAACTTCAAGGACTAAAAACGACTTACACGGCAGTCAATTATCTTTAGAAGGTGGTAAAATTCTGTCTTTCTCAGAAGTTGGTTGTCCTGTAGGGACAAAAGTAGAAGTTAAAGACCTTTTCTTTAACGTTCTTGCAAGGGAAAAATTTTTAAAATCTGAAAACACAGAAAACATCCATAATGTCTCTGTCTTTTTAAACTACGCCATTGCAAACCCTGATAAACACTTTAAACTATCTATAGACTCAAAACAGGTTTACAATCTCTATCCTTCCTCTTTAAAAGAAAGGTTAACGCTTATCTACGGTAAAGATTTTGTTGAAAATTTAAAGTATGTAGAGTATGAAAACTATTTAGGTAAAGTTTATGGATTTGTCAGTTTAGATTCAGTTAAAAATAAAAAAAGCCATATATTTATCAACAAAAGACCTGTCAAAAGTCCTTTTATTAGTTCTATAATGAAGAAGAAAATTGGAGATAACTTTTTTATCTTATTTTTTGACCTACCACCTTACTTTGTAGATGTAAATGTTCATCCTGCAAAGATAGAAGTTAAGTTCCAAAAAGAGAAAGTGATAGTTGATATGATTGAGTCTTTACTAAAAGATAACCTAAATGAGTTTAAAGCTTTTACCGTTTCATACCAAGAGTTAAAACAGCCAAAGTCAACATACCAAACAAAAGAAGGAAAGTTTGAGATAATCGGCCAGATTGAAGACACATTTATAGTGGCTTACAGTGATTCTTACGTTTACTTTATTGACCAGCATGTAGCAAACGAGAGAGTTATGTATGAAATTATACTTTCACAGCTTAAAGAAAGTAAGAAAATCCCATCTCAAAGATTACTATCTCCTTTTAAGTTAGATTTATCTCCTAAACAGGAGTTTATACTAAAAGAGATTAATGATACATTAGAGACCTTAGGCTTTAAAGTGGAAAATAACTACTTAATATCAATACCTTACAATATGCAGATTTCAAAAGCAGTAGAAACACTGTATGAAATAGTAGAAAGTTATCCTGATATTACCCATGAAAAAGTAGCCTCTTCACTGTCCTGTAGAATGTCAATTACAGCTGGAGATAGACTTACATTAGAAAAAGCTCAGGAACTTATAAAAAACTGGATAAAGACAGAAAATCCAAATGTTTGCCCCCACGGAAGACCGATTTATTATAAAATATCTATAGATGAAATAAAAAAAGCGGTAGGTAGAAAGTGAATATAGCTTTAGCCTTAGACGTAGAACACGATAAGCAAGCTTACAAAATACTTGACGAAATTCAAGAGAAGATAATAGTAAAAGTAGGTTATGCACTTTTTATAAGGTACGGTAAAGAGTTAGTTAAAAACATAAAATATAGAGGTTTTGAGCTTTTTTTAGACCTAAAGCTCCATGATATACCAAACACAGTTTACAACGGTGTAAAAGCAGCTGTAGAAGTAGGAGCTGACTATCTAACCATCCATACCTTAGGTGGTAGAGATATGATTGAAAAAGCTGTAGAGGGAAAAGATGGTTCAAATCTAAAACTCTTAGGAGTAACTATTCTAACAAGCCATTCTCAAGATTATGTAAACTACATAAAAAGTCAGTACTCACTACAAGATTTAGCTTTAAACCTTGCAAAGGAAGGGATTTTAAACGGCTTAGATGGTATAGTTTGCTCTTCCCATGAAGTAAAATACTTAAAATTAAACATAGATAAACCGTTTTTAGCAGTAGTCCCTGGTATAAGATTAACAACGGAGAAAACTGATGATCAAACAAGGATAGCCACTCCAAAAGAAGCTGTCTTAAATGGAGCTGACATTTTAGTAATAGGAAGACCTATCTTACAGTCTCAAGATAAAAATCAAACAATAAAAAAAATCAAGGAAATGATAGATGAAGCAAGGGCTTAGTCTTAAGCTTCAAAATAAGTTAAAGTTAACTCTATCTTTAAAACAGCAGCTGAATATTATAACCCTACCAAAAAGTGAGTTAATCCAAGAGATAAATAGAGAGTTAGAGGAAAACCCTTTTTTGGAAGAGATATCTCACATCCAACCTGATTTAAATTTAGAAAAGGTAGAATTCGGCTCCTACTACGAAGAAGATGAGGAGAAAGACCCTTTTTATAAACTAACCTATAAACCTTCTTTATACGACATTTTACAAACACAGATAGAGTTGCAAGAAGGACTGTAACAAAGTATAGAGAAGAGATGAATATACCTGACTCAAGAAAAAGAAAAAAAAATTAAGGAGGAAAACATGCAAGTAGAACACGTGGGAAAAAACATTGAGCTAACAGATTTTATTAAAGCTTATACAGAACATAAGCTTGAGAGGTTAAAAAACTATTTAAA
This sequence comes from Sulfurihydrogenibium azorense Az-Fu1, assembly GCF_000021545.1. NCBI lineage: Bacteria > Pseudomonadati > Aquificota > Aquificia > Aquificales > Hydrogenothermaceae > Sulfurihydrogenibium > Sulfurihydrogenibium azorense. The sequence continues at coordinate 394,093 of NC_012438.1, forward strand.
AGATTTAGACACTTCAGAAGACTCTGTTAGAGTTAGGGTTGTTTACGATTTTGAAAAACGCAGACATAGAAACAGAGTAGATATTGACATTTACTTTAACACTCCAGGTGGTGGTGTAATACACGCTTGGGAAGAAAGTAACGACCTTTACTCTGCTATTGACTTTGTTATAGATGAAGTTGAGAGACAACTTATTAGGTTAAAAAGTAGAAGGATAGAAGAAAAAAGAAGACAGGCAAAGTTAGAATCTTTAAAAGAACATTCAGTAACCACTCCTTCAATAGAAAGACCGTTAATAACCCTTGAGCCTTTACCATCCGAAAAGCCTATGAGTGTAGAAGATGCAAGGTTATTGTTGGAAGAGACAGGGGCGTTTTTCTTACCGTTTATAAACTCTGAGACAGGACAGGTTAATGTTATATACAGAAAAAAAGCAGGGAATTACGGTTTAATTGCTCCTAACGTTTAACTTTACACAGATATAAATTTTTGATATAATACTGTTTTGAATTTTTTAAAGAGAGGAGTGGAAGAATGAAGACATTCTATCTTCGTAAAGAAGATGTTAAAAGAGACTGGTACATAATAGACGCTAAAGGAAAAAATTTAGGAAGACTTGCGTCTTTGATAGCAAACGTTTTAAGAGGAAAACATAAGCCTTACTTTCAACCAGATGTAGACTGTGGAGATTACGTAATTGTGTTAAACGCAGACAAATTTACCGTAACTGGTAAAAAGTTAACTGATAAAGAGTACAAATTCCACACAAACACTCCCGGTGGATTAAAAGTTAGAAGCCTCCAATGGATGATAGAAAACAGACCAACAAGAGCTTTAGAATTGGCTGTAGAAAGAATGCTTCCTAAAAACAAACTCCAAAAAAGATACATGAAAAGGTTAAAACTTTACACAGGAGAAGAGCATAATCATACAGCTCAAAATCCAAAATCTTTAGAAGAGTTAGCAAAACTCTGGAAAGTATTTTAAGGAGGTATTATGGAAAAAACAGTAAAAATAGACCCTAAAAACTCATTCTATGGAACAGGAAGAAGAAAAGAAGCAATTGCAAGAGTTTGGATATTTCCAGGTGAAGGTAAAATAAAGGTTAGAAGCTCTTCTGGAAAAGAATGGGACGCGAAAGATTACTTTGAAAGAGATATCTTAATGGCTAAAATAAACCATCCATTTGTAGTTACAGAAACACTTGGTAAATTTGATGTTTATGCAACTGTTAAAGGAAGTGGAAAACCAGCTCAAGCAGAAGCTGTTATGTATGGAATAGCAAAAGCTTTAGAGTCTTACAATCCATCTCTAAGACCAGCTCTAAAGTCTGCAGGATTGATGACAAGAGATGCTAGAGTTAAAGAACGTAAGAAGTACAACCAAATGGGTGCAAGAGCGAAATACAGATGGTCTAAACGTTAATATAAATGTATGTTGCTATAGCAGGAGCATCAGGATACACTGGTGCTGAGCTTTTAAGAATACTGTCAAGATACAAAGATATAGAAATAAATCAGATAACTTCAAGACAGTATACAGGGAAAACGCTAAAAGATGTTTTCCCTGTTTTTACAAAATCAAAGTATGAAAATCTTACATTTAAAGAAAATTTAGATTTAAGTATATCAGATATTTACTTTCTCTGTCTGCCTCATGAAGCATCTTTAGAATTAGTAAAACAGCTTTACGATAACGGTAAAATCATAATAGATCTGTCAGCTGCCTATAGGATAAAAAAATCTGAAGTTTATAAAGAATATTACGGTTTTGAACATAACTATCCTCATTTGTTAGAAGAAGCTGTTTATGGACTTCCAGAGATTTATAGAGATAAAATAAAAACTGCAAAAATTGTAGCAAATCCGGGGTGTTATCCTACAGCTACCTTACTGGGTTTGTATCCTCTTATAAAGAATAATTTACTCAATCAAAACAACTCTGTTATTGTAAACGCTCTATCAGGAATATCTGGAGCTGGAAGACATTTAAAAGAAGACTTTATGTACCCAGAAAGTTATTCAAATGTTTACGCCTATAATATTACAAAACACAGACACACTCCAGAAATGGAAGATGTTATAGAAAATGTATCTAAGAAAAAGATTTCAATAAGATTTACTCCACACATTATTCCTATATCAAGAGGGATGCTATCTACTATAAATGTTTTTATAGAGATATCTAAGAAAGATTTAAAAGAGCTTTACTACGATACTTATAAAAATGAATACTTTATAAGACTTCAAGATAGACCATCAAGGGTAAAAGAAGTAATCGGCACAAACTTTTGTGATATTTATGTAGATTACGATGAAAAAAATAAAATCGCAGTCATTACTTCTGCCATAGATAACCTATCAAAAGGCGCTTCTTCTCAGGCTGTTCAAAATTTAAATATAATCTTAAATAAACCAGAAAACTACTGTTTAGAGAATTTACCTTTATTCCCATGATAAGTGTACAACGAGCAGAAGAGCTTATCTCAAAATTTAGTAATATAAAGATAGCTGTTGTAGGTGATGTTATCCTTGATAAGTATCTATGGGGAGAAGTAGAGAGAATATCTCCTGAAGCTCCGGTTCCAATAGTTGATGTAAAAAGAGAAACGTTATCTTTAGGTGGAGCTTCAAACGTCGCTAACAACATAGTAGCTTTAGATGCAACTGCCTATATGGTTGGAATTGTAGGAGATGATGAAAACGGTAGACTTATAGAAAAACTTATTAAAGAAAAAGGTATACACTCTGTTTTAATCAAAGACAGTTCAAGACCAACAATAGAAAAAACAAGGGTTATAGCAGTCAGTCAACAACTTTTAAGAATAGATAGAGAAGAAAGAAAGCCATTAGATAGAGAAATAGAAGAAAAGTTATTAGAATCTCTAAAAAGTATTGAAAGTAAAGTAGATGGCTTTATTGTATCTGATTATGGTAAAGGAGTTGTCACTGAAAAAATAATGAGTTATATAAAATCCACTAACAAACCTGTTTTTGTAGACCCAAAACCTTCTAACTTTCACTTATACGAAGAAATTACAATAATGACTCCAAATAAAAAAGAGGCCTACGAAAGTATAAAAGCTGATAAATCAGAAAGTATAGAAGAAGTAGGAAAAAGGATAATGGAAAGTCTAAGGATAAACCAACTTCTTATAACCCTTGGCAGTGAAGGGATGGTTCTCTTTGAGAGAGGTAAAGTTTTAAAAATTCCGGCTAAAGCAAGGAAAGTTTTTGATGTTACAGGAGCTGGCGATACGGTAATTTCTGTTTTAGCTTTATCAAGGTTAGCAAGTGGATCATGGGAAGAGAGTGCTACTATATCCAATTATGCAGCTGGCTATGTGGTAGGGGAGATTGGAACTGCTACAGTAAATAGAAAAATACTACTTGAAACTATTGAATCTCAGAGAGATTGATAGGTTCTTTAAAGAAGTAACCTTGACCATAGTCTATTCCTAACTCTTTCACTTTATCAAATATTTCTTGTGAAGATATAAATTCAGCAACTGTAGGTATGTTAAGCTCTTTTGTAAGTCCTCTAATAGCTTTTACTGCACTATAGGAAATTGAGTCTTTGTCTATTTTCCTAATGATTTGACCGTCTATTTTAATGTAATCAAAACTAAGTTCTACTATATGCAATATATTAGAATAACCACTACCAAAATCATCTAAGGCAATCTTGTATCCAGCATCTTTTAGTGTATTTATCTTATCTCTCAGTTTTGAATACTCACTTACACTTTCAGATTCTAAAAGTTCAATAGTGACTTTTTCTCTAAGGTTTTTTCCTAATGATAGTAAAATTTTCAATATATCTTCATCCAGTATATCTGAAGGTAGCAGATTTACGCTTATATTTATGTTTTTTCTATTTAAAATTGAAAAATTAAACTCTAACATCTTTCTTGTTAACTCTTTATAAACATGACTCCCTTTAATAGAATTTAGAAACATTCCCGGTAAGATAATTTTTCTTTCTTTCGTTAATATCCTTACTAAACTTTCATATTTAAATGTTTTAAACGTCTGTACATTAAATATTGGTTGGTAAAAGCATATCACTCTATTTTCTAATATAGCCTCTTTTATATCGGAAAGTCTTCTATCAATAAGGTTAATACTTCTATCGCTGTAAAGTTCAACTCTGTTTTTACCTTTTTCTTTAGCCAGTAGTAGAGCTTTGTCTGCCTTTTTAAATGCATCCTCAAAACTCTTTTCTTTATCAGCATTGATGTATAAACCTGCAGAAACGGTTATTTTAACTTTGTCTTTTATTATAAAGAATGGGTTGATTGCAACTTTACTTACAATCTTTTCAGCTATGCCTAAATAGTTAGTATCGTTCCCATCTTTTTCTAAAAGTATTAAGAATTCATCATGACCTACTCTGATAATTTTGTCGTTTTCCCTAATATTTCTTTTTATAAGACTTACAAGGTCTCTAAGGATTAGTTCTAAGAATTCTTTACCGTAGATATTTAATAAATTTGATAAGTTGTCCACATCTATCAATAAGAAAGCATACCTTTTCTTTAAGAAATCTTTTTCTATAATGTCAATATAATCCCTATTGTATGCACCTGTTGTTTTATCTATGTATTTTTCTTCTTCATTTTTTCTTTTATTAAAAAACTCTAAAATGTTCATAAAATTGATTATAACATAAAATATTATTTATTAAACTTTTCTTTTAACTCTGCTACTGTTTGGTGAGTATTATGACACTTTGAACAGTTATTCATAGATATCCATCCTACAGATTTGTAAATCTCTTCCTTGTTTTTGGATTGTAAAGCCTTTGATAAAAGGTTTAACTGTTTTTTCTATTTAAAATTGAAAAATTAAACTCTAACATCTTTCTTGTTAACTCTTTATAAACATGACTCCCTTTAATAGAATTTAGAAACATTCCCGGTAAGATAATTTTTCTTTCTTTCGTTAATATCCTTACTAAACTTTCATATTTAAATGTTTTAAACGTCTGTACATTAAATATTGGTTGGTAAAAGCATATCACTCTATTTTCTAATATAGCCTCTTTTATATCGGAAAGTCTTCTATCAATAAGGTTAATACTTCTATCGCTGTAAAGTTCAACTCTGTTTTTACCTTTTTCTTTAGCCAGTAGTAGAGCTTTGTCTGCCTTTTTAAATGCATCCTCAAAACTCTTTTCTTTATCAGCATTGATGTATAAACCTGCAGAAACGGTTATTTTAACTTTGTCTTTTATTATAAAGAATGGGTTGATTGCAACTTTACTTACAATCTTTTCAGCTATGCCTAAATAGTTAGTATCGTTCCCATCTTTTTCTAAAAGTATTAAGAATTCATCATGACCTACTCTGATAATTTTGTCGTTTTCCCTAATATTTCTTTTTATAAGACTTACAAGGTCTCTAAGGATTAGTTCTAAGAATTCTTTACCGTAGATATTTAATAAATTTGATAAGTTGTCCACATCTATCAATAAGAAAGCATACCTTTTCTTTAAGAAATCTTTTTCTATAATGTCAATATAATCCCTATTGTATGCACCTGTTGTTTTATCTATGTATTTTTCTTCTTCATTTTTTCTTTTATTAAAAAACTCTAAAATGTTCATAAAATTGATTATAACATAAAATATTATTTATTAAACTTTTCTTTTAACTCTGCTACTGTTTGGTGAGTATTATGACACTTTGAACAGTTATTCATAGATATCCATCCTACAGATTTGTAAATCTCTTCCTTGTTTTTGGATTGTAAAGCCTTTGATAAAAGGTTTAACTTTTCTTCTAACTCTTTGCCTTGATATATTTCAATGGATAGTTTGTTGTTATGACACTCATTACAACTTTGAGATATACCCTTAACTCTTTTTATGAAGTTGTTTCCTTCTGCTACTGCTTTATCAAACTTTCCATCTTCTAAGTAAACTCTCATTTTTTTCATAGAGTCAGAAACTTTTTTCATATAATCGTGAAACTCTACATTAGACCTGCTTACAGGGTCTTCTATATTTATAACTTCAAAAGATGGGTAATGGTAAAGGATTTTTGTTGATACTTTGTAGTTTTGGTGGCACTGCATACAGGATTTACCTACAGCGTCAGCGTTAAATTTTACTTTTTCCATATCTTTTGACTTTACAGCTTCAACAAGGGCATTTACTTCATTCTTCTTTAACCCTTTATCAAACTCAGGAACCATTTTACCTATGTTTAAATAGTTCTCTCTTAAAATGTTTGCCCATTTTTCTGCATTTTTCCAATCATTTTCCTGTATGTTTGTAAACATTCCTGTAAAAGCTGTTGACATTGCGTACATACTGTTTAAAAACTCCATTTTATTTGAGTTTGGAGGATAGTACTTTGAAAGAGTCTTTGGTGGTTCTTTTAACGTTAAATCTCCAGCGTAAGAAATAGATACACATAAGGCTATAGCAGTTAGATACTTTTTCATAATAAACCTCCCAATCTTTGATTTGTTATAATAATAATAATCGTATTTTTTGGATTTTGCAAAGCAAATGAGATTTGTCATATCTATTTTTTGATTAAAATTGGACAATTTTTTGAATATTAAATTTGGAGGATTTAGATGGAAAATATAAAACCAGAAATACTAGAAAAGATGAAAAACTTTGTAAATACATTTGCGGAAAAATCTGGCACTGTACCAAATCCTAATGAAGAAGTAAGGATGGCTGTCATACAAGGACTTGCAGCTCATGTCCAAGAATTAGGAAAACCTCTATGCCCATGCAACTTTTATCCTGATAAAAAAGAAGAAGTTAAAAAAAGAAGATGGATATGTGCTTGTGATGAGATGCAAATATTTAAATACTGTCATTGTTTACTGTTTACAACACCAGAAGGTTTACCTATAACTGAATACTTACCAGAATGGCATGAAGGAAGACAGATATATGGCTTAGTTAAAGACCCAACTCCAGATAAAGGAAGGTCTCTATCTAAAGTAGAAAACATAGTAGAAAACCTCAAAGAATATATAAAAGAACACGGGCTTGATATACCTGAAGAAGATATATTAAAGTTTGCTCAAGAAACTGCGAAAAAGAAATAAGAATAAAGAATCAGGTTTTATATTATGAAGGGATGTGAAATTTTAAACAAAATAGAATCTTTAGGGGGTCATCTAAAAGAGGAGGAATTAGAAACACTTCTTGAAATAATTCGTCGTCAAATAAAATTTATGTTAAAGTATAACATTCTAATGACGCCTAAAAATTATGAAAGATGGTTTTTAGTTTTTTGTCATTTAGTAGAAAGTAAAGAGTCCTTAACGGATAAAGAAATATTTAATCTCTATGGGCGATTGTATGAAAAAAAATTTTAATATTGGCAAAGAAGAAAAATTTTTTGAAATAAACATAAGAGAAACATCAGATAAATTGGAAAAAATAGCAGACAGCATAGAAGAAAAACTCCTTGATATATTAAACGTTGCTTACTTACATAAGGAAAACATACAGAAGCATGAGGAGATTACCAAAAAGTCAGATGACGAAAAATTTTCTAAGATTCTACAAGAACTTGAATTTATAAAAAATCAGAATGAAAGTTTAACAAAGAAGTTAGAAAATTACCATAAAGAAATTCAAAATCTGAACATGGAACTAAAAATTGCAAAACAAGACGCAACTATTGATTTCTTAACAGGTGTTGTAAATCGTAGAAGTTTTGACAGAACATTGGGGAATTTGTTAAAAGAAGTAAGGGAAAAGGATTATATCTTTACGTTAATCTTATTAGATATTGATAATTTTAAATCTGTTAACGATACTTATGGACATTTGGCTGGTGATTTAGTTTTGAAAGAGATTTCTACTGTTTTAAGAATCTTTTTAAGGGCTAATACAATAATTGGAAGGATAGGAGGAGAAGAGTTTGGAATAATCTTACCTGGAGTGTCTTTAGAAAATGGAATAAAAGTAGCTGAAAGAATAAGAAGTATTATTGAAAATAGAGAAGTAAAATTTGAAGATAGAATAATAAAATTTACTGCCAGTTTTGGCGTAACAGAAAGTAAAAAAGAAGATACAAAAGAATCAATATATAAGAGAGTAGATGAAGCACTTTATATTGCTAAAAGAAATGGGAAAAATAGAGTAGCCTTTTTATAAACTGTGAAGCCGGCTGAAAGCCGGCTTGTTTGTTACATTAATCTATTTCTTTGTGAAGATGTTATAGTTGTTGCTAAAGATATATCCCTTGGAAACTCAGTTCCTCTTGAAGTTGTTTGAATTTCAAGTTTATCCGTTCCAAAGAAAGACTTAATGATTTCCAATGCAGCTGGAATATTAAATTCTTTACATGAGAAGATATCTATTGAAAAGTATCCTTTCTCCGGAAAAGTGTGGATACTTATATGGCTCTCAGCTATAATAACAAACCCAGATACTCCCCAGTCTTCTGGTTTCTCTCCACCATCATACTTAAATACGTATGGTGGCATTATCTTTGTCATGCCTATCTCTGCTGGAAGGGTGTCTAAGAAGTTCGTTACAGCTTCCACACTTGCTAACGCCTCAAACGACCCTTCATAACCATCAACCATTAAATGGGGTCCAAATCCTATCAACTCTGGTTATCCTCCTTTAAAATTAAATTTGTGGTATAAAAGATATATTAAAAATTTTTAAAAGTAAATATACTTTTGCATATTTTTTGTGCAAATTAAAATTTTTGCCTTGGATTTTTCAAGGTAGAAACATGATATAAGTTATTGTGAATATTTATTAACTAATATAGATTTTTAGTACAAATTGTTTTTAGGAGAGCGTTTAATGAGCCATTATATAGAACCTAAACTTACTATAGAGCTTGCCCATCAGTGTGTTAAATGTTCAGCTTGTCGTCAGGTTTGTCCAACTTACTCTGTTGTAAAAGAGGAAAGGTCTTCTCCACGAGGAAGGTTAGCTTTGGCTGAAGCAGTAGTTGACGGAATACTTCCTTTAACGGAAGATATAGCAGCTCAGTGGAACCAGTGTGCTATGTGTAGAAGATGTGAGTGGATATGTCCTAACGAAGTAGAGTACAAAGAGATAATGTTTAGAGCCAGAAATATGGCAAAAGAAAAAAGTAAAAAGGATTACTTTAAAAATGTTGTTTTTAAAGGTCTTGCTATGATGGGTAATCCTCTTACAAAAATAGGTATGAAATTTGCTCCTGCTTTAATGGAAGCTTACGGAAAAATGCTTGGAAAAGAGGTACCTGAATATAACGCAGTTTATATAGATGTAGGTATCCCTAAGTATGCTAAACTTATGCCAAAGCCTTCTGCAAAACCTTTTGGCCTTAGAGGTAAAGAGGTAAAATCAGAAAAATCAAAAGGTAGACTTTTATTTTTTACTGGATGTATGATAGATGCATTTCAAGGAAAGGTTGGAGAGAGTGTTTTAAAACTTATGGAAAAGGCCGGATACGACGTAGTTGTTCCAAAAGATATAAGATGCTGTGGAGCTCCTCACCTTTACAGCGGAGAGATAGACTCTTTTAATAAACTTATGAAACACAACAAACAGGAGATAGATAAGTACCAGTTTGATTACATAGTGGTTGCATGTCCAACGTGTGGTGGAGCTCTAAAAGAAGAGTATAAGTACCCTGTTAAAGACTTTGCGGAAATATTAGAAGAAGAAGGATTCTTTACATTTAGAGGTAAAGGTGAAAAAGTAACCTTCCATTTCCCATGCCACTCTTACACTGCTATGAAGACAGACCCTAATGTCTTTAGAAATGTTTTAAAAAACGTTAAAGATGCAAATTATGTAGAAGGTGAAGAGGCAATGATGTGTTGCGGTTTTGCAGGGTACTTCTCTGTTGCAAACTACGAAGTAGCATCTGAACTCCAAAAAAGGAAGATAGAGGACCTGAAAAAAACTCAGGCAACGTATGTTTTAAGTGATTGTCCCGGATGTGTTTTAAACCTTGCTGATGGAATGTACAAACATGGAGACTATAAAAATGTAAAAGTTATGCACCTTGCGGAGTACTTGGCAGAGAGGTTAGAAGATGAAAGTGTTAGTGAAGAAAGAAAGTAATGTAAAGTACAGATGTAGAGTATGTGGATACGTGTACGACCCAGAAAAAGGAGATGAGATAAATCTAATATCTCCTGGTGTAGAATTTGTAGACCTTCCTGATAAGTGGAGGTGTCCTGTTTGTAATTACTCAAAAAAGGAGTTTAGAAAGATTTAGGTTGTATACTCTGCATTTATCTCTACGTACTTGTAGCCTAAATCACAGGTGTAGAAAGTCCACTCTTGCTCTCCTCTACTAAGGTAAAGGTTTATAACAATTTCTTTATTATTTTTTAAATACTCTATAGCAGCTGACCTATCAAATTCTATTGGTTCTCCGTTATAGAGTAGAAAATCTCCTAAGTAAAGTTTAACTTTTGAAAAGTCTATATCTAAATGAAGTTGTCCTACTGCTGAAAGTATTCTTCCCCAGTTTGGGTCGTTTCCAAACATTGCTGTTTTAAAGAGGTTTGATGTTGCTATAGCTTCTCCAACTTTTTTGGCTTCTTCTTTAGATGATGCTTGAAATACATTTATCTCTATCAGTTTCGTTGCACCTTCTCCATCTTTAACAATCATCTTTGCAAGTTCTAAAGCCACTTCGTAAAGTTTTTTTGTAAAGTACACCCTGTTTGAGTCATTTATTTCAACCTTTGACTCTCCTGTTGCGACTACTACAAAACTATCATTTGTACTTTCACATCCATCTACTGATATTGAGTTAAAAGTCCTATCTACAACAAGTTTTGTAGCTTTGTCTAAAAGGTCTTTGTCTATTTTAACGTCTGTAAATATATAAGCAAGCATAGTTGCCATGTTTGGATGTATCATTCCAGCACCTTTTGCTATACCTTTTACAGTAAATACTTCTCCATCTATCATTCCAGTTGTTTCATAGTACTTATAAAAAGTATCTGTTGTAGATATAGCTCTTGCTGCCAATTCTAAATCTAAATCTTGAAGGTTTTGACAGGCTTGTTTTATACCATTTTCTACTTTATCCATAGGAAGCTGAACGCCTATCACACCTGTTGAAAACACCATAACCTCTGATTTATCTAAACCTAAACACTCTGCAGTAATTTCCACCATCTTTTCTGCATTCTCAAAACCTTTTTGACCTGTAGCTGCGTTTGCATTTCCACTGTTTATAACCAAAGCTAATATTCTATCTTGAATCTCACAAACCAATCTATCGTATAAAACTGGAGCTGCTGCCAGTGAGTTTTGAGTAAACACTGCGCTGTAAACAGAAAGGGGAAATTTAACAACAAGGATATCGTAATCCCCTGATGGTTTTATTCCAGCTTTTGCAACACCCATTTTAATATTCATCTAACACCCCTAAGTTTTTTAATTTCCAGTTTGTAAGATTTTCAGACCTTAAAGAAAAGTAAGAACAGTCCCATATATCTTGTTGATATTTTAATATCCAATCTGGAATTGAGTAATCGAAAGGTTTTATGTCTATCTTAAGGTTATTTAACTGTAGCATTGATTTTAATTTATTTAAAACATCACTGTTTTTATAAATAGGTTTTATTGAAGCCTTTGACTTTCTTTGGCCTGTTAAAAAGTCGTAATGTCCATCCTCTTCTATCCAAGTATTTAAGGGAATTACTACATCACTTATTAAAGCCAGTCCATCTTCAAAAGGTGTAAATAAAATTTTTGTTTTTAGTTTGTTTAATATCTCTTTAAGCTTTTCTTCTTCTACTACTAAAGATATCTCCTCTCCAAACATTACAATGTTTTCTATCTCACCTGATATAACTTTTTCAAAGATTTGTGTTATTGGATAGATATTTTTAATGTAATTTACAACTCCAAAAGCGTTTGAGTATGGAGGAGATATTATAATTTTACAGCCTTTTTCAACTTCAAGGTTTTTAAGAACCTCTCCTAAGTACCTTGCATCTTCTCCATAAAAATAAGATGAGTATACTATTACACTTCCTTCTTGTGCCACTTCCTTTAGTTTTTCTATTATCTCTCTGCCTTTAGCCTGTATAAAGTAAGGATACAGCTTCTTTATTCTTCCTAAACTTTCTCCTATGTACACAACTTTTTTCTTCATATAGTAAGTTAAAACAGGGTTAGTTAAGGTAATATCATCTCCTATAACTATATAGTGGCTTGCGTTTTTAATCTCCTCTTGGGTAGGAGGTTTATAATCCCCAAAACCTTCAAGTAGTGGAACAACGTCTAACGTTATAATTGAGGTTGTAAGTAGTCCAAAACTGTTTATACTTTCTAAAACTTCGTTTGATAGGTAAGGAGATACAATAACAGCTGTTTTTGAAGGGTTTTTGTTTACTGTCTCAGCTATTTGTTTTAAAGCGTTATCTAAAGATGTATTTTCTCCGTTAATCTTTGGAGTTTTTAATCTGTTTGTATTAAATGAATCATAACCTAAGTAAGGTTTTGCACATACTTCAAGTTCTGCTGTGCTTCTTATTCTGTAAATCTTTTTTCCATCGTGGTCTATTACAACTGGACAGCCTAAACTACATATGCTACAGTGGGTAAAAGTCTCATTTAAAAGCCAAGGACGTGCATTGTACTTAAAAGGTTTAAATAGTATTGCACCAACAGGACATATATCAACACACAGCCCACACATCTCACAGCTACTTGTATCCATAGGTTTTTTAACCGGGTCTATTAAAGTTTCAAAGGCTCTTTCAAGTGGGTAAAGAGAATGAGACTGATTTATGTTATCACAAACACTTACACATTTCATACATAAAACACATCTATTTGATACATACTCAAGGTAATCACTTTCCCAGTCAACTTCTTCCCTTATTTTTTCAAAGGGTGTTATGGGCAGGACTGGATTTTGAGGTCCCCAGTAGGTTCCCCAGTTTTGAAGGTCACACTCTCCAGCTTTATCACATATAGGACAGTCAAGTGGATGCCTTGTAAAAAGCATCTCTAAAATAAACTTTCTGTCTTCTTTTACCTTTTCGTTTTCTGTTTCTATTTCCATTCCATCGTAAACATAACTACCACAGGCAATTATACTTCTTCTTGCTTTTACATCGTAAACAAGACACATTCTACAACCACCAAAGATAGGTAGTTTTTCGTGATAACAGAAGGTAGGTATTAGTTTATTTAATTTTTTTGCAGCTTCTAAAACAGTTGTACCCTTGTCAACTTGTATCTCTATACCATCTATTTTTATGTTTACTTTTTCCATAGGTTTTAACTCCATCTCTTAGACTTTAAAAGCATTATAACAAAAATTTTGAATTTATTCTAATTTTCTGATATTATAATGTATGATATTTACAACAAGGAGGAGTTTATGCACGTAGGGATAAGTCTTGATTACACCCTTTTTATCCAATTAGGTTTATTTTTAGTTTTTATGTTCGTAATGAAAAAAGTCTACTTTGATCCATACTTACAGGCATTTGAGGAAAGAGAAACGACAGTTAAGAAACTACTGGAAGAAGCTGAAGTAAACAACAGACAAGCTCAAGAGATTTTAAAAGAAGTTGATGCAATTTTATCAAAAGTCAAAGAAGAGAGTAAAAAAATCTTAGATGAATCTTCAAAGGAGACAAACCAAATTGTTGCAGATATTATAAGAAAGGCTCAAGAAGAAGCTGAAAAAGAGATAGAAGAAGCTAAAAAGGATATAGACAGAGTAGCTGAAATAGAGATAAAAGCGTTAGATACAACTATAGAAAAAATAGCAGAGAAGATAGTAGATAAACTAACTCTTAAGGAGAAAGCGGCATGAAAAAAGCTATTTTAATGGGTTTGTTTATAGTAGGAATCTCTTTTGCATCTGAAGGTTCTGAGGAGTCAGGTGTTTTAATCTGGAAAGCTGTTAACACGGTTATTCTTTTGGCTGTGATAGCCTACTTTGGTGGAAAACATATTAAAAGATTTCTAGAAAATAGAAGACAGTCGGTTGCAGATATGGTTTTGCAAGCCCAAAAAGCTAAAGAAGATAGTATTAAAGCTTTAGAAGAAGCAAAGAAAAAGTTAGAGGAAGCAAACTATAAACTTGAGGAAGGTATAAAACTTGCTAAAGAGACAGCTGAAAACGAGAGGAAACACGCAATTGCCCAAGCCAACGAGATAGCAGAAAGAATAAAGGCTCAAGCAAAAGAAACTATAAATATAGAAATTAAAAGAGCAGAGTTAAAAATTAAAAAGTATGCCACATCAAAAGCCTTAGAGTTAGCTCAAAACCTTTTAAATCAAAAAGTAGATCCAGAAACAACAAAAGCTATAGTAAATAAAACAATAAAACAACTGGAGGCTTAAGTTGAAAGTAGATAAAAAGTTTTTGAAGAAAGTTGTTAAAGGGATGATAAAAGTTCTTGGAAATGATGAGGAAAAGCTTTCTAACACATCAAAAGCTTTAGATATTCTTTCTTTACTTTACAAATCTAACTCAAACTTTAGAAATATAATTTTAAGTCCAACAGTTTCTTTAGAAGAAAAAGAGAAAGCTGTTTCAAAAATTTTAGATGTTTTAAATCTACCTCAAGAAGTAAAACCTTTTATTTTTTTGGCTGTAAAAGAAAACAAAGGAAACATTATTAAAGAATTAAACAAAGCTTTTAGATTTGAAGTAGAAAAGTTCTTTGCAACAGTTCAAGGAGAAGTTATTACAGCTCATCCTATTGATGAAGACCTTTTAAACCAAATAAAAACTGTACTTGAGTCTAAAATAGGTAAAAAGATTGAGTTTACAGTTAAAGAAGATAAAAGTTTAATTGGTGGAGCTGTTATAAAAGCTGGAAGTTATATACTTGATACGTCTGTAAGAAATTACTTAAAACAGTTAGAAAGGTCATTAACAAGATTTTAATATACCAGGAGGTTGAATAGATGTCTGTTATAAGAGCTGATGAAGTTTTAGAGCAGTTAAACAAGCAAATTCAAGAGTTTGAAGTTTCTGCAAACCTTGAGGAGATTGGAACTGTTATTCAGGTGGGAGATGGTGTTGCTCGTATTTACGGTCTTGAAAAGGCAATGATGGGTGAGATGCTTGAGTTTGAAAATGGTGTAGTTGGTGTTGTATTTAACCTTGAAGAAGATAATGTAGGTGCAGTTTTACTTGGATCTGACGTAAACGTAAGAGAAGGTAGTGTAGTAAAAAGAACTGGGAAAATTTTGTCTATTCCAGTAGGAAAAGGACTTCTTGGAAGAGTAGTTGATGGACTTGGAAATCCGATAGACGGAAAAGGTCCTATAACAGATATAGCTTACTACTCTCCAGTTGAAAAAATTGCTCCGGGTGTAGTCAAGAGAAAATCAGTACACGAACCACTTCAAACAGGTATAAAAGCAATTGATGCAATGATTCCAATAGGTAGAGGACAAAGAGAGTTAATAATCGGAGATAGGGCAACAGGTAAAACTACAATTGCTATAGATACTATACTTAACCAAAAAGGTCAAGGTGTTTACTGTATCTATGTAGCAATAGGACAAAAGAGAGCAAACGTTGTTCACATAGTTGAAACGTTGCAGAAACAT
The DNA here is from genome assembly GCF_000021545.1 of Sulfurihydrogenibium azorense Az-Fu1. Lineage (NCBI taxonomy): Bacteria > Pseudomonadati > Aquificota > Aquificia > Aquificales > Hydrogenothermaceae > Sulfurihydrogenibium > Sulfurihydrogenibium azorense. The sequence goes on from NC_012438.1 coordinate 409,633, forward strand.
GGTGCAATGGAGTATACAACTGTCGTTGCTGCTACAGCTTCAGACCCTGCAACTATGCAATATATAGCTCCATTTGTTGGATGTACAATAGGTGAGTACTTTAGAGACAACGGAATGCACGCTTTAGTTATATACGATGACCTTACAAAACACGCTTACGCTTACAGACAGTTATCACTTCTCTTGAGAAGACCACCAGGAAGGGAAGCATACCCTGGAGACGTTTTCTACCTTCACTCAAGATTGTTAGAGAGAGCTGCTAAGTTAAACGATGAACTTGGAGCAGGTTCTTTAACTGCTTTACCTATTATAGAAACTCAAGCAGGTGACGTTGCTGCATACATTCCAACTAACGTTATATCTATTACTGACGGTCAGATATTCCTTGAGGCAGACTTGTTCTATAAAGGTATAAGACCTGCTATTAACGTTGGTATCTCTGTTTCAAGGGTAGGTGGTGCTGCTCAAATAAAAGCTATGAAACAAGTTGCAGGTACTTTAAGACTTGACCTAGCTCAGTTTAGAGAGCTTGAGGCATTCGTTCAGTTTGCATCAGACCTTGATAAAGCAACTCAGGCTCAGATTGCAAGAGGTCAAAGAATGGTTGAACTTTTAAAGCAACCACCTAACCAGCCTGTTCCAGTAGAAAAACAAGTTGCAATTATATACATAGCAGGACAAGGGTACTTAGACGATGTACCTGTAAACGCTATTCAAAAATTTGAAAAAGAGTTTTACACATTCTTAGATACAGAAAAACCAGATATCCTTGAAGCTATAAGAAGGGAAAAAGCTTTAACAGACGATATAAAAGCAAAACTTGATGCGGCTGTTAAAGAGTTTAAGAAAAAAGTCGCATTTTAGGAGATGAAAAATGGCTAAGTTATCTCCAAGGGATATAAAAAGAAAAATAAACGGTATAAAGAACACAAGAAGAATAACTTCGGCTATGAAGATGGTTTCTGCGGCCAAGTTAAGAAAGGCCCAGAACCTTCTTTATGCTACAAGACCTTATTCAGAAAAGTTGTATGAACTTATATCAGATTTATCTATCTATATAGACAGGGAATCCCATCCACTATTAGCAAAAAGAGAAGTTAAAAATGTAGACCTCATCGTTATAACAGCTGATAGAGGACTTGCAGGAGCTTTTAACTCAAACGTTTTAAAAACGGCTTGGAGAGAGATACAAAACCTTCAATCACAAGGAAAAACTGTAAATTTGATTTTAATAGGTAGAAAAGGAGTAAACTTCTTTAAAAACAAAGGTTTAAATATTGTTGCATCTTACGAAGATATATATAGAAACCAAATGAACCTTTCATTTACCTCTATGCTTGGAGGTATCGTATCTTCAAGATTTATAGAAGAAAAAACAGATGCTATTTACTTAATTAACAACGAGCTTATAACATCTTCTACTTATGAAACAAAAATTAGAGAACTTCTACCGTTAGAGCCTAAAGCAAGTTCTCCTAAAAAGTACGATGAAATGAGTATATATAACATTGAACCTTCTAAAGAAGAGGTTTTGGATTCTCTACTCCAAAGGTACATTAACTTTCAGCTTTATAGAGCTTTAGTTGAATCTTCAGCTGCAGAACATTCTGCAAGAATGATAGCAATGGATAACGCAACTAAAAACGCAGGAGAAGCAATTAGAAAATGGACTATCATATTTAATAAAGCAAGACAAGAAGCTATTACAACAGAGCTTATAGACATTATTAACGCTGCTGAAGCAATTAAGTAAAAATCAAGGAGGATTATAGATGGCAAAAGGAAAAGTAGTTCAGATTATAGGTCCGGTAGTGGATGTTGAGTTTCCAGAGGGACAACTACCGGCAATAAGAAACGCTATAAAAGTGCAAAGAACGGCTATTGATGATACTGGGAAAGAGTACGTTGAAGACCTTTACCTTGAAGTTGCTCAACATCTTGGAGATTCAAGAGTTAGGACGGTAGCTTATGGTCCTACTGATGGACTTGTTAGAGGAGTTGAAGCTGAGGACTTAGGTTCTCCAGTAAAAGTTCCTGTAGGGAAGGCAGCTCTTGGTAGAATATTCAACGTTGTAGGACAACCAATAGATGAAGCAGGACCTGTAAACGCAGAAGAGTACTGGCCAATCTTTAGAGAAGCTCCTTCTTTTGAAGAACAGTCTACAAAAGTAGAGCAGTTTGAGACAGGTATCAAAGTTATTGACTTATTAGTGCCCTTGATAAAAGGTGGTAAAGTAGGACTGTTTGGTGGTGCTGGAGTTGGTAAAACTGTTTTGATGCAGGAGCTTATCCACAACATAGCTAAGTTCCATTCTGGATACTCAGTTGTTGTTGGTGTTGGTGAAAGAACAAGGGAAGGAAACGACCTTTGGATGGAGATGAAGGAGTCTGGAGTTTTACCTTACACAGCAATGGTTTACGGTCAGATGAACGAGCCTCCGGGAGTTAGATTTAGGGTTGCTCATACTGGACTTACTATAGCAGAATACTTTAGAGATGTGGAAAAACAAGACGTTCTTATCTTTATAGATAACATATTTAGATTTGTTCAGGCAGGTGCTGAAGTTTCCACACTTCTTGGAAGACTTCCTTCTGCAGTTGGTTATCAGCCAACACTTGGAACTGACGTTGGTGAAGTTCAAGAGAGAATTGCATCTACTAAGAATGGTTCTATTACATCTATTCAGGCTGTTTATGTTCCTGCAGACGATATTACAGACCCAGCTCCAGCTTCTATATTCGCACACCTTGATGCAACTATCGTTCTCCAAAGAAGATTAACAGAGTTAGGTATATACCCAGCTATTGACCCATTAGAGTCAACTTCAAGGGCTTTAGCACCAGAGTATGTAGGTGAAGAGCATTACTACGTAGCAAGGGAAACACAAAGAATATTACAAAGATACAAAGAGCTTCAAGAGATTATAGCTATCTTAGGTATGGAAGAGCTTTCTGATGAAGATAAGGCTATAGTTGGAAGAGCAAGAAGATTACAGAGATTCCTTGCTCAAAGATTCCACGTTGCTGAACAGTTTACAGGTCAACCGGGTTCTTACGTTAAGAAAGAAGAAACTATACAGTCTTTCAAAGAAGTTGTTGAAGGTAAATGGGATCATTTACCAGAGCAAGCATTCTACATGGTTGGTGGAATAGAAGAAGCTAAAGAAAAAGCAGAAAAGTTAGGCGTTAAAGTTTAACATTAACGGGAGGTTAATCCCTCCCTTTTTATTTTTAAGAGGATTTGAATATGGAGCTAGTTTTAATCGTTATGGGCTTGTTTTTCTTAGTGGTTTTGTTTGCTGGAATATTAGGTATGAAAATCTCTAAGTAGTTGAGGGAATCTATCTATTCTACACTTGGCTTTAGCTTCAAAATCTAATTTAAATCCTTTCTTGTATTTTGAAAATCTTTTAAATCCTGTAAAAGCAACCATAGCTCCATTGTCTGTACAAAGATTTAGAGGAGGGTAGTAAAACTCTATACCTTTTATTTTTGAAACCTCTTCTCTTAGCTTTGAGTTAGCTGATACACCACCTGCTATTACAACTCTTTTTACGTTAAACTCATTACAAGCATCTAACGTCTTTTTTAAAAGTGTTTCTATGATGGCTCCTTGGAAAGAAGCTGCTATATCTTCTTTTGTATGTATGCCTTTTCTGATTTCTTTTATCACAGCTGTTTTTAAACCACTGAATGAAAAGTTAAACCTGTTTTCTCCTTTTTCGTTTATCATTGGTCTTGGAAATTTTATCACTTCTTTTCCGTTTTGAGCTAGTCTGTCTATCACAGGACCTCCCGGGAAACCCAAGTCCATAGCCCTTGCTACTTTATCGAAAACTTCTCCCACTGCATCGTCTAAAGTTCCTCCTATGTATAGGTAATCTTCAAAGTCTTTAACCAAGATTAGTTCTGTATGTCCTCCGGATACTACAAGAGCTATAAATGGATACTCAATTTCTTTAACTAAAAAGTTGGCAAAGATGTGTGCTTCTATATGATGTACAGGTACAATTGGTTTGTTTATGGAAAATGATAAAGATTTTGCAGCTGATACACCTACTACTAACGATATAATTAATCCCGGCATAAATGTTGCAGTTACTACGTCAACATCGTTTAAGCTGATTTTTGCATCTTTTAATGCTTTGTCTAAAACAGGTAAAAAGTTTTTTGTGTGTTCTCTGGCAGCAAGTTCTGGGTAAACTCCTCCAAACTCTAAATGTATAAACTGAGACGATACTACATTGGAAAGAATACCCCTTTCACTGTCATAAACAGCTACAGAGGTATCATCACAAGAACTTTCTATCCCTAAGACTATCATCCTAATTCAACTTCTTTGCAAAGTTTAAAATTTTTATTGCATTTATGGCAGCTTCAAGTTGAGGGTCTTTTATCTCAACTTCTTTTCCGTTCATTTTTGCTTCTCTTTCTGCTTTTGCTCTTTCTGCTTCTTCTTCTTCACTTACTTTTACGATTATATCCGGAGTTATGCCTTTATTCATTATAAGATTTCCATTTGGAGTGTAATAGTGTGCCACTGTTAATTTTACACCAGAACCATCAGGTAAAGGTATGAGAGTTTGTACAGAAGCTTTACCAAAGGTTGTATCACCGACTATAATCGCTCTGTTATTATCTTTTAAAGCTCCTGTTAAAATCTCAGAAGCTGATGCAGAGCCTTTATTAACGATAACCGCTATTGGAATTTTTTTATCCACTACTGGTTCTGATTGGGAGTAGAACTCTTCTTTGTTTTTTGGGTCTCTACCTTGTGTGTAAACGATTAATTTACCTTTTGGTAGTAGCATATCAGCTATTGAAACTGCAGAGGTAAGTAATCCTCCCGGATTGTTTCTAAGGTCTATGATAATACCTTCTTTGTTTTTGAATGATTTTAAAGCTTTTTCAAACTCTTCAGCTGAGTTTTCTTGAAACTGGGTTAACCTTATATACCCAATTTTTCCATTTTCTAATTCTTTTGTTTTAACACTTTTTACTTTTATTAAGTCTCTTACTAACTCTACTTTAAATGGTTTTTCTACACCTTTTCTAAATATAGTTAATGTAACTTTTGTTCCGGGTTTTCCTCTCATCTTTTTAACTGCTTGGAAAAGGGTCATTTTGTCTGTAGGTTCTCCGTCTATCTCTACTATCCAGTCTCCAGGTTTTATTCCTGCTTTAAATGCAGGAGTATCTTCTATTGGTGATACGACTAAAAGTTTGTTGTTTTCCATAGTTACTTCCATTCCAAGTCCACCAAACTCTCCCTGTGTTTCTGATGTAAACTCTTTAAACTCTTCGGGTGTAAAGAAAGTTGAGTAAGGGTCAAGAGATGATAGTAAACCTCTTAGTGAGCCATAAAGTAATTTTTTAGGGTCTGTTGGTTCAACGTAGTTATCCTCTACTAGTTTTAAAACATCTGTATAGGTTCTAATTATTTGAATATCTTCACTGTAATCTGTTTTTGGAGTTTTTGCGTTAAGTCCAAAGCTCATTCCGGCAACAAATATTAAAATCACACCTACAACCATTGAGATTCTGCTTTTCATCTTATCTCCTTAATAAGTTTTTATCTAAAATTTAGTATATCATAAACTTATTTTCTATCTACTGCTTGAAAATATAAAATCAATTTCTTCTTTTTCAAGTTTGGGATAGTTCTCTATCTCTATGTTTTCTAAAAGATGGTTTACTTTACTCATACCTATAAGCACTGTTCCTACTCCCGGAGTACTTCTTACAAACTGTATAGGGATATGGACATCTTTTTCTACTTTGAATAATTTTTTAGCATTTTCATCAAATCTTCTAACTATTCTTCCTTGGAATAATGGTGCGCTTATGTATGTATATATACCAAGAATTTGAGTTGCTTCTAAAGTGGAGTAGAGCTTACCATTATAATATTGATTTTTAAGTGTGTAGCTTTCTGTCATCGCTAAATTATAAGGTAGTTGAATAAATCTAAAGTGATGGTTTTCCCCTCCTACATCCTTAGCAATATCAAAAATCTCAAACAAGTTTAGGTGTTGAATGTGGTCAGGGGGGACTCTAAAGCCGTTCCATGTTGCAAGTCCATAGTATCTTAACTTTCCTTGATTTACTTTTCCTTCTAAGAGTCTAAAAACGGTCCATAGTTTTTTGTAAAATGTCTGTTTATCTACTATTTGAAGTTGGTCTTCTGGGTTGTGTAGAAAGTATATATCAATGTAATCTGTATCTAAGTTTTCTAAACTTTTTTCAAAAGACCAGTCTATGTATTTTGGAGTTAGCATGTTTCCGTAAGGTGTAATATCTTCTTTACTTACGATACCCTTATCTATAAAGTTTTCCTTCAAATATTGTGTTATGTTTTCTACTTTAAGTCTACTGTCCCTTGGAAAGTATCCTCCTTTTGTGGAGATTATTAAACTTTTCCTATCTATATTTTTTAATACTCTACCTATAACCCTTTCACTTTCCATATCCCTGTAGTTTATAGCTGTATCTACTACGTTAATACCTAACTCCACTGCTTTTTTTATAGTCTCTTCGTAGTTTTTATTTGTGTTTTCATCGGGACTGCCTAAGTAAGTTCCAATACCTATCTCGGATAATTTTAAATCTAAAAAGTTTTTATAGTTCATAACTTTCACCTTCTTTTATTTGTATTCTTTTTAATTTTTTTTCTTCTGTGTCTAAAAATAAAGCTTGAAATATGTATCTTCCTTCTTCTGGTTCGTATTTTACAGGCATTCCTGTTATGAATTTTTCTATAATCTGTGGAGCTTTAATTCCTATCACCGAGTCGTAAGCACCTGTCAATCCTACATCTGATATGTAAGCTGTACCTTTTGGTAAAAATCTTTCATCTGAAGTTTGTACATGGGTGTGAGTTCCAAAGACTAAGGTTGCCCGTGAATCTACGTAATAGCCAAAGGCTTGTTTTTCTGATGTAGCTTCTCCGTGAAAATCTACTATTATATAGTCTGATGTATCTTTTACTTTGTTGTAGATTTCGTCAAAGGTTCTAAAGGGGCAGTCTAAGGGAATTCCAATAAAGACTCTTCCCATAAGATTTATAACTGTTATTCTTTTATTGTTTTTTTCATAAGTGTTAAATCCTTTACCTTTTGCAAGGGGAGGAAGGTTTGCAGGTCTAAGTAGTCTTTCATCGTCTATGATTGTATACACTTCTTTTTTATCAAATGTATGGTTTCCAGAGGTTATAACGTCTACTCCTGCAGTAATCACTTCTTCAAAAGTAGGTTTTGTAATACCGTTTCCGTGGGCTAAATTTTCTCCGTTTAAAACTACAAAGTCTATACTTAACTTTTCTTTAAGGGAAGGAAGAACCTCTTTAACAGCTCTCCTTCCCGTTCTTCCGATTACATCTCCAATAACTAAAAATCTCATCTTTAACCTACTTGGCTACTTCTACAAATCTTGACTCTCTTATTGTAACAACTTTTATCTGTCCTGGGAACTCTACTTCTTTTTCTATTCTTTTTGCTATCTCTTTTGTTAAGAGGTAAGCTTCTTCGTCAGAGAGTTTTTCTGCGTTTACAATTACCCTTACTTCTCTACCTGCCTGTATTGCAAAGGACTTTTCTACATTTTCAAAAGAGTTAACAATTGCTTCTATCTTTTCAAGTCTATTTATATAAGATTGGAGTACTTCTCTTCTTGCTCCGGGTCTTGCCGCCGATAGTGCGTCAGCTGCTGCAACTAAAACAGCTTCAGGGTACCTTGCAGGTTCATCTCCATGGTGGTAGAGGATTGCGTTTATGACGTAGTCAGGTTCTCCGTATCTCTTTGCAATCTCAGCTCCAACTTTGGAGTGAGCTCCTCCAACTTCGTGGGAGATTGCTTTACCTATATCGTGCATAAGTCCTCCCCTTCTTGCCATCTTTTCATCTAAACCAAGCATTGCAGCCATCATTCCTGCAAGGTATGCTACTTCTTTAGTGTGTAGTAAAACGTTTTGGGTATAAGATGTTCTGTAGTTTAACTTTCCTATGTAGTAGTAAAGTTCAGGATGGACGTCTGTGAAACCAAGTTCAAGGCATGTTTCTTCTCCTAACTTCCTAATGTGCTGGTCCATTTCTTCTTTTACTTTTTCAACAACCTCTTCTATCCTTCCCGGATGTATTCTACCATCAGCTATAAGTCTTTCTAAAGCTATTTTTGCAATCTCTCTCCTTAAAGGGTCAAAAGAAGATATTGTAACTATATCTGGTGTATCGTCTATTATTAAATCTACTCCTGTTGCCATCTCAAAGGCTCTTATATTTCTTCCTTCCCTTCCTATTATTCTACCTTTTATATCGTTACTTGGAAGGTCAACAACTGAAACTGTGTAGGTAGTAGTTGCTTCTGGTGCAAGTCTTTGAATCGCTGTAACAAGGGTCCATTTAGCCTCTTTTTCTGCGTTTTTCTTTGCTTCCTCTTCAATCTCTCTCATAAGCTTAGCAGCTTCTAATTTTGCTTCTTCCTCTACTTTTCTCATAAGTTCTGCTTTTGCTTCTTCTTTTGTCATACTTGCAATCCTTTGAAGCTCTAGTATGTAATGTTCTTCAGCAGATTTTAGTTTTTCTTCTTTTTCTTTTAACTGTTTCTCTAAAGCTTTTATTTCTGATTCTAACTTAGCAATTTCAGCAGCTCTTTTCTCTATCTCTTCTTCTCTGTGTTCTAACCTTGCAAGTCTTTTCTCTAACTGGGACTCTCTCATTAAAAGTTGTTTTTCTAAGTTTTGAAGTTCCTCTCTTTTTTGTCTTATTTCATTTTCAAGTTCTTGTTTTCTTTTCAATAGTTCTTTCTCTATAATAAACTCTTGCTGTTCTTTCAATTTTAGTGCTTCTTTCTCTATCTCTGATGCCCTTATCTTAGCTTCTCTTTCAGCTTCTTTTAATATCCTTTCTACTTCTTTCTCGGCTTCCTTTTTTATCCTTTCTGCTTCCTCTTTTGCAAGTTTTTCTATCTCTTCTTTTCTACTTAATACTTTGTTATACTCTTCTTCTTTTTCTTTCAGTTTCTTTTCTACCATTACTTTACAAGCAGTAAATCCTGCTCCACCAGCAAAAACTGCAGATAATAATCCTACTATTACTTCGTTCATTTTACTTCCTCCTTTTTTGTTTTTAAAATTTGTGTTGGTGTAATAATTAAATCAACTCTAAAATCGTGGGGTTCGTGGGGTACTTTTTCTAAAAGTTGAAAATCGTAGCAAAATCCTATTTTTAACGAATCTTTTCTTAGTTTTGGTAAAAATCTATCATAGTAGCCTTTCCCATAACCAATTCTGTATCCTTCTTTATCGTAAGCAACTGCAGGGACAACTATTAAATCTATTTCTTTAGGGTTTATTTGGAATCCTACAGGCTCCTTAATGCCAGCATAACCTACGATTAGATTGTCTAATTCCTTAATAATAGTTGGTTTAATGTCTTGCCCTGATACTTTTGGTAATACTACTGTTTTTCTTTCTTGAAGTAATTTTTTTATCAATACTGTAGTATCTACTTCTTTTTTATGGGGATAGTAAAGCATAAATGTTTTAAAATTTGAGAGGTCAAGTTTAAGTAGAAAATTGTTTATTATCTTATGAGAGTCTTCCTGCCAGTTGGGATAAATTTCTCTTTTTGCTAAAATCTTCTTCCTAAGTTCTTCTTTCAACATGACCTCCCAAAAGTTGGAAGGTCAGGGCTAAAAAAGTGGTCAAGGCCCCCACGAAGGCCGACGGGATTGGTAGCCTTGTTCTTGGGCGCTTACCCAATAGGTGGGTGCTCCCACTGTAGTCCCACGGGATCTACAGGATGTCGAGCTCCCTTTCTGATGTATATAGCCCAGAAATAGCTTATACCATCCCTATCGAACCCCGCAGGTTAGCCTTAATCTTTTCTAAATCTATATAAAATCTATTTATCACTTTTTCAGCTCCTGACTACTTCCTTAATTCAATATCAGGATAAATTAATTTAAGTTTGTTTAAAATTTCTTCAACTTCTAAATTTACCTCTTCATCTGATAAGTTTTTATCAGGGTGTAAAAACTCAACTGAGACTGCTACACTTTTACGACTGTTAGATAAGAAGTAAACATCAAAAAGTTTGATATTTTTAACAAGGTTTGAAGCTTTCTTTAAATCCTCTATTAAATTACCAACTTTCAAGTTTACATCGATAACAAAGGCAAGGTCTCTTTTTACTGGTGGATACTTTGGAATCTCTTTGTAAATAATAGGCCTTTTATTTAGGTAGTATGTGTAAATGTATCCTTCTTTTAACGGATTTTCATTAATATCCCTTGGAACGTACTTTAACTTTAACTCAAAAACAAAAGTATTTTTAGGAATTTCAAACTCTGCTGCAACTTTAGGATGAATCTTTCCAACATAACCTACTGTATAGCCCATTACTATTATATTAGCTGATTCGTAAGGATGTAAGAATACAGGTAAATTTTCATCTGAAACCAAGTAATCTAAACCAAGGAAGGTTAGAAAGTTGTCTATAACACCTTTTAATGACAAGAAATCCCAATCCCTGTTTGTACTGAAGCTTCTTATAGGTGAGGTGTAGTTGTACCCATCTACCAGTTTACCACTTACAAGTCCTGCTACGTTTATTGACTCGTGGTCATCAAAAAAAGTTGATGAAAGTTCAAAAATAGATAAGTCTTTTCTACCAAACCTTAAGTTTTCAACTTGATTTTGAATAAGACTTACTACAACAGTGTCTCTCATAACACTTTGAGATTTTAAAATGTAGTTTTGTATATGGATTTTAGGAAGTGGTAAAGATAAGGTGTTATAAAAATCAGGTGATGTAAAGGTGTAGTTTAAAACTTCTGTAAAACCACTATTTAAGAAAAACTGGCGTACCTTAGTGTCAAACTCGTAATCTTTAGGTTTGCTAAAAATTTTTGTAGGTATTTTAGGGTAGTCTTCTTCAAATTTATCATACCCGTAAACTCTTGCAACCTCTTCAACTAAGTCTATCTCCCTTTCTAAATCGTAAGACCTAAATGAAGGAATGTGGACCTTAAACTCTTCTCCCTCTTTTTCTACTGGAATTTCCAGTCCTGTAAGTATTTTTATAGTAGTTTCATCTTCTATCTTACTACCTAAGATTTTTTCTATAAAAGAAGGTCTAAGTACTACAGTTTTAGGCTGGTATGGTTTTAGGTATAGGTCTTTTACGGTTTTAACCTCTCCTCCTGCTAAGGAAAGTATTAAAGAAACTGCCTTGTCAGAAGCTGTAGAACAGTTTTCTATATCTACACCCCTTTCAAACCTGTAGGATGAATCTGTAAGGATAGAGAGCCTTTTAGCAGTTTTTCTTACACTGGTAGGGTCAAAGACAGCAGATTCTAAAAGAATATTCTGTGTATTTTGGTCTATCTTACTGTTTTCTCCACCTATTACTCCGGCGATGGCTAAAGGCTTTTTATCGTCAGCAATAACTATATCTTGGTTGGTTAAAACCCTCTCCTGACCGTCTAAGGTTAAGATCTTTTCTCCTTCAAAGGCGTTTCTAACTGTAATTTTACCTTCAATCTTATCTAAATCAAAAGCGTGAAGTGGTTGACCTTCCTGAAGGAGTATGTAGTTTGTTATATCTACAATGTTGTTTATAACAGACAATCCAGATTTTATAAGTTTTAACCTTACAGATAGAGGAGACTGTTTTACTTTTATACCTTTTATAACTGTAGCTTTATACCTTAATACTTTATCCGTTTGAATGTTTATCTCTATAGAATTTTCTACGCTAGGAAGCTGAGGATAGTAATCTTTTCTCTTTAAACCAAAGGCAGCTGCTATCTCTCTACTTAGACCTTTAACACTTAAAACATCTCCTCTATTTGGAGTTATCTCTATTTCAAAAATATCATCACTGCCTATGTCTAAAACTTTGTTTGCGTCTACTCCAATGGGTGTGTCTTCGTCTAACAAGAAAATACCATCAGACTTTTCTTCTAAACCAAGTTCTTGTAGGGATAAAAGCATACCTTCAGAAGAAATAGATCCAAACTTAACAGGTTTAATCTCTTTTCCTAATATAACAGCTCCAGGCTGTGCAAGTATTACAACACTTCCTGCCTTTACATTGTCAGCTCCGGTGATAACTTGATACTCTCTTTCTCCATCACTTACCTTACAAACGAAAAGTTTATCTTTTTCTGGATGCTTTTCTACAGATAAGATTTTTACTGTAGTTATATTAGGAATGTAATTACCAAATTTGTAAACGGTTGTTTCTATACCTATAAGGTTTAATTTCTCTGCAACTTCACTAGCAGGGATATCAATATCAACAAACTCTTTAACCCACGAGTAAGGAACTTTCATACTATCCCCTTAAACTGAGAGTTAAACCTCATATCGTTAGTAAAAAGTAGTCTAATATCTGTTATCTGGTACTTTAACATAGTGATTCTCTCTATTCCAAGTCCAAATGCAAAACCCGAGTAAACTGTAGGATCTATACCACAAGCAGTAAATACGTTTGGATCTACCATACCACAACCAAGTATCTCAAGCCATCCAGTGTTTTTACAAACTTTACATCCCTTTCCGCCACAAACGGTACAACCAATATCAACCTCAGCTGAAGGCTCTGTAAATGGGAAGTAGCTTGGTCTAAACCTTATAGGAATGTTTTTACCAAACACTGACTCTAAAAATATCTTTAAAATACCTTTTAAGTGTCTAAATGTTATATCTTGGTCAACTACAAGCCCTTCTATCTGGTGAAACATGGGAGAGTGGGTAGGGTCTAAGTCTTTTCTATAAACTCTACCTGGAGCTACTATAGCAATTGGTGGTTTCTTTTTTAGCATAGTTCTTATTTGAACTGGAGATGTGTGGGTTCTAAGAAGCATACCGTTGTTTAAATAAAAAGTGTCCTGCATATCCCTTGCAGGATGGTTTTCTGGGATGTTTAACATCGTAAAGTTATAGTCCTCATACTCAACCTCTGGTCCCGATTCAACAGAAAATCCCATATACAGGAATATATCTGTAATCTCTTTTAATGTCTGTAAAACAGGGTGAGGACTTCCAACATCAAACCAGTTTGGAGGTAAGGATACGTCTATCTTTTCTCTTTTTAAGGCATCTTCTAACTCTTTCTTTTTAAAGTTTTCTTCATACTCTCTTATCTTTTCTTCTAAAAACTCTTTTATAGAGTTTGCAAGTTGTCCAATTTCTTTTCTTTCTTCAGGTGGCAAGGTACCTAAGGTTTTTAGGATAGATGTTATTACTCCTTTTTTTCCTAGGTACTTTACTCTAATTTCATTTAAAGATGAGGGGTCTTTAACCCCTTCTATCTCCTTTAAAACTTCTTCCTTAAGATTAAGAAGCTGAGCTTTTACATCCATAAATTTAAGCCGCTAAAGCAGATTTTGCAGTTTCTACCAATTTTGCAAAAGCTTGCATATCGTTTACAGCCATATCTGCAAGGATTTTTCTGTCAAGTTCTATCCCTGCTTTCTTTAAACCGTTGATAAACTGGCTATAATTAATACCGTTTAATCTTGCAGCTGCGTTTATTCTTGTTATCCATAGAGATCTAAACTGTCTTTTCTTCTGTCTTCTATCTCTGTAAGCGTAAGCCAGAGAGTGCATTACCTGTTCTTTTGCTCTTCTGTAAGACCTATGTTTTTGTCCGTAATAACCTTTCGCTAACTTTAAGATTCTCTTTTTATGTTTCTTTGAAGACGGTCCTTTTACTCTCATTTTTATTACCTCCTTTTATTCGTTTGGTAAAAGTGCTTTAAGTTTGTGCTCTATACATTTTGGAGCATACTGTGGTCTTCTTCCTTGTCTTTTCCTTTTAGATGATTTTTTAGTGTTGTAGTGAGAAACACCACCTTTTGTGTACTTTACTTTTCCTTTTGCTGTAATTTTTAATCTTTTTGCAGCAGTTCTATTTGTTTTCATTTTAACTTTTGCCACTGTTATCCTCCTTCAAAAATTTGTAAGAGATAATTATAACATACTTTCCAAAAAAAATTAAAATATGTTATAATGTTTTTTCATTTAAATTTAAATGAAGGAGGATGTTTAAATGATTCAAACGATAGAGTGGAAAGCATTACCAAGAAAAAAAGGAACAAAATCAGAAGTTAAGCAAAACAGAATGAAAGGATTAATACCAGCAGAAGTTTACGGAAAAGGACATCCTAACGTGTCTGTGTATATACAGAAAAAAGCTCTTTTAAGCAGACCTCACGGAAACTTCCTTATTAACCTTTTAGTAGAGGGAGACCCAGAGCCTAAACTATGTATTTTAAAAGATATTCAGTACAATTACTTAGGAGATGAGCCTATCCATGTTGACCTTTACGAAGTTACTTCAGGAGTTGAGTTTGATATAGAAGTACCTGTAGAGTTTGTAGGTAAAGCTAAAGGTGTAGAAAAAGGTGGAATATTTGAAGCCCATTTACACTCAATTATTGTTAGAACAGAGCCTAAGAACATTCCAGAAAAGATAGTTGTAGATGTATCTAACCTTGATATAGGAGATGTTTTACACGTTAGAGATATTACTCCTCCAGAAGGTGTTAAGATAATGACCCACGGAGATGAAGTTTTAGCTGTAGTAGCTGAACCTGAAGAAGAGGTAGCTGAAGAAACTACAGAAGGAGCTTCTGCTTAATTGATTAAAGCTATAATAGGACTTGGAAATCCAGGTCAAAAGTATAAAGATACACGCCATAACGTCGGTTTTATGGTTGCCGACGCTGTGGCAAAAGCTATAAAATGTGATAATAAATATAAAGAAAAAGACTTTTCTCACATATACGAATGTCCAGATTATGATGTTATAATTGCAAAGCCTCAAACATATATGAATTTAAGTGGGAATGCAGTTTTAAATCTACTGGAAGATTACAATTTAAAGCCTAGTGAGATACTTGTGGTACATGATGACTTAGACCTGAACTTAGGTACCATAAGACTTAGGACAAAAGGTTCAAGTGGTGGGCATAATGGTTTAAAATCTATAATAGGTATGATAAAAACGGAAGAGTTTCCAAGATTAAAGATAGGAATAGGAAGACCTGCGAGAAAAGAAGAAGTATCGGATTATGTACTTTCTCCTTTTACGAAAGAAGAAAAGTTTGTATTAGATAAAGTTATAGCTGCTTCTACTGAGTGTATATTAAATGTGTTAAAATATGGGATAGAAAAGTCTATGGGTAGTTGTAATAAAAGTGTAATTTAAGCCTTGCTTTCCTGTAAATGCAGGAAGGCTGATTTTATAAAAATCATCCAAAAGGAGGTATATGTATGAGACATTACGAGCTTGTGTTCGTTTTGAAACCAACTCTTTCTGAAGAAGAGTTAAACAGTAGGGTAGAAGCAATCCAAAACCTGATTAAAGAGAATCAAGGAGAGATTTACAACTTAGAAAAGTGGGGAAGAAGAAATCTTGCTTACCCTATTCAAAAGTTCAACTCAGGCTATTACTATCTAATCAACTACAAAACAGATAACAACAAACTTGCAGGTATTTTAGAGTACAACCTCAGGATAACAGAAGATGTTATAAGATTCTTAAACATGAAGATCCATGTTAAAGAGGACAAAAAAGAGGTAGCATAATTATGCTTAATAAAGTTTTACTTATTGGTAGACTTACGAGAGATCCCGAGGTCAGATACCTTCCAAGTGGAATGCAAGTAACTACCTTTTCACTAGCCGTTAATAGAAGATTTAAAGATAAAGGGGGCAATTGGCAAGAGGAGACTTACTTTTTTGATATTGAAAGTTTTGGAGGATTAGCTGAAAGACTCGGAAGACAGCTATCAAAGGGAAACCAAATCCTACTTGAAGGATCTTTAAGACAAGACAAGTGGGAAAATCAAGCAGGAGAAAAAAGGTCTAGAGTTAAGATAGTTGCTGAAAGGGTGGCATTACTTTCAAAACCTACCCAACCTGATTCAAATCAAAAACCTTCTTACGAAGGTAGTGAGTTTGTAGAGCCTACAGATTTAAACTCTGATGAAGATGTACCATTTTAATTTTTGAAAAAGGAGGTATTTAGATATGCAACAAAACAAACCATTTTTCCAAAAGAGAAAAAAGTACTGTAAGTTCTGTGCAGAGAAAAAAGAACCCAACTATAAAGATGTTGAAATGTTGAAAGAGTTTATATCAGAAAGAGGTAGGATAATTCCAAGAAGAATATCAGGAACATGTGCAAAACACCAAAGAAAGTTATCTGTGGAAATCAAAAAAGCAAGACAACTTGCTTTAATACCTTATGTAATAGTGTAAGGAGGTTAGAAGATGAAAGTTATCTTAACTAAAGATGTAGAAGGTTGGGGAACTCTTGGAGATATTATAGAAGTAAAAGATGGATTTGCAAGAAACTACCTTATACCAAGAGGGTTAGCTTATCCTGCAAATGACCAGTATGTAAAATATGTTCAAGAAATACTAAATCATAAAGCAAGGAAGCTCCAAAGAGAAAAAGAAAAAGCTTTGGAACTTGCTAAGAAGTTAGATGGAGTAGAGATAGAGATAAAAAGACCTATCGGTGTTACTGGAAAGATGTACGGGTCAGTTGGAACAAACGATATAGCTGAAAAGTTAGCAGAAAAGGGTATAGAGATAGACAGGAAAAAGATAATGCTTAGAAGCCCAATAAGAAATCTTGGAAGTTATAATGTTCAAATTAAACTTCATCCTGAAGTTTCCGCCACTATAAGAGTTCACGTTCAGCCTGAATAATTATGGCTACCAATAATGACAGCCCTGTCTTGCCTTACGATGAGGTTACAGAAAGGGCTGTCCTTGGTAGTTTACTTGTCTATCCAGAAATTGTAGATATAGTTGTAACAAAGTTAAAACCTTACGATTTTTTTAATCAAAGACACAGAGAAGTATTTAACGCTATAGTAGCTTTATTTAACGATAGTAAACCTATAGAACCTATACTAGTAAAAGAGTACTTAGAAAAAAAAGGTACTTTAGATTTAGTAGGTGGATTACATTTTCTTACTGAGCTTGCTTTAGAAGCAGTCCCTCCAGAGACAGTTTATCAACTTATTGATATTTTAAAAGAAAAATCTACTTTAAGATCTTTAATAGAATCAGCTCAAAAAATAATAACAAAAGCAAAATCTCCAAGTACGGACATAAATACTCTCTTAGAAGAAGCTGAAAGTATTATATTTCAAGTAACTGAATCTAAAGAGACTATCTACTACTACAGTCTTGGAGAAGTGTTAAAAGAAACTCTAAGAATAATAAATGAGCTTGCAAAAAAAGAAACTGTAGTAACCGGTATTCCGACAGGATTTTACGAATTAGATAGGCTTACAACCGGCTTTCATCCCGGAGATTTGGTAATAATAGCTGCAAGACCGGGAATGGGTAAAACAAGTTTTGCATTATCAATACTTCATCATCTTTCTATTGTAGAAAATGTACCCTCTGCTTTTTTCTCACTGGAGATGTCTAAAGAACAGATTGCTATGAGATTACTAGGAGAAGAGACAAAGATACCTTTAAAAAAAATTAGGTCTGGATTTTTGAATGATAAAGAGATAGAAGCAATTACGAATGCAGCACTAAAAATGATGAAAACTCCGTTGTACATAGATGATACGGCATCTTTGTCTATTTTAGATTTAAAAGCAAAAGCAAGAAGACTGAAAAAAGAGAAAGATATAAAGATAATAGTTGTAGACTATCTCCAGCTTTTAAGGTCCCATAGGAGAGTAGAAAATAGACAACAAGAGGTAGCAGAAATATCAAGGGGATTAAAAGGTTTAGCAAAGGAGCTTGGAATACCTGTTGTAGCTTTAGCTCAACTTTCTCGTCAGGCTGAGATGAGAGCAGATAAAAGACCCCAGCTTGCAGATTTAAGAGAAAGTGGTTCTATAGAGCAAGATGCAGATCTTGTTTTGTTCATACATAGACCTGAGTATTACAAGAAAAATCCGTCTCCTCAAGAGGAAGGTCTTGCAGAGATAATAATTGCTAAACAGAGAAACGGTCCTACAGGCGTTATAAACTTAGCCTTTATAAAAGAAATAACAAAATTTGAAAATTTAGCAAAAACAAGTGATAATATAGTAGAAGAAGAGTTTGAAGAAATAAATCAATACGAAGAAGATGGGGTAGATTTCTAATGTTTTTTACAAAGTTTGTGGAACACACAGGAGAGATAACTTTATTCTTTATAAAAACATTGATTGCCACTTTTAAGAGATTCCCAAAATTAAAGCATATTTTAAAGTATATGGAAGATATTGGTGTAAATGCCGCCTTACTTATAATTTTAACAGGATTTTTTACCGGTGGTGTTTTGGTTGTTGAGACCTATCCAACTTTCCATAAGTTTAACGCAGAGTATTTGATGGGTGCTTTAGTATCTCTCTCTTTGGCAAGGGAGCTTTCTCCGGTTTTAGTCGCTCTTCTTGTAACTGCAAGGTCCGGTTCTGCAATTGCTGCAAACATCGGTACAATGAGAATAACAGAACAAATAGATGCCCTTGAAGTTATGGCTGTAAATCCATACAGTTATCTTGTTTCTCCAAGACTGATTGCAGCTGTAGTAATGGTTCCTGCATTAACTGTTTTGTCTTATGTAAGTGGTGTTATAGGTGGTTATTTTACCTCTGTTTACATATACGGAATAAACGAGTATATGTACTGGGAAAAGTTAAAGGATTTTACAGAGTTAAAAGACATCTTTGGTGGACTTTATAAAGCAGCTGTTTTTGGAGCTGTTTTGACTATTGTAACATCATACTTTGGTTATATCACAAAAGGAGGAGCAGAAGGAGTTGGAAGGTCTACAACAACAGCTGTGGTAGTGGCTTCCGTTTTAATACTCATACTTGACTACTTCTTAACAGCTCTCATTTACTGATGAAAATACTAGATAGATACATATACGAAAAACTAACAGTTTACTTTTTAATAGTATTTCCTGCTTTTTCTTTAGTGTCGGTTTTTGTTGAGCTTATAGAGATTCTTAGAAAATCAAAGGTTCAGGACTTTAATTTAATATTGATTTACATTCTGGCAAAACTTCCAGAAAATTTTTACTACATTGTTCCAATCTCTTTGATTATATCTGCTTTTGTTGTAGCAAATGAGATTGTAAAATCAAGAGAGATTTACCCTATACTGTTAAATGGTATATCTATCAACTACATATCTACAAGAATAGTAATTTTTTCTATTTTTATTTCTTTTTTACAGGTTCTAAATCTTGAGGTTTTAATGCCAAAGTCTAACAAAGTGTATGTAGAGACTTACCAGAAACTAAAAAATCAGCCTCTGGAAGATGAAAAAGCCATAGCTTACAACCTCTGGCTTAGGTTAGATGAAAAAAATTTTATATACTTTGATTTTTTTGATTTAGAGAAGAAAGTTGGTAAAGAGATAGTTCTTATAAGTATGGATGAAAACTTTTTACCTACAAACAGGTGGGAAGCTGAAAGTTTTAAAGTAGAGTCAAACAGTTTAACCCTTTTGAGAGGGAAAGAGATTACTGTAAAGTCTATAGAAGATGTAAAAGTAAGTAAATTTGATGAAAAAAAAGTGTATGTAAGTGTTGACCCGGAAAAGATAAAAAAACTTATTAAAGAGAAAAAGCCAGTATCTATTACTCAACTTTACAAAGTTGCAAAAATAGCTCAAAACTACGGATACGATGCATCTTACTTTTGGAGTAAATTTTATCAAAAGTTAGCAACTGTGATATCTCCTTTTATTTTAACTGTTTTTGCAGTTGGTTTTATATGGAGAAAAAACAAGTTTATAACGTTAGCTGGCTTTTTGTCTACTGTGCTTTACTGGTATGGGACTTCGATAGTCTCTGCTATAGCTTCAGTTGGAAATATCCCTTACTACTTTATATTTTCTTTTGATGTTTTGTTCTTAAGTATAGGATTTTATCTAATGTTTAAAACTAAACATCCTGAGCTTTAGGGTAAGACCCTAAAATTTTAAAAAAAGGTACACTGCTTTTTAGCTCTTCTAATGTTTTAGATACTTTTTCTTCATGGATGTGTCCTTCTATGTCTGTGAAAAATATGTAGTCCCAAGCTTCTTTTTTAGAAGGTCTTGACTCAATTTTTGTCATATTTATCTGGTTTTTGTAGAAAGGCTCTAAAGCTTTGTAGAGAGCTCCTACTTCATTTTTTACTGAAAAGATAAACGTTGTTTTGTCTTTTCCTGTGGGCTGTGGTATCTCATTTCCTATTATCAAAAATCTTGTGTAGTTATAAAGGTGTTTATCAATTTTCCTTTCTAGTATATGAAGCCCATAGACTATTGCAGCTGATTCACTTGCTATAGCTGCAGCTTCGTAATCGTCCCTTGCCATCTCTGCTGCTTTTGCTGTACTTTCTACTTCTATTATCTGGGCATTTGGCATATTTTTTTGAAGCCAATCTCTACACTCAGCTATTGCAAACTTATGACTGTATATCCTTTGGATTTCGTTTATATTTGGGTTTATACTCATTAGATGAAGGGATATCTCTAGTATAACTTCTCCAATAATTTTTAAATCGTAATCCAAAAACATATCAAGAGTGTAGTTAACAACGCCTTCTATAGTGTTTTCAACGGGAACAACGCCGTAGTTTACTTTCTTTTTGGCAATCTCTTCAAACACATCTTTGATAGTTGAGACAGGAATGTGGTCAACTGCACTTCCAAAGTATTTTAAACTTGCCTGATGGGTAAATGTAGCCTTTGGTCCAAGGTAGGCAACTTTTATATTCTCTTCAACACTTCTACATGCGGATATTATTTCTCTAAAAATATGTTTTATTACATCGTTTGAAAGGGGTCCTGTGTTTAATTTTTCTAATCTTTCAAAAATTTCTTTTTCTCTACTTGGAACAAATATCGGAAGATTGTTTTTTTTCTTTATTTCTCCTACTTGTTTTGCAAGTAAAGCCCTTTTGTTTAAAAGTTGCAGTATGGTTTGGTCTATATCGTCTATCTCTTTTCGAAGATTTTTTAACTCTTCTTGATACTCCATTGTTATCCTCTTTTATTAACAATATCAAAAAGAATCTTATAAATCTTTTCTCCTCCTGCTATTATGTCTCCCGATGAAAAGTCCTCTCCTCCTTCAAAGTTAGTACACATTCCTCCTGCTTCTTTTATTAGGAGTATTCCTGCTGCTATATCCCATATTGATAACTTCATCTCGAAAAATCCGTCAAAAACCCCCTCTGCTACTAACGCCAAATCTACGGCAGCAGCTCCCGGTCTTCTAACACCTGAGAAGGTAATCATTGCATCCTTTAACATAGAAAGATAACTATCTAACTCTTTTATCTCTCTAAAAGGAAAACCTGTTGATACGACAGCTGCCTCTACAGGTCTATCTGATACTTTAATCTTTTCTCCGTTTAGGTAAGCACCTTCTCCTTTTCCTGCCCAGTAAAGTTTGTCTAAAATAGGTACGTAGATACTTCCTGCTATAATGTCGCCCTTGTGAATTAAGGCAACAGATACAGCAAAAATCTCAAATCCACAGATATAATTCTTTGTGCCATCTAAAGGGTCTACTACCCATACATAATCACTATTTCCAAACTTTCCGTCTTCTTCTCCTAAAAAAGAGTGGTCGGGATACTTTGAAAGTATGTAACTTCTTATCCTCTCTTCAGAAAGCTTGTCTACGTAGGTAACAAAATCTTTTATTCCTTTACTTTCTACATCAGATTTTTTAACTTTTCTAAAGTTTTCTTTAAGGATTCCTCCTCCTATTAAAGCTGCCTCTTTTGCTACCTGTACAAAATCGTTCAACTACGTCTCCTTTTTTGTTATAGCTTGTAAACAAGGTAGCTGTTTACCTTCAAGAAGTTCTAAGAAAGCTCCTCCTCCTGTAGAAAGATAACTGATTTTGTCTACTACTCCTGCCTTATGAATAGCGTAGTCTGTATCTCCACCACCTGCTATAGATAAAGCAGGAGATTCTGCTATTGCATGGGCAAGTTCAAATGTACCCATTTTAAACTTTTCTATCTCAAATACTCCCATAGGTCCGTTCCATACTATCGTTTGAACATCTTTTAATATCTCTTTTATAAGGACTATAGAAGCATGGCCTATATCAAGACCAAGCCAGCCTTTTGGTATTTCTTGCCATGGTACTTCTATAACAGGTGTTTGGTCTGAAACTGCTTGACCACAGACAAAGTCTACTGGAAGGTAAAACTTTACATCTTTTTGTTTTGCTTTTTCTATAATTTCTAATGCTTTTTCAAGCATATCATCTTCAACTAATGACGAACCTACGTTGTATCCCATAGCTTTTATAAAAGTAAAAGCCATAGCTCCACCAATAAAAATCTTGTCAACTTTATCTATTAAAAACTCTATCACACCTAACTTAGATGATACTTTAGACCCTCCTAAGAAAGCTACTACGGGTCTTTGTGGGTTTAAAAGAGCTTTTCTAAAGTACTCAAGCTCTCTTTCAAGTAAAAATCCCATAACAACAGGTTGAATAAAGTCTTTTATTCCGTAAACAGAAGAATGTTTTCTATGACAAGTCCCAAATGCATCTATTACATAGATTTCTGCTAAAGAAGCGAGTTTTTTAGCAAAATCTGGGTCGTTAGTTTCTTCCTCTTTGTGAAATCTTAAGTTTTCTAATAGGATTATATCTCCTTCTTTCATATTAAAAACTACTTCTTCAACTTCTTTACCTATACAGTCTGGTAAAAATTTAACCTCTTTACCTAACAACCTTTCTAACCTTTTTGCAACGGGATATAAGGAGTATTTAGGGTCAGGTTTTCCTTTTGGTCTTCCAAGATGGGAAGCGAGAATTATTTTTGCATTTCTATCTAAAAGGTAGTTTATAGTAGGTATAGTTTCTCTTATTCTTACATCATCAACAATATTACCATATTCATCTAATGGTACGTTGTAATCAACCCTTACAAAAACTCTCTTTCCAGATACATCTACGTCCTTTAATGTTAGATAACCATCAAACATAGATGCGCACCCCCTTTTTAGCTTTCTTCTTCATTTTCTCCTTCTATTGTGTCAAAAAGGTTAAATCCATCTGAATCTATACCTTTTAGCTTTAAAGCAGTTTCTCTGAGAAGTTCTAAGTAAGAAGCTATTTCTTTAAAAGACTCAAGCATTGCAGAAAGTTTAACTATCTGGCTAGGTGGTAATTTTTTTTCATAAACTCTTATAGCTTTTTTTATAGCAGCTTTTGTTATAACTATTTCTCCAGCTTTTTTTTGCCACTCACTCCAAAACTCGTTCGTTCCAAGAGGACTTTTTACTATAAATCTGTCTAAGTTTGTTATCTCTTGAGCTAAAAGTAAATCAAAATCATTGAAATTTTTAACTTTTTTCATTTATAAATCCTCCTAATCTATCCAATAGTTAGGTGCTTCTTGTGTTATGTATATGTCGTGGGCATGGGACTCTCTTAATCCAGCGTTTGTTATCTTGATAAATTTAGTTTTTTCTTGAAGTTCTTTTATATTTCTACATCCTGTGTATCCCATACCTGCTCTCAATCCGCCAACAAGTTGGTAAACAACGTCAGACAGTGGTCCTTTGAAAGGTATTCTCCCTTCTATTCCTTCTGGAACAAACTTTTCAACATTCTCTTGAGAGTATCTATCACTACTAAATCTTGCTTTCATTGCACCAAGAGATCCCATTCCTCTATAAACTTTGTAAGACCTTCCTTGGTAAAATATTCTGTCTCCCGGAGCTTCTTCTGTTCCAGCAAAAAGACTTCCAAGCATTACTGTATCAGCTCCTGCTGCTATAGCTTTTACTATATCTCCAGAGTATCTAATACCACCGTCAGCAATTAAAGTTTTACCGTATTTTTTAGTTACTTGGGCACATTTTGCAATGGCTGTAATCTGAGGAACACCTATTCCAGCTACAACCCTTGTTGTACAGATAGAACCAGGTCCTATTCCTACTTTTACACCGTCAGCTCCTGCTTTTATTAAATCTTCTGCAGCTTCTGCTGTAGCTATATTTCCACCTATGACATCGAGGTTAGGAAACTCAGACTTTATTCTTTCTACTGTCTCTAAAACCCTTACTGAATGACCATGGGCTGTATCTACAACTATGACGTCAACCTTTACAGAAACTAAGGCTTTAACCCTTTCCATAACATCAGGACCAACTCCTACTGCAGCTCCTACTCTCAACCTTCCAGCTGCGTCTTTACAAGCGTTAGGATACTTCTTTCTTTTTACTATGTCTTTTATAGTAATTAAACCTTTTAAAACACCGTTATCATCTACTACAGGTAGTTTTTCTACTTTGTGTTTTTGAAGTATCTCTATTGCATCATCAAGGGATATTCCTTCTTTTGCAGTTATAAGAGGAGCTTTTGTCATAAACTCGTAAACTGGTTTGTTGTAGTCTTTTTTGTGTATAAATCTTAAGTCTCTGTTAGTAAGTATTCCTACAAGCTTGTTTTCATCGTCTACTACAGGAACACCCGATATTTTATAGATAGACATGATGTTTAGAGCTTCTTGAACAGTTTGATTTGGTTTTATAGTTACTGGGTCTGTTATCATACCACTTTCTGCTTTCTTTACCTTTTCAACCTCGTACATTTGGTCTTCAATAGACATATTCCTGTGGATTATACCTATACCACCTTCCCTTGCAAGAGCTATTGCAAGTCTGTGTTCTGTAACTGTGTCCATTGCAGCTGATACAAGGGGAATGTTTACTTTTATATTTGGAGTTAAGTATGAGCTAACATCTGTTTCATGGGGCAATACATCTGATTTTTGCGGTAATAGTAAAACATCGTCAAAAGTTAGTGCTTCTTCTACTGGGAATGTAAGCAAGACTAAAAACCTGGTAAACCAAAGTGTATTATAGATTCATACACTCTGGGCTGGGGTATTTGTATTCCGCCTTATTCAGATGCAAGCAACCCCCAGCTGGCGGTATTTTGCTTGCATCATAGCCCCTACCCCAAGAAGTAGGAACTATCCCTAAATCGTGTTTCAAATCTTCTATTGCCTCTTTGGTTTTGAAACACGATTTATTTACTACCCTATCCCAATCCCCTTCTACCAGTATTGGCTTTAAGGGTGATAAGTCTCTACTTAAAGACTTACCCAGAATAGGGATAGTAAGGGCTACCTTTACAACTTGCCACAGTTTATAGCTTGTCCAATACAAGCCCCTCATCTGTTCCTTCCTCTGGTTTACAGCCTCTTGGGTCTGTGGCTCACTGTAAAGGCTTTGGATTATCCTTATCTGTTTACTTAAATCGTTTATATTTTTTATTATTGGTTTTCTTTTATACTGATTGTTTTCTGTTTTTAACTTCTCTTGTGTTTTTTGTTTTTCTTCTTGTAGTCTATCTTGTGCAAAGTTTAAATACTCTCTGTCTGTTATTAGTTTTTCGTAATTCTTAGGTAGTTTTTCTTTAAATCCTAATGCTTTTCTTCCTATTACAAATGCTCCTGCTATGTCTTTGTCTAAATTATACTGTGGTGCATACTTTAATGACCCTACAATAGATGTGTATGCTGGATTTACTTGTATTACTTGTATTCTCTTTCTTTTGGCAAGTATTTTTATCTTGTCTAACAAGCCTTTGTATATCCATTGTTGTTTTATTTTTCTCAGTTTCTTACTCCCATCTCCTTTACTGCCTTTTGGTATGTCTTTTAAGTTTTCTATTGCTATTGCCTTATTTCTTTCTTTAGCAATGTCTGTTATTTGGTGTGCTATTTGCCAAGATATGTATTCTCTTTGGTTTTTTGTCTTGTTTAAAAGATTGTGTAAATATAATTTCTCTATATTTTCTAAATTGCCATCTTTCTTTACAAAAGCCATTGCTATGTGAAATGGATTTGCGTTTATGTCTATCCCTATTACTCCGTTGTCTTTTGTTATTATTGGTTCTTCTGTCTTTATTTCTTCGTAGTTTATAAATGCGTAGAAATCGTTGTTTATCTTTCTTATCTCTACTGAGTATGGGAAATACTGGTTTGTTTGGTTTGCTTGTATTAGGTCTGCTATGAAGTTAGTCCATTTATCGTTTTGTCTGTTTACTGCTCTTTTTATGTTTGCTTTTATCCAGTTTCTTTCTCCTGTGTTTATTCTTAATATTATTTTATCTTTCTCAAATTCTATTCTTGTATTTAGGTTTCCTTTTTTAGATTTATCTCCTCTTGAGTATAGGCAGTGCTTTCTTCTATCTTGCCATTTTTGTTTTAGTTTTTCTCTGTATTTTCCGTTTATGTGTTTGTTTTTAAGGAGTTGAAATAGTCTTTTACCTCCAAATATAACTTTTTTAGGATTTTGTTCTCTTTCTATACAGTTGTTTATTAGCCACTTTGCTTTGAATATTGCATCGTCTACGTATCTTGAGTTTATGTTAAACATTTTTTGTAAATCTTTTTTAAGGTCTTTTCTTGAGTGTCCTTCAAGTAGTCTGTTGTATGAGTATTTAAAGCAGGAAGAGAATTTTCTCATTAGGTTTATCAACGTTTGTTTGTCTTTTTCGTTTTCAAAAGTTAGTTTGCAGTGTAGTGTTATCATTTTACTTTCTCATAAACACCTTTTAAGTTTTTTATAGTTAAGAGTTTTGGTTTCATAATAATTACTATTATACAGTTTTTAATAGTTTCTGTTGACTGTTTTTAACCTCCTGTTGATAAAAATTATTTATATTTTAACATATTTATGCTAAAATTTTTAATCTATATTTCAAGATGGAGGCAATGTAATTGGCAAAAGTAAAGGGGCTTAAATGTAAAGAGTGTGGAACAGAATACCCAGTTGAGCCTATTCACGTTTGTGAGTTTTGTTTTGGTCCTTTAGAGATAGTTTACGACTATCAAGAAATAAAGAAAAATATATCAAAAGAGAAAATAGAAAAAGGTCCAAAAAGTTTATGGAGGTATGTAGACCTTCTTCCTGTAGACAATCCTACAGTAGGTCTATCTGCTGGATTTACACCTTTAATAAAAGCAGAGAACCTCGGAAAAGCCTTAGGTTTAAACAATCTTTATATAAAGGATGACTCTGTAAACCATCCTACTTTATCTTTTAAAGATAGAGTTGTGGCAGTTGCTTTGTCTAAAGCAAAAGAATTTGGTTTTGATACTGCAGCTTGTGCATCTACAGGAAACCTTGCAAACTCTGTTGCAGCCCATGCAGCTTCTGCTGGAATGAAATGTTATGTCTTCATTCCTTCTAACCTTGAAACAAATAAAATAATAGGAAGTCTTGTTTTTAATCCTGTTGTTGTTGCAGTTGATGGTAACTATGACGATGTAAACAGACTTTCTTCTGAGATTGCCAACGAGTTTGGTTGGGCATTTGTCAATATAAACGTAAGACCTTTTTACTCTGAAGGTTCAAAAACTCTTGCCTTTGAAGTTGCAGAGCAGCTTGGTTGGAAGATACCTGATACTGTAGTAGCACCTTTAGCATCTGGTTCTTTATACACTAAAATATGGAAAGGATTTAATGAACTTATAGAAGTTGGCTTAGTAGAAGGAAAACCACCAAGGATGCTTGGAGCTCAAGCGGAAGGTTGTAGTCCAATATACCAAGCACTAAAAGAAGGAAGAGACTTTATAAAGCCAGTAAAACCAAACACAATAGCAAAATCTATAGCTATAGGAAACCCAGCTGACGGTCCTTACGCTGTCAAAGTTGCAAAAGAAAGTGGAGGTGACATACAGATAGCTACAGACCAAGAGATTATAGAAGGAATCAAATTACTTGCAAAAACAGAAGGAATATTCACAGAAACAGCAGGAGGAACAACGATAGCAGTTCTTAAAAAGTTTGCTGAGGCAGGAGTTTTTGATAAAGATGAGGTTGTAGTTGCTTACATTACAGGAAACGGTTATAAAACTATGGAAGTTTTAGAAGGAAAGTTAGAAAAACCTATTCACATAAAACCATCATTAGTAGAGTTTAAAGAGAAAGTTATAAATAAAAATCAGTAAGGAGGTTAGTATGGCAATAACTGTAAGAATACCAACAGCTTTAAGAAGAATTACCCAAGGACAAGGAGAAGTTTCAGTAGAAGCATCTAACATAGCCGAGCTTATAGATGCTTTAGAAAAAGAGTTTCCTGGAATAAAAGAGAGGTTAGTTGACGAAAACGGAGAAATTAGAAAGTTTGTAAACTTTTTTGTTAATGATGAAGATATAAGATTTCTACAAGGTAAAGATACACCTTTAAAAGATGGAGATGTCGTTGCAATTATTCCAGCTATAGCAGGTGGAAATAAATAAAGAGGTAAAAAATCATGACTTCTATGAAGCTGAAGTTAATATATCCAGAAGAAAAAATTAAAGAACCTTTACTCAGTAAAGTTTGTAAAAATTTTAATGTTGACATAAATATAAGAAAGGCAAATGTACAAGAAAAAATAGGATGGCTTGAACTTGAATTTATAGGGAGTGAAGAAGAGATAGAAAAAGCTATCCAATTTTTAGTGGATAACAATGTAGAAGTACTACCTATAGAAGGTCAAGTATTTATAGAGTAATGAAAATGTATTTTCAAAAGAAAGTTATTGAGAAAAAATGAAGCCAAAGATATTAGTACTCATTGACATTGGCACATACTCAACTCGTATGCTGATAATAGCTGTCCATAATGATGGTAGTTTTAATGAAATCTTTTCTGTGGGGAGAATTACAGCTCTGGGTAGAAAATTAAAAGAGACTGGCTACCTACAAAAAGAAGCAATGGAAGAAACGTTAGCAGTTTTAAGAGAGTATGTTTTAATAGCAAAAGAGTACCATCCGGATAAGATAGTGGCAGTTGCAACTCAAGCCTGTAGAGAAGCAAAAAACGCACAAGAATTTTTAGAAAAAGTAAAACAGCTTGGAATAGATGTAAGAGTGATAACAGGGGAAGAAGAAGCTTCCCTCTCCTTTTTGGCAACATCAAAAGCGTTAAACATTCAAGATAAATTTGTAGTGATAGACCAAGGTGGAGGAAGTACAGAGTTTTCTTACGGAGAAAAAGATAAATTAATAAAAGCAATATCTTTCCCTTTTGGAATAGTTAACCTTACAGAGAGGTTTATAAAATCAGACCCACCAACTAAACAAGAGTTAGAATCACTACAAGAATTTTTAAAACCTCAGATAGAGACTGCTTACAAAGAGATGAAAGACGCAAATCAACTGGTAGGTCTTGGAGGGACTATAACAACAGTTGTAGCTCTTGAAAAAAATCTTTACCCTTACGACTCAAAAAAGGTTCACGGCTCAACCTTAACCTATGATAGCGTGAAAAAATGGTTTGAGAAACTCTCATCAATGACTTTAGCTCAAAGAAAATCAATACCTATGATAGAAGATAAAAGGGCTGAGAGTATAATATCCGGGATAGCTATATTTAAAGTTGCAATGGAGATATTCCAGAAGGACACCATAAGAATAAGTGAATGGGGCGTCAGACACGGACTACTTTTATCTTATCTACAACAGTTATGATAAAGGAAAAGTACATTGACTTGATAGGTCAAGCTATAGAGAAAGCTTTAAACCGAGATTGTGTAATAATTTTTTTTGGTTCTATTTTAGATGAGAGGTTTAACAAAACATCAGATATAGATGTTGCTATCTTTTGTAATCAAGAGTTAAGTTCAAAAGATTTGATTAACTTACAAGAAAGATTAGAAGATATACCAGTTTTAAGAGATATAAATTTAGTAGATATAAGGTCGGTTAAAAATTTAGAATTTTTAAACAACATAATGAAAGGTAAAGTATGGAAAAGTTCGCCAGATCTTTTGAAAGATTTAAAAAAGCATATAGAAAATTTGAAGAAGTAGTCAACAACCCATTTTTACCTGATATATTTAAAGACGAGTTTTTAATAGAAATTACTACAAAAAGATTTGAATATACCTACGAAGCTCTCTGGAAAACTATCAAGGAATTTCTAAGATTAAGAGGATTAGAGTGTAATTCACCAAAATCTTGCTTTAAAGAAGCTTTTAAAGAAGGCTTAATTACTACAGAGTATGAAGAAGTGATTTTTGATATGATAGTTCTTAGAAATAATCTCGTTCACGTTTACGATGAAGAAATGGCAAAAGAGATTTATTCAAAAATAGAACAAGATAAATTTCTAAAAGCTTTTAAAACTATAATCAACAAAATTGAAGAAATTATTCAAAATGGAGTATAAACTAAGACTTTCAAAGGAAGAGATTCAAGCAATAAAAGATACTGCATTAGATGTTTTTGGTAGCGATGTAAGGCTGTGGATTTTTGGAAGTAGAGCTGACCCAAGGAGGAGAGGTGGAGATATAGATATTTATATAGAAGTTCAAGACGTAGAAAACATACTTGAAAAACAACTAAAATACCTTTCAAGATTAAAACTAAAGATAGGAGATCAAAAAATAGATTTGATTGTTAAACCATACGATTGTAAAGAAATTATATGTGTAGAAGCAAAAAATACGGGAGTTAGATTAATATGAAGCCAGAGTTAATATACAAGCAAACTTACCAAGAAAGTCAGAAGCATCTAAACAGGTTAAAAAGTGGATTTAACGCTTTAAAAACTAGAGGTTTCTTACCCTTAGATGAAGAAAAGATTAATAGCATTTTAGAAGATGATTTTACATTAGCCATTTTAGATCAGATAGTTTACAGATTTTCAAAACTACAAGACTCTCTATCAAAACTTATTAAAAGTTATTTATACATGAAAGGAGAAAATGTTGAAAATTTGACAATGATAGATATCTTACATAAATTAGAAAAGTTAGACCTTGGTATAGGAACTAGTTACTGAATATATAGATAAACCTTGACGAATAAAAACTATTGTGTTATATCTATGACTATGAAATTGAGCAAATGTGATAGAAATAACTTCAGATGAGTAAAGACATGATAGTAGGCGCTTACGAATATCGTTGTTTTGCAAATAAAGGAAAAATCTTGAGAGTTATTGAAGTTTTAAAAGAGTATAGAAAACTTGCTAAAATCATATCTAATCTTCAATGGGAAGCCTTTTTCAAAACTGGAAAATTTAATAAATATTTAAAGCTTAAATCAATCCATTCAAATCTTTCAGAAAGATGGAAACAAACCTGTCAATGGCAAGTTGTATCTGTGTTAGAATCGTTTATCGGTAATATTCAGAACAAATTTAAAGAAATCGTGTTAAACTCAAATTTAAACGAGGAAACAAAACAATATCTTTTAGCTATAAACAAAAACAAAGACTGGTTTAACTCTGATATTAAGTATGATAATGAA
This sequence comes from Sulfurihydrogenibium azorense Az-Fu1, assembly GCF_000021545.1. Classification (NCBI taxonomy): domain Bacteria; kingdom Pseudomonadati; phylum Aquificota; class Aquificia; order Aquificales; family Hydrogenothermaceae; genus Sulfurihydrogenibium; species Sulfurihydrogenibium azorense. Next base: position 440,891 of record NC_012438.1, read on the forward strand.
ATTAAAAAACTTGCAAGGAAAATTTTCAAGCATATTCTTTCAAGATGGAACCTTCCATCCTTTAAACACATAAATTTACATCTTGATAGCAAAGTTGCAGTAGTAGAAGAAAACGAAAAAAGCAGAGCTTTTGACAGATGGATTAAATTATCCACTCTTGAAAAAGGAAAACCTATATTCTTACCTTTGCAAAATAATACATATGCCGAACAACTTGAAGGTGAACTTTTGAATTTTTGTCAAATATCGGTAGAAAAAGATACCCTTATAGTAAAGCTAATTAAAAAACTAAAGGATAAAAAGAAAGAATATATTCCCAAAACCGAGAAAATAGCTTTGGATGTAGGATTAAACCCGTTGTTTGCTGTAAATACTGGAGACCTTTTTGGCAGAAATTTTATTGATTATCTTAAGAAACTTGATGAGAAAATAACAAAAAGAATATCTTCGCTTCAAAAGAAAGGCATAAAACCATCTCAAGATATGAAATATGTAAAACTGGTTAAAAGATTGAGTAATTTTTTACAGAATGAAATAAACAGATATATAAATAGGATAGTAGAACTCTACAAACCAAGAGAGATTGTAATAGAAAAATTAGACTTTAGAAGTCCAGATTTATCTAAAAGAATGAACAGGTTATTAAGCAATTTTGGAAAAAGATTTATAAACGAAAAACTAAATAGATTGAAAGAAATATATGGGATACAGATAGTAGAAATAAACCCTGCTTACACATCTCAAACCTGTTCTTCCTGTGGATATGTTGATATTAAAAACAGGAAAAATACTCAAGAGTTTGAATGTAAAGCTTGTGGGAAGAAAATTAACGCTCAAGTTAATGGTGCAAGAAATATCCTTGCAAGACGTTCTTGTAAGGATGTAAAAATCTACTACTCGAAAAAGCAAATCCTTCAGATACTGATAAAAAGGTATCTGGAGAGACTGAAAGGGTGTAATAGTGCTCCCTTGGATATTGTCAGGAGTAATCCATATTTTAAAGATTACCTTGACGATTTCCTAAACCCTGCAGTAGTAGAGAATAAACGTCTATAAAATGGGGAACTATAACTAAAGAAAAATGGTTTGAGTTGAGAGAGTTAAGAAATATTCTTGTCCATGAGTACGAAGATGAAAAAGATAAAGTTTCAAAAACTCTTAACAAAATTTACGATGAAATTCCATTTTTTGAGAACTTTTTAGAGAAGTTAAAACTATGAGTAAGTCTATCTTTAAACTAAAAGCACCTTTTGAGCCAACAGGAGACCAGCCAAAGGCTATAAAGCAGCTGTATGAAAACTTAAAGTCAGGTATTAATGAGCAGGTCTTACTGGGAGCTACAGGAACAGGAAAAACATTTACCATAGCAAACCTTATAGAAAAGTACGGAAGACCTACACTTATCCTGTCCCACAACAAAACTCTGGCAGCTCAGTTGTACAGAGAGATAAAAGAACTCTTTCCTGATAACGCTGTAGAATACTTTGTCTCTTACTATGACTACTACCAACCTGAGGCCTATATTCCCCAAAAAGACCTTTACATAGAAAAAGACAGTGCTATTAACGACTCCATAGACAGATTGAGACACTCAGCAACAAGAAGTTTGATAGAAAGACCAGACACAATAGTCGTTGCATCTGTATCTTGTATATACGGACTTGGGACTCCTGAATTTTATGAAAAGTTAAGACTTCAACTTTACGTAGGAATGGAAATAGACCGTCAAACCCTTCTTAGAAAACTTGTAGAACTTCAATACCAGAGAGATGACTTTTCTCTAAAAAGAGGAACATTTAAAGTGAAAGGCGATACGGTAGAGATACTTCCAGCTTACACAGAAGATGTTATTATCCGAATTGAGTTTTTTGGAGATGAGATAGAAAACATAACTGAGATAGATATATTCAACAGAGATGTAAAAAGAAAGTTAGAAAGAACGGTAATATTCCCTGCAAGCCACTATGTAATACCAAGACCTGATATGATAGAAGCTATAAAACAAATACAGAAAGATTTAGAAATAGAAGTAGAAGAGTTTAGAAAGCAAGGAAAAGAGATAGAAGCAAATAGGCTCTGGCAAAGGACAAACTACGATATAGAGATGATGTTAGAACTTGGAACATGTAAAGGAATAGAAAACTACTCAAGATACTTTGATGGTAGAAAACCGGGAGAACCTCCTTACACACTTATAGATTACTTTCCAGAAGACTTTTTACTTATTATAGATGAATCCCACGTTACAATTCCACAAATAAAAGCTATGTACAACGGAGATTTAGCAAGAAAAGAAAATCTTGTAAAGTACGGTTGGAGAATGAAGTCGGCTTACGATAACAGACCTTTAAAGTTTGAAGAGTTTGTCAGTAAAATCCAAAAGGCTATCTACGTATCTGCAACACCTGCCCAGTGGGAGATAGAAAGGTCAAAAGGTGTAATAGTAGAACAGATAATAAGACCAACAGGACTTTTAGACCCTGTTATAGAAGTAAAGAAAACAGAAGGACAGATAGATGACCTAATAAACGAAATATGGAAAGTAAAAGAGAGAAATGAAAGAGCGTTAGTAATAACTCTTACCAAAAAGATGGCAGAAAATTTGGCAGACTACTTACAAGAAAGAGATATAAAGGCTGTGTACCTTCACTCAGAGATAGACACTATAGAAAGAGCAAAGATAATAAAAGAGTTTAGAGAAGGAAAGTACGACGTAATAGTAGGTGTAAACTTACTTAGAGAAGGTCTTGATATGCCAGAAGTCTCTTTAGTGGCAGTTTTAGATGCAGATAAACAAGGATTTTTAAGGTCAAAGACAGCACTAATCCAAACGATAGGAAGAGCTGCAAGGAACGAAAACGGAAAAGCAATACTCTACGCAGATAAACTAACACCTGCTATGGTAGAAACTATAGAAGAGACAAACAGAAGAAGAAAACTACAACAAGAGTATAACGAAAAACACGGTATTACACCAAAAACAGTAAAAAAAGAAATAAAAGATTTAATATCTTTAGAAGAACTTGGAATATTAGAACTTTACCAAGAGATACCGGAGGACATATCAACAGAAGAAGATTTACTTAAAGAGATAGAAAAGTTAGAAAAACAGATGTGGGAGTATGCTAAAAACTGGGAGTTTGAAAAGGCAGCCCAAGTGAGGGATAAGTTAGAAAAGTTAAAAAAATTAGCAACAGTATTGTAAAATCAAGCAAACAAATCTACATGACCTTCTTTTATTTTATTTTCTTTCTCTTCTTTACTTTCCTCTTTTAGAGTTTCTTTTTTAACTTTACTTTTTTTCTTTTTTAAAAACTCTCTCTTTGATTGGTCTTCTGAAACCGGTTTTATTTCAAAAACTTTATCAATGTTTAAATCGTCCATTTTAATAACCTTAAAAAATCATTTAATACATCTAAATTTATGGTAAAATTAGAGAAAAACAATCTCAATGAGGAGAGTATATGAAAGAGTTTATTCTTGATGCAAGAGGACTACCAAAAACTGCAATAACTACTGCTATAGAGTCCGGAGTAGATTACATACTTATTGAAGAAGAAAAGGCAAACGAAATAAAAAAGTTAGGTAGAGTAAAACTCATACTTCAAGACAAAGAAGGAAATCTTACAGAAGACTTCGTTATAGTAAAGATAGAAAATAAACAAGATGAAGAAAAAGCAGCAAACTTGGCAAAAAGCGGTAAAAAAGTTATAGTTCAAACTACAGACTGGACTATAATTCCTTTAGAAAACCTTATAGCCCAATCACCTAACATATACTCTATAGTAAAGGATGCAGAGGAAGCAAAAACATCTATAGGAATCCTTGAAAAAGGTGTAAGAGGAGTAGTTCTTAAAACAGACAACTTGAACGAAATAAAAAAAGTAGCGAAAATTATAAAAGAGGATACAGAAAAGTTAAACATGGTAAAAGCAAAGGTGACAAGTATAAAACCCGTAGGTATGGGGGATAGAGTAGCTGTGGATACAACGTCCTTACTTAAAAAAGGAGAAGGGATGCTTGTAGGTAACTCTTCAGCTGGCATGATTTTAGTACATGCTGAGACAGAAGAGTCAGAGTATGTAGCATCACGACCTTTTAGAGTAAATGCTGGAGCTGTCCATATGTATACCCGTGTACCAAACGGTAAAACTACATATCTAAGTGAGCTTTCATCTGGAAAAGAAGTTATGGTATATGACTTTAATGGAAACGGAAGAGTTGTGTACGTAGGAAGGGCAAAAGTAGAAAGAAGACCTATGCTCTTAATAGAAGCTGAGTACGAAGGGAAAAAACTCTCTGCTATTCTACAGAATGCAGAAACTATAAGAGTTGTAAAACCAGATGGAACACCTGTATCAGTAGTAGACTTAAAAGTTGGTGATGAAATAGTAGGGTACGTAGAAGAAGCTGGAAGACACTTTGGAATGAAAGTAGAAGAAACAATTATGGAGAAGTAAGATGAATAATTCTGTAAAAGTAGGAATATTTGTATTAGTAATATCTGGTTTGTTAGGATTTTTAATAATAAAATTCAGTGGTAAAGAGTTTGGTCAAAACTACAAAGAATATTTTGTTTACTTTACAGATGCTCAAGGACTGTCTCAAGGAGCTGACGTTCAAGTTCAAGGTGTAAAATCTGGAAAAGTAGAAGAGATAAAATTTGAGCAGGGGAAAGTAAAGGTAAAGTTTAAAGTAAGGCAAGAAATACCTATCTATAAAGATGCGAAGGTTGTAATAAGGACATACGGTTTAATGGGAGATAAATATCTGTATGTAGAACCTGGTAACCCATCTTCTGGAGAGTTGGTATCAGGAGGAGTTATTGAGAATACTACCAAGATAGCATCTACAGAAGAAATGATAGACCAAGTTCGGTTGTCGGCTAAGAAATTTGGAGAGTTGATGGATAATCTAAACAAAGCATTAGGAGATGAAAGACTAAAAAAACTAATAGAAGACTTTGATAAATTTGCATACAATACTAACGAAGTTGTAGTACAAAACAAAGAAGATGTTAGACAAGCTATAGCAAATATAAGGGCTATAACTGCAGAGTTAAGACAGAAACTGCCAAGTATAACTGAAAATCTTGATAAAACATTGGAAAACACGAAAAATATAACAGATGAAAACAGAGAAGACATAAGGAAGTTAATAGCAAACCTAAAAGATTTATCTGTAGCGTTAAAAGAAAAAGCACCAAAGACTTTAGATTCTGTTGATAAAGCAGCAACAGAAATAGAGAAAGCCGTAAGTGAAAACAGACAGGATTTAAGATTAAGTATAGAAAACATAAAGAAAGCTTCAGACAACCTAAACCAAATCCTTGCAAAAGTTAACGAAGGAAAAGGAACTTTAGGAAAACTTGTAAATGAAGACAGTTTTTATAACAATGTTAATGAAGGAGTAAAATCCTTTGCAGAGCCATTTAAAGTTGTTAAAGAGTCTAACCTTGAAGTCATAATGCAAGGGGAAAAACATACAGGGAACAAAGACTCTAAAGCAGGAGCTGCATTTAGGTTTGTACCACCAAGTGATGATAGATACTACTATGTTGGTATTTTGTCTAACTCTCAAGGATATGTAGATAAAAAAGAGGAGATAACAGCAAACGGAACTACCACAACATACGTTACTAAAAAATATGGAATACTCTTTGATTTACAGTATGCAAGGAAGATTTTAAACCTTGGAGAGTCCCAACTTTGGGCAAGGTTTGGTATAAAAGACTCATCAGCTGACTTAGGTGGAGATTTTGTTTTAAGTCCTAATTTAAAATTTGTAGCTGATGTTTATAGATTCAACAGAAAAGATTTAGTAAACCAGCCTAACAATCCACAGTTTGATTTTGGTTTAGAGTATAGATTTTCTAAATATCCTGTCTTTGTAAAGTTAGGTGGCTCAGACCTTTTAAACAGCTCTGTTAGAGGCTTTTATATAGGTGGAGGATTTGTATTTACAGACAACTACTTAAAGTATCTTTTAGGTTCTTTACCTAAAGTAAGATAAAAGAGGTGAGAAAATGAGAGAGATTAAAAATATAGATAAATTAAGTGTTTTAAAAGAGATTCCACTTTTTTCTGGTTTAAAAGAAGAAGAGCTTAAAAGTATAGAAAAGTTTTTCATCTATAAAGAATATAAAAAAGGCGAGTACATCTTTTACGAGGGAGATAGGGAGCCCGGGATATACTTTGTTGTTGATGGAATAATAAAACTTATCAAAGAGACGTCTGATGGTAAAACTGTTATTTTAAGATTAGCAACGAAAGGGGAAAGTTTTGGTTGGCTTGTTATGAAAGACTCTACACCTACAAGTACTTACTCAGCTCAAACATTGATAGATTCAAAAGTTTTATACATATCAAACCAAGACTTTTTAAAATTACTTTTAATGTATCCTGCTTTAGCTATAAGGATAACTTGTGATTCTACAAAGAAAACCCTTGAAGCTTACGACAGACTAAAAAGTCTTGCTGTAGAGAAAGTAGAAGGAAGAATAGCTACATTACTTTTAGAGTTGGTAGAAAAAATAGGAAAAAAAGAAGGAGATAATGTTGTAATAAACGCTCCTATAACAAGACAAGATATAGCAGAAATGGCTGGGACAACTGTAGAAACAGCCATAAGGGTTATAAGCCGATGGAAAAAGGAGGGTATATTAGACACGGAAAGAGGAAAAATAGAGATATTTGACATAGATTACCTGCAAGATTTAGTCAGCTGAAAATATGTCAAAAATCAGAAAAGTTCTATTTCGTAGTGGTATAATAATATTCTAATATTCTAATATTCTAATAAAGAGGTTAAGAGAATGAAGAAAAATAAAAGTTTAAGTTTATTGATTGTATCTTTTTTAACTGCCTCATCTTTTGCTAAAGAGGTATCCCTTGAAGAGGCTATCCAAACAGGATTACAAAACAACTACGAAGTAAAGGCATCAGAGAAGATGTTAAAATCAAAAGAGTACGCTTACCAATCAGCAAAGGGTTATATGTATCCTTCTTTAAACTTTAGTGAGATGTTTATGAGGACAAACGAGCCGGGCTATGCAATGTGGAACACTATGAGCCAGAAAAAACTTGACTTTATGACTTCTTCAAAGTTTGTAGATATGACAGCTTTAAACCCTATGTTTGGTAACATGTTTGCTAAACCTTCCTATCCAGAGGTAAACAGCTGGAGAACAAAAATTGAACTACAGCTTCCAATCTACACAGGTGGGAAGATATCTTCTGGTATAGAGATGGCTAAAAGAGATTACGAATCTTCTAAACACGAATACACAAGATCTAAAGAAAAAGCTATATACGATATATCAAAAGCTTACTATGGAGCTCTCCTTGCCAAAGAAGCTATAAAGCTTGCAAATCAAGCTTACAAAGATGCTGAAAAACACTACCAAACAGCTCAGTCAATGGTAAAAAACGGTCTTGCTATTCCTGCAGATGAACTTAGAGCTAAAGTTTATATGTCAGAAATGTCAGCAAAGATAAAAGAAGCTGAAAACAACTACTTAGTAGCAAAAAGAGGATTACTTTTAGCTATGGGACTGGATAAAGTAGACCCTACAGAGATAGATGTTGTAGGAAACCTTGTTTGTGAAAATGTAGAAAAACCTGTTGGAGAGTATCAAGATTACGCTTTATCCCACAGGTCAGACCTTTTAGCTGTAAGGGAGAAAATAAAAATGGCTCAAAAGTATGTAGATTTTAACAAATCAGACTTACTGCCTACTGTAGGAGCTTTTGCATCTTACGAACTTAATGACGGAAAATGGATGTTAGGTAATGAAGGAAAGTGGTGGATGGCTGGAGTTGCTTTAAACTGGAAAGTATTTGATGGTTTTCAATCTTTTAACAAGTATAAAAGCGCAAAAGAGATGTACGACCACTATAAACAACAAGAGAAAGGATTTGAAGAATTTATAAAGTTTAACGTGTACAAAGCTTACAAAGATTATCTAACAAGTAAAGACAAACTTAAAACAGAGATGGACAACGTAAGGTATGCTGAAGAGATTTTAAAGGTTACAGAGACAAGGTATAAAAACCAACTTGCTTCTATGATAGACCTTTTAGATACACAAACTATGTATGATAAAATAAAGTTTGATAAGGCTCAGGCAGAGTATAACTGTCAATTATTAGTTTTAGAACTTAAATATCAATCAGGATTACTAATTCAAGAAAATCAAAAGAGAGGAGAGTAGCTATGAACAAAACAGTTAAGTTTATACTCTTTTTTGTATTACCTATTGCCATTTTTATACTTTGGCTTGGTGGATTTTTATCCCATAGGGTAGAACCCGGAGAAGCAAAAGACAAGGGTAAAGTTGTAAGTGGGTTGCCGGTTTTAACTGTTGAGGAAAAGGAAGTACCTAACGTCTACAAAGCTGACGGTATGATTACAGCAGAAAATAACGCAAAAGTATCAACAAAATGGATGGGTAGAATACTAAAGATTTATGTAAACGAAGGAGATTATGTAAAAGCAGGTCAAACTCTCGCTGTTCTTGATGACTCCGAGATAAGACAACAAAAGAATGAAGCTTTGGCAGGTTTGGAGGAACTTTCAAAGGCAAGAGATGAAGCATTGGCAGCAAGGAAAGCAGCTTTAGAAAATTACGAGTTTGCTAAAAGAACCTATGAAAGATTTAAAAACCTTTACCAAGAAAATGCAGTATCAAAACAACAACTTGAAGAAATAGAAACTAAAATGGTCGCTGCTAAATCCATGGTTGAACAGGTAGATGCAAAATTAGCTCAACTAAAAGCAAAAGAATCCCAAGTAAAGGCTAAAATTAACCAAGTAGATATAATGGCAGGATACGCCGTTATAAAAGCTCCTTTTGATGGATATGTCATAAAGAAAATGAATGACGAAGGAGATATGGCAGCTCCGGGAATGCCTATATTTATAATAGGGGAGAAAAAACTCCAATTTGTTGCTAATTTAGACGAGTCTTTATTAGATAAGGTAAAAGTTGGAGACACTTTGAAAGTTAAACTTGGAGATAGGGAAGTAGAAGGAAAGATTGTAGAGAAAAATCCAAATATAGACCCAATGAATAGGACTTTTAAGATTAAACTTGATATACCTTACTCTGAATCTATAACTTCCGGAATGTACGGAAAAATTTTGATACCAATCTCAACATCTAAAAAGATTGTAATACCTAAATCTGCCGTATTTAAGTGGGGACAGCTTACAGCTGTATACGTGGTAGGACAGGATAACGTAATTCGTTTAACTTATGTAAAGTTAGGTGAAGATTATGGAGACAGTGTAGAGGTGTTATCAGGAATAAAACCGGGAGATAAGATTATTGCATCACAAACAGAAAAAGCTTGTGATGGATGCAGGTTAGGAGGTTAAAATGGAGAACCTCGGACTGGCAGGAAGGATAGCAAAGTACTTTCTTAACTCTAAACTTACACCTCTTTTAGTTGTTGCATCTTTGTTACTTGGATTTTTTGCTGTATTTACTACCTCAAGAGATGAAGAACCTCAAATTGTTGTTCCTATGATAGATATTATGATTCCATATCCGGGAGCAAAATCTCAAGAGGTAAACAGTCTAGCTGTAAAGCCTCTTGAAAAATTAATGTGGGAAATTCCAGACGTAGAATATGTATACTCTTACGCTGGAGATGGTTTTGGAATAGTTACAGTTAGATTTAAAGTTGGTGCAAATCCAGAGGACTCCCTTGTAAAACTTTACAGTAAAGTTATGTCAAACTACTATAAAATGCCAAAAGGGGCTATGGACCCTATCATAAAACCAAAATCTATTGATGATGTTCCTATACTCTCTATAACACTACACAGTGATAAATACTCTTCATACGACTTAAGAAGAATAGCAGAAGTAGTAGAAGATGAGATAAAACAGCTCCATAACGTATCAGAAACTACCATCATAGGTTCAAAGCCAAAAGAGATAGATGTTTTATTTGACCCAGTTAAATTAAATGCTTACAACATTATGCTTCCACAAGTCGTTCAAGCTTTAGAAAATGCAAACTTCTCTTTACCTTCTGGAGAATTTGACAAAGATAATTACAGGTACAAAGTAAGAACAGGGCAGTTTTTAAAGACAAAAGAAGATGTTGAAAATGTAGTAGTAACTGTTTACAACAACGCTCCTATTAAGATAAAGGACATAGCAAAAGTTGAAGAAGGTGAAGGAGAAATAGAAAACTACGTCCAGTTTGGATATGGACAGGCTTCTGGAAACAAAGATAAACCTCTGGAAAATGCTGTAACTATAGCTGTTGCTAAAAAAACAGGTAGTAACGCAGTAGTAGTTGCAGAAAACATAATAGAAAAACTAAACGAAATGAAAGGTAAAGTAATCCCATCTGATATAAACTTTACAATAACAAGAAACTACGGTGAAACAGCTTCTGAAAAAGCAAACGAACTTATAGAACACTTACTTATAGCTACTTTCTCAATTGTACTACTTATAGCTGTTACCCTTGGATTCAGAGAATCTTTAATTGTTGCGGTAACAATACCTGTTACATTAGCTATAGCATTATTCCTTAGTGAGATGTACGGTTATTCTCTAAACAGGGTTACACTGTTTGCTTTAATATTCTCAATAGGTATACTTGTAGACAACTCTATCGTTGTTTTAGAAAATATCCATAGATGGTTCTCTATGAGAAAAGTACCACAGGAAGAAGCTGCTGTTATTGCAACTGATGAAGTTGGAAACCCTACCATACTTGCAACATTTGCTGTTATAGTAGCATTACTTCCTATGGCTTTTGTTACTGGTCTTATGGGTCCGTATATGAGACCAATACCTATAAACTCTTCCGTTGCTATGTTCTTCTCTATGCTTCTTGCATTTATCCTTACACCTTACTTAGCTATAAGATGGCTTAAACATGACGAGCACCATGAGTCTCCAGAGTCCCTTGGAAAAGAAGATGAAGCAAGAGCTGGATTTTTGGTACGATTCTTTAATGCTGTATATATGCCTTTATTCCAAAGTAGAGCAAAAAGATGGCTATTTTTAGGCTTTGCAGGTATGCTTTTAGTTATATCGGCAATGCTTATAGTAAGTCGTGCTGTTTTAGTTAAAATGCTTCCTTATGATAACAAAAGCGAATTACAAGTTGTTTTAGATATGCCAGAAGGAACTCCACTTCAAGAGACATATAGAGTGGCAAAACAGATTGCAGACTATATTAAAAATACAAACGAAGTTAAAAACTATGTAATATACGTAGGACAACCAGCTCCTTTTGACTTTAACGGATTGGTAAGACACTATTACTTAAGAGAAGCTCCTAACTTAGCTCAGATTCATATTAACCTTATAGGAAAATACGATAGAAAAGAGCAATCCCACGAAATAGCAGAAAGAATAAGAGATAAAGTAGCCCAAATAGCCAAAGAAAACGGAGCTAAGTATGTAGCTGTAGTAGAACCTCCACCAGGACCGCCTGTTTTATCTCCAATAGTTGCTGAAGTCTATGGTCCAGATTATAAAGGACAACTTCAAGTTGCAAATGAAATTAAGAAGATTTTTGAAAATACCAAAGGTGTTATAGACGTTGGAATATATACAAACTATCTACAAAGAGAGTACCAAATTGATGTAGATAGAGAAAAAGTTAAAAGATACGGCCTATCTGAGGATGTTATTGTAAAGACTTTAAGAGTGGCTTTAGCAGGACATAAAGTAGGGTTAGTTCACTCCTCAGACGATTTAAACCAAGTTCATATCGTTGTAAGACTTGATGAAAGGTACAGACAAAGTCTTGATGATATCTTATCTATGAAGATACCTTCACCAATGGGTGGTATTCCAATAGGGTCTTTAGTAACTGTTAAACCTTCTTCTACAGAAAGTGATATCTATAGGAAGAATTTACAACCTGTTGTCTATGTTATAGCAAACGTTAATGATACGTTAGGTAGCCCTGTTTATCCAATACTAGACCTATGGGATAAAATTAAAAACATAAAAACTCCTGACAGAAAACCTGTAGAAGAGTTACTTACTCACCAGCCAGAGCTTACAGATAAATACTACGTTAAATGGGACGGAGAATGGCAGGTTACCTACGAAACATTTAGAGATATGGGTATAGCTTTCGCAGTCGCTATAGTTGTTCTATACATCCTTCTTGTTGGATGGTTTAAATCTTTCAAAATGCCAGCTGTAATAATGTCTCCTATACCTTTTACATTGGTAGGTATAATACCAGGCCATTTATTAATGGGAGCTTTCTTCACGGCAACATCAATGATAGGATTTATAGCTTTAGCCGGAATAATATTAAGAAACTCTATACTCCTTGTTGAGTTTACAGAGCAAAAGTTAAAAGAAGGCTACTCTTTAGAAGAAGCTCTTTTAGAAGCAGGAATAGTAAGAACAAGACCAATTCTACTTACAGCAGCTGCAATAGTAGTTGGTGCGTTTGTTATCATATTTGACCCTATCTTTAACGGTCTTGCAATAGCGTTGATATTTGGAACAGTAGCTTCAACTCTCTTAACGTTAGTTGTTGTACCAGTTCTTTACTACATGATAGTAGGAGAGGAAAGAAAACTTCATCTATGTCCAGCTGTACCAGTTGATAAGAAGGAAGAAAATTGTTAAGATAAAATTCCCTCTCCTTTAAAGAGGGGAGGGTTTTTAAATAATAACTCCACCACCTAAGAGAGTATCATCTTGATAAACAGCAAGTATCTGACCTGGAGCCATCTTTTGTTGTTTTTCTTTAAATGTTATTTTTAAAAGTTCTCCATCGTAATGAAAATCTCTAACTTCTATTGGTTTTTGTCTGTATCTTCCTTGTACTTGAATGTTTTTCCACTTCTCTATAGGAACTAAAAAGTTAAAGTTTTTTGCTACAACTGTGTCTGTTAATAGATGCTCTTTTTCTCCAACTATTATAGTATTTTTGATAGGGTCTTTATCTATAACATAGAGAGGTTCTTTCCATCTAATTCCTAAACCTTTTCTTTGTCCAATAGTGTAGGCTTCTAATCCTTTATGTTTTCCAAGTACTTTACCTGATACATGAACTATATCACCAATCTTTAACGGAATTCCTAAACTTTTAAAGTACTCTTCTGGTGTTTTTCCAGCTGTAAAACATATCTCAAAACTTTCTGACTTTTGACTTACAGGAATTTTATTTTCATATGCAATTTTTCTAACTTCTTCTTTAGTAAAGTCTCCAAGTGGAAAAATAAGCATATCTATCACTTCTTTTTCTACAAGTGCCATGAAGTAAGACTGGTCTTTAGATGTATCTACACCTCTTTTTATAACTTTTTCACCGTCTAAAAAGTCAGTTTTTATATAATGTCCTGTTGCAAAAAAGTCGGCTTTCAATACTTTTTTTGCATACTTTGCTAAAAGTCCGGTTTTTACTTCTCTATTACATATACTACATGGATTGGGTGTATATCCAGATTGATACTCTCTTATGAAGTAATCTATAACTTTTTCTTTAAATATATCCTGCCAGTCTATTACATAATGAGGGATACCAAGAAAAGAAGCTACTTTTTTTGCATCTAAAATATCTTTTGTAGAACAACATACTTGTTTATCAAGACTACATTGGTCAACTTCTGACAGTTTTAATGTTATACCTATTACTTGGTATCCTTGTTGTTTTAAAATAAATGCAGCAGTGGAGCTGTCTACTCCACCACTTAGTCCTACTACAACCTTTTTCAAGAAACCACCAGTTTAGATATTTTTATGATGATAATATATGCTAAAATTCCTTTAAATAAACTACTTAACAAGTTCTCCAATTTTGAATATTGGTAGGTAGAGAGCTATAAGTATAAATCCTACAATTCCACCTATCACAACCATCATTAAAGGTTCTAAAGTAGATATTAATGCGTCTACTTCTCTGTCTACTTCATCTTCGTAAAAAGATGCTATTGTATCAAGCATCTCATCTAATCTACCTGTATTTTCTCCAACAGCTGCCATAGCTGTAAACATAAGTGGGAAGTAATTTTTATCTAACGACTGACTAAAAGGTTTACCTTTTTCTACATCTGTTTTTGTTTTTTGCAAAGATTCTTCTATAAGAACGTTACCTACAGTTGAAGAAGCTATCTCTATAGCTCTTATAATTGAAACTCCACCGTTTATCAATGTTGCAAACGTTCTTGCAAACTTTGCTAAAGCTCCTTTGTGTAAGATTTTTCCAATTAAAGGAATTTTTAAAAACAGTTTGTGGTAGAATCTTTTACCACTGTAAGTCTTGTAAATCTGTTTATTTATAACAACTACTGCTATTATAAATCCTATAATAAATAGAATGTTAGATTTAAGGTTGTTACTTATGTTTATAAGTATTTGTGTTAAAAATGGAAGTTCTCCTCCCATACTACTGTATATTTCTGCAAAGGTTGGGACTACAAACGTTAAAAGCCCTAAAACTATTAATGTTGCAATAACTAAAACAGCTGTAGGGTACCAAGAGGCACTTTTTATCTTCCCTTTTATGGCTGCTAATTTTTCGTAATAAACAGTTGCTCTTTTTAAAGTCTCGTCTAACTTACCAGACTCTTCTGCTGCATCTACCAAATTTACTAAAAAAGGAGGAAAAACATTAGGATGTTTAGCCATTGTTTTAGATAAAGACATACCAGTTACTACGTCATCTCTAACTTTATTAATTGCTTCTTGTAAAGTAGGATTTGGCATCTGTTGAGCCAGTATTTCAAGAGCTTGTGTAATGCCTATACCTGCGTTTATCATAGCTCCAAGCTGTCTTGTAAATATTGCTAGATCCAGTTCTTTAACTTTACTCTTAAAAAGCTTTATTCCACCAGAAGAAGTAGCTTTTGCATCCTTTTTATCTTTAACATTTTTTACATTTATTTGGATATCAATAAAACCTTGATTTTTTAATATTTCTTCTGCTTCTTCAATAGTAGAGGCTTCTATTTCACCTTCTCTCTTTATACCATATCTGTCTCTTGCTATATACTTAACTTTCATTATCTAATCCCTGCAGCTGATATCATTCTTTTTAGTTCTTCTGGTTCAGGAGATATTTTTAATGCATCTTCTACTGTGATTAGTCTATTTTTTAATGCTTTTAGTAGTGATTGGTTCATAGTTTGCATTCCACTTTCAGCTTGTCCCGTTTGCATTAAGCCGTATATTTGGTGTATCTTATTTTCCCTTATTAAGTTTCTTATAGCTGTGTTAGGTATCATAACTTCGTGAATTAAAACTCTCCCACCTCCTATTTTAGGTAGTAGTCTTTGAGATATAACACCTTGTAATACAAAACTAAGTTCTGTTCTTACTTGGTCTTGTTCTTCCATTGGAAAAACGTTTATTATTCTGTTTATGGTTTGGACGGCTGTATTGGTGTGAAGTGTTCCAAATACAAGGTGTCCTGTTTCAGCAGCTGTTAACGCTGCTCTTATAGTTTCTAAATCCCTCATCTCTCCAACTAGAATTACGTCTGGGTCTTCCCTTAATGCATACTTTAGTGCTCTAGCGAACGAGTCTGTGTCTGTACCTACTTCTCTTTGAGCGATTTTAGACTTTTTATGTTGATATACATACTCTATTGGATCTTCTATAGTAATAATATGATGAGGAAAGTTTGTGTTAATGTAGTCTATCATAGATGCTAATGTAGTTGTTTTTCCCGAACCTGTTGGCCCCGTAACTAAAACTAGACCCATAGATAAATGGCACAGGTCTCTTACTTTAGGTATCAGTCCAAGCTCTTCCATTGATTTTATTTCATAGGGTATCCTTCTTAAGGCAGCTGCTACGGTGCCTCTTTGATAGTAAACGTTTACCCTAAACCTTCCTATACCTTTAATTCCAAATGAAAAGTCTATTTCTTTATTTTCTTCAAATGTCTTTTTTTGTTTTTCGTTCATAAATGAGTATATAAGAGATTGGGAGTCCTTAGGTGTTAAAGGAGGATACATTTCAAGAGGAGTTATCTTTCCATCAACCCTTATACAAGGAGGAAGACCTGCAGTTATATGAATGTCCGAAGCTCTTCTTTCTACTGCAATTTTTGCTATCTCGTCTATTGATAATCTGGGAGCTGCTGTCTCCATCTCTCAACCTCCTTACTTCATAAGCACTCTTTCTATTTCTGCTATATCGGTGATCCCTTTTTTCATCTTTATTAGACCATCTTTATATAATGTTTTCATTCCGTTTTTTATTGCAACCTCTCTTATATCATCTGCACTTTTTCCCGCTATAATCAATTTTTTTATGTTTTCATCTAATTTTAAAATTTCATGAACAGCTGTCCTTCCTTTATAACCAGTTCCGTTACACTTTTCACATCCTTTTGGATTATGGACAAAAAAAGTTCCTTCTTTTATATCTTCGTCAGAAAATCCAAAACTCTTTAACACTTCTGGAGGATAATTTGCAGGTTGTTTACAGTTGTTGCATAGCTTTCTTATAAGCCTTTGTGCTACTATTGTATGAACTGCAGTAGATACTAAAAATCTGTCTACTCCTATGTCTACAAGTCTTGTTATAGTAGATGGAGCGTCGTTTGTATGCAGAGTAGAAAATACTAAGTGTCCTGTCAAAGCTGCTTTTACAGCTATTTCAGCTGTTTCCCTGTCCCTTATCTCACCTACAAGGATAATATCTGGGTCCTGTCTTAAAAATGCCCGTAAAGCTGCAGCAAAAGTAAGACCAATCTCTTCCTTTACATGAACTTGATTTATACCGAATATAGATACTTCAACTGGGTCTTCCGCTGTCATAATATTTACATCATCTTTATTTCTTTCCATTAAAGCAGAGTAAAGGGTGGTTGTTTTACCTGAACCTGTTGGTCCTGTAACTAAAACCATACCCCAAGGTGAGTAAATACCCTCTCTGAATAGTTTTAAATCGTCTTCTTCAAACCCTAAGTCTTCTAACTTTATGTTTAGATAACTCTCTGCATCTTGTATTCTCATAACAATTTTTTCGCCGTAAACAATAGGAAGTATAGAAACCCTTAAATCGTATTTTTTTCCATTTATAACTATCCTTATCCTTCCATCTTGAGGCAACCTTTTTTCAGCTATATCAAGATTAGCCATAATCTTGTATCTAGCGGCCAAAGCATCTTTTATAGTTGGAGGAAACTCTTTTACAGTTCTTAAAATCCCATCGACCCTGTATCTTATCCTTAGCAACTTTTCCATAGGTTCTATATGAATATCAGAAGCTTGTGAATTAATTGCATCAACTATTATGGCTCTTGAAAGTTTAACTATAGGACTTTCTTCTGCTTCAGAAAGGATATTTTCTAAATTTTGTTCTTTTTCTTGTTGTTCTTCAGTAACATCTACATCTAAAGATATATCTTCTATCATTTTTTTTGCAGGGATTAAGGGAAGTATACTTTTGTATAAATTCTCAATCTCACTTAAAGTTGCTACATATGTATCTAGAAATTTAACTCCTGTAAAAAATTTTATTTGATTTATGGCTTCTTTATCTGTCGGGTTTAAAACTGCTATTTTTAAAATGTTGTTTTCTATACTGAATGGTACTATCTTATTTTTTTCCATGAAGGATGGAGATATTTTTTCTAAGACTTCCTTACTTATATCAATTTTATGAACTGTAGGATCAAAAGGTTTATATCCAAAAAACTTTATAAAAAACTCTTTTACTTTGTTTTCATCTACTATATTATTTTTTATTAAGTATTCAAGGACTTCTGTGAAAGTTTTTCTAGGATTAATGTTTGGATTTCCTCTGACTTTTTCTAAAGGGACAATTCCCTCATCAACCATCCTTCTGAGAACAAGAAAAACTCTTTTTTGTTGTGGATTGTTCTGCATTTTTATACCTTTCGTTAAAATTTTTATAATATAATAATACAACAAAAATTTTCCGGAGAGAAAGTTTGCTGAAAAACATAAAAAGGATTCTTATTGCAAATAGGGGTGAAATAGCTGTCAGAGCAATTAGGAGTATAAGGGAACTTGGTGGAGAAAGTGTTGCCATATATTCAGAGGGAGATAAAAACTCTATACATAAGGATCTTGCTGATATTTCAGTATGTATAGGAGGACCTCATCCTTCTCAGAGTTATCTAAATATTCCTGCTATTTTATCTGCGGTTGATTTGGTACATGCAGATGCAGTTTATCCCGGATATGGATTTTTAGCTGAAAATCCAAATTTTGCTGCAATTTGTGAAAAAAGTAATATAAAGTTTATAGGACCTTCTTCAAAAACCTTAAAACTTACAGGAGATAAGGCAGCTGCACGGGAAGCGGCTAAAAAGGCAAACGTTCCAATTATCCCAGGAAGTCCGCCTGTAGACCAGTTAAAAGATGCGTTAGAAGTAGCTTCAAAAATAGGTTATCCTGTTTTGATAAAAGCAGCTGCTGGTGGCGGTGGTAGAGGTATGAGAGTAGTCCATAACGATCAAGAGTTAACGAGACTACTACCACTGGCTCAAAGAGAAGCTGAAAGTGCTTTTGGAGATAAAACAGTTTATATAGAAAAGTTTATAGAAAATCCTAAACATATAGAGATTCAAATTCTTGCTGATGAGTATGGAAACATCATACACCTTGGAGAGAGAGAGTGCTCTGTTCAAAGAAGACATCAAAAACTTATTGAAGAGTCTCCTTCACCTTTTATAGATGAAAAAATAAGAAAGGAGATGGGAGAGGCGGCTGTAAGGTTTGCAAAAGCTGTAGGGTTTACAGGTGCAGGTACAGTTGAGTTTATAGTTGACAAAGATAAAAACTTTTACTTTATTGAGATGAATGGAAGAATTCAAGTTGAACATCCAGTTACAGAGATGGTTACTGGGATAGATATAGTATCTTGGCAACTAAGAATAGCAGATGGCCAAAAGTTAACATTATCACAAGACGATGTAAAAATAAACGGCCATGCAATAGAGTTTAGAATAAACGCAGAAGACCCTGAAACTTTTACTCCGTCTCCTGGAAAGATAGAAAGGCTGTACCTCCCTGGTGGATATGGAGTAAGAGTAGACACTCATATATACCAAGGATATCAAATACCACCTTACTATGACTCACTAATGGCAAAACTTATAGTGTGGGGTAAAACAAGGGAAGAAACTATAAGAAGAGCAAAGAGAGCACTTCAAGAGTTTAAGATAGAAGGACTAAAAACAACTATTCCCTTCCACCTAAAAATCCTTGAACACAAAGAGTTTTTAAAAGGAACTTATACAACTTCTTTAGTTGATAGAGAGTTTTTAAAGTGATTGTAAAAGTCCTTACAGTTGGTCCTTTAGCAGAAAACTGTGTAGTTATATACGATGAAAAAACGAAAGACTGTGTGATAATAGACCCAGGAGCTGATGGTGAAGATATATTAGAAGAAGTTGAACATTTTAACGTAAAAGCTATATTAGCTACTCATGGCCATTTAGACCACGTAGGACAAGTTGGCTTTTTAAAAAAGATTTTAGACGTTCCTTTTTATATGAATGTAAAAGATGAGTTTTTAATAAATAATGATATATTTCCTGGATTTTCTATGATAATCAAAGCTACAAAGTGTCCAAACCCTGATTTTGATTTAAAAGAAGGAGATAACTTAAAGTTTGGTAGTATATCCTTTTATGTTATAGAGACGCCAGGACATACTCCCGGAAGTGTGTGCTTTTACAATCAAGAAAACAAAATCCTTATAAGTGGAGATACACTTTTTGCCGGAAGTGTAGGAAGGGTTGACCTTCCTGGCGGAAATGGAGCTGAGCTTGAGAAATCTTTAAGTAAACTTATGACTCTCCCGGAAGATACAGTTGTTTATCCCGGACATGGTGGTAGAACAACAATAGGTAAAGAAAAAAGAACAAACCCTTTTATAACTGGTGTGTTTAAGCTAAAATGGTAAACATAGGAACCCATGTATCTTCTTCAAAATCTTTAGACCTTGTTTTTGATAGAGGAAAAGAAGTAGGAGCTAAAAGTATTCAGTTTTTCTTAAGGTCTCCAAGGTCTTGGAGCTGGATTGAAAGAAAAGAGTCAGAAAAACAGCTCTTTTTAAAGAAGAAAAATACTTACGGTATAAATCCGACTGTAGTCCATGCTTCTTATCTGTTTAACTTGGCATCTTATGATGATGAACTTTTTAATAAATCTATTAGCTCTGTTATAGAAGAGTTAGAATTATGTGAAGAATTAAAAGTAGATTACTACGTTATTCATGCAGGAAAAACTAAAGGTAAATCAAAAGAGTATGGAATAAATAGGATATTAAAAGCTTTTGAAGTTATATTTAGTAAAGTAAGCCTAAAAAATACAACTTTCTTAGTAGAAACGTTAGCCGGTCAATCTGGTGAAGTAGGTTCTACTTTAGAAGAAGTAAAAGATCTTATAGATCCTTTTTCTACAGAAAAATTAGGAGTATGTTTAGATACCTGCCATATTTTCGCAGCTGGATACCCTATCCATATAGAAGAAGGTTTTAAAGATTATAAATCTAAACTTCAAGATTTAATAGGTTTAGAAAAGGTTAAAGTTATTCACTGTAATGACTCAAAAACACCTTTTAACTCTCATAAAGATAGGCATGAACATATTGGAAAAGGTTTTTTAGGACTTAAAGCCTTTGAAAATTTTTTAAATGATGAATATTTTAAAACTCTCCCATTTATACTTGAAACACCAAAGGAAGGTAATATGGATATAATAAATATGAATGTACTATACTCTCTTGTGCGTCCGTAGCTCAGTTGGATAGAGCATCGGTTTCCGGGGCCGAAGGTCGCAGGTTCAAATCCTGCCGGACGCACTTTTAGACAGAGCTTCTCTTAAATACTTTCTAAGGTTTTCTTCCGTTAAGGCTCCGTATACTACTGCTAACTTTTTCCCAGAAGGGTTAATTATGTAGGTTGTAGGAGTACCAAATATCGGAAATAAAACCTGATTTTTGGGATTATTTGCATAGATAGGAAAATCTTTGTCTTTAAAGTTATTATCTTTACCATCTAATGCAAAAGCAATCACTATAAACTTACCTTCAAATTCCTTTTCTTTAAGGACTTTTTTTATAGTAGGTATCTCTGCCATACAGTGTCCACAAGAATAAGCCATAAAGTTTAAGATTATAAGCTTATCAGAAGGTAAAGGTACAGGATTTGAGAATTTATCTAAAAGAAGAGTTTTCTCTTTGCTAAATGATAAAGAAAAAAGCATTAAAACTAAAAAAAATACTTTCTTCATTCTTAAACTTTGTCCTGTATTCTTATAACCTTTCCTAAGATATTAATTGATGTAAAGTTTTCCTCTTTAACTTTTGTCTTTTTTTTTCCTTTAACATCAGATAGAATAACAGTATCTTCCTTCTTTTCAATAAATCTAAACATTCCCCATTTACCTTTTTCTTTAAAAAGTATAATATCACCACTTTGTATAGATAAAGGAGGTACCTTACCTACTAAAACCCATAGATTTTTTATCTTCAACCAAAATGTGTTTTCCTTAAAGTTTTCTACATTTTCTACAATTATAAGATTAGTAGGAGTTTCTTCAACAGGTTTTAATTGACCATTTTCTAAAACTTCGTAAGTTTTTAAGTAGACTTTTAAATCTTCACTATGCAAGCTTTTTTGTTGGGATTGTTGCATTTCTTGTTTGTTCTTTTAGTATATTTATAGATTGAGCTACCATAAAAAACGCATGTTCTAAGTTTATGAGAGCTGCTTCAAAATCTTTGTCTTTCGTTTCAAACCTAAGTTTTCTAACTTCTTTAAAAAGTTCATCTACGTTTGTTCCAAGCTCGTAAGCTAAAGTAAAAACTCTTGCTACTAGATCATCTAACTTTTTTCTTTCTATATCAGTCATCTTTTATACTCCTTAGTTAATTATTGATAAAAATATTTTTAACCCATCAGATGTTCCAAGTATAGATTCACAAGCCCTCTCTGGATGGGGCATAAGTCCAAACACGTTAAACTTCTCGTTACAAACGCCAGCTATATTAGATATAGAGCCGTTTGGATTTGATTCTTCATTTACATTGCCGTCTTTATCACAGTATCTTAGTATTATCTGACCCTTTTCTTCCATACTTTTAAGGCTTTGATCGTCAACGAAGTAATTTCCATCGTGGTGGGCTATAGGAAGTTTTATAATTTCTTCTTTATTTAGCTTTTTTGTAAATGGTGTGTTGTTGTTTTCAACTTTTAGGTATTGATGTTTGCATATAAATTTTCCGTGGTTGTTAGGAAGTAGAGCTCCAGGAAGAAGATGGGCTTCTGTAAGTATCTGAAAACCATTACATATACCAATTACAAATTTTCCTTTTTCTACAAACTCTTTTAAAGCGTTAGTTAGTGGTGTATGGGATGCTATAACTCCAGGTCTTAAATAATCTCCAAAAGAAAAGCCTCCGGGAACTATTATACAGTCATACTTGTCTATTTTTGTCTCTCTGTAATCTATAAAGTCCACATCTTTGTTTAATACATCTCTTATTACGTAGTAAGTATCGTAATCACAGTTTGACCCGGGGTAAACAGCCACACCAAACTTCATTTCACTACTCCACTATCTCAAATTCGTAATCTTCTATAAGGTCGTTTACTAGAGCTTTTCTTGCCATTTCTTTTGCTTCTTCTACTGCTTTTTCTTTATCTTTATTTTCAATGTATACTTCTATATACTTTCCTACCTTTACATCTTTAACATCAGAAAAACCAAGAGATTTTAAGCTTTCTGATACAGCTCTACCTTGAGGGTCTAAAACACCTTTTCTTGGTTTGATGTAGAATTTTATAAGCATTAGCATCCTCGCAAGCACAGTTTTATAAAATTATATCATAGAGTTTCGTGGGCTTGTGAAACTACCTGTTTTACCTCTTCATAACTTATAGGTTTACAGTCTTTATTTTTCCTTTCAATGTAGGCTAAAAATTCAATATTACCTTCAGGTCCTTTAATAGGAGAAAAGTCTAAACCTTTAACACAGTAACAGCTTTCGTGTAATAAGTTTATCACAGAGATTATGGCTTTTTCGTGTAGAGATGGGTCTTTTACGACTCCGTTTTTTACTTCTTTTTTAGACAGTTCAAACTGAGGTTTTATAAGAATAACTCCTTTAAAATCTTCTTTTAAAATATCACAGATATTTGGAAGTATCTTAGTTATAGATATAAAAGATACGTCAGCAACTACTATATCTATTTCTTCTGGAATTTCTTTTTTTGATAGGTACCTTGCGTTAAACTCTTCTATTGATACAACTCTTGGGTCTGACCTTAACTTTTCATGGAGCTGATTTTTTCCTACATCTACGGCGTAAACTTTCTTTGCACCGTTTTGAAGAAGACAGTCTGTGAACCCTCCTGTAGAAGACCCAATATCAAGGCATACTTTATCTTTCACATCAAGATTAAACACTTTTATCCCTTTTTCAAGTTTAAAGCCTCCTCTTGATACGTAAGGTATCTTTTCTTTGATGTGTATGTTTGCATCGGTTGGTATTTTTGTTCCGGGTTTGTCTATTTTTTGATTGTTTACAAAAACTACACCAGACATAATAAGAGCTTGGGCTTTTTCTCTCGTCTCTACAAGTCCCTTATCTACAAGAAGTTTATCTATCCTCTCTTTTTTAGGCGTAGATTGAGATTTTTCCATCTGGATTTGGTGGTGGTTGTTTTTGCTGGCTATTTGGTATTGTTTGAAGCATCTGTTGGTTTAGCTGTTTTGAAAGCTCTAACATCTGTTTAAATAATTCTACTGCTAAAACATCTATGGGGTTTACTTGCATAACACATTCCTCACTTGTAAACTTTTCTTTTAAAGATATCTTTAGGTGAAACCACCTTTTCTATAAAAACTTTTCCATCTAAATGGTCTATCTCGTGCTGTATTACTACAGCTTCAAACCCTTCTGTATCAAATGTAATCAGTTTACCGTTTTCGTCAAGGGCTTCTACCTTTATATAGTAAAACCTTTTTACATTTCCTGTGTAATCTGGTACTGACATACATCCTTCCCTAAATATAATTTCTCCTTCTCCATAGATAATTTTTGGGTTGGATAGTACCATTAAACCGTGGGATACTTTATTTGTCTTGTGAGTAGATTTGGATGTATCTACTATTATCGTTCTTATATGGTTATTTACTTGAGGAGCTGCTATACCTACCCCTCCAGGTGAATTGTACATAGTGTACTTTAACTTTTCTACAAACTCTTTAAACTCTTTTCCAAAATCAACTACTTCTATAGATTTTTTCTTTAATCTTTCATCGGGATATTGAAGGATAGGAAGTTTTTCCATTATAAGCTTGCCGTATCTATACTTTCTATTGCTATATCAACATTCAAAATATTCTTGAGATTTTCTATCTCTTTTTCAAACTTTTTTAAGTCTAAACTTTCTGGGATTTCTGCCTGAATAAACATAACGTATAACTCGTTTGTTTTCTCAGTTCTTAAATCTGCTATGTTTATAGAGTTATCTGCAAGTAGTTTTGAAACATTGTAAACAATACCTGGTTTGTCTGACCCATACACGATGATGTTGTAGTTTAAATTACTCTCTTTAATTTTTTTATCTAATCCTGTAATCTCTTTCAGTGTAACGTTAAGATTTTCTTCTTCTAGTGTATCTAAA
Organism: Sulfurihydrogenibium azorense Az-Fu1; assembly: GCF_000021545.1. Classification (NCBI taxonomy): domain Bacteria; kingdom Pseudomonadati; phylum Aquificota; class Aquificia; order Aquificales; family Hydrogenothermaceae; genus Sulfurihydrogenibium; species Sulfurihydrogenibium azorense. The sequence goes on from NC_012438.1 coordinate 465,511, forward strand.
TCCTGCTTTAAGGTGTCGTAATCTATATCTCCTTTTACTATCAGTATTATAACAAATTCGTTGTTTAATCTTGTCATAGCAGAGTCTTCTATGTTTAGGCCATTTTTGTAAAGTATCTGACTTACTTTTGCAACGATACCTGGTCTATCTTCTCCAAAAGCTGTTATTAAAAAGGTTCTCAAAACTCTTCCTCTTTTTCAAGTTCTTCTAAGTATGCTTTGTAGTCTTCAGCTGTCATTAAATCTTCTACTTCTGATAGGTCCTTCATCTGGATATCAGCTATCCAACCATCTCCGTAAGGGTCTGAGTTTATAACTGATGGATCGTTTGCTAAATCTTCGTTTATAGCTATTATTTTCCCTGTTACTGGTGAGTAGATTTCAGAAACAGCTTTTACAGACTCAACAGAAGCTATAACTTCCCCTGACTCTACCTCTCTTCCCAATTCTGGCAAATCAACAAACACAACATCTCCAAGTTGGTGCTGACCATAGTCTGTGATACCTATAGTTGCAACATCATTTTCTATCCTTACCCATATGTGTTCTTTTGTGTAATAAAGACCTTCTGGGATTCTATACTCTTCCATCTTTCCTCCTCATATTTATAATCTAAATCCAGAATTTATTATATCAGAGTTCAATAAAATTTTATCGTAAAACACATTAGATAAAAAGTGTAAAACAGCTATTAATATGAATGATTTAGTCTTTTGATACACAAAACCGTAGATTAAAGAAGGTAAAAATACAAGAAAAGAGTGTAAATCTCCATATAGTAGTATATGTGGAATTGTAAATAGAATTGAAGTGGTAAAGTTAGAAAAGAAACTCATCAGGTAAACTCTAAAAAAAAGTTCTTCTGAAAATGCAATAGAAAGTTGATTTAAAGTAGAGTATAAATCTTGGAAAAAGATAAAAGGAACGGTACAAAGCAAACCGAGACTCCACTTAGATATTAAATTTAAATTTTTTAAATCAACAAACAGTAAAGGTATGAGTAAAATTAAGGGTGTTAAAAAAGAGATGTTATAGTATTTGTTTAGTATTACAGATAATAGAAGTCCGGTGTATAAAAGTAGTGGTGTTGTATATGTTTTCAAGGTATTATGTAACTGCTATTAACCAGTTGTCTCCTAACTCTCCTATAATTTCTAACGTTGGGTCATGGTTTTTCTTTATATCATCTAGTATAAGGTATAAATCCTCTACAAAATCTGGAGATGTTATTAAGTCTAAGATTCCTTCTTTACCGTATCTTGTTCTTGGTAGAGCTATCCTGTCATAACCGTTTATTACCATTGAAATAAAGTTCATCTTCTCAGGATTACATTTAATGACTAAATTTACACTTTTTCTGGGTACATTTGAAAGTTTTTTTAAAAGTTCTTCTGACAACAATTTTATCTACCTTTTAATAGGATATTTAAACTTATTATAGCATTTTTTCTTAGAATTTTTAAAGAGAGAGCCGTAAAAGGCTCTCTTAAGATTAATTTTAAGCGGGTTCTATTCTTATTAAAGTTTCATCAGGAGTTATGTTGTCTCCAACTTTTGCGTATATTTCTTTAACTACTCCATCTATAGGAGCATGTATTTCGTTTTCCATCTTCATTGCTTCAACCATTGCCACAACCTGACCTTTTTTAACTTTATCTCCAACGTTTACAAGGATTTTAGATACTTTTCCTGGCATAGGTGGAGCTACGTCCCCTTCTTTTTCTGGTCTTGGTCTTCCAGACCCAGAAGCTGCAGCCGGTGCACTTGCAACAAATCCAGACTTACCTACTAATGTAACTGCTAGTGGTGTTAGTTGAACTTCTTCTAATCTTCCGTTTACGTTTACATAGAACTTTCTTGGTTTTGATGGATCTTGTTCTGGAGATACTCCTTCTATTTTTACTTTAAACTTATCACCGTGGTAGATTATTTCAAACTCTACAGGAGCTACGTTTTCTATTCCATCTGGCTTCATTTCTTTTGGTTCTACAACATCTGGTGGAAGTGTTGTTAACTCTCCTTTTTCCCTTGCTATTAAGAACTCCTTTGCTTGTAATGGGAATAGTACCATTAAGAGTACTTCTTCGTCTGTAGGTTCTCTATTTAGTATTAACTTAACTTCGTTGTACGCTTTTTCCCACTCTTCCTTGTCTGCTAAATCACCTGCTCTGATAGAAAAGTCCGGTTCTTTACCAGGTCCAAGTATCTTTTCTGCAAGCTCTTTAGATATAGGTCCAGGAGGTTTACCATACTTTCCTTCTACGTAGTCTCTAACTTCTTTTGTAATTATTTTGTATCTCTCTCCTGATATTACGTTTAAAACTGCTTGTACACCTACTATTTGTGATGAAGGGGTTAAAAGTGGTGGATATCCAAGGTCTCTTTCTACATTTGGAACTTCTTCTAAAGCTTCTTCCATTTTATCTAATGCATTAGCTTCCATAAGCTGAGCAACCATATTAGATATCATTCCACCCGGTATCTTATGGATTAGTACTTTTGCGTTTACACCTGCATACTCTGTTTCATACTTCTTATACTTTTTCTTAATTTCTCTTGTTATTTCTGCTAACTCATCTAAAACTTTTAAATCTAAACCTGTATCGTAAGGTGTGTCCTTAAGAGCTGCAACTACACTTTCGGTTGCCGGATGGGAAGAACCAAAAGCAAGTGGTGAAAGAACTGTATCTACCATATCTACACCTGCAAGGATAGCCATCATATGGTTCATTATAGCTGTACCACTCATGTCGTGGTTATGTAGTACTAGTTTAATTCTATCGTTAGCTTTTTCTTTTATTTTCTGTTTTATACCTCTTATTATGTTATATGTGTCCTCAGGCATAAGTATACCTGTAGCATCTTTAAAACATATCCAGTCTGGTTCTAAATCTATTAGCTCATCTGCGTAGGACATCCACTTTTCTAAAGTATGTACAGGGCTTTTTGTATAACTTATTTCTGCGTGAACTTCTCCGCCAAACTCTTTTATAGCTTTTACAGCAACCTCTATGTTTCTGTTATCGTTTAATGAGTCAAATACTCTAAATACGGTAATACCGTGTTCTATAGCTTTTTCAACAAACTTTTTAACAACTTTGTCTGATTTAGGTTTGTATCCAACAATGTTTTGTCCTCTAAATAGCATTTGAAGCTTTGTTCGAGGCATAACTTCTTTTATTCTTTTTAGCCTTTCCCAAGGGTCTTCCTTTAGGTATCTCAAGCATACGTCAAAAGTAGCTCCACCCCATACCTCTACAGCATAGAATCCAGCCTTATCCATCTTTTCACATAAAGGTAAAAGGTCATCTGTTCTTACCCTTGTAGCTAACTTACATTGTTGGCCGTCTCTTGGTGTTAAATCTGTAATTTTAATAGGTTTTGGTGGTGCAACTTCTAAGTTGCCTTGTTGAAGTAAATCTTTAAAAAGTTTAATATTCATATCTAAAACCTCCTAATTATATTCTTATAATCCATAATGTGCTGCTATAGAAGCTGCTATAAATGAGACTATGTCTTCTTTACTTAGTTCTTCTTTGTAATCTAGAAGTTGTGGATTTTCTTGTAAATACTTAGTTGTAAACATTCCTTCTTTAAACTTAGGGTCTTTCATAATTTCTTTAAGGAGGGGGATAGTTGTTTTTACTCCACTTATTTCAAAATAATCTAAAGCAGCTTTTGTTACACTTATTGCTTCATCAAATGTTTTACCCCAACAGATAAGTTTTGCTATCATTGAGTCAAAGTAAGGAGTTACTTCAAAGCCTACAGATGCTGAGCTTTCTATCCTTACTCCAAATCCTCCTGGAGCATAGTATCTTTTAATTGTTCCGATACTTGGAGCGTAGTTCTTTTTTGGATCTTCTGCGTTTATTCTACATTCAATAGCAAATCCATTAAATTTAACATCTTCTTGTTTTATTGAAAGTTTTTCACCAGCTGCTATTTTAATTTGTTCTCTAACTATATCAATTCCGGTAATCATTTCTGTTACTGGGTGTTCTACTTGTATTCTTGTGTTCATTTCTATAAAGTATATGTTTCCTTCTAAGTCTGATACAAATTCCATAGTACCAGCACTGTAATAACCAATGTTTTTAGCTGCGTTTGCACATATTTCTCCGTACTTTCTTCTCTTTTCTTCGTCTAAAACAAGTGAAGGAGCTATTTCTACTAATTTTTGATTTCTCCTTTGAATTGAACAGTCCCTTTCACCAAGATGTATTACGTTTCCATACTTGTCTCCTAAAATTTGAAACTCTATATGTTTTGGATTTTGTATATACTTTTCAAGTAGTAAGTCTCCTCTTCCAAAAGCTTTTTCAGCTTCTTTATAAGCCTGTTCATAATTTCTTTTTAACTCTTCTTCATCGTTACAAATTCTTATACCTCTACCACCACCACCTGCAGAAGCTTTAAGAAGTACAGGATATCCTATCTCTTTTGCTAGAGCTACAGCTTCCTCTACTGATTTAAGTACTCCATCACTACCTGGAACTGTGGGAACACCAAACTTCTTCATTATCTCTTTAGACCTTGCTTTATCTCCCATCATTGCTATAACTTCAGAAGATGGTCCTATAAATGTAATGCCGTTGTCTTCACACATTTTTGCAAACTCTTCGTTTTCGGCTAAAAATCCGTACCCTGGATGTATAGCATCTGCACCTACGGATTTAGCAAGGTCTATTATTAACTGTTTGTTTAGATAAGTATCTAACGGATTAGCACCTATCATATAGGCTTCATCTGCCATTTTAACGTGTCTTGCTGTGGACTCTACATCTGAGTAAATAGCAACTGTAGGTATTCCAAGTTCATGAGATGCTTTTATTATTCTACAAGCTATCTCTCCTCTGTTTGCTACAAGTATTTTTTTAAACATTGCTTTTACTCCTTACTTTTCTATTTTAAATTCATAGCTAATAGGAGCTACTTGATTAATCATGTAAGCTATGCTACAAGTTTTATTTAACGATGTTTCTATTGCATCTTTAACGTCTTGTTCTGTTACATCTCCCTTGATAGTGAACTTTAAGTATATTTTTGTAAACACTTTTGGATAGGTATCTTTTCTTTCTGCATCGGTCTCTACTACTATATCATCAACTTTTTTACCTGCTTTGTGAAGAGCTTCATAAACGTGTATACCCATGCACCCTGCTATAGAGTGGAATAGTAACTCTGGAGGTCTTACTCCTCTTCCTTTACCTCCAACGTAAGCAGCTGCGTCTATTGGAAGTTCTATCCCTGCTTCACCTTTCCCTATAAAATGAAAGTCTTCTTTTTGTTTTACTACTACCTTCATCTTTCACCTCTCTTTAGTTATTTTTTATTGCTTTTACTATTTCATCTCCAAAAGCTTGAGTAGATAATTCTACAGCCTGTTTACCTAATTTTCTAAATCCGTTTGCAATGTCAGGAGTTCCTTTTCCTTCAGATATAACTTGTTTTACGGCTTTGTATATTACATTACTTGCATCTTTCCACCCTAAGTACTCAAGCATCATTGCACCTGAAAGTATAATTGAAAGAGGATTTGCAATACCTTTACCTGCTATATCGTTAGCTGTTCCATGGGTACTTTCAAATAAGGCATAACCGTCTCCTATATTTCCACTTGGAACAAATCCAGGTCCTCCTACTAAAGCAGAGGCAAGGTCTGATATGTAATCTCCGTTTAGATTTTGAGTGATTATAACATCGTAGTACTCTGGTTTTAAAACAAGTTGCATTAACATTTGGTCGGTTATAACTTTGTATATTTTAGCCTGCCCTTCTTGAGGTTCTCCTTCTGTTATTATTTTCCCTTTAAATTCATCTTCTTGTGCAACTTCAAAGGCCCAATTTATAAAAGCACCTTCTGTAGCTTTCATTATGTTTCCTTTTCCGACTACAGCTATATGTTTTTTCCCGTTTTCAAGAGCGTATCTAAATGCTTTTCTAACATGTCTCTTTGTTTTATATTCAGACATAGGTTTTACAGTTATACCCACATCTTCAGGTAAGGCATACTCGCTAACGCCCATTTGGTTTATAAAAAACTCTTTAACTTTTTTAACCTCTTCTGTTTTTGGCATATACTCTATGGCCATATAAACGTCATCAGAGTTTTCTCTAAAGACAGTTACGTTTACTCTTTCTGGATTTGGGATTGGAGATGGTTGTCCCATATAAAACACAGGTCTTATAGCTGAGTAAAAATCCATAGATTGTCTTAAAATAGCGTTTAAGGATTTACCTCCTTTGCCTACAGGAGTACCTAAGGGGCCTTTTATACTGACTATACTTTGTTTTAATAAATCTAATGTTTCTTGAGGCATTCTATTTAAGCCGTTTTCTTCTGCTTTATCTCCAGCCAAAACTTCAAGCCAGTATATTTTTTTCGAATTTCCGTAAACTTTTTCAACAGCTGCATTTACAACTTTTATCATTTCTGGAGTTATTTCAAAACCTATCCCATCTCCCATTATGAAAGGGATAATTGGATTGTCTGGAACTGTTATTGTTTTGTCTGGATTTAACTTTATGAAACTACCTTCTGAAGGAATTTCTACCTTACCTTTCCACCAAAAAATATTTTCCATTTCACAACTCCTTAATTTTAAAACAACGTTTTATTATTTCATTATAACATTATGTTTTACAGTAAGTCAAGAAAAATCAAACAGTGTTTTATTATTAAATAAAATTATGCTATAATACTCTGTATACAGTACCGCCTGCCGGAATTAATGGCGGAATAAAAATATTCCGGCCTACAAACCTCTATAGGTTTGTAAGAAGGGAAGGGTAGTATGGCTCAGAGAGGAATAAGAGAATATGATGGAAAGAGAATTATAGCCCAAAACTGGAAAGATTACTTTGGTGATGCCTTTGAGTACGATTTTAAATCTGTGTTAGTAACTCCTGAAACAGATTTTGAGAAACTTCCTGAAGAACATCCTTGGTTAAAGACCACTCCTTTGGTAGCAAAACCGGACATGCTTTTTGGAAAAAGAGGAAAGTTAGGTTTAGTTTTATTTAAAATCAACGAACCGGGAGACGTTACTTACGAAGATGCGGTTAAGTGGATAAAACAAAAGATGCAGGAAGAAGTTGAGATTAACGGTGTAAAGGGGCATCTTACACATTTTTTAATAGAGCCTTTTGTTCCTCACAAACCAGAAGAAGAGTACTATGTAGCATTCTCTATGGGTGATGATTACGATACTGTTTACATGTCAGCCTTTGGTGGAATAGATGTTGAAGAGAACTGGGATAAAGTTTCTGAAGTAAAAATACCTCCTACAGCTTCAGATGAAGAGATAGAAAAACTTATAAAACAAAACGTTCCAAAAGAGATAAAAGATAAAGAAAAATACGCAGATTTTGTAATTAGAGCTTATAAAATGTTTAGAGACTTACATTTTGTTTACTTTGAAATAAACCCATTGGTTTTAGTTGGAAATAAGGCTTACCTATTAGACTTTGTTGGTAAAGTTGACGATACTGCAGGATTTGTTGTTGGCAAAAAATGGGGAGAGCTTGAGTTTCCGTCTGGGTTTGGAAGAGATCTAACACCAGAGGAAAAGTATATAAAAGAGTTAGATGAAAAATCTGGTTCTTCTCTAAAGTTAACGATACTCAATCCAGAAGGAAGAATATGGACATTAGTAGCAGGTGGTGGAGCTTCTGTTGTTTATGCTGATACAGTAGCAGATATGGGATATGTTAACGAGCTTGCAAACTACGGTGAGTATTCAGGAAACCCAACAAGAACAGAAACCAGAGAGTATGTAAAAACAGTTTTAGACCTTATGACAAGAAACAAACATCCATCTGGAAAACCTAAAATACTTTTAATAGGTGGAGCGATAGCTAACTTTACAGATGTTGCCAAAACCTTTGATGGAATAATAGATGCATTTAAAGAGTACGCAGAAAAAATGAGGCAAGTGGGAGTAAGAATTTACGTAAGAAGAGGTGGACCTAACTACGAAGTGGGACTTAAAAAAATTAAACAGGCAGCTGAAGAACTTGGACTACCAATAGAAGTTTATGGTCCAGAACTTCATATGACAGATATAGTAAGAAAAGCGTTAGAAGAAGAAAAAGTAGCATAATTTAAGGAGGAATAGAGCAATGAGCAAACCTGAATACTTACTTTTTGACAGAAACACTAAGGCTATTTTCTGGAACCTTAACACAAATGCTATTCAAAGGATGTTAGACTACGACTATGTAGTTGGAAGAAGTCCAAGTATAGCAGCAATAGTAGCTCCAACTTCAGAAAGATCTTTTGAAAAGTTTTTCTATGGAACAAAAGAGATAATAATACCTATTTATAAATCTACAAAAGAAGCTGCAAAATTCCATCCAGAAGCTGATGTTTTATTAAACTTTGCTTCTTTTAGAACGGCGTATCCTGTTACATTAGAAGCATTTGAGATACCTACAATAAGAACGATCATAATCACTGCAGAAGGTATACCAGAAAGATTTGCTAGAGATATGAGGATAAAAGCTAAACAACTTGGTAAGTGGATTATTGGTCCTGCTACAGTTGGAGGTATAGCACCAGGAGCTTTCAGAATAGCAAACACAGGTGGAACAATAGAAAACATAATTGCGTCTAAACTCCATAGACCCGGTTCAGTTGGATTAGTGACAAGATCAGGAGGTTTATTTAACGAACTTTCCAACATAATCGCAAGAAACGCTGATGGTGTAGCAGAAGGTATAGCTATAGGTGGAGATAGATTTCCAGGGTCAGACTTTTTAGACCATATGCTAAGATTTGAGAAAAACCCTCAAGTTGAATTTATGATACTTCTTGGAGAAGTTGGTGGAGAGGCGGAGTACAAAGTAGTAGAAGCTGTTAAAAACGGACTTATTACAAAACCTGTGATAGGTTGGTGTATTGGAACAATATCGAAATTCTTTGGAGGAGAAGTTCAATTTGGACACGCCGGAGCTAAGGCAGGAGTTGACAGAGAAACAGCAGACGCTAAAAATAGAGCAATGAGAGAAGTAGGAATCCACGTTCCAAACAACTTTAACGAACTTCCTCACGTAATAAAAGGAATATATGAAATGTTAAGAGGTGAAGGAAAAATCCGGCCTGTTGTAGAACCGGAAGTTCCTCCAATTCCTGAAGATCTCTCAAAAGCCATCAGAGAAGGAAAAGTAAGAAAACCTACAAACTTTATATGTACAATCTCTGATGATAGAGGAGAAGAAGCTACTTACTGTGGAGTTCCTATAAGTGAAGTTATTGAAAAAGGTTTAACGATAGCAGATGTTATAGGATTACTTTGGTTTAAGCGTAAATTCCCTACTTGGGCATCTAATTTTATAGATATGGTTATTAGAGTAGTTGCAGACCATGGACCAGCAGTAGCAGGAGCTCACAACGTAAAAGTAACAGCAAGAGCCGGAAAAGACCTAATGTCTTCGTTGGCAACAGGTATACTAGCAATAGGTCCAAGATTTGGAGGAGCTATAGACGGAGCTGCAAAATACTTTAAAATGGCTTATGAAAAGAACATGTTACCTCACGAATTTGTAGAGTATATGAAGAATGTTGAAAAAATACCTATTCCGGGAATAGGACACAGGGTAAAATCTACAAAAAATCCTGATAAAAGGGTAGAACTTTTAAAAGATTATGCTAGAAGAAACTTTCCTAAGGTTGAGCTTTTAGACTATGCGTTAGAAGTTGAAAAAGTAACAACCTCTAAGAAAGAGAACCTTATACTAAACGTTGACGGAACAATTGGTGTTTTACTAGTTGACCTGTTTAAAACTATAGGTTACTCTAACGAAGAGATAGATAATATGATAGAAGCAGGTGCATTTAACGCTTTCTTCGTTCTTGGAAGATCTATAGGATTTATAGGTCACTACTTAGACGAAAAACGTTTAGATATGCCACTTTACAGACATCCAACTGATGATATCCTTTACGATGTAAAAAGACCTGAAGGAGTATAATAATAAACCCTTAAGTCCCCTTTTTAGGGGGCTTAAAATTTAAATTATATTCATTTTATCTTATATTAAGTTTTTCATACTCAAAATAAACTATATTTCTCTTTTCCTTGCTAAACTCTATCCCTACTAAATAAATCTCCCTGCAGTTGCTTGTATACTTTTCATAATACTTCTTCTCTTTTATCTGACTTAAAGCCTTTCCTTCACTATCTTTCTCTACTACCTTAAACTCTATGATGTAAGCTCTATCTTGATAAAACACTGTTAAATCTATCTTTCCTGTGTTTGTTGTATCTTCTGCTTTTGTATCTAACCCACTTCCGGTAAAAAGTGCATATACCACAGATGCATAAAATCCTTCATAGCTGTCTAAATCATTTCTCCTATACCAATCGTTTGGTATACTTGCAAAAAAGCTGTATAGGGCTGTTTTTATTTTTTCTAAATCGTTCTCTTCTATAGCTTCTACTATGCTGTTTTGAGCATCTTCTTTGTCTGATACTGATGGAAGTATGTCTGATAGGAAAAAGTTGTTAAAACTTGATTTTACTTCAAAGTTTGGATAAGTAAGAATATAGATAGTCCTTAATCCTAATTTTTTAGTTTCTCTTATGGTTAGATAACCTGTTTGAAAGAATAAATTCTCAATCTTCAAAAAGTCTACATCAAGATTAGCAAGTATCTCATCGTTTGCTTTTATTTCTTCAAGTTTTGGTAAAAATACTTTGTTATTTAAAATAAGCTTCATCAAAAATGTAGGAGTTCCGGTTTCAAACCAGTAAGGTCTAAAATCTTTTTTATCAAAAAATAACAAAACATCAAAAGGATTATAAACCTTTTCACCAAGCCAGTTATAACCGTTATACCAGTATTTTAGCTCTTCTAAATTCACTCCTTCTAACCTATCTTTAAACACTGTTTCAAGTTCTGATTGGGTATATCCGCATATAGTTGCAAATTCTGTGTCTAAGGTTATATCGTTTAACTGGTTTAAACCACTAAATATAGATATTTTTGAAAATCTTGACACGCCTGTTATAAATACGAGTTTTAAGTACTGGTCAGAAGCTTTTAAAATACTGTAAAAGTCTTTTAAAACTTCTCTTATTTCTATAGCTTTTTCTGTGTTTTCTATATTATCGTTTTCTATATTATCAAGGATTGGTTTATCGTACTCATCTACAAGGACTACAACAGGGTTTTTATACTCTTGGTATAAGCTGTATATAGTGTCTGTAAACATAAATCTTACATTATCTGTATCTTCTACTGAGATGTTATAGGTTAACATATGACGTTTTAACTGTTTTATTATCCAATTTTTTAGGTCTTGTGGGTCTTTAACTGTTCCACCACCAAAATCTATGTGTATAACCGGATACTTTACACTCCAATCCCAGTTATTCTCTAAGTATAATCCTTCAAACAGCTGCTTATTTCCTAAAAAAGCCTGTTTTAGTGTGTCAACAAACAATGACTTTCCAAACCTTCTTGGTCTGCTTAAGAAAAATTGATTTCCTTTGTTTACAAGTTTTTCTACAAAATGGGTTTTATCAACATAATAGCAGTTTTCTTTTCTTAACTTTTCTAAGCTTGATATTCCTATTGGTAGTTTTTTCATAGTTGTTTACAATAGCACCTTTTTAACATAACTTAGCGCGCCCAGAGGGACTCGAACCCCCAACCTTGTGATCCGTAGTCACATGCTCTATCCAATTGAGCTATGGGCGCACGTTTATATTTTATTTTATATTTCTAACTTTGCCAGTTTTTCTTCGTTTTCTTTTGCTATAAGTACTTCTATTATCTCGTCTAAATCCCCGTCAAGAATGTCATTTATTCTATAAGATGTATAATTAACTCTGTGGTCTGTTACTCTATTTTGAGGGAAGTTGTAAGTCCTTATTTTTTCACTTCTCTCCCCTGTTCCAACTTGCTCTTTTCTTTCTTTTGCTATCTTTTCTCTTTCTAACCTATCATAGTAGTCTTTTAATCTTGCTCTTAAGATTTGCATTGCTTTTAATTTATTTTGAAGCTGAGACCTTTCATCTTGACATTGAACAACTATGCCTGTTGGTAGGTGGGTTATTCTAACGGCTGAGTCTGTAGTGTTAACGTGCTGTCCTCCTGCTCCACCGGCTCTCATAGTTTCTATCTTTAAATCTTCAGGTTTTATTTCTATATCAACTTCTTCAGCTTCTGGTAAAACTGCTACTGTTGCAGTTGATGTATGTATTCTTCCTGAAGATTCTGTCTCTGGAACTCGTTGGACTCTATGGACACCACTTTCATACTTTAACCTTGAGTATGCTCCTTTACCTTTTATTAGTGCTATAACTTCTTTAACACCACCTCTGTCTGTAGGATGAATACTCAAAACTTCAGTTTTCCAGCCATGTCTTTCTGCATACCTTTGGTACATCCTAAAAAGCTCAGCTGCAAATAATGCAGCTTCTTCTCCTCCTGTTCCTTGTCTTATTTCTAAGATAACGTTTTTTTCATCGTTAGGGTCTTTGGGTAGAAAAGCAAGTTCTATCTTTTTTTCTAACTCTGATAATTCTTGCTTTAATTCTTCAAGTTCTAACTCTGCAAGCTCTCTTAAGTCATCTTCTGTAGTAGAGTTTATAAGTTGTTTTACTTCTTCTATCTGGAAGTTTACTTTTTCATACTGGTTATAAAGAGATAGGATCTCAGACAAATCTTTATGTTCTTTTGCTATTGATTGTATTTTAGACGGATCCTTTAAAACTTCAGGATCCGTTAATAACTGTTCTAACTTTTTAACTTTTTCTTCAATGTTTTTTATCTGGTCTAATATCTTCTTTTTCATTAATTACTTTTCTGCTACTTGTCCTTGTAACTCTAAAAATTTAGGCTTAATTCTTAATTTTCCAGTGTAAAATGGGTGGCAGTTATTACATACTTCAAGGTGAACAACCCCGCCTTTAACTGTGTAAATTTCAAACTCGTTTCCACAACCACAAGAAAACTTTGTTAACTTTAATTCTGGATGTATTCCTTTCTTCAATTTAATTCCTCCTATAGAAATTTTGAAACTAATATTATACCAAATTTTATGCGTTCATAGATTTTAAAAACTCTTCGTTTGTTTTAAACTTACCAAGTTTGCTTAATAAAAATTCCATAGCCTCTACTTCGTCCATAGTAGATAAAAATTTTCTAAGTATCCAAAGTCTTTGTAATTCCCAGTCTTGAACAAGTAGCTCTTCTTTCCTTGTTCCAGATTTTGCAATATTTATTGCAGGGAAGATTCTTTTCTCCATAAGTCTTCTATCAAGGTAAAGTTCCATATTACCTGTACCTTTGAATTCTTCAAATATAACATCGTCCATTCTTGAACCTGTTTCAACTAAAGCTGTTGCCAGTATTGTAAGACTTCCACCACCTTCTATGTTTCTTGCAGCTCCGAAAAACTTTTTAGGTCTCTGTAATGCAGTAGCCTCAATACCACCAGATAAAACTCTTCCAGATGGTGGTGTAACTGAGTTAGAAGCCCTTGCCAGTCTTGTCATAGAGTCAAGAAGTATTACTACGTCTCTTCCTTCTTCAACTAACCTTTTTGCTTTTTCAATTACAAGTTCAGATATTTGGATGTGTCTTTCCGGTGGTTCGTCAAATGTAGATGCAACTACCTCAGCTCCAGATCCTACAATTCTTCTCATTTCTGTAACTTCTTCTGGTCTTTCATCTATAAGAAGTATTATTAGCACTACTTCTGGATGGTTTTTTATTATGGCTTTTGCAAGTCTTTGAATTAAAACAGTTTTACCCGCTTTAGGAGGTGCAACTATTAAACCTCTCTGACCTTTACCTATCGGTGCAACTAAACTTACGACTCTTGTTGAAAGGTCAGAAGGATCATACTCAAGGTTAAACCTTTCAGTAGGATGGTAAGGTACAAGTTTATCAAAAGATACCCTTTTCTTTAGATCATCTGGATGAAGACCACCGACTTTATCTATCCTGACTAATGCTCTGTACTTTTCCCCTTCTTTTGGGTTTCTTGCTACACCTATTATTGTATCTCCTGTTTTTAAACCAGTTTTCTTTATTTGATAAGGAGATACATATACGTCAGAAGGACTTGGAGCGTAATTATTTTCTAAAAATCTTATAAAACCAAACCCTTCAGGAAGAACCTCTAATACACCGTTTATTTTCATTAAACCTTCTTTTTCTTCTTTCTTTTCTATGATTTTTTGTATAAGTTCTTCTTTCTTCAGTCCTGTCACTCTTTCTAACTCTAACTCTTCTCCAATTTTTCTAAGCTCTGCTAAAGTCATATCCTTTAACTTTTCCGGAGTTAATGTAGATAAGTCCATAACGCCTCCTTGGGTTAGTTTTATTTACCTATGCAGAATTTACTGAAAATATTGCCTAAAACATCTTCAGTAGTTATATGACCTACTATTTCTTCTAAATAGTTAAGTACTTCTTGTAAATCCAACATAAGTATTTCTTTGTTTTCTATTAAAAAATCTATGTTCTCTACAACTTTTTCTATTTTTTCTATTGCTTGTTTTAAAAGTGTGTAATGTCTGAGATTAATAATAATTTCATCTTCTGTTTCTGTAATTCCTAAGATTTCTATGATTTTTTCTTCTAAATCTTTTATTCCTTGGAATGTTACACTACTAGTATAAATTATATTATCAGATTTTTCAAAAATATCAAGTGGTTTTGTTATTAAATCTGCTTTGTTTATTACAATAATATGTATTTTGTTTTTAATTTCATCGTATATTTTTTTATCTTCGTCTGTAAAACCTTGTGACCCATCTATAACAAAAAGAATAATATCTGCTTCTTCTATTTTTTGTTTAGACCTTTCTATACCTAATTTTTCTACATACTCTGCTGTTTCTCTTATACCAGCTGTATCAAGTAAAATTATAGGAATATCTTTTATCTTTAAGGTTTCTTCTATAAAATCTCTTGTAGTCCCTTGATAGCTAGATACTATGGACCTTTCATAGCCAACCATTGCATTAAAAAGGGAAGATTTTCCAACGTTTGGCCTTCCAACTATTGCTAATTTTATACCTTCTTTTATTAAACTACCCTTTTTGTAAGATCCAACTAGTTTATCTATAGACTTTTTAACTTTTAATAAATTTTCTACGATTAGTTGAGAATCTATCTCTTCTACATCCTCAGGAAAATTTATCTCTGCCTCTATTAAAGATATTAAATTTAGCAAAGTTTCCCTTAAAGAGTTTATCTTTTCTGAGAGTTTACCTTCAAGTAATCTTACAGCTGCTTTTGATGCTTTTTCTGTTTTGGCCGATATAAGGTCTGCTATAGCTTCTGCTTGAGTAAGGTCTATCTTTCCATTTAAAAAAGCACGGTATGTAAACTCTCCAGGGTTTGCTAACCTTCCTCCTAAAGTTATAACATTTTCTATAATTTTTTTTATAACTGGTACACTTCCATGGGGATAAATTTCTACAACATCTTCTCCTGTAAAGCTTTTAGGAGCTTTAAAGTAAATAAATAATCCTTCATCCAAAACAGATCCATCTAAGTCTAAAATTTTTCCAAAGTACGCTTTTCTCTCTTGTATTTCCTGTGGAAGTGTGAAAATTTGTTTTCCTATTTTTAGAGCATCTTCTCCACTTATCCGAACTATTCCTACAGCTGATGGGATAAGTGGAGTTGCATTTGCTACAATAGTGTCTTTCTTCATTTTTTCATAGTTTTATTTACTATAAAGCTTTGTAATAATCCTAATATATTATTCGTAAGCCAGTATAAAACAAGTCCTGCAGGAAAATTCATAAACATGAAAGTAAACACGCCTGCCATTATATACATAATCATCTTTTGGTTTTTATCTGAAGAAGGTGTTATCCACTGTTGAGCTATCATAGATAATCCCATTAAAATAGGTAGTATGTAGTATGGGTCTTTATCAGATAGGTCTTTTATCCATAGTATAAAAGGTGCATTTTTTAGTTCTACCGTAACCATTAGGACGTTGTATAGAGCTATAAAAACAGGAATTTGAACTAAAATAGGTAAACAACCACTCATTGGGTTTGCTCCAGCTTCTGCATAGAGCTTCATTATCTCTTCCTGCAATTTTTGAGGGTCTTTTGCATACTTTTTCTTTAACTTTTCTATTTCTGGAGCTAAGTCTGCCATTTTTCTCATTGCTTTTAGAGACTTATGGTTTAGAGGGAAGAATAGAATTCTAATTAAGACTGTAAGAATGATTATAGCTACACCCCAGTTAGGAATGTAAGTGTAGAAGAAGTGTAGGAGTAAAAATAGAGGTTTTCCAAGTATACCAAAAAATCCAAAGTCTATACTACTTCTTAAATCTAAATCCACTTTCCAAAGGTCTTTGTAGTAATCTGTTATTTGGCCTAAAATTGAGTACAGTTTAGCACCACTGTAAATAAAACCTTCAAAGTCAGGGCTTACATTAACTAAGACTGCAGTAGTATCTTTAGCTACTGGGATTACGTTAACAGTGTTTGTTCCATTTTTGGGAGCAAATATCTGTAAAAAGTATTTATTTTCTTCCCCAGCCCATAGGATGTTATCTCTAATAATTTGAGGTTGTTTTAATTCTTTATCTATTCTAATTAAATCTTTATCAGTTTTTATTATTGCTCCTTCATGTCCAAACGAACCCTCAGAGTTTAGAGAAACCCCAGATAGTAAAGCTACAGAGGTGTTTTCTATACCTTTGGTTTTAACGGCTATACTTATAACACCATCGTCTTGTATAGTATAGGTTTTTTCTATACTTACATTTTCTTTTTCTAATTTAAATGTAATTTCTTTATTGTTTTGTGATACTGTGTACTCTGAGAAGTTAAGTATCCTTGTTAGGTTTGGATTGGAAGTTATCAACTCTCCTATAAATATTTTATTTTTCTTTGAAAAATCACTTATCATATCGTGGTTATACTTTTCAACATAAACAGAAGTTATTCTTCCACCAAAGGGAGTAAACTCTATATAACCAAACTTTGTTTTTACTTTAATATTTTTGGAAGTATCTAAGTTGACTCTCTCGTTTGTTAGGATTAAGTCAAAATTACCTGACGTTTGTATTGGAATATTTTGATTGTTAATCTCTTGTTTTTGGCTTGACTGTGGACTTTCTTTTTTGTTTTCTGGAAAGAAAAACTGACTTATAACAGTAAAACTTATAAATAAAAAAGATACAACTGCAAAAAATATTAACATTCGTTTTTGCATATCTTCTTGTTGCATTTTCTCACCTCACCTTAGGGATAATCAACTCCACCTTTTGAAAAAGGATTACATCTTAAAACTCTCCATACAGCCTTTAAACTACCCTTTAAAAAACCATACTTTTCTATTGCAAGTATGGCATAGTTAGAGCAAGTAGGGTAGAACCTACAGGAAGGTTTTTTTAAAGGAGATACATACTTTTGGTAAAGTTTTATTAAATTTATCAAAAGCTTACTTAACATTCCCTTTCCAATTTTTCCAAAATACTTATAAAGTTCTCTTTCAACTGAAACGATTTTAAATTAAGTATCTCTGATTTTCCAACTAGTATAATATCACAACTTAAAACATTTAGTTTAGGTAAGAGAAGTCTTACGACTTCCCTTAGAAGCCTTTTAACTCTATTTCTTTGAGTTGATTTTTTAAAAATCTTTTTAGATGCAATAAAAGCAAATCTTGGATAACCAATTTGATTTTTTTTAAATACTAGATAAAAGTATCGACTGTTAATTTTGTTTCCAGTTTCAAATACTTCTTGAATATCTTTTTTTTTAAGGTTTCCATTAAGCAGCTAAACGTTTTCTTCCTTTAGCCCTTCTTCTTGCTATTATCTTTCTTCCAGACTTAGTTCTCATCCTTGCTAAAAATCCTGACACTCTCTTTCTCTTTTTGTTAGAAAGATGAGACTTTGCTTTCATATTTGCCATGTTGACAACCTCCTTAAAATAAAATAAAGGCAGCTTGTAGCTGCCTTGTTAGATAAGTAAGATATTATATTAGAATCCTGCTTTAGAGTCAAATATTCCTGTAAAGATGAAGATGATAGCAATTAATAGTGCATAGAGAACAAACGTTTCAATTAATGCCATACCAATGAACATAGTTGTTAAAAGTTTTGGACCCATGTTTGGGTTTCTTGCCATTCCTTCAAGAACACCTCTTATCGCGTTACCAAGACCTGCAGCACCTCCACCAGCAGCGGCACCAATAGCTACACCTGCACCGATAGCCAATGCACCATAGAATACAGCTCTTGCCATAGGGTCTCCTTCAGCTGCAAAAGCCGCTGAAACTGTTCCTGCAAGTACCATCAGCATTAAGACTCTTGAAAACTTAACCATTATTTATACAACCTCCTATAAGTGATTTATTTTACAATTAACGTGTTTACATTTACCTTCTTGCTTATGTACTCGTACTCATCAGTTATAACAACTAAATCTGGTTTTTCTTCGTTTACAAACTTAGGTAAAGTATCTTTCACTCTTCCTGATATATCGACTATAACTTTTCTATTTCCATTAAAATCTAACAATAAATCCTCTATTTTTTCTAAAGCGCTTTTTTTACTTTTTTCTTCTGTATCAGGAGGAACTGGCATTCCAAAACTTGCAGCTACCTTTTTCATCATATAAACATCAACTATTTCGTGGAACACCACAAGTTGACTGTTGTACTTTTCAGCTAAATCTTTTGCCAATTCTAAAGCCCTTAAAGATGCTCCATCAAACTGTATGTTAACCATTATCTTTTTAATCTCTACCATATTCCCTCCATTAATGTTCAGCGTGAGTTATTGCTCCAGCAATATAAACAGTTGTTAAAACTACAAAAACGTAAGTTTGTAAAAAGACTGCTATAAGGTGTATTAATATTACAGGCATAGGAACTAAGAATGGAACAAGCATTATTAAAACAACGCTAACAAGCTCTCCACCTGTCATATTTGCAAATAAACGTAAAGCAAGGGTAACTGGTCTACTTAAATGGCTAAGTAGTTCTATTATAACAAATACAGGAGCCATTGCAGGAACAGGACCTAAAAAGTGTTTAAAGTAAGATAAACCTTGTTCCCTTATTCCTTCAAAGTTGTATATGAAAAATACCATTAAAGCCAATGCCATAGTTGTGTTTAAGTTAGCAGTTGGAGACTCAAATCCGGGAATCATACCAAGAAGGTTTCCAAAAAATACAAACAAACCAATTGCAGCTATTAAAGTAAAGTATTTCGTACCTTTTTCTCCCATATTTTCTTTTATTAAGTTATCTATAAACTGTATGTAAATTTCAAAAATGTTTTGAACTGGTGTTGGAATCAACGAAGGTTTTTTAGCTAAAATCGAAAAAAGTATTGGCACCGCTATTACAACAATAACTGCCATAACTACATGAGTTTGAAGTTCCAACTTTTTCCTCCATTTGTTAATTTGTTTACCATCTTTGAAATATTATACAGGAATTTTTTAATGTTGTAAATCTTCTTTTAAAATGGTAAACTATTTTAAAATTTATAGTTAACAAAGGAGGAAAAGATATGGAATTTATAAAAAGCCTTGCTGAAAGAGTTTTAAACGGCGAGAAGTTATCAAAGGAAGATGGTTTAAAGATACTATCTATAGACGATCAGTACGTCATGGATTTAGTAGAAGAAGCTGCTAAGGTTAGAGAAGCTGTGTTTAAAAATCAGATGGAGTTTTGTAGTCTTATAAATGCAAAAAATGGAGCTTGTACTGAAGATTGTTCTTTTTGTGCCCAGTCTGCTCATTTTAAGACTCCTATCAACGCTTACTCTCTTGTAAGTAAAGATCAAATGCTTGAAGGAGCAGAAAAAGCTGTGATGATAAATGCGAATAGATACTGTATAGTTGTAAGTGGTAGAAGAGCATCAAAAGAAGAAGTACAAAAGATAGCAGAAGCTGTTAAGGAGATAAATAAAACCTATCCTGTAAAAGTATGTTGTTCTTTAGGTACTGTAGATGAAGAAGACTTACGACTTTTAAAAGAGGCTGGTGTTGATAGAATAAACCATAATCTTGAAGCATCAGAAAACTTCTTTAAAAATATTGTAACTACTCATACTTGGAAAGAAAGGTATGAAACGATTAAAAAAGTACAAAAAGTAGGACTTTCAACTTGTAGTGGTGGAATATTTGGAATGGGAGAATCTGATGAGGATATTGTAGATTTAGCAATGACTTATAGAGATTTAAATGTTGACTCTATACCTCTTAACTTTTTAATGCCTATTCCAGGAACACCTCTTGGTAATGCCCATAATCTTACTCCTTTAAAGTGTTTAAAGATTGTTGCCTTGTTTAGACTTTTTAATCCAAATGCAGAAATAAGATTGTGTGGAGGAAGGGAAGCAAACCTTAAAGAGTATCACGATATTGCCTTTGAAGTGGCTAACTGTTTAATGGCAGGTGGATACCTAACCAGAGCCGGAAGAGAGCCGGGTAAAGACGAAGAGATGGCAAGAAGGCTCGGCAGGTATCTTGTAAAGAATAGAGAGAGCTTTAACAAAAATCCTCTCAATGCTTAATTACTTTCTAATATGTACCTACTGTTTATAGGTTGGGTAGGTCTGTTATTATTATGTTTCATAATAGATTTGAATAACTCTATTTGTTGTTTTGAAGCGGTAATAGGTTGTTTTAAAACGATCCATAAGACTCCTTCTGTACAGGGAGGAGTTGTTAAAGATCCTGAGTATGTATAGTAATTTTTTACAGGTGGAAGTAAAGCATTTATATTTATACTTCCATCAAAAACTTTACTGCCTTCTTCTTTTAAAGCATTTTTAAATACTTTATCTAACTCTGGATTGGCTTTCCCTTCTTTGAAGAAGACTCCTATAACAGCTATATTTCCATCCTTGTCTTTATGAACTAAATGCATCTCTAATGGATAATATTTACCATTTACAGTGTGTTCACTTGGAGCATGGAAGTGAAACTGTTTTAAGTGGTACTCCTTACCTTTGATATTTAGTTTAAAATCTTCTAAAACGTTTACTTGAATAGTATGACCATTATTTACTATCTCTGGGTTAACTGCCTTATTGTAATTTATATGAAGCTTTTCTAATTTTGCATGAACTTTATAGTTATCTGAAATATCTACAGGTGATTGATTTTTCAAATTACACCAAAAGTACTCTGGGTTTAATTTTGCCCAGTTTTCTGGTCCGTTTTCTCCTTCATAACTCCAGTGGTGCACTTCTGCATTTTTTTGTAAGATTGCATGTTCACCAGCAATAGAAACGATACTTAAAGATAAAATAGAAAGTATAAACTTTTTCACGTCATGCCTCCTTAAATTCTAAATTGTTTTATTAACCATTTTATCATAGAAATATTTAATGGAAATGTTCTAAAATATAATTAAGTAACAATTTTAAAAGGTGAGAAGAATGGAAAAAATTCTTGTGCATATATGTTGTGGTGTTGATAGTATTTATGCTTTAAGAAAGCTTAAAGAGGATTATCCAAACAGTAAGCTTATAGGATACTTTTATGACCCTAACATTCATCCTCAGGAAGAGTTTGAACTTAGATGGATTGAGACTAAAAGGGTTTGTGATCAGCTTGGTATAGAATGTATAAAAGGAGATTATGAATTAGACAAATGGATGGAAGCTGTAAAAGGTTATGAAAATGAGCCGGAAAGAGGAGAAAGGTGTACCATATGCCACGATTTGAGACTTGAAAAATCTGCACAGGTTGCAAAAGATTTAGGTTGTAATAAAATCACAACTGTTTTGATGATGAGTCCTAAAAAAGATTTTGATGTTTTAAAAGAAGTAGGAGAAAAGGTAGCCCAAAAGTATGGTCTGGAGTTTTTAGCCGTTGATTTTAGAAAAAACGGTGGAACTCAGATAATGAATAAGCTTTCTAAAGAGTCTCAACTTTATCATCAAAACTACTGTGGTTGTATATACGGACTTTTCAACCAACGAAAAAATTTAGATTTTTACCCTGAACTTGTGTCTTTTGGTAAAGGAAGACTGGCAGGAAGTAGAGAAGAGCTTTTATTTATAAAACAGATAAGACTTTATGCAGAAAATTTAGGTTTAAACTGTTTTGAAGAAGAGTTTAATTTTATAGGTTGGAGGTTAATCTCTTCCTCTGTAAAACTAAATAATGAATATATACCTCACAAAGTTTTACCTTACTCTGTAAGCATAAACGGAATTTTAAGAACTTCTGTTTTAGATGTTAAGGAAAATAGTTTGGTCTTAAATAAAAACAATGTAGAAGTTTATCTTACAACAAATTTAAACGAACCTGTTTTAAAAGATCCAAGGTATATAACGAAACCAGTATTTTTAATAAAAGAGGAAGTAAAAGTAGGAGATAAGCTTGAACTACAACTTAAAACTGAGTTTAACCCATCTATGAAATCTCAAAACCTTTATATAGGAAATAAAGGCACATTCAAAGAGATTGTAGAGTTCTACAGTGATACTGATATTGAAGGGAACCAAGGGTATAGGTTAGAAGAGATTTGTTACTTTGTAAAGGATAACATGGAGAAAATAGAGAAGGGAGATCTTCTTGTTGCTGTTTACGGAGCTCATCTGGTTGGTCAGATAGGAAAGAAATTCTCTACTCTACGTATTCAGGAATTTTCTGTTGTATAAGTTTTTTGTTTAACTTTTGAACACTGTAGCAAAAAGAAGAGTGGGACCAAGTAAGTGGGCATACAGACAAAGGCTCTCCAGTAAAGGGGTTGTACTGCTCTGCTAAAAGTCCAGCTTGAGTTTTTCTTTTTAAAACCCAGTTTAAAAGTGAAAATGTTTTATCAAACAGACCGACTTCTGTGTACCAGTTTGCAAGCCAAAGTGTTGTGATTATCCAAGGGTTTCCAGGAACGTTATCACTAACTCTATGGTAGTAGTCATTTTCATACCTTGCAAGACCCCCTATCCCTTCTTTTATCCAAAGTCCTTCTTCTATCGCTTTTACCGTGTTTATCATTCTATAATCTTCTGGGTCTACTACCCCAAACTCGTGTATTAAAAGTAAACTACTTTCTAAAGTTTTATCCTTTATAATGTTTCCATTTTTATCTTGGTATATACCCCTCAAAAATCTGCCTGACTCTTCATCGTAAAGGTACTTTAAAATACCTTCCCTAATTTTTTCTGCTTTTTCTTCGTATATCAGTCCTTCCTCTTTATTCCCAACTAAATATGCAAGTTTAGATGCAGATAATAAACCTGCGTAAACCGTAGAAGCTGTATATGTAAAAACTCCTCTTCTTTCTTCCCACAAATCATAGCTTTCAAGGGGTAGATTAGTGTTTGGGTCTGTGTAATTAACCATAAAGTTAGCAGCTTTTCTAACAAAACCGTTGTACATCATATCTATAAACTCAATATCTTTACTGTTTATGTAATGGTTGTATAGAGCAAATATAACTAAAGCTGTTTCATCTTCTTGAATAGGAAGCTGATAGTTTTCGTCCTCATCACACCAAGGATGCCACGAAGACCCTGCAGTTCCGTCAGGAGAGTACTTGTGAAGTAAATAACCTTCTTCTGTTATGTGTTTTTTACAAAACTTATAAAACTTCTGAGTTAGATTTGTATAGCCTGCATTATCTAATGTCATACAGATAAAAGCTCCATCCCTTGGCCAAAGATAACTGTAGTGATCTTTATTAAATTTGTATATTGATGTGTCGTTTGCAGCAACGACAGCTCCTTCGTTATCAAAGTGTGATCTTATTATTAAAAGGCTTCTGTAGTACTGATTTTTTAAATCTTTAGACAAAGATGGAAGAAGCCTATCTTTTGTTTTGATCCATCCTTTCCAGTATTCGTCAGTCTCTTCAAGTAAATGTTGTAGTCCTTCCCTTTCTACCTTCCTTTTTAGGTTTACTATATCTTCGTACCTTTTTCCTACCAAAATGTAGTAGAAAAACTCTTTAGACTCTAATGGTAATAACTCTCCTTTTACTCCCCATGCACTGTCTATCTCACCTTGCATTATTTTTGTTTTTAATAGTTTTCCAGATTCTATCTCTTTCCACGCACCTGTCTCATGGTTCTTTTTTGATACTGTATACTCGTACTCTAAACCTTCTGACGAAATATATATGTAAGTAGCTCCTTTGTAGTGGATAAGTCCTTTTAACTTTGGGTCGTAGTAAGCTGTATTACCAATCTCAGACTCATTTAACCTAAAACAGTGATAAAAGAATACTTTAAAATCTTGTTTTTCCATAGATAAATTAGTAACTTTTACTTTATGGATAAGTATATCACTATATTTATGAATAGCTGTTGTAAAATCTAATTTAATTTGTAGCTCTTCTGATATTGCCTGTAGTTTAGCTACTAAAGAGTTTTCATAGTAATCAAACGATTTTTGCCAAGAGTCATCAATCCATCGAAACTTTCCACCTGTCCATACTCCTATACTGTTTGCTTGAGAGTTTAGATGGTTATACATTCCAACGTAAGGAAAGTAGAAATCTCTTATAGCTAAATCTTTATCTATGTTTATAAAAAATTTACCGTTGCTTAAAACTATCTCTTTTTTCATCTAAGATGCTCCTTATCTCCTTTTCAGACAAGTATCTGTAATCAAAAGGTTTAAGATTTCCGATATCTATACTTCCTATTTTAACTCTAATTAACCTTTTTACTCTATGACCAAAGCTATCCATAAACCTTCTTATTATTCTTTTTTTTCCACTATGTATCTCTACTAAAAGCCAAGTTCCATCTTCTTCTCTTTTAAGCATCTTTATTTTATCAGGTTTAAAAAAGCCATCTTCTAAAATTGTTCCTTCTTCCATCTTTTTTAAGGTTTCTTGGGAAACTTCTCCTGCAACTTTTACTTTATAAACTTTTTTAATCTCATTTCTTGGGTGGGCTACTTTATTTGCAAACTCACCGTCGTTGGTAAGAATTAGTAGTCCTTCACTGTTGTAGTCAAGTCTTCCAACAGGAAAGAGTTTGTAAGGGATTTTAAGCTCGTTTAAAAAGTCTGTTAATGTTTTTCTTCCAAATCTGTCTTTACCTACAGCTGATAAATATCCTACAGGCTTGTAAATGGCTAAATATATCTTTTTCTCAGTAGGTTTTACTATCTTTCCTTCAACTTCTACAACATCTTTTTTAGGGTCTATTTTTAGGCCTAAATTTTTTACAGTTTTACCGTTTACTTTTACTTTTCCTTCAAGAATAAGCTCATCTGCTTTTCTTCTTGAACATATTCCTGATTTTGCTATATATTTATTGAGCCTTTCCATCTTTCTGGATCAAGATAAATTTTCTTTCTGGAAGCCCTTTGAAAGACATAGAAGTTGTAAAGGGTCGTAGCTCTTCTTCTACCTCTTTACCTTTCATTATAACTATAATTCCGCCTTCTTTAAGTAAATTTTTACCGATTTTTAAAACTTCAAAAGTTTTACCTGTTGCTCTACTAACTACTATATCAAACTTTTCTTGGATATCTTCAGCTCTCTTACACAAAACAGTGTATTTTAACTTTAACTCTTTAGATAACATTTCTAAAAAGATACACTTTTTTGTAATAGATTCAATTAGGTAAAGGTCTATTTTATCTTGATAGTATATCTTCAGTGGCACTCCAGGAAAGCCAGCTCCAGTTCCAAAGTCTGCTACTTTTTTCCCTGACAAATCTATACCTTTTGCTTCAAAAAGTTTAACTAAAGTAAGGCTGTCTAAAAAGTGTTTAACTATTATCTCTTCTTTTTTTCTTATTGAAGTAAGATTATAAGCTTTATTCCATTTTAAAAGCATGTATAAGTAAATCTCAAACTTCTCAATTTTGTCTTTAGAAAGTTCTATAGAGTTTTCTTTTGCAAGTTTTTCAAGCAGATCCATCATTTTAAAACTTTACCTGTTTTAATATAAAAAATGTACAAGTCTAATTCTGATTGAGTTAAGTTTAAATCTTGACAGATTTTTTCCAATGCTTCCTCGCACTCTAAGTATACTTTTTTCGTTATGGTTTTTCTTGGTTTAACTAATCCTGATTCAAATAAAAATCTTGATATATGTCTGTCTATAATGGCTACATCGTCAAAGCCTACGTTTCTTAAAAAGTGAGAAGCTTCTTTGTAGCCGTAGCCATTTACTTTTTCTACAAGCTTTTCCCTTGCTTTTTTTCCATCTTTTTCTTTTACAATGTTTTCTAAAAATTCTTTTAGGTCTCTTAAAGCTACTATTCTTTCTGCCCTTTGCATTGCGAATCTGTGTCCATGGGATTGTATTATTTGGTAGAGTTTTTCGAGGGGATAGTTTTTAAATCCTTCAATTCCAACTTCTGCTTGAATTTTTATTCCTGTAGCTGCTTTAAAGTTTGCTGTTAGTATACAAAAACATGCTTCTGAGAATATGTCAGCTTGGTAAGGCTGTACATCTAAAAAAGGTTTAAAATCAAAAGTTGTAATACCTTTTTGTTTTAGGTTTTTAAACTGCTGAATTCTCTCCTTTACTTTGTCTGATACTTGTAATATTGCTTTTTCTATAGCTTCTTTTGGGGGAATCAAATCTTAGGAACACCTCTCAAGACGTTGTATCCGTTGTAGAAAATACCGTCTGAGTCAACAAAAACATTGTGTATAATCTCTCTTCCTGTTATTTTAACTTCTTTTCCATCGTATATAATCTTTAATTTATCAGCGTTTCCTATAGTCTCAAAGGCTATTTTATTGTTAAATTTTATAGTTTTACTTTCTCCTTCTTTAAGGTTTATAATACTTTTTTCTCCATCAACAGAGATAGTAATCCAAACATCACCTTCTGATACAAGTGTAATACTGTCTATAACTTTTTGGTCTTGGGTTTGGTCTTTGGTTGTGTTAACTGTATTTACATACTTTTCTGGAATATTGTTTACTTGTACTTCCATTTTATTTGAAAAGAAGTTTGCGTTTGCATAGATAAATAAAGCTAACACTAAAATTGTTAAAGTGTGAGGTAATACACTAACTAAAGGATTTAAAATCTTAGTAGTTATTTTTGGGGTTTCTTCTACTACTTCCTGTTTTTCTTCATAAGGTACATCAACACCAAAGAATTTTAGCACTTTTCTTGCGTATAATTTTCCATATGGGTCTTGAGTTGCGTAATTTTCATCATTTTCTAACTTTTCTATTATGTAAGATGGTATCTCTACTTGTTCTGATAGTTGATTTATACTTAAATTTCTTTGTTCTCTCTCTAACTTTATAATCTTGCTAATTTCCACTTTTCGACATCCCACATGATTTTCTTTAGTATCTATTTTATCATAAGTTGTAAATTTTAGTTAGTATATCTTTACCACCTCTTTTAAGTAGTATGTTTGCAAGCCTTTGCCCTAACTCTTTTGCTTGATTTATGTTAGTTAACTTCTCTGATAAACTCTCTTTTATAAATGTTTTTCCTTCTAAATCTGCTATAAAGCCTGTTATATGAATAAAGTCATCTTTAATCTCACAGTAAGCTCCCAGTGGAACCTGACATCCTCCCTCTAGTGTTTTTAAGAAGCTCCTTTCTGCAGTTGCCCTTATAAAACTTTCTTGGTTGTTTATCGGCTCTAAAATTTTCTTTATTCTTTCATCGTCAACCCTTGCCTCAATACCTAAAAATCCTTGACAAACGGCAGGAATCATCTCTTGGGGAGAAAAGATGTAGGAAGCTTTACTATCAAGTCCTAACCTTTTTAAGCCAGCATAGGCAAGGATTATAGCATCGTACTGACCTTCTTCAAGTTTTCTTATCCTTGTGTCAACGTTTCCTCTTAAATCATTTATTATTAAATCATCTCTCATTTTCATAATTTGAGACTTTCTTCTTAAACTACTTGTCCCAACTACTGCACCGGCTGGTAGGTCTTTTAAAGATTTATATTTAGTAGATAAGAAAGCATCTCTTGGGTCTTCTCTTTCTGTTATTGCAATTATATCAAGTCCTTCAGGGAGCTGTGTAGGAACATCTTTAAGAGAGTGAACGGCTATATCTATCTCACCTTTTAACATTGCATCTTCTATCTCTTTTACAAAGAGACCTTTACCTCCTATCTTTGCAAGGGGGACGTCTAATATTTTGTCTCCTGATGTAGTAATTTTTACAAGCTCTACTTCTACACCGTGAATTTGATTAATTAAGTTAGCTATGTAGTTTGCTTGCCAAAGTGCAAGTTGACTTTTTCTTGTACCAATCCTTACCTTCAACACACTCTCCAAAGTTTTTTTGTTAATCTATTATAATAGAAATGAGGAAAAAGGCAATTTTGATACACTCCTTAGAAGAGTTTTAGAATCAAAAATTTTTAAGTAAAACAGAGGTGGGATTTTCAAAAAGGTCTTTCTTTTTAACTACAACTTTTAAACCTTTTACATCTCTTAACTCTTCTAAAAACTCCTCTCTTGTAAGTATGTTAACTTTCCCTTGTTTTATAAACTCTTCTACCTCTTGTGGACTTTCTAACTTAACTATCCTCTTTTTGAGGTAGAAAGAGAAAGCAGGGTTGTACCTTTTGTAGTAGCCAATAGGTAAGTCTTTATCTATGTATGGTAAGATTACCTTTACTGAAGACTCTTTATCTATTCTTGGCATTAAGATAAAAAAGAAGACTAAAGTCATCAAAATAGAAGATAGTGATAGAGAAATGATAACTTTTTTGATATTTTTATAAAAAATTAGCGACAAGAAAGCTCCAACTGTTAAAATAAAGAAGAAAAATGAGTGCTGAGCTACTAAATAAAGATTTTCATCGTTTTTTAAGATAAAGTAAAGAGCTATAGGAATAATCAAAGTCAAGATAAAATAAAAAAGTAAACTGTAAAAATACTTATAAATTTTCAACTTGGTCAGGGTAATACCTATCAAAACTGCCAAAGATGGGTAAACAACAACTGTGTAGTTAGGGAGCTTCGTTTTAGATATACTAAAAAATAGTGTATAAATAAACACAAACAAAGATAAAAACAAGACAGCTGGATTTGTTTTATTCTTTAAAACCTCCTTTACAGTTTGTGGTAAAAAAATACTAAAAGGAAGCATTCCAATGATAACAAACAGAAAAGTTATTAAAAATATACCTCCATGTCCTTCCATAGAATCTGAAAATCTTGATATGTTGTGTTTTAGCAAAAACTCTTTAACCCAAATCCAGTCTGTCTTTATACCTACTGCTATATACCAAGGAAGAGATATTAAAATTGTTATAAGCAATCCTTTTGAAATACTCATACTTTTTAAAAATCCTAGCTCCCTTCTTAAAGCCAAGAAAACCAAAACTGTAAAAGTTGGTAAGACAATAGCAACTAAACCTTTTGAAAGTATACCAAAACCCAAACAAATATAAAAAAGCCATAAGAATATTTTTTTACCTTCTTTATAGAATATATAGAAACTAAAGACGGCTGACGTTATAAAAAAGATCAAAAATGGATCTGGAACGGCCATATGAAACTGGAACACAAAGTGTAGAGAAGATAAAAGGACTAAGTAGCTAAGTAAAGCTATTTTCTCGTCAAAAACCCTTTTAGCAAACAAAAATGTAACTAAAACAGTAAAACTTCCAAACAAAGAAGAAAAAAATCTTGCAGAAAACTCATTTACTCCAAAGAGTTTGTAGGCTATCATCATAAAGTAGTAGTGAAGGGGTGGTTTATCTGTACGAAGTTCGTAGTTAAATGTAGGAACTATCAAGTCTCCCCTCTCTAACATCTCCCTTGCACAGGAAGCATTTTTTGCTTCGTCAAGACTAAATATAGAAATACCCCATATATTAGAAACCATCAAAACAAAGGCAATAAACCATAAAGTAAAATAGTTTGAAAATCTTTTCTCCATGCTATAATTTATTCTATCATGAGTTATGAATGGGCTTTAGAGTTTATAGAAAACGCTCCCCAAGAGTCAGGAGTTTATCTTTTTAAAAATAAAAAGAAGCAGTATATCTACATAGGAAAAGCTGTAAACATAAAAAACCGCCTAAAAAACCATTACCAACAGATAAAAACAGATCCAAAAGAGAGAAAGATATTTGCAGAAAGCAGTCAGATAGAGTGGATAATAACAAAGTCAGATTACGAAGCTTTCGTCCTTGAAAATGAACTTATAAAACAGTACAAACCAAAGTACAACGTTAGACTAAAATCTGGAAGTAGCTATCCTATGGTAGTTATTACAGATGAAGAATACCCAACAGTCAAAATAAGTAGAAAGTATGGAGAGATTAAAGGAAGCTACTTTGGACCTTTTTTACCTGCAAAGACAGCAAGACATATGAAAGACCTTATTCATAAACTCTTTAAACTCAGAACCTGTGACCCTATGCCTATTAGGAATATAGTATGTTTTGATTATCATTTAGGTTTATGCTCAGGACCTTGTGCAAACAAAATATCTAAAAAAGATTACAACGAAGATGCGAAAATAGCAAAAACTTTTCTCTCAGGAAACGCTAAAGACGTACTTTACAACCTTTACGATAAAATAAATGAGTACACCCAAAAGTTAATGTTTGAGAAAGCTGCTGTCATAAGAGACCAGATAAAAGCCATAGAAACGGTCATAAGAAAGCAAGAAGTGTTAGGTATTCCTATTCAAGAAGCTGATGTATTTTACTTTATTGATAAAAGAGTATTTCTCATAGTTGTAAGGGGTCATACTATAATAGGTAAAGAGGAGCTAAGAATATCTAACCAAGATTTTGAAGAAGGAAGTGAAGTTTTTGTTTTAACTTCTTACTATGAAAACAACTATATCCCTGAAAAGATAATCTTAAATAAAAAGGTACAAGATATTGATAACTTGAAACAGTGGCTTTATCAAAGTAAAGGTAAGAAAGTTGAGATAGATTTTGCAATTCTACCCCAGATTAAAAATTTTATAGACCGGAATATAAATATAGCAGATTTAGAAACTTTAAAAGAAGTGTTTGAAAAAACTTTTAATTTCCCACTTCCAAGAAGGATAGAATGTTTTGATATATCACACCTACAGGGAGAGTTTACTGTTGGGTCTTGCGTTGTTTGGGAAGATGGTTATATGAACAAAAAAGAGTACAGAAGGTTTAAAGTAAAAACCGTTGATAAGGTTGATGATTATGCCTCTTTAAGAGAAGTCCTTACAAGAAGATTTAGAAAGTATTTAGAGATGGAAAATCCTCCCCAGCTGATTTTAATAGACGGTGGCAAAGGTCAACTCTCCCAAGGAATAGAAGTTAGGGAGAAGTTAGGTTTGAATATAAAGGTATTTTCTATAGCAAAAAAAGAAGAAATACTTTACACCGATGATGGGAAAGAGATAAAACTTTTTGATAGTTTACCACTTTTAAAACTTTTTACTCAACTTCGGGATGAAGCCCACAGGTTCGCAATTAGCTACAATAGAAAGTTAAGAGAAAAAGAAGGATTAAAAAGTATTTTAGATAACATAGAAGGGATAGGAGAAAAAAGAAAAGAAGTACTTTACAGAACTTACAAAACCCTTGACAACATCTTGAAAGCTCCTGATGAAGAGTTGAAAAAGTTGGGTATACCTACCTCCGTTGCCCAGAAGATAAAGGAGTATCTAAATTCTTAACTTTATCAGGTTTTTGTTTATAGTAAAACATAATCCTATCAACTAAGTTTTTTAAAACTGTTGCAGAAACTCCACCTCCACCTATATGTTCTCCCGTAAATTTGGGTTTTGGCTCGTTAGCAAATACTACAACTGTAAACATTGGCTTTTCTACAGGGAAAAAGCCAGCAAACCAAGTGTACCACTTTGTGTTAGATAGTGCCTTTATAGTAGGGTCGTACTTTTGAGCTGTACCAGTTTTTCCAGCGATTGTAAAAAAGTCTGATTTTCCAGATTTAGCCGTTCCATCTTCTACAACAAGTTTTAATATTGGTTTTATCTTTTCTATACTTTCATCACTTAAAACTTTCTTAACAACCTGTGGCTGAAAAACTTTAACGTAATTGCCCGAATCATCAGTTAAACCTTTTAAGAGCATTGGTTTTACTAAGTATCCACCGTTTGCAAAAGCTGAGTAAGCAACACCTACCTGTAAGACAGTTGCAGTCCAGTTCTGACCTATAGAGGCGTAGGCTATGTTAACTGGTCTGTAATCTTCCTTTAAAGACCCGCTTGCTTCCCCCGGGAATATACCAGTTTTCTGACCAAATCCTAAATCTCTTAGTTTTTTATAAACTGACTTTGGGTCTAACCTTAATGCTATCTTTATTGCTCCAACGTTAGAAGAGTGCTGAATTATCTGAGCAGGAGTTAAAAGACCAAATTTTTTATGGTCTCTTATCCTTATACCATCTACGTATATGGAACCATTTTGACAGTCTATTATCTCATTTAGATTAACCTTTTTCTCATCTATAGCCTCTGCTAAAAATATAGGTTTTGCAACAGAACCAACTTCATAAGCGTGCTGAAAAACGATATTTTTCCTGTACTTGAAAGCTTGATAGTTGTTAGGGTCATAGTTAGGGTAAGACGCAGCTGCTAGTATCTCACCTGTGTAAGGGTTCATTATCAAAACAGCAGCTTCTAACGGATTTCTTTCTTGGACTAACTCCATTAAAGAATCTTCTGCTATGTGCTGAACATTCATATCTATAGTCAAAACTGCATTGTAAGTTTTTTTCTGGATATCAGCTTTTTCAATTGCTATTAGATTCCCTTTTGCATCTTTTAAAAATCTAAGTTTAGCTTTTCCCCCACCTAAATAGTCGTTAAGTTGGTATTCCATACCTTCAAGTCCTAGTCCTGTTTTTTTACTGACAAAACCTATAACGTTTCCTGCAGTAAACCCAAAAGGATAAAATCTCATGCTATTGTCTAAAATTCCGATATTCCATTCCTTTAAATCAAACCTTAGTTTTTCTAACTGAGGTCTTAAGGATTTATCTACATTTGTAGCAATTATAGTGTAGTTTTTTCTCTCATATAGTACTTTTCTTAAATCTTCATATGGAATCTTTAAAAGAAGTGAGAGCTGTTTTGCTGTATTTTCTTTGTCTTTTATGTATTTTGGAATAACGTAAACTGAAAGTGTTGGAATACTTATTGCTGCAAATTTTCCATTTCTATCAAAGATAGTACCTCTTGGTAAAATTATCTCTTCTTCTTGATAGTACTGTTTTTCTATTCTTTTTTGAAACTCTTCTCTTTCAAAGACCTGTATCTGCAAAATTCTACCAAGTGCTATTAAAAATGAGAATGAGAGTATAAAGAGAACAAAGTAAGTCTTTTTTTCACTCATTTACATCTATGAATCTAACCTGGTTATAGTCTACCTTTTTCATACCACCTTCTTGTTTTGCTATCTTACTTATTCTTTCAGGTGAAGAAAGGACTGTTATCTGATTTTTTAGTTTAAAGTTTTCTGCAATAAGGTAGTTTTTTTCAGCGTTTAACTTAACTATCTCGTTGTCTATTTTATAATTTAACTGGCTGTATAAAACTAATGCTAAAAGAGAAGTCATTATAACTAAAAGGCTAAGTTTATGCCTTGAAAGTCCTATTTTTACATCGTTTAAAACTTCATTTTTATTTAAAATTAACTCCTTTATCATTACAACCTCCTTGCCACTCTCATCTTCGCACTTCTTGAAGCTGGATTTTCTCTAATTTCATCTTCCTTTGGCGTTATTGGTTTTTTCGTCAAAATATCTAAAAACTTTAATTCTTTGTACTTTTTAAATGTATTTTTAACTATTCGGTCTTCTAAAGAGTGGAAGGAGATAGTAATTATGATTCCTTCTTTTGATACTATATGAATTGCCTTTTCTAAAGCCTCCTCTATCTCTAATAACTCATTGTTTACTTCTATTCTTATGGCTTGAAAAGTTTTTGTTGCAGGATGAATTCTTGAATGTCTTAAATTAGGAGGATAAGACCTATATACAATGTCTGCAAGTTCTTTTGTTGTTTCTATCTTTTTTTTCTTTCTATACTCTACTATATTCTTAGCTATTCTTTTTGCAAACTTTTCTTCACCGTATTTGGATATTATGTTAAAAAGGCGAGATTCTGGATAATAGTTAACAACATAGTAAGCTGTCAGCTCAGAAGATGTATCCATTCTCATATCTAAAGGTTCTTCCCTTTGAAATGAAAAACCTCTTGGAAGTTTAAGCTGAAAGTGAGACACACCAAAGTCAAATAAAATACCTACAACAGGATTTACATCTAAATCTTTTACAATTTTGTCTATATCTTTAAAAGAAGACTTTACTAAACTAAACCTTCCCTCAAAATCTTTTAGTCTTTCTTTTGCAACTTCTAAAGCGTAATCATCTTTATCTACACCTATTATTTTTAATTTTGGATTTTGCTTTAAAATAAGGTAGGAATGCCCACCTCCTCCCACTGTTGCATCTATAAAGTAACCCTCTTTTAAATCTTTTGTAAATTCTAATACTTCTCTATGTAATACAGAGTAATGTTCTACCAATTACACTGTCAACCTTTTTGTAGGTATTTTGTAAACATCATCCATTATGTCAATGCCTGTCTCTAGTGTTTCAACCCAGTTTATAAATTTATTAACCATATCTTTACCTTTAAATATTGCTCCGTGTTGAGGAGCTATAATCTCTATATCTAACTGTCTTACCATTTTAGCCCAGTTTTTAAGTGCCCTTCCACTGTTTATATACCTTTTGTGAAAGCCTTCCATGTACTTTATGTGTTCTTCAAAGTTTTGGACGTACGTATAGTCTTGCCCTAAAGAAGCTCCAAGGTCTCCAGAGTAGAGTATCTTTGAAACTGGGTCGTAAACTTGAAAGTTTCCAGGGGAGTGAAGCCAGTGAGCAGGAAGTATATAAAGGTCTGTATTACCAAGTTTTATTATCGCACCTTCATCGTCAAGACCTATTATTCTATCTACAACCAACCTATCAACCCCAAAGTGAGGTATGAATCTAAGCCACAGTTTAGATACAAGAGCATAAGCCTTTGTTGTCATAAGCCATCCGTTTGCAGCTGCAACTATATCAGGGTCTTGGTGGGAGAAAAATATCCATTGAAGGTTATCGATACCTATAATAGTTCCTATTTCTTGAAGAAGGTGTTTGAATACTTTATGTCCTCCCGGGTCAAGTATCATACCTTTTCCACTGTCAACGATAAGATGGACGTTAGCCTGAACCATCTCGCCGTGCCCAAAGTCTTCCAAGAGAATGTTTTTATGTGTACCGTTGTCAAATAAAGTTTCCATCCACATCCTCCTTTCTTTTCATAAAGTTAATAACCCTTTCGTCAATTTTAAAAAGTTCATCAAATAAAAAATACTCTAATTTTGATTTTTTTCTATTTTTTTTATAAAGTAGCTCTGATACTTCTTGATACTCTTTTACATACTTGTAAAAAAAAGGTCTTCCTAAACTATCCCTAAATCCTGCTAAAATTATTCCTGTAAGTAAAAGGTCTATATCTATCGTTGGGTAGTTATCGTACACACACAAAGCCAAAGATCCGACGGAAGCTGTCCTTTCTAATATACCGTGTTGGTAGTTTCTTGCTTTTTTATCTTTTGCTTTTTCAAAAAGCTCCACCATGTCTTTATTCTCAAATATTTGATTTAAAATCTCTTTATACTTTGGCTTTTTGATATTGCTTTTTATCACTTCTATCTGGTGCCATAAAAAGTCCAAAGCGTACGGGCTTTTATTCACTTTCTAACAACCTCTTGTTTATCTTGATTTTTGCCTTCTTTTTCAGGTTGTCTACGTACATCTTATATATATCGTTAAATTTTTGAGCTTTAATCATAGGTACTATGGTCTTTTTCATCTCTTCCATCTTATCTTTATCTGGTTCAGTAAGTTGAGAAAGTTTAAATATTAAAACACCTTCTTCAGTATTTATCGGTTTAGATGTTTCTCCTACTTTTAGTCTGGTTATACTACTTAAACTGTCTGCTTTTACTCCATACTTAACTACAAACTCCTGTATAGTCATATCAGAAATTTGATTTTTTTCTACAGGATTGTTTGAAAGCAGAGCTGTTATATCTGTTGTTTTATGTAATTGATCCACTACTTTTTGATACTCTTGTCTTTTTAACTTCTCTGTAATTTCTGTTTTTATCTCTTCAAAAGGTTTTGATTGTGAGACATCACCTTTATAGATACCTATGTAATACCCATCGTTTGTTTTAGAAAAGGAGACTTTTTTGTCTTTTGAAAGGGATAACACATCCTGAGGTACGTTTTCTGGCTTTTTATCTTCGTAAACTTCACCGTCAAAGATTTTTTCTACTTCTTGTGGTATATTTGTTATATTCCCAGTTTTAGCTTTTGTAAATAAATCTTTTGCTATAATTTCTGCCTTTTCCTGTCCTAACTTGTTTATATCTATTTTATAAATCTCTACTTTCTTTCCCTCTTTTACTGTGTAATCACTTTTATGTTTTTCGTAGTAATCTTTTATCATCTGGTCTGTGATTGTAGGTTCTTTTGGCTTTATTAACGTTACCTCTCCTGATATTCTTGTAAGTTGTTTTTTTGTAAATGTTTCTACTTCTTCATCAGACACGTACAACGTTGATAGTAATATAGACCTTAGGTTGTTTACTGTGATCTGTTTTTGAAGTATTGATTCAAAACCTTCCGGTGTTAAACCTAAAGAGTTTATAATCTGAATGTAAGTGTTTTTATCAAACTTTCCGTTTACTTGGAAAGCTGGAATGTTTAGGAGTTCTTCTTTAACTTGCTCTTTTGTTGCTACTATACCTTCTTTCTCAGCTTCTTGATATAGAAGCTCGTTTTCTATAAGGGTTTCTATAGCTTGTTTTGCTATCTCTTTTTTAAAGGGAGTAATATCTATATCTTGATTTTGTAAATTCCTTCCAATCATCTCATAAGTATAGTTAAACTCGTACATAGGTATCTCTCTACCGTTTACCTCTGCAGCTCCGTATATCTCTCCACTTAGTTTGTATATTATAACTGCAACTATTGAAGTAGCCACAAAAGCAAAAGCTGTTATGTATAAAACAATATTTTTCCACTTTGAGCCTGCAATTTTAGTAAACAAGCTTTACTCCTTAAAATTTTTAAAGAATATTATATAATATTTACATGACTGATATTAAAATCTACCTAAAACAAAAAGCTGAGCTTATAAACACGTATCTAAAAAACCTTATCCCAAAAGGAACACCTAAAGAACTTTTTGATGCTATGGAATATTCTCTAACAGTAGGTGGTAAAAGGATAAGACCTATTTTGATTATAGAGTCTTCCAAAGCAGTAAATCCAGATGTTGATATTGAAGATTTTATAGATGTTGCTTTAAGTGTTGAGTTTATACATACCTACTCTCTTATCCACGATGACCTACCTGCTATGGATGATGATGACCTAAGAAGAGGTAAACCTACCTGTCATAAAGTTTTTGGGGAAGCTATAGCAATCTTAGCTGGGGATGGACTTCTTACCTACGCTTTTGAACTAATAAGTGGTAATCAAAAGATAACTCCTGATAAACTGCTGAAAGTTATAAACGTAATATCAAACAGTGTTGGTGTTTACGGGATGGTTGGTGGTCAGGCAGGAGATATTTTAGAAAATTTTAAAGATATAGACTTTATCCACACTCATAAAACAGCAAAGTTTATATCTGGATGCTGTCAGGTAGGTGGTATTTTAGCTGGAGCTTCAAAGAAAGAAATTGAAAATTTAAAAAATTACGGACTTTATATAGGAATTGCTTTTCAAATATGGGATGATATACTTGATGAGATAGGAGATGAAGAAAAAGTTGGAAAAAAACTTCACAAAGACAAAGAAAAAAACAAGATAACTTATCCTTCTGTTTATGGACTTGATAATTCAATAAAAATGGCTAAAGATTACGTTGAAAAGGCAAAACAAGAAGTTAAATATTTAAAAAATCCTGATATACTAATATCCATAGCAGATTACATAGTAAGCAGAGAACTTTAAAAAGAGGTGGTGCATGAAATACGGAGAAAAAGAGATATTAGAATCTAAATTAGAGCCTTGGCCAAATCCTTATCCTGATAGGAATTATACTATAGAGATAACCTTTCCAGAGTTTTCATGTCTTTGCCCAAGGTCAGGCTATCCTGATTACGCTACTATAAAAATAACTTACATACCAGACCAGTATATAGTAGAACTAAAATCATTAAAGCTTTACTTAAATAAGTATAGGAATCAGTATATATCCCACGAAGAAGCTACGAACAAGATATACGAAGATTTATACAATCTTTTAAAGCCAAGGAAGTTGCAAGTTATAGGAGATTGGAATCCAAGGGGTAATGTAAAAACGATTATAAAAGTAAGTAGTGAAGATAATCCTTAACGGTTATTTAGTTTCTCTAATATTTTTCTATAGGTGTCTTCATAGTTAGGGTCTTTTTTAATGGAAAAAGCTTCTTCTATGTACTTTTTAGCTTCTTCGTACCTACCAAGTTCGTATAAAA
Organism: Sulfurihydrogenibium azorense Az-Fu1; assembly: GCF_000021545.1. NCBI lineage: Bacteria > Pseudomonadati > Aquificota > Aquificia > Aquificales > Hydrogenothermaceae > Sulfurihydrogenibium > Sulfurihydrogenibium azorense. Next base: position 503,933 of record NC_012438.1, read on the forward strand.
CATAGGCTAAGTTGTTTAACGTGTCTGGGTTTCTTTCCTTCTCTAAAGATTTTAAATAGTATTCTACTGCTTTTTCTTTTTGACCCATTTTATAGTATAGATTCCCAAGATTAAAGTAAGGTAAGTACCAGTTTTTATCTTTGCTTATAGCTTTTTTATACTCTTTTTCTGCTAAATCAAATTTTCCTTTTTTTTCATAGATAACTCCTAAATCGTTATGCTCAGAGGCTGATAACGGGTCATCATATACAACAATTTTAGGAATAGAACAAGATAATATAAAAAAGCCTAATAAAATTGCAATAAAACTCTTTCTCATTTGTAAATCACCAAAATAGTTTTTCCAAGTTTATTCCATTTTTTTTCAAAATCTTCGTAAGGAATAAAAACTTTTTCTTCATACCCAGAATGTACAAAAAATCCTTTATCGTTGTATCCAACAATTACAACGTAATGAGGTTGAGAGATAATCCAAAAACCTAAATCTATCAACGCAATTACGGGTTTTTTTTCGTCTATAAATACTTTTATTTCATCAATATTAGATTTTTTTAAAACTGTTTTAAAACCTTTAGATTTAGCAAAGTCTTCTAAATCTGTTATTAAGGCACCTTTTAACTTTGGATTGTAAACTTCTTTTCCAATATCTTCTTGAGGTATATCTATTCCATAAAATTTAAACACAGAAGATAGAGAAGCTGGGCCACAAAATTCATCTTTTTGTTTTACAAAAGGAACGTCTAAAAGGACTTGACCATAAGATACATTAAATAAAAATAAAATAACAAAAAAAATTTTTTTCATAATTTTTAAAGGGAGGCAAACCTCCCTACTATGTTATCTAATTATTATTTCTTTGTTTAAAAGTTTAAGAATTACTATGATAAGTAAAACTATTATAAGAACACCTATAACTGCACCGATTGCATCACCACCTGCTAAAACTTTATCTGAAGCTTGTGCTAACATATGTATCTGCTGATCGCTCATTTTATCTAACTTTTGCTTTACTTCTTCATCTGTTAAACCGTAAGCTTTTAACTTTTCTTTAACAAGCTGATTTTCTAAAGCTCTTTGAATTTTATCTATATCAGCTTCCCTTTGATTTTGAGTAATAGTATTATTCTGAGACATAACTGAATCTACCATTGCAGCAGGAGCAGGAGCTATTGATAACAAAGTCATATAACCTGCCATTGTAAAAGCTATGCTTGCTTTCTTAAACTTGTTTATCATCCTAACACCCTCTAAATTTACTCTTCCTTAAAAAGGAATTTATTTTTAGGTTCGACATTTTCAGGTACATCCTTTAATGAAACTTTAATTCTTCCTTGATCGTCTATTTCAGACACTTTAACTTTTAGTACATCACCGACTTTTATCTTTTCTTTTGCAGACTTTAATCTCTCACCAGTTATCTGGGATACATGTAGTAAAGATAATCTTCCCGGTAGTAGCTCAACAAAAGCTCCATAGTCCTCTACCCTTGTAACTTTCCCCATGTAAACTTCGCCTACTTCTACGTCTAAAATAAGTTCGTTTATCATGCTTACAGCTTTCTCTGCTGCTTCTTTAGAAGTTGCGTATATTTTGACTAATCCTTCTGGATCTAAATCAATTTTAACTTTAGTTTCTTCTATAATTTTCTTAATGTTTTTACCGGCTGGACCTATTATGATAGGTATTTTATCAGGTAAAACTCTTAAAGTAGTAACAGTAGGTGCATAAGGAGATACTTCTTTCCTTGGCTCTGGTATAGCTTGGTACATAAGGTCTAGTATGTAATTTCTGCCATCTCTTGCTTGCTGTAAAGCTTTTTCAAGGATTTCCTTGGTTAGACCTTTGACTTTTATGTCCATCTGGATAGATGTAACACCGTCTCTTGTCCCTGCAACTTTAAAGTCCATATCTCCAAGGTGGTCTTCATCTCCAAGTATGTCAGAAAGTATTACAAATTTGTCTTCAGCTTTAATTAATCCCATTGCTATACCAGCAACATGTTTCTTCATAGGAACTCCAGCATCAAATAAAGCTAAAGATCCACCACAAACAGTTGCCATAGATGTAGATCCGTTAGATTCTAATATATCTGATACAACCCTTATTGCGTATGGGAACTCTTCTTCTGGTGGTATAAGGGGTTCTAAAGCCCTTTCTGCTAAATTTCCGTGTCCTATCTCTCTTCTTGAAGTTGCCCTTGGAGGTTTAGCTTCACCTGTAGAGAAAGGAGGGAAGTTATAGTGAAGCATAAACCTCTTCATCACTTCTCCAGCCTCAATACTTTCCTCTATCTGACCTTCAGAAAGAGAACCTAAAGTTACTGTAACAAAAGCTTGAGTTTGCCCTCTGGTAAATATTGCAGATCCGTGGTTTCGTGGAAATACTCCGACTTTAATCCATATAGGTCTTATTTCTTCTGGCTTTCTTCCATCTATTCTTATACCTTCATTTAATATGTTATCTCTCATTACATTACTTACTATATCTTTGTAAATAAAGGATGCTTTTTTTATTTTCTCTTCTGGTATTTCAAGGGTTTTAAAGGCTTCTTCAAATATAGCGTTTATAGTTTTGTTTCTTTGCTTTTTGTCTGTGATTTTAAAAGCTTCTTTGATTTTTTCGTATGAAAATTCTTTTAACTTATCTTTTAAAATTATTTCTTCTTCATCTATAGCAACTTGTATTTTTTCTTTACCACACTTTAATCTTAATTCTTCTTGAAGCTCTATTAACTTTTTTATTTCTTGATGGCCAAACATCATAGCTTCAAGAATATCTTCTTCAGGAACTTCTTTAGCTCCACCTTCTACCATAACTATTGCATCTTTTGAACCAGCAACAACTATCTCAATATCTGCTTGAGCTTTTTGTTGGTAAGTTGGGTTTACTATAAACTCTCCGTTTACTCTACAAACTCTAACACCTGCAATAGGGCCTTCAAAAGGTATATCTGATATATGTAAAGCTGCAGAAGCTCCTACTATTCCTAAAACATCTGGATCGTATTTATCATCTGCTGATAGTGTGTAAGCGGTGATAACTATATCATTGTAAAAACCTTTTGGAAATAAAGGTCTGATAGGTCTGTCTATGTTCCTTGCTACCAAAATCTCTCTGTCTGTAGGTTTTCCTTCTCTTTTTACAAAACCGCCGGGGATTTTACCGTAAGCGTAGTATTTCTCTCTATACTCAACAGTCAATGGAAGAAAATCTATATCAGCTTGCGGTTCTTCAGACATTACTGCAGCCACTAAAACAGCAGTATCCCCCTGTCTTACTATCACAGCCCCGTTAGCTTGTTTTGCAAAGTATCCTGTTTCAATTATAAAAGGAGCTCCATTAACCTCTGTTTGGACTTTAATTTCTTCTATCTCCATTACAGCTCCCTACATTATTGATTTGTTCCAGCAGATTCTCTTATACCTAACTCCTCTATTATTTTTCTGTATCTTTGTTCATCTGTTCTTTTTAAATAGTTTAAGAGTTTTTTTCTTTTGTTAACCATCCCGATAAGACCTCTTCTTGAGTGAAGGTCTTTTTTGTTTGCTTTAATGTGTTCTGTAAGGTTTCTTATTCTCTCTGTAAGTATTGCAATTTGAACTTCCGGTGAACCCGTATCGTTTTCGTGTAAAGCAAACTTTTTAATTAACTCTTGCTTTTTCTCAGCTGTAATTGACATCTATACCTCCTAATAAAAGTGTTTGAAATTTTCAATATAATATTATAACATAATCACTTATCAATAAATACGTAATCTCCTTTGTACCATCCCCATACAGTTGGGAAGACGTTTTTTAGTTTATTTTTTACGGCTACCATCTCTTCCGGAGCTGCTATGAATATCATAGGTTGTTTTTCTCCAATTATTTTAAATGCCTGTTTGTAAAGGTTATCTCTTTTTACAGGGTCAAGTTCTATAGATGCTTCTTTAAAGAGTTGGTCTATCTTTGCTTCCCAGTCTGTGGCTGGTGTTTTTTGCTTTGGGTTCCACATATGCATATGTCCAGAAGATAGCCACACACTCTGTCCAAAGTATGGGTCTATACTTCCTGTAAGACCTATTATTACAGCTTCAAAGTCGTAGTTTGCCATCAGTTTTGATACCAAGTTGTTAAAGTCAAGTCCTTGAAAATTTACTTCTACTCCTATTTTTTTTAAATCTTCTTTTACAATGTTTCCTATAGATTCTCTCTCTTTATTTCCTGCGTTTGTTATCAGTGTAAAGCTAAGTTTGTGCCCTTCTTTGTCGTATAAAAAGCCGTCTTTACCTTCTGTGAACCCTATAGATAAAAGTATCTCTTTTGCTTTTTTTAAGTTGTAAGGATACTTTGGATAGTAGCTTTCATCAAACAACCTTTTTTGAGCTGGTGTTACAGCTGTGTATATAGGGTAAGCAAGTCCATTGTACACCATATTTACAATACCTACCCTGTCTATAGCGTAAGAGATAGCTTGACGGAATTTTTCGTTTTGAAACCATTTAAGTTTATACTTAGGTATTGGTGCCTTTGGATTTTGGTTAAACACTATAAATGTTATAGCTGGCGTTGGACCTAAGTTGTAAATAGTAAAATCTCCTTTTTTGTAGTTTTCTGCTAACTTTGGTAAATCGGAAGGTCTAACACCGTATATATCACTTTCTCCTGATAAAAATTTAACTAAAGAAACGTCTGGGTCTTTTATTATCTGGGATTGTATTGAGACTATGTAAGGTAATTGCTGTCCCAATTTATCTTTTTCCCAGTAGTAGGGATTTCTTTCATAGATTACATACTGACCTTGAACATACTTTACTAATTTATAAGGACCTGTCCCCACTATCTCTTTAGGGTCTGTGTTTACTGTCCATGTTGAGGGAAATTTTCCTTCTTTTACTGATTTTTCAAGAATGTGTTTTGGAAGTATTGGTTGACCTACAGCGTTTAAAAATACAGCAAAAGGTTTAGACAATGTAAACTCTACTGTTTTGTCATCTATTTTTCTTACTTTAAAAGGTTTTCCTTCTACTGTTAAAACGTCCCTTGAAGAAGTTGGTATTGAGTCGTTATAGTATATCTGGTTATATGTAAATACCACATCATCAGCTGTAACTGGTTTTCCGTCAAACCATTTTACATCTCTTAGATAAAATCTCCAAACAGTCCCAGTATTATCAACTTCCCATCTCTCTGCTAAATCTCCTTCTGGAAGTAGTGTTTTTTCGTTTACTTTTGTAAGTCCGTTAAACAAAGGTCCTATAACTGCTGTAGAGCTTGTTTCTTGAGCCATTACAGGGTTTAGTGTTTTAGGGTCAGATGATAAAGTCCTCTTTAAGACTCCTCCTTCTTTTCCTACGACGGGTTCTAAGTTTGTTATATCTAACTTCTTTATTTCAATTGAATTTGATGGCTTTGAAGATATTAGGTAAAATGGTAAGAATCCTATAAGGATAACAAAAAAAGCTAAAAGTAGATATTTAACCTCTTTTAACATCTTCTTCCTTTAAAGCTTCATCTTCAAGTAAGATTGGTATGTCTTCTTTTATCGGGTAGTAAAGATTACATTTTAAACATTTAAGGTACTGGTTTTCTTTTATTTCTATAAACTCTAAATCAGACTTACAAACGGGGCAAGCAAGTATAGTTAAAAGGTCTTTGTTTATCATATCCTTTCTCCAAAAAGTGCAGTTCCTATTCTAACTATTGTAGCACCTTCTTCTATTGCAACTTCAAAGTCGTGGGACATTCCCATAGAAAGATGTGGAAGTTTTACATTAAAATCCTTTTCTAAATCTTCTTTTAACTGTCTTAACTTTCTAAAAAATGGTCTTACATCTTCTGGATTTTCAAAGTAAGGTGGTATTGCCATAAGGCCAAGTATTTTTATATGTTCTTTTGTTAGAATGTACTCAAAAAGCTTTTTTAAATTTTCTTCTTTTACTCCGTATTTAGACTCTTCTCCAAAGTTTACTTCTATAAGTCCTTCTTGGATTTTGTTCATTTTTGAAGCTCTTTTTTCTATCTCGTCAACAAGTTCTTCTCTGTCTATTGAGTGAATCATTTCAAAGTATTTAACTGCATATTTTACTTTGTTGGTTTGAAGTCCTCCAATGAGATGCCAGTGGATATCTTTATAATCTTTTAAAGCTTCTATTTTTTCTATTCCTTCTTGAACTCTGTTTTCTCCAAAGTATCTTATACCACAATAGTAAGCCTGTAGTATCTTTTCTACAGGCTGGGTTTTAGAAGCTGCAAGAAGTACAACTTCTTCTCTTTTTCTACCACTTCTTTGGCAAGCTTTAAGTATTCTCTCTTCTATCTTTTGGCAATTTTCTTTTACACTCATATTAAAAGTTTAACACAATTGACTTTTCTCCTGCATTAACAAAACTCAAAAATGTGGCAGCTCCAGCTGGTTTTTCCACTCCTTCAATTAAATCGTCAGTAGTATAACCAAATAAAGTCATAGCAGTTTGGCAAGGGTATAGTTTTATCTCTAAATCTTTTGCTTGCCTAATAAGGTCAGGCAGTGATGGGACTTTGTGTTTTTCCATCATTGATTTCATCATAGAGGTTGCAAAGTCCATCATACCCGGCATTATAGTAAGTATTTGAGGTACAGGTACAGGCATCGGCATAGCTGGGTTTCCTATAGGTGATACTTTTAGGTTTTTGTGTTTTTCCTTGTGGATGGCGTTTAAACCGTAGAAGCTGAAAAACATTCCAACTTCCATTCCCATTGCCGCAGCTGTAGTTCCTATGATGAACGCAGGCATTACCTTATCTAATGTTCCACTTAAAACGATAATTCCTACCCTTGTAGCCATTTTTCTACTCCATATATAAAAATATATTTAATATAATTATTGTATGACTCTTAATATATCATTAAAAATGACGTATATCATTAAAGTTCCAAGGAGTGCAAATCCAAAGTAGGCTAAATACTCTTTGGCTTTATCTGGTAAAGGTCTTCTTATTATTGTTTCTATAAGTAAAATAAGTATTAACCCTCCATCTAAAACAGGTATTGGTAAAAGGTTTAAGTATCCAAGTTGTAAAGATATAAAAGCCATAGCAAACAAGAATGTACTTACCCCTGTCTCTAAAGCTTCTCCTGAAAACTTAGCTATAGATATAGGACCTCCAAGGGTTTTAAAAGATACCTCTCCCGTTATAAGTCCAGCAACTACGTTATATATTGCAACTGTCAAATCCTTAGTCTTTTCTAAAGCCTTTCCTACAGCTTCTATAGGAGAGTACTGTATAGTTACAGTTTCAAACTTTGGTGCTATTCCGATAGTGTATTTTTTAAGTTCTTCGTTGTATTGAGGTTCTAACATAATACTAAATATCTTGTTATCTCTTTTAACAAGTAAATTTACACTCTGTTTTTCTTTTAAAGATGCCATAAAGTCTGCAAACTCAAACCACGTATTTATAGGTCTTCCGTTAACCCCAACTATAATATCTCCTTCCTTTAGTCCTGCTTTTGCAGCTGGAGAGTTTTCTAACACTTTACCTACTTTGGCAGGTAAAACAGGAGAGATACCAAAGGATTGTTTTGTCATATCCTCTGGAAGTATGACTGAGATTTTTTGAATGCTTCCGTTCCTGAGAATCTCTATCTCAACGTTTTTCCCAGCTTTCATACCTATCTCTATTGTAAATTCTTTCCAGTTTTTTACTTCTTTTCCGTTTACTTTAACGATTTTATCAAAGGGTTGTATTCCTACTTTTTCAGCAATAGAGTTTTTCTCTACATAACCTACAACAACAGGCTGAGAAAGGTAAGCAGGTTCTTTTACTCCCATTATGTAAACAGCTATAAATAATATTATGGCAAGTACAATGTTAAACAGAGGTCCTGCAAAGGCAATTAACATTTTTTGCCAGTTTGGTTTGGAGTGAAAAGACCTTGGGTCAGAGAAGGCGGATTTATCTATATTTCCTTGGATAGGTTCTGTCATTGAGTCTTCACCGTACATTTTTACATATCCACCTAGGGGAATAAGAGCAATTTGGTACTCAGTTTCTTTACCTTTCCATTTAAAGATAGGTGGACCAAAACCTATTGAGAAAGACTCTACTTTAACACCAAACAACCTTGCAAATAAAAAGTGTCCAAGCTCATGAATCGTTATCAAAACACCTAACATAATTAAAAATGCCACTAAAGTCAACTTTTCAAACCTCCTAAAATATTAAAAAATAAATTATAACTGAGTTTTTCCATTGGCAAGGATTAAACATACACTCTCTTGAATTTTGTTTGCAATTTCAGTAGATTTAAGATTGTTTACTAATATAGAAAATACGTAAACCTCTCCGTTATCTGAAAGGATATATCCAGATAAATTCTTTACTCCTTTAATGTATCCTGTTTTTGCATATATCTTACCTTTTACATCCTTAAACCTATGTTTTAATGTTCCGTCTGTTCCTGCTACTGCTAAAGACTGATAAAAGTCAAAAAAGTATGGAGTGTTGTACATATAAGATAGTATCTTTGCTATGCTTTCAGGAGTAAGTTGATTAAATTTTGAAAGTCCACTACCATCGTAGATTCTTATGTTAGAAACATCTATTCCAACTTTTTTTAGAGTGTTTATTACAACAGTAGCAGATGTTTCTGTGTCTCCCTTACCTAAAATCTCTTTACCTAATGTTCTAAATATCTGTTCTGCATAAAAATTATTACTGTCTTTGTTTGCTTTTTTTATAATCTCTTTAAGTGGCTGGGATTTATGAGTGATTATAGTATTTGCATTTGGTGGTGTTTTCCCTAAATGGTATTTTCCAGTAATCTTTATACCGCTTTCTTTCATCATTTTATAAAAGGCAGAAGTTGTATGTAATGATGGATTCTTAACAGGAATTGAGACTTCAGCTTTAGATAGAGGTTTAATATATCCAGTTAAGTATATCTTTCTTCCTTCAGCTTTTACTTTGTAGTCTGAGTATTTTTTAGATATTGCAAGGTTGTTAACAATCTCATAGTATTCGTTATCTGGGTACATTTTTACACTTACTCTCTTTTTGTCGGAGATAAGCTCCAATCTTAAACAGTTTTCATTTAAAGACAAAGCACTAAATGGAGCTGTGAAACAGTATTCAAAATCTTTTTCAGGCCAGCCGTGTCCTCTTCCTTCCTCTAAAAAGAAAGAGTTGTCTCCAATAATGTCTCCTTCAATTTTTAAGATACCTATCTGTTTTAAGTAATCTGCAAAACTTTTTAAATCCTCATAACTTAAAGATGGGTCAGCTCCGCCTTTTAGGTATAAATTTCCTTTTAAAACACCATCTTTTACAAACCCATCTGTTAAAATCTGAGTTTTGAATCTATAGTCTGGGGTTAAATTGATTATAGCTGAAGCTGTAGTTAAGATTTTCTGGTTAGAAGCTGGGATGAAAGGCTGTTTATCTTTTAAAGCAAATTTAAAACTTTTTGTGGCTAATGACTCTACATAAATTCCTACGTCAACACTTTGGTCTTTTGTTAAACTTTCAATCTCTTCTCTTAAAGGGTTTGCGTAAGATAGTAAAAAAGTGTATAAAACAGCTAAAATTAAAACTTTTAATCTCATTTAAAAGCCTCTGGGTCTATACTTTCTACTTTCATTATTCCGTGTAGGGCGTTGGATAAAAATATAAGATTTGCACCTTTTAAATCTTTTAAATTAAACTCTCCTTCTATAACGACAAATCCTTGATTTTTTCCCTCTTCTAATATCTTCTTTCTTGATATACCCTCTAACACACCACACTCTAATGAAGGAGTGTATAGGTATCTACCTTTTATCCAGAAAATGTTAGCAGATGAAGTCTCAGTTATACAATCATCTTCATTTAAGATAATTGCATCAAAAAACCCTTTTTCTTGTGCATACCTTTTTACTAAAATATTTCTAAGGTAGTTAGTTGATTTGATTTTTAGTAATGGGTCTTTACTGTGAACTTTGTAAGGAGAGATAGTTAAGGTAATAGGAGTATTTATTGCTTTATAAGGTTTTACAACCACTAAAAGATTACTTTTATAGGGTTGTAAAGGGTAGTAAGAATTACCTTCTGACAGTAAAATTGTTTTTATGTACAGGTCTTTATCTTCTATTGAGTTTACGGCCTGATTAATATAGTAAAGGTAATCTTCTTTAGTTATAGGAGGTATTTTTAAGAAAGAAGCTCCTTTTATAAGTCTTTTGTAGTGGTAGTCTATGTACTTAGGAAGTTTTTCTTTGTATCTAAAAGTTTCAAAGACTCCTTCTCCATACATTAAAGGTCTTAAAAGTGATAAATCGTTAAAAGGTTGACCATTTAAAAAAAACTTTTCCATGCAAATCCCTCAATTTAAATAAATTTTATTTTACCAGATATATTAGAATTTGTTTGAAAGATTTGGTTAAAGTTCTAAATCTTTATATATATCTTTTCTTCTATCAATTCTTAGTATTAAAATTATTAATTTGTCTTCTTCAACTTCAAAATTGCTCTAATTTTTTTGGATATTACATATCTGTAGTATTTATCATAGCCTTGAAGTTTTTTAACTTTTTTAGTTTTTCTTAAAATTTCAAAATTTTCTGCTAGATATTTTAATTTTTCCGCTATAAAAACTTTTTCATTGTTTGAAAAATTTTCTAAGTCTTTTTCTGCTATCTCAGATATTAAAAGTTTATACATTTATCCCTAATTTCTTGAATACTTCATCAGCTTCCTTAACTTTAATCTTTCCTTCTTTTATTCCTTTACTTACCCTTTCTGCAATCATTCCATCTATATAGTCAAGATAAAAATCCAAAGCTTTTTCAATTATTTTACTTTGAGATACCTCTAAGATTTTGGATAAAGTTTCAAGCTCTGTTGCCAATTTTTTTTCAATGTTTATAGTTTTTTTAGCCATATTTTACACCTTTTTAAAAGTTATAATTACATAATATACTCCAGCTTCGTATGAGCTGCAATACCTCATTCATACTTCTATCCGAAAAATTTTATCACACTTCATAAACAATGTTTGATGGTTTTTCATATCCTAAAGCTGGTTAAAGTTAAGTATATCCAGATATTCCCATTCTCTATAAGCCATTGCGTAGATTTTGTTTTTTGTTAGTATATTTACAGTGTTTTCGTCCATAGATAAAGAGGCTAAGATTGGTACTATTTTATAATCTTTATACTCTGGGAAAGCCTTTTTAAACTTTTCGATCTTTTCAAAAACATCTTCTATAAACTTTCCCCTAAAAGTAGTTTTTACTTCTATCAAAAACGCTGTCTTACAGGAATTACTAACTGCAATAACATCAAACTCTGTATGAATATTTTCTTCGTTGACTTCAACGTTTACCAATTTTTTCTCGATATTACACTTAAAGTACTTTTCTAAAACAGGTCTTGTAGCTGGGGATATTATATCTTCAACTATAGTTCCCATCTTGTTAGACAACTCTCCCCATTTTTTATTCATTTCTTTTATTTGCTTGTTAACTTCCTGTTTGTATTCTCTTATTTGTTTATCAACCTCTTGTTTGTATTCTTTCATCTCTTTAGCTAAACTTTGTAACTCCATTTCTGTTTTTTGTTGAATGTAAACTAATCTCATCATCATCTCTTCTAGTCTGGATACCTTTTCTTCAAGAATTTCCATATATTTTTCCTCCGAAGGTTATGATGATTAAATTTAATTCTTTTCTAATTATCTTCAAACTCTATTATATCATCTTCTTTTAGGTGATTTTCCTTAGGTTTTGAGTTAAAGATTTTTAGAAATTTTTAGTTAGGTTTAAAAAGAAATTTGTTTTATTTTTGTGATTGTCCTTTAGATAGTCTAAGGTTAGAATTAGCTGAAGATTTGATTTTAGGTTTATTACATGGTTTAAAGATAATATATTATATGATTGTTTTGAGTTAAACTGGTTAAACATGTACTTATAAGATAGTACGGATTTCATATTAAAAATTTCGTAAACTATCAGTCCTAATTCTGGATATGTATATGGATATAAAGTGTTTTTGCCATATCCAATACCTACATTTTGTAAAAAAAAGATGTAAAAGTCTTTATGAGGATTTAAAGTTATTCCTAAACCTGTAGAAGTAAAAAGAGATAACTTTGGATCTAACTTTTGGTAATGATTTTCTAAACCGATTTTAAAGTTGTAAGATAAACCACCAGTAAGTAAGCTATAAGGTTTCAAACTGTAAATATGATAAAGGTATATGTGGTCTATCTTAATATTAGATTTGTTGAGTAATAAGCTAAATTCAAAAAGTCTTAAATCTGTTTCAAACAAAAAAACCTGTCTGTTATTGTCCAAAATTGTATTATAAGTTGGAGTAAAAACCAAATGTAAATAATCTTTATCATTAAATCTAGAGTATCCTAAACTTACTTTACTATTTAATGGAGCATTGTATGGATTTTTGTAGTTTGTTAAATCAATAGTATATCCTTTTATTGAGGGTATACATGAAGAAAGTTCTTCTGCTTGAGTGTTAGATATACGTTCTTTTCGCTTTAAAAAGGTTATATAGTTTTCATAGAGGTTGGCTATGTAAAATTTATACTCAAAATTTGTATAATTTGTATTTTCAAACAGGGAATTATCACAATGACCTAGAGATATACTCTTTTTTATTTTCTTTAAATCCTTAAAAGATATTTTATCTTCAAGTATTCGTATTAACCATTCATCAGTAGGAATCAATTCTGCTTCGTCTATAAGGGATACTTTTTTGGCTATTCTTATTACATCCCTTGGTGATATCCAACTTTGTTTTTCTTCCAACATTTTTGGATCTGCTATTGATAATATATAGTATATTACTGTCGCACAATTATATTCTGTAAAGTAGTATTTAGTTTTAACATCTTTTAATTCCCATATGTGTAAACGTATAATTTCCTTTTTTTCATCATTTAGATCTTTAAGAGGAAACTCCCATATAACACGTTCTTCATCCAATAGATATCTACTTATAAATTTTCTATAAGGTTTTAGAGAAAAAAAACTATCCATTCCTGTGATAGTACTTTTTACTAAAAGTTTAATAGGGTTAACTGTATCTATAACTGCAAAGTAAGAAACTGCATGTTCAACATATATACCTTCTTTGTTATAACCTGTCAATTTTAAAAAAACATGTCCCATCATACTGCTTGGATTTTTAATATCTTCTGCAGCAAACACTAGTGTAATTTTGTCCACTGATACCTTTTCCAGATACGTATTGAGATCTTTACATTTTACTTCTGGAATGAGATCGTTTAACTCTGGTATATTTAATTTTAACCAGTACAGTCTTGCTGGGAATTTACAAACAGGATTTGAATTTTCTTCTAAATCTTTGTTGTTTAAAAGAGCTTCTACTGTTAGCTCCATTTCTCTTTTTAGAGAAAATTTTCCCTCCCGTAAACTAAGTAAAAAATTCTTATCTGTTATAAAGGAATTTTTATTTTTAGGATCATAATGTAAGAGAGCTTTCCATACTGGATTTTCATAAAGTTTTAAATTTTCAATTTTTTCTAATATTTTGTTTAGATTTTCCTTTTTAGTATCATAAGCAAAACCAAAATTTACATTAAGAAATAAAAATAGAAAGAGGAAGGAAGGAATAAAACCCTTCCTTGTAAAGGATAAAATATTTATCATTTACATTGAATTTCAACTTTGTTGTCATACTCCCACATTGCATTTGTTGCATAGTCTGTAGTGGACCCTATTACGCCTACTATGAAAATACTAGCAAAGAATACTGGGTTTATTTTCTTTTGTAAAACTACCTCTTTTTGTGCACATTGTTGATCTAATACTTGTAAAACTTTGTCTTTATTTTCTCTTTGGACAGTAGCTACTGCAGGTGTTTTATATGTTTGTTCATCTACTTTAAAAGGAACCTCAGTTTTACCAACTGAAGTAACGTTGATTTAGTGATATATATAATTTTTTTGTTTTATTTTTTTATTTTGGTTGCGGGGGCAGGATTTGAACCTGCGACCTCCGGGTTATGAGCCCGGCGAGCTACCAAGCTGCTCCACCCCGCGGTGTTATATGCGCCCGGCACGATTCGAACGTGCGACCTACGGATTAGAAGTCCGTTGCTCTATCCAGCTGAGCTACGGGCGCGCCTTCCTTTTAATCAGTAGTCGGAGTGGCAGGACTTGAACCTGCGACCCCGTGCTCCCAAGGCACGTGCTCTCCCACCTGAGCTACACTCCGTATTCAAAAGAGATAAATATTATATCTCTTATTTAAACTTTAGTCAAGAGTTTTTAAAGTTTTCTATAGATTTTTGTATATCTTTTTTAGCTTCTTCTGAACCTTTAAAAGATTTAACTTTAACCCACTTTCCAGATTCTAACTCTTTGTAGTGTTCAAAGAAGTGTTTTATCTTGTTTAAAGTAGCTTCTGGCAAGTCGTTTACTTCTTTTATGTTGTCAAAAGTGTTATCTAACTTTGATACAGGAACAGCTATTATTTTAGTGTCTATTCCTTCTTCGTCTTCCATCTCTAACATTCCAATAGGTCTGGCTCTTATAACACTTCCCGGAACTACAGGCTCTCTTGATATTACTAAAACATCAGTAGGGTCTCCATCATCAGCTAAAGTATTAGGTATAAATCCGTAGTTAAAAGGATAGTACATAGCTGTAAATAAAAATCTATCTACAAAAATAGCTCCACTTTCTTTATCAACTTCGTACTTTATTCCACTTCCTTGAGGTATTTCAATTACAACGAATATGTCTTCTGGTGGATTTTTACCAGGTGGAATTTTCTTTAAGTCCATTTTTACCCCCTGATTTTAAAAAGATTTTTAAGAAGCTCCCGAGGAGGGATTCGAACCCCCGACCAGTCGGTTAACAGCCGACCGCTCTGCCTGCTGAGCTACTCGGGAACAAATAAGTAATAAATATTATATCATAATCCTGTCAAAATGCAATAACTTTTTAACGTTTTAACATCTTTAATGTGTTTAATATCTTATCTCTTTTGACTTTGAGTTCTTCGTAGAGCTGTTTTTCTTTTTCTACTACATGCTCAGGAGCTTTGTTTACAAAGTTTTCATTATTTAGTTTACTTTCTGATATCTTTATAGATTTTTCAACTTCTTGAAGTAGTTTTTCTTGTCTTTGAATTTCTTTTTCTATATCTAAAACTCCAGCTAAATCTATGAAACTCTCTCCCAACTTAGAAACTGTAATCACTTCTGTATCTTGTTTTGAGATATCGGTATCAATAGTGAGGTTTTCTGCCTTTACCAATTGCTTTATTTGGTTGGCTAAGTTATTAAGTTTTTGTTGTATCTCTTTCGAAGAAAGTTTTATTCTAATGTTTAATTTTCTTGTTGGTTCAATGTTAAAGTCGCTTCTTACCGTTCTTATGCTTGTGATAAGTTCTTTTAAGGATTCTATAAAGTTGTAATCTTCCTCAAATACTAAATCTTCTTCATATTGTGGATAAATAGCTATGGCTATAAAGTCTGTTTCTTTTATTGGTAGATATTGGTATATTTCTTCTGTTATGAAAGGCATTATTGGATGTAAGAGTTTTAAGGATTCTCTTAATACAAAGTTTAAAACGCTTACAGCTGTTTGTTTTTCTTCTTGAGAGCCTTTATATATTCTTTCTTTTGTAAATTCTATGTACCAATCACAGTAATCGTGCCAGAAAAAGTCGTATATTGTGTTTGCATATTCGTTATACCTGTAGTTTTCAAGTTCGTTAGATGATTTTTTTACTGTTTTCATAAGAGCTGTTAAAATCCATTTATCTTCAGTTGATAAGTTTAACTGTTTTACATCTTTAACTTCTATATTCTGGCTGTTTGTTAAAACAAACTTTGATGCGTTCCATATTTTGTTGGAAAAGTGCTTATAACCTTCTATTCTTTTTTCTGATAATCTTATGTCTCTTCCTTGGGCTGCCAGTGCCGTAAGGGTAAACCTTAAAGCATCAGCTCCATACTTTTCAGCCATTTCAAGAGGATCTATTACGTTTCCTTTTGTTTTGGACATCTTTTCGCCTTTTTCATCTCTTACAAGTGCGTGTATGTAAACGTCGTGAAATGGAATGTTATCGGTAAACTTTGTTCCCATCATTATCATTCTTGCAACCCAGAAGAAGATTATATCGAAACCTGTTATAAGTAGAGATGTTGGGTAAAAGGTTTTTAGGTCTTGGGTTTCAACAGGCCAGCCTAAAGTTCCAAAAGGCCAAAGTCCAGATGAAAACCAAGTATCTAAAACATCTTCATCTTGATGAAGGTTTTCACTTCCACATTTTTCACATTTTAGTATAAGTTGATATCTTTCTTCGTATAACTTTTTAAAGTGATTTGATGTTTCAAGAAGATCTATTAAAGATTGTTTTGATTTTAGTTTATCAGTTTCTTTTAAAAAGACTACCTTTTCGTAAAACTCTAAGTTCGTTTTATCAGGATGGGTAAAGTTTTGTTTGTTTAAAACCTCCAAAACATCGTCAACACAGAAAATTTGACTTATTTTTCCATCTGCGTAGAGATTAAAGATAATCTTCTCATCTAGTGAAGGTAAAAATTCATCGTTGAAGGCGTTTGGACTATCACAGTCTTTACAGTACCATACAGGAATTCTGTGTCCCCACCATATCTGTCTTGATATACACCACTCTCTAATGTTGTACATCCAGTTAAGGTAAGTCTTTGTCCATCCTTCAGGAATAAACTTTATTTTTCCTTCTTCTACAACTTTTATAGCTTTTTCTGCTAATTTTTTAGTATCAACAAACCACTGGGTAGAAAGGTAAGGCTCTATAACTTCTTTTGACCTTTGGGAGTGTCCTACATTGTGAATATGGTCTTCTTCTTTTTCAAGTAATCCTAACTCTTTTAATTTCTCTACTATTTTTTCCCGTGCTTCGTACCTGTATAGACCTTTAAACTCTCCTCCATTTTCGTTGATGTAAGCTCCTTCGTCCATAACTATAACCATAGGAAGGTTATGTCTTTTTCCTAGTTCAAAGTCGTTAGGGTCGTGGGCTGGAGTTATTTTTACAACACCTGTTCCAAAAGCAGGGTCAACGTACTCATCTGCTATTATAGGAATTAAATTACTTACTTTGTTTCCGTTTATATCTATCCTTTCTGCTGGAGCTAACGGGAGAATGACTTTTTTACCTATCAGATGTTTATACCTATCATCGTTTGGATTTACTGCTACAGCTGTATCACCTAACATTGTTTCTGGTCTTGTGGTTGCTACAGTTATATAGCCACTACCATCTTCTAAAGGATACTTTATATGCCATAGTTTTCCTTTTTCTTCGTAATACTCAACCTCTAAATCTGATATAGCTGTTCTTTCTTTTGGGTCCCAGTTTACAATATAAGGTGCTTTAAATATTAGTCCTTCTTTATATAGTCTTACAAAGGCTTCCCTTACTGACCTTGAAAATCCTTCATCAAGGGTAAATCTCTGTCTTGACCAATCACAGGAAGCTCCCAACCTTATAAGCTGATTTTTTATAGAGTCCCTTGACTTTGGAACCCATTCCCAAACTTTTTTAATGAAATTTTCTCTTCCAAGGTCAAACCTACTTATCCCTTGTTTTTGAAGTTCTCTTACAACAACCCATTGGGTAGCAATTCCAGCATGGTCAAATCCAGGAAGCCAAAGCGTATTAAAGCCTTTCATCCGTTTGTAGCGGACTATAATATCTTGCAGTGTAGCGTTAAGAGCATGTCCTATATGTAGACTTCCAGTTACGTTTGGGGGAGGTAGAACAACACAAAAGTATGGTTTTTCTCCAGTTTTACCTTTAAAAATAGGGTTTTCTTTATAAACAGAAGACCATTTATTTTCTATTTCAGTATGGTTATACTCTTTCAGCATCTTTTACCTCTTGTTTGCTCTTGCAAATACTTTTAGTGGTAAAGCCCATACTTTTGTAAATGCACCACCTGCTTTATGGTCAAAAGCATCCTTAGGACTGTAGGTTGCAAGGTCTTCACTGTAAAGAGAGTTTGGAGATTGTCTTCCTACTATTTTAAAGCTTCCTTTATAAAGTTTAACTCTTACTTTTCCGTTAACTATTTTGGCAATTTCGTTGTTAAAAGCATCTAAAGATTCTCTTAATTTGGAAAACCATAACCCCTCATAAACTAACTTTGCGTAAGGGTGAGATATATGGTCTTTTTTGTAATGATAAGTAAATCTGTCTAAAACTATACTTTCAAGGTCATCGTAAGCTGATATAAGGATAAGTCCGGCTGGAGACTCGTAAACTTCTCTTGTTTTTATTCCTACAAGTCTGTTTTCTACCATATCTATTCTACCAACGCCGTGTTTTCCTGCTATCTCGTTTAAATCCCAAATAAGTTTCCAAAGTTGATCGTACTCTTTTCCGTTTAACTTAATAGGCGTTCCTTCTTTAAACTCAATTTCTATATACTCTGGAGTATCTGGTGCTTTTTCTGGGGAGACTGTAATCTCAAAAGCATCTTCTGGAGGTTCTGTCCAAGGGTCTTCCAGTGGACCAGCTTCTATAGCAACTCCCCATAAGTTTCTATCATATGAGTATGGTTTTTCTTTTGTTGCTTTTACTGGAATACCGTGTTTCATTGCGTAGTCTATCTCTTCTTCTCTTGACTTAAACTCCCATTCTCTTACAGGTGCTAAAACTTCTATATCCGGGTCTAAAGCCCATACAGAAGCTTCAAATCTAACTTGGTCATTTCCCTTTCCAGTTGAACCGTGTGCTACATAATGAGCTCCTTCTCTATGGGCAACTTCAACTAACTTTTTTGCAATTAAAGGTCTTGATAAAGATGACAGTAAAGTGTATTTACCTTCGTATAAAGCTGTAGCTCTCATAAGTGGCATACAGTAATCCCTTGCAAACTCTTCTTTTATATCATCTATTATAGCCTTTACAGCTCCTGCTTTTAACGCTTTTTCTTCTATCTCAGACAGCTCTTCCCCTTGACCTACGTCAGCTGTATAAGTTATAACTTCAAAACCTCTGTCTGTGAGCCATCTAACTATTACAGAGGTATCTAATCCTCCTGAGTAAGCAAGTACAACTCTCTTTTTCATAAATTTTGTCCTCCAGTATGTTAAAAAATTTTTAAACTATTATACCATTTATGCTATAATCCCCATATACATTGATTTGAGAGGTGTGAGATGATTTTATTTGAAGATATCCAACGTTATATAGATAAATTAAACTACCTGTCTAAAGTAGAAGATGAAGAGATTTTGCAACATATGGAAAATTACGCACAAAAGGTAGGTTTCCCGATAGTTGGCAGGTCTGTCGGAAGGTTTTTGTATTTGATTACAAAGCTTAAAAATCCTAAGCTAATTGTTGAAGTAGGTTCAGGATACGGCTATTCTGCTTACTGGTTTGCAAAAGCTTTAAGTAGTGGTAAAGTAGTTTTAACGGATTACAGTCAAGATAATTTAGAGATGGCAAAAGATTTTTTATCGGGAGCTGGTTTAATAGATAAAGTTGAATTAAGATTAGGTAATGGAGTAGAGATAGCAAAAGAGTATAAAAATATTGATATTCTATTTTTTGACCATGAAAAAGCCAAGTATTTAGACAGTATTTTAATACTAAAAGATAATTTAAGTTCTGGTGGACTTGTTATAGCAGATAATACCCTTTGGCACGGTAAAGTGTTAGAAGAAGATGTAGATAAGCAAACAAGAAAGATTAAAGAGTTTAACGAGTATATGTTTTCATCACAAGAATTTTTTACAACCTTAATTCCATTAAGAGATGGCTTGCTTGTTGCAATAAAAGTTTAATACCTATTCATAGATTTCTACCCTAATCAAGTTGTTATCTTTGTCAGGTTTAACTTCTACTTTATATTCTTTAAGGATGTTTAATTTAAGAATTAAATTTTCACTGTTGTTGTCCGCAGAGATTCTCAGTTTTCCAATATTTCTATTTTTTACTGTTACATCCCTTTCTATAGGGACAAAGTCAAAATTCTCATTCCTATCAGCTATCATTACGAGATACTCATTTTTACCTTTTTCTATAACCTTATCTATTTTTCCAAAATTCTTTGGGATAATTAAATTTAAGATTTTAACAGGTTCTTGCATTAATCTTGGTTTAGCAGTAAATTTTTCCACAGGTTTAGGTTTTTCTTCTTCTTTTAAAGTTTGAGGTTTTTCAGGTTCTTTTTTTATAGTTTCACTTTTCTTTGGTTTTTCTTCCTTTATTATATTAGGTGCTTTATCTTCTATAACAGGTTTTATTTTTATTTCTTCTGATTTAGTGTATACAAGTTTTACAGTAGCTTCTCCGTTTACAAATGCAGAAGGTTCAATAGTATCAGGGTATAGTATGCCTTTACCGTTATGGGTTAGTTTTATAGGTTTACCAATCTTGTCATAAACTTTAATAAGTAAGCCGTTTGTATCGTACACTGCTATATAGAAATCAAACTCTTGACCTGCTTTTACTTTTTCTGGGTATGCTACTTTTATCTCACCTATTTCTTGTTTTTTGTACTCTAATTTTGCTTCTCCTAAAGTTTTACCATCACTCTTAACCTTCAAGATTATATCGTGTAAATCTAAAGGTACAAATTCAATTTCTTTTGATCCATTGTTAAAAGATTTTATATCTAAAGTTGTTTTGAAAGTTCCATTAGATTCTATACTTAGAGTTTGTTCTACACCTGAAGTGTCGGATACTAAATTACCGTATGCATCTTTAGCAACTAACTTTAACCTTTTAGTATAACCGGGAATAAATTCTGGGGAAGTTATTATATCTACTTTTTCTGCAGGACCGTTTTTAACATAGATTTTAAAACCGTTTAAAAGACCATTTGTATATTTATCTTTAACAAGGTAGATTTTTCCATTGTAATTTATACGAAAATCATACTTTCCAATTTTAGTAGTTGAAAAGTTAAACCTACCAACACCTCTTTCTATTTTAACTTTCTCTGATTTGCCATCATAAATAATATCAACAATTCCACTAAAGTTTTCTATATCGTTATCAAACGGGTCTTTTGCTATAATCTTTACAGGTATGCTCTCTCCTGCCATTATGGTTTGTTTATACTCTACATAGAAGTAAGATAAGTCTCCAGCTTCTACTTGAATTTGAGCTAAAGCTTTTAAACTGTAGATTAACAAGAATATTATAAAGTGTAAATAATGTACCTTTTTTATCATATCTATTATCTCCTCCGCTTTTCAAAACATTAAAATTATACAATATTTTAACCTTGTTTTCCAATAATTTATTTATCATTTTCTTTAGCCCTTTTTGGTATGTCCCAAATGGGACAAAACTGTCCTAAAAGAGACTGTGTATATTCCAAAATATTCTATAACTCTAATTTCCAATTTAAATAATTTTAAAACAAACCAAGACAAGTAGCAAAACTTAAAGCTAAAATGAAGAAGTTTATCTTAGCTTTAAATCCTTCTAAAGATACTGCCCTGATATCCTCTATTCCCATATAGTATAACTTGCTAAATACTGTCTCTATTCTCTTCCTTACTCTCTTTAAAAACTCTTGTTTATCCTTTTGTTTGTGATGTACTTTCCCCTTCTTTCTTATAGCCTCTAACTCTATTCCTAAACTCTTAAATTCTTCTTTTAAATCCTTTGAATTAAAAGCTTTGTCTGCTATTATTGTCCCTTTGTTTAATATATCTATCAAAACACTGTCCTCTTTTACTTCCTTTAAAAAGTTTATATCATGCTTTGAAGCTGGAATAATCTCATATCCTATCGGTCTTTTGTAATAATCCACTATTAATCCTATTTTAAAACCAAACCATTCTTTTGCTGCATTATTTCCTTTGTATAACTTACCAGAAACTTTCTTGTTTCTTTTCATTCTTTGATTTTTACAAACAGGTATTGGTTTTGTATCTGCTATGTATACTGTGGTTATCTTCTCAGAAAATAAATTTGTAAGAATGATTGAGATTACTTGAGCAAGTTTATATAGTTTTTTAGCTCTTTTTACTATTGCTGGTAATTGAGGAACATAAGGGAAAAGGTCATTGTAATTCTCTTTAAATTTCTTAAGTGTTATTTTGTAATCACCTTTTCTATAGCTCATAGAAAATATGATGAGAGTTATAAGCTCTACATCAGAGAATTTAGGCTTATTTGTTTTATGTTTATGTTTTATGAGTTTTAGGATTTCATCTGTCAGAATATAAACGTTTATGATATAATCTCTAAAAGTCATGATTTTACCTCCAGTGGTAGTTTTACTTTATGATACCACTGGAGGTTTTTTATTTCATCTTTTTTTCGAATTGGAAATTAGGGTCTATAATTTACAAGTTAAAAATTTGGCATAAATTTTGTGTGTATCTTTAAGAGCTCCTGCTGCTAAACCTTTTTAACCTACCTCCTCCAAAATTTTGGGAGTTAGAGTTAGTCTAACTCCCCTTTTTTGTGTTAAAATATTTAAAAATTTTTAGATTTGGAGGAATCTTTATTGATTAAAGAAAGGCTGTTTACTCCCGGACCTGTACCTTTACCACCACAAGTTATAAAAGCATTAGGTCAACAGATAATCCACCACAGAACACCAGAATTTACAAATATATTCTTACAAACAAGAGAAAAACTCCAAAAACTTTTCAACACAGATAGAGATGTTTTAATGTTTGCTTCTTCTGGAACTGGAGCTATGGAAGCTTCCATAGTAAATTTCTTCAGTGAAAATGACAAAGTTTTAGTTATAAATGCAGGAAAGTTTGGAGAAAGGTGGAGAGATTTAGCCAAAACTTTTAGACTACAAGTGATAGATTACCAAATAGAGTGGGGAAGGACCTACGACAAAGATAAAGTAAGTGAGATTGTGAAAAATAACCCAGATTTAAAAGGTATACTAGTTCAGCATTCTGAAACTTCAACTACAACTTTACACGATTTACAATTTTTATCTCAAATCTCTTCTTCTTTAGAAGATTGTCTATTAGTAGTTGATGGTATTACTTCTGTAGGTGTTTACAAAGTTTTTCCACAAGAAATAGGTATAGATATCCTTGTAACAGGAAGCCAAAAAGCTTTAATGCTTCCTCCGGGTCTTTCTATACTTTATTACAGTGAAAAAGCTGAAAAGAGATTAGAAAAAAGTAATTTACCAAAGTACTACTTTTCCGTAAAAGCAGAAAGTAAAAAACAAGCAAAAGGTCAAACTGCCTACACACCTGCTATAAACCTTATTATTGCACTTAACGAAAGTCTTAACCTTATACTTGAAGAAGGATTAGATAATTTAGAAAAAAGGCATTCTATCTTAGCCCAGATGACAAGGGAAGCTATGAAAGAAATTGGTTTAAAACTACTTTCTGAAAGTCCTTCAAACTCTGCAACAGGTGTATTTACTCCTGAAGGTATAGATGCAGATAAATTTAGAAAGGATTTGTTAAAAATAGGTATAAGAGTAGCTGGTGGACAAGACCATTTAAAAGGTAAGATAATAAGAATAGCCCATATGGGATACTTTGATTACCTTGATATGATAGAAGTTATATCTGCAATAGAGATAGCTCTTTATAAAAACGGTTATAAGGTTGACCTTGGAAAAGGTGTAAAAAAAGCTCAAGAAATATACATAAACAGTGTTTAAGGAGATATAAAAGTGGTTAGAATTATATTTGTAAGACATGCAGAGAGTTTATGGAACCCAATAGGAAGGTATCAAGGAAGACTTGACCCTGAACTAAGTGAAAGAGGTCATAGACAAGCAAAACTCATAGGAAAGGCTTTAAAAAAATACAACCCTTCAGCTCTTTACTCAAGCCCTCTTAAAAGAACATATCAAACCGCAGAGTATATAAGTCAAGAGTTGAATTTACCTATAATAAAAAATCAAGATATTATAGAGATAGACCATGGAGACTGGTCAGGGTTGTTAGTTGAAGAGGTAAAAGAAAAATATCCAGATATGTTTAGACAGTGGATATATCAACCTCACGAAGTTAAGTTTCCAAAAGGAGAGTCTTTAAAAGATGTTTTTGATAGAGTAAAAAAATTTTTATCTGATATGTTATCAAAACATGAAGGAGAAACCATAGTGGTTGTATCCCATACAGTGCCTATAAGAGCCTGTTTAACGGCAGGGTTAAATCTTGATATGGATAAATTCTGGAGTTTTGGTTGTGATAACGCTTCTTATTCAATACTAGACTATGACCCACTAAGACCTATACTTTATAAACTTAACAACACTTACTATCTTGGGGAAGAGTTTGTTCCCGCTTTAGATGCACTTTAAGGGTAAAAAGTTGAAGATAGATTTACCTAAAGGTGTTAGATGTTTTAATGTAGAAGACAGCTTTCTTTTAGACCATATAGAAAAAACTATAGAAAACACTTTTAAAGTTTGGGGATACGATAAAATTACACTTCCTACTATTGAGTATTATGACGTTCATAGTCATATTTTTTCTCCTGATATAAGAAAAAATCTTTTTAGAATTATAGATAGATTTGAAGGTGAAATACTTATCCTAAGAGTAGACTTTACAACCCAGATAGCAAGGTATGTTGCATCTTTAAAAGATAAAGATTTTCCTATAAGACTCTACTACTGTGGAGATGTATTTAGATACACTGTTCCAAAAGGTGATAAACTTTACGAAAGAAAACAGATAGGTATAGAATTGATAGGTGTCTCTCAGCTGGAAGCTGATGCGGAAGTTTTAGCAGTTGCAACCTCTTCATTGAAAAATTTGGGAATAGAAAACTTTCAGATAGATATAAACAACATAAAACTATTTCAAGTGTTAAAACAGCTTTTAAACCTTTCTCAAAATGAATATCAAGAGTTTTTAAGTTGTATTAAAAACAGAGAAATTTATAAGTTAGAAAGTTTCGTACAACATTTAAACATAGATAAAAAGCTAAAGAGTTTTATAATCTCTTTACCTACCTTAAATGGAAGTATTGATATGATAAAAGCTCAAGCAGATCAGCTTAAAGATTATCCCGCTATTTATCAAGTTTTACAAGAATTTATTAAAATATACACAATTTTACAAGAATACGACCTTCATAAACATGTGTTTTTTGATTTATCAGAACCAAGAGAGTTTGATTACTATACAGGTATGGTTTTTGAGATTTTTATAAAAGATTTTCCTAAACCTGTTGGTTATGGTGGAAGGTACGATAGACTACTAAGCATGTATAACGATGATTATCCAGCTACAGGTTTTGCTTTTGATACTCTCTATCTCTTTGATTACTTAAAAAAGTTAACTTTAGATTTAAAACCCCAAAAAGATTATTACATAATAGATACGACTGAGGATAAAACTTTGGCTTATCAAATAGCTAAGTATCTAAGAGAAAAAGGTTTTTCTGTTGCAAGGGATATAGTAAAAAGAGAAGTTGAAAAATCCATGGATTTTGCATTTAAAAACGGTTTTAAGAAAGTGATAGTTATAACACTTGAAAATTCAGACAAAAAGGTTTATATTTTTAACAATAAAAAAGAAAAAGAAGAGTTAAATCTTGAGGGTATTTTCAAGTAAAGGTAGTTCTTTAGGAATTAT
This sequence comes from Sulfurihydrogenibium azorense Az-Fu1, assembly GCF_000021545.1. NCBI lineage: Bacteria > Pseudomonadati > Aquificota > Aquificia > Aquificales > Hydrogenothermaceae > Sulfurihydrogenibium > Sulfurihydrogenibium azorense. Next base: position 529,457 of record NC_012438.1, read on the forward strand.
CTTTATCTGAAAGTATCCAGATAGTGCCTTAGGGTACTAAATATTTTTTAAGGAGTTTTAGTATGGAAGTAGGAGACAGAAAAGTTGTGTCTTTTGAGTACACTCTCAAAGACAAAGAAACTGGAGAAGTGCTTGATGCAAGTGCAGGTCAACCACTAACATTTTTAACAGGTGTAGGAGAAATAATCCCCGGTTTAGAGTCAAGAATGCAGGGTATGAAGCAAGGAGAAAAAAGAGTTATAGAAGTACCGGCAGAGGAAGCTTACGGCTTACCTGACCCAAACTTAATTCAGAAAGTTCCAAGAGAGTATTTCCAAGGTATTAACCTTGAAGTTGGATTACCTTTACAAGCTCAAACTCCAGAAGGGCAAATTATTAGTATGGTTGTAGTCGATTTTGATGAAAATACTGTTACAGTAGATTTAAACCATCCTTTAGCTGGTAGAGACTTAGTGTTTGAGATTGAAGTTGTAAATGTTAGAGAAGCTACTCCAGATGAGATATTACATGGACACGCTCACGGAATAGGTGGTCATCATCACTAATAAAAAAGGGGGGTTAACCCCTCTTTTTTAACTTTTTTTGACATTCATTACATATTCCAAAAATCTCAAGTCTGTGGTAATAAGGTTTAAATTTAAACTTTTTACAGACTTTATTTTGGATTTTTTCTATTTTTTCGTCGTGAAACTCAATTATTTTTCCACAAGATAAACATACTAAATGATCGTGATGTTCTTTTAAATTTACTTCGTAATAAGTTTTATTACCGTGTTTTATAACTTCGTTTATAAGTCCAAGCTCTTTTAAAATAGATAAAGTTCTATAAACTGTTGCTCTTGAGGCTTTAATCCCTTTATTTTTAAGTTTGTAAGCAAGTTCTTCTATCTCAAAATGCCCTTTTATTTCTAAAAGCTTGTTAATTATATTTTTTCTTTGTTTTGTTAGCTTTAGATTTTTTTCTTTTAGTAATATCTCAATTTGCTCGGTATTCATATTACTCACCTCTTGTCAGGTCTTTTTAAAGTAAAGATATTTTCTAAAGATACATAGCAATAGTCAGCTCCCCCTAACCTTCCTACAATTTTTAGTTTTTTGTTATCCACATAGCCTTTTTCATTTAAGAGGTTGTCATCTATATGGTATTTCAAAATCTCTCCAAAAATAAGTCCCATGTCAGCTATTTCTATAATCATGTATTTTCTACACTCTATGTTAATAGGGGATTCTTTTATTCTTGGTGCTTTTACTATATCTGAGGGTACAGGTGTTAATTCTGCTTCTTTAAACTCATCTATTTTTTCGTCAAAAGCTACAGCTGTAATATTCATTTTTTCTACTAAATCGTATGTGACAACATTTATAACAAACTCTCCTGTTTCTTCAATATTTTTCCAAGTATCTTTTTTTCTTTCATTATCTTTTTTACCAATAGATACCGCTATTAAAGGGGGAGATGACGATATTCCCATATAAAAGCTAAATGGTGCAATGTTGTATATGCCTTCTTTAGATACTGTTGAAATCCATGCAATAGGTCTTGGAGCTATTGTACTTATCATTAACTTATATATCTGGTCTTCTGATAAATTTTTTACATCAACAACCATTTTAAAATTCTCCTATCTCTTTTGAATGTTTAATATAAAAGCTTTCTATGTAATCTACAACTTCATCTATGTTATCCATTATTTTAAATATATTTAAGTCTTCTTCATCTATATAATTATTAGCTACCACTTTTGATTTTAACCACTGTAAAAGTCCATCCCAGTAATCACTTCCAAAAAAAATCACAGGAAAAGGTTTTAACTTTTTGGTTTGAATTAAAGTTAATGTCTCAAAAACCTCATCTAAGGTTCCATATCCCCCGGGGAAGAGTACAAAACCTGTAGCGTACTTGACAAGCATAACTTTTCTTGCAAAGAAATAGTTAAAGTTTAACGTTAATGTTAAATATGGGTTGGGCTTTTGCTCTTTTGGTAGTTTGATGTTGAGACCTATAGAGTTTCCTCCTGCTTCAAAAGCTCCTCTATTGGCAGCTTCCATTATTCCTGGACCTCCTCCCGTGACTATCGTAAAACCTTTCTTTGCTAGTTTAAATCCAAGTTGTCTTGCAGAATCGTAGTATTTGTCCCCTTCTTTTACCCTTGCAGACCCAAAGATAGTTACACTTGGCTGGTAATCTGGCATTACTTCAAAGCCATCTATAAAGTCTCCGATAATTTTAAAAAGTCTCCAAGATTCTTCTTTTTTTAGTTCATTTATTATGTAGTTATTCATTCTGTAGCTCCTTGTACTTTGTACTTTTTGGATAAAGTATCTTTGCTATAATTATAGAAATTTCATAGAATAAAATCAATGGAATAGCCAGCATCAACTGACTAAAAACATCTGGAGTTGGTGTAAGTACAGCTGCAACTATAAAAGCAATTACAATAAAGTATGGTCTTGCTTTTTGTAAAAACTCTGGAGTTACTAAACCAAGTCTTGCGAGTAATGATAAAACAACAGGAAGCTCAAAGGTTAATCCAAAAGCTAAAATCATTCTCAAAACAAAAGATATATATTCTTTTACAGAAAATATAGCCTCAGCTCCAAGTTGGATATTACCAAAGTTAATAAAAAATCCTATTGCTATAGGTAGAACAAGATAAAATGAAAACAAACATCCAATAGCAAAAAACAATGTTGTAAAAAATACAAACGGTACTGCCAACTTTTTTTCATGTTCATACAAAGCAGGTTCAATAAACTTCCATATTTGGTAGAAAACAAAAGGTGAAACCAGTATAAACCCCGCTAAAAATGATATTTTAAAAGCTGTGAAGAAAGGTTCAGTAGGTGAGAGAAAGTACAGTTTTAGATTAGGGTTAACTTTTAAAAGAGGCTGTTTTAAAAGTTCGAATATGTAGTTTGCCTTAGTGAAGGCTATTACAGTTCCAATTATTAAAGCAAGGACTATTCTAATAAGTCTTGTTCTTAACTCTGCAAGATGCTCTGTTATTGGAGCTTCTGGAAGTTGCTGATTCTCCATCTTATACCTCTTTTGATTCTTTTTTAAAGCTTACCTTTTCTCTTACCACTTCTTTTTTATCTTCAGGCTTTTTTATCTCTTTTTCAAACTCTTCATCAAACGAACTTTTTGAAGTCTCTTGAGGTTTAACTTGGTTAAAATCATCTATTTTAATATCTTTTTGTATACTTTTAACAGAGGATATATCATTTACTACAGAAGATTTTACTTCATCAACAGAAGATTTAATCTCTCTATAAAATTTACCTAAAGCTTTTGCTACTTCTGGTAATCTTTGAGGACCTAAAACTATTAAGGCTACAACCATTATCAATAAAAGCTCTTGTAAACCTATACCAAACATAATTTTATCCTCCTTAAAAATCAAGTCCTATACTAAACTCTATTCTGTATCCACTTTCTCCTGGCTTTCTGTCTAACTTCTTTGCATAATCTAAAATAAGTGAACCTGCAGGAGTTGGAACATAAATACCTATTCCAGCTGTCTTTCTAAATTTATGACTTTTATACTCTTTAAAGTCTGTATAAACATTTCCTAAATCGTAAAATGTAAGTAGATATATATTATACTTTGGATAGACTAAAAATCTTAAATCGTTGTTTATAAGGATAAAACTGTTTCCTCCAATTCCTTTTTCCCCTGCTACTTCATCTATACCAAAACCTCTCAAAGAAGATATACCACCTAAAAAGTATCTTTCTGAGATAGGTAAGGTGTTATTATTTTTAAATATATAACCTGTTGAAAATCTTGGGGAGAAGACTAAATAGTTGAAAAACTCACTGTACAACCTTAAAGAAAGTTCTCCGGAATAATAGTCTATATCTTTAAAAGATTTAGATATTTTAGATATAAACAGATAACCTTTTTTAGGGTCAATTTTGGAGTTTCTATGGTCGTCAGTTAAAGATAAGGATATTTTAAATTGAGAATAGCTTTTTACTGGGCTTGGTAAGGTTAGTTTATCTAAAGAACTATCTTTACTTTCAAAAGTAATCCTTAACCTTACAAATTTATTGTGAAACTTTTCAATAAAAAAGTCAAACCCTTGTGAAGAAAGGTTAAAGTATCTTCTATACTGTATGTTTTTATATGGAGATATAAAAGAGGTTAAACCGTAAGGAAGGAGTCTACTACCAAAACTAAGTCTGTAGTTTGTTTGGAAGTTTGATCTTTCTAAGTAGATAGAGCTCTCTAATCCATAACTGAAAAGATTTTTAAGTATTAACGCAGCTGATACCTTAAACTGTTGGTCTGTACTATAACCTACGCTACCTTGTAGTAGGCCTCTTTTGTCATCGTGTAGTATTAAAGCTTTGTCTAAGACTTTCTCTTCCTCGTTTTTTAAAAATACAGGGTTTATATAATCAAAGAGTCTCGAATCATAGAGTCTATTAATCGCTACATCTACTACTTTAGAGTCAAATGTATCTTTTTCCCTCAGCTGCCATTTTACTACTTTAGGGTTTAGATAATTACTTCCGTATATAAATGTTATACCGTTTTTATAGATAGAGCCTTTTTCATACACAAAGTCAGCTATTACTTCTACTTTATCTTCTTTCTCTTGAGTTATTACGTTGAGCAGCACATCACCATCTAAAAATCCATCTTCTTGAAGACTTTTCTTTAAGGTTTTCTGTATCTCTACTATTTCTTTTGGGTCGTAAATCTTAGGTAGTTTAACTTCAATTTTTGTTTTATAGTTTTCTTGATTTATTTTTGTAAGTATGTACTGTTTTCCTTTGTAGAATGATATTTCTACATCAACTAAACCATTATCTTTAACATTTTCTTTTATAGAGTAGTTTACAGAAAGATAACCTTTTGAGTAGAAGTCTTCTTCCCTTTTTTCTAAAAATTCTTTTAACTCTCTTTGGTTGTAGTAATTACTTAGTATCTTTTTAACACCATCCATAATTCCGGGAGTATCTGTTTTGACTTCCAATTTATCAACTTTATACCTTTGTCCCTCTTCTATGTTTATGTTTATTATAGAAAAAAGTGAATAAAGACCTTGATAAAGGTCTTCTGACTCTGAAACTTCGTAAGAAACATCTACATCCAAAAATCCTTGTCCTTTGTAAAACTCGATAATGTTTTCTTTGGATTTATTTAACTGGTAGTGGTTAAAGCCGTTTTCTTCAAGGGTTAAGAGTTTTCTTAATTCATTTTCGTTAAAAGCTTTGTTTCCTTTAAAGTTAACAGTGTACTTTGTCCCAAAGTTTATTGCTACATAGAGGTTTGCATAGTTTTCATTTACTTGCTCTATATCTTGTAAATTAACAAAAGCATCGTAATAGCCACCTTTTCTAAGGAAAGATAAAAGATTTTCTATCTTTTTTTCTATCTCATCAAAGTATAAGTAATCTCCTTTTTTTAATTTAAGAACCTTTAGAAAGGTTATTCTATCAAGCTCTGAAATACTTTGGTCTGACAAGAAAATTATATCGTTTAACTTTGTTTTTTTACCTTCGTTTATTTTCAAGTTTATAGTGGCATAACCATCTGGAGTATAGTTAGAGGTTATATCTACAGTTGTAAAAAGAAAACCTTTATCGGCATAGAACTGTCTTATTCTTAATGGTATAGTTTGAAGTAGAGATGTGTCAAAAGTGTAATTTTCGTTTAAGCCTGTAATTGCTTTTATCTCTGATTTCCAAAAACTTTTATTTCCAGATATATTTAAAGTTTTAAGTGTTGGTTTTTTTTCTAAAAATATTTTATTATCCTTTATCTCTATACTTTCAAAATCGTTTGTTTGTTCAAACAGTGTTTTTAAAAGCTCTAAATCTTTTGTTTTTTCGTACACTTCCAAAGCATTGTTTTTAGGGAGCTTATAGTTAGAGATTATAACATCATCACTACAGTAAGCAACCGTCCAAAAAAGCATCAATGTAAAGACAATAAAACGATATACCATTAACTCTCCGTATGTCTAAAATCATTTAAAATCTGTTAATAAATTATAATATTATTGTACTTGGAATTTTTTTATGAGGTAAAGTAGTGCAAAGAAGGAACACTAACCAAAGAAAGATTATATACGAGATAGTTAAAAGTACTAATATACATCCGACTGCAGACTGGATTTATGAAAAGGCAAGACTTTACATTCCAAACATCAGTTTAGGTACTGTTTACAGAAATTTAAAGATTTTAAAAGAGGAAGGTTTCATCACTGAGATAAACGATGGAAAACAAAGTAGGTTTGATGCAAGGACTGATAGACATTACCACTTTAAATGTGTAAAATGTGAAAGTATCTACGATATAGGCCTTGATATGGTACATATCAATATGGATTTAAAGAAACTTTCAAGGAAAGGGTTTAAGGTAAAAGATGTAAACATAGATATAGAAGGTGTATGTCCAAAATGTGCTAAAGGAGAGAAACTTGAGAAGAATAGTTAGCCCTATAAATTTTAGACCCGATAGACTTCCCCCAGGACAACATTGGACAGATAAGCTTATTATTCTTGGAATATCAGACCCTCCTGAATTGGATTTATCTCAGTATAGACTTAAGATATTTGGAGAAGTTGAAAAACCAGTTGTTTTAACTTGGGAAGATATAATGGATTTAGAGCCTGTTGAACTTGTTGCTGACTTTCACTGTGTAACAAGATGGAGCTGTAAAGATGTTGTGTGGCAAGGCTTTCACGTAGATGAGATAAAAAAGTTAGTTAACATAAAACCAACTGCTAAATCGGTTATGATACACTCTTTAGATGGGTATACAACTAACATTCCTATAGAGTACTTTTTTGATGAAGATGTAATTTTTGCTTATAAACTTTTTGGAAAACCTATACCACCGGACAACGGATACCCACTAAGACTGATAGTCCCAAAACTGTACTCTTGGAAAAGTGCAAAGTTTGTAGCTGGTATTGAGTTTATGCCAGAGGACAGACCCGGCTTTTGGGAGATGAGAGGTTATCATATTTTAGGAGACCCTTGGAAAGAACAAAGATACTCATATTGATGGAGGTTTGGAATGGTAAAGTTAAAAGTAGTTGTAGATAGGACTTTATGTGAAGGCATTGGAGTATGTGTTCCAGAAGCTCCTAAATATCTAATTTTAGATAAAAGACATAAAGCAGTAATATTAGAACCGGGTAAAGATAAAGAAAAATTATTCCAAGAAGTTGCAGAAAAGAAAAGACAAGAAGTTGTTTTAGAGCTATCAGATGATGAATCTGAAGATATGTTTAGAGCTGCTGAGGCTTGTCCTGTAAAAGCTATATTTATTTACGACCCTGATACTGGAGAACAACTATACCCTTAGGAGATAATTATGCTTGACAAAATATATGGTATATACGAAAGAAACGTAAAAGTATTGCTGATACTTATACCAGCTATACTCTTTGCAGTGATGGCTTATTTATATATTAAAGCTGGATAACTACTCTATATTCTGAACTTGTTGACGGATTTTTTCCAGTTGCGTTTTCATCTCTACAGTGTAATTGCTAAAGTCTGGCATTTTGTTTCCAAGAGTGTTTATCTCTCTGTGCATCTCCTGACACAAAAAGTCTAACTTTCTACCTATAGGTTTATCTAACTTGATTAGCTGGTAAAACCTTTCTAAATGGGTTTTTAATCTTATTACTTCTTCTGTGATATCTATTTTGTCTGCAAGGAGTGTAGCTTCTATAAATGCCCTTTCTGAGTAGTTTTCTCCAAGGAGCTGTTTTACTTTTTGGTATATTCTTTCTTTTGCCTTTTCTAAGATAACTTCCTTTTCTTTTTCTATTTTTTCTGTAAAGTCTTTTATTATTTTTAATCTACTTTCTATGTCCAAAATTAGCTTATCTCCTTCTCTCTTTCTTTCTTGTTTTAAAAGTGAGATACTTTCTTTTACTGTATTTAGTACATCTTCTTTTAGCTGGTTTGGTAGTTCTTCAGAGTTGTTTGAGTTTAGTTGATAACTTAAGATATCATAGATTTTATCGTCTGTAAGGTTTAAGTTTAGATTGTTTACTAAGTCTTTTATTTGAGATAGAATGATTTTTAATTTTTCTACATCTAAAACATTAGATAGATTTTGGTAAGTTATATTTATAACAACTTGAAAAGTTCCCCTTTCAAAACTTTCTTGAAAAAGTTTTCTAATATCTAAATCTAAGTACATTACAACATTTTTATCCCCTTTTAAAGACAAATCAAAACCTTTACTATTTAAAGATTTTACACTTACAGATATCTCATAGTCTGGAAAGGTTTTTTTTACAAAAGTAAATCCTGTCATACTGTATGGCATAATTACACCTCAATTCCAAAAAAGTATTGGACTATTTTACCAAAAGTAAAAGATGTAGCAGCTGCAAAAGATGCTGCGAGAATCATCTCTGTTATTTTTTTCTTAATAGAAATACCAGAAAATATAGCTACAAAAGAAGCTACAAAACTAAGTATCAACATCGCAAAAACCAAAGAAAAACCAAGAGCTACAAAAGAATTACCAAATAAGAAAAACGGTAAAACTGGGAAAATTACACCAAGTAAGTAAGAAAATCCCGTAAAAAATCCAGATTTTATCTCATTTTCTTCTACTTCTTTTTGAAATACACTTGATAAACTTACATTTTCTTTTTTTAACTTTTCTACCACTTCCTTAACTACATTATCAGGAATATCACTTTCTTTTAGTTTTTCTTCAAAAAGTTCATAACTTTTCTCTGGGAAAATATCCATTATTATTTTGTTCCTTTCGTTAAATGCTTCACTTATCTGTCTCTGAGACCGTACCGATATGTAAGCTCCTATACCCATAGACAAACTTCCAGCTATACCTACTACACAACCGCTGATACCTACTAAAAAAGGATTAGTTGGATATACTGCAGAAAGACCTGCTACCGTTCCTAAAATCTCAACTAATCCATCGTTCATTCCCAGTATTAAATCTCTTACGTTTGTAAGTCCAAGTTTTTCTGCCTCTTTTGAAAAGAATGTTTCGTGTTCTATTTCATCTAATATTATGTTTTTTAAAGAGTTTACTTCGTACTCATTAAGGTCAGCTTCTTTTAAGAATTTGTAGTAATCTTTTAAAGCATTACTTTCTCCCTGTTCTAAAATGGATATTAAAAGTATTGGGTTAAATACATTTGCAAAAAACTGCCAATATTTGTTTTTTGTATAACCTTGTGGTATTTCAGGTAAATTATGACCTCTTGATGTTATAAAATACTTCCAGAAGTTAGAGTGTTTTTCTTCTGCTTTTGCTATCTTTAATAGATTTTCTTTTAAAGATAGATTCTTTGTTTTATCTGCTAAAAATGAGTAAAAGTTGTAGTCATAAATCTCGTTTATATAAAACTCTTTTGCCTTTTCTATCAAATCCATCTGTCTATCTCCTTTTTATAACAGTTATAAATATCTATTTGAATTTTGCTAATATCTACTTTTAAGTCAGAATTTTTTAAAAGTTCTAAAATAGCATCTTTTAACTGATTTTCATCTTCTACGACTACAACAGCTCCTAATTTTTCCCCTTGTATAACTAAATCTTTTATTTTAAAGTAATTTTTTCCTATTATAACTTTTTTGCCTGTTAGTATTGGTTCAAAAATGTTGTGGCCTCCTACTTTTGAAAAAGTTCCTCCTACAAAAACAACATCACCATACTTGTATAAAGATGACAACTCACCCAATGTATCTACAATGTAAACATCGTTGTCTAATGCTAGGGTTTTAGACCTTAAATCGAAAGATAGGTTGTATTTTTTAATGGTTTGGATAATTTCCTTTACCCTTTCAACGTGTCGTGGAGCTATTATTAAGCAGGTGTTTGGGAGAGTTTCTTTAATCTTTTGAAAAACTTTTATTAAAATCTCTTCCTCTGGATAGTGAGTACTTCCTGCTAAGATAACTTTTTTACCTTTTTTGTCTAATTTAACATCTTTTAAATTAACTTGAGACAAAAGTTTGAGATTTCCACAAACTGCTATCTTATCCTCTGCTACAACCTTTTTAAGAGGTTGTTTATCTTCCTCAGTTCTTACTATAAAGAAAGAAAATCTTTTAAGTATCTCTCTGTAGTAGATGTTGTTTACATTTTTTGGTAGTTTTGTGTTGATTGATATAACAGGTATTTTTTTAGATGAATGGTAAATAAGGTTAAACCAGAATTCAGCTTCTTCTACTATCAATAGTTTAGGATTGTATACTTTTAAAAACCTTTTTATTAAAAATCCAAAATCAAAAGGTAGAAATACTACCGTCATATCTTTTAGATTGTTTACTGCAAAGTTGTAAGCTCTTGGTGAGAATACTGTAAGTAATACTTTTTCTTTGGATTTTATATAATCTATAATAGGCAAAGCTGTTTTTATCTCTCCTGTACTTGCACAGTGAATCCATACAGGTTGGTAATCTAACTTTTTTGTCTTTAGTAAAAACCTTTCTAAAAGTCCAACTTTATACCCTTTTCTAACGTTTAAAAAGTACCATAGGGGAACAAAAAATATAATTAAAAAAGTTAATATTAGATTATAAAAAAGTCTAACTAAATAGACCATAGTATTTTTTTATAACTTAAGTTTGTTGCAAAGTAAGATGTTAAAACTGCCACTGCAACCATACTAAACATTATAACAAGTTGAAAAAAAACAGCATGAATAGGATTTGCCCCTGCCAAAACCATTCCTGCAGTTATTCCAGGAATCCAGATTATGCCTAAGGTTTGTAGATTGTTAAGTATAGGTATAAGAGCTGCTTTTATTGAGTTTTTTATTTGGAACCTAAAAGCTTCTTTAAGGGGTAGTCCAAGAGCTATTAAGTTTTCTATCAGGTCAACGTTATTTTTTACATCACTTTTAAATCTTTCTATAGTTTGAGTGTAAGCGTTTAAAGAGTTTCCTATAATCATTCCACCTATAGGAATTATTTCGTTTGCTTTTAAACTCAGTACATTAGTTAAAACCAAGGTTCCAATTATGATGAAAGAAGATAAAAAAATAGATAAAAAAGCTATTTTTACTCCATCGTGTATGCTTACCCTTTTTACAGCTGTATAAACTGCAAAAACAATCATAACAAACAAAATTCCAAAAAGTTCAAATACGTTAGACAGTTTTAAAATGAAGATTAAAGCATATCCTAAAATAAGTAGCTGAATAAAAGCCCTGATACTGTTTATCAGTATCTCTTTTTCTAATCCTATTTTTTCTTTATAAGATATGTAAATAGAGATTAAGATAAGAACGTAAGCGAATAAAAATTTATACTCTATACTCAAACTCTACCTCAGATTGCTTTAGAAAATCTTCTCTCTTTTTTGTTTCTAAGGTAAATGTCAAAGGTAGATGCTATGTTTCTTATTAAAAGTCTCCCTATAGGTGTGATATCTATTCTGTCTGGATAGAGTTTTAATAATCCATCTTTTTCCATGTCTTGAAGCTGATTTAACTCTGTTTCAAAGTATGTATCGAAATCTATATTATACTTTTCACTTATCTCTGATTTAACAAGCCTAAAGTGGCACATTAGTTTCATTATAACGTCTCTTCTTATTATGTCATCTTGATTGAGGTACACTCCTCTTTCTATGGGAAGGTTTCCAGAGTCTATGGTTTCATAGTAATCTCTTAAAACTTTATAGTTTTGTACATAGCCATCGTAAAGCATACTTATAGATGTTGCTCCAAAGCCAAAGAGTTCTGCTTGAGCTTTTGTTGTATAACCTTGAAAGTTTCTGTGTAGAGTTCTTTCCCTTTGAGCTATTGCCAGCTCGTCGTTTGGCTTTGCAAAGTGGTCCATTCCTATAAATACATACCCTGCATTAGTGAGCTTTTCTATTGTCATTTGAAGGATTCTTAGTTTTTCAGCTGGTGGTGGAAGTGTTTTTTCATCTATATTTCTTTGAAGTCTTTTAAGCCATGGAACATATGCAAAGTTAAAGACCGCTATTCTGTCTGGATTTAACTTGATAGTTTTTTCTATGGTTTCTGTAAATGTTTCTAACGTTTGGTATGGAAGCCCGTAGATAAGGTCTATGTTTACACTTTCAAACCCTGCTTGTCTAAGCCATGACATAACGTTAAATATCATCTCTTCTGGTTGTATTCTGTTGACAGCTTCTTGGACTTTTGGGTTAAAGTCTTGAATACCAAAACTTACTCTGTTAAACCCTATCTCTTTTAATAAGAATATTCTGTCTTTATCAACGTGGCGAGGGTCTATCTCAATACTTACCTCTGCTTGTGGGTCTATTATAAATCTCTTTTTTATCTCATTGAAAAGTTCAACTGTTTCCTCATCTGATAAGTAGTTAGGTGTTCCTCCACCCCAGTGGAGCTGAACTACTTTTCTATTATTAGTATCTATAAGATTTTTGTATAAATCCATTTCTTTGTAAAGATGGTCTAAATATGGTTTTACAACTTCTTTTCTTCTTGTTATTATTACGTTGCAACCACAAAAGTGGCAAGCATTTTCACAAAATGGTATATGAAAGTATAAAGATAAGGGTGTTTTTCTATCGTTTGACTGTATTATCTTTTTAACGTAATCTTTTTTATCTATATCGTGGGTAAACTCTGTTGCAGGTGGATAACTTGTGTACCTTGGAGCTGGCTTGTCGTATTTTTTTATCATATCTAAATCAAATTTAACTTCTTGAGTTAAAAATTCCATCTTCTTCACCTTTAGGTTTTTGTTAATATTATATACCTTAAATTTTGTTTTTCATTAATTTTTGTCATAGGAGATTTTATGGACGGTAAAACTTTTGTAGAAGTTTTGAAAATACTTAAAAAAGAAAGTAAAAACTGGAATGCTCCTGTTGTTGCTTTTATGGGTAGGACAGAAAATAATCCATACAAAGTATTAATAGCCACTATTTTAAGTCTTAGGACAAAAGACCAAATAACAGCTTTGGCATCAGACAGGCTTTTTAAGGTTGCAGACACTCCAGAAAAAATGGTAAATCTACCAGCAGAAGAGATAGAAAAACTTATATACCCTGTAGGTTTTTACAAAAACAAAGCAAAGACGATAAAGGAGATATCTAAAATAATCCTTGAAAAATACGCTGGTAAAGTGCCAGACAACCTTGAAGACCTTTTATCTTTAAAAGGGGTAGGAAGAAAGACTGCAAACCTTGTTTTATCAGAAGGTTATAAAAAACCTGCAATCTGTGTAGATGTACATGTCCATAGAATATCAAATAGACTTGGTGTTGTAAAAACAAAAACTCCAGAAGAAACAGAGTTTAAACTTATGGAGATTCTGCCGAAAAAGTACTGGAGAGATGTAAACTGGGTTTTAGTTGCTTTTGGACAGACAATATGTAAACCTATTAAACCTATGTGTGATATATGTCCTGTAAAAAATTTTTGTGAGTTTGGTAAAATAAAAGCATGAGTTTATATGAAAACAAACTACTTATTATAGGTTTTCAGGTATCTTTAATACTCCACCTTCTTATTTTTATACTTCTTCAGCTTCTTCCTATTAGAGTTTTAGACTTCCCTTTAAATCAGCCTATAGAGATAAAGTTAGAGGAAGAAGAGATAAAGAAAACTGTAGAGAAAAAAGTTCAAGTTCACCAAAAATCCATTGAAAGTAAAGAAGAAAAAAAGTTAGTATCTCCTGATAGAAAAGTAACTAATAAACCAAAAAGTCAAGAAGTAAAAGAAAAACAACCTGTTGTATCAAAACAAGCTGTAATTAACAGTCAAGAAGCTACAATTAAACATCAAGTAAAATCTTCAAATCCAGATATCTTAAAGATAGATGATGAGAATCTAAAACTATTAGGGCAGCTTCAATCTGTGTCAAGTGGTAAGAAAGAAAGTGCAGCTTCTAATCAAGAGATATCTTTTGGAGAGAGTTTATCTAAGATAGATTCGTCTGTAAGTGGAACAGGTTCTTCAAGGTCTGTAATCTATAAACCTAATCCTCCTAAAATAACAACCTCAGAAACTCTACCTTCTGTAAAGGTAAAGATATGGATAAATCCTGATGGGTCTGTCTCAAAGGTAGAACTTCTTACAACTACAGGAGACCCTGAAGTAAACTCAACTGTTATATCTTATATGAAAAGATGGAAATTTAATAAAATATCATCAACGGAGCTTCAGTGGGCTATCGTCACTATAAGGTTTAACAATTAAGCTATATTTAAGGCCGGCTGTTTTTTTACTATAAACTCGGATATTTTATCTGTCATAGAAGAAATATCAAGTCCTAAATCCTTTTCTAATATCTCTACTTTGCCATGTTCTATAAATCTGTCTGGAATACCAAACCTAAGGAGCTTATTTGAAAAGCCGTTGTCAAGGATATACTCTGCAACAGCTGAACCAAAACCACCGTTTAAAACACCATCTTCCATTGTTATAATAAATTCATGGGTTTTTAAAACTCTTTTTAAGAGTTCTTCATCCATAGGTTTTATAAATCTTGCATTTATAACCGTTGGGTTGAAACCTTTTAGTTTTAGATTTTTCTTAACTTCTAAAGCTCTATAAACGTACTTACCTACTGCCAAGATTGCTACATCTCTACCACTTACAAGCTCTTCCCATGAACCTATCTTTATTTCTTTAAAATCTTCAAGTTTAACACCGTATCCATTTCCCCTTGGATACCTCAAGGCAAATGTCTTTCCACTGTTTAATCCTGTGTATAAAAAGTCTCTAAGTTCTTGTTCATCTTTTGGAGCTGCTATTATTATGTTTGGTACTAACCTTAAAAATGCTATATCAAAAACACCGTGGTGAGTAGGTCCATCGTCTCCTACTAGTCCTCCCCTGTCTATTGCAAATAAAACGGGAAGTTCTTGAAGGGCTATGTCATGTATCACTTGGTCGTAAGCCCTTTGTAGAAAAGTTGAGTAGTAAGCTGCTACTGGTTTAAAACCTTCTAATGCAAGCCCCCCTGCAAAGGTTGCAGCGTGCTGCTCTGCTATTCCTACGTCAAAAAATCTGTTTGGAAATCTCTTTGCAAACTCTACAAGTCCAGAACCTTCTTTCATGGCAGGCGTAATGGCTACTATCTTTTCATCTTTTTCTGCAAGTTCGACCAAAGCATCTCCAAATACTTTACTGTATGAAGGAGCTGTAGATGTTTTATTAAATATTCCTGATATTTTATCAAAAGGAGACACTCCATGGAATACTACTGGGTTTTCTTCTGCAAATTTGTATCCTTTTCCTTTTTGAGTGATTACGTGAATAAGAATAGGACCTCTCATAGATTTTACATTTTCTAATGTTTGCTCAAGGTCAAACAGACTATGTCCATCTATAGGTCCTACGTACGTAAATCCAAGCTCTTCAAATATGATTCCCGGAGCAAATAAACCTTTTGTATACTCTTCAATCTTTCTAAAAATCTTAACACCTTGGTCTCCAAATATTTTGTTTATAGCTTCTTTTAATTTCTGTCTTGGTTTTTGGAATACTTGTTTTGTTATTATCTTGTTGAAGTATGTGTATATAGCTCCTACGTTTGGAGATATAGACATTTGGTTATCATTAAGGATAACTATGAACCTTGAAGGGTCAAGCCATCCGGCATTATTTAAACCTTCAAAAGCCTGACCTGCAGTCATTGCACCATCCCCAATAACTGCAATAGTATAAGACTCATCTCCTTTTAAGTCTTTACCTACTCTCATGCCAAGAGCTGCAGATATGGAAGTGCTACTATGTCCAGTTCCAAAGTGGTCATACTTACTTTCTTTTATTTTAGAAAATCCAGAGATTCCTTTATACTGGCGAAGTGTTTTAAAAGACTCTTTTCTATCTGTTAATATTTTATAAGCATAGGTTTGGTGTCCTACATCCCATACTATCTTGTCTTTTTCTGGGTCAAAAGCCATAAGAAGAGCAACGGTTAACTCAACAGTTCCCAAAGACGGTCCTATATGACCTCCATTTATAGATGTTACTTCTATAATGTAATCTCTTATATCTTGACAAAGGTCTGTAATCTCTTCTTTTGTTAAGTTTTTTAAATCTTTGTAATTTTTAATTTTACTTAAAACTTTAAACTCACCCATCATAAAAAACCTCAAAGATATTTAAGAAAATAATTACCATTATACAGATTTTTTCAAGGATTTTTTTGAGATTTAAATCAGAGTAAATTTAAATTGAGAGTGTTTATATGCCGAAGGCGGGAGTCGAACCCGCACGCCCTTGCGGGCGGGGGATTTTGAGTCCCCTGCGTCTGCCAATTCCGCCACTTCGGCTTTATATCTATATTATACTACTTTTTATTATACTACTTTTTAGGAATGAGCGTAAACATCATATTCCTACCTTCTTTAACTGGTGTTTTTTCTACAACAGCTATATCTGAAACGTCTTCTATAATTTTTTGAGCTAATTTATCTCCCAGTTCTGGATGGACGTTTTCTCTACCTCTAAACCAAATCCAGACTCTAACTTTATCTCCGTCTTGAATAAACTCTCTTATGTGTTTTATCTTTGTTTCATAGTCGTGCTTCTCTATGTTAAGTTTAAACTTCATCTCTTTAACTTCTTGAACATGCTGTTTCTTTTTAGCTTCCTTCTCTTTTTTCTTTTGTTCAAATTTGTACTTGCCGTAATCCATTATTTTACATACAGGTGGATTTGCGTTTGGAGATACCTCTACTAAATCTAAATTTTTTTCTTTGGCAAGTCTTAAAGCTTCGTCAATTGGTACTATTCCTAAATTTTTACCATCTTCATCAATGAGCCTTACTTCTTTTACTCTTATCTGGTTGTTAATTCTTAACTCCTGAATGGCTAAAACCTCCTAAAGTTTATTTCAAAATTTTTTTGCAAAATAGTATGTTTTAAAAATTCGTCTGACTGGTTTGGATAGTCTTCCCTAAAGTGGACTCCTCTACTTTCTTTTCTTGACAATGCTGAAAGAATAATTCCTTTACATAAGATGGTTAAGTCTTTAAGATATCTAACATTACAGTATGGTGATAAATCATCGTATATAGACTCTATCTTCTTTAAAGCTGTTTCTAAGCTGGTTTGTGATCTTATTAAACCTACTTTTTCCCACATTACAGTTTTAATTTCTTTTAAAAAATACTCTCTTTTAGATTTTTCCATCTGTCTTTTTGCATCGTTGTCGTTATCTATATCAGTATAATTTATTTTACTACACATATTATTTATGTAAACATTATATGCTGTTTTGTATCCAGATACAATACACTCAAGTAGTGAGTTACTTGCAAGTCTGTTTGCTCCGTGAACACCGCTACAAGCTGTTTCTCCAACTGCAAAAATTCCTTTTATATCTGTTCTGCCATCTAACTGGGCTTTTACTCCACCTATAGTGTAATGGGCTGATGGACTTACAGGTATCTTTGTAAAGTTCTCTAATCCAAACTCTTTTAACATACTGAAAACATTCGGAAATCTTTCTTTAAAATCAATGCCTTTATCAATGATGGGTTTTATATCTAAGAATACTTTGTGCCCTTCTTGATACTTTTTTAGTATTGCACGGGCAACTTCATCTCTTGGTTTTAACTCGTCTATAAACCTTTCTCCGTTTTCATCTACAAGTATAGCTCCTTCTCCTCTTACAGCTTCTGATATAAGCCAACCGGGTTTTCCTTCTATATAAATAGCCGTTGGATGAAATTGTACAAACTCTAAATCCATTAACTCACAACCTGACCTGTAAGCAACAGCTATACTATCTCCAGATACATTGTAGGCTGAAGTATTCCTTAAAAAAACGCCGCTATAACCTCCTGTTGCCAAAACGAGAGATTTAGACCTTACAACTTTTTGATTTTTTCCATCTGAAAGAAGTATTCCTACGTACTTGTCTTCATCAGTAAGAATTTCTTCTAAATAAAAGCCGTCTGCTAAAAATACGTTATTTTTTACATACTCTAAAAGTTTTTTCCCTATTTCGTGTCCTGTTTTATCTTTAGAGTGTAGCACTCTGTTTATACTGTGAGCTCCTTCTTTTGTGAGCTTTGGAAAACCGTTTTCATCTTTGTCAAACTCAACACCTGCTACTATAAGGTCTATTACTCTCTCTAAACCTTCTTCTACAAGTATTCTGACATTTTTTTCTATACAAAGTCCCTTTCCTGCGTTAATAGTATCTTGAAAGTGTAAATCCACAGAGTCTAAACATCCTATAGCAGCTGCTATTCCGCCTTGGGCTAGGAAAGAGTTGGATATACCGGGCTTTTTTTTTGTTATAATTAGTGGTTTTATTCCTAGTTTTAAGAGGTAGTAAGCTGTAGATATCCCAGCAAGTCCACTTCCAACTATTACAGTATCAACAACTTCATTTTGTATATTTTTTGTATTAAAGCAGGTTAAATATCTATTAATGTACATTTTTTATTTTTAAGTTTTGAATTATTTCTAAAATTACGTTGTTTAGTTTCTCTGGGCTATGTCTTGCATAGTTTCCTTCATCTAACAGGTCTTTTGCATAGACAGTAAGTCCCATTCTTGATAAGTTTCCTGCATCTGCGACAACCGGTTCTGAGTGTTCTTTAAGGTATCTTTTAAGTACTTCATCTGGGGGTATTGTAGTGTTGAGTATAACCGCGTTTAAAAAGTTTACATCTGGATTTCCTGTTATTACTTTATTTAAAGCTTTAACATGGTCAGAAGCTGTGAAGTTATCTGTCTCTCCAAACTGGGTCATAACATTACAGATATATACTTTATAAGCCTGACTGTTTAATACTGCTTCTTTAATATCATCTATTAAAAGGTTTGGAATTATACTTGTAAATAAACTACCAGGACCAAGTATTATCATATCTGCTTCCATAATTTTTTCTACTGCTTCAGGTGGCGCTTTTACATCTTGGGGTTCAAGCCAAATTCTTTTTATCTTTGCTACGAGTTTCCTTCCGTATTCTGTTATCTCAACTTCTCCTTTAATTATCTTTCCATCTGTGAACTCTGCAACAAGGTTAACCATAGAGTCTGTTGAAGGTATTATTTTACCTTTTATCTTAAGAATTTTTGAGGTTATTTCTATAGCAGTTAAAAAGTTTCCTGTTATCTTTGTAAGTACAGTTAAAAAAAGGTTTCCAAAACTGTGTCCTTTTAGCCCTTCTCCTTCTGTGAATCTATACTGCATAACTTTGGTAAAGATATCTTCATCTTCTGCCAGTGCTGTTATACAGTTTCTAACATCTCCCGGAGCTGGAATATTCATCTCTTTTCTAAGTATCCCTGTACTTCCACCGTTGTCTGATACTGTAACAATTGCAGATAAATCACTTATATAATCAGGCACAAAATGTTTTAAACTTCTTAAAAGTGTAGATAACCCTGTACCTCCACCTATGGCTACTACTTTCATATTACTTTCTCCCGAAAAATTTTAAAATCTTTTCTCTATTAGGTCTATCTATTATACCTTTTTCTGTTATTATGGCAGTTATGTTTTCTGCTGGTGTTATATCGAAAGAGTAGTTTAAAGCTTTTGATTCTTTAGGGGCAACTGGACAACAGTGACAGTTTTTAACTTCCTCTTCTTTCCTTTCTTCTATAGGAATATCTTTTCCATTTTCTAACGATAAATCAAATGTGGACGTAGGAGCTGCAACATAAAAAGGTATGTTGTGATATTTTGCCAAAACTGATAATGAGTAAGTTCCAATTTTATTTGCTACATCACCGTTAACTGTTATCCTGTCTGCACCTACTACAACTACATTTATAACACCTTTTGACATTAAAAATCCCGCAGAAGAGTCAGTTATTATGTAGTGAGGTATTCCTTCTTCTAAAAGCTCCCAAGCTGTAAGTCTTGAGCCTTGTAAGTAAGGTCTTGTCTCATCAACATAAACTGTTATATCTTTACCGTTTTCCCAAGCTGACCTTATTATTCCTAAAGCGGTACCCCATCCTGCTGTTGCCAGAGCTCCTGTATTACAGTGGGTAAGGATGTTTGAATTATCAGGAATCAAAACTTCGCCATAACCACCTATCATTCTGTTGGCGTGATAATCTTCAAGCTCTATCCTTTGAGCTTCTTTTAAAAGTTTTCGTAAAATGTCAGAGTCTTCTTTGTATTTAAGGTAGAAGTTAAGCATTCTATCTAAAGCCCAAAAGAGATTTACAGCTGTAGGTCTTGTATTTTTCAACCTTTGGTAAGCCTCTTGAGCTGGTATACCTTCTTTTATCCCTTGATAAAAACCGTAAGCACCCACTATACCTATAAGGGGAGCTCCCCTTACTACCATATCTTTTATAGCTTTTTCGTAATCTTCTAAGTTAGAAAGCTTTACCCACTGCAGTTCATGGGGAAGCTTCAACTGATTTATCACAAATAAAAAATCTTCTCTAAACTCTAAAGGTCTTATATCTTTTAACTTTCTCAAACCTCTTCTCCAACAAGGTCGTATTTATCAGCCACTTCTTTAATTTTGACTTTTATTATATCACCTGTTTTTAAAGGTTGTGTTGTTTCTATGTAAATTATTCCATCTATATCGTAAGCTGACCTGTATGACCTGCCGATTGGTAGTGTCTCCCATTCTTCAGAAAATCCGTCAACAATCACTTCAAACTCTTTTCCAACTGTTTGAAAGTTTTTTTCGTAAGTTATATCTTCTTGTAGTTTGATAACTTCGTTAAATCTTCTAAGTTTTTCTTTTTTAGGAATTTTATCTTTATGTTTTTCATAGGCAGGAGTTCCTTCTTCGTGGGAGTATGTAAAGACTCCAAGCCAATCAAACTTTGCTTCTTTTAAAAACTCAAGCATACTTAAAAAATCCTTTTCTTTTTCCGTAGGATAACCTACTATAACTGAGCTTCTTATGGTCATATCTGGAGTGTACTTTTCTTTCCACTCTAGTATTTGGTACAACTTTTTCTTTCTATAACCTCTCATCATATCTTTTAAAATGTGGTCTTGTGTATGTTGAATAGGCATTTCTATGTAAGGTAAAACTTTTTGACTGTCTTTTATAAATTTAAAAAAGTCTTCGTTAACAGTTGTTGGATAAAGATAGTAAAGCCTTATCCATTTTATACCTTCTACTTTTTCTAACTTTCTTAAAAGTTCAAAAAGCATAGGTTTTCCATAAATATCAGTTCCATAATAACTCGTGTCTTGGGATACTATATTTAACTCTTTTACTCCTTGGTCTGCTAAGTACTTTGCTTCTTCAACTAGTTTCTCTATAGGTTTACTTTTATGTTTTCCTCTAATGTTTGGGATAGCACAAAAAGAGCAAGTATGGTCGCAACCTTCTGATATTTTCAGGTATGCTAAATGTTTTGGTGTTGATATGATTCTTTTACTTTCAGGTTTTACCTGTATTGATAGTTTTTGTGGAATTGTTGTTTGATTTTTTAAATCTATAAATTCATCAACCTCAGGAATTTCCTTTTCTAACTCTTGTTTATACCTTTCTACCAAACAACCTGTTACTATCACTTTTTTATGAGATTTTTCTTTTAAAGATACAGCTTCTAATATTGTGTTTATAGACTCTTCTTTTGCAGCGTCTATAAAACCACAGGTGTTTATAAGTATCACATCTGCATCTTCACTACTTTGGGTAAACTCTACTTCTGTAGTATTTAACATTCCAAGTATATT
Source organism: Sulfurihydrogenibium azorense Az-Fu1 (assembly GCF_000021545.1). Lineage (NCBI taxonomy): Bacteria > Pseudomonadati > Aquificota > Aquificia > Aquificales > Hydrogenothermaceae > Sulfurihydrogenibium > Sulfurihydrogenibium azorense. The sequence goes on from NC_012438.1 coordinate 551,059, forward strand.
TTCTGTATCTACTAAGTTTTTAGGGCATCCTAAACTTATTACGTTTATCTTTACCTTTCTCAGTTTCTCCTCCTTGAAAAAAGTTTAAAATAAGATATACTTTTTATTAAAAAACTTCAAGGTGGAGTTTTAATGGTTGACCCATCAGCTTTTAATCAAATGGAAAAACAGGCAACAGAGTTATTAATAAAAATACTTATTCCTTTATGGATAGTTCTTTCTGTATCTGTTTCTATCTGGGCTTACAAATCTACACGAGCTAAAGTGTTTTGGAAAAACCTGTATAGAAGTATATTCCCACCTCGTGAAGCTAAAGGCGAAAAAAGGCATTGGTTTAGAAGGTAAAGTTATAACTGTTTAGAATCAAGGATAAACGTAACAGGTCCATCGTTTAGAATATAAACTTTCATATCAGCTGCAAATATGCCTGTTTTAGTTGGTACAAATGTTGAAATTTTTTTTATAAACTCTTGGTAAAGGTATTTTGCTTTTTCAGGGTCAGCTGCATTTTCAAAAGATGGTCTTCTACCCTTTTTTAAGTTTGCAAGGAGTGTAAACTGGGATACAACCAGAGCTTCTCCCTTGATATCAATTAGTGAAAAATTCATCTTTCCTTTTTCATCTTCAAATATTCTCAAGTTTACAATTTTGTCAACAAGTTTATCTACATCTATAATCTCGTCTTCCTTTGAAACACCTAAAAGGATGTTTACACCTTTCCCAATCTCTCCTACTACTTTACCTTCAATTTCTACCTTGGACTGTAATACCCTTTGGACAACTGCTATCATCTTTTCATAATTCCGTAGAATAACTCTGATATTAAACCTTCTGGGTTTCTTATTATAGGGCCTTCTCTGTTTTCCATTACGTATGCAAAGACTTTTGCCTGTATTAAACCTACAAAGAGCATAACAGTTTCTTTAGGGTCTATGTCTTCCCTTACTATTCCTTCATTTATACCTTTTTCTATAATCTGGGATAACTTTTCTTTATAACTTTCTACAAATCCATGGAGTATATCAAAAAATTTTTTATTACCAGAACGGCTAAACTCAAAACATAAAATCGGTACAGCTCCTTTTGTTTCTTCTAAAACTTTTATGTGCTCTCTCATAACCTGTTTTAGGGTTTCTTCTGTGGATAAATTCATAGCTATTGCTCTGTCTACATTTTGGGAGCATCTTGATATGTATCTGTTTATAATCTCAACGATAATTTCATCTAGAGATGTAAAATGCTTATAAATTGCCGCATCTGTAATCCCAACTTTACTCCCAATGTTTTTTGCAGTAAATTTTCTCAATCCTTCCTTTACTATTATTTCTGCACCAGCTAGTATTATTTTTTCTTTTGTTGAAAGGTCTTCAACTGTTTGAAGCATCTCCACACCTCTTTTTATATTAGTAAAATATTACAAAACTCTTTTAAGTTCATAGAAGCTCCAGCTGCGTTTCTGTGTCCTCCACCGTTTAACATCTTTGCTAAATCCAGAGCAGAAGGGTTATGATGGTCAAGACTTCTAAAACTTAGTTTTACGTAATCTCCGTTTATAGAAAAAAGACAAACAGCTTCATTATGTAAAGTTGAAAGTTTATTTCCTATCTCTGATTGAAACAGTCCTGTGTTGTAAGCTCTTACTTTATAACTTCCAATTTGTATATATAAGTCTTTTGATTTTTCTACAAAACTATCTATGAGGTAGGTAGTATACTGATTTATTATCTTACCTTTTTCTATAATCTCGTTTATATCTTTATCAAGAAGCTGCCTTAACTCTTGAGGTTTATTTGTATATAAAAATAGATAATCGTTAACGTACTTTGTTATATCGCCAAACTCCCATTTCCAGATGTCTTTATCTTCAACATACTTAACGATATCTGGGGGATTACTGCCAAACAGATACTGCCATGTTAAAGATGCACCTGATTTATCGTTATCAAATACTAATTTAAAGTTGCTATACTTTTTAGTAAACTCTTCTAACATATCCTTTACACTTATATGGTGGTCTATGTTTATAACTTCTTTTGCTTTACTTGCCAGCTTTTCAAAAAATGGTTGTTTAATTGAAAAATCCACAATGTAAACCGTTGTATCTTTATCTACCTCATCTAATATAGGTTGAAATTCTTCTTCTCTATAGTTATGGTCTAAGGGAAATAACTTACAATCAGGATACTTTAAAAGCAGTATCGCAGCTGCGGTGGTTCCATCAGTACAGTTTTTATGGTAAATACAAACAGTTTTCATTCTAAACCTCCATACAATATTTTAAGTTAATATTTGCTAACTGTAAAGTGTTAAATAATTTTAAAATTATTATAGACAATTATAATTATAGTATGGATTATATAGGCATATCTATATATGATTACATAATTTTTTATATTAAAATTAAGAAATCTTAAAATAAATAGGATTATAAATCAGAATTAGATTAGCTAAGATTAAAAGTTGGCGGAGGGAGATATAATCTCCCCCCATTATTGATAATGAAGTTGATTTTGATATCTATTTAGATACCGTAAGTAGCCTCTTCTTTACTACTTAATACTTGCTTTATTTCGTGTAAAAGTGCAGCTGGATTTTTAATTGGATAGTGAAGCTTATTTAAGATTTCTTTTGGATCATGACCTTTTATTTTAACATCTTTTAATTTTTCTAATAACTGATTAGCTTCAGTTATTGGATACTTTATACCTTTTATATGTTTTAGTACCATATAAGCCCATGGAACATCTAATATTTGTGCAACTTCTGTAGATACAAGTTGACAGTAGTGAACAAGGGTTTCTGCATCTTGACCTTCTTTTATCATCTTGTATGCAAGCTTTGCTATGCCACCAGCTGTATGAACTTTCATCTCTTTTAGCTCTTCTTTTGCAAGCTCTTCCAACTTTTTAATTTTTTCCAGTGCTAAAGTTGGGTCTGCTCTGAGTATGTTTCTTACTGTATTTTTTGTTAGTCCTACTTTCTCTGCTATCTCTTCTTCTGTTTTTAGATACTCTTCTCTTAAAACAATAACGTAAGATGCTCTTGCCAACGATGGAAGCCATGTTAAAGTTCTAAACTCAGCTAACTTGCTTAATCCTCCCAGTAGGTCAATTGATTTGAAAAAAACTCTGCTTACTAAATGTTCTACGTCTTGTGTGTTTTCTGGAATTGATGTGATTTGAATCACCATCTTCTTAACCTCCTATTGGTTGTTTTATTTTTACTAATCCTGTTTCTGTTATTTCTAAAAAGTGTGTTTTTGTATCGTGTCCAGACATTCTACAACCATCTATTCTAAATAACCTTACAATATCTCCAATCTCTTTTTTATACATTTTTGCTTTAAAAGGAGAGTCTATTAGCTCCTTTGCCAACACCATTGTTCCATCAACTATATGTCCTACCGCATAACCACCTGCAGCTTCTGCTGTAAGTTCTTCGTGTCCACTTCTTTTTTGAGACACAAACAACGCAGTTTGATACCATTTTTTCATAAAGTTAAACAGTCTTCTTACTATAGCCCTTGCCATCATCTCCTTATTTTCAAAAAGTCCTGTCACAGAGTCAATTACGGTAAACTTTACTTTGTACTGTTGGATAACGTATGCAAGTGTTGCAAGTAAGTCTGGAACATTTTCTCTTATCTTTGTAGAAGAGGCTGCATCTATCAAGATGATGTTGTCTTGAAAGTCATCAAAGTTTAACCCCATTGCAGAAGCTCTAAGTTTTAAAGAAGCTACAACGAAGTTGGCAGGAGACTCAACAGTTATGAAAGCAACTTTATTTCCTTTACTAGCTTGATGGACAGTAAACTGTTCTACCATAAGAGATTTTCCTGTATCTGATACACCTGTAATGTTCATTACAGAGTAAGCTGGTATACCACCTAACGTTTTTTTAACAATCTTTCCATTTTCACTTGTTACTATAAAAAATAAATCGTCCAATCCTTCAATACCTGTAGATACCCCGTAAATCTTAGGAGCTTTTTTTAACGCCTGAGAGCCTGTAAATATAGCTTCTAAATCTGGCTCTGGTTTATGGTACTCTTGTTTTTCGGCTTCTTCCAGTTGGATTTCTTCATCCATTGATTCTACTTTTTTTCTTTTATCCATAAATTCCCCCAAATGATTAAAAATTTTCGATAGTAATAATTATATATTGTAAATTTTAAGTAATAATTATATATTGTAAATTTTATTATGCAATACTTACAAGGTCAAACTTGTCTGCGTACATTTTGTACACTACATCTTTTAACTCTTTGTATTTACTTAAGGTTGGGTCTTGGTTTATCATCTCTTGGGCTTCTTTTGTGGCTATTTCCAGAAGTTCTTCATCTCTTTTTAAATCTGCTAATATAAAGCCACTTTCTCCAGACTGTCTTACTCCTGCTATGTCTCCTGCACCTCTTAGCTCTAAGTCTTTTTCTGCAATTTCAAAGCCGTTATTAGTTTTAACTAATATCTTTAACCTTTCCAACGCTTTTAGTCTTGATTTTTCTTTGGAAGAGTCTGACTGGGGTTGGGATAGTTCGTCTGGAGCCATTAAAAAACAGTATCCTTCGTACTGTCCTCTTCCTATTCTACCCCTCAGCTGATGGATTTGGGAAAGTCCAAACCTATGGGCTTCTTCTATTACCATCACTGTTGCGTTTGGTATATCAACTCCTACTTCTATAACTGTCGTCGATACAAGTATGTGAGCTTTTCCTTCTTTAAACTCTTGCATTATTCTGTCTTTTTCTTCCTGTTTCATCTTACCGTGTAGTAAGACTACTTTGTAATCGGGGAAAGCTTCTTGATAGTGTTTAAATCCTTCCTCAGCTGATTTTAAGTCTGTCTTTTCTGATTCTTGGATTAAAGGATAGACTACAAATACTTGTCTCCCTTTTTCTAACTCTTGTTTTATTACACTGTAAAGTTTATCTCTCTCTTTTTCAAAAAGTATAACTGTTTTTACAGGTTTTCTTCCTTTTGGTAATTCGTCTAACTTTGATATGTCTAAGTCTCCGTAGTATGCAAGGGCTAAGGTTCTTGGTATTGGTGTTGCCGTCATAACCATCACGTGGGGCTTTTTTTCTGACCTTTCTATTAAAGATTTTCTCTGCTCTACTCCAAATCTGTGTTGTTCGTCAACTACTACCAAAGCCAAGTCTTTAAACTTAAGTTTTTCTTCAAGTAGTGCATGGGTTCCGATAACTACTTTTACTATACCACTTTCTACTGCTTTGTATATTTTCTTTTTTTCTGTTGACGAGAGACTACCTGTTAAAAGTGCTATCTCGTAGTCCTTTAAGTATGGTTTTAAGAAGTTTTTAAAGTTGTTATAGTGTTGCTGTGCAAGTATTTCTGTTGGTGCCATTACTGCTGATTGGTAGTTGTTTAAAGCTACTGCTAAAGATGATATCGCAGCTACCACAGTCTTACCACTTCCCACATCTCCTAAAACCATTCTGTTCATAGGTACCTCTTTTTCTAAATCTGATAAAATCTCTTTTATTGTTCTTTTTTGAGCGTTTGTAAGTTGGAAAGGAAGGTTTTTCTCCACTTCCTGTAAAAAGTCCTCTTTAACTTTTATATTGTAAGATGGATTTCTCTGTAATAAGGCTTTTCTGTATTTTTGTGCAAGTTGTAATAAAAACAGCTCATCAAAGATAAGTCTTTTTTGGTGTATATTTTGAAAATTGTTTAACTCATCAATATCAGTGTTTTCGTCTGGGTGATGAATAAACTTTAAAGCTTTTGACAGTGGTGGGAAGTTATACTTTTCTAAAATAAAATTTGGAATGTAATCTTTTACATCTGAAAACTTTTCTACAATTTTAAACATTCCTCTTCTTAGATGGTTTATAGTTTGTCCTGTTGTTTTTATGGAGCTGTCTCCTCGGAGTGAGTAAACAGGGGCTATAGTGTCTATTGGGTCTTCTTTTTCTTCAAGTAAGTCTGGTTGTATCAAAGAGTAATTTTTTTTATAAACGCTTACTTTTCCAAAAAGTTTTACAGTTCTACCTTTTCTAAAGTATGTGTAAAGGTATGGTTTATCGTAGAAAAACAAGGCAGAAAATAAAACGTTATCTTGTCTTAAGATTACTTCAACTTTTAGTTTACCTCTGTTTACTTTTTTTATATCTTCTACCTGTGCGTAAAATGTCCCTGTCTCTCCATCTTTGACTTTTAGTATTTTTTTTACTCGTCTGTCTTCGTACTTTTCAGGAAAGTTGTAAAGGGCTTGGTAAACGTTTTTTACCATAATCTTTTTGAAAGATTTTTTCTCTAAGGTTGTCAAAGAAGATAGATTGTTTATCTCGTATTTTTCAAGGTCAAAAATTGTAAATCTATTTTTAGGTTTTTCTTCGTTTTTTGTAGTTTTAATCTCATTGTAAGGTTGGGAGTTTAAATGAAATAGTATTATTTTTAAAAAGTTTCTTTTTTTGGCAGGGTTCATACTGTCTAAAAGTTGTAAATCTTGAAGTATACCTTCAGGTACTTTTCCTTTTAGTAGAGTTTTTAGAGTATCACCTAAACTTTTTACCCTGCTTAAATATACATCATCACTGTTTATAAGTTTTTCTATTAGGTTTTTAGCCGGATTGTTGTTTTCCATACTCTATAATAAACTGTTTTAACTCCTCTACAAATTGTACTGGGTCATGGCCGTAGTTGATAGCTGCTATCTGTAGTCTTTCATGAGGTTTACAGGCACATACATTGCAGTACATATTTTTAGACTCAAAAAATCTTCTTGTAAAGGGATACTTCCTCAAAACCTGTTCAACCGTTGTATCTAAGTTTATATCTTTCATAATTTACTCCTCCTTTTTTAGTAATACCACAACATAACAAGCTGCTGCTTCTTGTTTCCCTATACTGTCCATCTTTTCGTTTGTTTTTGCTTTTAAAAACACTCTATCTTTTTCTATCTCAAGTATTTTGGCTGTATTTTCTATCATTTTTTCTCTATAAGGTAGTATCTTTGGCTTTTCTATTATTATAACGCCGTCTATATTAACAATTTTATATTTTTTATCATCAATAATCCTTTTAGCCTCTTTTAAAAAGATCTCACTGGAAGCATCTTTAAACTTTTTATCACTGTCTGGGAACAGTTGTCCAATATCACCATAACCTACAGCTCCCAAAAGGGCATCTGTTAATGCGTGAAAAAATATATCACCGTCAGAATGGGCTAAAAATCCTTTATCAGATGGTATCTCTACACCTGCTATTATCAACTTTCTTCCTTCCTCAAGTTTGTGTAAGTCGTAACCTATTCCTACTCTTATTTCCAATTTAACTTCTCTCTAAGTATATCAAAGTAATTTTTATAAGGAGTTCTAACTATGAAAGTGTAGTAAGGAGATTGTTTTACCACTATTTCGTCACCATAAAAAAGCTGTGTTCCTTCTTGGCCATCTAAAGTTAACCATGCGTCTTTGTCTTTTGAGATTAGTTTTATTTTGATTGGCTCTGTTGTTGGTAGTATGATAGGTCTGTCTGTTAAAGTATGGGGGCAAATAGGTACTAAAACAAACACTTCTAAAGGAGGGTATACGATTGGACCTCCAGCTGACAAAGCGTAAGCTGTAGACCCTGTTGGAGTAGATACTATAACACCATCACCGTTAAAAGTTGTTATGTATCTATCTCCTACATAAACTGCTACGTCTACAATTCTTGCCAAAATTGCCTTGTTTACTATAACATCGTTTAGTACATCAGCTGTTAAAACCTCTTTTCCATCCCTTTTTAAAGTAGCCCTAAGCATCATTCTTTTTGATATACACAGAGGTTTAGACAAAATATCTTCTAATTTTTCATAAGCTTCTTCTTTATTTATCTCAGTTAAAAAACCAAGTCTTCCCAAGTTTATTCCTATAAGTGGAATACCATACTTTGCTACTCTTCTTGATGCTATTAAAAGAGAGCCGTCTCCACCTACAACTATTAATGCATCTATCTCCTTAATCTCTCCTTTTTCTAAATCTTGAACGTTTTCTATTATCTTAGATTCTATTCCTTTTTTTATAAGCCAGTCGTTTAAATTTTTAGAAAAATTTTTAGCTTCTTCACTTTGTTTAGAAAAAATTCTTAGCTTTTTATATATAGGTAGTATTGCCATTACCTAATTAACTCCATGATTTTAATAGTTTTATTATAATGTAAAGTAAAAAAGTTTACAAACCGAAAATAGAGTGTTATAATTTTTGACAGGTATAAAGAATAGGGGGACGCACATGAAAGTGTTAAAAAAGATTATAGGCATTTTTATGAGTTCTGCAATACTCATAATGCCATCAGTTGCAGAAGCAAAAACAAAAAAAATAGAAAAAAAACACAGTAAAAGTATCAGTGTAAAACATAAAAGTTTAGATAAAATCTCAAAACACTCGAGACATTCAAAACACTCCAAAAAAAGTTTAAAAGTCAAAAAAGTTTCTTACTCCTACGGGCCAAGAGTTTACGGGGATGATTTAGAACCTAACAGAGATATCTACAAGTATGCAATAGGATTGTTAGGTACTAGATATACTTTTGGTGGAGAAAGTATAAATGGTATAGATTGTTCTTCTTTTGTCCAACACGTTTTTGAACTTGCTGGTTATAAAATGCCAAGAACTGCAAGAGAGCAAGCACTCTACGGCTATTTTGTAAGAAGAGAAAATATCAAACCCGGAGACCTTCTATTTTTTGCAACCTATGCCAGTTATCCTTCCCACGTAGGAATATACATAGGAAATGGAAAAATGATCCATGCTTCATCACGAGGAGGAAAAGTTGAGATCACAGATATAAATCAAGACTACTATATAAAGAGATTTTTATTTGCAAAAAGAATACCTGCAAATATGAAAGAACTTGTACCACAAGATTCAATAGAAAGTATAGAAGAATATATCTCTGAAAATTCTAAGAAAGAAGACCCTATAGCAAAAATTATAAAGGAAAAAGATGGAAAAAATTAGAAGTACAACTATATTAGTTGTCCGTAGAAACGGTAAGACCGTTATGGCAGGAGACGGGCAAGTTACACTTGGATCTTCTGTAATGAAGCAAACAGCCAAAAAAGTTAGGAAGTTAAACGAAGGAAGAGTAGTTGTAGGATTTGCAGGCAGTGCAGCTGATGGACTGGCACTTATGGAGAGACTTGAAGAAAAGTTAAACAAACACAGAGGAAATCTAATAAGAGCATCTGTAGAACTTGCAAAAGACTGGAGACTTGATAAATACTTGAGAAGATTAGAAGCTGTTATGATTGCAGCTGATAAGGAGAATATACTGCTTTTGTCTGGAAATGGAGATGTTATAGAGCCGGATGAACCGGTTTTGGCTATTGGGTCAGGAGGAGATTATGCAAGGTCTGCTGCACTTGCACTTTATAGAAATACAGATTTAGATGCAAGAAAGATAGTAGAAGAGGCTATGAAGATAGCTGGCGAGATTTGTATATACACAAACACAAACTTTATTATTGAAGAGATAGAATAAAACAATCTTGGAAGAAATTTTTGTAGAAGTTGCAGTTCCTGTTCCTCTTTTTAACACTTTTGTCTATAGAATACCTTTACACTTAAATAAAGCAGATTTAATAGGTAGAAAAGTAAAGGTTCCTTTTAAATCAACAAAACATTACGGAATAATATTAGGTGTTAAAAATCAGCCTGATTTTTCAAAGGTAAAAGATGTATTTTCAGTAGAGGATAAAGTTTTCACGGAAAAAGAGATAAATATAATAAAAAATCTTTCAGAATTTTACATTTCTCCAATAGGTTTAACAGTTGACTACTTTGTTCCAAACAAAATAAGAGAAAAAAACATAAAAGACCCTTTTATAGGAAAACTCTTTTTCTTAAAGGAAAATTCCCAAGTAAAAAAGTTAACCCACAAACAAAAAGAGTTATTGGAATTACTATACGAAAGAGATTATCTAACCTACGAAGACCTAAAAGAGTTAGGTTTTGATAGAAAAACTATTAAATCTTTGGTAGATAAAGGGATAGTAGAAGTAAAAGAAGGTCTAAGTATATTAAAAGACTCTTTAGTTTTGTCTAGTTATAAGGAAGATTACGAAAGTATCAACACTTTAAAAAACAAAATCTACCTTTTTGATGAGTTTTATCCGGAAAAAAGACTAAACTACTACTTGCAGCTTACACAAAAAATAAAAAATGGTAGTATCCATATTATCCTTCCTTCAGTTGAACTTTGTAATATTTACTATGAGATATTTTCAAGAAGATTTAAGAATGTATATGTTTACAACGACTCAATCTCTCCTTCTACTCAATGGCAGGTTTGGAAAAAGGCAATGGAACAAAACGTAATACTTATAGGAACGGTCTCTTCTGCAGTTATACCAATAAAAAACCAGAAAATCTTAATCGTAGAAGAAGAAGATTCAAAAGTCTATAAATCAAAAAGAACTCCTAAAATAGATATTAAAAGAGTTGCATACTATATTAATAAAGAGAAAGGTATACCTGTTATTTTTGCTTCATCTATTCCATCTTTAGAAAGTTTTTTATCCTTACAAAAAAAACAGATTATACATTTAAATAACAAACCTAAAATTAATTCAGCTAACATCCAAATCATCCCCCATAAAAATATTAATAGTGATTTGCTTGTAATAAAGGACCTTATCACAAAAAGTAGAAGCTGTCTAATTGTTGCAAATAAAAGTTATTACTCAAGTTTAGTTGTATGTGAGAGGTGTGGTTGGCAGGCTATTTGTCAAAAGTGTGGATATCATCTAAACGTCCATTTGAAAGAAGGGAAAAAATATTTAGAGTGTGGAAGGTGTAAAACAAAGTATGAATACACTCCTTTATGTCCTGAGTGTGATTTTAAAACTACAGAAACAGGGTTTGGAAAGGAAAAAGTGGAAGTTTTTTTAAAAAAATCTCTTCCAGTTGAGTTTTGGAATAAGTTTAAAGTTGTGAGTAGTTTGGAGCTAAAAACTTTAAGTGTAGGGAAGTTTGAAACTGTTATAAATCTTTATCCGGACTTTATTTTAGATTTTCCAGATTTTAGGTCAGAGTATGAGTTTTTTAAAAAAGTGATGATTCCTATAACCGTTTGTGAAAAAAATTATGTTGCAATAACTAATCAAGAAGAAGAGTTAAAAAGGTTTAACTTTGATGTTTATAAATTTTTAACTTGGGAGTTGAAAAAGAGGGAAAGACTTAACCTTCCACCGTTTATAAAAGTTATAAAGTTAGAGATATTTACAAAAAATCTAAAAGGTTCAATAGTTTCTAACTATGTAGAAGAGTTTTTTAAAAATTTAAAAATTATTAAAAAATCAGTCCTTGACAACTATCTTATGTACATATTTGAGTATAAAAATGAAGAAGATAAGAAAATATTTAAAGATTTTTATGAAAAAACACTTAAAAAGTCAAATATTAAAATAACAATAGAAGTAAACCCAAGTAATTTTCAGTAGTTTTTTAACTACACTGTAAAACTAAATTTTTTAAGGCTTGCATAAACTTAGGGTGGGTTTTTAGGGTTGGTATTCTTATATAGTTTTCTATGCCTAACTCTTTGGCAAGGTTGCCGTACTGATAATCAAGTTCATACAGTGTCTCAGAATGTTCAGAAACAAAACTAACAGGTATTACAACTAAATTTTTAACTCCTTCTTTTGATAGTCTTTCAATCTCTTGGTCTGTAAACGGTTCTAACCACTTTACTGGTCCAACTTTAGACTGGTATACCAAAGAGTACCTAACTCCTTTAAAGTTTTCCATTATTAACCTTACAGTTTCTTCTGTTTGGTGTTTGTATGGGTCTCCATCTAAAATTATCTTTTCTGGAAGACTATGGGCACTAAAAAGAAAGTAGTAGTTTTGATAGTCTTGAGGTAGGTTTTCCTTTATATTTTCTACCATTGCATTTATATAATCTATATTGTTATAATAGCAGTTGATTTTTTTAATTGGAATGTTTGAAGAGTAGTAGTAAGGACTTTTTACTCCTTTAAGGGTTGATAAGACAGTGTATTTTCCTGCTTTTATATACTTTTTTATCTGTCTGTCAAACTCATTAAAAGATGAACCAGTGGTCGTCCTGCTGTATTGAGGATATAGAGGTAATAGTATTATCTTTTCTAAATCGTAATTAAACAGTTCTTGTAGAGCTTCATCAGTAAAAGGATGCCAGTATCTCATTGCAACAACTACCTTATAATCATCTCCCAGAGCTTCCTGTAAAGCTTGTGCCTGCTTTAAGGTTTGTTCTTTTTGGGGAGATTTTCCACCCATTATCTCGTAATACTTTCTTGTTTTTTTAGACCTAATCTTTGATATTAAAAATGCAACTGGTTTTTGTATAGGTTTTGGTATTTGTATGATATCATGGTCAGAAAATAGATTGTATAAAAATGGCTGTATAGCATCTAAACTGTCAGGACCACCCATATTAAGTAAAACTACACCTATCTTTTTCATTGCTTACCTCTTAATTTTATTGTTATAATTTATACCATACAAAATGTGGAAAAAATACACAAAATGTAAAAATTTACATATAAAACGGAGGCAATAGGTATGGAAAGACTTTACTCTCCTTGGAGGTCCCAGTACATAGAAGGACTTAGTAAGTCTGATGAATGCTTTCTTTGTAGAGCTTTTAAAGATAATGATGATGAAAAAAATCTTGTACTTTACAGAGGAAGAAATGCTTTTGTTATAATGAACCTTTTTCCTTACAATGCTGGACATTTAATGGTATGCCCAAACGACCATATAGGAGATTTTACCCAGATAGATGAGAAAACTATGTGTGAAATAGCTTTACTTACTCAAAAGATGGTAAAACTTCTAAAAAAGGTTCTTAATCCGGATGGTTTTAATATAGGGTATAACATAGGAAGAGCTGCAGGAGCTGGACTTGAAACCCATATTCATAATCATATAGTCCCAAGATGGAATGGAGACACTAACTTTATGCCAGTTTTAGGAGAGGTAAGAGTTATATCCCAAGACTTAAAAGAAATTTATAATAAATTAAAAGAAGGGTTGAAAGATGTTGAGTAAAATAAGGCTTATAATTTGGCTTTTTATATTGTTGATAGTTGCTTATTTTGTGGCGATGAATGCAACTTCTGTAAGTGTTAATCTTCTTCCGGGATACCAAACCGTTCCAATGCCATTATCTGTAGTTATCATATTTAGCGTAGTTATAGGTGCAATATTTGCCTTAACTCTTACAATAGGTGATTGGATTAAATTTAAAATGGAAATAAATAAATTAAATAAACAGCTTCAAAACTGCGAAAAGGAAAAGCAAGCTTTACTACAAACTAAAAACTTAACAAACCAACAAGAAAAGTCTGAGAGTAATGTATAATAATAAATCAAAAATCATCTGTGGAGGAATAAATTGTCCATAGGAAAGAGAGTAAGATTAGAGAGACTTATTAATAGAGATACAGGAAAAACTGTTTTAGTCCCTATGGACCATGGTGTTAGTTCAGGTCCTATGAAAGGGATTGTAAACCTGAAAGAAACAGTTCAAAAGATAGCAGAAGGTGGTGCAAATGCAATAATACTACATAAGGGTATGGTAGAAGCAGGACACAGAGGTAAAGGTAAAGATTTAGGTCTGATTATCCATATGTCAGCTTCTACAGATTTATCATTAAGAAAAAACGATAAGGTGTTAGTATGCACTGTAGAAGAAGCTATAAAGTTAGGAGCTGACGGTGTTTCTATACACGTAAACATAGGTGCTGAAGATGAAAAACAGATGTTAAAAGACTTTGGAGAAGTATCTAAAAAATGTCTTGAATGGCAGATGCCACTTCTTGCTATGATGTACTACAGAGGTCCAGAAGTAAAAAACCCTTACGACCCTAAAGCGATAGCCCATATAGCAAGAATTGCAGCAGAACTTGGAGCTGATATTGTAAAAGTTCCTTACACAGGAGACCCTGAGACATTTAGAGAGGTTGTAGAAGGTTGCCCTGTTCCAGTTGTGATAGCCGGAGGTCCTAAAGTAGATTCAGATGAGGCTCTTTTAAAGATGGTTTATGATGCCGTTGTAGTAGCTGGATGTGCCGGACTGTCTATAGGAAGAAATATATTCCAGCATGATAACGTATCTTTAATAACTTCTGTATTAGCTAAAATAGTCCATGAAGGTATAAGTGTAGAAGAAGCATTAAATCTTATAAAAAATGTTGCTTAAAAAATAATTATGGATTATAATTTAGAGTAAATACTCAAGGAGGTGTGTGCGATGGAAGCTTGGTTAGCGTTTATCATTATGACAGCTTTTACAATTTTAACAGGTATTATTGCTTTCGTTGGAGGAGCTTTAAAGAAAGGAGAAGAGTAATAGAAAGGAGGCTGATTGTTTTCTAATTATGAGAAGTTAGGAAATATATTTTTTATTATTTCCTTTCTTCTTTTTCTTTTTTTAGGATACGTTATATTTAGTCCCTTTGTAGGGCTGATACTTGTATCTCTTCTTTTTGTAGTAATATTTTATCCATTTCATCTAAAAATAAAGTCTAAAGTTAAAAGTGATATTTTATCTTCCTTGATTTCTACCTTGACAATTCTAACTTTTATACTTATACCTTTAAGTTTAATTGTCTTCTTTTTGGCAAAGGAGATTATAGATTTGTATCCATTAGTATCTCAGTATATATCTAATCCAAATTACTTTGTTGAAAAGTTAAAATCAGTGCCGTATTTGTATAACTTGTATTTAAAGGTTCAAAATGAAATTTTTAATAACGTAAACAGCAATCTACACGAAACTTTTATCAACTATCTTAAAGGCTTTGCTTCTACATTTTTTGATATCGCTAAAGGATTTTTAACAAATCTAATTTTATTTTCTATAGGTATTTTTATCTTGATTTTAAATATTTTCTTTCTCTTTAAAGATGGAGAGAAACTCTATAAGTTGGTTCATTCAGTAATACCACTTGATAAAGAAGAAAAGGATTATCTGTTTAAAAACTCTTATTTAGCTGTTCAAGCTGTTATATTAGGGAGTGTTTTCGTTGCAGTGGCTCAGGCTGTAGCAACGTTGATAGGTTTGTTGGTAGCTGGGGTAGATTATGCCATAATTATAGCTTTTATTACTTTTTTGGCTGCTTTTATACCCTTTGGTGGAGCTTCTTTAGTGTGGGTTCCGGTGGCAATTTATCTTTTTGCTACTAAGAGCTTTATTGCAGGATTGTTATTTTTCTTATATGGGACTTTTGTAATAAGTACAGTTGATAACATTGTAAGACCTATAGTGGTAGGAAGTAAGATAGATATTCATCCTATGATTTTATTTTTTGCTATATTAGGCGGTTTAAAGGCTTTTGGTTTTCTGGGAATATTTATAGCTCCCGTTATAGTTGCTGTAATAGATGCGTTTATAATGCTTTATAAGAAAAGGTATAATATTCCTGATTAAAAACCAAAATTAAAGCCGAATCCAAAGTTATCTTGAGACTGGATAATTCCTTTTTGTTTTCCGAAAAATTCCAGTTGCATTATGTCTGATTCTACTGGAATTTCTTTAGGACAGGAGAAAGTGCAGTACTTACAATGTATACAAGATGTGATGTTGTTTTCTTTTGCAATCTCTATTCTAACATCGCCAAGGGCATCGTTTTTATCTTTCCAGAATCTAAAAATTTTTATAAAGTTGATAGGTCCGCCAAAGTTTTTATCGTTCTGGAATGCAGGGCAAACGCTGTAGCATATTCCACACAGTATACAGTCTGCCTCTTTTTCAAACAATGCTAAATCTTGAGGATAAACTTTTTCAAAGTTGTCTCTGGGTTCAAACCACGCTTTTGCTTTCTTTAATTTTTCTAAAAATTCATCTTGGTCTACAATTAAATCTTTTATTATTGGCATATTATCAACCGGTTCTATGAGTAGAGTGTTATTTTCTGCTAAATCCAAGGCTTTTGTTTTACAGGCTAAAACTGGTTTACCGTTTACTTTTACCCCGCAAGTTCCGCATATAGAAGCTCTACAGTTAGACCTGTAGGATAAGCTTGGGTCTAAGTAGTTTTTTATATAGTCTAACACTTCTAAGATTGTTATTCTTTTTTCTTGTATATTTATTTCAAATTCTGAAAAGTAATCTTCTCTTTTAACTTTTACAATCATCTTTAGTACTTTCTCCTATCCGATGTAAATATTTGACACCTTACACTATATCATTTAAACTATTTGCAATAATAACTTTTCTAAGTAGTTCTTTTAACTGTTTAATATCAGATATTTGGTTTATTTTCTCTCTTAAATCATCTTCCACATAACCAAATTTTAGCTCTATAGTATCAATCACACTCTGTCTTAATCCTTCTATTAAACCTTTCTGTAGTCCTTGTTGCACTCCTTGTTCCAGTCCTTCTTTAAGTCCTTGCTGTAGTCCTTGTTGTAATCCTTCTTTATAACCTTCCTCTTTCCCAATCTTTAAAACATCTCTTAACACTGGATAACTCTCTATCTCTTCCCTTGTCCACTCTATTGTAATTGGCATCTCAAAATCCTCCTGTCTTATATAACTTCTTATCTCTTCCTCTATATTATTCCTTATTTTACTTATTTCAAGAAATAGTGTAAATAGTTCTTTTCTATCTTTTGGGTTTGCGTTCTTTATCTCTTTTATCACATTCTCCACATAAAACTTAGGGTCTTCTATCTTACATAGACCTGCAAGTAGTTTGTCTGTGATATTTTGACTTGTTATTAACTCTTTACACGGTATATCTTTAATATCTATCAGTCTATACCTGTAGGTCCAGTCTGAAAACTGTATCTTGTCTGACATTTTTAAAGGCTCTTTTCCTATGTATATACATACTTGAATTAAGTCTTTTGGTTTATACTTGTCAGTGATAAGATAAAAGTACTCAAACATTCTATATGGCATAGAAGGGTCGTTTGTGCTTTGTATCTCTATATGTAAAATGGTATTGTCTTCTAACTTAACAACCAAGTCAGCTTCTCTGGTTTTAACTATTTTAAGGTCACTATCTTGAAGGAGCTGCCAGTTTACTTTTTTTCCGAGTATTATCTCTATGAGTTTTGTGGCTGGGTTTTTGAATAGATGTTTTAGTAATAAATCGGTTTTTATTTTTTCCATTTGGTTTTTTAACTTTTAAAAATTTTCTAATATGATAACATTTTTTTGTAGGTTCGTTGTATTTTTCTACCTACCGAGTTATAACTGTCAATCCATCCAAAATAGTAGTTTTTTAAAATGTGAAATATAAAATGTTTATTTATATGTTGATTTATATGTTGATTTAAACATTAAAATATATTAAAATAGTCATATTAAATTAACAAGGAGGTTTAATATGAAGAGGTTGGCTTTAGGGGTATTATTATCTACTACTGCAATTGTTTACTACTCACAGGCTGTAGAAGGTATCAGGATAGAAAAAATTACAGTTGAAGAGAAAGCTGCTAAAGAAGAAGTTGCATCTAAAAAAGAGCTTACTCAAGAAGAGTCAAAGATTACAAGGCAGATAGACCTTGGAGAGATTTTATCTGAGTTTTATCCGGAAATATGGTACATGAGAAAGGCAGGAATTGCTAACGACCTGTATATAAGAGGTTTTTCAAAAGATAATATCAACGTTTTAATTGATGACTCAAAAATTTACGGAGCATGTCCTAACAGAATGGACCCACCTGCTTTTCACGTTTCAAGCCCACAAATAGACAAAGTAACAATTAAAGAAGGTCCGTTTGATGTAGAAAATGCTGGTTCGTTAGCAGCTGTTGTAAACGTTAAAACAAAAGATCCTAAAGAAGGAGTAGGAGGAGAATTAGGGGGAAGTTATGGAAGCTGGAGTTATAGGACTCTTTATGGCTGGGGTTATGTGGGGAACAAGTTTATAAAAGTATTGGCAGGAGCTTCTAACCAGTACTCTAAACCTTACGAAAGTGGAGAAGGAAAGAAAGTAACTGAGTATGCTGTTTATTCTCCAAATGGAAGATATAAACCGCAATACATAAATGACAAAGCGTTTAACATAGATAGAGTCTGGTTTAAAACTATACTAACACCTAACGATAACGCTGAAATTAAACTTTCTTACGCTTTTGAAAATGCAAGGAATGTTCTATACCCTGCTTTAAAGATGGATGCTCTTTATGATAGAACAAACAGGTTAAATGGTGATTTTGTATTAAAAGATATAGGATTGAAGTTTAGTATCTACTACAACGAAGTAAAACACGATATGAGAGATACATTTAGAACTACTTCAAATCCTTTTCCTGCTCTTGGATATAGTATGAAAACCTATGCAGAGTCCAAAATGTTTGGCTGGAAACTGTCTAAAGATTTAAATCTATTAGGAGTTGATACGACTGTAGGAATTGACTCTTATTTAAGAAACTGGCTTGCAAACAACGTGCAACAAGGCGGATCTAACGTAAATAATGGTATGATACCAGATGTTAACATTAAAGATATAGGACTGTTTATTAAGGGTAGTAAAAATATAGACAGATTGACTTTATCAGCTGGGCTGAGATACGATTACAACTACTCAAAAGCAGACCCTGATTCTATGAGTTCAAGTAATAAAAATTTATTTACCTCTAAAAATGGTAATAAATTCTCTAACAGTGATAACTATCTATCTGGCTACGTGATAGGAAAGTATAACTTTAACAAGAAAGATAACGTTTATGTAGGCTTAGGACACACAGTTAGAGCTCCAGACCCTGAAGAAAGGTTTATATCATTATCTGGAATGTCTCCTTGGTACGGTAATCCAGATTTAAAACCTACCAAAAACACAGAGTTAGATTTAGGTGGAGAGTTTTTCCCTGTTAACAACTTAGGTATAAAAGCTAATCTCTTTTACAGTAGTTTAAAAGATTATATCTATTTGTATCAGTATAGAGCCTCCAATACATCTTGTGTACCTAGTTCTAGTGGTAATACAACCTGTACTACTTATAAAAATATTGATGCGGCTATATACGGTGGTGATATAAACGGAGTTTACGGATTTACTGACAAGGTATTTGCAGAGCTTGGCATTGCATACCAAGTAGGTAAAAAGACAAGTAAAAAAGGCTTATACACAGATAGTGATTTAGTTGAGATACCACCTTTGAAAGCAAGGGCAGCTGTTAAGTATGACGATGGAACATTTTATGGCTTGGTAGAAGGTATATACTCTGCAAAACAATCAAAAGTAGACTCTGATTTAAAAGAACAACAAACAGGAAGCTGGTTTATTATGAATGTAAAAGCTGGATACACTTATGCTAACAAGCTTTTTGTTGGAGTTGGTGTTGATAACGTTTTTGATAAGTTTTACTACAACTACCTCTCTTACGTAAGAGACCCATTTAGAGGAATATCTCAATCTGGAGTACCTGTTAAAATACCAGAACCGGGAAGATTTATATACGCAAACGTTTCATACAGGTTTTAGCCTGCTGCGGCTAATAACCTCCTAATCTGTTTCAAGGGAGCTGTTGCTCCCTTTTTTTTATTTTTTTTCAAGTGAAAATCAAACACTGTTTGATTGACAAATTTATAATGTCGTTATATTCTAATGTATGCAAAAATTATAAAGGAGGAAATGTTTATGGCAGACTATAAAAGACCTACAGTATCAATAGTAGGAGCGGGGAATGTAGGAGAACACGTAGCAAACCTAATAGCCATAAAAGAACTTGCAAACGTTAGACTTTTTGATTTACCAAAAAAATTAGATGATAAAACTTTTGAAGTAGTAAAAGGAAAAGCTTTAGATATAAAACAGATGGCTGCAGCAATTGGTGTAGATGTAGATATTAGGGGTTATAATGTAACAGCTGATGGGCAAGGATACGAACCTTTAAAAGACTCTGATATAGTTGTTATTACAGCTGGATTTCCCAGAAGACCGGGAATGAGTAGAGATGACCTTTTAACTGCAAATGTTAACATTATAAGAGTAATAGCAGAGAGAGTAGCTCTTTACGCTCCTAACGCTGTTGTTATTGTAGTTTCTAACCCGGTTGACGTTTTGACTTATGCAGCTTTAAAAATAACCGGATTTCAAAAAAATAAAGTGATTGGAATGGCTGGGGTTTTAGACACTGCAAGGTTTAAAACGTTTATATCTCAAGAGTTGAAAGTATCTATTTCTAACATCAACTGTTTTGTTATAGGTGGACATGGTGATGATATGGTTCCACTTCTTTCTGTATCAAATGTAGGAGGAACTCCTTTAAAAGAGTTGTTTACAAAAGAGAAGTTAGAAGAGTTAATAAATAGAACAAAATTCGGGGGAGGGGAAATTGTAAATCTAATGGGTACTTCTGCTTACCATGCTCCCGGTGCATCTGTAGTTCAAATGGTTGAAGCAATTTTAAAAGACAAAAAAGCTATTATGCCTTGCTCCGTGTACCTTGAAGGAGAAGATGCAAGATTTTATGAAGCTTACGACGTTTGCGTAGGACTACCAGTAAAAGTAGGAGCTCACGGTTGGGAAGAAATTATTAAAATCAACCTCTCAGAAGAGGAAAAACAGATGTGGCAAAAGTCTGTAAAGTCTGTAAAAGAAGGCATTGAAAGAATAAAAGAGTTAAAATTAATATAAAAAAACTGAGGTAAAATATGAGAGAAGTACATTTTAATGAAATAGTAGAAAAAGTAAAAAATTTAGTGATGGATAGTGAGTATAGGCTTCCTCAAGATTTTATCCAAGCCATAAAGGTAGCAGTAAACAAAGAAGAATCACCTCTTGGTAAAGAGATTCTCCAAGAGATACTAAAAAATGCAGAAGTAGCAGAAAAAGAGCAGGTTGCTTACTGTCAGGATACAGGATACCCAGTTTTCTTTGTGGAAGTAGGTCAAGATGTAAAAATAGTAGGAGGAAGTCTAAGGGAAGCTATAAACGAGGGAGTGAGAAGGGCAACTAAAGAAGGTTATCTAAGAGCATCTTTAGCATACGACCCTATCTTTGATAGGAAGAATACTCAAGATAACACACCTGCTTTGATATACTTTGATATTATAGAAGGAGATAAAATAAAGATAAAATTTGCAGCAAAAGGTGGTGGGTCTGAAAATCAAAGTAAACAAGCCATGTTAAAACCTGCTGATGGCATTGAAGGTGTAAAAAAATTTGTTTTACAAACAATAGCAAACGCTGGACCAAATGCTTGTCCACCTTTCACTGTAGGAGTTGGTATAGGTGGAACTTTTGATTACTCTGCAGTACTTGCAAAAAAAGCACTCTTTAGACATATAGGAGAAAGACATCCTGACCCAAGAATAGCAGCCTTAGAAGAAGAGCTATTAAACCTTGCAAATCAACTTGGTGTAGGACCTCTTGGATTTGGAGGAACTACTACAGCTGTGGATGTTAAGATAGAGATAGCACCTTGTCATATAGCATCTTTACCTGTTGCTGTTAATATTCAATGCCACGCAGCAAGACATAAGGAGATTGAGATTTAATGAAAGTTTCTACAAAAGAGAAACTTTTAAATAAGAAAAAAACAGGAATTCCCAGAGCTCTTATATACGAGATGCGTTATGGTTCCCCTATTTATTATAGGGACTACGATAAAGTGCTTAAAGGAGAAATTCCTTTAGAGGCGGTTAAGGGAAGCAGTGGATTACAGGCATGGTTAATAAAGATTATTTTAAAGTTCTTACTTAAAGTTTTAAATAAGAAGTATGAAATCCTTTCAAATGAAGTAGGATTTAAGTTTGCTAAAAAAAGCTGGTATAACCTCGATATAGCAATCTGGGAAAAAGAAAAGATAAAACCGTATTTAAAAGAAAATAAACTTATTCCTGTCCCTCCTGAATTAGTGATAGAAGTAGATACAAAAGCAGACTTGAGAAAGTTTGAAAATCCCCAAGACTATTTTCATAAAAAAACTCAAGATTTATTAAATGCAGGAATTAAAAAAGTTATATGGATATTTACTCAAGATAAAAAAGTATGGATAGCTCAGCCAAGTAAACCATGGCTTATTGTTGACTGGAATTACGATATTCCAGTTTTAGATGACTTGAAAATGAATATAGAAAAACTAATAAAAGAGGAAGAAGAAAATGAGTGATGCAAAAATAATAACTACCCCTTTAACAGATGATGTAATAGAAAGTTTAAGAGCTGGAGAGAAAGTTTTAATAACTGGATGGGTTTACACCGCAAGGGATGCAGCTCATAAAAGAATGCTTGAAGAGTATGAAAAAACAGGAAAACTACCTTTTGACATTAAAGGTCAAGTTATTTACTACGTTGGACCTACTCCCGCAAAACCAGGACAAGTTATAGGTTCAGCCGGACCTACTACAGCCTACAGAATGGATAAGTACACACCTAAACTTTTAGAACTAGGATTAAAAGGAACAATAGGAAAAGGATGGAGAGGTCCTGAAGTAAAAGAAGCTCTAAAAAAGTATAAAGCAGTTTACTTTGCTGCGTACGGTGGAACTGCAGCTCTACTGTCAAAACATATTACAAAAGTTGAGATGGTAGCTTATGAAGACTTAGGACCAGAAGCTATTAGAAAACTTTACTTTGAAAACTTTCCAGTTATAGTAGCAAACGATATATACGGTGGTGATGTTTTTGAAGAAGGACAGAAAAAATACAGAAAACTGGTAATATAACAGCAGGAGGTTAACAGATGAAAGTACATGAACATCAGGCAAAAGAAATCTTTAGAAAGTATGGCCTTCCAGTACCAAGAGGTTATCCAGCTTTTGATGTAAAAGAAGCAGTAGAGGCAGCTGAAGAGCTTGGAACTTGGCCTGTAGTTGTAAAAGCTCAAATCCACGCAGGTGGAAGAGGTAAAGCTGGCGGTGTAAAACTTGCTAAATCCATAGAAGAAGTACAACAAATAGCAGCTGAGCTTTTAGGGAAAAAGTTAGTTACATTCCAGACAGGTCCTGAAGGTTTACCAGTAAGCAGACTATACATAGAGGAAGGAACAGCTATTGATAAAGAGTATTACGTAGCTATCACGTTAGATAGAAGTAAATCAAAACCTATAATAATGGTTTCAGCTGCCGGTGGAATGGAAATTGAAGAAGTTGCAGCAACAAACCCAGAAGCTATAATAACCCATACAATAGAGCCATTTATAGGACTTAGAAGTTATCATGCAAGAGAGTTAGCATTAAAGTTAGGACTTCCTAAGAACCTTTTAAACAAAGCAGCAAACTTATTTATGACTTTATACAAAATTTACATAGAACTTGATGCTTCTATGGTAGAAATTAACCCGTTAGTATTAACAAAAGACGGTAATTTAGTAATTTTAGACGCAAAAATAGACTTTGATGATAACGGATTGTTTAGACATCCAGAAATAATGGAGATGGATGACCCAACCCAAATATCTCCGTTAGAAGTAGAAGCTAAAAAGTTTAACCTTAACTACATAAAACTTGATGGAAACATCGCTTGTATGGTTAATGGTGCAGGACTTGCAATGTCAACTATGGATACTATAAAGTTGGCAGGAGGAGAACCGGCTAACTTCCTTGATGTTGGTGGGTCTGCAAACGCAACACAGATAGCGAACGCATTTAAAATAATACTCTCTGACCCTAACGTAAAGGCTATATTTATAAACATATTTGGTGGAATTTTAAGATGTGATAGACTTGCAGAAGGTATCATTACAGCTGCAAAAGAAGTATCTATAAACGTACCTGTTATAGTAAGAATGGAAGGAACAAATGTAGAATTAGGTAAAAAGATGCTTCAAGAGTCTGGTTTACCACTTATAACTGCTGATACAATGTGGGAAGGAGCCCTAAAAGCAGTAGAGGCTGCAAACAAAGGTTAAAAAATGGGATACTTTACAGATAAATACCTTCCTTACTATACGATTGAAGAAAGAGACAGATGGGAAGGAGACTGGGAGCTTGTAGAAGGTATTCCTTACGCCCTTACCTCTTCTTCTGTTGTTCATTGTAAGATTAACTTAGATGTATCAAAAATAATTTAAACAAGGAGGTTTGTATGAGCGTTTTAGTAAATAAAAATACAAAAGTTGTAGTACAAGGAATAACAGGAAGAGAAGGCTCTTTCCATGCTATACAGTGTAAAGCCTATGGAACTCAAGTTGTAGCAGGAGTTACACCCGGAAAAAAGGGAGAAAATGTTGAAGGTATACCTGTTTTTGACACAGTAAAGGAAGCAGTAGAGGAGACCGGAGCTGACTGTTCTTTAATTTTTGTACCACCACCATTTGCAGCAGACGCAATATTAGAAGCCGTAGATGCAGGAATAAAAACTGTAATATGTATAACAGAAGGAATACCAGTAAACGATATGCTTCCGGTTAAACAGTATATTAAAAAGTACTATCCAGACACAGTTTTAATAGGACCAAACTGTCCCGGTGTCATCACACCAGAAGAAGCTAAGATAGGTATAATGCCCGGACATATATTCAAAAAAGGAAATGTAGGAATAGTATCAAGAAGTGGAACACTTACCTACGAAGCTGCTTACCAACTTACAACAAGAGGTATAGGACAGTCAACTGCAGTGGGAATAGGAGGAGACCCTATACCGGGAACAGTTTTTGCAGACGTACTAAAATGGTTCCAAGACGACCCAGAAACTGAAGCCATCGTTATGATTGGAGAGATAGGTGGAACAGCTGAAGAAGAAGCTGCCGAGTTTATAAAGTCCTACGTTAAAAAACCAGTTGTTGCTTACATAGCAGGAGTAACAGCACCTCCGGGAAAAAGGATGGGACATGCAGGAGCTATCATAGCCGGAGGAAAAGGAACAGCTGCAGAAAAGTACAAAGCCTTAGAATCAGCAGGAGTTGTTACTGTTAAAAACCCATCTATAATAGGTGAAACAGTTGAAAAAGTTTTAAAAAATAAATAATATTATATGAATATGGTCATAGATTAATGCGGAAAAAACATTATTATATTTACTAACTTGACTAAAAAATAAAACACTGTTATATTATTTGAAATTTTAAATAGGAGGTCTACATTATGAGAGTCAACATCGGTCCAGAAGGTTATATACCTAAAGCAGCCGCAATGGAAGGGGTGGCTTTACCATCTGCACCTAACAAAGGTCTTCTTTACGGTGAAGAAGTAGACGAAGAAGTAGCTATGAGAGAAGCTGCAAAAGCTATGCTAACAAGACAAAATCCTACTATATTCCCAGGTCCTAAAATTCTTTGGGGATGGAGTCCTTCTGCATTTGAAGAAGCAGACGCTATTTTAGAGCTTGCAAAAGAGATACCTAATTGTAGAATTATTCCTATGCCAGACTACAGACCAAAATATCCTAAGATAGACCCAGAAGCTGAAATTAACCCAAACCATCCAAACTTAACTATCTTACACAACAGAATTGAAGCTTGTATATTCGTGGGAGTTCACTGTCATTACGCTAACTTATCTTTAAGAATGATAAGAGCAGGTACTAACTGTTTTACCATTGCAATTTGTGGTGAATTAGGTCACGAAGAAGCTCATGCAACTATAAGAGATGCTCACGGTGAAAAAATAAGGAAGTTTAAGGACATCTTAATAGAAGTTAGAAATGAACTTGGAATTAAATGGGAACCAAAATTACCACCACCAAACCCATCTTTACCAAAAGAAAATTGGGAAACTGTATCATTTGCAGACTATGGAGAGTATACATTTTTACTTTTACCTAAAAAAGGTGAAATTATAACTGATTCTGAATAAAAAGTAGTTTTTTAAAAATTATTTTATTTTATATTGGAGGTATGACCATGCCAGAACAAAAAGTCGTAGATACGGATTATCTTTTACTAGAAGCTCCAAGAGAGCGTAAATTCATAACTGGTGCTCAAGCTATGGCAGAAGCTGTAAAAAGAGCCAATGTTGATATGGCTATAGCATATCCAATTACTCCACAATCAGAAGTTATGCACTTGGTTGGGGACCTTTGGGCTCAAGGATATCTTAAAGATTACTATAGAGCAGAAGAAGAGTATGGAGCTTTCTCTGCCATTGCAGGAGCTGCAAGAGGTGGAGCAAGAGTATTTACAGCCACATCAGGTCCGGGATTGCTCAGAGGTTTAGAGGCTATAGTTTCATGGCCAGGACATAGAGTTCCAGCCGTTTTAGGGGTATTAACTAGGGTAGTAAACGCTCCGCTGTCAATACAGCCAGATAACATTGAAATATCCTACTTATTAAACTGTGGAGCAGTTGTACTTCATGCAGAAAACCAACAGGATGTATTTGATTTTACATTAGCAGCTTTTGCGATAGCTGAAATGGTAGATGTTTACATTCCTGTAGCTGTTGCAACAGAAGGTTTCTTCGTTACACACGCAAAAGGATACGTAGACTTACCACCTGAAGATATGAAACTTCCAGATAAAAATCCATATAAATCTCCAGTTCCTCCTACAGATTGTGAAATTCCTCCTGCAAGAATTCAAAGAGATGCTCCTGTTCAAAAATCTAACTTTATGAGCTACCTTATACACGCAGTATGGCAGCAAGAAATATGGTCATCTAATGCAAGAGCTATGAAATATATATACAAATACCTCAAAGGTCCAATAGAAGTTATAAACCCGGATGCAGAAGTGTTTGTTGTAGCTTCAGGATGTGCAGCTGCTCAAGCAAGAGAAGCAGTTAGATATTCACAGTTAGAAGGTCTAAATGTTGGTCTTGTTAAAGTTAAGTCTATAAGACCATTCCCTGAAAAAGAAATTAGAGAAGTTTTAAAGAATGCTAAAGGAATAGTTATACCAGAGCATAACATTGTAGGTTGGTTAGCTAGAGAAGTTAGATCTGTAATACCAAATAATGACAGAGTAGTAAACGGGCCAAGAGTTTACGGTGGAATGACTTTACCAACAGAGTTAATACTTGATGAAATTTATAAGATACTTGGTATTAAGAAAGATAGAAAAGTTTTAGTTTAATACTTTTTAAAGGAGGTATCAATCATGGGTTTAGAATACGTCAGAATAACAACAGGATTTGAAGATTATATGCCAAAAGACTATGTAGATTTGGTAAAGTATGGCCAGTTCGGAAAAGAGTATGATATTCAAGAACTTGGTACATTCAAAGAGCTTCTTGAAGAGCACCCAATGTGTGCAGGTTGCTTTATGGCATATTTTGTAAGAGTGTTTTACGCATCTTTACCTAATCCAGAAGATACTATAGTTATAGGTACTGCAGGTTGTGCAAGATTAGCATTGTCTCAAGCAGCAGTACCATTTATTTACGGAAATTATGGAGATACTAACGCAGTTGCTTCAGGATTGAAAAGAGCATTAAAAATAAGATTTCCTGACAAAGAAAAAGATGTTGTTGTAGTAGCTGGTGATGGTGGTTTAATGGATATTGGTTTTGGTATGACGATGCATTCATGGTTTAGAAGAGAGAACTTTACAACAATAATGGTAGATAACGAGGTATACGGAAACACAGGTGGACAAGAAAGTGGTATGACCAGAAAAGGTATCCAGTTAAAGATGGCTCCAAAGGGTAAGAAATTTGATAAAATAAATGTTGTAGAGCTTGCTAAAGCAGCTGGTTGTGTGTACGTAGCAAGAATATCACCTACAAATCCAAAGAGAATTGCAAAAACAATTAAAAGAGCTATATTAGCGGCGAGACATTTTGGTCCAACTTTCATTCACGCTTACACATCTTGTAATATTGAATACTCTATACCTACTGAAAAAGTACTTGAAGATGCAAGAAAAAGAGAAAAAGAAGACTTTGCATTCTATGAATATATGACGGATGAAGTTAAAGAATATTTTGAACAAATAGAAAACAAAGGGAAACAACAACCTTCAGAAGTAAAAGCTTAATGTTTTAAGGGTGGTTTTTAGACCACCCTTTAAAATTTATTAAAGGAGGAAATCATGAAGCGTTATAACATAAGGCTTGCAGGTGTTGGAGGTCAAGGAGTAGTAACATCTGCCCACATAATAGGTAATGCAATGTCAAACGCAGGGAAGTTTGCTTCCTTAGTACCTTTCTTTGGTTCAGAAAAAAGGATGGCTCCAGTTGAAGCTTACGTAAGAGCTTCAGATCAGCCTATATACGAAGTAGGAGAGGTTATATTTCCTAACGTTATTATGATATACCACCCACAAGTTATAACTCACGGTAAATCTTACACAATGCCATTTTACTCAGGCCTAAAAGAAAATGGTATGGTAATAATAAACACTGATAGGGATATACTTACAGATGAAGATTGGAAACATTTAGAAGAGTTAGATACAAAGGTAATAATGTTCCCAGCTACAACTATAGCGTTAGAACTTGCTGGAACAGAACTTGCTACGAATATGGCTATGATAGGTTTATTCTTTGGTATTACAAGATTAGTGACAGAAGAAGATATAGAAAAGGCTGTTAGAGAGAGATTCTTAGGTAATACGTTTGTTGCTTCAGGTGGTACAGCTGCATTAGATAGTACAATAGAGAAAAAGTTTAAAAAGAAAGCAGAACTTTTAGAGAAAAATATGATGGTTATTAAAGAAGCATTCAAAATGGCTGAAAGAGAAGGCTGGGTAGAAGAAACTGTTACCATTTAAAAATTTAAACAGGAGGATTTTACAATGTACTATGTTGCAGAAACTAAAATAGATAAGTGTTCTACTTACAAGTGTAACCAGTGTGTACTTTTCTGCCCTGAGCCAAATACTTTAATGTTTTTAGATGCTAAGAACTTTGCTTATGTTAATCAAGCAAGATGTAAAGGTTGTGCTATCTGTGTATATGTTTGCGGTGATCTATTAAAAAGAAACTGTATAGAAATGGTAATGGCGACAGTAAGTGAAGCTGCATAATTAATTTTGATCACTAGCTCCTCTGAAAAAGAGGAGCGACTTATTTACTTTTTTTTAACTTAAAAAGGGGGAAGTAAAATGGAATTAAAGGAAAAACTACAAAAAGTTCAAGAAAAATTAGAAAATGCAAATATTAATCCAGATATTGATTTAGAGTTCTTCTTTTTCGATGAAAATTCAAATCCTTTAACTAAACCTTATATCTTAGTAAAGTATTATCCAACTGAAACAGATGTAAGGGAGAGTAAAATTGAGTTATCTCAAAGTCTTCTAAACGAAGATGTTGATAATATAGTAGGGTTTATAACTTTTCAAATAGAAAACTTTGAAAGTGAGATTGACAGTGTTGAATTTGGAGGAGAGTAAAAAAGCTTACATTTTTACAGGATTCCTTGGGTCCGGTAAAACTACCTCAATGATTAATACGGTTAATCAATATTTTCAGGACAAGAAAGTTGCCGTTATAGTTAATGAGTTTGGAGAGGTAAGTATAGACGGTAAAATCTTATCTTCTTCCTTAGGAAAGGATGTTTTAGAGCTAAGTGAAGGTTGTATATGCTGTGTACTTTATGATGAGCTTAATAAAGTTCTTTCTGATTTATCCCAATCTTACGATTTTGAGTATCTCTTTATAGAAACTTCTGGCTTATCTGAGCCATTTCCTATATACTCAGCATTAGATTCTATGGGATATATTGTTGAATCTATTATATGTATTATAGATTCAAAAAACTATAAAAAACATTTGACTGAAGATGTGTTTAAGTATCAAATTGGTAGCTCTAACATTATTGCTTTAAATAAGATTGACCTTGTAGAACCAGACCAAATTCCTGAGATAGAGAAAGAGATTAGTCAACTAAAAAGACAGTATAACTTAAGAAACTTTTTAACCGGACAGGAGCTAATTCCAAAGTATGAGATAATAAAAACTACTTATGGACAGCTTCCTGAATATGTTTTTAAATCTTTAAATGAGTACATATTTAACCGTTTTGACCCAAGTTTGTTTGAAGACAGGCATTTTCACGGCAGTTATAAACAAGACGTAGTAGTTTACCCTAATGACACTTTAACTTATCAGCAATTTGTAAAGATAGTTGAAAATTTTCCACCGAATTTAATAAGGTCTAAAGGGATTATAAAATTAAAAGATATTAATAATCCTTTGATTTTTAATTATTCTTATGGAAATTATAGCTTTTATGATTATAAAGGAAACATAGAAGAAGGAAAATTAGTAAATATTTACATTGAAAGGTTAAGTATTTCTACTTAACGTTTATGATTAGGATTATACTTTTCTGTAGATACTTTGAATAAAATTTATCATCAAATTTAAAATCAGAGGTAATAAGGTGGCTATGTACTACTATCCAACAAAAGAAGAAATTGAAAATCAAAAAAGTTTGATTTTATCTAAAGAAAAATTACAAGAAGATAGTTTAATTCCATCTTTAGATGGTAAGTTTACTCCATTTAGATACTTTAAACATGGTTTAGATGTTAGCCCTTCTCCTTCAGTTGGAAAAAAAGTTGTAATATCTGGAAAAGATTTAGATACTATTTTAAATCAAGAAAAGATAGCATTGGTACCATATACTGTTCCATTTGAGAGAAGTTATTCTATTGTAGAGCTTCAAGATTTAACGAGTGAAAAAAGGATTACGAATCTTCTTTATGATGCGGTTTATGAAGGTATTCCTATTTCTGACCTTAAAATTGGACTTGAAATAGTTGGTCTTCGTATTTTAGATGTAATAAAATCAGGATACTATAATATTTTGCTTTCTGACTTTAATATATCTCAGTATAGAATTCCTTTACCTATTACGTTTTTATTGATGTATTTAGAAAATTTTTTAAAAGAAAAAGGTATCGATGTAAGGAATCTAAAATTTATAGTGCAGTCTTCTGAAATTAAAAATCCTTTTGAAGTAGCTACTCTGCTTTCCCTTGGCTCTAGTATGGTTTATCCTTCTTCTATGGATGAAGAAAAGGTAATTGATTTACTAAATCAGTATGTCTATGACCTAATTTCTAAAAAAGGTTATAAAAGTATTGAAGAATTTATAGGTAGTAAAAATGTTAATGTTATAGGACTCAAGAATGAATTTTTAGAACTAATAAACCCTAGTTATAAATCTTCTTTTGAGGTTGAAGGTCTAAGTGAGATAGAAAGCTATCTTTACACTTAATCTCAAATTATAAAGAGGTTGTATATGAATGGGATTGTTTTTCTTATACCGTTTATTCCTCTAATTATAGCTTTATTAATACTGTTTATTGATTCGAAAAAAGTCATTCATAGAGTAAGTATATTTTTCTCTCTCGGTGTGGCAATTTTAAGTATATATGGTACTTATCAACAATTTAAATACAACCAAGTAATCGTGTCTGAAAACAAGATACTTAGTTTTGACAGATTAGCATCTATTTTAACTTTGTATGTATCAATTCTGGGAGTTATAATAAGAAGGTACTCTTACAAATATATGTGGGATGAACCTGGATATAAAAGGTTTTTTATTTTGCTTAACTTTATATTTAGTTCTATTTACTTTCTACTAATGGCAAATCATATTTTTATAGTTGTTTTAGCATGGATTTTACTAAGTTTATCTCTTTTTTATCTTTTATCATTTAGAGCTGATTCTAAAACAGCTGTCTACTTTGGGAGTGTTGCTTTTTGGTTCCATAGATTGGGAGATCTTTTCTTTATTATATCAATGGTATTAGTAGTTAGGAATATGAATAGTTTCTATCTTTCTGATTTAAAAGATATGTGGCTTAATTCAACGGGCTATGATTTAGAGATAGCTGCTATCTTTTTAATTTTTGCAGCATTATGTAAATCCTCTATTATTCCTTTTCACTTCTGGCTACCATATACTTCAGAGGGTCCTACACCGGTATCAGCTCTAATGCATGCAGGTATAGTCAACATAGGAGGAATAATTTTAAACAAGTTTGCCTATATATTTTTACATACCCAGTATGCTTTAAATGTGGCATTTATATTTGGATTAATAACGGCTATTGTTGCTTCGATAGTAATGTTAACTATGCCGGATATTAAGAGAGCTCTAGGTTATTCTACTGTAGGACAGATGGGTTATATGATTATGGAAGTAGGAGTAGGAGCATTTAGTTT
This sequence comes from Sulfurihydrogenibium azorense Az-Fu1, assembly GCF_000021545.1. Lineage (NCBI taxonomy): Bacteria > Pseudomonadati > Aquificota > Aquificia > Aquificales > Hydrogenothermaceae > Sulfurihydrogenibium > Sulfurihydrogenibium azorense. Next base: position 583,014 of record NC_012438.1, read on the forward strand.
GGCTATATATCACTTGATAGTTCATGGTATTTTTAAAGCAACTTTATTTTTAGAGTCTGGAAATGTTATACATCAAGCAAGAAGAGAGCCTAATATCACTAAATCTTTTTCTTATAAGGTATTTTTAGAAGAAGAGAGGAAATTCAACAAAAATTTTCAGTTATTTATTGGTATTGTAATTCTTGTCCTTTTACTCTATACAGTGGTAGAGTTTTTAGTTAAAAAAGATCTTTCTAATTACTATGCAGCTCTTGTGTTTTTGGCTTTTGGATGGTTTACAAGTTTTCAACTTTTTAACTCTTTTTTTAAAGTTTCAAGAGAACAGTCTTTAGGTTTAATAGTATCTTTAATAGTTTCTTTTTTGCTTATAGTTATAGTTTACTCTTTTGTAGGCCTTGCTTTTGAAAGTTATCTTTACGGGGATAACTATAAACGATTATTTGAAGCGGCTAACTTATCTTTTGGGTTAATCAGTATAGCTGTATTGTTTTTGATACTCTCAGGAGTAGTAGTATGGCTTTTATCCTATTATTCAATAAACAGTGAAAGTTCAAACGGTAAACTATCCTTTATCAAAACTCTTTCAATTTACAAATTCTTTTATGAAGAGATGTTCTTTAGAAAGCTTTTCTTAAAAAAATTTAAAATTTAGCTAAAAGGGAGCTACTAATAATGGAGATTTTGCATATATCTTATTGGTTAGCTACTATATTTGGAGTTTGGTATGTAATAAAAAATAAAAAGCTTGTAAATTTTTTTATTCTGTATAGTTTTCTAAACTTGTTTGTAATTACTTTTCTTTATAAACACTTACAAGAGTACATTTTAGGTACAGTCTCAACTTTAGTGCTATTTTTTTTAGTTATAAAGTTTTTAAAGAATACTTACAATCTTGAAACTATAGTAGGTTTAGAAGGCTTAGTATTTAAAACACCTTTGTTTGCTTTTATTTTAAGGTTAGTCTTACTTATGGTAGGTAGTTTTCCCCCATTTTTATCTTCTAATGTAATATACTACAACCTTCTTGACCCTAATGTAAATTTGTATTCAATTGTTAGCCTTATACTGCTGCTTATTTTTAACTTTACTCTATTTATGAGAATAACAGTTAATATTTTGTTTGGAAAACCAACAGAACGCATTCTTTATAAAGATATATCTAAGAAATTTGGTCTAATTGTATTTGCCATTATTTTTCTAAATTTTTGTCTTGGAATATACTACATCTTAAATCTATAGTAGGAGATTACTCATGAGTTTAGATTTACTGATACAAAATGTATTAAACCCTGTAATATTATTTTTCTTCCTTGGAGTACTATCTATTTTTTTACGGACAGGATTGGAGATACCTCAGCCCATCCCTAAATTTATTTCTTTGTATTTACTTATGTCTATAGGCTTACACGGTGGTTATGAGCTTTCTAAAAGTGGTTTGGACTTTTATGTCTTTAAAGTTTTAGGTTTGGCTTTACTTATGGCTATAGTGGTACCTATATACTCTTTCTTTATTTTAAGATTAAAAGTGGACATCTATAATGCTGTAGCTATAGCTGCTACCTATGGTTCTATAAGTGCAGTTACATTTATAACAGCTGTAAACTTTCTACAGTCTATAGGAGATAGTTATAGTGGTTTTATGGTAGCTGCTATGACCTTAATGGAATCTCCCGCGATTATAATAGGTTTAATATTACTTAATATTTTTGCTAAAAAGTCGGACAATGGAAATCTAGATGTAAAAGAACTTTTAAGGGAGTCTTTTTTTAACCCTTCCGTATATATACTTACAGGTTCATTGTTAATAGGTTTTATAACAGGAGAAAAGGGTTGGAAGGTTGTAGACCCTCTATTTGGACAACTTTTTAAACCTATGTTAGCATTTTTCTTACTAGATATGGGAATAGTTGCTGCAAGACGTTTAAGTGAGCTGAAAAAGGTTGGTATGTTTTTAGTTGCTTTTGCAATAATTATTCCTATAATTAATGCTACTATAGCTATTTTGATAGCTAGTAGTGTAGGAATGACGAAAGGAGATGCTTTTGTTTTTGCGGTCTTGTGTGCAAGTGCGTCTTACATAGCTGTTCCTGCTGCTATGAGATTATCCGTTCCTGAAGCAAATCCAAGTATATACGTAACTATGGCACTTGCATTAACCTTTCCATTTAATATATCTGTAGGTATTCCTCTATACTATTGGTTAGCAAATAAAATTTTAGGGGGATAAATCATGAAAAGGATGAAGAAAATTGAGGTTGTGATTGATACTATCCATTTAGAACATTTGATAAGTCTATTAGAAAACAGAGGATTTACAGGTTATACAGTAATTAAAGATGTTTATGGTAAAGGAGAGAGAGGGTTGATGATTGGTGATGAGGTAACAGGTGTTTTTCAAAATAGCTACCTTTTTACAATTTGTGAAGAACAACAACTAAACGATGTTATAGAAGATTTAAGAAAAATGTTAAAAAAGTATGGAGGAGTTTGTATAGTCTCTGATGTAGACTGGCTTATACACTAATTATTTAGGGGGTTTTTATGAAAACTGTAGCCTTAAAAGAAGCTTCTTCTATTTTACCTAAATACTGGCCTTTGACTATGTTTGTACACCACAATCCTCTGCACGAGTTGGAGAGTTTGCATTTTAAACAAGCTCTTAAAATAGCAAAAGACCTATTTGATGCCAAAGTTTATATGGATCCATCTTACTATGTAGATTTATACAGAAAAGGTAAGGTTAGAAAAGACTCTTTAGAAAAAAATATAGAAGAATTTTTAAGAGAAAATAATTTTAACTTTAATAAATACAAAGTTAGAAAATTTTTAACAGATATAAGTCCTAGTTGGAAAGAGTATAAAGAAGAAAGTTTTAACAATCCGAGTATTAAAGTACCTGATTACCTTTTAGAATATATTAAAAAAGATAAGGGCTACGATAATTTAGACAATCTTTTCTATACGTACATAAAAAAGTACTTGTTTAGTGAAATACTTGATATTTTATTTGACCAAAATATCTATAACGTATTTTTTAATGATGCTGTTGAGTTTATATCAAGATTTTTAGATGAAGGGCAGACAAGTATAACTCTGCCATTTAGGGAACAGGGATACTGGAACTGTTTTAGACAGTTTTATAAATTAGATAAACATCCAGAAGATATTATAGAGGAGTTTGAAAATACTTTTCAACCACCTTCATTACAAGATTATGCAAGGCAGTTGTATATCAGATTTTTCGGTTGGAGTAGTTTCATAAAATTTAGAGAATCTACTCCTTTCTATCCTTACCAAGAAGAGTTTCCTATTAATTTAGAAGACTTTGGATCAAGTTTACTTTACCTTGAAAATCAATATATACAAGAATTGAATAAATCTAAAATTAAAAACTATTTTGATCTTATGGCTTTTTACAAAGAAAACAAATACTATGTAATACTTAAATTATTTGAACATAGAAAAATATTAACACCAAAGTATATATCTAAACTTTACACATCTAAGGATTATGATAACATCTTTAATAAGTTTATAAATGAAGAAATTGAAAGTGAAGCAAAAGCTATAGTAAACCTTTCTACAAAAGTGTTTGATAAAAGTGACTATCTACAAACATACAATCTTGTAAAAACTTTGAAAGAAGATGAAGAGTGTTATCTGTGGATAAAATCATTAGAAGATTCTTATGCCTTAAATTTTGGTAGAGAGTTTATTAAAGAATACCAAATAGATGAAAAACCTAAAGCTTTTGCTGTTTTTTGTGTAGATGTTAGGTCAGAAGCTCTTAGAAGGAATCTAGAGAGGGTAGATAATTACAAAACTTTTGGAGTTGCTGGTTTTTTTGGTGTTAAGATGGCTTTAATAGAGTTTGATAAAGCCCATGAACTCCTTCTCTGCCCTGCTATGGAGATACCAGACAAAGTAGTTCTTGAAGTACCTACACAAAAAACACAAGATTATGAAAAGAGAAAAAAATTACTTATATCACTAAAAAAGATTTTAGAAGGATTGAAGAATAACCCATATACTCCTTTTTTTGCAGTTGAGTCTTTTGGTTGGTTGTTTGGTTATAAACTTTTCGGTAAAACATTGTTTCCAAGTGTTGTAGCCAAGATAGATAAAAAAATTAAACCTAAACCCCCTAAAACTTTTTACATGATTGATAAATTATCTGAAAAAGAAGTAGATACATATACAGATAAATTCTTTTACGAAAAGATATATCAAGCTTTTGAAAAGGAGGGTATAAAAATTAAAGATTGTGAAGTGAAGGATATACTATCCAAACTAAAAAATAATGAAAATATTTCTCAAAACTATCAAAAAGTTCTAAACAGGTATAGAATAACAAAACAGTATTACGATTATATATATAATAGATTTTCCAATATAGGTTATACATTAGATGAGCAAGTTATACTGGCAGAAAACTTTTTAAGATTGATAGGTATGGTGGAGGATTTTCCTGAGTTTGTTTTACTTGTAGGTCATGGAAGTGTTTCTGATAATAATCCTTACGAGTCTGCTTTAGATTGTGGTGCCTGTGGCGGTAATTCCGGATATCATAATGTTAGAGCTATGTGTATGATTTTAAATAAAAAAGAAGTAAGAGAAAAACTTAGTATAAGAATCCCTGATGGTACTATTTTTATTCCAGGATTACACAATACCACTACAGATGAAATTGAGTTTTATGATGAAGATTTAGTACCAGAAAATAGTTTAGATAAATGGGAAGAGATTAAAAAGGATTTTAAAAAAGCAGGCGAAAAAACTAGAATAGAAAGATTATCATCCCTTCCTTACGCTGATAATCCAGAAGATGTAATTGTTAGATCAATAGACTGGTCAGAAATGAGGCCAGAGTGGGGTCTTTCTAAAAACCTTGGTGTGTTTGTAGGTAAAAGTGAGAGTCGTATAAATAGTGTCCTAAAAAATAGATTCTTCTTACATTCTTATGATTATAAGATAGATGTAGACAACTCTATTTTGAAAAGAATTCTTAATGGACCTCTTTTAATTGCCCAATGGATAAACGCAGAACATTACTTTTCTACAGTAGATAATGAAAAATTTGGTTCAGGGTCTAAAGTTTACCACAACGTTGTATCAAGGATAGGGGTTTTTAGTGGTAATTACTCTGATTTAAAGATAGGTCTACCTTACCAAACTGTTTATGTTGAAGACCGTCCTTTCCATGAACCCATAAGATTAATCGCTTTTGTAGAAGCTCCCTTAGAGAAAGTAGTAGAGGCTGCATCTCAAACAGATCATCCCATGATGCTTGTAAAAAATGAGTGGATAAGGCTTGTTGTTATAGACAAAGAGAAAAATAAAGTTTTTTTATTTTCAAATGGTAATTTTGTAGAATTGTGATATAATTTTAACAAACTTAATAGGAGGTTTATCTAATGTATTATGTTGCAGAAGTTATAAATGATGAATGTACCAAGTACAAGTGTAATCAATGTACTTTATTTTGCCCAGAACCAAACACTTTGATGTATGTTGATACTCCTGAAGAAAGACATGCTTTTGTTTATGCTAACAGATGTAAAGGATGTGCTCTGTGTGTATATGTGTGTAGCAATCTTTTAAAAAGAAATGCTATACATATGATAATGCCAGAAGTACATTCAGCAACTTAAAATATTTTTTTTATATAGGAGGTATTACTATGGCAAAATTAGGACCTATGGGATTTTCACCATATCCAGCAGCTGTTAAAGAATTTGTTCTTAATCCACCACCAGGAAAAGCTTTACTTTTTGATGAGATAGTAGATGAAGAAATTGCAATGAAAGAAGCTGCAAAAGCTATGTTGACAAGAGAAAACCCTACTATATTTCCAGGACCTCAAGTTTTATATGCTTGGAGTGAAGATGCAAAGAAAAAAGCAAAACTTATAAAAGAGTTAGCTAATGTGCTAGGTGCTAAGATAATCCCTATGTATGATTACAGACCTAAATATCCTAAAATTAACCCTGAAGTGGAAATAAATCCAAACCATCCAAATTTGACTATCTGGCATAATAATATAAAAGCTTGCATATTTATAGGAGTACATTGTCATTATGCTAACGTTGCATTGAAAATAATTAGAGCTGAAACAGATTGTTTCACTATAGCTATGTGTAGTATGGAAGGACACGAAGATGCAATGATAACACTAAGAGACCAACATCCGGAAGAATTAGAGAAATTTATTGAAATAGCTAAGCAAGTTAGAGCCGAATTAGGAAAATAAGTTTAATTATAATTATTTTATTTATGATAATAGTCATTGAATAAATTATTTTATAAGTAGATTATTTTTACAAATATCAGGAGGTTTTATCATGATTAACCCATTAACAACAGAAGTTCAATATAATAAGTCAGGTCAAAAAATAGTATCACCAGATTACCTTCTATTTGAAGCTCCAAGGGAAAAGTTCTTTATGACAGGTTCAGAAGCTGTTAAAGAAGCCGTTAAAAGAGCATCTGTAGATGCATCAGTATCGTACCCTATAACCCCACAGTCAGAAGCTGCACACCTAATAGGTGAGTTATGGGTTGAAGGATACGTTGGAGTATACTTCAGAGGTGAATCTGAGTTTGGTGTTATGTCAGAGGTTGCAGGTTGTGCTTTAGCAGGTGCAAGAACAATTACTACAACATCAGGTCCTGGAACATTAAGAGCCTTTGAAAACTTCCCAATGTGGGCAGGAACAAGAATACCTGTTCAGTTAGTACTTATGGCAAGAGGTGTTAATTCTCCTTTGTCTATTCAGCCAGATAACCTTGAAGTAGGATTTTTATTAGATACAGGATGTATGATATGGTATGCAGAGAACGCTCAAGATTTATTTGATATGATATTAGCAGGATTTGTTGTAGCTGAAAAACCAGCTGTACATGTACCTGTAATAACAGTAGTTGACGGTTTCTTTGTGTCTCACACAAGAGAAGCTGTAATGCTTCCACCAGATGACATAGCTTTACCTCCTTACGACCCTAAAAAAGCTCCTATGCCTGTTATAGATCTAGAAGTTCCTCCTGGAAGATTTTTAAGAGACCCATTTGTTATGAAATCTAACTATATATCTTACGCAACCCATGCAAGCTGGCAGTTTGAAGTTAGAGCTGCTATAGAAAGGTCAAGACCTTATGCAAAACATTACTTAAGAGGTTTAATAGAAGAGTTTGGAAACCCTGATGCTGATATTGTATTCGTTGCAGCAGGTACTGCGGCATCTCAATCGAAAGAAGCAGTTAGATTATTAAAAGATGAGCATGGTATAGATGCTAAAGTAGTTAAATTAAAAACTATAAGACCTTTTCCATATGAAGAGTTAAGATCAGCTGTTAAAAATGCTAAGTACATTTTTGTTCCTGAGTTTAATGTTGTAGGTTGGATGGAAAGAGAGGTAAGAAGATACTTATACAAGCATTCAGATGCAGAAATAATAGGAGCTCCAAGAGTGGCAGGTGGTATGACAATGCCAGCTGAGGTAATTGTAGAAGAAGTTTTAGACTATTTAAAAGTTAGATAATTTAAGTAGGAGGTATACGGTATGTCTTTTAAAGTGTTTCAAATAAATGAAGAATTTTTAGATGTAATGCCAAAAGAGATAGTTGATCTTCAAGAGAATGCAACTTGGGGAAATCCTAAAAGGGGAGTAATGGATCTTCCTTTCCACAAGGAGTTAATTGAAGAACACTCTTTGTGTGCTGGTTGCCCCGAAGCAGCTGCTTTAAGGTATATTATGGCATCTATACCCAATCCTGAAGATACTGTTATAGTTAACTCAACAGGATGTACTTCTTTGGTATTCCCTCACATTGCAATGCATACAGTTCACTCTCTTTTCGGAAACCAAAATGCTGTAGCATCTGGAATAAAGAGGGTTTTAGAGTATAGATACCCTGATAAAGTTAAAGATGTTATAGTATTGGCAGGTGATGGAGCTACTATAGATATAGGATTGGACTGTACATTGCAATCTTTCTTTAGACAAGAGAAAATTACAACTATCTGCTTTGATAACGAGGTTTATGCAAACACAGGTGGACAAGAGAGTGGAGCTACACCTAAAGGCCACGTGTTTAAAATGGCTCCTAAAGGTAAGCAGTTTGAAAAAGTTCCAATGTGGCAACTGGCTATAGACTCTGGTTGTAAATATGTAGCAAGGTTGACAGTTTCTTCTCCAAAGAGAGTAGAATCCGTAATTAAAAAAGCTGTATATGTAGCTAGAGAAGTAGGACCAACATATGTTCATCTTTACACTCCTTGTATACTTGAAATAGGTCTCAACTCTGACCAAGGTCTAGAAGAGATGAGATCAAAGGATAAAGAAAGATTCGCTTTCTTTGAGTATATATCTCCTGAAGCAGAGGAAGTAATTAACAGGAAAAAAGCGGAGGGCTTACTATGAAAAGAAAAAGAGTCAATATTAGAATGCCTGGTCTTGGTGGACAAGGGGCTGTCACGGCAGCTCATATAATAGCTACAGCTGCAGACTATGAAGGTTACTATGCAGTTTCTAATCCATTCTTTGGGGCTGAAAAAAGAATGGCTCCTGCTGAAAGTTATGCAAGAATAGGTGTAGAGCCGATTTATGACAGAGGAGAGGTTGTATATCCAGATGTTATTATGGTTTTTCATAACCATGTTATAACTATGGGTAAATCCTACACAATGCCTTTCTACTCTGGAATAAAGAAAAATGGACTTATTATAATTAACTCAGAAGAAGATCTTTTAACTCCTGGTGATAAAGCTTACCTTGATTCTTTAAATGTTAAAGTTTACAACTTCCCTGCGACAAAGTTTGCTATTGAACAAGCGGGAACGGAACTTGCTACAAATATGGCAATGGTTGGAGCTCTATTTGGATGTATCGGATCTGTAGGGCTTGAGGCTATAGAAGAAGGTATTAAAGCAAGATTCCTTAAAAAATTCGTTGCATCTGGTGGTACAGCATCGTTAGACTCAGCTCTTGAAAGAAAGTTTAAGAAAAAGTTAGAATTAATAGAGAAAAACTTAAACACAGCTAAAGCTGCTTATGAGCTTGCAGCAGAGTGGGCAAAATCTCAAGGTCTTGAATCTTTTTTACCGCCACCACCTAAAAAGAAAGCAGAAGTTGCATAAATCTAAAAGTCCCCAAAAAGGGGACTTTTTATTAAATTCTTTCTACTTTAACAACATCGGAGAAATTTTTTATTGAGTTTAATATAGTGTTTAAATGGTTCTTGTCTTTTACTTCTAATGAAAATTTTATTAATGCTTTTTTATCTTTCAGTTCTGAGACTTTAACATTTTTTATGTTTGACCCTGTAGATGCTATCACATTAGATATGTTTGCTAAAACACCGGGTTTATCTTCAGCTATCACTTTTATATTTGTTAAATATTTTATCTTTTCGTTTTGTTTCCATATAACATTTACTAATCTCTCTGGTTCTGTATTTTCAACAATTTTAGCATTCTTACATTCTCTATTATGTATTGCTATTCCTTTTCCTTTTGTTATTACTCCTATAATATCGTCACCCGGTATAGGATTACAACATTTTGCTATAAAGCTTAGGACATTGTTTATTCCATCTACTTCTATAAATATCTCTTTCTTTTTTTCTTGTGTTAGTGATTTTTCTAAAAACTGTCCCTGTTTTTCTTCTTTAAATAGATTAACAATTTTTAAAGGGGATATTTTTCCATCTCCTACTGCAATTAAAAGGTCTTCAAAACTTTTATAGTTGTATTTTGATAGTATCTTTTGTTTATCTTCTTCTGTTAAAGAAGTTATTTTTAGATTAACCTTTTTTAGGAATTTGTCTAAAAGTTTTTCTCCAAACTTTAGACTTTTTTCTCTTTCTATCTTTGATAAAAACTGTTTTATATTTGTCTTTGCTTTTGAGGTTACCACAAACTTTAACCAGTCTCTTGAGGGATAATGTCCCTCTTTTGTTATTACTTCAACTAAATCTCCACTTTTTAGTTTAGTATCAAGGGGAACAAACTTACCGTTTACCTTTCCTCCAACTGCTTTATGACCTACCATTGTATGAATAGCGTAAGCAAAATCTACAACTGTAGAACCCGAAGGTAGCTTTACCAAATCTCCTTTCGGGGTAAAAACGTATATTTCTTCTGAAGATAAATCTGTACTAATGTCTTCTAAAACTTTAGAGTCTTTTGTTTCTTTTAATGTTTCTACTATGTTTTTCAACCAGTTGAATGCTTCTACGTCTTTTTCAGTTAAATGATTTCCACCTTTGTATCTCCAGTGAGCTGCAATACCTTCTTCTGCAATTTTGTGCATTTGATGAGTTTTTATCTGTATTTCTACAAACTTACCTTCAGGACCTACTACAGTTGTGTGAAGAGCTTGATAGAAGTTTGATTTTGGAAGTGAGATGTAATCTTTAAACTTTCCTGGAACAGGTGTCCAAATGGAGTGTATAAGTCCAAGAGTTAAATAACAATCTTTTATATCCTCTACTAGTATTCTTACTCCAAAAATGTCATAAATGTCACTAAGTTTAAGGTTTTTTCTTAATGTTTTTTCGTATATACTATATATGTGTTTTGACCTGTACTGGATTGTTGCATTTATGTTATGCTCTTTTAGTATTTTTTCTATCTCAGGGATTACTTTCTCTTTTAGATACTTTTCACTTTTTTCTTTTGATGTAGCAAAGTAAGAAACTACTTTTTTATACTCTTCTGGATAAAGGTACATAAAAGAAAGGTCATCAATTTCCCTTTTTATATTCCATAGACCTAGTCTTCCTGCTAAAGGTGAGTATATTTCAAGGCTTTCTTTTGCTATCCTTTTTTGCTTATCTTCTCTAAGGTAATGTAGCGTTCTTAGATTGTGTAGTCTATCTGCAAGTTTAACAAGGATTACTCTAATATCATTTGATGTTGATATTATAAGTTTACGAAAATTCTCTACTTTTGCATCTTCTAAGTTTTCAAAGTTATACTTTCCTATTTTAGTAACACCGTCAACTATCTGTGAAACTTTTTTCCCAAACTTTTCTTCTATCTCAGTAGTAGTTGTATTTGTATCTTCAAGTATATCGTGTAAGAGAGCAGATATTATTGATACCTTATCTAATTTCAAGTCTGCTAATATTTTAGCAGCTTCTATTGGATGAATGTAGTATGGCTCACCTGATTTTCTGTATTGATCTTTGTGTTTTTCTACTATAAAGTCTATAGCTTCTACTACTTCCTCTCTTTCTTTTTCAGGTAAGTAGTTAATCTTATCAATAAGCTCTTTTGCTTCTTTTATTTGGGTAGTTTCCATTTTTAATAACCTAAGATTTAGTTATAAAGATAATATAACGATTTTTAAGAATTATCAAGGATTTTCGTCGATTTTTTGATATCGATTATTGGAGAATGAGATGAATTAGATGATTTGAAAACAGGGGCATAAAGCCCCTGTCTTAGATTACTTCTTCTCTTCTTGTTTTTCTTCTTTTTTCTCTTCTTGTTTTTCTTCTTTTTTCTCTTCTTTCTTTACATGTTTCTTTACTTGTTTCTTTACTTGTTTCTTTTCAGCTTTTTTCTCTTCTTTAGCTGGAGCTTCTTGTTTTGCTCCTTCTGCTGCTGGAGCTGCTGCTTTTTCTTCAGCGATAGATGCGAATCCTAGACCTAAAACTGCTACTGAGAGTGCTGATAATACTAACTTCTTCATACTACTACCTCCTATAAAAGATTTAAGTTATTTGCCTGCTGGTTGTTGTGCAGGTTGTTCAGCTGGTTTTTGTTCTCCAGCTGGTTGTGCAGGTTGTTGCTGCTCTTGTCCTGCTGGTGCTGCTTGTTGAGCAGGTTGTTGCTCAGCTGGAGCTGGTGCAGGAGCTGCTTGTTGAGCAGGTTGTTGTTGCTCAGCTGGTTGTTCTTCTTTCTTTTGGCAGCTGAAAAGTAAAGATGCTGATAATACAGCTGCCACAGAACCGAGTACTAATTTTTTCATTTAGTATTACCTCCTTACTTTGATTTACATTAAATACTTTACATTAAGAAAATTACAAATCAATTAAAAGAAAATTACAAATTTGTAATCTTTTGAAAAGTAATTATGAAGGTTGTACCAATGTTTTCCTCACTGAGAACTTCTATTTTTGTATCGTGCTGAGTAAGTATTGCTTTAACTAAACTAAGTCCAAGACCGCTTCCAGTGTATATTCCTCTACTTTCATCAACTCTGTAAAATTTTTCAAAGATTTTGTCTATTTTTTCTTGAGGTATCCCTATCCCTGAGTCTTCTATTTTTAGGATAATTTCTTTATTATCGTTTTCCAGTAAATCGATCTTTATATACCCGTTTTCTTTATTGAATTTAATTGCGTTATCTATTAAGTTAGCTATTGCTCGTGAGATATACTTTTCATTTCCGTAGATGTAGACATCTTCTTGAATGTTTAGGATTATATCTATTTTTTTTGTCTGGGCGTAATCTTTAAAAAGGTTGTATATCTTTTTTACTATGTTAGATAGATTTATCTTCTCTTTTTGAAGTTGAAAAGTTCCTGATTCTAGCTTTGATAGTGTAAGTAAATCTTCTATCATCTGAGTTAATGAGTCTGTCTCTTCTATGATGTAAACGAGCAAATTTCCACAATCATTGGATAAATTACCTTTCATTAAAAGGTTTTCTGCTGAGCTTCTTATTCTTGTTATAGGTGTTTTTAAGTCGTGGGCTATACTTTCTGTAGTCTCTTTTAGCGTTCTTATAAGAGTTTCTATTCTATCTAACAAATCATTTATAAGTAAAGCCAAATCGTCTAACTCATCTTTACTACCTGTGATTGCTACCCTTTTATCAAGTTTCATACTGGTTGTTATATCTTTTGCTGTGTTGGATATATTTTTTATTTTTTTTGTTATTGAATTTGTTATTAAAATACCTCCTGTAAGGGATAAGAAAAATACAATAATACCTGATATATAGAAGATTTCCATAAGACGGTTTAGTAGTTTGTTGTTTTCTAACTTTGATTTTCCTATTACAAGTATATGTTTGTTAGATAGTTTATATATTATTACATCAAAATACTCTATAGTAGTTAAAATGTATGTATCTGGTTTTAGTTTTCCGTAGTTTTCTAAGTTTATAACTAAGTCTTTCGTATGTATTCCTGTGTTTGTGTTTAAAATAATTTCTCCTTTTTTATCGTACATTTTAAAAAATAGTTCTACACTTTTTATTATTTCAGCTTCTTTGGTTATTTGATTTTTCAGTCCATTTAATCCTTCTTGTTTGTATAAGATTTTGTAAGATTTAGCTTTTTCTATAAGCTCTTCCTTTGTCTTGTTTTCTAAGTAAAGTTCAAAAAAAGAGTAAACCATGAAAAAAGATATTAAGAGTGAGATAAGTAAAGTAAAAGAGTATAAGAGAATTACTTTTATAGAAATTTTATTAAAAAATTTAATCAGATTTGAGAACATAACCAAAGCCACGAACTGTATGAATAAGTTTTTTCTCAAATCTTTTGTCTATCTTTTCTCTCAACCTATGAATGTGGACATCTACTACGTTGCTGTCTATATCAAAGTCTATATCGAAAACATTTTCTAAAATCATATTTCTAGTAATTATTCTTTCTGAATTTTCAACTAAGTACTTTAGAAGTTCAAACTCTTTTGCTGTAAGGTTTATCTTTTTTCCATTACGATACACTTCTTTTTTTAGTAAATCTATTGTAAGGTCTGCATACTTAAGTTTAGATATCTCTTCTATGGTTTTTGTTCTACGGATAAGGGCGTTTATCCTTGCTATAAGTTCAGGAAAGCTAAAGGGTTTTGTAAGGTAATCATCAGCTCCAAGTTGTAGTCCTTTCACTTTGTCTTCTATTTCTCCTTTTGCACTTAAAACTAAGATAGGAGTTTTAACCTTCTTTTCTCTTAATTGTCGTATTACTTCGTAGCCTGACATTTTAGGAAGCATTATATCTAAAACGATAACGTCGTACTCTTCATAGGTAGCATAACTCATTCCTTCTTCTGCATCAAATGCCTGCTGAACGGCAAAACCTTCTTCTTTAAGTCTTTTTGCTATAAGGTGGGAAAGCTCTTTATCATCTTCTATGATTAGTACTTTCATTTATCTCCCTCAAGTACCTTGATATAATATCTTCTATATCTGACCTTCTTAATATTCCTAAAAAGGTATTATTGTACTTAACAGGGATTTCTTCAAGGTTATTCTTTCTCATATAACTGTAAGCTCTTGATAGTTTTTCATCTGGTAAGACATAAATATCTATCGGTTTTACAACATCATTTAAAATTAGCTCTTCTTGTTTGTAGTAAGGTATTTTACTTAAATCTCTTGTATCTAAAAAAAGTATTCTTCCGTCTTTTAACAAAACTGGATAAAGTCTTGTAATTGGTCTTTCGTAAGTTATAAACTCTAGTAATGGTAAATCAGCTGGTACAGGGTTCATAACGTTCATTACGTTTTCTACTCTAAACCTTGACAGTATGTAGTTTAACTTTGTTGATAGTAAAGCTTCTTTAGAAGCTCTCTTTATAAAAAATCCTAAAAATGAAAGCCAGATACCGTTTACTATACTTCCTGTAAACAGGCTAAAAATTCCAAGTAAAATAAGAATTATTCCAAAAATGTTTCCTAACTTTGATGCTATTTCTGTAGCTTTTAATATACCGTACTTACTCCACAAGATAGACCTGAATATCCTTCCACCGTCTAATGGAAATGCAGGAATAAGGTTAAAAGCTCCTAAAAAGAAGTTAACCATAAACACGTAGTTTAAAAATCCATTAAATAGGTCATCTTTAGGATAGAAATATACAGCTGTAAAAAACAAAGAAGCTAAGAAAAAACTCATTAAAGGTCCTGCAATAGCTATTTTAAACTCTTGGGAAGGAGTTTTAGGCTCATCTTGAAACAAAGCTACTCCGCCAAATATAAAAAGGTATATATCCTTTACTGGTATTCCATACCTCATTGCCACCAATGAGTGGGAAAGCTCATGAAGAAGGACAGATATAAAAAGGGTTATGGCAGATACTATTGAAACTAAGTAGTAGTTTATCTTTGGCAATTCAGGGTAAAATGAAGGATAAAATCCTTCGGCTAACGTTATAGTTATGAGAAAAAAAGCAATGAACCAGCTGTAATCTAAGTTAACTTCTATTCCAAAAACCTTGAAAAGTCTTATTCCACTAAAACTCATCTTTTCCTTTTCCTTCTTTTTGGTATTAGCTTTTTAAAAGTAGAGTAAATTATATCAGTAAATATATGAACAATCTCTGCCAAAACTATACCAATAAAGAAAGATAAAGTAAACTGATTTAAAATTAAAGTTTTAAAGTCTTTTAGCTCAAAAGTAATCTGCTTTTCTGGATAAAGATATTTCATTAAATATTTAAAACTAATAAAAATCAACAGAAAAATAGCTGTTAAATAAATAATTTTGAAAACTGTACCGTATATTGGAATATGAGAAACACCTCTATGTTTGAAAATCTTTGTGTAGGGATACCATACTATCCTTAAAATGTTCCATCTTTTATTTGGTTTTGATAGGTATATATCGTTATCTGGTGTTAAAAAAAATGTACCTACCAAGTATCCTGTCGTAAATCCAAAGAAGTCTGTAGGTTGAAGGAAGTAAACAGCGGGAGGTAGGACTAAAAGGTTTACTATGTCATGAGTTCTCCCGCTTGCCAAATATCACTCCGCTAAGTTTATAACATAAAACTCTGCTCTTCTGTTTGTAAATCTGTCTATCTCATTTTTATTTGAGACTATGTATTTATCCTTTCCTACACCTTCTATTAATATTCTGTTTGGGTCTATACCCATCTTAACTAAATACTTTTTAACAGTTTCTGCCCTTTTTAAAGCCAATTTATCGTTGTAGGCTTTAGACCCTATGTTATCTGTATATCCTACAATTTTAACTTTAACATCAGGATGTGTTTTTAGATATCTTGCTACTACATTTAAATAAGGAAGGTACTCTTTTTTAATAGATACACTGTTAAGATAAAAGTGAACTCTTACAGGCTCTTCTAAGGCTTGCTTTTCTTTGACTTCTTTAATCTCGTTTTTTGTAATAACATCTGATGGTTTCATTTCTTGAGGTTCTGTTGCTACTTTAACTTCTTTTTGTGCTTTATCAGGTATATTAGGGTTTAAACCAAGCTCTATCTCTTTATAGCAAGGAATACCATCCCCATCTTTATCACTATTTATATTTTTCTCGATAACAGACAGTAAGTATTTTATCTTTACTGGATAATTTACAGTACTCACACCTTCTATTTTCATACTCTTTTTAGTTTCTGATTTAAGTAAATAGGTTTCTACTTTTCCATTTTCCATCCTTTTTTCATCTTTTAAACTCTCAATATAACTTTCAACTATACCTACTTCTGTAGGTGAACACTCAAGAGCATGTTTCTCTTTTAATATCTCTAACTTTTTTTCTATTTCTTCAAGGTTTAACTCAACATCAGCAAAAGAAGGAAAAGCTAAACAAGTTAACAGTCCTGTAATTAAAATTCCTTTTCTCATTTTGTCTCTCCTGTGTTTGTTTTTTCCAAGGCTTTTAACGACCACTCAATTGATTTTTTAGCAGCTTCTATTGCATTTTCTGTTTGGAAGTCTGATGCTTGTTCTTTTGCTATGTTATAAAATCCAAGTGCTTTTCCATATTCATACTGAGCTTTAATGTGGGCTCCTGATTCGTATGCTATCTTTAAAGCCTTCTGAGCTTCATCTAAGTACTCAGACATGGTTATATTTTTCTCTAAGGCAAAGCTAAACCCAAACATCACCATTAAAATTGCAATTACTTTTTTAGCCATTTCTCTAACTCCTAAATTTTTTATATATTTTTTCGGCAAAAGTTTAAAATATATTATACATTTCTTTTAGGAGGTTTTATTTGAAAACCTATACAAAGTATTTAACTTTCAACACAAAAAATAGAAGAGAGTTGATAAAAATAACTAAAGATGTTTCACAAGCTGTAGAAGAATCTGGAGTTCAGGAGGGTTTATGCTTAGTTTCTGCTATGCATCTTACTGCATCTATAATTATTCAAGACGATGAAGAAGGACTCCACGAAGATATATGGAAGTGGTTAGAGAATCTTGCACCCTTTAAACCAGATTACAACCATCATAAAACTGGCGAAGACAACGCAGATGCTCACTTAAAAAATCTTCTTACACATCTTCAAGTAGTTTTGCCTATAACAAAGGGAAGACTTGACCTTGGTCCTTGGCAGGAAATATTTTATGCAGAGTATGATGGACAAAGGCCTAAAAGAGTAATAATAAAGATTATAGGAGTGTAAATGGATTTAAGAAGTTTAATAAAAGAGAGAGTTTTAGTTATAGACGGTGCAATGGGAACAATGATACAGTCCACCATTATCCCTATGTCTGCTTGGGATGGAAAAGTGGGCTGTAATGAAATTCTGAATATAACTGCACCTCAAATTATACAAAATATTCATGAGAAATACTTACAAGCCGGAGCTGATATTATAAAAACAAACACTTTTGGAGCATTACCTTGGGTACTTGAAGAATACGGTATCCCAGACAAAGCTTACGAATTGGCAAAGGCAGGTGCTTTACTTGTTAAACAGTTATGTGATAAATACTCAACAGCAGAAAAACCAAGATTTGTAGCAGGGTCTTTGGGACCTGGAACAAAACTTCCTTCCCTTGGTCATATAGATTATGATACTATGTATGAAGGTTACAAAGTTGCAGCTTACGGGTTAATTGACGGTGGTGTAGATGTTTTTCTTGTTGAAACCTGTCAAGACCCACTTCAGATAAAAGTCGCACTCCACGCTCTTAACGATGCTTCAAAAGAAAGACGAAAAGATATTCCTATTATGGTTTCTGCAACTATAGAACTTACAGGAACGATGCTTATAGGTACAGACGCACAAACACTTGCAGCCATAATGGAACCTTTTGATATCCTTACTCTTGGTTTTAACTGTGGAACAGGGCCAGATCAAGTAGAACAACATCTGAGAAAATTATCTCAAGTATGGAAAGGGTATATATCAGTACATGCAAACGCTGGACTTCCAGAAAACAGAGGAGGACAGACTTACTATCCAATGAACGCTGAAGAGTTTGCAGAAAAAGAAAGTAAATTTTTAGACATTGATGGAGTTGCAATAGTAGGAGGATGTTGTGGAACAACTCCTTCACACATAAAAGCACTTTATGAAAAAGTAAAAGGTAAAAAGCCAAAAAAACCAGTAGGAAAACAACCAAAATCCCTTGCTTCACTGTTTATGACACAACCTTTAAAGCAAGATCCACCACCATTTTTAGTTGGAGAGAGGACAAACGCAACAGGTTCTAAACAATTTAGAGAGCTTCTATTGAAAGAAGATTATGACGGAATTTTGGCAATAGCCCAAGACCAAGTAAAATCAGGTTCTCATGCCCTTGATGTTTCTGTTAACTATGCAGGTAGAGACGAGATAAAGGATATGAAAGAAGTAATAAGGCGTTTTAATGAAAAAATTCCTATACCTTTAATGGTTGACTCTACCCAACCAAAAGCTATAGAAGCTGGCCTAAAACACATAGGTGGAAAACCAATTATAAACTCAGCTAACTTAGAAGACTCTGAAGAAAAGTTTGACAAAATCTGTCAACTTGCAAAGAGATTTGGAACTTCTTTAGTCCTTTTGGCAATAGATGAACAAGGTATGGCAAAAACAAAAGAGAGAAAGTTAGAAGTAGCAGAAAGAATGTATGAACGGGCAACAAAAGTCCATGGTTTAGATCCAGAAGATTTAGTTTTCGACTTACTTACATTTACAGTTGGAAGTGGAGATCAAGAGTATAGGGATGCAGCAGTTCAAACAATAGAAGCTATTAGAGAATTAAGGAAAAGACATCCAGAAGTTGGAGCTGTTCTTGGTATATCCAACGTGTCTTTTGGTCTTGATATGCATGCAAGAAAGTATCTTAACTCTGTTTTTCTGCACCATTGTGTAGAAGCTGGATTAACAATGGCTATAGTAAACCCAAAACATCTTATTCCATTTCATAAAATATCAGAAGAAGATAGGAAAGTATGTGAAAATCTTTTATTTAATGTTTGGGAAAATGGAAAAGACCCACTTTTTGAGTTTATTCATTATTTTTCAAAAAAGAAAGAAAGTATATTAAGTGAAGAAAGTAAAGACTTTAAAAATCTTCCGATAGAAGAAAAAATAAAAAAACTTCTAATAGATGGAGAGAAAGAAAAACTTATAAAAGCCGTAGAAGAAGCACGGCACAAGATACCACCAGAGAAGATTATCAATGAAATACTAATAGACGCTATGAAAATTGTAGGAGATCTTTTTGGTGAAGGAAAGATGCAACTTCCTTTTGTTCTTCAATCAGCAGAGAGTATGAAAGCTGCAGTAGATTACCTAAATCAATTTTTACCAAAAACAACCAAAAAGAAAAAAACTACACTTGTACTTGGTACAGTAAAAGGAGACGTTCACGATGTAGGAAAAAATCTTGTTGATATAATACTTACAAATAACGGCTTTAACGTTGTAAACCTTGGAATAAAGGTAGAACTTGAACAGTTTTTAAAAGCAGCTGAAGAGCATAAAGCAGATGCTATAGGAATGAGTGGTTTACTTGTAAAATCAACCCTTGAGATGAAAAACAACCTTGAAGAAATGCAGAAAAGAGGAATAAAAATACCTGTTTTACTGGGAGGAGCCGCTTTAAACAAAAAGTTTGTAGATGAATACTGTAGACCTGTTTACGATGGTCCTATATTTTACTGTAGAGATGCCTTTGATGGAATAGAGGCAATGACCAGAATAGAAAAAGGTATCTTTGATACAGACTTAGGCTATAAAGAAGAGGAAGAAACTCAAGTAAAAATAGAAGAAAAGTTAGAGATACCTCCTTTAAAAGATATAAAAATGCCCTCTATGGATGTTGTAGTACCAACTCCTCCTTTTTGGGGAAGAAAAGTATGGATACATCCAGACAGTCCTGAATATGAAGAAATAAGAGAACTTGCTTTTAGGTGGATAAATAAGGGAGCCCTTTTTAAGAGAGCTTGGGGATACACAAGAGGCGATAAATCGAGAGAAGAGTACGAAAAATTAAAAAAAGAGGAAATACTGCCGAACTTTGAAAGATTAAAAAAACTCTTAATAGAAAACGATTTATTTAACCCGATAATTATATACGGATATTATCCTTGTAGGTCAGATTTTCCTATAAGATTAAAAAACAATGACAATAGAGAGTCATCTCTACTTATCTTTCCTCCTTCAGAAGGTTGGAAAAGTGAGGAAGATGTAAACAGAGAACCATTAGAGAATATTTTAGATAGAGTTTACAAAAAAATAGATTTTCCAAGGTCTTCAAAACCTCCTTACAGGTCCTTATCCGATTACTTCCACCATGATAGACACGATGTAGTTGCATTTACAGTGGTATCTGCAGGTAAAAAACTATCAGAATATGAAAATGAACTTTTTAAACAAGGTAAATATAAAGACTATCATCTTATACACGGTCTTGGAGTTGAACTGGCAGAAGCTTTAGCTGAAATAGTACACAAAAAAATCAGAATAGAACTTGGTATAGCAAAAGCAGAAGGAGAATCCTTGTACGATGTAAACTGGCAGATACGAAACTATCAAGGAGCGAGGTATTCTCCTGGTTATCCTGCATGTCCTGATTTAGCTATTAACGATATAATCTTTGATATACTAAAACCACAGGAATACGGAATAACACTTACAGAGAATCACCTTATAGTCCCAGAACAGTCCACAGATGCTATAGTAGTTTACCACCCTGAAGCAACATACTTTAGCGTTTAATTTAAAATTAGCATATATTAAAAGGAGAACAAAAGTTTTAAGATGGATACTATGTATAAGTACATATTTGGACCTGTTTTATCAAGAAGGTTTGGTTTATCTCTCGGGATAGACCTTTCTCCCGAGAAAAAAAGTTGCAACTTTGACTGTCTCTACTGTGAACTTGAAAAAGCAAGACCTATTGATAAGATAGAAAACCAGCCAGACCCAGATGATATTGTAAAAGAAGTTCACGACTATCTTTCCAAAAATCACTATCCTGACGTTATTACAACAACAGCAAACGGAGAGCCTACTCTTTACACCAGATTAAACGAGCTTATAGATAAGTTAAATAAGATAAAAGGTTCGTCAAAAACTTTAATTTTATCAAACGGTAGCACAATAAATAACCCTACAGTAAGAGAAGCTCTTAAAAAGTTTGATATAGTAAAGCTGTCTTTAGATGCAGCAGACCAAAAAACTTTTGAGAAAATAGACAGACCATTAAAAGGAATAAAGATAGATGATATTATTAAAGGAATGATATCTTTTAGAAAAGAGTACAAAGGAAGTCTTGTTTTAGAAGTTCTTGTAGTAAAACATATTAACGATAAAAAAGAAGTAATAGAAAAGATAGTAGAAGCTGCAAAAAAGATAAATCCAGATAGGATAGATATATCTACGGTGGATAGACCTCCTGCTTACAGAGTTTTTCCAGTAGACAATCAAACCCTTTACGAGATTGCTAAAATGTTTGAAGGTTTAAACGTAAACGTTGCAACAAGAAAATCAGGGGGATCGGTTCAAAAAGTTCACTTAGATAAAGAAGATATCATAAAAACATTTAAAAATAGAGCATACACTGAAAGCGATATAGAAACATTGTTTGACGATGAAACAAAGAAAAATATATTAGATTTACTGTCCCAAAATCAGCTTAAATTCTACACCGTAGCTAATCTAAAATTTATCAAAGCATAATAACATCTTAAAAAGACAAAATCTAAATGTGTTAAAATATTTTAAAAGTATTTTAAAAATCTTGGAGAAATATTATGACATTTCAAGATATTATACTGTCATTACAAAGGTTCTGGGTAGAGAAGGGATGTATCTTATGGCAACCTTACGATATAGAAGTTGGAGCTGGAACGATGAACCCGGCTACTTTCTTAAGGGTATTAGGACCAGAGCCTTGGAATGTTTGTTATGTAGAGCCTTCAAGAAGACCTAAAGACGGAAGATACGGAGAAAATCCAAATAGATTACAACATTACTACCAGTTTCAAGTTATCTTAAAGCCAGCTCCAGAAAACCCTCAAGAGTTGTACTTAGAAAGTTTAACCCATCTTGGAATAGACCTTACAAAACACGATATTAGATTTGTAGAAGATGACTGGGAAAGTCCAACTCTTGGAGCTTGGGGGCTTGGATGGGAAGTTTGGCTCGATGGAATGGAGATAACCCAGTTTACTTACTTTCAACAGGCAGGCAGTTTAGACCTCCCCCAAATTAGTGTAGAGATAACCTATGGTCTTGAAAGGATAGCAACCTACCTTCAAAAAGTTGACAGTGTTTACGATATAATCTGGAGTGAAGGACTTACTTACGGAGATATCTATAAAGAAGCAGAAAGACAGTGGTCTATCCATAACTTTGAAGTTGTAGATATTGACTTTTTATATAAAACTTTTGATATGTATGAAGACCAAGGCTATAAACTAATAGAGAAAAACCTTCCAATACCAGCTTACGACTATGCTTTAAAATGTTCCCACACTTTCAACCTTCTTGATGCAAGGGGAGCTCTATCTGTAAACGAAAGGGCAAGGTACATAGCAAGGGTCAGAAACCTTGCAAAAGAGTGTGCAAAAGCCTTTGTATCCCACAGAGAAGAACTTGGATACCCTTTAATAAAAAAGTCAAGGAGTAGTAATGAAAACGTATCTACTTGAAATTGGCTGTGAAGAATTACCTCCAAAGGTAATTCTAACATATAAAGACTTTTTAAAACAGTATGTGGAAGAGTCTTTTAAAGAGTTTTTTGAGTACGACTCTCCAGATAACATAAAAGTTTTTGCAACTCCAAGAAGATTGGCAGTTTTAATTAAAAACCTAAGAGAAAAGCAACCACCAAAACAGCAAGTGATACTCGGGCCTCCTTACAAAGTAGCAGTTGACCAAGAAGGTAAATTTACAAAAGCGGCTCTATCCTTTGCCCAAAAGAACAACATTCCCCTTGAAAATCTTCAAAAAATCCAAAACGAAAAAGGGGAATACTTAGGAGCTGTAATACTACAAGAAGGTAAAGATTTAAAACACCACATAATGGAAGTTATTCCTACTTTATTTAAAAGTTTTCCACAGCTAAAATCTATGGTTTGGAACGACTCAGGATATAGATTCCCAAGACCAATAAGATGGGTAGTCTCCCTCTTAGATGATGAGGTTATTCCATTTTCTGTAGCAGGTGTGAATGCAGACAGATATACCCATCTTCACAGATTTATGACAGCTCCCGTTGGAAGAGGAGAGAAAAAACAGATAAACCATAGCAATGAGTATGAAGAGATAACAAAACTTGGATTTATAATAGCAAACTTTGAAGACAGGAAAAATGCAATAAAAACCCAGTATGAAGGTTTTGCAAGGTCTTTAGACGCTCAAATCATAGAAGACCAAGACCTTTTAGATGAGATAACCTGTTTAACAGAATTCCCAGTAGGGATAGTAGGAGATTTTTCTCCAGAGTATCTTATCTTGCCAGATGAAGTTATTATAACAGTTTGTAAACATCACCAAAGATACTTAAACTTTAAAAAAGATGGAAAACTAATTCCAAAATTCTTAGCCTTCTCAAACGTGGCCGTGAAAGATAGGGACGTTATAAAAAACGGCTACGAAAAAGTTTTAAAAGCAAGACTTGAAGATGCACTATTTTTCTACAAAGAAGATTTAAAACAAAAACTTGAAGATAACGTAGAAAAGTTAAAAGGTATTCAATTCCACGAAAAGTTAGGATCTCTCTACGATAAAGTGATAAGAAACTTAGATCTTGCAAAAATTATAGCTAAAGAGATAGGATACACAGATGAGACTAAAATAGAGAGAGCTGTTTTACTTTCTAAAGCAGACTTACTTACAAATATGGTTAAAGAGTTTGATGAATTACAAGGAATAATGGGAATGTACTATGCATTAAAACAGGGGGAAGACCGAGAAGTTGCAAAAGCTATATACGAACATTACCTGCCAAAAACAGCAGATGATGACCTTCCACAAACAACACTTGGAACGATCCTAGCCCTTGCAGATAAAATAGATACAGTTGTATCATTCTTTAGTATAGGTGAAATACCAAAAGCTTCAGCAGACCCATTTGCAGTTAGAAGAAACGCAATAGGCATTGTTAGATTGTTAGTTGAAAAAGAGATAGATATAGACTTGTCAAAAATTATAAAAGATGAAAAAGTTTTAGACTTTCTCCTTGGAAGACTTGAAAGCTATCTGCAAAGTAAAGGTTATAGAACAGATATTATAAACGCTGTCCTTTCTTTAAAGGATGCGAATCTTTATAGAAACTACCTAAAAGTTAAAGCTCTAACTAAAATAATAAACTTACCTGATTATGAAAGTGTTATCCAAGTGTTTAAACGAGTTGGTAATATAATTCCAGAAGGTTTTACTGGATGCGTAGATCAAACACTACTGGAAAATCCTTATGAAAAGCAGCTTTACGATAAAGTGTCAGTTGTAAAAGATGAATATTTAAAGTTAATTGAAAGTAAAGACTACGAAGGGGCTCTTGGAAAGCTGATAGAATTAAAGCCATATATAGATAAATTTTTTGATAACGTTATGATAATGGTAGAAGATGAAAAGATAAAACAAAATAGGTTATCCCTTTTAAAACAGATAAACGATTTATTTAGATACTTAGGAGACTTTACAAAAATAGTAGGAGGTTGATTATGAAAAAGTTAGTTATGTGGCTTAACGAAGTAGGTATGGAAGATATAGAACTTGTTGGTGGTAAGAATGCTTCTTTAGGTGAGATGATCAAAGGTCTTTCTTCCATCGGAATCAAAGTTCCTATGGGTTTTGTTGTTACGTCGGCGGCTTACTGGTATTTTGTTGATTACAACAACCTTAGAGACAAAATTAAAGAAATTTTAACAGGCTTAGACCCAAATAATATTGAAGACTTATCTAAAAGAGGTCTCACAATAAGAGAGCTTATAAAAGGTGGAACATTTCCTGAAGATCTAAAAAATGAGATTTTAAAAGCTTATGAAGATTTAAGTAAGATGTACAACCAATTTAGAGTAGATGTTGCTGTAAGGTCTTCTGCTACAGCCGAGGACTTACCAAACGCATCTTTTGCAGGTCAGCAGGATACATACCTTAACATAAAAGGAGACGAGACTTTACTTTCTGCTATAAAAAGCTGTTTTGCATCTTTATTTACAGATAGAGCTATCTCTTACAGAGAGGCTTTTAAGTTTGACCACTTTGCAATAGGTCTTGCAGTTGGCGTTCAAAAGATGGTTAGGTCAGACCTTGCTTCTTCTGGTGTATCTTTCTCAATAGACTCTGATAGTGGATTTAAAGATGTAGTTCTTATAAACGCATCTTACGGACTTGGTGAGATGGTCGTTCAAGGAGCTGTTACTCCTGATGAGTTTTTAGTATTCAAACCAACTTTAAAAGAAGGTTATGAAGCTATTATAGAGAAAAAGTTAGGTAGGAAAACCCACAAGATGGTTTACGGAACAACTCCAGATGAAAGAACAAAGATAGTAGCTGTTTCAAAAGAAGAACAGATGAAATTTTCTCTTACTGACGAAGAAGTTTTAAAACTTGCAAGATGGGTTATGGCAATTGAAGAGTATTACTCAAATAAGTATGGTAAGTGGACTCCAATGGACGTAGAATGGGCAAAGGATGGAGAATTAAACGAGCTGTTTATAGTCCAAGCAAGACCAGAAACAGTCCACTCTCAAAAAGACCATTCTAAAATAATTACTTATAAAATAACAGAACCTTACGAATCAAGGATAAATAAAAGAATAGTAGAAGGAATAGCTGTTGGAGATAAAGTAGCCTTTGGTAAAGTTAGAATACTCCACGATTTAGAAGATGCAAAAGACTTTCAACCTGGCGAAGTATTAGTTACAGATATGACAGACCCTGACTGGGAACCTATAATGAAAAAAGCAGCTGCAATAGTGACTAACAAAGGTGGGAGAACTTGTCATGCAGCAATTGTTGCAAGAGAGTTAGGTGTTCCAGCAGTTGTAGGGACTGGTAATGCAACTGAGGTCCTAGAAAACGGTGATGAAGTAACTGTATCATGTGCTGAAGGTGAAAGAGGATATGTGTATAGAGGAAAAATTGAATATGAGGTAGAAGAGTTTGATTTAAGAAATCTCCCAAAAACAAAAACTCCTATTATGATGAATGTTGCATCTCCAGAAGGAGCTTTTGACCTTACCTTTTTACCTAATGCTGGTGTTGGACTTGCAAGGGAAGAGTTTATAATAAATAACTATATATCCATACACCCACTTGCACTTATTAAATTTGATGAAATAAAACAAAAAGACCCTCAGTTGGCAGAAAAGATAGAAGATTTAACATTTGGATATGAAAACAAAGAAGAGTATTACGTTAAAAAACTATCCTACGGTATAGCAAAGATAGCAGCTGCCTTCTATCCAAAACCTGTAATAGTAAGATTCTCTGACTTTAAATCAAACGAGTATGCAAACCTACTGGGAGGAAAATACTTTGAACCAGAAGAAGAAAACCCAATGATAGGTTTCAGAGGAGCTTCAAGATACTACTCAGACTTCTTCAAACCTGCATTTGGTTTAGAGTGTAAAGCTATACTAAGAGTAAGAAATAAAATGGGACTTAAAAACGTTATAGTTATGGTTCCATTCTGTAGAACCCCTGAAGAAGCAAAGAAAGTTTTAGAAGTAATGGAAGAGTATGGTCTTAAAAAAGGAGAAAATGGATTACAAGTTTACGTAATGTGTGAACTTCCATCTAACGTTATACTTGCAGACCAATTTGCAGAGTACTTTGATGGATTTTCTATAGGATCAAATGACTTAACCCAGTTAACTCTTGGATTAGATAGAGATTCATCGCTGGTTGCTCACTTATACGATGAGAGAAACGAAGCTGTCAAAAGGATGATAGCACAGGTTATAAAAGTGGCAAAAGAAAAAGGTAAAAAGATAGGAATATGTGGACAAGGACCATCTGACTATCCAGAGTTTGCACAATTTTTAGTAGAGCAAGGAATAGACACTATCTCTATAAACCCTGACTCAATAGTAAAAACAACAATTGCAATATATGAAATAGAACAAAAGTTAGGAAAATAAATCTAGCAAATTTTCAACGGGGAGTTAAGTCTCCCCTTCTTCTTACAAAATATGTAAACTTTAATAGATTGTAAAATTAAAGTTTCTATACTTTATGTCGAAATAATATTAACAGTGAATTAATGATTAAGAGGAAGTTAAGGTATGATAACTTTGCCTAAAATTAAACTTAGTATGCCTACTTTAAAATTACCAGCTTTTAATTTGAAAAAATCTAGTAAACTTTACAGTGGTATAGAAGTTGATACCGATTATATAAGAGTAGGGATCTTAAAAAAAGAAAATGAGATTATAGAAATCCCTATAATGCCTTTTGAGTTTGAAGTAACCGGAGACAATAGCCAAGATGGTAGAATCTTAAAAGATGAGTTAGAAAGAAGAGGTTTGAAGATAAAATCCGCATCTTTTAGCATACCTATGTCTTCTGTTTTGTATAAAACTTTACACCTTCCCAGAGTGAACGAGAAAGAGTTGGTAGATGCTATAGAATGGAATATAAAAGAAGACATAGAAAATTTTAGAGCAGAAACTCATTATGATTGGGATATTATTTCATCAGATAATGAATTTCTAAATATTTTAGTAGTTATTACTAAAAAGGAAGCTGTAGAAAGAATTATCGAAATTTCACAAGTTTCTGGTGTTGATGTAGATGTTATTGATACTGTAGGTACTTCTTTATTAAATTTAGCATTGTTGCAAAAACAGAAGATTGAAAAGAATAGAGAAGAAAAAAATATATGTGTTATCCATCTTGATAAAAATGACTCATTTATGATCTTTTCTAATGAAAATGTTGTTCTCCAGCCTTTAGACTTTAATCCTAAAGTATATGAAAACTTCAGTCCAGATGAAAAGGAGCAAGAGGTTATAAGACTAATAAACGAGATTAATTACTTTTTCTTAACAATTAACGAACCAAGAATAATATACACATCCGGATACTTTGCAAAGTACCCCGAAATAAAGGCGTACATGCAACTTAAATTTTCTACAAGATTTGTATTAGAAGATTTAGACCCGGTTTTAGCTTTAGGTATCAATTATCAAGGCTCATTCCCCTTAGGGATTTACAATAACGTATTAAGTTTAGCTTATAGAGGTATGCCATGATAAAAATTGATTTAAACCCGAAAAAAAAGAAGAAAGTAACTTCTTTTAAAAAGATATCAGTACCTACTCTGAAACTACCAGAGATTGGAAAAGATAGTTTTTTAATTATAACTATTGCGGGGATGTTTTTTATATTAGCAGAATTTGCATATTTATTTTATTTAAATAGTAGAATATCTCTTTTAAAAGAAAAAAAAATAAAAATAGAATTAGAAATTAGTAAATTAAAGAAATATGAAGAAAAATTAAAAGAATTAGAAAAAACTATTTCTTTGTTAGAACAGCAAAAAGAAAAACTTCTATTGAAAGTAAAAACCTTCGAATATTTATCTCAATATAAAAAACCTTTAACTCCTAAATTAGATTTAATAGTTAAGAATTTACCAGATGGAGTTTGGTTAGACAATTTAGAGTTGAGTTTTGTAGAAGCAAAAGTAAATGGTTATAGTCTAAATCCAGAAAATATAGCTACTTATTATAAAAATCTAAAAATCTTTTATGATACTATTACTTTTAATGGAACTGAAAAAAAAGTATCCTCTATGAATAATTTTTATTATAGCTTTGAATTTAACTTAAAAGGCTTTAAACAAAAATAAGGAGCATACGTATGGATATAAAACAACAATGGGAAATGACTCCAAAATGGCAAAAAATATTCTTGATATTAGTAATATTTGGAGCTATAGCGTATTTAATTTTTATATCCTTCATATCTCAAAAATTAGAAGAATACTCGAACTTGCAGCAAGAAGTAGAAACTTTAGAAAGTAATCTTAATACTCTAAAAGCTATTGCTAATCCACAAAAAGAAAAAGTTCTCAAATTAAAGATAAAGAATATAAAAAATGAAATAGATGAAAATAATGGGAAATTAGAGGTTTTATCAAAAATAATACCTTCTGACCCTAAAATAGAAGAAATCCTAAAAATAATTACAAACTACGCGTTATCATCTGGTTTGATAATTAATGGATTTAAAGTAGAAAAAGAAGAAGATGTTTATTTATTTTATGATAAAGAAAGTGATACTTTAAAGACAATACCAAAAAATCAAGAAAAAGAAAAAAATAAGGAGTCTACTAATCAAATTCCGAAAGAAGCTTTAAATGTAAAAAAAATCTATCTTTCATCAAGTTTTAGTGGAGGAATAGATCAACTTAAAAACCTTTTAAATTATTTATCAAAATCTGAAAGACTTATCATAGTTGAATCATTATCTATTAAAAAAGAGAGTTCCAAATTGTTAAATTTTAATTTAAGCTATGTTATTTACTATATGCCTGAGGAGGTAAATCAATGAAATTAAAGTTTATTCTGTCTATAACGGCTTTTTCCTTTTTAATTGCAAAAGCTGAAAATCTGAATTTGCCACCAATTCAAGATGTAACTCCTTTTGTTGGTTTGGAAAATGCTGTTGGTTATATTCAAAAAGAGAATGGAGAAAAATTTATTGTAGTAGAGACTCCAGAAGGAACAAAGTTAATTAAAGTAAAAGCAAATCCGAAAAAGTTAATAGAAAAATCAGAAATAAAGTAAAATGGAGAGAGTCATGAAGAAAGTGAAAAATTCTTTATTAGCATTAGTAATAGGTTCAGTAACACCATTGTCTTTATCTTTTGCAGAAAAAGTCTCTATAGAACTTAACAATGCTAAGTTATCAACCGTTGTAGATGCTATTTCACAAGTTTCTAGTATAAATATAATTTGGGATAAAGATGCTATAGCACAAAAAGATAAGTTAGTGTACGTATCTATAAAAAAACCTTACGATGCAGAAAAACTTTTAAATTTAATTTTAGTAGAAAATGGACTTATTGCAGTTAGAGAAGGAGATGTTTATAAAATTAGGTTATCTGATGAATATTTTGTATCTATTCCTCCAGAAGTTATAAAAACATTAGGAAAAGATATTTTTGATGAGATTGTTTTAACGATAAAAAAGAACGCTTCTTCATCTGCTTTAATAGAGGCAGATAGAAATACTTACACAGTTTATTTAAAAGATAAAAAAGATAACGTTTATAAAATAAAGAATATAGTTTCAGCGTATTTAGATACTTTGAAAAAACAAACTGAAGAAATTGCAAAATTACAAAAAGAGCAAGGTCAATTTGTAAAAAAAGAGTTTAATATATCTTATGAAAATTACAAATTAATTGAAGATAAAATTATTGAAAATATTGGTCCTTTTGGTAGATATAATTATGACAAGGAAAAAGGGATCTTAACTATTTTAGATACAAAGGATAACATTCTTAATATCACGAGAGTCATTGGGAAGGCAACAAAAGAAAAAATTGAGACAAAATGTTTTTATGCTAGAGGGCTTGAGCCTGGAGAAATTATTATGAATATTAAAGAAAATTATTTATCAGAAAATGGAACTGTAATATTTAAATCTAAAGAAGCTTTGGAAATTGGGGGAACAGAAACAAGACAATTATCTACAACAGGCGGGACTCAGACAGGTATAGCAGGTTTAACTAAATCAACTTCTCAACCAGCAACAATAATAACATCATTACCTAAGATATGTATTACCGATAAACCAGATATTATAGAGAAGATAAAATATAGATTCTCTGACTATCTTTTAGATAGACCATATCAAATATCTATTGAAGCAAGAATTGTTCAAATAAGTAGTAAAAATGTAAAAGATTTAGGTATTCAATGGGGTGGATTAGCATCTAATATTGATAATAATAATACTAAAATAATAGCTGGGACTAACTCTACAAGTTATTTAGCTAACTATAGACCTGGTAGTGCTTATGCAGTTGATTTTCCAGCAGTGCAATCAAAAATTCCTGGTGGTTTTTCATTAGGCTTTATTTTGGGAGGAACTCAAAACTTTTTGGATATTAGACTTTCAGCTTTACAAAGTATTGGAAAATCTAAAATTTTATCAAAACCATCAGTTATAACAATAGATGGGGAAACAGCAGAAATTTCACAAGGTTATGAAATACCTTATACAACAGCTGTAGCTGCGGGTGGTGGAACTGTTTCATCAGTGTCATTTAAAAAAGCAGTCTTAAAATTAAATGTAACTCCAAGAACTACAGCGGATGGAAACATTATTATGGATTTAATTATAACTCAGGATATACCAGATTTTAAAAACCTATTACTTGGTAATCCACCTATACAAACAAAGACTGTAACTAGTAAAGTTGTTGCAAAAGATGGTTCAGTTGTAGTGATAGGTGGTATTTTAGAAAAAACAGAAGATACTCAAACATCTGGTGTGCCTGGATTAATGAATATCCCAATTCTTGGAAATCTATTTAAAGAAAACTTTAAACAAGATACTTCAACAGAGTTACTTATTTTCCTATCTCCAAAAATCGTATACGAATAAAATCATTCTCTCCACTTTATGGAACAGCCCATAGAAGGATATTGAACTGGGTCTATGGGTTTTCCTTCTGCTAAGTTTGTTATGGCTTCTTTTAACTCCTCTCTTGTTACTTTTGTTTCATCTTGCCAGTTATCGTCTATTCTTCCATGGTATACAAGTTTATGTTGTTTATCAAATAGGTATATATCAGGAGTACATTGAGCTTTGAATAATTTTGCAACTTCTTGAGTTTCATCTACAAGGTAGGGAAAAGGTATTCCCCATTCTTTAATCTTTTCTATCATCTTTTCTGGAGCATCGTCAGGATAGTTTGGATGGATGTTTGGATTTATTGCAACAGTATTTATTCCAAGTTGTTTAGCGTATTGAGATAGTCTTATGAGTCTTGGCCATACTGCAATAGCGTATGGGCAGTGATTACAGGTAAACACTACTAACAGTCCTTTCTCTCCGTAAAGCTCATCACTTTTGTATAAATTTCCAAAAGGGTCTTTCAGCTCAAAATCCGGCATTTTACTTCCAAGAGGAATATCTATAGAGTATGTTAAAGCCATCTTTTATTCCTCCTTACTGACAAATTTTAAGTCTATTTTTTTACTATCTTCATCTACTTTTACTATTTTAACTTTTACTTTATCTCCAAGTCTAAATCTCATTTTTTCTCCAATCATTTGGTGATTTTTTTCATCGTATTTCATCTTTTCTGGTAGGTCAGATATAGGTATAAGGCCTTCTATTATGTATCTTTCTATCTCTACAAACAAACCAAAAGGCATTACACCAGTTATTATTCCTTCAAATTTTTCTCCAATTTTTTCTTTTAGTATTCTAAGTTTTAGTATATCAAGGGCATCTCTCTCTGCATCATCTGCAACTCTTTCGGCTTGTGAACATTGCTGTGCTATAATCTCTAGTTTTTTAGGTAATTCTTCTAAATCTTTTTTTGTAAATTTTTTCTTGATAGCTTTTTTAAGCAGTCTATGAACCCAAACGTCTGCATACCTTCTTATTGGAGAGGTAAAGTGAGTATAACACTCCGAAGCAAGTCCAAAGTGTCCGATATTATAAGGGGAGTATTTTGCTTGTTTCATCGTTCTTAAAGCTAAAAATCTCACTAAAGACTCTTCTGGAGTACCGACTGCCATCTCTATAAGCTTTTGTATAAATTTTGGCTCTACTTCTCCTTTTGGATATTCTACTTTATAACCTAATCCTGCCATTATATCTACAAAAGCGTTTACTTTTTCAATCTTTGGCTTTTCATGGACTCTGTAGATGAATGGAAGGTTGAGTTTTTCCATATGTCTTGCTACTGTTTCGTTTGCTATAATCATAAACTCTTCTATTATTCTATGAGCTAAATGTCTTTCGTAAGGGACTACGTCGTATGGGTCTCCCTTTTCGTCAAATAGTATTTGAGATTCAGGCATATCAAAATCTATACTTCCTCTTTCTTCTTTTGCTTTCATGAGTATTTTAGCAAGTTCTTCCATATGTTTTAGCGGTTCTACTAAATCTGGAAAAGCTTTTACATGTTCTGGCTCTCCAAGTATTATTGCTAGTGCTTGGTCATAAGTTAACTTTGCTTTACTTTCTATAACGCTTTCATAGATTTTATAATCTATAACTTCTCCTTTTTTGTTTATTAACATTTCACAGGTAAATGCGTATTTTCTCTCAAAAGGTCTAAGACTACAAAGGTTAGATGCAAGCCTTTCAGGTAGCATGTGTAATGCTCTTTCTGGAAGGTAGTAAGTATTTCCTCTTTGGAATGCTTCCCTATCTATTGCAGAACCTTCTTTTACATAGTAAGAAACGTCTGCTATGTGAACGTAGAGTCTGTAGTTTTCTCCCTCTTTTTCTATCGCTACTGCATCGTCATGGTCTCTTGCACTTTCAGGGTCTATTGTGAAACATATCTGTTTTGTTAAATCTTTTCTATTTTTTGTTATTTTGACAGTTGAAGGTAAGCTTTCAGCTTCTTTTATTGCTTCTTCACTGTGGGTTAAAGGTAAATCGTATTTTCTCGCTACTATCTCTGCAACTGTCTGGGTATTTTTAACATTTCCAAGGTCTTTAATTATTCTTCCTTTCGCTTCTACTTTTCTGGCAGGATACTGGGTTATCTCAACAACTACGTAGTTATCCAGTGGATACTTTTTAGCTTCTTTTTTATTTATATAGATTTTATGTGGTATTACAAAATCTAAAAGGTGAACAAAGTATCTATTTTTTTCTTTTTTAAGTTTACCGACAGCTGTTTTGACTCTTCTTTCTAAGACCTTTACTATTTTAGCTTCTTTTTTTCCTTTATATATCTTTTCTTCTGCTAAAACTATGTCTCCGTCAAAAAGATAATCCATTTCAATAGGAGGAATAAATAGGTCTGGCTCTCCGTCTTCTCTTATTAAAAATCCAAATCCACTTTCGTGAGCTTCTACTTTACCTTTTATTAAATTTTTCTCTTCTTGTAGCTGAGGTTTTAGTTTGTAGAGACCTTTTGAGTAAACTACAGTTTTGTTTTTCTGTAGTTTTTTTAGTATCTTTTTCAGTTGCTTTTCTTCTTTTTTTTCTAAATTAAAACTTTTAGATATTTGTTTGAAAAATAAACCTTTTTTATTTCTTTTTAATAATTCTAAAACCTTTTCTTGTGTTAATTCCAATACTTCCCCCTCTTATAGGTTATTTATGTAATTTTTTAATTCTTCTAAAGTAGACACTTTTATAACAGTTCTGTAGATGTTTTTTAGTACTTCAACAGATTTTATACTTTCTATTTTTGTATTGATATCTTCCATAACTTCTCCAAATTTTATTTCTATAGCTTCCTTTATATCATCTTTAAGCTGCTTTTTAATACCTTCTTCTATTCCTTGCTGTAATCCTTCTATTCTCCATTTTTCTGTTAAGGTCATCATTTTTTCTTTCCCTCCTACTTCTTCAAGGATGTTTTCAACAGTTTTTAGATCTTTCTTTGCAAGTGCAATATAGTTAATAATAATATAAATACAATCTTTTGTTTCTGCAACAAGTAAATTTCTTAGAATAGGTTTCAGGTCGTTGAAATCCTTAAAAATATTCTTTAATGTTAATATAGCTGATAATAGACAAATATCGTCGTAAAATTCTTTAACTATTCTCTTAGAGCTTATCTTATTTAAGTCCACCAAAATGTAATCCAATGAATGGATTAATAATCTTGTATTGGGTGGATAAGGTTTTAAATCTGGTATAGATTTAGGAATGTTCCAGTCTTTACTTCCATGATAAAAGACTATAGGGATTACTGGTGTATATAGTCTATTATTTTTTCATCTTCTTCCATTATTGACGCTTTATAGTATACTATCTGTGAAGGTGTTCTTTTATCTGGGTAAGATTTATGTTCAAAAACGAAGTAAAGTATAGCGTTGTTATTCGGTGATTTTGTATTTAGTTTACACTCAAAGGATAAATCTAAGAAAAATTTTTCTCTTTTAACGCTTTGTTTTTCAGTAGGTAAAAGTTTTAAAGAGTTTGGTTTTATTATCTTGTAAAGGTTGGGTAGAAAACCTTTTAAAAATCTTTCTGTGTTTTCTTCCTTAGAGAAGATTGTTTTAAAAAACCAGTCGTGAGGGGATTTTTCAATTGACATTCAAAACCTCTTTTAGTATATCTACAGCTTCATCTACCTCTTTTTCAGTTATTATTAGTGGTGGGACGAATCTGAGGGTGTTTTCTCCTGCAGTTCCCACTATTAAACCTTTTTCCAAGGTTTTTTTCATAACTTCTTTGGCGGATATACTTTGTGGTAAGTCCATACCTACCATAAGACCTAAACCTTTTACAGGATATCCAAATATTTTTAAAGCCTCTTTTAGATACTCTCCTACCTTTTGTACTCTATCTAAAAATCCTTCTGATAGTACTTCTTCTAAAACTACTTTTGCTGCAACTGTTGACAGGTAGTTTCCTCCAAATGTAGATGCGTGAGTCCCGGGAACAAAGGATTTAGCTATATCATCTTTTGCTATAATAGCTCCTATAGGTACTCCTCCACCAAGTCCTTTAGCCAGAGAAATAATATCAGGTTGTATATCAAAATGCTGATATGCGAATAGTTTTCCTGTTCTTCCTATTCCTGTTTGAACTTCATCGACTGTAAAGAGTATATCATTTTCTTTACAAAGTTTGTAAAGTTCCTTTATAAACTCCTTATTAGCTGGGTTTACACCACCTTCTCCTTGAACCAACTCTATTAAAATGGCAGCTGTTTTGTCTGTTATAAGATTTTTAACTGAATCTATATCGTTAAATTTTGCGTATTTAAACCCTTCTACAAGTGGATAAAAACCTTCATGATACTTAGGCTGGGCTGTTGCTGTAACTGTTGCAAGTGTTCTTCCGTGGAAGCTTCCTTCA
This sequence comes from Sulfurihydrogenibium azorense Az-Fu1, assembly GCF_000021545.1. NCBI lineage: Bacteria > Pseudomonadati > Aquificota > Aquificia > Aquificales > Hydrogenothermaceae > Sulfurihydrogenibium > Sulfurihydrogenibium azorense. The sequence goes on from NC_012438.1 coordinate 619,137, forward strand.
AAGGTTATTATTTCGTATCTTTCTTGTTTTTTATCGTAGAAGTATCTTCTTACAAGTTTAATAAGGGCTTCGTTGCTTTCTGCTCCAGAGTTGCAGAAAAATACCTTCCCTCCAAAGCTATTTTCAGATAGTATCTTTGCAACTTCTATTTGGGGTTTTATGTAGAATAAGTTTGATATGTGTATTATTTTACTTGCTTGTTCACAGATGGCTTTTGTAAGTTTAGGGTGGTTATAGCCAAGGGCATTTACAGCTATTCCTGACAACATATCTAAGTATTTTTTTCCTTTATCGTCGTAAAGGTAGCAACCTTCTCCCTTCTCAAAAAAATAGGGTAATCTTCCGTAGTTTTGAAAAAGGTATTTACTTGCTTTTTCTATCAATCTACTCCTCCGTCTGTTTTTTAAGAACTGCTATATGAATAAGTCCTAATAATTTTGATTGGTAAAAATGTGTAGTAAATCCATTTGATTTGAAAAACTCTAATAACTCTTGTTTTGTTATACTGTTTTTAATAGACTCTACAAAGTAATCCCACTCTTGTTTTGAAAATATTAATCTGCCTATAGGTCTAAACATCTTGTCTGTAAATAAAAGTATAAGGTTGTATAAAATCTTACTTCTTGGTTTTGCAATTTCTAATATTGATACGTATCCATCTTTTTTTAGGACATATTTTAACTGGTTTGTAATCTCTAAAGCTGGAAGATGTCTAAAAACAAGAGAAAAGTAAACGTTGTCTAAAGATTTTTCTTTAAAGGGGAGTTTTAATGCATCTGATTTTAAAAAGAGAATGTTTTCACCGCCTATTTTTGATTTTGCTACTTTCAGCATATTAAAAGAGATATCAAGAGCGTATATGTAAGAATTTTTATCTATCTTTTGATTTATCTTTTTTACTATCTCACCTGTTCCTGTGCCTATATCTAGAATGTACTTGCCGTTAGGTGTGGCATTTATTAATGTTTCTTGCCATTTATTTATCTTACTAAATGTAGCAAAGTTTAAAAATTTATCGTAAGATCTGTGTACACTATCAAATATTTTTTCTGCTACACTTTTTTCCATTTTGTTCCAAATGGGGTGTCTTCTATTACTATCCCTTTTTCAGCTAATTTATCTCTTATTGTGTCTGCAATGGAAAACTGTTTTTCTTTTCTTGCTTTGTCCCTTACTTCTATAAGTATGTTTATTAGGTCTTCATCTAACTTTTCTTCTTGTTTTTCTACTTTTATTTCTTCAGTTTTTACACAAGGTTGTAAGCTGTCAAAAAGTCCAAAAATATCTCTACATATATTGTGAAGTGTGTCTGCAGCTTCTTTGTATGATTGAAGGGCTTTTTTTGATATTCCTCCTTGTTTTATAGCTTTATCTTTCAGTATATTCATCTGTCTTACAAGTCCAAATAAAGATGCCAGAGCTTCTGGTGTGTTAAAGTCATCACTCATTGCAGAGTAAAACCCAGACTGGGCTTTCTGGATTTCAGTGTATAAATCCTCTTCAAAGTTTTCGTCAGTAGGGAGTTTTTGTAGTATCTCATATTCCTGTATAGCGTTTTTTAATCTTTCATAGGCTTTTTTTGTTTCTTCCATCTTATCCCAAGAAAAGTCAAGGGGACTTCTGTAATGTACTGATAATACAAGGAGTCTTAATATATCCGGTTCGTACTTTGAGTAAATCTCTTTTAGAGTAACGTAGTTTCCTAAAGACTTTGACATTTTTTGACCATTTACAGTGACAAGTCCGTTGTGTATCCAGTACCTTGCAAATGGTTTTCCTGTTAAGCTTTCAGCTTGAGCTATCTCGTTTTCGTGGTGTGGGAAAGTTAAATCAAGACCACCGCCGTGTATGTCTATTGTTTCTCCTAAATGTTTAAATATCATTGCACAACATTCTGTATGCCATCCTGGTCTACCTTTTCCCCATGGAGACTCCCAGTATGGTTCTCCTGCCTTTGCTGACTTCCACAGAGCAAAATCAAGAGGGTCTTTTTTCTTTTCTCCCGGTTCTATTCTTGCACCTGCCAAAAGTTCATCTATACTTCTTTTCGATAACTTTCCGTAATCTTTAAACTTCCTAACAGAAAAGTACACATCCCCATCAACTTCGTAGGCATAGCCTTTGTCTATAAGTTCTTGAATAAACTTAATAATATCGGGAATGTGGGTTGTTACTCTTGGCTCTATGTCTGCAGGTTCTATTCTAAACTTTTCTGCATCGTCAAAGTACTCTTTTATATATTTGTCTGATATTACTGTAAAGGGAACACATTCGTTTTTTGCTCTATTTATAATCTTATCATCAACGTCTGTAAAGTTTCTTACAAAGATTACATTGTATCCTAAGTATCTTAGATATCTTCTAATCATATCAAAGACTATAAGACTTCTTCCATGTCCTACGTGGTTATAATCGTAAACTGTAACGCCACAGGTGTATATCTTTACTTGTGGTGGCTTTATGGGTGCAAAATCCTCTTTTTTTCCTGTTAGAGTGTTGTATATCTTTAAACTCATAGGTAGCGGCTCCTGATTTAAATTATAAAAAAATTTTATCACACTTACTCTTTTGATTCCCGTTTAGATATAAGCCAAAATACAACTCCAAGAGAAAGTATTACAGCACTGTAAGACAATAGGTCTATAGCTTTCTTTTCTGAATCACTTCCTAAAGATGCTATAAACAGTTTTCTTATTATTGCAGCTAAAGCAATACCTACAAACACAGTTATAGCAAATCTACCACCTTTAAGGTGCCTTAATTCTTCTGTCATAAGTTCTCCAACAGCCCAAAGGATTAGTAAACTACCTAAAATAGCTAAAATACCTTCTTCCAGTTCAACAATGTTAAAAGTAAGTTTATATAAATCGTATCCAAAAAGGAAAAATACTGACAGAGCTACTATAACTAAAGCTATCAAAATAAAAAGGTCTATAACATCGGAAAACTTTTTAGCAAACCCATATATCTTTTTTTCCATTTTTGTCATTTCAGCATACTTTGAAAGTTCTTCTTCTCTGTAAGAAACAGTTAAAATATCGAGGTTAATATCAAGGAGTTTTCCTACAGAAGCTACGTAAGCGTTCCTTTCTTTCCTATCTTCTACCTCTTTATCAATAACATCGATTATGTATCTTCTTATAAAGTTCATACTGGCGTTTACATAATGAGTAGGGAGTCCTATCTTAACATGTGTCTCCCCTATTTTCCTTAATTTTAAAAAGTACTCTAAATCGTAATTTCCACTGAAAAGGTCTAAAAACCACTTTTTTACTTTTTCTCTATGTCTTTTTATAACTTCTTCATTTTTTAAAAAATTTTTTGCTTGAGGAAATCTTAATATAAAGTCGTAGAATTTTTCTATAAAATCGTCAACGTACCTTTCAAATATAGGTTTAAGTTTTACTATATTCCTTACATCTTCCTCTGTAAATTGAAAATCCTTTTTTATCTGGGAAAACTCTTCAATCATAGCACAGCTCCCTTTTTTATAAAATTATATCACTTGAATTTAAATTTTTGTAAGCATATATTTACAAATATATTATTATGAGGATTGAGATGGAAGAAAAAGAATGTTTAAAGTGTGGTAGTAAAATAGATTTGAAAGAAGACCCTAATATCCCCGATATTTACTTTTGTGCTGTGTGCTGGGAAGAGAGAGAAAAAACTGAAATAAATGAAAAATGGGGTTATGATGAATCTCTTCCAGACGATGGTTAAAAATAAAAGAAAAATTTTGGTTGTTTTTCTGTTTGCTATCGTATTTAACGCTTTTCATGACTATTTTCTTCAGGCATTAGATGATAAAAAAATAGATGTAGTACTTCTTGAAGATGTGCATCACAGCTGTGATAAAAATGTAGATATTCATAAAGTTTTACACTCTCCATTTTTAGTTTTAAATAACCAGATTAAAATAGATTTTGATAAAGAATTGTCAAAAAATATATACTCTCCAACTTTAACTCTCAAACCTTCTGTGAAAGAAATCTTTAAACCCCCAATTTTTCTATATAACTAATCAATTTTAGTCTCAATCTCAAATAAATCAGGAGGTTTAAAATGCATTACGTTATTTTTATACTAATATTTTTTGTATTTGCCAAAGCAGAGACTTTTGATGAAATTGTAAGCAGAATTGATAACAATCCTTACATCTTAAGCAACAAAAGTTTAGTTGAGTCTTACGAAGGAAAAATCATAAAAGCCAAATCTTTTTCTAATCCAGACGGATACATACAGTTTGGAAGACTTGTAGGAGGAAACTCTTCTGCTACAATTACAGAGTTTTACATATCACAACCACTAAAACTTTACAATCAGAGAAAGTATAACATAGAATCTGCTGTAAGTGAGAAGCTGTATCAGTCTTTACAGTTTGATTCTTTTAAAAGAAAGTATTTATCAGTATTATATCAATCATTCTATGAAGCACTCTATAACAAAGAGCTTTTAAAAATAGCCGAAAATGAGGCTAACTTGTCTAAAGAGTTTTTTAACTTTACAGAAAAAGTTTATAAGTTAGGAGAAGCTTCTAAACTTGACTTTCTTAAAGCCCAAAGAGAATACCAGCTTTCAATTTCAAAGTTAAATCAGCAAAAATTACTTTATCTTGAAAGTCTTAAAAGTTTGTCTTCTTTGGTCGGGTATGAAATTAAAGACGTAGAAGGAGATTTTTATCATGTTAGAGACATTAAAACAATAGATTTTTTATCCCTTCCAGAAATTAAAAGCTTTGATGAGAAGATAAAATCCCTACAAGCTTTAGAAAAGTATTATAAAGCATTGTCTTATCCACAGATTAGCGTAGGAGTAATAGCTAAAGAATACTCTAATGACAAGTATGAAAGTGGCTTAGTAGTTAACTTTACATTACCTGTCTTTTACAGAAACCTTGGTGAGATAGTGTCTGTAAAAAATCAAAAAGCAAGCTATACTTCTTTAAAAGATTACACAGTAAACAGTCTAAAAATTAAGTATTCATCTATTTTAGAAAGCTACAAATCTGACCTTGATTTAATCTCCCAACTTAACGAGAGTATTGAGACTGCTAAAAACGAGTTAAACTTAGCAGAAAAAAGTTATAAGTTAAAAACAATCTCTCTTTTTGAATTTTTCAATATAAAAGCCCTTTATTTTGAGACTTTGAAATACAAACTGGAGATTTACAAACACTTACATCAGCTTTATAGCAAATACTTAGAAATAGGAGGTTCATTATGAAAAATGTACTTTTATTAATTGCTTTTCTATTTTCTTTTAGCTTTTCTCAAGAAGTTGTTGTAAGTAAAGATAAAGCTGAAAAACTTGGTATAAAAACTACAGCTGTAAAGTACAAAGAGATTTTTATAACAAAAACCTATCCAGCTGTGGTAAACGAAAACCCTACACTTTCTTACAGTGTCTCTTCAAGTGTAGATGGTATTGTTGAAAATCTGTATGTAAAACAAGGGGATACTGTTAAAAAAGGTCAAGTTTTACTCACTGTATACTCTCCTAAAATAGCAGATATTCAAGCAAACATAGAAATGGCAAAAGTTAAAGTGGATACTGCAAGACAAGTTTTAGAGAGAGAAGAGATGCTTTATAAAGAGGAAGTTATTCCATACGTTAGGTATTACAATGCAAAGATAGAGTATCAAAAAGCAGTTGGTGAGTTAAACGCTTTAAGAAGAATACTTTCTTCTTATGGAGAAATTAAAGGGAACTCTGTCGTTTTAAGGAGTAAAGTAAATGGTTTTGTAGCTGATTTAAAAGCTATAAAAGGAAGTCCTGTAAGTTTAGGTCAGGAAATTATGTACATACATTCCCATGAAAGACTTTGGGTTATAGCTCAACTTCCTTTCCAAGATGCTCAAAACTTAAAAATAGGGCAAAAAGTCTATATAAAAACACCCCTTGGAAAAAAAGTTGAAGGAATTCTTACTTACATAAGCCATGATATAGACCCTAAAACAAAAAGAAACGATGTTAGAATAGTGGTTAACAACGTAGGAGATTTATTAAAACCAAACCTCTTTGTAGATGTAGAAATTCCTGTTTCTTCTATGAAAGGTTTAGTTGTACCTTCATCTTCTGTTTTTAGAGAAAATGGTAAAGATTACTGTTTTGTAAAAACAGGGAATAAATTCGTTTTAAGGGAGGTTCAAGTAGGTAGTAGAGATGATAAAGAGGCGGTTGTTTTATCCGGAATAAAAGAAGGTGAGGAGGTTGTTTACAGTAGGGTTATTTTCCTAAGGTCTTCTGTTTTTGGAGGTGGTGGAGAATGATAGATTTAGTGTTAAGGTATAGACTGTTTGTTTTGTTTTTACTTGCTTTAGTAATTTCTTTCGGAATTTACTCTTATAAAACTCTTCCTATAGATACATTCCCAGACCCTACACCTGTTCAAGTAAACATTTACACAGAAGCTCCGGGACTATCTGCAGAAGAAGTAGAATCACTTATAACAAAGAAAATAGAAACAGTTATGTCAGGTATTAAAGATGTAAGTACAGTTAGAAGTGTTTCACTACCCGGGCTGTCTTACATATCTGTATTTTTTAAAGATGGGACAGATATCTACTTTGCAAGAAGGTTGGTTATGGAGAAACTCTCTGATGCCAAATCCCAGATACCTTCCCAGTATAACCCTGTTATGGGACCAAACAGCTCCGGACTTGGAAACGTTCTTATATACGCTTTAACTTCGAAAGATAGACCTTTAACAGATTTAAGGACTATCCAAGAATGGAAGATAAAACCTCTTATAAAATCTGTTGATGGAGTTGAAGAGATAAGCCAGTGGGGTCCTGAGAAGGCCTTTTTAGTAAAGATATACCCTGAAAAACTTCTTGCTTATGGACTTTCTTTTAACGATGTAAGCGATGCAGTAGAAAAATACGGTATAGTAGTCCCTGGAGGTTTTTCAAAAACTTCACAAGGAGATTTGATAGTAAGGGCGGTAAATTACATCACTTCTATAGAAGATATAAAAAATATACCTGTTAAAACTGAAAACGGCTCTTATATTAAACTCTCTGACGTTGCAGACGTTGAAGAAGGAGAAGTTCCAAACAGAAGGGGAGCTTTAACTTTAAACGGTGAAGAAGTCCAAGGTAATATAGTCTTAAAAAGAGTTAACGTAAACACAAAAGACCTTGTTGACAGACTTTACAAACAGTTTGAAGAGATAAAGAAGATACTTCCTAAAGATGTTGACATAAAAATTCTCTATGACCAGTCTTACCTCACCCAAAAAGCCGTTTCAACAGTAGAAAAAGCCTTAATTGAAGGGATTGTTTTAGTTTTTATTGCTATGATTTTCTACCTTGGAAATGTAAGGTCAGCTATATTAGTTGTTCTGTCTATTCCTATCACTCTTTTGATGGCTTTTATTTTTATGAAAGAAGTTGGTCTTTCAGGAAACCTTATGTCTCTATCAGGACTTGCAATAGGGATAGGACTTTTCGCAGACGCAACAGTTGTAGTAGTAGAAAACATTTTTAGACATATGTTCCACGGTAAGGAAGCTTCAAAGTTAGAAGTTATAAGAAACTCTGTTAAAGAAGTTTTTAAACCTGTTGTCTTTGCAATACTAATCATAACAGCCGTTTTCATACCTATATTCAGTTTTGAGTCAGTTGAAGGTAAGTATTATAAGCCTCTTGCCCTTACCATTATATTTGCTCTTATCTCTTCATTAATAGTTGCTTTTATTTTTATGCCTGCTTTGTCCTACTACTTTTTAAATAAACCAAAATCAGAAGAAACAAAAATAATGGAAGTTTTAAACGAAGTTTACCACAAAATATTAAACAAAGCTTTAAAACATGGTAAAGTAGTACTTACGTTTGTAGTTGTTGTCTTTTTATTTTCAGTGTGGCTTTTTACACGGATAGGTACAGAGTTTGCACCAACTTTAAACGAAGGGTCCGTTTTGGTAAAAAGTTTTCTAAATCCAAACGTAAGCCTTGAAGAGGCAAAAAAAGTTGCAAGTATAGTTGAACAAACTGCAAAAGAGTTTCCAGAAGTAGAAAATGCTTTTTCTAACATAGGTAGAGCTGAAAAAGGAGAGCCAGAAGAAGTAAACTACATAGAGACGTTTATCATTCTAAAACCTTACAAAGATTGGAAAAACTTCAAAAAGAGAGAAGAGTTTGAAAATATACTAAGGGAAAAGTTAAAAGATGTTCCAGGAGTTAGTTTTGGATTTACACAACCTATTCAGATGAGGATAGACGAACTTTTATCAGGTGTAAAGTCAACAGTTGCTATAAAAGTTTTTGGAGATGACCTTGACAAGGTAAATCAAATTGGACACAAAATAGAAGAGATTGTAAAAAGTACGAAAGGGGCTGTTGACGTAGAAACAGAAGCCCAATCTGGAAAACTACAGTTAAAGATAACCCCTAAACAGGAGGTTTTGGCCAAGTACAACATTAAACCAGAGGAGCTGTTATCTATAGTTGGTAGATACTTTGCAGGTTATGAAGCAAACTACTTAAAGCAAGGTTTAATAACTTTCCCTATCGTCCTTAGACTTCCTCAAGACACTATAAACAGTATTGAAAAGCTATCCCAAATCCCTATAACAACAAAAGATGGCTATCTTTTAACTTTATCAGAAGCAGCTGATATAGAGATAACAGAAGGTTTTTTCAAGATAAGACACGAAAACGGTTTAAGGTGTGCTTTAGTTCAGTCAAACCTTGAAGGAAGAGATCTTGGAGGATTTATTCAAGAGCTTAAACAAAAAATTGAAAAAGAAGTAAAACTTCCTCAAGGGTACTTTATACAGTTTTCTGGGCAGTTTGAAAATCAAGAAAGGGCAATGAAAAAACTTTCAATAATCATCCCTATCGTTATACTCTTAATATTTATGCTACTTTACTTAAACTATAACTCCTTTAAAGACGCTTTGATAGTTATACTAAACATTCCATTTGCTACAATAGGAGGAATAGTATCTTTATATCTTTCAGGGTTTAACTTATCTGTCCCAGCTGCGATAGGATTTATAGCAGTCTTTGGGATAGCTACTTTAAACGGAGTAGTTTTAATATCTTACATAAAACAGCTTATCACTGAAGGAAAAAACATAGAAGATGCTATTAATTTAGCTACAAAACTAAGGTTAAGACCCATACTAATAACAGCAACAGCTGCATCTTTAGGATTACTTCCAATACTGTTTAGTGGTGATATAGGTTCAGAAACTCAAAAGCCAATAGCTTTTGTTGTTATAGGAGGAATTTTTACCTCTACGATGTTAACTTTACTCATTCTTCCCGTTGTCTATAGGATGTTTAACAATAGGTAGTTAAAAGAGGTGTTTAAATGCTTACAATTACAAAATGGGGAAACTCACAAGGCATTAGGATACCAAAAAAATATTTACAGGAACCCTAATTTCCAATTCGAAAAAAAGATGAAATAAAAAACCTCCAGTGGTATCATAAAGTAAAACTACCACTGGAGGTAAAATCATGACTTTTAGAGATTATATCATAAACGTTTATATTCTGACAGATGAAATCCTAAAACTCATAAAACATAAACATAAAACAAATAAGCCTAAATTCTCTGATGTAGAGCTTATAACTCTCATCATATTTTCTATGAGCTATAGAAAAGGTGATTACAAAATAACACTTAAGGAATTTAAAGAGAATTACAATGACCTTTTCCCTTATGTTCCTCAATTACCAGCAATAGTAAAAAGAGCTAAAAAACTATATAAACTTGCTCAAGTAATCTCAATCATTCTTACAAATTTATTTTCTGAGAAGATAACCACAGTATACATAGCAGATACAAAACCAATACCTGTTTGTAAAAATCAAAGAATGAAAAGAAACAAGAAAGTTTCTGGTAAGTTATACAAAGGAAACAATGCAGCAAAAGAATGGTTTGGTTTTAAAATAGGATTAATAGTGGATTATTACAAAAGACCGATAGGATATGAGATTATTCCAGCTTCAAAGCATGATATAAACTTTTTAAAGGAAGTAAAAGAGGACAGTGTTTTGATAGATATATTAAACAAAGGGACAATAATAGCAGACAAAGCTTTTAATTCAAAGGATTTAAAAGAAGAATTTAAGAGTTTAGGAATAGAGTTAGAGGCTATAAGAAAGAAGGGGAAAGTACATCACAAACAAAAGGATAAACAAGAGTTTTTAAAGAGAGTAAGGAAGAGAATAGAGACAGTATTTAGCAAGTTATACTATATGGGAATAGAGGATATCAGGGCAGTATCTTTAGAAGGATTTAAAGCTAAGATAAACTTCTTCATTTTAGCTTTAAGTTTTGCTACTTGTCTTGGTTTGTTTTAAAATTATTTAAATTGGAAATTAGAGTATTTACAGGAATTAGGTTTAAAAGTTGGTGAAAAAGTTGATATAAAAGTAGAAGATGGAAAGATAGTTATAATTCCTGTTAAACAGAAAAGAAAACCAAAATTAGATATTAACCAGCTTTTTAAGGAAGATTATGAAGAAAATAAAAAGTTTGAATGGGGAAAAGTAGGTAAAGAAATATGGTAGATTACCTTTCTGAGGATCTTATTTATTTAAATTTTAACCTCCTTGTTGCCTTTATCATTTCTCTTCTCCATCTTGAAGTTCCTCAAAAAGTTTATTAATGTCCTTTACATCAAACTGTTTTGCATAGATGATTAGATTTTCAAGTTCCTCAAGTTCAGATGGGATAAATCTTTTAACGGCGATTCTTATGGTTTGAAAATCTACTTTCCCAGATTTTAATAAAAAAACTACGTCTTTATAATCTTTTCTTCTGCCTGCAAAGAGTTTTGAAACTATAAGGTATTCTATTGGTATAACCTTAACAAGATGACCTTTATAGTTAAAGCTTTTAGCCGTTTTTATACCAATTATGTCCCATTCTTTTTCTACTATTCCTACATCAAACCCTTGGCCATCTTTTTTAAAAACGAACCATAAACTATCCATAAAGGCGTTTTTTCTTTCCAATTTAAATCCGTTTTCTTTTAGTACTTTTAAAAGTTGTTTTTCTTCTGACGGTAAAATTTTTACGTCAAAATCTTCAGGAGATATTGCCCTTACTCCGTTATACCATACAGAAACTGCAACCCCACCTACTACTGCATACTCAAAGCTTTGTATAAGAGATAGAAAATTATTTAGAGCCTCTCTTTTATCTTCCTCTATGTAGTTTTGAACTATGTATTCAAACGTTGATGATAGATATCTTTGTTCCAAAAGGTCTTTACTCCTCTGAAAACATTTACATTTTAAATAAATCTAATAATCTTACCTTTTTCCATAATCACTAATGTAAAGAATGTCTCTTTTAATCCAGCTACTACCCTATAAAGGTATCTTTTTTTCTTGCAATACATTTTTTTAAGAAGTTTAAAATAAAAAATTGGGGCTTTTAGCCCCTAACTTTCTAAATCTATTTTTTTATTAAATATTCAATATCCTGTATTATCTTATCTTCCGGAAGGTATATTCCTTTGTAATCTTCTACGATTTTACCGTTTTTGTCTATTATAAAGGTTATAACAGGAGTATGGGAGATCATTTTATGTTTCATAACGTGGTCTCCATGCTTCATCTCCATCTCTTTCTCTTTAACTTCTATACCGTAAGCTTTCCAAACCTTCTTTAAATCTTCTTCTTTCCCTGTTAAGAATGTAAAAGTATCAAACTCGTGAGACTTTTTATACTCTTTTAAAACTTCTGGAGTATCTCTTTTAGGGTCAACAGTTATAAATACAATTTGAAACTTATCTTTTAATCCCTTTTCAACTAATGCATCTGAGATTCTTTTTAAAGATGCACTTACTGTAGGACACACATGTTGACAGTTTGTAAAGCCAAAGTAAAGTATAACAACCTTTCCTTTAAAGTCTGAAAGTTTTGTAGGTTTACCTTCTTCATTAACAAGATTTTCCACTTCAATCGCAGGTTTAGGATAGCCTTTTGCACTTCCTTGCAGATTGTAAGCCATAGATACTGTAGAAAACACAAGTACAATTAGAAAACTTAGCAACTTCTTCATCTTCACACCTCCAAAAAATTTATTGATTTAAATCATATATTAATTTCGTGTTAAATTCAACTTCAAATTTAACATGACTAAATTTTTCTTTTCATCATTGAAATTAAGTCTCAATTACAATAAAATAAAACTCAAATCATTTTTGAGGCTTAGTTTAAAATATTTTAGATAGGAGGTTTAGTATGAAAAAAATTATAGTAGCTTCTTTAGTAGTTTTGACCCTAGTTACAAACTCTTTTGCAGGTAAAAAAGCTTTAATATGGGATGATACAGAAACTCTTGGAACAGGCAACTATCAAAACGAAAACTACTTTTTTATAACAAAGTATACTGATGAAACAGATGGTAGCTACATATTTAACTTCACTTATGGCTATAACGATAAAACAGACATAGCTTTAAATATACCTTTTGGGTACTTAAAAAACTATGAGAACACTTACTCTGACATATCTGACCCATTTGTAGAAGTTAAATACAGATTTTACGAAAAAAATGGATTAAAATTTGCAATAAAGCCTTTTTTAGGTATTCCTGTAAAGAAAGATAGTGATTTTAGTGAAGGTCATCTAAGTTATGGCATTACTCTCATATCTCAAGCAGATTTTGAAAAATTAACCTTCTACGCTAACTCATCTTTTATGGTACATAAAGATAGAATACTAGGGCAAAACGAATTTTTTCAGTCTATTTCCGCAGAATACTCACTAATAGATAATCTAAGTGTAATTACAACTTTCTTTTTAAGCTCCTATGAAGAAACTGAGAAAGGTGGATTGATAGGTATAGGTTATAGTAAAGGAAAAGTAGAAATTGGTGTAGGAATAGGAAAAGTCTTTAACCCAAACAACGACTACTCGTTTTACGGTGGAATAACTTTTAAATTTTTCTAAATTTATGTTATAATTAGCCTCTCAGTAGAATAAAACAGGCTAAGAGGTAAAATCATGAATCATTTAACACCACAGCAGATAGAAGAGTTAAAAAACATACTTATTGAGTGGAAAAACAGAATAATAGAGGATACAAAACAAAATACTGGAGAAGCTCTATCTTTTGAAGGTGCTGATGAGATGGAAAGAGCAGAAGCTGAGGCGGGAAGAATTCTTACCCTTAGGACTTTAGATAGAGAAAGAAAATTACTTAAAAAGATAGAAGAGACGCTTTTAAAGATAGAGTACGGAGTTTACGGTATATGTGAGTCTTGTGGTGCAGAGATTCCCTATGAAAGACTAAAAGCCCGTCCTGTAGCATCTTTATGTATAAACTGTAAAGTTAAACAGGAGGAAGACGAAGAATGAAGGTAAAGTTAACTGACAAAGATGCTTTAATAGTGGTTGATATGCAAAACGATTTTATGCCTTACGGCGTCCTTCCTGTAAAAGATGCGGATAAGATAGTACCTACTATAAACAGTTATATTGAGCTTTTTGAAAAAATGTCAAACCCTGTTTTTTTTACAAGAGACTGGCATCCAGAAAATCATATATCATTTAAAGGATTTGGTGGTATATGGCCTGCCCACTGTGTCCAGAACACCGAAGGTGCAAAATTTCATCCAGATTTAAAAATACCATCTGATAATAAATTTATAATCTCAAAAGGAACAAGCCCAGATTTTGATGCATACTCCGGATTTCAAGGTACTAACTTACACTCTCTCTTACAAGAAAGAGGTATAAAAAGACTTTTTATATGTGGCGTTGCAACAGATTTCTGTGTAAAAAATACGGCTATAGGTGGTTTAAACTTAGGTTATCAAGTTTTCCTTTTGGTTGATGCGATAAAATCTGTATTTCCAGAAAAAGAGAAAGAAGTTATTAAAGACCTTTTAGATAAAACTACTGTGGCTTTAACATTAAAAGATATAGATGGTTAACTACATAACACAAAGTAAAGAACTTACTGCTTTAAAGGAAAAGTTAAAAGACTTGCCTTACGTTTACTTAGATACAGAAGTAGCTGTAAAAGACTTTGAAAAGGTAGACTACTTTAACGACAAAGTAAGACTTATCCAGATAGGTACACAAGAAGATATTTTTGTTATAGATGCTTTCAAGGTAGAAAGAGATACTTTAAAAGAGTTTTTAAAAGAAGTTTTAGAAAGTAAAGGCATTGTAGGACATAACCTTAAGTTTGATTTAAAATTTTTAGCAACCAATTTTGATGTATATCCAAAAGTAGTGTTTGATACATTTATAGCCTCTAAAATCCTCGCAAAGGGAGATAACTCTCAAAAACATTCCCTTTCCGCAGTAGCAGTTAGATTAACAGATGAAGAAGTAGATAAGACTTATCAAACTTCACCTTGGTGGGTAGAAAACCTAACAAAAGAACAGATAGAGTACTCAGCAAAAGATATAGAAGTTTTAAGGTCAATTTTTAGAGAGCAAGTTGTTAGACTGAACGAAGAACAGACCCATTTAAAATCCTCTGGGGAAACTTACAAAGTCTTTGGAGTAGTGAACCCAGTAGCTGCTTTAGAGATGGCATTTTTACCTTGTTTAGTATCAATAGAACTATCAGGAATACCCATAGATGAAAAACAGCTTAGTAATCTTATAAAAAACTCAAAGACCACCTTCCAAAACCTATACATAGAATTTAAAAGGAAGTACTATATAGACCCATTTTCTCCACAACAAGTAGCAAACTTTTTAACAAAAAAGTTAGGGTTAAAACTACCAAAAACAGAAAAAGGGTCTTTTTCATCTCAAGATGTACATTTAAAGCCCTATGAAGATAAACCAGAAGTAAAAACTCTTCTTTCTATCAGATACGAAAAGAAAACCCTTGATAAGTTAGAAGAACTTTCTAAGTATGTTAAAAACTCAAGAGTGTATGGAGAGTTTAAACAGATAGGAGCTTCAACTGGTAGAATGTCCTCTTACAAACCAAACCTTCAAAACATACCAAAAAACCTAAAAAGTATCTTTAGAGCTCCTGACGGATACTTGTTTATAATCGCAGATTACTCCCAGATAGAACTTAGAATAGCCGCAGAGTACACAAAAGACAAAAGTATGATAAAAGCATTTCAAGAGAAGAAAGACCTTCACAAACTCACAGCTTCAGTAATAACAGGAAAAGATTACCAAGAGATAACAAAAGAAGAAAGAAACCTTGCAAAGGCTATAAACTTTGGGCTTATCTACGGTATATCTCCAAAATCATTGGTAGAGTATGCAAAAAACAATTACGATATAGATATAACACTTTCTCAAGCAAAAACTTTTCACGAAAACTTTTTTAACTTCTATCCAAAATTTAAAGAATGGCACGAAAATGTTAAAAATTACTTAGAAAAACACAAGTTTATTCAGGTTGAAACACTACTTGGAAGAAAACTTATAGCTTATAAATTTACAGACGCAGTAAACTATCCTATACAAGGGAGTGGAAGTGATTTACTTAAAATGGCAGTTGTACTATTTTATAAGAGTTTATTAGACTTAGACGCAAAGGTTGTAAATCTTGTCCACGATGAGATAGTTGTTGAAGTAAAACAAGAAGACGTAGACAAAGTTCAAGAAATACTCTCTCAATCTATGGAAAAGGCAGGAAGGTACTTACTAAAAGAAGTTCCTGTAGAGTTTGAGATAAACGTATCAAAATCTTGGAGCAAAGAGTAGTTGTACACACTCTTTAAAGACCAAGCCATAGTTTTAAAAAGAACATTTGTAGGAGAGAAGGATTTAAGTTTAGTCGTTTACACTAAAAAGTTAGGCAGGGAGAGTATTTTTATCCAAAACGGGCAGCTTATAAAAAATCTCCCAGTAGTCTCTCTAACCGAGTTTAACTGGTTTTCTGGAGTCTTTTTTAAAATAAAAGACAGGCTTTATATAAGCGAGATTGATAACTTTAAAAATGTTGCTATTGAAATTGTAAAAGAGTACAACAGATTTTTATCAGCTTACAACATTATCAGCTGGATTTACAACTTTGCTCCTCATCAAGATGAGAGAATTTTTATACTCCTTAAAAAAACTTTGTATTACCTTACTTTAGCTAAAGATACAAATTTACTAGAGCTTGCATTTTTAGTAAGACTTGTTTATCTAAACGGTGAACTAAATCTAAATGCTATTGACCTTGACACTCAAGAAAGAGATTTACTAACCTTTCTTTTAAAAACTCCTATATCTAAAATCTCCTCTCTCTTAGGTGAAGAAAACCAAAATCCACAAAAATTAAAGGAAAAACTCCTATCTTTTACCCACTCTCTGTAAATCTTACTCATTTCCAACTTCTATATCCTTTAAAAACTCCCTATTTTCCAGATACCACTCAACGGTTTTCTTTATTCCCTCTTCAAAACTTACTTTTGGTTTCCAACCTAAAAGTTTTTCTGCTTTTGTTATATCTGCCCACGTTTCTTTTAAATCTGCTTTATGAAAAGGTCTGTAGTCTATAACTGCCTTTTTGTTAAGGTACTTTTCTATCGTTTGGATTACTGTATTTAGACTTATAGGATTTTTACCACCGCCTAAGTTTATTATCTCATAACCTAACTCTTTAGTTGATAAAATCGTCCCTTCTGCAATATCGTCAACGTATGTAAAATCCCTTGATTGGGAGCCATCTCCGTAAAGTATTATTGGTTTTCCTTCATCTATCCATTTTATAAATCTAAAGATACTCATATCTGGTCTTCCTGCAGGTCCGTAAACGGTAAAGTATCTTACAATTGAAACGTCAATACCATATAAATAGTGGTAAGTGTAAGCCATTACTTCAGCTGCTTTTTTTGATGCAGCATAAGGAGATATGGGAGTGTTTACAGGTAAGTCTTCTTTAAAAGGCATTGGTTGTCCTGCGTAAAGTGAAGATGTAGAAGCTAAAACCATCTTTCTAACTTGATACTTTTTCATCATCTCAAGTAGGTTCAATGTTCCATTTGCGTTTGTAGTCATATACACATGAGGGTTTATCATACTGTATCTTACTCCAGCTCTTGCAGCAAGGTTGATAACACAATCAAACTTGTGGTCCTTAAAGATCACTTCAAGAGCTCCTAAATTTTCTATATCAACTGGATAAAACTTAAAGTTTTCGTAATTTTCTAAATCTTTTTTTCTATACTCTTTCAGTCTTACATCGTAGTAGTTATTCATATTATCAATACCTACAACTTCAACACCTTTTTCCAGTAAAAATTTTCCTGTCTTCCAACCTATAAATCCAGCAACTCCTGTTAGAAGAACTTTTTTCATTTGATACTCCTTTATCTTTAGGGTATGATATTATTTTATCATTGAAAGAGGTCAGGTAATGGAAAAAGATGTTTTAAAACATACACTGTTTGGAATAGAGTTTAAAAATCCTGTTTGGACTGCTTCAGGGACTTTTAGCTATGGTCTTGAAGTTGCAAAGTTATACGACCTATCACTACTTGGTGCCATAGTTGTAAAGGGGCTTTCTTTAAAACCAAGAAAAGGTAATATGCCAGAAAGAATTGTTGAAACTCCTGCCGGAATGCTTAACTCTATAGGACTACAGAATCCTGGGGTAGATTACTTTATAAATGAAACCTTACCTAAGTTGAAAAAGTATGATACAAGAATATTTGCAAACGTTTTTGGAGAAGATGAAGAGGAATATTTAGCCGTTGCAGAAAGGTTAGATAGAGCCGACGGTGTAGATGGACTTGAGCTAAACGTTTCTTGTCCTAACGTAAAAAAAGGTGGAATAGCCTTCGGAAGTGACCCTCAAGTCCTTTACGACCTTGTTTACAAGCTGAAAAAGATAACCAAAAAACCTCTTTTAGTCAAACTATCTCCAAATGTGACAAACATACTTGATACTGCAGATGCTTGCGTTAGTGCCAATGCTGATGGATTAGTATTGATAAATACTCTTTTAGGTGTTGCAATAGATGTAGAAAGAGAAAAACCTATCCTATCTACAATAACAGGCGGATTGTCTGGACCGGCAATCTTACCTATAGCCGTTAGAATGATATGGCAAGTTTATGCAAAGTATGGTAGTAAAGTAGCCATAATTGGTGTAGGTGGTATATCAAACACACAGGATGCTCTTCAACATATACTTGCTGGAGCTGTTGCTATACAGGTAGGAACTGCAAACTTTTACGACCCATACTCTCCGTTGAAAATAATTGACGGTTTAAAGCAACATGTGATTAAAAAAGGTTATAGTCATTACAGTGAAATGGTAGGAAAAGCCCATAAAATGATTTTAAAGGAGGTTTAAGTGATTGTTGTTTTAACAAAATTTCCAATCAAATCAGAGTTTATGAAAGATTTTGAAGAAAGGTCTAAAGAAAGGTTTGGAGAGCACGGAATAGACAAGATGGAAGGTTTTTTAGGTATGAAAATTTTAGCAGGAAGAAGTTTTCCATCAATGCCACAGAACAATCAAGTTGTAATAATTACCTACTGGAAAGATATGGAAAGTTTTTTAAATTACACAAAGAGCCAAGCCTTTGCAGAAGCACATAAAAATCCTCCACCAAAAGAATGGTTTGTTGGAAATCCTTCTGTAGAAATATATGAAGTTATCAAAGAAGTATAGCTATGTTAATTTTTACAAAATTTAACATTAAATTATAAGCTTGAAATTTATTTACAAATTGTTTAATATTGATTTAAATCATATTCTATAGGAGGTTGTTTTCATGGGAGAAAACACAACTATCAGGTGGATCCTGTTCTTCTTCTTCCCGGCACTTTTCGTGTACGGATTGCTCCACGTTTACTCTTCTAAACCGGCTCAAGCTAAAAAAACAGCTGAGCTTACAGAGATGGAAGAGGGGGGTCGTAAGGTTTACAACAAGTTCTGTGTAGGTTGTCACGGTGAAAACGGAGATGGTAACAGTATGGCAGCTCCTTTCTTCAAAGACAAACCACCAAACTTTCACACTGGTGTGTTTAGATGGAAGTCAACTCCAGAAGGTACACTTCCAACAGATGAAGACCTTTTACATGTATTAAACTGGGGTATTCCTCAAACTCCAATGCCATCTTTTCACTTAGTACCTGAAGTTCAAAAGAGAGCTGTTATTGCTTACATCAAAACATTCTCTGATAGATGGAAAAAAGAACAACCTGGAGAGTCTGTTTACACAAAGATTAAAGAAATACCACCTTATTTTGGAACTAAAGAGTCTATTGAAAAAGGAAAAGAGTTGTATGCAGCAAACTGTACAGCTTGTCACGGTGAAAACGGAAAAGGAGATGGTCCAATTGCGGCAACTTTACCTGTTCCGCCAACAAACTTAACTTATCCCGTAAGAGCAGCAGGTCCTTCTCCAAAAGATACGTTCAGAGTTTTAACTGTTGGTTTAGAAGGATCTCCAATGCCTAAGTTTGACCATTTATCAGAAGAAGACAGATGGCATTTAGTTTCTTACATAGCGTATTTAATGAACCAAGGAAAATAATAAAAGGAGGTGCTTAAAATGGCAGCTGCTACAACAACAGCAGGTGAAGTTCAGTTAACCAATTTGGTTAACTATACACTTGTTAAGCTACACGTTGCAATGGGTTTGATATTCTTTATCATCGTAGGTTTAATGGGATTCCTTTACTCTTTACAGCTTGACGGTATATATCCTTTCCCGGGTATTGAGTTTTTATCTCCTGGTAGAGTAAGAATGATTCACACTGCAGGAGCGGCTTATGGATTTTTGGTAAACATGTTTACTGGATTGCTTTACTGGGCTGTTCCAAGATTTACAGGGTACAAAGTTTTTGATGAAAAGTATCTTGGAGGATTTATGTTTATAGGTCTTCAAGCAGCAGTTTTAATAACTGTTGTAGCTATACTTTTCTTAGGTCAAGCAGACAACGTTGAATGGGGTGAAACTCCATGGTGGCTTGATCCAATTATAGTTGCTTGGTTGTTACTACATGCTGTTCAGTTTGGTACTCCTATACTTAAAGCATCTCAAAAAGCTCCACTTTATGTTACAGGTTGGTATGTTTCTGCAATGTTAGTATGGACTCCTCTTGTTGTATTTATGGGTAACTTTATACCAAGGTTCTGGTCTGCAGGTTCTGGAGCAGGAGCAGTTCAATCTACATTTATTCACGATTTAGTTGGTCTTTACGTTACTCCAGTTGCATGGGGATTAATGTACTACTTTGTTCCTGTTATCATGAAAAAACCAATGTGGTCTCATGGTCTTTCTTTACTTGGTTTCTGGGGATTAGCATTCTTCTATCCTATGAATGGTGTTCACCACTTTTTGTGGTCTCCAATTCCAATGTTTGCTCAGTACTCAGCTGTATTTGCAACAGTTGCTATTGAGTTTGCAGTTACATCAGTTCTAATCAACTTTATGATGACTTTAAGAGGATCTGCAGAAGTACTCAAATACAATGTACCACTAAGATATATGTATACAGGAGCTATATTTTACTGGATTACTTGTTTCCAATGTGCATTTCATGTTACTTTAACTTTCCAAAAAGTAATTCACTTTACAGACTGGGTTACTGGACACGCACACCTTATAATGTTTGGAACATTTGGTATGTGGGTTCTTGGAATGGCAGAGTATGTATGGCCAAGACTGTTTGGTAAAGAAACAATGTACTCAAAAGGTATGTCAGAAGGTGCTTACTGGTTGTTAACAATAGGTGTTATCGCTATGTTCGTTGACCTTACAGCTGCTGGACTAGTACAAGGATTTGACTGGATAGGATTAAACCCTTGGATAGACTCTGTAAACTTCTCTAAACCTTTCTGGTACTTTAGATCTGTTGCTGGTATTATGATGTTAACTGGATTACTAATGTATGCTATGAACTTCTACAAAACAGCAACAGCTGGAAAAGGTTTAGAAGCTCAACTCAGAAATGCATAATGGGGGTGGTTGAAAATGGGTAAAATGGAACGTTTTCCGTTTGTAGTCTTAGTAGCAGGGCTGTTGTTCTTCTTATTTGCAGACTTTATATCTTGGGCTTTGCCTATCTTTGTATTAAAAGATATACCAATGAAAAAAGTTTCAGACCTTGCAGCTGAAGCTAAGGCTAAAAATACATCTGCTTGGGCAGATTTTGAAAGAATAGCCATGTACTATCCTGAACAGTTTAAAAAGTATTATGGTGAAGTAAATGAGAAGTCTTTTGAAAAGGCTTTAAGAATTGGACATCACTGGTATGTTGCAGAAGGATGTTGGAACTGCCACTCTCAGATGATAAGACCAGTTTCTAACGAGACCCTCAGATTTGGAATACCGGGTGTATCTAACACAGTATCTTATCCTTCTGAGTATCAAAATGAACTACAAGCTCCAGTTCTATGGGGTACAAAGAGAATTGGTCCAGACCTAATAAGAGAAGCTGCAGTACACAATGTTGATTGGCAAGTTGCTCATTTATACGACCCTCAAACAACTTCTCCCGGATCTAATATGCCTGGATATCCTTGGTACTTTGAAAAGGATAAAAATGGTAATATAGTTCCTAACGAAAGAGGCATAGGACTACTTACTTATATTATGTGGCTTGGATCTTGGGAAGTAAAACCAACTAAAGAGTGGGCATTGAAGTAATGAATTTATTGGTATTAGGGGGTTTTCACCCCCTTTTAATGCCACCGGAGGTGGATTAAATGAAGATAACACAACGCACAGTTTCTTTGATGATAATGTTTATATTCCTTTTCGTTGTAGGGTCTATTATAGCAGTTAGAACGGTTGCGTACTTAGAGGCTGGATTCGAGCTTAAAGGATTTTTAGTAGAAGTAATAACTTATGTAATAGCTCTAACAGGTTGGTTAACTTTATTTATTTACTCTTACTTAAAAGGTGATTTTAAAGATATTGAAGGTCCAAAGTACGAATTGTTAGAAAAGGAAGAAAAAATAATAGAAGCTGAAAAAAAAGCTGGGATGTATTAATAAAAAGAATAAGACAAAGCCTTTACAGTGAGCCATAGACCCAAGAACCTGTCAACCGATGGAAGGCACAGGTGAGGGGCTTGCAGTAAGCAAGCTATAAACTATGGCAAGTTGTAAAGGTAGCCCTTGCTATCCCTATTCTGGGTAAGTCTCTCAACAAGGACTTATCACCCTTGAAGCCAATACTGGTTGAAGGGGATTGGGATAGGGTAGCAGTAGGGTTAGTTCCTGTTTCTTGGGACAGGGACTATGATGCAAGCAAAATACCGCCAGCTGGGGATTGCTTGCATCTGAAAAAGGCGGAATATAAATACCCCAGCCCAAAGTGTATAAAGTAAAGCTTATAATACACTTTGGTTTACCAGGTGTTAAAATATGGCTGGACATTTAGAAAACACAAGAGCAATAGACAAAATAACCTACGTTACAGATGCAGTTCCAACTTGGTGGATGATGTTCTGGATAGGTTACATTCTATTTACAGTTTCGTACATAGTTTTTGACTGGATTCCAGACTTCCTTGGGTGGATGTCAGTAGTAGGACAAGGTGCAGAAGCTGCTGATAAGTATATCTGGCTCAGAGAGTTAATGAGAAACTAATTTTTATCAACAGTTTCCAAAATACAAGCCCCCTTTTATGGGGGCTTTTTCTTTTTATGATATAATCTTTTTATTTAAATCATGAGGTTTGTTATGGTAATTAGGTTAATACTCATATTAAATATCTGTTTGTTTTACCTTTCTTTTGGAGGAGAAAATTTGGTTAAAACTGTCTATCCTAACGGTGTTACGCTGATATACAAAGAGACTGAAGGTAAGGGAATAATAGGAGGTTCAATCTTTATAAAAGGTGGGAGTTTTGAAGATACAAAAGAAAAAGCTGGTTTAACTAACTTGACTTTGAAGCTTTTACTTCAAGGGTCAAAAAATTATTCTCAGTATGAGATAAGTAAATTTTTTGAAGATAGTGGAGGATTTATATCAGTATCTACATCTGAGGATTTTTCAGAAATAGATTTTGCTGTAAAAGTAGAAGATTTTCCCAAAGCTTTAGCTATTATTGGGGATATTTTAAATAACCCAAAGTTTCCTGAGGATAAGTTAGAGCAAGAGAAAAATAATGTAGTAGCTCAAATAAAAGCCAAAAAAGAAGAAGGTTTTGCATACGGATTTGACCAATTGAGAAAAGAGATTTTCAAGGGAACAAACTATGAATACTCTCCTTTAGGATTAGAAGAAACTATTCCTAATATAACTATCCAAGATGTATTAAATAGATGGAAAGAGTTAAACAATGGAAATAGAATGGTAATCTCTATCGTAGGAGATTTAGAGTATAAAAAGGCTTACGAGTATTTAAAGGTATTCAACAGTATTCCAAGGGGAAAAACTTTTAACTACGTTCAAATAGATAAAAAAATTGAAAACATCCCTTGTAAAGAGATAAAGAGAGAAGGCGCGCAATCTACAATTATGATAGCTTACAATGCTCCTACAGTTAAAGATAAAGACTATATACCTTTTAGAGTTTTAAACTCAATACTTGGAAGTGGATTTACTTCAAGACTATTCCAAGAACTTAGAGAAAAGAGAGGACTTGCCTATGCAGTAGGGTCATTTTTCCCTGCCAGAATAAATATAGGTACCGTAGTAGCTTATATAGGTACAGACCCAAAAAAAACACAAGAGTCTGTATCAGGGATTAAAAAAGTTGTTGAAAGTTTAAAAGAGGGAATTAAAGAAGAAGAGATAAACACTGCAAAGGAAAAGATTATTGGTGGATTTTTAATGGATCATCAAACGAGAGTAAAACAAGCTTACTACTTAGGTTGGTTTGAGACTGTTGGACTTGGTTATCAAATGGATAAAATGTATACAGATTTAGTAAAAAAAGTTAAATCGAAGGATTTAGAGCCTCTTTACGATAAGTATTTTAACCAAGGTTCTACTTGTATAGTAATAAAACCATAAAAGGAGGAAAGAATTGATTTGGTTTACAGAATATCAAACTAAAAACACGGGCTTAACAGTTAAAGTAAAAGAAGCAAAACATGTCCAATCAAAGTATCAAGAGATACTCTTACTTGATACTTACGAATACGGAAAAATGCTTGTACTTGACGGAGCTGTTCAAACAACTGAAAGAGATGAGTTTATATACCATGAAATGCTTGCACATCCAGCTTTGATAAAACATCAAAACCCTGAAAGGGTATTAGTTATCGGCGGTGGAGATGGTGGAACTGTAAGAGAAGTGTTGAAACATCCTTCTGTAAAGGAAGTTCATTTATGTGAGATAGATGAAGATGTTATAAACATATCAAAACAGTACCTACCTACTATATCCTGTGAGTTAAACAATCCAAAAGTGTCTATCTTTGTTGAGGATGGAAATAAATTTTTAGATGAAAGAAAAGAGTATTACGATGTTATTTTACTTGATTTATCTGACCCTGTTGGACCTGCTGAGGCTTTATTTAAAAGAGCTTTTTATGAAAAAGTAAAAGCTTCTCTAAGAAAAAACGGTATAATGACTGCTCAGACAGAATCTCCTTTTTTACAAGAAGAGTACTTTAAAACAGCTGTGAAAGAGATACAAAAAGTCTTTAAAAACTACGGGACATACCTTGCGTTTATACCTACTTATCCAGCTGGAATGTGGAGTTTTACAATGGCTTCTGACGATGTGAATATATTGGATTCTTCAGAAAAAGATTACGAAAAAATCAAAGATTTGAATACAAAGTACTTTTGTGATAAAATATATACTTCTCTTTTTGCACTACCTAAATTTGTATCAGATTTAATAAAATAACTAAAGAGGTGAGAAATTGGCAAGAGAAGTTTTAAACGTTATCGCACAGAGAGCTTCTGAAAAAACAGGTATCAAGCTCTATGGTAGAAGTGTTGAGAGAGTTTTAGCAGGGCTTTTAACTACGTCTGACTTTTGGAAGGTTGTAGACCTTGCGGACCAACCTGTTCCAGCAACTTCTCAAATAGTTAAAGAGCTCGTTGCAGAAAGCTTAGCTAAAATTGAAAACGATGAAATCCTTTTAACAGAAAAAGGATTACAACTTGTAAAAGATCTAAAAATCCCTCCGGCAGTTGACTACTCTTGTAAAGCTTGTGAAGGAAGAGGAATACCTTTCTATGCAAATTTAGATTGGTACCATACATTTTTACAAGTAACAAAAGATAGACCAAAAGCAATTCAAGAGTATGACCAAGGTAGTGTGACTCCAGAAACAACAGTTTCAAGGGTACTATTCCTTGATTCAAGAGAAGATTTAAGGGATAGAGATATACTTGTTATGGGAGCTGAAGACGACCTTACAGGTTTAGCAGTAGCATTAACAAGACTGCCAAGAAGAGTTTTAATCCTTGATATAGACGAAAGGTCTATAGATTTTGACAACAGAATATTTAAAGAACTTGGAATAGATAACGCAGAAGCTATAAGATTTGATCTTAGAAACCCATTCCCTGAAGAGTGGTTAAAATCTTTTGACGTTTTTATTACAGACCCACCAGAGACATTAAAAGCTTTTAAAGCATTTATAGCAAGAGGTATAGCTGCTTTAAGACAAGAGGGCAGTGTAGGATACTTTGGTCTTACATTGAGAGACTCATCTATAACCAGATGGCATCAATTCCAAAAAGCTCTTATAAACGACTACGGAATGGTTATAACTGATATAATTCAAGACTTTAACGCTTACATGAACTGGGATTACCATGCAGAAACAAAAGCTCAAGAGGTTGCACCTGTAAACAAAGTTCCAACTGATATATGGTACAGGTCTGCATGGGTAAGAATGGAAGCTCTTCCAGGATTTAAAGGTGAAAACGTTCAAATAACAGACGAAGTATTCAGAGAGTTATACTTAGACGAAGAAGGTTCAACAACTTAAAATATCCTTTAAGGGGGCTTTCCCCCTTCTTAAAATTTCTTCTTGCTAAATAATCTAATTTAAACTATACTTATCTATTATGAAAAAAGTTATCTACGCTATACTAATTTTAGTGGGGGTTTACTATATTTACCAAAATTTTCCGTTTAAATCGTGGGAAGATTTTACTAACTACGTATACTCTGGTAAACATTTAGAAAATCATGTAGAAAAATCAGAAGAACAAAATAAAGAAGATAAAAAGGTAGATTTATCACAACAAGAAAAACAAAAACAGATTAACGAAATATTAGGAATAGAAGAAAATGAAAAACCAAAAACGTTTAAAGACAAGATAAAAGAAAAGTATGAAGAGATAAAGGAGAAAATTGAAAATTTTGTAAACAGTGTTAAAATGTTTTTTACTAATAAAGAGAAGAAAGAGGAATAAGATGGAAATTAAATTCAATACTATAGAGGAAGCAATTAAAGATATTCAAGAAGGAAAGATGGTTATAGTAGTAGATGACCCTGATAGAGAAAACGAAGGGGATTTAGTGGCAGCTGCTGAAAAGATAACACCAGAGATAATAAACTTTATGGCAAAAGAAGGTAGAGGTTTAATCTGTTTGTCTTTACTTCCAGAGAGGTTAAAAGAACTTGATATACCGCTTATGACCACTTATAACACAGACCCGAAAGGAACAGCCTTTTGTGTATCAATAGATGCTCATCCAAAATATGGAACTACAACTGGTATATCTGCTTTTGATAGAGCTGTGACTATAAAACTTGCTGTAAGTCCTGATGCTAAACCAGAAGATTTTGTAAGACCAGGACACGTTTTCCCTTTAATGGCAAAAAAAGGTGGAGTGTTAGAGAGAACGGGACATACAGAAGCTTCCGTTGACTTGGCTAAACTGGCGGGACTGTACCCTGCAGGTGTTATATGTGAGATAATGAAAGAAGATGGAACTATGGCAAGACTTCCAGATTTAGTAGAGTTTGCAAAAAAACATAACTTAAAGATAATAACTATTGCAGATTTAGTCCAGTATAGGTTAAAAAGAGAAAAACTTATATCAAGGGAAGCAGAAGCCTTTTTACCGACAAAGTACGGAGTGTTTAAAATATACGGTTATAAAAGTCTTGTTGATGGAAATGAGCACGTTGCACTTGTTATGGGAGATATAAACCCGGACGAGCCTACTTTAGTTAGAGTTCACTCAGAATGCTTGACAGGAGATATTTTCGGGTCTCTTAGATGTGATTGTCAAAATCAGCTCCATCAAGCACTTAAGAAGATAGCTGAAGAAGGAAAAGGTGTACTGGTTTATATGAGAGGTCATGAAGGTAGAGGTATAGGTATTATAAACAAGCTAAAAGCATACAAATTACAAGATGAAGGGTACGATACTGTAGAAGCAAACCATAAATTAGGATTCCAATCAGACTTAAGAGATTTTGGAACAGGGGCTCAGATACTACTGGACATTGGAGTTAGAAAAATGAGACTTATGACTAACAATCCAAGAAAGATAGTTGCTCTGGAAGGTTTTGGATTAGAAGTTGTAGAGAGAGTACCTATATTTACAGGTACAAATCCTCATAATAAAAATTACATCCTAGCTAAAAAGAATAAGTTAGGACATTTAATAGAAGATTTTGAGGGAGAGAAATGCGATTTATAATTCTCCTTTTGGGAGGGTTTTTACTTTTTTCCTGTGATAAAGTAAAAGATGTTTTCCAAGAAAAAGACCTTTTACAAAGACCAGTAGCAAAAAGATGCTCAGAGTGTCATCAGAATATATACAATCAGTGGAAAGATTCCAGACATGCAGTAGCTTGGACTAGCGAAGAATTTAAAAGAGCATCAGAAAATTATTCAAAAACAAAGTGTCTATCCTGTCATGCACCTTATGAGATAACAGTTAGCGACAAACCGAATTTAAGAGATTTTCATAGAGAAGATGGTGTTAACTGTGTAGCATGCCACTTTAGAGATTCAACTAAATCTATGCACGGACCTTACGATGTATTCTCACCACCTCACCCATCAACTCAGGACTTACAGTACACAAAAGCAGAAATATGTTCTGGATGTCATCAAGAGACTTATAAACAGTGGAAAACAGTTGCCACAGAAAAAAACTGTCAACAGTGCCATATGCCTTCCGAAAAAGGCAAACTTATCCAAAAGTTTCCATTTGACCTGTTTCACGCATCTAAAGAAGTTCATCACCACGGTTTTATGGTTCCAAAATCTAAAAAAGACTTCTTTGACGTAAAGATATCTAAAGACAGTTCAGGTGTTGTTTTAAAAATAACTAACTTAAAGGTTCCCCATAACGTTCCAACAGCAGACCACGGCAATCCTAAGTATTACGTAGATATTGTAATATACAAAGATGGTAAAGAAGTTTACACAGACTCTTATATGATTACTCCAAAAGAAGCATTTTTACCTAAACAAGAAAAAGTTATTAACATTCCTTACCTTGAAAGCTATGATAAAGTTAAAGTTTCTCTAAGTAGAAAACTATCATGGCAGAAAGAAGCTGAAAAAATAGCATCTTATGACTTTTAGAGAAGTTAGAGACGAAGAATACCCCTTTGTTGAGTCTATTTTAAAAGATATATTCGGTGAAAAGTTTATTCTTGATAAAAAATCTGATTTATTCAAAACTTTTTTCTTAGAAGATAACAGTGAAATCATAGGCATTATTCAGTTTTGGTATCTGTTTGATGAAGCTGAAATAACAATTTTAGCTATAAAGAAGGAGTTTCAAGGTAGAGGATATGGTAAAATTTTACTTGAAAAAACATTTGAGTATTTAAATGTGAAAGGCGTTAAATCTGTTTACCTTGAGGTTGCGATAGATAACCAACCTGCAAAGAAGCTTTATGAAAAATTAGGATTTAAGTTTTTAACAGTTAGAGAAAAATATTACGCCGACGGAAAAGATGCAATAGTTATGAAAAAAGATTTAAAGGAGTAAAGGATGGAAATAAAAGGAAGGAAACTTGAACTTTTAATACCCCAAGACGATATTAAGAAAAAAGTTTTAGAGATTGCAGACAAAATAAACAAAGATTTTCAAGGAGAAGAAATCTACGTAGTTGGAATACTTAAAGGGTCTTTTATGTTTTTTGCAGATTTAGTGAGAAATTTAGAAGGGAAAGTTTACATTGATTTTATGCAAGTTTCATCTTATAAAACATCGATGGAAAGTCTAGGAGAAGTTGTCTTTATAAAAGATATGTCTGTTGATATTAAAGATAAAAATGTTTTGATTGTAGATGATATTATAGATACAGGAAGGACTTTAAAAGCTTTAGTTGAAGCTCTAAGTCTAAGAAATCCAAAAAAGTTAAAAACAGTTGTACTACTTGATAAAAAGGAAAGAAGAGAAGTAGATTATGATGCTGATTACGTTGGATTTGTTATACCAGATAAATTTGTTGTAGGGTACGGACTTGATTGGGCTGAAGAAGGAAGAAACTTTAAAGAAATATACTCAGTTGTGTAAGGAGGGCTTTTGAGATGAAAATGGCAGATGTATCAATGAAATTTGAGACAATTAGAGAAGCTCAAGCAGAAGGTAAAATATACCTTTCAAAAGAAACAATAGAGATGATAAAAAATAAACAGATTCCAAAGGGAGACGTAATAACTGCAAGCCAGATGGCAGGATTACTTGGTGCTAAAAAAACTCCCGAAGTTTTACCTTTTTGTCATCCTATCCTTATAGACCAAGCTTTTGTAGAAGTACAGCTTCAAGAAGATGGTATATACGTTAAATCCTTTGTTAGATGCATAGGAAGGACGGGTGTAGAGATGGAAGCTCTAACGGCAGTTTCAGCTGCCCTTTTAAATGTTTACGACATGTGTAAAGCTTTTGATAAAAACATGGTTATATCTGATATAAAGCTTGTATCTAAAAAAGGTGGTAAGTCTGACTACGAAGAGGATTTATCAGGTTTAAAATGTGCAGTAATTACTCTAAGTGATAGTTGCTATAGAAAAGAAGCTGAAGATAAAAGTGGGAAAGTTGCAATAGATATTATAGAGAATGAGTTTAAAGGAGAAGTAGTCCACTATGAAATACTTCCGGATGATAAAGAAAAGATTGTTGAAAAGTTAAAACAGTTAACTGACAAAGTAGACATAATCTTTACAACAGGAGGAACAGGATTTGGTAAAAGGGACAACACACCGGAAGCTACAAAAGAAGTAATAGAAAAAGAGATGATAGGATTTGAAGAAGCTATGAGGATAATAGGGATAAGATTTACACCAAAATCCCTTTTATCAAGGGCAGTTTGTGGCATAGCAGGAGACCACACTTTAATAATAAATCTTCCGGGAAGCTCTTCAGGAGTGAGAGACAACCTTAAAATGATAGCACCACTTTTAAAACACGCAATAAGAATGGCTAAAGGTGAGAAAAAACATTGATAGACAAGAAAGCATTACTTTTACTTGGGATAATGTGGAATAAAAAAAAGACGGAAAATCTGGAAAAAGTTTTAAAAATAATTGAAAACAAGTTTGGAAAAGTAGTGAAAAAAACCCAAGAATTTACCCTTTCTTACTCAAGCTACTATGAAAAGGAAATGGGAGAAGGCTTGTTAAAAAGCTTTTTTGTTATAGATTGTCTAATCAATAGAGAAGAAAGTGTAAATATAAAACATTACTGTATGAATTTAGAGGACAACTTTAGAGAAAATGGTGGCAGGACAGTAAATATCGACCCAGTTTACCTTGATGAATATCAAGTAGTAGCTCTAAGCCACAAGTATAAAGGTTCAAGGGTTTACATAGGAAAAGGTGTTTACGGAGAGATAGAATTACTGTATCACCATGGTAGTTTTCAACCTCTAATATGGACATACTTAGATTATAAGGAGAATATTCCTTTTTTTAACGAAGCAAGAAAATACTATTTAGAATGGATAGATAATGATTAAAAAATTTTATGTAAAGACAACTGCTAATCTAAAAGATTTTATCGCAGCAAGTTTAAATATCTCAAAAAACCAAGCAAAAGATATAATAGACAGTAGAAACGTTTTAGTAAACAACAAAAGAGTCTGGATAGCATCTCACACTTTAAAAGAAGGAGATGTAGTTGAAATACTACAGCCGCAGCAGCCAGCTACAAAAGAGTTAAAAATAATTTACGAAGATGAGTATATAGTAGCTGTAAATAAACCACCAACACTTTTAAGTGATAGAGAAAAAGATTCTGTAGAGTTTATTTTAAGAGAAAAGTCAAAAAATCCAAAAATAAAAGCAATTCATAGACTTGATAAAGAAACTTCAGGGATACTTTTACTTGCAAAAGATTATAAAGTTTTTGAAAGATTTAAAGAGTTGTGGGAAGATAAAATTGTATTTAAGCTTTATCTTGCAATATCCCACAACGAAGCAAACTTTAACCACTTAACAGTAAATTTACCAGTAGATGATAAACCTGCAGTAAGCCATATAAAACTTGTGAAAAAAGGTAATGGCTTTTCTTACTTTCAAGTAAGG
Organism: Sulfurihydrogenibium azorense Az-Fu1; assembly: GCF_000021545.1. Lineage (NCBI taxonomy): Bacteria > Pseudomonadati > Aquificota > Aquificia > Aquificales > Hydrogenothermaceae > Sulfurihydrogenibium > Sulfurihydrogenibium azorense. The sequence continues at coordinate 650,463 of NC_012438.1, forward strand.
ATAGAGACTGGAAGAAAACATCAGATAAGAAAACATCTATCAAGTATAAGACACCCAATAGTAGGAGACAAAATTTACGGAGTTAAAAAGTTAGAACACAACTTACTCAAAAGGGTAAATCGTCAAATGCTTCACTCTTATAAACTTTCATTTTTCCACCCTTATAAAAACAAAAAGATAGACTTAGTAGCAGAAATCCCAACAGATTTTAAAAATGTTCTTAACTATTTAAACCTTTAAACTTTCTAAACCGATTGCTTTAAGGTTAGCTTTAGCCTTTAATAAAGTTTCTTCCCACTCTTTTTCCGGAGTTGAGTCTGATACTATACCACTACCTACGTATATGTAAGCTTTATCTTTCTTAAAGAGAATCTGTCTAATGGCTACACTCATAACAAAGTTAAGATTAGGCTTTATTAAAACTGTAGCTCCACAGTAAACAGACCTTCTTTTATCTTCAAGCTCTTCTATCACTTCCATAGCTCTCTTTTTTGGAGCTCCAGTTACAGACCCGGGAGGAAATGTGCTTTCTATGATTCTATCAATAGATAAACCTTCTTTTAATATGCCACTTACAGTAGAACTCATCTGGTATAAAGTTGAGTACTGTGTTATCTCAAATAATTTATCTACTTTTATGTTGTTGGCTATTTTACCTAAATCATTTCTCATTAGGTCAGTTATCATAAGGTTTTCTGCTTTTTCTTTTTGACTTGTTTTTAACTCTTCTTTTAATTTTTCGTCTAACTCTGGATTGCCTGTTTTCTTTACTGTGCCTTTAATTGGTTTTGTTTTTATTAAATTCCCATTTTTTTCTAAAAAAAGCTCCATAGAAGCTGATATTAAAGAAAACTCTGGATTTTTAATAAGCATCATATAATCTGTTGGTTGGATGTTTATTAGGTTAAAAAATATTGTATCTTTGTTAAAATAGCCGTTTATATCTATTCTGTGGGATAAGTTGATTTGATAAAAGTCTCCACTTTCTATATATTTTTTTGCAGTGTTAACTTTTTTTATAAAATCATCTTTTGTTGTGTTGAAAATTACTTTTTGAGCTTTAGAAGTAAAGCTATCTTTTAATTTTTTTTCAACTTCAATGTAGTTTTTATGAAACTCTAAGTAAATAAGGGGAAAGTTTGTATCATCTTTTTTGGGAGACTTTTTAGATAAAATAAAATCGTTGTAATCGTAAGATATAAAGCCTACTGCAAAAAGTTTTTTCTTTTTAACTATACTTTCTGTAAGTTTTAAAGGTTTTTTAGTTTTTATTAAACGACCGTTTAGATAGGTACGATTTTTGTATACTTTTAGTGTAAATACAGGTTTATTGAATAAAAAAAGACCTTGCTTACCTAACCATCCATCAGAAGAATTACTGTAGAGGAAAATCATAAAAATATTATATAACACTCCCCCCTCCCTCCAGGGGAGAGGAAGATTTATATTTTAAGGGCAAGAGTCGGAGTAAGGAACTTTTCCAAGTCCTATTAAAAAGGCTTTAAAAGGCTCCATAAATTTCATAGCTTCAACTTTTGATCCTTGAAAAGTCATTTTTGACATAATTCCCATACCCATAAAGCCAAACTCACCTTTTGCTAAAGATTTCCAGTTTTGGTCCGTTGCGTACATTACAAACTCTGGGTTAGGATCTTTTGCTTCTCCACCATAGATACAAACAGCTTTCCCATTTTCATACTTAATTCTAACTTCTACTTTTTTATGAGGATTACAATCCTGTCTGTAAAACTGTATTGTTTTATAGCCTTTTTCTTTTTTTACGTTATATTCAGCCCACTCTGCCATAGTAGTTTGAAGGTTTTGATTCCAGTAATCACAGAACTTTTTAGTCCACTCTGGACCCATCCAAGGGTCAGCTGCGTAAGACATACTTATAAAAGAAAGGGACAAAACTGTCCCTAAAACAACCTTTTTATTCATAACTCCCTACCTCCAACCTTAGAAAGACCATCTTAAAGCTATACCAACTTCATTTTGTGCGTTTTTAGCTCCAACTGTTGCGTTCGCATCACCCATTAAAGCATTTTGTCCACTTGATTCAACTTTTTTCTCAAATGCATGAACATACGCTAAATCAACTGCAAAGTTTTTTGTAAATTGATAACTTCCACCAAATGATATATGGTGTTCTGTAATCGCTGGGAAGCCAATTAGATTGAACCATTGAACGTTAAAGTCTGGGAAAGGTTGTGCTAAACTTGGTATATTATTTGTTGGCATCATTCCGTTCAATCCAGAATAGCTTCTGATCGGAGATTTACCATAGTTATAACCAGCTCTTAATTTTAATGCTTGATTTACTTGATATTCACCACCAACTGCTATAACAGTTTGGTCTTTCCATTTAAATTGTTTATAACCATCTGCATCAGACCAGTTAATCCATCTTAAATCTAAACCAACTTTTAAGTTTGGTAATACTCTATAACCAATACCAGCCGCAACTTCTTGAGGCTGTTGTAATTTTAGGTCTTCATATGAACCATCGCCATTACTATCAAATACATGCTTATATTTCATTGAAACAGGAGATTGATAGTTAAAACCTACTGTTAAATCTCCAACTTTATAACCTATACCTAATTGTGCGCCTACACCATAGGAAGATGATTGACCTCCGCCTGCATTAGCACCCATATCAAGAGAACCCCATGCTAAATTAAGCCCTACACCAACTGATAAATTAGGATTCACTTGATAAGAAACAGCCGGAATAATTCTCATAAACTGTAAAGTCGTATGCATATTTGCTAATCTTGGGTCTTTATTTCTATAATCTACACCCATACCAGAAACACCGTATGCAGCAATACCGACAACCACTTGATCATTTATTCTGTTTGTAATTCCTATCTCTGGTACAGTAAAGAAGTTTGCTCTTGAAGAAACATAACCAGTATCACCATTTGTTGAACCATTATATCTTGCTTTTACTGATGGCATAAATAAAATACCACCAAAGCTTACAGCAAAGCCTTTTTCTGAGTTCATCCATGCTGGGTTTCTAAAGATTGAATCAACAGAGCCAATTGGCATACCAACACCAATACCACCCATCGCTTGAGATGCTGGAGTAACACCTATCATGTTATCTCCGTTTGTTGCCATTGCGGACCCTGCCACTGCAAGAATTGCCGCTGACGCTAAAACTTTTCTCATAATACTAACCTCCTATAATTTAATAAATTTTTTAACTCTAATTTCCAATTTAAATAATTTTAAAACAAACCAAGACAAGTAGCAAAACTTAAAGCTAAAATGAAGAAGTTTATCTTAGCTTTAAATCCTTCTAAAGATACTGCCCTGATATCCTCTATTCCCATATAGTATAACTTGCTAAATACTGTCTCTATTCTCTTCCTTACTCTCTTTAAAAACTCTTGTTTATCCTTTTGTTTGTGATGTACTTTCCCCTTCTTTCTTATAGCCTCTAACTCTATTCCTAAACTCTTAAATTCTTCTTTTAAATCCTTTGAATTAAAAGCTTTGTCTGCTATTATTGTCCCTTTGTTTAATATATCTATCAAAACACTGTCCTCTTTTACTTCCTTTAAAAAGTTTATATCATGCTTTGAAGCTGGAATAATCTCATATCCTATCGGTCTTTTGTAATAATCCACTATTAATCCTATTTTAAAACCAAACCATTCTTTTGCTGCATTGTTTCCTTTGTATAACTTACCAGAAACTTTCTTGTTTCTTTTCATTCTTTGATTTTTACAAACAGGTATTGGTTTTGTATCTGCTATGTATACTGTGGTTATCTTCTCAGAAAATAAATTTGTAAGAATGATTGAGATTACTTGAGCAAGTTTATATAGTTTTTTAGCTCTTTTTACTATTGCTGGTAATTGAGGAACATAAGGGAAAAGGTCATTGTAATTCTCTTTAAATTCCTTAAGTGTTATTTTGTAATCACCTTTTCTATAGCTCATAGAAAATATGATGAGAGTTATAAGCTCTACATCAGAGAATTTAGGCTTATTTGTTTTATGTTTATGTTTTATGAGTTTTAGGATTTCATCTGTCAGAATATAAACGTTTATGATATAATCTCTAAAAGTCATGATTTTACCTCCAGTGGTAGTTTTACTTTATGATACCACTGGAGTTTTTTTATTTCATCTTTTTTTGAATTGGAAATTAGGGTTTAATAAATTTTTTATTTACGGTAAACATTGAATACAAAAATTGTAAGGTTGTCAAACACTAACCAAATGTAATGGTTTGTTATGCTATAATTGTTTTTCCTGAAAAAGATAATCTTTGAGAGTTGTTAATGAGATTTATATTTTTATTTCTATTGACTTTTTTTGTTTTTACATACGGAGAAGTTAACAACGTTTTAATAGAGTCTGATAGTGTAGAGAGAGATAAAGATGATGTTATTACAGCTAAGGGTAATGTTGTAATCACTTACTTTGATAAAGTTTTAAAATCTGATGTTGTTATATACGATACAAAAAATAAAAAAATTACACTTCCACAAAAGTTTTACATCAAAACAAAAACATTTGAAGGAACAGGTAGTAAAGGATGGTTTAGTATAGAAGATGATGAGGGAGAGATTTTTGATTACGAGGGAACAGTTGACGGAGTGTACTCAGTAAGAGGAAAGTATTTAAAAAAAGTTAAAGATACTTACTACTTTACCGATGGAGAGTTTTCTTCTTGTCCTTTTAATCAGTATGACTGGAACATCAAAGCAAAATCTGGAAAGTTAAAAGAAAACGATAAACTTCAAGCTTACAATATGACTTTTAGATTCTGTAGAATTCCAATTTTTTATACTCCTTACTTTTCTTATCCGACTATTGATAGAAAATCAGGACTACTTCAACCTATCATAGGCCAAGACACCTATAACACTTTTGTTTACAAACAACCAATATTTTTTGTTATAAACGACAGCTCCGATATAACCATCACAACAGATTACAGAAATAAACAAGGATTTGGTTTGTCTACAGAATATAGAAAGTTGTTTGATAAAGGTGTATATTTAAACTCACAGATAGATTTATTTAAAGAAAAATCTAACGGCTCTTGGTGGCAAAACAGAGACAAAACACCTATAACAAACAGATGGAGAGTTAGATTAGATACTAACTACTCACCTTTTAATAACTGGCAGATTTATACAAAAATTGACATTCCAAGTGATAAATACTTCTTTGAAGATTTTTATAACTTTTCTTTTTTAAAGTACACAGCATTTACCCAATCTTACATTACAGCAAGAACAGGCACAAAAGACTACCTTTTAGAAACTAACCTTAACTACTTTTATGACCTTACAGCTCCAAACAATAAACAAACTCTGCAGAAACTTCCAGAAATAAGATTTTACTGGAAAGAAAGACAATTTTTTAATCTACCTGTATTCTACGACTTTTTATCAGAATCAACATACTTTTACAGACAAGAAGGAACCTCTGGACTCAGATTTGATAATATCTTAAGACTGTCTAACTACACTTACTTTGGTAGCATTTTAAATAATATTGAACTATCTCCAAGATTAACTTTATATTTAAACACCAAAAATCAAAACACTATAGATACAAGATTTTTAATTCCTATTAAAAATACAACTCAAACTACATTTATTAAAACATACCCAAATTTTAACCACATAATAATCCCTCAAATTTCGTTTGAGTATATCTCTAAAGTAAATCAATCAAATCTACCTATCTACGACAGAAATGACCGTATAAATGAAAAAGAGGATATAGACCTTACACTTTACAACATCTTAAACTTTAAAAATGATTACTTTCTCCGATGGAAGTTATCCCAAGGTTATTCCTTTTTAGACCACTATTACATCGGAGATACTAAGTATAACTCTAAAACAAAACCTTTAGAAAATAGTATTTTCTTAAATATAAAAGGCTATATCCTTGACAGTATTCTATACTACGACTGGGATAAAAGGAACATCTCAAGGACAGTTTCTTCAGCTTCTATACCTATTTATAAATACGCTACCTATTCTGTATCTTACATAGAAGACAAAGGAGATACACAACAAAATAAACAGATTTCTAACGCTTTATCTATTAACTATTTAAATTACAGTTTTAATGGCTATATTCTCACAAACCTGCAACAAAAATACACACAAAGAAAGATGTTTACATTTAACTGGAATAGAGGGTGCTGGAGTTTATCATTAGGGTATTTAGACGATTACAACATCACCACTCAAAAACACTACAAAACTATATACGTTATGATAAACATATTAGATATACATTATAAATTTCCTTTTGTAAGGAATTAAAAATTATAAAAACTCCTTCTTGGAGGATTTTTTAGCAGTGATATTGGTTTTCTCCCCTTAAAACCTTCGTTTATTCCGTGCCAGTACATTATCTCTTCTTCATCTTCCTTCCAGCAGAGGAATATATCTTCTTCATCGTTTTTTGATGGAAAATCAACTATAACCGGGTCTATACCTTTAACTAAAACACCAAAGTTTTGTATAGTTTCTATAATCTCTTTTATTTCTGATTCTAACATCATTACCATACTTTTAGCATACATCATTTCAAGGTCTTCTTTGTCAGTTTTTTCTTCTGAGTCTGCCAACTCTTCATATCTTGCTATGTTGTAGTAAATCTCATCTCTTTTTTCTGCTATTTCTTCTACAAGCACTTTTATCTGAGGTAAGATTGCGTTTGCTTCTTTCACTGTAAAAAATTTGTACATATCAATCCTCCGCCAATTTTGACATCTATAATATCATAAAACTTTTTAAATTTTTCTATGATAAAAGTAAGCTAAAAAAATGATAAAATAGTATATACAAAAAATTCTGACGGGGTTTCTTCAATGGATATCATTGTCGATAAAAAAAGTTTTCAAGATGCAGTTAAAAAGGTTATAGCAGAGAAAAAAGCAGCTCTACCTGTTCTTACAAATTTTCTTTTAAAGGCGGAAAATGGAAAGTTGATAATCCAAGGGACAGATTTAGAAGTCTTTACAACTTACTGGATAAACGCTGATGTAAAAGAAGAAGGTTCTGTATGTGTTAATGCCAAAAAACTTACCGATATATCAAAAGTTTTACCTGCAGCTTCTGTAAGTTTAACATTAGATAAAAACAATTTAAAAATAGTATCTGGGAAGACAAAATACTCTCTCCCAACAACAGATCCAGAAGATTTTCCTGTGTTTGAAGAGTTTCCTGCCGACCTTGCTGTAAGAGTATCTGGAGATACCTTACTAAAAGGTATTACAAAAACTGTTTATGCAGCTTCTAAAGATGAAAGTAGGTTTGCTTTAAATGGTGTATGTTTTTCTTTTGTGGAGAAGTATTTAGATTTTGTGGCAACTGATGGGCATAGACTGGCTCTTTACAAAGGTGAAGTTTCTGGTGGTAGCATAGAAGGAAAGTACATAGTTCCTCAAAAGGCACTTAGTGAGATTAAAAAGCTTGTTTCAGAATATGATGATGTTGAAGTTGCTATATCTGGAAGTAGTATATTTTTCAAAGGATCTGACTGGATGTTATCAGCAAGACTTTTAGAAGGTGTTTTCCCTGATTACACTCAGGTTATTCCAAAGTCTTTTAATATAGAGGTAGAAGTGTTAAAAGGAGATATCTTAGACTCTGTTAAGAGGGTTGTAGTAGCAGAAGAAAGTGATGCAAAACCTATAAAGTTAACCTTGAAAGAAAATAAACTTATAATTTCAACACCTACAGTAGAAGATGCTTACGCTGAGGACGAGATAGATATAGAGTATAACCAAGAAGAGTTTGAGATAGGATTTAACGGTAAATACATCATAGATGCTATAGATGAAATTGAAGATAGTAAGATTGTTTTAAAGTTTATAAACAAAGATAGTCAAACAGTAATAGTCCCAAAAGATGAAAGTGAGCCTTACTTAGCTGTTGTAATGCCAATGAATATTTAAAGGAGGTCTTTAGATTTGGAAGAGATTAAAAATGAAAATATAGAGTATTCCGCGGAAGCAATTCAGGCTGTAACTGGTCTTGACCACGTAAGGGCAAGACCAGCAATGTATATAGGAGACATAGGAGAAAGAGGACTTCACCATCTTGTTTGGGAGATTCTTGATAACGCCGTTGACGAGGCGATGGCAGGTTATGCCAAAAACATTACTGTAATCATCCATCAAGATGGATCTGTTACAGTTGAAGATGACGGAAGAGGTATCCCAGTAGATATTCACCCTGAGTTTAAAATACCTGCAGTTGAGATGGTATTTACAATTTTAGGAGCTGGAGGAAAGTTCTCTAAAAAAGCCTACCAGTACTCAGGAGGTCTCCACGGAGTAGGAGCTTCTGTAGTTAACGCACTGTCAAGCTGGCTTGTGGTAGAAGTCTATAGAAACGGAAAAATTTACAGACAAGAGTACTCTTACGGAAAACCTGTTTATCCTTTGAAAGTTGTAGGAGATACAACAAAAAGAGGAACAAAGGTAACCTTTAAACCTGACGACTCTATATTTGAAACTACCACTATAAAGTTTGACATAATTCAAAAAAGAGTAAGAGAACTTGCCTTTTTAAATCCGGGAGTTAGATTTGTTGTAATAGATGAAAGAAAAGATATAAAAGAAGAGTTTTACTTTGAAAACGGTATAGTTGACTTTGTAAGAGTTTTAAACCAAGCAAAAGAACCTTTATTTGATGAAGTCATATACGTAAAAGGTGAAAAAGATGGTGTTTTAGTTGAAGTGGCTTTTCAGTATACAAAAAGTTATAACGAAGTTATAGAAAGTTTTGTCAACAACATTAAAACAGTGGAAGGTGGAACTCACGTATCAGGTTTCCGAGCTGCACTTACAAGGTCTATGAATAAAACCTTGTCAGGGATGAAACTTCCAAAAGAGTTAAAATCTGGAGTAAGTGGAGATGACCTTAGAGAAGGGCTTACAGCTGTTATATCAGTAAAAGTACCGGAACCACAGTTTGAAGGTCAAACAAAAACAAAGCTTGGAAATCAAGACGTTAAAAGGATAGTTGAGTCTGTTGTAGGAGATTACCTTCTGGAATACTTTGAAAAAAATAAAGATATTGCACTAAAAATAGCAGAAAAAGCTATAGAAGCAGCAATAGCAAGGGAAGCTGCAAGGAAAGCTAAAGAGATATCAAGAAGAAAATCATTTCTTGAAGATAGCTCACTTCCGGGTAAACTTGCAGACTGTTCTGAAAGTGATCCACAACTCTGTGAACTGTTTATAGTTGAGGGAGAGTCTGCAGGAGGTTCTGCAAAACAAGGAAGAGACAGAAGAACCCAAGCAATACTACCACTGAAAGGTAAAATTTTAAACGTTGAAAAAGCAAGAATAGATAAAATCCTATCAAACGAAGAAATAAGAGCAATTGTAAACGCAATAGGAACCGGAATAGGATTACCTATAAAATCAGAAGATGAAGAAAAGAAAGAAGACGAAGGTTTTGACCTATCCAAATTAAGATACCACAAAATCATTCTAATGGCTGACGCTGACGTTGATGGTTCTCACATTACAACCTTACTTTTAACCCTATTCTACAGATTTTTCCCACAGATTATAGAAAACGGACATCTCTACATTGCTCAACCACCACTTTACAAACTTAAAAAAGGAAGGTCAGAAATATACGTAAAAGACGATGAAGAACTCAGTAAAATAGTTATAGACTTTGCTACAGACGAGATAGCTATAGAAGGTAAAAACTTTAGTAAATCTCAACTAAAAGATATTGCAAAACTTTCAAAAGAGTATAAAAACCTAAAAGAAAGTCTTTATAAAAGAAAAGATAAAGTTGTGATAGATACTCTTCTTAGTTTAAATCTTACAGAAGACGATATAAGAAATAAAGGTAAAGTTAAAGAAGTAGTAGAATTTTTAAGACAAAAACTACCATCTTACGAGATTTACTATAAGTTTAATCCGGAAGAATCAGACTACGAAATATTTATAGAAAGAGTAGAAAGATTTTCTAAAGTTGTAAATAAAGTAGATATAGACTTTTTATCATCTTACGCATACTTAAAGGTTAAAGAGATTGAAAACCACCTAAAAAGTATGTTAGGAGAGCTTCCTGTAGAGATATCTTACAAACAAAAAAGTATTAAAGTAGAAGATTTAGATGATTTATACGATGTAATATTTGAAGCGGGCATGTCAGGATGTGAGGTACAGAGATACAAAGGACTTGGAGAGATGAACCCAGAACAACTCTGGGAAACAACAATGAATCCAAAAACCAGAAGATTACTTCAAGTAACTATAGAAGATGCAGCACTGGCAGACGAAGTTTTCTCTATCCTAATGGGAGAAAAAGTAGAACCAAGAAGAGAGTTTATTATGAAGTATGCAAAAGAAGTAAGGAATTTAGATATTTAATCCGAAAAAGTAATATGAAAAGATTGATTTTTACTTTTATAGTTTTTTTAGTAGGGTTTGCAAAAGCTGAAAGATTAGAAGTTTACGGTTTTGACCAAGAATTGATAAAGGTAAACGATATTTACTTTATAAAAAATCTGGAAATTTTTGAGCTACAAGGAAACAGTTTTGGAAAAGATTACAAATACAGGGTAGAAAAGGATACAAACTTTGTAGATTTAGCCTACCAGCTTAAAGTAAGTTATTACGAGTTAAAACAGGCAAACCCTGATATAAACCCTTTTAAAGTTCCAAAAAACACTTACATAAAAGTACCTTTAAAAAAGCAGCTCCCAGAAGATTTTAAGTTAAACACTGTGTATATATCAACACAAGACCACAGACTTTACTATCCAATTGAGTTAGAAGGTAAAAAGTATGTTATAACTTTTCCAGTAGGACTTGGTGGAGAAGATTTTCCAACACCTAAAGGAGAGTTCAAAATAACTGAAAGAAGAGTAAACCCTGACTGGGTAGTCCCACCAAGTGCAAAGATAAATAATCCAAACCTTCCACCAGTTGTACCTTATGGAAGTCCAGAAAACGGTCTTGGAACAAGGGCGTTAAGGCTAAATGGTTCCTCTTATATGATACATGGAACAAGCAAAAGAAGTGAAAAAGGAGTGGGAATGAACATTAGCTATGGTTGTATAGTCTTAAGGAATAACGATATCGAAAGACTTTATAATTTTGTAGATTTAAACACTACTGTTATAATATACTAAAACGAGGTGAAAGATGAGATTATTAATAATTTTAGCTTTAACAATATTAAACCTTTCTTTTGCCATGTCTGAAAAACAAGATAAAACAGTGATAAAAGTAGAATCTAAACCACAAATTAAAGAAGAGGAAGAAAAGATAGAAAACGTGAAATTTTACACAGAAAGATCAACATACAAAAAAGGAGAAAATGTTTGTTTTGTTTTAGAAAACAACTCTAATAACGAGATTTTACTTCCATCTACTGCACCTTACGCTATCTTTGAAAAAGAAAAGCCAGAAGTTGCAATATTTTCTCCCGTAGCTGCTCAAATAATAGTAGTTTTAAAACCTAAAGAGAAAAAGCAGTGGTGTTGGAATCAGAAAGATATAGAAGGTAAGGAAGTTTCTTCAGGAAACTATATTGTAAGAATAACTATTTTTGATAAATCTGGAAAGAAGTACTTTTTAAAGTCAGAGTTTAGTATAAAACTTTAAATGAACTTTTTAAAAAACACAGTAATATTTTCTATAGCTACGTTTATAAGCCGTATACTTGGATATATTAGAGATGCTGTCGTAGCTTTTTACTTTGGGTCTAACCAGATTACAGACGCTTTTTACGTTGCTTGGAGACTTCCAAACACATTAAGACAACTTGCTGCAGAAGGAAGTTTCAACGCTGCCTTTATTCCTATTTACACTCAAGAAAGTCAAAAGTCTTACGAAAACGCAAAAGAGTATGTATCTTCTTTATTTAGTTATTACACAATCGTTTTATCTGTTATAACTGTTTTTGTAGTTTTATTCGCTGAAGGTTTTGTAAAATTAATAGCCCCTGGATTTTCAGAGAAGGGTAATCTACAGCTTACAGCTAACCTTGTAAGGCTGGTTTTTCCTTATCTTATTCTTATAGGCTGGACTTCATTCTTTATGGCCTTACTTAACACAAAAGACAGATTTTTTATTCCTGGTATTGCTCCTGCCCTTTTAAATCTATCTTTTATCTTTTCCGCTGTATTTCTTTCAAATTATTTGGGTATATACGCTTTGGCTGTTGGAGCTCTACTTGGAGGTTTTTTACAGTTTTTAATCCAGATGCCTCAAGTCTATAAAGAAGGACTTCTTTTTAAACCTACGTTAAAAAAGCATCCTGCCATTAACACAACTTTAAAAAAGATGGTTCCAGCTTTTGCATCTTTTGGTGTTAGTCAGTTTTCTTTTATTATAGATACTCTTCTTGCATCTTTCTTATATGCTGGAGCTGTAACTTACCTTTACTACGGAAACAGAATATTTCAGCTTCCTCTTGGGCTTTTTATAATTGGTCTTGGAAACGCACTTTTAGTATCTTTGTCTAAGTACTACGCAGAAGGCAACATTCAAGCTTTTAAAAAAGACCTTACTCTAAGTTTTAAAGTATCAATATTTATATCTCTTCCTGCTATGGCAGGTATGATTTTTTTAGGAAAGGAGATTATAGACCTTCTTTTAGTAAGAGGTGCATTTACTGAAAAAGATGCAGTTTTAACGTACTACGCCTTAGTAGGATACGCAATTGGACTATTAGGGTACGCTTTTACAAGACCTTTTAAAAGTGCTTTTTTTGCAGTAGGAGATACAAAAACACCTCTTGTTTCTACAATAGTTGGTTTACTGTCTAGTATGTTTTTTGCTGTCTTTTTTACATTTGTGTTAAAGTGGGAAGTTTTTGGACTTGCCTTGGCGTCATCACTCGGTGCATACGTTAACTCTATATACTTATACTTTAAGTACCAGTACGAATTAGATTTAAAAAGTATTTTTATTTCTTTCGTAAAAGTGTTAATCTCAACATCTGTTATGGTCTTAGTTTTAGAACTTTTAAAAGCATTCCATCTAAATTTATCAGTTCTTGTATTTGGTGGTATACTACTAAGTGGTTTAATCTACCTAATTTTAAATATCTTATTAAAAGAGGATTCAGCTTTAATCTTTTTAAACATATTAAAAAGAAAACTATTACGTAAGTGATGTTAACTTTCTTTAACTTCTGCATACTTTAATAGTTTTGGAAAGAATAGTAAAAGTAAAATTGTTCCTAAAAACATACCACCGACTACCACGACAGCTAAAGGTTTTTGTACCTGACTACCTACACCTTGAGATAAAGATGCAGGAAGAAGACCTACAGATGCAGTTAGACCTGTTATCAGTATAGACCTAAATTTTTCTTTTACTGTCATTTTAATAGCTTCTTCTTCTTTTATACCCGACCTTACAAAGTTAGAGTAAGTAGATAACATTATATTTGCATTTAATACAGCAATTCCTAAGATAGATATAAATCCTACAGAAGCTGAAACGCTGATAGGTTCTTTCCATATAAGTAAGAATAATAACCCACCAAAAACAGCGTAAAGAGGAGACATTAGAATAATAAACGTGTTTTTAATAGAGCTGTTTATGATGAATAAAACAATCACGATTATAAATAAAGTAAAACCGATAGATACTTTTAACCTTTCAAAGGCTTTTTCCATCTGTTCAAACTGACCAGACCAAGATATAAAGTATCCTTCTGGAAGTTTTATGTCTTTTACTGCTTCTTGAGCTTTTGCAACTGTTCCAGCTAAATCTTTTGATTCTACAGAGAATTTTATAGGTATGTACCTTCTGTAATTTTCTCGGTATATAAACGAAGCTCCCGTATCGTAGTAAATGTTTGCAACTTTAGAAATAGGTATAAGAGAGCCGTTTTGTAATATTATAGGGATGTTTTTTATATCTTCTATGCTATCTCTGTATTTGTCTGGAAACTTTATAACTAAATCAAAAAATTTATCTTCTTCCATAACTTGAGTTATAAATCTTCCGTTTAAAGAAGATTGGATTACGTCTAATACATCTTCTACGGTAAGGTTATATAAAGATGCCTTTTCTCTATCAACTTGAATGATTAAGTTAGGTTGTCCAAGCTCTTCAAATATACCCACATCTACTATTCCGGGAACTTTCTTTATTCTATCTGCTACTTCGTGGGCTTTTTCTGTAAGTATTTTCAAATCAGAACCGAATATTTTAACAGAGTTTTCTCCTTTTACCCCTGACATAGCCTCGTCTAAGTTATCTTGAATGTACTGAGATAGGTTTATATCAAAGTTTGGAAACTTCTGCCTAATTTTTTCTCTTATCTCTTTCTCTAACTCTTCTTTCGTTATGTTTCTTGTCCATTTATCATAATCCTTTAGCTTCACAAAATACTCACTGTTAAAAGGTCCAGAAGGGTCTGTCCCGTCCTCAGGTCTTCCTACTTGGAACTCTACCTGCTGTACTTCTGGAAAAGATAGAAGTATATCCCTTACTTCTTTTGCATTCTCATAAGATTTTTTCAGTGATATCGTGTAAGGGAATATTATTCTTGCGTAAATGTTTCCTTCGTCCATTTTGGGTAAAAACTGAGCACCTAAGGATTTAAATAAAATTACTGAAAGTATGAAAACAGCTACCGTAGATATAATGGCTACTTTTACGTTTATTTTTTCCATCAAAGATAGATAAAAATTCTCTAAGTAAGTGAAAAATTTAAACTTTCTTTCGTGGCTGTTTTTAAGAAAAAGATAACTTCCTGCAAGTAGGTATGTAAAAGTTAAAACAAGGGCAAAAAGTAAAGCGTATATGTAAGTTTTTGCCATAGGCATAAATATTTGAGATTCTGAACCTTTCATAGTAAATAGTGGAATAAACGCTAAAAGTATGATAATCATAGAAAATAAAATAGGTTTAAAGATTTGATTTATGTTTTCGTATAAAGCTTGGATGTGATTTTTCCCTTCTTCTTTCAATCTAAAGTAGTTTTCAATAAATATAAGTGGTATATCTACGATAATACCAAAGTCTATAGCACCTATAGAAAGTAAGTTTGCTGACTCTTTATTTATTGCCATTACAGATAGGGTATAAAGTAGCGAAATTGGAATTATAGACGCTACAATAATGGCAGACCTTACTTCTCCTAAAAATATTAGTATAACAACTAAAACCAGTATAATACCTGTTATTGCTGTTTCTGTTATCTTATGGATAACTTTGTCTATTAACTCTTGCTTATCGTAAAATGGTATAACTTTCACATCTTTCGGTAGTATTACCTTATTTAGATAATCTATCTTTTCGTGAAGTGCTTTTAAAGCTGGAATACTTTTTTCATTTTTTCTTAGAACGACAACGCCCATTACTATATCGTCGTCTCTGTTTAAACCTACGTAGGCAGTCCTTGGAAGGTGTGATATTTGAGAATCAGCAATATTTTTAACAAGTATAGGAATATTGTTTTTATAACCTACCACTGTATTTTCAATGTCTGATATGTTTTTTATTAAACCTATTCCACGGATGTTGTAAAACTGGTCTCCAAATTCTAAAACTCTTCCTCCAACATTAATATTGCTTTTTGAAAGCTGGTCTATAACCTGAGATAAAGGTATTTTGTACTCTATCAACTTTTCTGGATGAACTATTACAGAGTAAGCTTTTATATAACCTCCATAGCTGGAAACAGTCGCAACTCCTGGCACTGTTTGAAGATTCCTTGCAACAATCCAATCTTGTATAGTCCTTAAATCCACTAAACTTCTGTTTCCTTTTACTTTGTATCTCATAACTTCGCCAATTGGACTTGGGTTGATAGATGGTGAAACGTTTGGTGGAAGATTTACCTGAGAAAGCCTGTTTAAAACTTCCTGCCTTGCCTCTTTATAGCTTACGTCAAAAGAAAATCTACACTTTATATCAGAAAGCCCATAAAGAGATATACTGTAGATATTTTCAAATCCTGGCATACCTGCCAAAGCAACTTCTAAGGGTATTGTTACTTGCTTTTCAACCTCTTCTGCTGACCTTCCTTCATAAACTGTAACTATCTCTACAATAGGAGGAGAAGGGTCTGGAAAAACTTCTATATTCAGCTGTCTTACTATAAAAATAGCAGACACTATTAAGATAAAATTTATTAAAAGAATAGCTACAGCATTTTCTATAACAAATCTAAAGACTTTGTGCATTACTCACCCTCAACGTTGATAGCATTAAGAATAACTCTGTCATCTTTGTTTAGTCCATCTACTATTGCAAATTTCTCGTTTTCAGCATCTCCAATTAGCTGAACTTCTTTTTTAACAACCTGTCCATCTTTAAGTAAATAGACATAGAAATGATTATCCTTAAATATGATTGCGTTTTTAGGTATGGATAGATAGTTGTTTAACTCTTTTTGAACTTTTATACTAACAAACATATTTGCTTTTAAATTGTCTGTTTTTGACGGTTTTATGTAAACTTTTACAGTTTTTGTGTCTGGGTCTAAAACGTCTGATATGTAGTAAACCTCACCTGATATTTTTGATTTGTCATCAAATATAATATCTACAGTATCCCCTTTAGAGAAAAATTTTATATCTTTTTCATATACATTTGCTACAACTATAAACTGATTTTTGTTTGCTATTTTTATCAATGGTTGAGATGAATCAGGTTGAACCCTCGAACCCACTGTAGTGTCTATCTCGTAAACAACACCGTCTATCGGAGAGTTTACGTAAAAATCTGTAAAGTTTTTAACGTTTAACAGTTTTTCTTTCTCTTCTAATCCTTTTAATGTATACTCAAGTTGTTTTACAGTTGTTTCTGATGCTATAAGTTCATTTTTTGAGATTGCACCAATTTCGTATAAGCTCTTGTTAAGCTGGTATATTCTTTTTGCTTCTTCAAGTTGAGCTTTAACTGTTAGGTAATTACTTTTTATATCAGAAACGTCTAAAGCTTTTATTTTTATAAGCTTTTGACCTTTATTTACGTTATCTCCTACTTTAACGTAGATACTATCTACTTGCCCACTGATAGGGGGATTAATGTTAACTACTCCTTCAGGCGTAAAAGATACCGTAGCTGGAAAAACTCTAATAACTTTTGAATTTTCAGTGGAAGGTAAAGTAGTTTGATAACTTACTTTTGGAGTTTGACTTTCTTTTGTTTTTTCTTTGTCTTCACCACAAGAAAGGGTTAATGTAAAAGCTGTTAATGTCAAAGCTATAATTTTTCTCATCAGTAATCTCCGATAGCAAGTTTTAATTGATATAATGTCGTGTAGTAATCAATCTTTGCCTGTGTGTAATTTTTTTGAAACTCTCTGTAAAGTTTATAAGTATCAAGTAAAGTTAAAACGTTTATACCTCTAAGACTAAATGCTTTTTCTGTGTTTTCTTTAAGTTTTTTTAACTCTTCATACCTTGCCTGATACTCTTTAAGTACAGACTCTTTTGACTTTAGTGAGTAGTACAGCTGCGTTATTTCTGTTTTAACATGATTTACACTTTTTTTATACTGTAGTTTTGCCTGTATTAAATTTATCTTTGATTTTAGTATCTCACCTTGATTTCTATCAAAGATTGGAATAGGAACGCTAAATCCGACTCCAATAAACTTATACTTTTCTCCGTACCCTTCTAACTCAAATCCAACTGTAATGTTTGGAACTGCCAGAGCCTTATTTAAATTTACCTGAATTTCTGAAGCTTCCACGTTTGCTTTACTACTTTTTATATCGTATCTTTTCTCAAGGGCTGTTTTAATCAAATTATCTAAGTTATCTAAGTATATATCTTTTATATCTATTAAAGCTACATCGTCAAAATCTGTTTGAATCAAAAATTTTAAAAACTCTTTATCCTTCTGATAGTTTTCTAAGTTTGAATAGTAATCTTTCTGATAGTCTATTAGACTTAACTTTAACTTTTCATAGTCAAGTTGGGATAAAAATCCTTTTTCATATTGGATTTTAGCTATTTCTATAATCTTTTGGTAGTCCTGCAGGTTGCTTTTTGAGTTTTCAAGCTGTAGTTTATCAGATAGTAGTTGAGTGTAAGAAGAAAGGTAAGTGTTTAAGTAATCTTTTAAAGATGATTTAAAGTTGAGCTGTGTATACTCTAACATTTTTTCTGCAAGTTTTATCCTTAAACCTCTTTTATTTGCAGTCTCTATCTCTTGGTCTACTCTAAAAGAGTTTTGTGTGTTAGACCTGTTTAACAGGTTTTGGATATTGTAGTAGGTAAAATTTGAAGTGAAGGTAGGATTAGGCCTTAGCTTTGCCGTAATAATATCCGCTTTTGCTTTTTCTACTTCATTTTTTTGAATAAGTATATCGTAGTTTTTGTTTATAAAATTGTTTAAACCTTCTTCAAACGTTAGAGTTTGCCCAAAAGAAACAGTACATACAGTTAAAACACCTATTAAATACTTTTTCATAAACTTCTCTAATCTATTGTCCTTTACAAATAATTTACATAAATTAGATTACAGAAAAATTACAAACTTCACTATGCTAAAATTTTAACTATGAAAGTTTTAATTATTGAAGATGAAAAAAAGTTAGGCAAACTTATAAAAAAAGGTCTTGAAGAAGAAAGCTTTATAGTAGATTTAGTCCATACAGGGAAAGAAGCTCTGGATTTTCTTACAACGCAATCTTACGATGCTATCATTCTTGATTTAATGCTTCCTGACATAAGTGGAAAAGATGTATTAATAAAGATAAGAAATAGTAGTATAAAAACACCTGTTATAGTTTTGACTGCAAAAGATGAAGTTAAAGACAAAATAGAGCTGTTAGATGCAGGAGCTGACGATTACATAACAAAGCCTTTTGACTTTGATGAGCTTTTAGCGAGAATAAGAGCGGTTGTAAGAAGAGATAAGGACATAAAATCTTCCGTTATAAGTATAGGAGATTTGGAGATAGACTTATCTAAATCTACAGTAAAAAAATCAGGTAATCTTATAAAACTTTCTTCTAAAGAGTATCTGCTTTTAAGATACTTTATTTTCAACAGAGGAAAAATCTTGACAAAAGATAATTTAATTAATGCTGTTTACGACCTATCATTTGAGCTAAACAGTAATGCCCTTGAAGTTCTAATATCAAGACTCAGAAGTAAAATAGAAGATGAAAACCACAAGTATATAAAATCTATAAGAGGGTTAGGATACATATTTGATGAAGAGTAATAGTTTAAAATTTAGGTTCACAATTCAACTTTTAGCCATTTCAATAATTTTACTATCTTTATTCAGTTTTACTTCATACTTTATGCTTGAAAGTTTAGTATACGACAATATAGACTCAGAGATTGAAAAAAGAAAACACATAATAGGAAAACTATCTCAGCAAAAAGACTTAATGGACGATATAGATGTGTTTAAAGATTATGACATAGAAATCGTAATTTACGATAAAGATGAAAAACTTATTTACAAAACTATTCACGACCTAAACACCACAAAAAAACTTTATGAAATTACGAAAAAGTTAAAAGAAAATACGATAGAAAGTGTAAAAATTGGGAAAAACACTTACAGATTAACACATTTTACAATAGACAACTACCACGTGATAATATTTAAAAACATGGATAGAGCTATTAAAATTTTAGATACCTATAACGATGTTTTAGTACTTCTTTACTCTTTAACGTTAATATTTACCAATGGCTTTATCTACTTTATAGTAGACAAAAATCTAAAAAATATAAACAAGCTTTATAATGATATAAAAGAAATATCAATCTTAGACCTAAAACCAATAGACAGTAATAAATACTCAAAAGAGTTTAAAGAAATCATAGAAATTTTCAACAAACTACTAAACCACATAAAAGAAAGTTATAAGAAAGAAAAAGATTTTGTAATGATTCTGTCCCACGAGATTAAAACACCTATAACAACCATTCTAACAGACATAGATATAACTCTAAGAAAAGACAGAGAAAAAAAGAATTACGTTGAAGCTTTAAAAAACATAAGAGAATTAGCCATTTACATGTTAAACATCTTTAACGTTTTGAAAAACCTATATTTAACAAAAGAGAACTTTCATCCAGATTACAAAACTGTAAATCTAAATCAATTAATAGAAAGAGTTTTAAAAATGTTTGAAAATCAGATAAAGGAAAAAAACTTATCAGTTTTTGTAGATGTTGAAGAGGATTTAACGTTGCATACAGATGAAGTGATGTTTCAAGAGATACTTCAAAATTTAATAAGCAATGCTATAAAGTTTAACAAACCTTCAGGTAAGTTAATTATAAAAGCAAAAAAAGAAGAAAACAAAGTTAAAATTACTATATCTGACACAGGTATAGGAATAAAGGAAGAAGACCTAAAAAATATTTTTGATGAGTTTTATAAATCCTATAACTCAGAAGGTTTAGGTTTAGGACTTTCAATAGTTAAAATTTATTCAGACCTTTTAGACATAAAGGTAAACATTCAAAGTCAAGAAGGAGTAGGAACTTCTATAGAGCTGATACTTTCTTAATTTTGTAATTTTTTTGTAATATTTCAAAACTAAAATAAAGTAGTGATTAAATTTCTAGGAGTAAGATTTTGGTTTTTTTCTGTGATTTTGACGGAACTATTACAGAAGTTGACGTGGTAGACACATTTTTAGAAAAGTTTGCTGATAAAGAGTATTTAGAAATTGAAGAAAGATGGTTAAAAGGAGAAATATCTTCTTTAGAGTGTTTACAAAAACAAATATCTCTTGTTAAGAACGTAGATAAAAATACCATTGATGAATTTTTAAACACGGTTAAGATAGACCCTTTCTTCAAGGATTTTGTAAATTTAATAAAAAAGTATAACGGGAAAGTAGTTATATTAAGCGACGGATTTAGATACTTTATAGAGAGGATATTAAACAATTATGGAATAAAGGTTGATGCTATTTTATCTAATGAACTTGTTATAAATGATAAAACATTGGAAGTTGTTTTTCCTTACCAAAATCCTTTTTGTCAAGCAGGTATGGGAAACTGTAAGTGTAAGCATTCAGAAAATCAAATCTGTAGAAATAAAACTTTTTACATTGGAGACGGTAGGTCTGATTTTTGTGTTGCTTCTAAGTTTGAAACTGTATTTGCAAAGGGAAAGCTTTACCAATATCTTAAATCAATCGGAAAAAATCCTGTAAAAATAGAGAATTTTAAAGATGTAATAAATTACTTAAAATTGGAGGAATTTTTAAATGGAAGAAAAAGAGTTGCTTCAACTTGAATCAGAGTACTGTTCCTTTGGAGATACTGTTCATTACTTAAATCCACCAAAAATCTTTGCAAAGTCGGAAGGAAGTTATATTTACGACCTTGAAGGTAAAAAGTACCTTGACTTACAGATGTGGTACTCTGCCTGTAATTTTGGTTATAAAAACAAAAGAATAAACGATGCAATAAAAGACCAGATGGATACTTTAGGACAGCTTGCTTCTCAATTTTTAACAAAGGAAAAGATACTTTTAGCTTACAAAATAGCAAAGTCTGTAGAAGACAGGTTTAATGTAAAAGGCAGAGTCCACTTTAACGTTGGTGGTTCTCAGGCTATTGAAGATTCGCTTAAATTAGTAAGAAATTACACAAAGAAAAATTTAAACTTTGCCTTTATGGGAGGTTATCACGGTAGAACTATAGGAGCTACAAACATCACCTCAAGTTATAGATACAGAGAAAGATACGGTCATTTTTCTGATAGAGCGTTTTTTGTTCCTTTCCCCTACTGTTTTAGATGTCCATATGGAAAAGATAAAGAAACTTGTGACTTGTACTGTGCAAAAGAGTTTGAAAAACTGTTTGAAAGTGAGTACTACACAGTTTGTAATCCGAAAACAAAAAATTGCGAGTTTGGAGCTTTTTATATAGAACCAATTCAAGGAACAGGAGGCTACATAATACCACCTAAAGATTACTTTAAAAAGATAAAACCTGTCCTTGATGAGTACAAAGTCTTACTTGTAAGTGATGAGATACAGATGGGATTTTACAGAACAGGAAAACTTTGGAGTATTGAGCATTTTGGTGTTGTGCCAGACATAATAGTGTTTGGAAAGTCGTTAACTAACGGAATGAATCCGTTATCAGGTTTATGGGCTAAAGAAGAGTTGATAAATCCTGAGATTTTCCCACCAGGAAGTACTCATTCTACTTTTTCATCAAATCCTATTGGAGTCAGAGCCGGTTTAGAGGTCTTTAAGCTTATTGAAGAGAAAGATTATGAAAAAACAGTAAAAGAAAAAGGAGAAAAATTCTTAAATCTCCTAAAAGATTTAAAGAAAAAGTATCCATTTATAGGGGATGTTGATGGTTTAGGACTTGCTTTAAGGATAGAGATATGTGAAAAAGATGGATACACACCTTCCAAACGGTTAACAGATAAGATAGTAGAAGAAGGATTAAAAGCAGATTTAAACCTAAATGGAAAAACTTATGGTTTAGTGTTAGATGTAGGTGGCTACTATAAAAACGTTTTAACCCTTGCACCATCTCTTGAGATTACAGATGAAGAAATAGACCTTGCAGTAGAATTACTTGATTTGCTGTTTTTAAGGATAAAAAAAGATGAGCTATAAAGATGGATTTATCTTAAAAGGTGAAGGTAAGAAAGCTTTAATTTTACTTCACGGACTTACTGGAAGCCCTTTTGAATTAAGGTGGATAGGAGGAAAATTTAATCAGGAAGGTTATGACGTTTACTGTCCTATCCTTCCTGGACATTGTACTACTGTCAAAGATTTAGAAAAAACCAAGTGGAAAGATTGGTTAGAAGCTCCACGAACACTTTTAAAAACGATAGAAAAAGATTATGATGAAATATATTTAGCAGGTCTTTGTGTGGGTGGAATGTTGGCTTTACTTCTATCTAGGGAAAGTGATAAAGTTAAAGCAGTAGCCAGTTGGTCGCCCCTTGTTTACCTTGATGGGTGGACGATACCAAAAGCAGTAGTTTTTCTTCCCTTAGTATTATCAACGCCTTTAAAACACATTTTTTACTTTAAAGAAAAGTATCCTTATGGAATAAAAAATGACAAAGTAAGAAAAAAAGTTTTAAGTCTTGCAGAAAAGACTTCTTTTGTGTACGATAGATTTACAGGCATTGTTTTGAAAGAACTTTTAGACTTATCTAAGTATTTCGTAAAACAACTTCCTTACATTAAAAAACCTACAATTATTATTCATTCAAAGTATGACGACGTATCCAGTGTAAAAAGTGCCTATACAATTTATGAAAAAATCTCTTCACAAAAGAAAAAGCTTATAATAGTAGAAGACAGCTACCACATGATAACAATAGACAACGATAAAGAAACAGTTTTTGAACAAACACTAAAATTCTTTCAGTGAAGAAAGTTTTAAAATAAAAGTTAATCATGAAGTTAAAAGTTAAATTAAAAATAATCCTTACACTTTCTCTATACAGTCTATCTTTTGCAGATGAAGTTTTTGATTTATTTGAAAAAATTTATAAGTTAGATTCATTAAAAGTAAGTCGTTTTACTAACTTTAATCTAAGTTTATTTATTCAATGGTAAGGACTTATCTTTGTAATATTTGTTAAATTATTAATCATTCCTCTTTTCTTTTTGTTTATAAAGAGAAAACTTTGGAATTAGGGCTTATATACAAGCAAGATCGAATTAATATATCACTAATTTATCCCTTGACAAATGAATAAATATTCATTAATATAATATTAAAATTTTCAAATTTTTAATACAGGAGAAATCATGAAAAAATACTTAATTCTACTTCTGTTTTCAGTTGGAATTGCTTTTTCCCATGATCTATGGTTGGAAAAAAAGGACAACTTCTATACCCTTTTCTACGGACATCTAAATCCATCAGATAACGATCAGAAAAGCATTGAGTATAATCCAAATTCTGTCTTCGAGATAAAATGTTTCTCTCAAGATGGAAAAGAAAAAAGTATAAAAGTTGAAAGATCTTATCCTTTAAAAATCTTTGGGAAATGTGATTCTGTTTTTATAGGATTTTCTTCAGGATACTGGACAAAAACTCCCTATGGACTTAAAAACCTACCTAAAAATCAGGTACATATGCCTTTGGAAAGTTGGAAATCTGTAGAGTACGTTAAAAGGTTAGACACGGATATAAATAAACCATTAACAGCTAATTTAGAAATTACTCCTTTAGATAGTATAAAAAACGTAAAAATCGGTGATAAGATTACGTTTTTAGTTACTCTAAACGCAAAGCCTGTTAAAGATACTGTTGTTGCTTACGATGAAAAACCTATAGGAACAACTGACGATGAAGGTAAGATAAATATCAGAATAAAACGTAGTGGTATTCAAAATATCTCAACATCCTTAAAGTTAAAAGAAGTATCAGAGAAAGCTGACTTTACAATTTACACCTCAACTTTAAACTTTGAGGTTAAATAAAATGCTAAACCTTATTATCTTTTTACTATTTTTTTTAACAGGGTCTACTTTCGCTCACGATTTGCAGCATTCTGTTAAAAAAGTTGGTGATACTGTAGTGGTTTCGTTTTACTTTCCAGATGGGACAAAATTTTCATATGAAAACTTCGAAATTTACAGAGATGGTGAAAAGGTGCCTTTTCAAGTAGGAAGGACTGATACTCTTGGAAGAGTTGTTTTTATTCCGGATAAAGAAGGTAATTGGATAATTAAAGTTTTTTCAGAAGATGGACACGGTTCTAACGTAAAAGTGTTTGTAGAAAAGGCCGGTTATATATCCACAGAAGAAAGTATGTTCAAAAGGTATGAAAAGGTTTTCGTAGGAGTTGGATTGATTTTGGGAGTATTTGGTTTTATATCAATTTTCAAATGTAGGAGGAGTGTAAGATGAATAAAAAGGTTTTAGCAGGAATTATCTCTCTGATTCCAATTTCTGTATTTGCACATCACGGAGTTGCATCTTTGGGAGCTGCTGGGTTAGAAGGTCCGGGAGCTCCTTTGGAGACTTCAAGTAGTGCGACTTTACCAGAAGGAAGCTGGTTATTTTATGGAAAGCTTGATTATGTAAAATGGAAAAAGTATAGCTGGTCTGAATTCCCTGATCAAAAAGATGAGTATTACTTTTGGACTTATGGAATAGGATACGGTGTAAAGCCTTATCTCTCTGCTTACATGTTTATTCCTTACTATACAAAGAAAGAGATAAAGGCGGGAGGGCAGTATAACTTTACTTCTTCTGGTTTTGCTGATATATCCTTTATGGCTGTGTTAGGTTATAAGTATGACAAAGGTTTTAAACTTGTTCCTAAAAAAGAAAGTCTTGATGATATGATGGACTGGCACTTTACGACTTATTTTGGTTTTTCAATTCCTACGGGAGATTACAATGGGTCTGCAGTAGATAAAGTTAGAAACGATTTTGAGGCTGATATGGCTACGGGCTTTGGAAAACCTTATATAAGGATAGGTCAGACCGCTACAAAACAGTTTGTAAGTAACCCAAGATTTACAATTCTTTTTGACACTAACTACATAAAGTTTTTTGAAAAAACTTACAGTTATAAAAATCCAGATGGAAGTAATAAAAAGTACAAATACGGAGATGAGTTTAGATTCAATACTGCTTTAACCTACAGAGTCTTGACTATTCCAGAAAGAAAGTTAAGGTTAGATACTTCCATAGAGGCAACCTATCAGTACAATCAAAGAGATAAAGAAGATGGGATAAAAGCTGAAGGTTCTGGAGGAAAGATACTTTACGGCGTTTTAGGTGGAAGATTGTACTATAAAAATACAAGTCTTGGAATAGGTGTTAAATTGCCTGTATGGAAACGTTTAAATGAAGAAAGTACCCAGCAAGGAGGGGAAGGAAAAGAAAATTATAGATTAATAATAACATTCTCTGCACTTTTTTAAGGAGAGAGTGATGCATATACCGGATGGTTTTATTCCTCCTATAATTTACATTCCAGCTTATGTAGTAGATGTAGGACTTTTGGTTCACGGGTTTAAAAAAATTAAACAAAATCTTAATGAAAATACTCTTCCAATTTTGTCTGTTTTGTCAGCTCTATCCTTTGTTCTTATGTCTATATCCTTTCCTGTGTTTGGGGGAACCTCTGTTCATATTACAGGGGTTGCCATACTGTCAATAACTTTTGGATACTGGTTTAGTTTTTTTTCAACATCTTTGATTTTGTTTTTACAGGCTGTTTTATTCGGTGAAGGTGGGATTACCTCCTTTCCTATAAACAGTTTAGCTATATCTTTTTTGGGAAGTCTTAGTGCATACTTAACTTTTCGTATTCTAAAAAATTTCTTAAAAGAAGAGGTTTCCTGCTTTTTGTCAGGTTGGGTTTCTATAAATTTATCTGCTTTGGTAGTTGCTCTTATTCTTGGGCTTGTACCAGTAATAGCCCACGATAATAGCGGAAACCCTCTTTACTTTCCTTTTTCCTGGGATATCACAATTCCAGCCTTGATGTTGCCTCACTTTTTAGCAGGTATAGTTGAAGGGTTGTACACAGCTTCTGTTTATAAAATTTTAAAATCAAAAGGGTTTGTTGATGTATGAAAAACTACTTTTTTTGGTATACGTTGCAACATTGATTTTTATATCTTCAATTTCTAATAAAGTTTTACTTATATCTGCTATCTTATTCTTGATTGGGATTAGCCTTAAAGATGCTTTAAAAATATCAAAAAAAGTTATTATCTCTGTTGTCTTTTTTACAGGAACTGTATCTGCTTTCTATTTAATTGTAGGAATTTTTGAAAACAACGTTAATATAGATTACCTAATAGTTGTAAATCTTAGGGTATTTGCACTTACGTATCTTACAACTTTTGTATTTTCTAAGTTGAACTTGTTTAAAGTGTTTTCCTTTTCAAAAGATCTATATTATGTTTTAATATTGACTTACAGTCAGATACTGAGTTATAAGAAACTTTATGAAGAAGTTAAAATGTTTATGAAAAGTAGGGTTGTAAAAAAATTGTCATTTAATGATTATTTAAAATTTTACGGGTATTTAACCATGTTTTTCTTTGATAAGTCTTTAAGAAATAGTAGGGAAATATCCCAAGCTATGAAATCAAGGGGATTTTTTAATGATTGAATTAAGAGAAATAACTTATAAAAATGAAGAAAAAGTAGTTTTAAACGACATAACCTTTTCTATTAATGAAAAAGAAAAAGTAGTTTTACTTGGAATAAATGGAGTAGGAAAATCTACCTTATTAAAAATTTTAAATGGACTTATTTTTCCACAGGAAGGTATATATCTCTACAAAGGAGAAAAGTTAGACGAAAAAAAGTTAAAAGATAAATCTTTCAACAAGAAGTTTAGAAAAGAGGTTGTTATGCTTTTTCAAAATCCTGACATTATGCTTTTTAATCCAACGGTTTACGATGAAATTGCTTTTGGTCTTAGGCAG
Source organism: Sulfurihydrogenibium azorense Az-Fu1 (assembly GCF_000021545.1). Lineage (NCBI taxonomy): Bacteria > Pseudomonadati > Aquificota > Aquificia > Aquificales > Hydrogenothermaceae > Sulfurihydrogenibium > Sulfurihydrogenibium azorense. The sequence goes on from NC_012438.1 coordinate 677,839, forward strand.
TTTGATTTTGATGATGTAGATGGCAGAGTTAAGTACTGGGCTGACATTTTTGGTATTACCAAGTACCTTGATAAATCTCCTTTTGAGTTGAGCGGTGGTGAGAAACAGAAAGTTTGTCTGGCATCTATATTAGCTATAGAACCGCAAGTTTTACTTCTTGATGAACCTACTTCAAACCTTGATCCTAGGACAACAGGTTGGTTTATTGACTTTTTAAACGATTTGAATCTTACAATGATAATAACAACTCACAATCTAAGTATTGCCGGAGAGTTAGCTGAAAGGACTGTTGTGTTGGGAGAAAATCATAAGATTTTATACGATGGTAAAGTTGAGACCTTCTTAAAAGATGAAAATCTGCTTATTGAGGCAAATCTGATACACATTCATAAACATAGACATAACAGTATTATCCATGCACATTACCATACTCATGACTGGGATTAAGGGGGTTTTTTATGGAAAAGGATCTGGTTAGAATATCTATCTCAATACCGAAGGATCTTGCAGATTTTTTAGATGAGTTGGTTATTAAAAATAATTACTCTTCAAGGTCAGAATTTATTAGAGATATACTACGGGAGTTTGCTGTGGAAGAAAGCTGGAGTCAACCAAAAGAAGAGGTAATAGGTGTTCTTACAATTATCTACGATCATCACAAAAGGGAGTTGTCTCAAAAAATGATAGACATACAACACGATTACTACATAAATATTTTATGTTCTACACACATTCATTTAGATCATCACAACTGTTTAGAAGTGATAATTGTAAAAGGAAAAGCAGATGAGATATTAAACGTGGTAAACAGTATTTCTGGATTAAACGGTGTTAAGTTTGCAAAATTAACAAAAACAGCTAATATTAAACTGTAGTAAGGAGGTTTTTAAAATGTGTAAAGACTGTGGATGCTCTATAACTCCCCATAACCATCAGGACGATCATCACCATCATCACCATCACCATGTTCATACTAATCCTATTACAGAGGATAAAAAGACTGTAGAAGTCTTGACAAAGATACTTGATGCAAACGATAAACAGGCTCAAAGTAATAGAGAACATTTTCAAGAGCACAGAATTTTATCTTTTAACCTTATGAGCTCTCCAGGTGCCGGTAAAACAACTCTACTTGAAAAGACGATAGATCTTTTAAAAGATGAATACAAAATAGGAGTTATAGAAGGAGATTTAGAGACAAATAAAGATGCAGAAAGAATAAAGGCAAAAGGAGTTCCAGCTTATCAAATTACAACTGGTCAAGCTTGCCATTTAGATGCTTTTATGGTTCATGAAGGCATTCATCATTTACCTTTACAGGATTTAGATATAGTGTTTGTTGAAAATGTAGGAAATCTTGTATGTCCTGCATCTTACGATGTAGGAACTCACATTAACATAGTTTTACTATCTGTTCCGGAAGGAGATGATAAACCTGCAAAATATCCTGTAATGTTTAGATCTGCTGATATTGTCTTAATAACAAAAGCTGACTTAATTCCTTACTTTGACTTTAATGTTGATAATGTTAAAAAGGAAATAAGACGTTTGAATCCAAAAGCAGATATCCTGATTATATCTTCAAAAAGTGGAGAAGGAATGGATAAATGGATAAAATATATAAAATTAAAAAAAGAGATGATGGAGTAGATGTTGATTAAAAAACGTGTAAAAGAAAAAAAGAAGGAAGAAATTATAAAAGTTGCTTTAAAGTTGTTTGCGGAAAAAGGTTTTTACAAAACAACTATTCCTGATATAGCTGAAGCTTTGGGAATGAGCGTTGGAAACTTCTACAACTACTTTGAATCTAAAGAAGAGCTTGCAAAGTATATAATGCAATACTCTTCCAATATTTTAGGTGAAGAGATAAGAAAGATTTCTGAAATGGATATATCTACACGAGAAAAAATATTACTTTTAGTAAGAAGGTTTATAGAAATAGCAGAAGAAAAACCAGAGCTTATTGATTACTTTTTAAGAGTTTTTCTCTCAAATAGGGAAGTTTTTAAGGAAGGATGTGAAGGATTTTTATGTGTAAGCGATGTTGTAACTGAGTTAATGTTATTTTTTGAAGATGGAGCAAGAAAGGGAGATTTAAGACAGCAGGACTTTTTCCCTGCGTTTGTTACTGTAACAGGACCCCTTGGTGGTATTGTATTTTTAMAGGGAGAGAATGTGCTACCTAAAAGACCTATAGAGTATGCAGAAGAGATAGGAGAGAACATTTGGCGGGCACTAAAAAAGGATTGAAAAATCTTGTATGGATACAAGGGCTTACTTGTAATGGAAACTCACATTCTTTTTTGTCTATAAACGATACAATGTTAGATGTGTTTTTAAGTAATATCAATATTCTTTATCATCCTATGCTTACCTCAGAAATGGAGTTTAAAGATGTATATAAACTATTACTTTCCGGAAAAGAAAGTTTGAATTTTTTAGTAGTTGAAGGTGCAGTCAACACTAAAAAGGATGAAGTATTTTTCCAAGGGTTTGATGTATTTGAGATTTTAAATAATTTAAAAGATAAGTCAGATTACATTCTGGCAGTTGGAAACTGTGCTTGTTATGGAAATTTTCCTGCTTTATATAACGAAAACGTAAAAGGTTTACAGTATAGATTTAAAGATAAAGGAGGTTTTTTAGGAGAGGATTTTAAAACAAAATCTGGATATCCAATTATAAATATAACAGGTTGTCCAGCTCATCCTGAATGGATAGTAAGGACTATCTTAAGTCTTAATTTTGGATACGATATTAAACTTGACAACCTTAACAGACCTAAAGATTTTTACATGTACTTAGCTCATGATGGATGTATTAGAAATGAGTATTTTGAATGGAAAGTTGAAGCTCATGAGTTTGGGACAAAAGAAGGATGTTTATTTTACGAGTTAGGATGTAGGGGACCTTTAACACACTCTCCATGTAATAAAATACTTTGGAATGAAAAATCTTCAAAAACAAGAAGTGGTATGCCGTGTATCGGTTGCACAGAGTTTGATTTTCCCCTACGTTCAAAATACTTTGAAACAAAGACCAACATAGGTATTCCTGAAGAAGTTCCACTGGGTGTAACAAAAAGAGCCTATATAATGTTATCAGGTGTTGCAAAAACATTCACAAATCAACGGTTAAATAAAAAGTTAGAAGATACTGATTAATATGAGAGTTCAAAAAATTGTTTTAAATAGAGTTGAAGGTGATGTTAACCTTAAACTTTGCTGGGATCAAAATGGAAAAATATCTGATGCTTACGTTGTTGCTTACAACTATAGAGGTTTTGAACGTATTTTACAAGGGAAAGATCTGTTAGATGCTTTGGTTATAAATCCAAGAATCTGTGGTATCTGTGGCCATGCTCATCTTATGGCAACTGTAAACGCTATAGAAAACCTTTACAAAAATAGTTCAATAGATATAGAGATTACTGAAAAAGCAAAGCTTATAAAACAAATAACCCTCTGTAGTGAAATTGTTCAAAATCATCTGAAATGGTTTTATCTTTTCGTTATACCTGATTTTTTAAACTTTTTTCCTTCTTTGGAAACCGAAAAATTCAAACCATTTGTAGGAGAAAAATGGAAAAAAGCTTTAAAGTTTTCTTCTGAAATAGTAAAAGTTATCGCTATTTTCGGAGGACAATGGCCACATACATCTTATGCTATTCCAGGGGGGATAACGAGTGAACCCTTGAAAACAGATATAGTAGATGCTTTATCTATAGTAGACAGACTAATTAAATATGTAGAAGAAGAAATTTTTGGAATGAGTTATGAAGATTATTTAAATGTTAAAGACTTAGAAGAGTTTTTATCAAAATCAAAAGGTGGAGATTTAACTACGTTTATAGATTTTTGTGTAAAAACAGGTCTTGATAAAGAAGGACAGTCTTACGAACATTTTATAACAGTATCAACTGTTTATCCGTGTATAAATGAAGGTGTTATTAAAAAGAAAAAATGTAAACTTAATCTAAAAAAGATAAAAGAGGTTAAAGATTTCAATATCCTCTACAATAAAGAAACAGGATACACCTATGCAAACGGTGTCAGGTACGATGGATTACCTATGCAAACTGGACCTTTAGCAAGAAGGCTAACGTCGGAAACGGAATTGTTTCTAAACCTTTATCGTCTTTATAAAGACAGCTATTTAGTTAGAGTATGGGCAAGGGTTGATGAAATTTTAAGAATACTAATAAACATGAAAGATTGGCTTTTAAAGATAAACGTAAATGAGAAATCTTACATTAAACCAAAAGATTATAAAAAGCTTTATGGTGAAGCTTTTGGTTACGTGGAAGCATCAAGAGGTTCTTTGATACATAAAGTAAAAGTAGAAAAGGGAGTTATAAAAAGTTACAACATAATTACACCAACGATGTGGAACTTAGGCTCAAGATGTAATAAATTTAAATCTCCAGCTGAAAAAGCAGTTTTAGGTTTAGAAGATCCCTTAAAAGCACAGATGGTTTTAAGAAGTTTTGACGTTTGCTCTGTATGTTTAACTCATTGAGTTGACAATTTTAAAAAATTTCATTAATATAGTTAATGAATAATCATTCATTAGAGGTATAAAAATGTGTTTATCAATTCCATCAAGAGTGGAGGAGATTTTCCCAGACGAAACAGCTATAGTAGATACAATGGGAGTAAAAAGAAAAGTATCTCTCCACCTTCTCCCTGAACCTGTTGATGTTGGCGATTATGTTCTTATCCATGTTGGATATGCTATAACTAAGATGAATGAAGAAGATGCTTTAGAGAGTTTAAAGATATACGAAGAGATTGTAAAACATCTGGAAGAAGAATCAGGTGAATGATGGGAAAAGTAGATTTTTTAAAGGATTTTAGGGATAAAGAAAAGATTCTTGCAATTTCGAAACTGATAAAGAAAGAAATAGATAGACCTATTAATGTAATGGAAGTTTGTGGCGGTCATACACACACTATTATGAAGTATGGTTTAAAACAGCTTCTTCCCCAAGAGATAGATTTTATACATGGTCCAGGATGTCCTGTCTGTATAATGCCTAAGGAAAGAATAGACCATGGGATAGTTTTATGTCAAGATGAAAAAAATATACTTGTTACACTTGGAGATATGATAAGAGTTCCTGGTTCAGAGAGTTCTCTCGCAAAAGAGAGGTCAAAGGGTAAGAACGTAAAAATGGTATACTCTCCACTTGATGTTTTAAAAATAGCTCAGGAGAACCCGAATAAAAAAGTGATATACTTTGCAATAGGATTTGAAACAACTACTCCTATGACTGCATCTGTAATAGAGAAAGTTTTAGAGAGTAAGATGAAAAATGTGTTTTTCCATATAAACCATGTTTTAGTGCCACCTCCTATAAAAGCAATCATGGAAAGTAAGGAAGCGAAAATAGATGCATTTATAGGACCTTCTCACGTTTCGGTTATTACTGGAGCCAAAATATACAAAGATATAGTTGATTCTTACAAAACACCTGTGGTTGTAGCCGGATTTGAACCGGTTGACGTTATGGAGAGTATTTTGAGAATAGTTAGACAGTTTAAGGAAGGCAGAAGAGAAGTTGAGATACAGTACACCAGAGCTGTTACCTGGGAGGGAAACGTAAAAGCTCAAAATTTAATAAAAAAGTATTTTGAAGTCAGAGATGAGTTTCGATGGAGGGGTATAGGAGATATTCCATTCTCAGCTTTAAAGATAAAAGAAGAGTTTTCTTTCTTAGATGCAGAAGTTGTATTTAAAGATATTCTTCCAAATAAACCTATAGACGATCATAAATTGTGTATATGTGGAGACATTCTTAAAGGTATTGCAAAGCCTTATGATTGCAAGGTTTTTGGGAAAGCTTGTAAACCGGAAAACCCTTTAGGTTCGTGTATGGTATCGTCAGAAGGTGCATGTGCTGCTTACTATAAATATGGAAATCTGGAGGTTTACAAACAATGAAACAGATTATGTTGGCACATGGTGGAGGTGGAGAAGAAACTCAAAAACTGATAAAGGAGCTGTTTTTTAAGTACTTTAACAACGAAATTCTTTTAAGTATGGAAGATTCTGCTGTGTTAAATATAAATTCAAAAGTTGCATTTACAACTGACTCTTTTACTATCTCTCCAATATTCTTTAGTGGTGGAGATATTGGAAAGTTGGCAATAGCAGGAACTGTAAACGACCTTTCTGTGATGGGAGCAAAACCTTTGTATTTAAGCTGTAGTTTTATTATAGAGGAAGGTTTTCCTTTTGAGGATTTAGAAAAGATAGTTAAATCTATGGCAGAAGAGTTAAAAAAAACAGGTACTTTGATAGTGACAGGGGACACAAAAGTAGTTCCAAGAGGTTTTGTTGATAAGATTTTTATAAATACATCTGGATTAGGAAAAGTAGTTTACGAAGGAGTATCTGCTCATAACTTGTCAGAAGGAGATAGTATAATCGTATCTGGAACTGTTGGAGATCATGGGGTTTGTATTATGGCTCAAAGGGAAGGTATAGATATGCAAACAGACCTGATTTCAGATTGTGATTCTGTTTGGACTTTGGTAGAAGATCTAATAAAGGGGAATGTAAAAATAAAGGCTATGAGAGATCCAACCAGAGGTGGACTGTCTGCTGTTTTAAATGAATGGGCTGAAAGCTCAAATGTGGAAATAGAAGTTTTAGAAGAAAAAATACCTGTTAAACCACAAGTTCAAGGACTATGTGAGTTGTTGGGCTTAGAGCCGTATGTTTTAGCAAACGAGGGAAGGATAGTAGTGGCAGTATCAAAAGAAGATACGGAGAAAGCTTTGGAGATCCTAAGAAAAAATCCACTTGGAAAAGATGCACAACTTATAGGAAAAGTAAACTCAAAAGGGAAAAAAAGGGTTATACTAAAAACCTCTTACGGTTCTTTAAGGATTATGGAACCACCAGCTGGGGAAATCTTACCAAGGATATGTTAAGATGCACGAGTTTTCAATAGTACAAAGTTTGTTGAACCTTATAGAAGAAAATGCGAGAAAAAATAGTGCAAAATCGGTTTCAAAAGTAGTTGTAAAAATAGGAAAAATGTCGGGAGTAGAGCCTCATCTTTTAGAAATAGCTTTTAACATTTTCAAAGAAAAAACTATAGCAGAAAACGCAGATTTTATCATGGAAATTCAAAGTGTAGTTTGTAGATGTAATAACTGTAATAAAGATTTTACAGTTGAAGATTACAACTTTATCTGTCCGTTTTGCCAAAGTTTTAATATAGAGGTTATAGACGGGACAGATATGATTTTGAAAAGTTTAGAGTTGGAAGTTTGAGGTTAGTAAACATTTACGTTGACAAAAAAATTTTTTGCTTTATATTATTATATGAATGAATAATTATTCAGGAATGGAAAAATGAAAAATTTAAAGAGAGAAAGATCTCCACCAAAAACAAGATGTAAAGATTTCTACTTAATAAAAAATCTTAATCTGGGGGTTTAGCTATGGAGTTTTTTAGAAGAGATTTTTTAAGAGAGATGTTTACAAAACCAACAAACCTTATAAATACAAACAGAGGAAAAGAGTATTACGATCAACTTTACAAAAAAGCAGAGGAAAGGTTAAACTGGCTTAAATCACAAAAACCTGTAAGAGAGGACGATATAAAGTTTGATGAATACCTCTCAATGTGGGATATATCAAGGAGAGACTTTTTTAAATGGGTTTCCATGATGACGGCAACTTTAATGCTTCCACCGTCCTTCGAACCATTGGTTGCTCAAGCTGCAGAAGTTATGAATAGGGTTCCTGTTATCTGGATAAACATTCAAGACTGTGATGGAAATACAGAAGCCCTTATAAGATCTTCTGCTCCTACAGTTGACGAACTAATATTAGATTACCTTTCTATAGAGTATCAAGAAACACTTATGGCTGCGGCAGGTGATCAAGCAGAAAAGTGTCTTGAAGATGCTGTAAAGACATTTAAGGGTCAGTATTTACTTTTTGTGGAAGGGTCAATTCCAGTAAAAATGGAGTATGCATTTACAACTGGAAGACATCCTGAAACAGGTGTTCAAAGAGTGAGAAGATTAGCTAAAGATGCTAAAGCTGTTATAGCCGTTGGTGCGTGTGCCTCTTTTGGAGGAGTTCCAGCTGCCTATCCTAACCCTACTGGAGCAGTGGGAGTGATGGATGTTGTTAGTGGTGTTCCTGTTGTAAATATACCAGCTTGTCCGGCAAATCCGGTAAACATTGTTGGAGTTATTATGCATTACGTTCTTACAGGTTCATTACCTGAACTTGATTCACTAAAGAGACCTAAATTCGCTTTTGGATACAGAATTCACGATAATTGTGAAAGAAGAGCCCACTTTGATGCTGGGGAGTTTGTTGAAGAATGGGGGGATGAAGGTGCAAAGAATAATTTCTGTTTATATAAGATGGGATGTAAAGGACCTTTTACTTTTAATAACTGTTCTATAGTTAGATATAACGATGGAACTAACTGGCCTATTGGGGTTGGTAGAGGTTGTATAGGTTGTTCAGAACCAGACTTTTGGGATAAATACGCTACAGAAAGACCTGTTGCTGCAAGTGATATAAGACCTCCTGCCATTGGTGGAGTTGAATCTACAGTAGATAAGGTAGGATTAACAATTTTAACGGCTACAGCCATTGGAATAGGTGCACATGCTGTTATGAGTGCCTTAGCAGGAAAAAAAGAAACAATAACTTCAAACAAGGAGGAGTAAGATGTCTAAAAGATTAGTAGTAGACCCAATTACAAGGATTGAAGGACATCTTAGAATAGAAGTAGTTTTAGATGAAAATAATAGAGTTGTAGATGCTTACAGCTCTTCAACTATGTGGAGAGGAATAGAAACGATTCTCAAAGGTAGAGATGCAAGAGATTGTGGACTTATAGCTATGAGAATATGTGGTGTTTGTACAGGTGCACATTACTGGACAAGTATAAAAGCTGTTGAACACGCATTAGGTATAACTCCTCCAACAAATGCAAGATTGGTTAGGAATCTAATAGCAGGTTCACTATATCTTCACGATCACGTTGTTCATTTTTATCATTTACATGCCCTTGATTGGGTAGATATCGTTTCAGCTTTAAAAGCAGACCCTTACAAAGCAGCAAAAGAGGCAGAAAATTACTCGGAAAATCCTTGGTACAACTCACCAACTCAGTATAAAGCTATACAGGAAAGACTTAAAAAGTTTGTAGAATCTGGAAGATTAGGACCTTTTGCAAATGCCTACTGGGGAAACAAATCATACAAGTTCACTCCTGAACAGAACCTGATAGCAACTGCACACTATCTTGAAGCTTTGGAAGCTCAAAGATGGATGGCTCAAATGATGGCGATATATGGTGGTAAAAACCCTCATCCACAATCAATAGTGGTAGGTGGTGTAACGTGTGTTCAAGATATTAAAAACCCTGCAAGAGCATCGTTATTTAAAGAACTACTTTTAAAATCAAGAGACTTTGTTTTGAGAGCTTATATACCTGATATTATAATGGCTGGTCAAGTTTACAAAGATGAGGCTTTAAACGGTGTAGGAGCTGGTCTTGGAAACTACCTTGTTTATGGAGATTTTCCGTTAGACGATAATCCGCACTATAAGGCTAAGCTTCTATTTTCACCAGGAGTTGTAGTCAATAAGGATTTAACAAAAGTTATTCCTTTCGATCAATCTAAGATTACAGAAGATGTCACCCACAGTTGGTACAAGTATGAAAATACAGACAAACCATTACATCCTTTTGATGGCCAAACAAATCCTAATTATACAGGGTTTGATGAAAATGGTTTATTAAAAGTTAATGAAAAGTATTCCTGGATAAAATCTCCTATATACGATGATATAAGAGTAGAGGTTGGACCACTTGCAAGAATGATTGTTGGATACGCATCAGGAAATGAGAGAATTAAAAACTATGTAGATAAAGCTTTAAAAGCTGCTGGATTACCTCTTCAAGCACTCTTTTCAACGGTAGGAAGAACCGCTGCCCGAGCTATAGAAACATGGATGATATCCGATGTAATGATAGAATGGATAGATCAGCTTGCATCTAATTCTGCAAAGGGAAATCTTGATACATGGACAAAGTTTGATTATGACAAATTAACGAAAGGGAAAGAGTTGAAAGGTTATGGATTATCAGAGGCTCCAAGAGGTGCGTTGGGACACTGGGTTAGAATTGTCGATGGAAAAGTTGCAAACTATCAGGCAGTTGTACCTTCTACTTGGAATGCAGGACCAAGAGATTACAAAGGAAGAATGGGTGCTTACGAAAGCTCTTTAGTTTCAAATATAACGCTTTCTAACCCGGATCAGCCATTAGAAATATTGAGAACAGTACACTCATTTGACCCTTGTATAGCATGTGCTGTGCACGTAATAGATACAAAGGGTAGAGAAATTGCACAGTATAAAATAGATCCAGTGTCTGGAGGTATGTGTTATGTCTGAAAAAATTGTTCCTGTAAAAAGAATGACTGTTACAATGAGAATAATACACTGGACTAATGTTTTTTGTATTATTACAGCTGTAATAACAGGTCTTTACATAGCCAATCCTTACTATCAGGCTTTAATATCAGAACCAGCAGCTTATAAATTTGTTATGGCTTATAACAGATTTTTTCATTTTATGGCCGCTCTTTTATTGGATATTGTTTCTATAGTTATAGCATACCTATATTTTAGAAGTAACTTTGAAAGGTATGCTTATAAGTTAATACCAAATAGGCAAAATATTAACGAATTTAAAGAAGTTTTCCTAAATCTCATAACTCTAAACAGAAGAAAAAATTTTGATAGCTCTCATGCTGATAGCTTTAATGTTGTTTGGTTTACAGTTTTACATCTAATGTTAGTGTTAATGTTATTTACAGGATTTCAGATGTACGTTGCTGGTTTAGAAAGTGGTCTTTCTTCTATAGGTAGTTGGTGGCCATGGCTTCTTCACATTGCAACTGATTGGACTTTATGGGTATTTGGGGGACTTGCCGGAGTTAGATTGGTTCACCATTTTACAATGTATTTAATCCTTGCTTGGGTAATGTTCCATATCTACTATCAGATTTGGAGAACTATATTCTGGAAAGAAGGAGATATTGCTATAGTTTTTGGCGGTTATAAATTTAAGAGAGTTAAGGAGTAGAAATACATAGAAAGGAAAGTAAGGCTTATTAATGGCCTACTTTCCTTTTATTTTTGAGGTAAATCATGAAGATAGCAGTTTTAGGAGTAGGAAACATACTTTTTAAAGATGAAGGTTTTGGTGTTTTTGCCGTTAAATATCTGCAACAGAATTACAAGTTCGATCCTGAAATACAATTGATAGATGGAGGAACAGGAGGTTTTAAACTTATTGAGTACTTTCAAGATTACGATTATGTGATTTTACTTGATGTTATCTCTGTTAACGATAAAGCAGGATCTATCTATAGGATAGAAGGAGAAAACCTTGCAAGTCTATCGTCCTATCATCAAACAGCCCACGAGGTTGAAGTACTTCAAATGATAGATCTTGCAGCATTAGGAGGTAAATCTGCAAAAGTAGTTGTTTTAGGTATAGTTCCAGAAGATATAACAAAAACAGAAATAGGATTAACTTCATCTTTAGAAAAAGTGTTTGAGTCTTTCATAAACCTTGTTCTTAAAGAAATTGACAGTCTTGGAGTTAAGTATGAAAAAATAAACAGTAAATCCCTTCAAGATGTTGTTATTGATTTTATAGGATCATATAACGACGTAAGGAGTTTTTAAATGGATGAAATTACCTTAGAGATTAAAATACCATACCCACATCAAAACGATATATTTTTACCTTTAATAAAAAGAATTGGAGAGAAGGAAGGTATAAAGGGCTATGTTGAAAGAACTTTGGAAGGAATAAAGATTGTAATATCTTCAAATGAAGATAAAGTAAAAACATTTATGGAAGTGTTAGGTTCAAAACTTCCCGTATCTTTTTTTATGAGTGATGCATCTGTTGAAATTTCAGAAGAAGAAATTACAAATGAAGATTTCTTTATTAAAAATGAAACTTTGAATATACTGCCAGTAAATTACGGTCTTTGTCCATCTTGCACTCAGGAGCTTCTAAATCCAAATAGTAAAAGATACCTGTACCCTTTTATATCTTGTAGTTTTTGTGGCTTTCAGTACAGTTACCTCTTTTATTATCCCTTTGATAGAAAAAATACGATTTTTAAATACTTCCAAATGTGTGATAATTGTCAACAAGAGTATGATTCTAAATTTAGTTTTAGATACAAGTACCCTTTAACATCTTGTTACGAATGTTTTATACCTGTATCATTCTATGAGGACAATGAAGAAGTATTATCTTTAAATCCCCAATCAAACTTGAATATACTTCTAAAGGTCGCAGAATACATAGAAAACGGTAAAGATATCTTATTAAAAACTTTGAATGGCTATAAATCAATTAGTAAACATTTTCAACCAAATTCTTACATCTTAATAACAAATCCGGAAAAGATAAGTGATATTGCATACCTTTCTAACAAAGAAGTGAGATTACTTGCTTCAATAGAAAAGCCTTCAGTAAAACTTCAGCTTAAGGAAGAATTTTCTAAGAAAGAGAATATTAATTTAAACTTTTGGTACCTTAAATTTCCCGATGATCCTCTCATTGTGTCATTAAGTAATTTTTTAAAGAAAAAAGGGATAGATTATGTTTTTGTAAACGATGAAAGTCATTCTCATGAAAATTGTAGAATAGATTTTGATATAAAAATAGAAAATCCCCAAAAAGAACTCAAAGTAGCCATTGTTCAAGGTAAAACTTTAGTCTTAGAAGGAGAAAAAGGATTATTTCCTTGTATTTTGAAGATAGATAAAGATGTGGAAAAAACAGTTAAATATAAAGGTTTGGGCTGTACAAAAGTAGGTAAAAATGAGTACCTTATAGATAAAGTAGATAAAATTCAAAATCTAGAAGAAAAAGATGAAATAAAAGGTCTGGATAAGTATGATCCTTATAAACTTGCTATAATGTCTGTTATAGCAGAACATAACCTTTTTGATGAGAAAGCTGTTTGTATATATCTTTCAAAAAGATTTGAAAGTGTAATAGCAGTAAAAAAAACAGATATAAAACCTCTTATAAAAGTACTTCCTTTAAGATCATCAGAAAATGAAGACCTAACTGTATCTTTAGTTTTATCCGAAATATCAAATCTATTACCAGAGTATGATAGATTAGTAAAAAGATATGCAGAAAAGTTTAAAATTAACTTAGAAAAAAACTATTTAAATGAATATTTAGAACTTTCTTATGGTCTTGAACCTATCTTTAACATTATAGGAAAGATCCTTAATATAGGTAACTTGGATACGATAGAAAGCAATGCTTTAGATTTTAAAATTTCAAGAGGGCTTATGGTAGATTTTGTAATTAGAGAAGATAAGGGGTCTTTCTATATAGACTGGCAAAAGGCATTGGCTAGTTTAATGTCTTATAGATTAGCAGGAGATAACGAAAAAATAATCTCTTTTTCAATGATAGAAAGTTTTTCAGAATTTATAGAAAATCAAGTAAGTAAGATATCTACTAAGTTTAACACCAATAATGTAGTTATTACAGGAGACTTCTTAAGTAATACAGTTTTGACAGGTAGAATTTTAAAACACCTTAGTAGATACAATGTATTTACAAATACATTGCTTCCTGTTAGTCATGAAAATTTTGTTTTAGGTGGAATGTTTATTGATTAAGAGGGCTGTTATAAAACTTACTGGAGCTGTTCAAGGAGTAGGTTTTAGACCTTTTGTTTACAACTTGGCTAAAAGGTATGGATTAAGGGGGTTTATACTGAATGACGGTAAAGGTGTAATTATTGAGGTAGAAGGAGAGGAAAAGGTTATAAAAGATTTTATTCTCTCTATACATAATGAAAAACCAAGACTTGCCAACATATTCTCCCAATCTGTAGAATTTTTTGAAGAATTAAAAAATTACGAAAACTTTAAAATTTTAGAAAGTAATTCTAATACTGAAAAAAACGTTTTTATACTTCCAGATATATCCACGTGTGATGAATGTTTAAGAGAATTGTACGACCCATCAGATAGAAGATACATGTATCCTTTTATAAACTGTACAAACTGTGGTCCCAGATTTTCAATTATAGAAAAGCTCCCTTATGATAGAGAAAACACCACAATGAAAAAGTTTAAAATGTGTCCTGAATGTGAAAAAGAGTACACAGACCCATCAAATAGAAGGTTTCACGCTCAACCAAATGCCTGTCCTGTGTGCGGTCCTGAAATTTCCCTTTATACAAAGGATAAGCAACTTATAGCAAAGTCGTTAGAGGCTATAGAAATACTAAGAAGTTTAATCCTTGAAGGGAAAATAGTTGCAGTTAAAGGTATAGGCGGATTCCATCTCGTGTGTGATGCTACAGATGACACAGCTGTCTCTACATTGAGAGAAAGAAAAAAAAGATTTGAAAAACCATTTGCAGTAATGTTTAAAGATTTAGAAACTGTAAAAGTATACGGAGATCCTTCTAATTTTGATGAAATTTTAATAAATTCTGCAGAAAAACCGATAGTCTTAATAAAAAAGAAAGAAAATACTGATTTATCAGAGAAAGTTGCTCCTGGTATAGATAGAATAGGTGTTTTTTTACCTTACTCTCCCCTCCATCATCTACTTTTAAAAATCGTAGGTAAGCCTCTTGTAATGACTTCTGCAAATCTTTCTGATGAACCTATTGTAAAAGATAACGAAGAAGCCTTTGAGAAACTTTCAGATTTTACGGACTACATTCTTATTCACAACAGAGAGATAAAAAACAGAGTAGATGATTCTGTAGTTTTTTCCGTTAAAGATAAAATGTTTTTTATACGTAGGAGTAGAGGATACGCACCCCTTCCAGTTAAATTGCCCTTTAGACTTAAAAATAAAGTTTTAGCAGTAGGAGGACACCAAAAAGTAACTATAGCCTTAGGAATAGATGATAAAGCCTATATATCCCAACATATAGGTGACTTAGAAACATTATCTTCTCAGCAAAATTTTGAAGAGGTTATAAGTAGATTCTTTGAGTTGTACGATTTTTTCCCCGGTGTTGTAGTGTCGGACTTACATCCTTTTTACTACTCGACAAAATGGGCAAAAGAATTTACATCTAAACACAATTTAAAGCTACTACAAGTTCAACACCATTATGCCCATGCTTTATCTCTCATGGTTGATAACCATTTTCAAAATGGGAAAATACTTGCTATTTGTTGGGATGGGACAGGATACGGGACTGATGGCAACCTCTGGGGAGGAGAGTTCTTGGTCTGTGATTACACAGGGTTTAATAGAGTATTTCATTTTGACTACTTCAAACTGTTAGGTGGAGAGATAGCAGTAAAAGAACCACGAAGAGTAGCACTATCAATCCTGTTTAAAATTTTTGGAAAAGATGCTTTAAGTTTAAAACTACCACCCTTAAAAGAATTTTCTGAAAAACAGATAGAAAGCTTTTACACTATATGGGAAAAAGGATTAAAAAGCCCATTATCTTCCTCTGTTGGAAGACTTTTTGATGCTGTGGCATCATTGTTAAATATACGCCAGACTTTGTCTTACGAAGGACAGACTGGTATGATAATGGAAAAGTTTTACGATTATACTGTAAAAGACCATTACTCATACGAAATAGAGAACGGATTAATAAATTACGATAGTACTTTTGTAGATTTAATATACGACAAAAGTGAAGTACCTATAAAAGTTTCAAGATTTATAAATACACTTATCAAGATTATTTTAGATGTTTCAAAAGAGTTTGACCTGCCAGTAGGATTTTCAGGGGGAGTTTTTCAAAATAAAGTTTTGTTAAATCTTTTGATGGAAGAAGATATTAAGAAGAAATTTCTCTATCATAAAAACGTACCTCCTAACGATGGAGGAATATCTTTAGGTCAAGTTATACATAATCAATTCTTATAATTACTTTTAGAGATAAATGAAACGATTTGAGATTTGGATAAAAGAGTGTTTGCAATTTCGTTTTTCTCTTTTAAGTTAGCTAAAAATAAAATACAGGTGATAAAAACGAAAATCCCTAAAACGCCACCTAAAACTCTATCTCCTAACTTAACATACTTTTTCTTGTAAATAAATCTTTTTAACATTTTTTCAATTATTAAACTAAAGCCTACTACAGCAAGGATAATCAGTAAAAATGATAGAAAGTTTACTACAGATGAACTTGCAGAAAAAATTGAAGAAAGTATACTACTAAAAGGTTTGTAAAAAGCAATACCTATAAAGATACCGCTAAAAAATCCAACAAATTTAAAAACAAGGTTTAAAAATCCTCTGTAAATGCCAAGTAGTAGAAAGTATAAAAAAGCTAAAACAAGTATAAAGTCGAGCATAATTATTTTTCGCAATTAACTTAACTTTTCTTTAACTATTTTACTTACGACAGCTCCTTCAGCTCTTCCTTTAACTTTTTCCATCACAGCTTTAATAACTTTTCCCATATCTTTAACAGAAGTTACACCAACTTCTTTGATTGTTTCCTCAACTATTTTACTGATTTCTTCTTCTGAAAGAGGTTGAGGTAAAAACTCTTGTACTACTTCTATCTCTTTAAGTTCTTTATTTGCTAAATCTTCTCTCCCAGCTTGTAAGTACTGTTGGTAAGCTTCTTTTCTTTGTTTTACGTACTTTTGAAGAATTGAGACAATCTCTTCATCAGAAAGTTCTTTTTTTGAATCTATCTGAACTTTTTTGATTTCAGAGATTAACATTCGGATAGTAGATAATCTATCTTTATCGCCACTTTTCATTGCGGCTTTCATCTCTTCTTGGAGCTTCTTGAAAAGTTCAGCCATTTATAGCAACCCTTTTTTCTTTAGTGCCTTTATTAATCTTTTTCTTGCAGCTCTTTCTTTTCTTTTTCTTTTAACAGATGGTTTTTCGTAAAACTCCTTTCTTTTATACTCTGTTAAAATACCTTCTTTTTCAACTATCTTTTTAAACTTCTTTAATGCTTTTTCAAAATCTCCTTCTACTAAAACCGTCGCCATTAACCTTTATACCTCCTAAAATGTAATTAATACAAAATATTTTAACCTTTTTAAAAACAAATTGCAACACAAATATTAAAATGATAAAATTTTTTAACAAAAATCAGGAGGAAGTGTATGGCTATAGTTTACTTTGAAAATAAATTTGTAGAAGAAGAAGAGGCAAAGATTAGTATCAAAACAAACTCTTTTCACTATGGAACAGCTGTATTTGAAGGAATAAGAGCTTACTACAACAAAGAAAATGATACCATGTACGGTCTATTTTTTAAAGAGCATTACGAAAGACTTTTTAAAAATATGAGAATACTAAATATGGAGATTGAAGAAAGTATAGACCAGTTAGTAGAGATAACTAAGGAGTTAGTAAAAAGAAATAACCATAAAGAAGATGTTTATATCAGACCAATCGTTTACTTTTCAGACCTTGCAATAGGTCCAAAGTTAATCGGTTATACTGCAAAGATTGCTATATACACACTTCCACTTGGAGATTACATAGACACAAACAAAGGTATTAAAGCAAAAGTCTCATCTTGGGTTAGACTTAACGATAATATGATTCCACCAAGGTTAAAAGTTACAGGTGCTTACGTAAACAGTGCTCTTGCAAAAACAGAAGCTTTACTATCAGGTGCAGAGGAAGCTATTGTATTGAATAAAGATGGTTTTGTATCTGAAGGAAGTGCAGAAAATATATTTATAGCAAGGGATGGAAAACTTATAACTCCTCCTGTTAGCGATGATATTCTTGAAGGTATAACAAGAAAAGCTGTTATGGACATTGCAACTGATTTAGGAATACCTGTAATAGAGAGAAGTATTTCAAGAACTGAGCTTTACGTAGCAGATGAGGTATTCTTCTGTGGGACAGGAGCTCAAATATCACCAGTTATAGAGATAGACGGTAGAAAAATAGGTAACGGCACTGTAGGAGATATAACCAAAAAGATAAAAGATATTTACTTTGACGCAGTAAGAGGAAAAGTAGAAAAATATAAAAATTGGGTCGTTGAGATAAAGTGAATAACGTTTTAGAGGGTTTAGAAAATATATTAAAATTTAAAGAAGTTAGAAGAGGTATCTATTACAGTGATATAGGATATGGAGAAAAATTCACAACTATCTCCATGCCTGTATCAAATCCAGATAGTCTTATTGAATATTCCTCCTTGCAACTTCTTAAAGAGATGATAAATAGATTTTTTAACGTTAGAATGCCTAAAGGATTTAGGATAAGAGTATTTATATACTCTGAAAAGGAAAAAGATTTCTTTGTTGACTTTTATAACTCTTCTTTAGATTTAGATGATATTCTTTACAATATCGATTTAGAAAATGCTGGTTCTGGATACAACTGTATAGGGTTATATAACTTTTTACAAGAAGATTTTAAAAAAGTTGTAAATTCTTCGAAAAGTTCAGGTGTAGATGTAATTATAAGAAATATTAAGACCGAGTATAAACCAAATGTAAAAACTATACTCTTTCTAAAAGATGATAGTTATATACTCACAGATAAGATGGATAAAGTTTACTATACTCCTTACTTGATAAATAAACCTTTAGCATTTTTAATGGATTTTATAAATAGAATATGATATACAAATTAAATTTAGCTTTAAAAATAATAATATCCCTAACTTTAGCTGGATATGTTTATCTTTTTGATTACGATTATAAATACCCCCTTTTATCTTTGATTTTAGCATATGTTGTAGGATCTTTCTTACTGAGTCCACTTTTACAACATAAGTTTTGGAAATTTTTCGTTTATACTTTAGACCTTGTTATGCTTACCTACTTTTCTTATGCAACAGGAAATGCTTATTTCTCACTGTTTTACTATATTCTCTTAATTCCTGAGAACAACATAAAAGGAAGTTTTTTCCTAAGTTTATTATCTATACCCGTTGTGGCTTATAATTTCTACCAAACAAACTTTTACGATTTTTTCTATCTATCCTTTGTTGTCGGATTAAATTTGTTTCTCTTGAAAAATATTTATTTTTATAAAGGTTTAAATAAGTTAATTCAAGAGAAAACTTCTATCGCTCAGGAAAATTATTTAGAGTATTTAAGATGTAAAACTAAATCAGAGTTTTATAAGAAATACTATGAAGTTTCTACAACTTTAAGACTTTTTAAAAAAGGTAAGATTTCTCCAGAGTTTTTCGGTAGCTTCTTATACAATATATTAAATGCAGATGGTGTTGTTTTATACAATAAAGAAGATAAAGAATGTTATAAGTACGGCTGTGATATTGACTGTAGTATTATAGAAGAAAGACTTTGTGAAGACAGACTTTATATAAACGAAGAGATAAATAAAATACTTGGTTTTAGATACATTTTTAGTAAAAAGTTTGATAATTTTCGTTTACTTGTAATGTACAAAGAGTTTCTCCTTGAAGAAGATGAAATAATTAACCTTATGATGCAATAAGTTTATCTTTTAGAAAATCAACTATTAATTTAAACTTTCTATCTTTATTCATTGTCTCTTCTACTTTATTACAAGCACTGATGATAGTTGAGTGGTTTTTCTTTTTAAAGTATGTGGACAGTGAAGATAAAGGTTCTTCTGTTAGTGTTTTTGATAGATACATAGCTATCTGTCTTGCCATAACAAGATTTTTGTTTTTTTTATCACTGAGTAAGTCTTTTTTATCAATTTTAAAGTAGCTGCAAACTTCATCTATAATACTATCCACAGAAATAGATTTAATCTCTTGAAGTTCTACAACATCTTTTAAAACTGTTTTTGCCACTTCAAGGTTTAGTGGTTTACCCATTATATCACAGTATGCTTTCAATCTTTTAACAGCTCCTTCAAGTTCCCTAACACTTGAATTGACTATCTTACCTAAGAAGATAGCAACTTCTCTAGGTATTTCTATGCCGTACTCACTGGCTTTTTTATTTATTATATTCACTTTTGTTTCTAAATCTGGCTTTGTTATTTCTACAATTAAGCCACTGTTAAACCTACTTATTAATCTTTTTTCTATACCTTTAAGGCTATTTGGCGGTTGGTCTGATGATAGTATAATCTGTTTTCCTGCGGTGTAGAGTATGTTAAATATGTGATAGAACTCTATCTGAGTTCTTTCTTTACCAACTAAGAATTGAATATCGTCCATTAGTAGTAAATCTACGTCCTTGTATCTCTTTCTAAACTCTAAAATCATTCCTTTTTGAATGTAAGAAAACATCTCAGATGCAAAAGTGTCTGCTGTTGTGTATATTATCTTTGCGTTTTGATTTCTTTTTAGTAGATGGTACGCAGTAGCATGTAACATATGAGTTTTTCCAAGACCAACGTCTCCATAAATAAAAAGTGGGTTAAATATTTTTCCAGGATTTTCTGCTACAGCTATACATGACTGGTATGCTACTTTGTTGTGATTACCTATAACTAAGTTTTTAAATGTGAATTTTGGATTTAAAGTTAAGTATCCGTAGAAGTTTTCATCCTCTCGTTTTTGTTCTTCTTTTTTTATCTCTTTTAATGAAATAACTTGTATATTAACGTCTTGTCCTATAACTTTTTTGGCGGATAAAGTTATATCCTCTAATAAATCTGCTAAAATCCAAGTTTTGTATACATTGTCTGGAGTATATATATATAAGCTGTTTTCTTTGAGTTCTACATAGTCTAATCCGGAAAGTAGTGAATATGTGTTTTCATCTACTTTCTCTTTTAAATCGGCAAGGACATTCATCCATATTTTGTTTTTAAAGATTTCCTTGCTTTCCATTTTATCCCTTTTAATTTATTTTTGGGGTTTAAATTATATTAAAAATTTTTAATTGATAATAGTAAAAATTTTTTGACAATAGAAAATTTTGTGGTAAAATTAATTAATTACACAAAAAACATCTTAATATCAATGACTTATATAATATAGTTGATCTTTAGATATTCTTTTAGTTCTTGCCTTCTCTCTGTAATTACAAATACTTCCTGAACTGTTGAACCTTTCTTCATGAGTAGTTTTGCACCTGTTTCTGTGTCGTACTGGTAAGTTATTATCTTTTTACCACTTTGTGCTTTTGGGCTTGTGTATATTCTACCTGGAATTGCTGATTTTATAAGACCCTCTTCAACGAGGGTCTGTAGGTCTTTTTCAAAATCTTCTATTATTGAATGTTCTCTTTTAATACCTTTTTTTCTGTATTTCATTATTAAAAAGGTTTTTCTGGTACACTTTCCCAGTCTTTTAAGAATCTCTCTAATCCTATATCAGTTAAAGGATGTTTTGCAAGTTGAGATATTACGTTGTAAGGTATAGTGGCTATATCTGCTCCTATTATTGCAGATTCAAGAACATGTATCGGATTTCTAACAGATGCTACAATTATCTCTGATTTGAAGCAGTAATTTTCTTTTATTGTCTTTATCTGTCTTATTAAATCCATTCCTGTATGGCTTATATCATCTAAACGACCTACAAAAGGTGATATGTAAGAAGCTCCAAGTTTCATAGCTAGTAGTGCTTGTGCCGGTGAGAAAACAAGTGTTACATTTGTTTTAATACCTTTACTCTCAAAGTATTTTACAGCTTTTAACCCTTCGACGGTCATAGGTATTTTTATTACTACATTTTTTCCAAGTTCTGCTAACTTTTCACCTTCCCTTACCATTCCTTGATAGTCTGTACTTGCAACTTCAAGGCTTACGGGTTTATCGGGAACTTCACTTAAAATTTCTTTAACAACCTCCATAAATGGTCTTTTCGTTTTTGCTATCAATGTAGGGTTTGTGGTAACTCCATCTAAAAATCCTAAACTGTTTGCCTTTCTTATCTCTTCTATGTCTGCTGTATCAATGAAAAACTTCATCTACCTTGCACCTCCTACTGTTTTGTATACATCGTAAAATCTTGTGTTTAACCATTTTATATCAAACCATTCTACAGGGTTTACTTCTATACCGTTTACCAAAACTCCGTAGTGTAAATGGTCTCCTACGGCTAAACCAGTAGCTCCTGTTTTCCCTATAAGTTGTCCCTTTACCACTTTTTGTCCCTCTTTAACGTTAATCTGGCTTAAGTGGGAGTAAAGAGTATAGACACATAAACCGTGATCTATTATCACGCTGTTTCCATATATACCTAAAAATCCTGCAAAAACGACTTCTCCATTATTAGAAGCTTTAACGTCTGCATTTTTTACAGAAGCAAAGTCAAAACCTTTATGATATGCATCTGCTCCTTCTATTATCTGACCGTTGTATCTATACTTTCTATAATCAGCAAAACCACCAAGTTTAGCCGAGTTTTCTAAATATGTAAACTCTCCCTCAAACGTAGGTTTTAAGTTTTTACACTCTGATGCTTTTTTATGAATTAAATCTTCGTTTCTTTTTCTAATTTCTACGTTTACGTATTTGAAAAGGTCAACTGGATTATTAAAGTCTTTATCTGATAATGGTTTTACTTTTGTTTGTATAAAGTTATCATCTATATCTAAGATAGATTTTGCATAGTTAATCCATTTTACATTTATTTTTAATCCTTGATTAACAGTGTTTCCTGCGTAGTCTGATGCGTTTAGTACTATAGGTTTTACACTTTCAAAGTGGTAAGGAATACTAAAAGGACAGACATATGTTTGGTTTATCTTTAAGCATTTAAAGTTAACATCACCTACGTTAACATTTACACTTTTTAGTTCTTCGTTTGCTTGGAGAAAAACAAATCCAGTTCCACCGTTAATCATATTTTGGGTGTAGTTTAGTATTGAGATAACAGGTGGTGTAAGGTCAATGTTAATCTCTCTTTCTAATACAGTTTTATTTTTAAGTAAGGATTTATCTACAGCTTGCACCATCAAAACTGCTTTTCCTTCAAAAAGACCATAACTTTTAGGATTTACTTTTAATCTTATTTCTTCCTCTTTTTTACCGTCTAAATTTTTACTGTATATCTTTATGACGTTGTTTCCTTGCTTTAAAAAGATTTCAACATCTTTCAATCCCGGTTTTTCATCTTTTACATAAATATCAACAATACCTTCACTACCTATAGAATTTAAACCTTTATATTCTACTGTCGGTTTTGAAAAATTAATAATTCCGCTAAAGTAAGCTAAACCTAAGACTACTATAAAAAATAAGATTACAAATAACTTCCTCATCTACACTCCTTCAGATATCCTCTTTTCTAAAAATGCCTTTCTTGCAGTGTATTTATTGTAAGCGTCGACGTAAGCTTTTAAACTTGCTTCTATAATGTCTGTTGATGTTCCCTTTCCAGAAGCAACGTAATCTGTATCATCAAACTTAACCAACACTCTAACTTCTCCCATAGCATCTTTACCAGAAGATAAAGATCTTATTGTATAATCTAAGAGTTTACCTTTTATACCTATTGCCTTTTCTACAGCGTTAATTACGCTGTCTATAGGCCCATCACCCGAAGCTGTAGATATTATCTCTTCTCCGTCTTTTTCTATTTTTACAGTTGCAGAAGGTATAACGTTGTCTCCACTTACTACATGGAAGTAGCTAACCTTAACTTCGTTTTCAAAGAATGAAAACTCTTCTAATATCAACGCTTCTATATCCTCATCAAACACTTCCTTTTTCTTGTCTGCAAGTTTTTTGAACTTTAAAAACAATGAGTCTATCTCCGCATCTGATAGGTTTGTGTATCCCAACTCTTGAAGTCTTGTTTTAAATGCATGTCTTCCTGAGTGTTTTCCAAGAACTATTTTTGATTTAGGTACTCCTACATCTTCAGCTCTCATTATTTCGTAAGTTTCTCTGTGGGCTAATATTCCGTGTTGATGTATTCCAGCTTCGTGGGCAAAGGCGTTGTCCCCTACGATTGCCTTGTTTGGCTGGACAAAACTTCCTGTAATTCTACAGAGCAATCTACTTGTTTTGTATATCTCTTTAGTGTTTATAGTAGTGTAAATTCCTTTAAAGTAATCGTGTCTAACTTTTATAGCCATTACTACTTCTTCTACAGCTGCGTTTCCTGCTCTCTCTCCAATACCGTTAACTGTAGCGTGAACCTGTCTTGCTCCATTTTTTACAGCTGCCAAAGAGTTTGCTACTGCTAAACCAAGGTCGTTATGACAGTGAACACTTATAACAGCTTTATCTATATTTGGAACATTATTTTTTATATCTTTTATAAGCTGTCCAAACTCTTCTGGAATGGCATAACCTACTGTGTCAGGTACATTTATAGTTTTAGCTCCAGCTTTTATAACAGCTTCAAAAACCCTATATAAAAACTCTCTCTCAGACCTAAAAGCGTCCTCTGCTGAAAACTCAACATCATCTGTGTATTTTAAAGCGTATTTAACAGCTGCAACAGCTCTTTCTACAACTTCGTCTGGTGTCATTTTCAATTTGTACTGCATATGAATTGGAGATGTTGCTATAAATGTATGTATTCTTCTATTTTCAGCTGCTAAAAGTGCTTCTCCAGCTTTATCTATATCAGATTGTAATGCCCGTGCTAATGAACAAACTATAGCGTTTTTTACTTCTTCTGCTACTCTTTTTACGGCTTCAAAGTCTCCCTCTGAAGCAGCTGCAAACCCTGCCTCAATAACGTCTACTCCCAACTTTTCAAGTTGTAAAGCCATCTTTACTTTTTCTTCAACAGTCATAGAAAACCCTGGAGCTTGCTCTCCATCTCTTAAAGTTGTATCAAATATAATTAACTTTTCCATAGTGTCCTCCACAATTTAAAAGTAATTCTTAATAAGAAAAAATATGATACCATAAAAACTATTTATCAAGGAATTTGCTTTTCTCTGTCTTTGTGTTAAAATTTTATCAGTAAAGTAAGCTAAGGAGAATAAATATGGCAAAAATAATCCAAAATTTTGAGCTATTTAATGCAGAAGAAAAGAAAGTGTCTTTAAATCAACTTTTAGGGGAAGGTAAACCTATTTTCGTATACATATATCCAACAGATGAAAAGTTTAGATGTAACAGATCTGAATGCCCATTTAAAGAAAACTTAGAAAAAATAGCCTCTTTAGGAGTGATTGTTGTTGGAATAAGTGAAGACCCAATCGAAGTCCATAGAAAATTTAAATCAGATTACAATATAACATTTGAGCTTCTCTCAGATCCAACTTTAACAGTTATAAAAGGGTTAGGAGCATATGAGAAAGTTGACGTAAATGGAATAGAGAAAGAAAAGATAATAAGAACAGGAATACTTGTTGATGAAAAGGGTTATATAGTAAAAATTTGGAAACCAGAAAGAATAGAAGAGTCTGTTGATGAGATAATAGAAGAAATTAAAAAACTTAAAAAAATTTAATTAGGAGGTTTAAAATGGGTTCAATAGGATTACCAGAGTTACTTATTATATTTGGAATACTTGTTTTACTCTTTGGAGCCAAAAAACTTCCAGAGATAGGAAGAGGTTTAGGCGAAGGTATAAGAAGTTTCAAGCAGGCTTTTTCAGGTGAAGAAAAGAAAGAAGAAGAAAAAGTGATTAAACCAAAAGAAGTAGAAGCTGAGGTGGTAAAAAAAGAAAAAGTAGAAGAAAAAACTTAAAAGTGTTTTTAATCATTCAATAATTTTATTTTTATTATTCTTAGTGGCTTTTTCTTTAAAAGCTGAAGGTAAAGATTTTTCTTCTAGTTTACTTGATAAAGATGTTGAAATAATGTATCATCATCAATGATGAAAAGTTCATTTGGAACAAAGAGAAAACTTCCTCACTCTTTTAAAAATTTCTACTCTTGATAGATATAGCTAAATATCTAAGGGCGAATTTTTAATTTTAAAATAAAGTTTTAATGAGTAAAATGGTCGGTAGAGGACTTGAACCTCTGACCCCCTGCGTGTCGAGCAGGTGCTCTGCCAACTGAGCTAACCGACCAAAAAAAGAATTATTAAGAAAGGATATGATTGAAAAATGACCCCAACGGGATTTGAACCCGTGTCGCCGGCGTGAAAGGCCGGTGTCCTAGGCCAGGCTAGACGATGGGGCCATATTCTTTTTGAAGTGAGTCGCCTGGGAATCGAACCCAGGACCACCGGTTTAAAAGACCGGTGCTCTACCGACTGAGCTAGCGACTCACAACTACAGATCAATAATATACCACATTAGTTGATTCTATGCAACTGTTTTATTACAATAGATGGAAAACTTTTGTGAGGTTATTACATGAAAATCGTAGATAAATTAAAAAAGGAGAAAGTATCTATATCTTTTGAATTTTTTCCTCCAAAAACAAAAGAGTTAGAAGATTCTTTGTTTAAAACTATTGAGGAATTAAAACCTATAAACCCTACTTTTGTATCTGTCACTTACGGAGCTGGAGGAAGTACAAGGGAAAAGACAAGAGATATTGTGAAAAAAATTCATGAAGAAACAAACCTTACAGTTATGGCACATTTGACCTGTGTAGGACATTCAAAACAAGAAATCAAACAGATTTTAGAAGATTACAAAAATATTGGTATTGAAAATATATTAGCTCTTAGGGGAGATATACCTCTGTCTTTTGATAAAAAAGATATTCCTTTAGATGGTTGTAAACATGCATTTGAGTTAGTATCTCTTATTAAAGATAACTTCGGAGACTACTTTTGTATAGCTGTAGCATCTTATCCGGAAGGGCATCCAGAAAGTCCAAACCTTGAAAGGGATATTTACTACTTTAAACAAAAAGTAGAAGCTGGAGCTGATTTTTCTATTACTCAGATGTTTTTCGACAACTCTTACTTTTATGATTTTTTAGATAGATGTACAAAAGCTGGCGTAAATATTCCCATTATTCCTGGTATTATGCCGATTACAAACTTCAATCAGATAAGAAAGTTTGCATCTTTATGTGGTGCTACCATACCAGAAGATGTGGTAAAACTCTTTGAAAAGTATGCAGACAATCCAGAAGAAACTAAAAAAATAGGTATAGAGTTTGCTACAAAACAATGTGAAGACTTATTGAAAAATGGCGTAAAGGGCTTACATTTTTACACATTGAATAAGTCAGATGCAACTATCAAAATTTATAATAATATAAAAGCTCTGTTATAATTATTTATACTTTACCTTGAGTGAGAAATTCATTTTTTCAATTTTATTTCTAATAAAAAGCCAAAAGTAGCTCGGGTTATAATATACCCAAACTACTTTTGGGAGGTCAAAAAATGCAACTGGAAAAGTCTTATAACATACTTCTCAAAAATTTTCAATCATTTAAAGTTTCTTTTTATAAGAATACAGCTAAATCTAATGCTGGTAGAAAACCAAAAATTACCGATGAAGAAATAGCAGCAGTTTTCATCTTATCATACATAACTGGAATGCCTGTTTTGAAAATAGCAAGACAATTTATTGATGACTCTATAAAGTCTTATCACATATTCAGAAAATCAAGAATTAAAAGAATATACGAACTGCTTAGAATATATCTACAAATGAGAATACTGTCTGTAATTATAGAAGTTTTGGTATCTAATAAAAAACCAAGGCTTATAGTAGATGGTACAATACTTCCAGTAGCTAATGTAAACAGAGCAAAAACCCAGAGAATAAAGAGATTTAATGGAAAGAGGTTTTGGGTAAGAAGAAAAAGAAATCTATACAGTCAACACTACAAAAAAAGAGTAAAATTTGAAGAGATATACTATGGAGTGCTTGTTATGATAATTTGTGATACAAAGGGAAGAGTTTATGACATTTGGTTTCATCCAGCAAGTTATCATGAAGTTAAATCTTTTAGGTTAAGAGCAAAAACTAGTATTTGGTTTAAAAGACTTATAAGCCTTTTTGAAGTAATAGGAGACAAAGGCTATAGAGGATGTGAGAATGTTATCGTATGTGAGACAAAAGAGGATAAAGCTCAAAGGCAGATTATTGAGAGCGTATTTTCAAGGTTAAAACAATTTAACGCTCTTAGCAGATGGAGAAAAGGTATAACGCTTCTTTCATATTTGTATGCTTATGCAATAGGTTATAGCTTTTTCAGGTACTGTGAGGTTTAATTATGGCATTAATTTCTCACTCAACGTATATAAAAGCTCTGTTATAATTATTTATACTTTTTATATAGGAGGTTAAAAACAGTTAACAGAAACTATTAAAGAATAGTATAATAGTAATTATTATGAAACCAAAACTCTTAACTATAAAAAACTTAAAAGGTGTTTACAGGAAAAGAAAATGATAACACTACACTGTAAACTAACTTTTGAAAACGAAAAAGACAAACAAACATTGATAGACCTAATGAGAAAATTCTCTTCCTGCTTTAAATACTCATACAACAGACTACTTGAAGGACACTCAAGAAAAGACCTTAAAAAAGATTTACAAAAAATGTTTAACATAAACTCAAGATATATAGACGATGCAATATTCAAAGCAAAGTGGCTAATAAACAGCTGTATAGAAAGAGAACAAAATCCTAAAAAAGTTATATTTGGAGGTAAAAGACTATTTCAACTCCTTAAAAACAAACACATAAACGGAAAATACAGAGAAAAACTAAAACAAAAATGGCAAGATAGAAGAAAGCACTGCCTATACTCAAGAGGAGATAAATCTAAAAAAGGAAACCTAAATACAAGAATAGAATTTGAGAAAGATAAAATAATATTAAGAATAAACACAGGAGAAAGAAACTGGATAAAAGCAAACATAAAAAGAACAGTATACAGACAAAACGATAAATGGACTAACTTCATAGCAGACCTAATACAAGCAAACCAAACAAAACAGTACTTCCCATACTCAGTAGAGATTAGAAAGATAAACAACGATTTCTACGCATTTATAAGCTACGAAGAAATAAAGACAGAAGAACCAATAATAACAAAAGACAACGGAGTAATAGGGATAGACATAAACGCAAATCCATTTCACATAGCAATGGCTTTTGTAAAGAAAGATGGCAATTTAGAAAATATAGAGAAATTATATTTACACAATCTTTTAAACAAGACAAAAAACCAAAGAGAATACATATCTTGGCAAATAGCACACCAAATAACAGACATTGCTAAAGAAAGAAATAAGGCAATAGCAATAGAAAACTTAAAAGACATACCAAAAGGTAGTAAAGGAGATGGGAGTAAGAAACTGAGAAAAATAAAACAACAATGGATATACAAAGGCTTGTTAGACAAGATAAAAATACTTACCAAAAGAAAGAGAATACAAGTAATACAAGTAAATCCAGCATATACATCAATAGTAGGGTCATTAAAGTATGCACCACAGTATAGTTTAGACAAAGATATAGCAGGAGCATTTGTAATAGGAAGAAAAGCATTAGGATTTAAAGAAAAACTACCTAAGAATTACGAAAAACTAATAACAGACAGAGAGTATTTAAACTTTGCAATAGAAAGACTACAAGAAGAAAAACAAAAAACACAAGAGAAGTTAAAAACAGAAAACAATCAGTATAAAAGAAAACCAATAATAAAAAATATAAACGATTTAAGTAAACAGATAAGGATAATCCAAAGCCTTTACAGTGAGCCACAGACCCAAGATACTGTCAACCTAAGGAAGGAACAGATGAGGGGCTTGTATTGGACAAGTTATAAACTGTGGCAAGTTGTAAAGGT
Source organism: Sulfurihydrogenibium azorense Az-Fu1 (assembly GCF_000021545.1). Taxonomy (NCBI): domain Bacteria; kingdom Pseudomonadati; phylum Aquificota; class Aquificia; order Aquificales; family Hydrogenothermaceae; genus Sulfurihydrogenibium; species Sulfurihydrogenibium azorense. The sequence continues at coordinate 707,450 of NC_012438.1, forward strand.
AGCCCTTACTATCCCTATTCTGGGTAAGTCTTTAAGTAGAGACTTATCACCCTTAAAGCCAATACTGGTAGAAGGGGATTGGGATAGGGTAGTAAATAAATCGTGTTTCAAAACCAAAGAGGCAATAGAAGATTTGAAACACGATTTAGGGATAGTTCCTACTTCTTGGGGTAGGGGCTATGATGCAAGCGAAATACCGCCAGCTGGGGATAGCTTGCATCTGAATAAGGCGGAATACAAATACCCCAGCCCAGAGTGTATGAATCTATAAAACACTTTGGTTTACCAGGTAATTAAATATGGGAATGACAATAACCGAAAAGATAATAGCAGCTCACGCAGGAAAAGATTATGTAGAGCCGGGAGAGTTAGTAACAGTAAAAGTAGACTTAGCAATTGCAAACGATATCACAGCTCCACTTGCCATAAAACAACTTGAAAAGTATGGTATAGATAAAGTTCACGATCCAAATAAAATAGCTTTAGTTATGGATCACTTCTTTCCACCAAAAGATATCTTATCTGCTCAGCAGATCAAAATATCAAGAGATTTTGCTAAAAAGATGGGAATAAAAAATTACTTTGAAGGTCAAGACAGTGGAGTAATGCACACTTTACTTCCTGAGAAAGGCTTTGTCGTTCCGGGAGACCTTGTAATAGGAGCTGACTCTCATACATGTACTTACGGTGGAATAGGTGCCTTTTCTACAGGGGTAGGTTCTACAGATATAGCTTACATATGGGCTACTGGAGAAACTTGGCTAAGAGTTCCAGAAACTATGAAATTTACCTTTTATGGAAAACCACAAAAATGGGTTGGTGGTAAAGATTTTGTCCTTACTGTTATTGGAAAGATTGGTGTTGATGGAGCATTATATAAAGCTATGGAATACCACGGGGAAGCTATAAAAGCTTTAGACATTGATAATAGACTTACTATTGCCAATATGGCTATAGAAGCTGGTGGAAAAAATGCAGTAATAGAAGCAGACGAAAAAACTATAGAATGGGTTAGAAAAAGAACAAACAGAGAATTTAAAATATACAAGTCAGACCCAGATGCAAAGTACTGTTGTGAGTACGAATTTGACGCAAATAAAATAGAGCCAGTTGTAGCTTGTCCTAACCTACCTTCTAATGTAAAACCTGTTAGTGAGGTAGCAGGAACACATATAGATCAAGTATTTATTGGATCTTGTACAAACGGAAGACTTTCAGATTTGAGAATTGCAGCAGCTATACTAAAAGGTAAAAAGGTTCATCCAGAAGTTAGATGTATAGTTATACCTGCATCCGACCAAATATACAAGCAAGCGCTTCACGAAGGTATAATAGAAATTCTTGCAGATGCAGGATGCTTAATAAGTACTTCTACCTGTGGTCCTTGTCTTGGAGGCCATATGGGAATACTTGCAGAAGGAGAAGTATGTTTATCTACTTCAAATAGAAACTTTGTAGGAAGAATGGGTCATCCAAAAAGTCAAGTTTACCTCTCAAGCCCTGCGGTAGCAGCTGCTTCTGCAGTTCTTGGAAGAATTGCCCATCCTGATGAAGTAGCAAAGTATGAAGATGTTGAAACTTTAATCACTTTATAAAGGGGGATAAACAATGGCTTTATGGGATGTTTTAGTAAGAATTTTAGTAGGAACAATGTTAGTATACCTTGGTGTAGAAAAAGGAGGAGTTTTTGTTGTTTCTACTTTTGTAGGTGTAGTTTTACTACTTACTGCAATTACAGGTTTTTGTCCACTTTATAAAATAGCTGGAATATCCTCAAAGGAAGAAACTACAGCATCTTGAGTAGAATCTTAGCTTTAGATATAGGAACAAAAAGAATTGGGGTTGCTGTAAGTGACCCCCTTGGTATAACTGCCAAGCCTTTAGATTACATTAAGAATGACGATAATGTTTTTCAAAATATAAAATCTCTAATAGAAAGTCAAAATGTGTCAACTGTAGTTATTGGACTTCCTATAACTCTAAAAGGTTTACAAGGTCAGCAGGTAGAGTATACAAAAGAGTTTGCAGAAAAATTAAAGCACTACATTCCACATATAAACATAGTTTTTATAGACGAGAGATTTACAACATCATTAGCAGAAAAACATCTCTCCCAAACTAAGAAGAAAAAAAATATAAAAGATTATATAGACAGTTTGTCAGCTGTTTTCATACTTCAAACTTACTTAGACAGCCTTTCTTTTGGTAGATGAAAAGGTTTCTATTTACAGCTTTTACAATTTTAACTGCTTTTATTTTACTATCATTAATCCTTATAAACAAAAAAATGTATATAGATAAAGAGATAACAATTCCCAAAGGTTCATCTACCTTTGAGATAGGAGAGATTTTAGAAAAGGAAGGAGTAATTATCAATAAGTACATATTTATTATATACACTAAAATTCATAAAGATGAAACTATAAAGGCTGGAACTTACCAGTTTAAAGGAAATTACTCATTAAAAGATATTTACGAAAAATTAGCAAAAGGAGAAGTAAAGCTCAGGCTCTTTACTATAGTGCCTGGAGATAACCTTCTTGACATTGCAGAAAAGTTAGAAAAAGAAAACATCCTTAAAAAGGAAGATTTTATAAAGTTTGTATTTAACAAAGAAAACGTTAAAAAGTATGGACTTGTAGGTGAATCCTTTGAAGGCTACTTCCCTCCAGAAAGTTATGCTTTAGATGAAAAAGAAACTGTAGAAACACTTATTGCTAAATTTTTAGAACTATTTAAAAAAAGGTATCTACCTTATAAAGAAAAAATTGAATCAAAAGATTACTCACAGTTTTACAAAAAAAGAATAACATTTTACGAGGCTATGATAATAGCTTCTTTAATAGAAAAGGAAACCTATATACCTGAAGAAAAACCTATCATAGCTTCTGTGATTTTTAATCGTTTAAAAGCCAATATGAAGTTAGACATAGACCCAACAGTTATATACGCTTTAAGATTAAAAAATCTTTACTCTGGTAATCTAACAAAGGAAAATATGAGAATTGACTCACCTTTTAACACATATAAGTATAAAGGTTTACCACCTACTCCTATATGCAGTTTTAGCCTATCCTCACTGGAAGCCGTACTTAACCCTGCAAAAACTAATTACTTTTACTACGTTTTATCAAAAGATAGAAAAAGACATATATTTTCAGATAATTATCAAGACCACTTGAAAAATGTTAAGGAAAATATAAAAAGCTATTGACAGTAAGGATAAAATGTAGTATTATATTTACCTGTTATTGCTTGGGCGGTTAGCTCAGCTGGCCAGAGCACCTCCCTTACAAGGAGGGGGTCAGAGGTTCGAATCCTCTACCGCCCACTAAGTGAATAAGACGGAGCCGTAGTTCAGCTCGGCCTAGAACGCCTGCCTGTCACGCAGGAGGTCGCGGGTTCGAATCCCGTCGGCTCCGCTTAATAAAAATAAAATCTTAGAGTAAAAAATGCATCGTAAAAGAGAAAAATCTGATTACATAGTACATAATGTAGATTTGGCTTTTGATATTCTTTTTTACATCGCAAGAAAACAATCTGTAAAAACTAAAGATTTAGAAGAAAAATTTAACGTTTCCCCTACAACCTTAGAAAAGATATTAGAAACTCTCGTTATCAGAGGATACTTAGATTTTAATAAAAGAAAAAAACTGTATACCCTTGGAATAAAAAACTTTGAACTTGGTCATTCTTACTTATCCCACTCAGAGATAAGAAGACAAGCAAGACCGTTTCTACAAAAACTTTCTGAAGAGTTTCAAGAAAATGTCTACCTTGCTACACGAAGTGGATTTGAGATAGTTTACATAGACGTTTACGAAGTAGAAAGAAATGTTGTTGTTAAATCAAGGGTAGGAAGATTACTTCCAATGTATGCCTCTGCCTCTGGGAAAGTGCATCTTGCCTTTATGGAAAAAGAAGAGATTGAAGAATTTTTTAGAGAAGTAAAGTTAGAGAGATTTACAGAAAATACGATAACTGATAAAAACTTACTTTTAAAAGAGTTAGAAGAAGTTAGGAAAAAAGGTTATGCAATTGACAACGAAGAGTGGGAAAAAGAAGTAAGATGTTTATCCGTTCCAGTTAGAGATTACACTGGAGATGTTGTTGCCGCTTTGACATTATCAGCTCCAGCCTTTAGACTTTCTTTTAATCTTTTACATGGTAAGATGAAAGATAGCTTTTTAAAAGCAAGTGAAGAACTCTCAGAAAAGTTAGGGTACTCAAAAGAAATTCAACTATGAAAGAAAAAGTCATAAAATATACCATAGACCTTGTTAACATTCCGTCTGTAATAGGTAATGAAAAAGAGATAGCAGACTTTGTAGAAAGTTTTTTGAAAAAAATTTTGAAAAACATCATAAGATACAACAACTCTATAATTGCCTACAACGATTTAGACCCTAACAAAAAAACTATAACTCTACTGGGACATTTAGATACAGTCCCTGGAATAAACGAGTTTACAGGTAAGGTTATTGACGGCAAGATATACGGACTTGGTGCAAGTGATATGAAAGGTGGCCTTGCTGTTATGATGGCACTGGCTGAACTTTTCTCAAAAACAGAGAGTAGATATAACCTTATATACGTGTTTTACGAAAAAGAAGAAGGCCCCTACGAGACAAACGGTTTAGAACCACTTTTAAAGAATTATAACATTGTTCAACAATCTGACCTTGCCTTTGCCTTAGAACCTACAAACAATAAGATACAGATGGGTTGCCTTGGTACAATGCACGCTTGGGTTAAGTTTAAAGGAAAGAGGGCACACTCTGCAAGACCTTGGGAAGGGGAAAACGCAATACACAAAGCTTATAAACTTTTAGAAAAACTGTATAACTTTGGTAGAAAAGAGTATGATTTTGAAGGTTTAAAATACTTTGAAGTTTTAAACGCAACGATGGTTGAGTATAGTGGTGGTAGGAACATTATTCCTGATGAGTTTAAAATAAATCTAAACTACAGGTTTGCTCCGGGAAAAACAATAGATCAAGCAAAAAAAGAACTTATAGACTTTGTAGAAGGTCAGGCAGAAGTAGAGTTTACAGATGTATCTCCAGCAGGAAAAGTCTGTAAAGACAACCCTATTTTAAAAGAGATGATAAGTAAGTACAATTTAGAAGTAGAGGCAAAACAGGCTTGGACTGACGTTGGAAGATTAAGCATGTATGGGATAGACGCTGTAAACTTTGGTCCTGGAGACACAGCCCAAGCACACCAAAAGAATGAGTATATCCCCATTGAAAATCTTGAGAAAAACTTTGAAATCTTCTCTAACTTTTTGTCATGTTAAGCTGTCTAAATCCATCGTAAGTGTAAGTCAAAGTTGATAATACCATAAATAAAAGTGTAATGCCTATTAAAGTATCGTAAAGTAGTTCACTGTAAAAGTTAATATTTACATTTGATAAGAGAGTGTATATAACTGTTGTAATTTGGAAAAAGGTTGTAGCTTTACCAAAAACTGAAGGATTTACTTTTAAATAACCTTTTATAAAGTAAATTAAAAGACTTCCAGCTAATATGTATAAATCTCTTGATATAACTAAAACAACAAACCAAAAGGGAAACTTTATAGGTAATTGGGAGTTAAATATAAAAATAAATGCAGACACAAGTAGAGTTTTGTCTGCTATAGGGTCTACGATTTTTCCAAACTGTGATACTTGATTAAACTTCCTTGCTATATATCCATCAATGGCATCTGTCAATCCTGCTACGGTAAATACAACAAGAGCAATAAAAGGTTTTTGATACCATAGAGCAATTATAAAAACAGGAACAAGTAAAAGCCTTATCAAAGTTAGCATGTTTGCAAGATTACTTTTAATCAACTACTTTAAAAACCTCTAAAAACATAATGTTAATAATATTATTACACACCGTTTAATTTTTTGGTGAAAAAAACAGTTAAATAAAATCGTTGTAATTAACATACAAAGTTTGCATAATTAAAATTATGAAAAAATATTTAACTATATTTCTGCTTTTTTATAAGGTATGTTTTGCCAGTCAGTTAGATGACCTAATTAGTTTTGCTGAAAAAAACTCTCCAAAGTTAAAAGAGTTTAATCACCAAAAAAATATAAACTCTTTAAAACAATCATACATCTTATCTTTACCTAATCCGAAGTTGTATGTTGGATTTAGTAATTTTGAGATTAATAAACCTTACTTATCTTCTAACAATCCTATGGGTAGTTTTTTGATAGGATTATCCCAAGAGTATCCATTGCCTATTAAAAGATATCTTGACAGTCAAATAGTTTCAAAGGAAAATGAACTGATAGATTTAAATAGAACTATTTTGGAAAGACAGTTAAAAAGACAGATAAAAGAAAATTACGCAGATTTTATTTTCTCTTTTAGAAAAGAAGAGGTTATAAACCAGCAGTTAGATTTGTATAAAAAGTATAAAAAAATTTTTGAAGAGAATTACAAATATGGAAAAGTTCAGCTTAAAGATATTCTAAGTTTAGATGTAAAAGTGTTAGAAACTCAAAAGATTTTAGAAGAGATAAGCAAGGAAAAAGAGATTGTTAAAAATCAGATTTTTTATCTAATAGGAGGAGATTATCCCTTAAATGATGATAAAACGTTCTATATAGAAGATTTTTCGGAAAAATCTGATGTAGATGATAGTGTGTATATAAAACAGATTGAAATAGATATAGAAAAAACAGAAAAAGAAATACAAAGGTCTAAAGTTGAATATCTACCAAATTTAGAGTTTACGGGAGAGTATATGTACAGAAAAGGTTTACCTGATATGTTTACTTTTAAAATTAGTATAACTTTACCTGTTTTTAAATCAAAAAAAGAAGATTTGATTGAGATTCAAAAGAAAGAAGAAAAATTAATAAAACAACTTCAACTAGAAAATGAGAAACTTAGGATTAAAAATCTTTTTCATACTGTAAACATAACATACAACAAAAACAAACAGCTTATTGAAATATACGAAAAAATACTTCGAGAAAAGGAAAATCAGATAAAGGCGATAGAGCTGTCTTTAAAGTATGGAAAGGCAGAGCCAGATGAAATTTTAAAAACTCTTGAAGAGATTTTTCAGATTAAATTGATGGTTTTAGATTTAAAGTTAGAGAATTTAAAATTAAGATTTAAGTTAGAGGAAATTTTATGAGAAAGTACTTGATTATTAGTTTTTTACTTGTGTTAATTGGTGCTTTGGCATACAATCTTTTTTACAAAAAGCAGAATTTAAAAACAGAGAACAATGAAAATTATCTTTTTTCTATAAGAGATAGAGAAACAGAGATTACTGTATACGGTGTTAAAAAATCGTTAGATGTTGGTTTAAACAAGATTTTTATAAAATCTAACAAAAACATAAAAGAAGTTTACTTTTATATGCCTCCTATGCCAGGAATGGGTGAGATGAGGGAAGATGCACAGCTTAAAAAGACAGGAGATGATATTTATGAAGCTACAGTAAACATATCTATGGCAGGTGGTTGGCAGGTAATTTTTGTTTTAGATGATAAAAAGTTAAGCTATAACCTTAATATTCCATTTTATCCAGACGGTGAAAAACAAGCTCAAAATAATAGCTTACAGTTAGATACTCAAAAAAAGGAGTATATAGGACTTGAAGTGGCAGATGTCGGTTATAAAGAATTGACAGAGAGTTTTAACGTTGTTGGTTATGTATCTTACGATTTATCAAAAGCAAAAGTTATAACATTAAGGTCTGATGGCTGGGTGTTAGATACCTTTGAAAGATTTGAAGGAGAGGAGATAAAAAAGGGAGCTCCACTTTTAAAAATTCTTAATCCTGATTTAGAGATAGCAAAAGAAGAGTTAAAACTTGCTAAAAGTTTAAACAGGGAAGATTTAGAAAGAGCCGTTTTAGAAAAGTTAAAGTATCTGGGAAAAGGAGAGGTAGTAGTTTCTCCAGTTAGTGGTGTAATAACTAAAAAGGCAGTTTACGATGGTGGATTTGTAAAGTCAGGAGAAGTTGCCTATGAAATAGTTGATACTTCTACTTTATGGATTGTAGCAGAAATTCCATATATTTATCTATCTTCTGTGAAGAAAAATATGGAAGTTTTAATATTATCTGTTGGGTCTGAAGATAGTATAACTGGAAAGATAGATTACATTTTTCCTCAAGGAGATAAAGAATCCAAGACTTTTAAAGCTAGGATAAAGCTTGTGAATCCTAAAAACTTAAAGATAAATCAATTGGTAGATGTTTTAATAGAAAAACCTTTAGGAAAGGTTTTAGCTGTTCCTGAATCTGCAGTTATTGATACTGGAGATAAACAGATTGTATTTTTAGAGATATCTGAAGGTAATTATATTCCTAAAAAAGTAAAAATTGGAAAATGTGTTCAAGGTTACTGTCAAGTTTTAGACGGACTTAAAGAGGGAGATAAAGTTGTAGTAGAAGGAAACTTTTTACTAGATTCAGAAGCTCAAATTAGAAATATTTATTAAGGAGGTATCACCATGAGATTGATTTTAGCTGTTATTTTACTTGTTATTACTACTTCCTTTGGACAACCAAAGGAGCTACAAAAGGAAGAAAGATGTCCTATATGTGGTATGAGTGTAAGTCCTAAAGATAAACTTCTTTCTCAGCTAAAGTTAAGAGATGGTTCTTACAAATTTTTTGAAAGTCCAAAACATGCTTTAAAATTTTACTTTTTAAATCAAGATAAAGTATTAGAAATTTGGGTAAAGGATTACAGTACTGGAAAGTGGATTGACGGAAAATTGGCTTATTATGTAATTATTGAAGATGGACCTATGGGACCTGATTTGGCTCCATTCTCTACAAAACTTTCAGCTACAAAATTTGCTAAGAAAGAAAAGGTATACTCTTTCAAAGATTTAACTAAAGAGTTAATTGAAAAGTTAGATATACACACTCACTAAAATGGATAAATTAGTAAATATTTTAATTAAATATAGGTTTGTAGTTTTATCTTTCTGTGTATTTATATTCTTTTACGGGTTATACTCTATTAAAAAAACGCCTTTAGACGCAATTCCAGATTTAACAGATACACAGGTTATAGTATACTCAAAATGGATAGGTCAATCGCCTTCAGTGATAGAAAACCAGATTACTTATCCTATTGTTTCAAACTTAATGGGACTTGCAAAGGTTAAATCTGTTAGAGGTTATTCTATGCCTAATTACTCTATTATTTATGTAATTTTTCAAGATGGCGTTGACTTATACTGGGCAAGAAGTAGAGTTTTAGAGAAGATATCTTCCATACAAGATAGTTTACCGCCTCAAGCTAGTGTAGAACTCTCTCCAGATGCTACAGGTGTAGGATGGATATACCAGTACGTGCTCGTTTCAAAAAATAGGTCTTTAGACGAGCTTTGGTCTATTCAAAACTTTTACCTAAAGTATGGACTACTATCTGTTGAAAATGTTGCAGATGTTGTATCAATTGGTGGTTTTGAAAGAGAGTTTAGGGTTATTTTAGACCCAAAAAAATGTTTTCAATTTAATATATCTTTAGAAGATGTTGTAAAGGCTTTAAAAGAGACTAATAAAGAAACAGGTGGGAAGTATATAGAGTATAACTCTAGAGAGTTTATCGTTAGGTCTAAAGGATATATATCGGCTATAGATGATATAAAAAATACTGTGGTAAAAGTACAAAATTCAGTTCCAATAAAAATTGGAGATTTTGCTAAGGTTGTGGAAACTCCAGCTTTTAGAATGGCAACAGCTGATTTTAACGGTCTTGGAAATACTGTTGGTGCAGTTGTTATAATGAGGTCAAATGCAAATGCTTATGAAACAATTAAACAAGTAAAGGAAAAATTAAATAGTCTTAAAGCTGGTTTACCATCAGATATAGAAATTATACCTGTTTATGATAGGTCAAAACTCATAGAAGACTCTATAAATCACTTAAAAAAAGTTTTAATTGAAGAATCCTTTGTTGTGGTAGTTGTAATAGGATTATTTTTACTCAGTATTACCTTGGGTATTGTTGTTGTAATTTTTTTAGTTTTGTCTGTTTTAACTACTTTTATTCTTATGAACTTATTTAACATAAACTCAAATATAATGTCTTTAGGTGGAATAGCCATTGCAATAGGTACGATGGTAGATGCATCAATAGTCTTAATAGAGTCCTTTGTTAAAAGGAAAGAAGAAGGTAAATCAGTAGTAGATGCACTTAAAGAATCTTTTTCTGAAGTAGGAAAACCTATATTTTTAGCTTTACTGATTGTTGCTGTTTCTTTTATCCCTTTATTAGCTTTAAAAGGTCAGGCTGGAAAGTTGTTTCATCCTCTTATCTTAACAAAAACTTTCTCAATGCTTGTAGCTTCTGTTTTATCTTTGGTTGTTGTTCCAGTTTTAATCTACTACTTAGGCAGAGGAAAGTTTATTCCAGAAGAAAAGCATCCTTTAGTTAGGTTTTTTATAAAAATTTATACTCCTTTGTTTTTTCTGGCGGTAAGGTACAGATACATAGTACTAATACTTATACCTATATCTATTGTAGGAAACTATCTAATCTATAAAAATTTACAAAAAGAGTTTATACCACAGCTGAATGAAGGTGTAATAATGTATATGCCTATTACATCAGCAGGTATATCTATTCAAGAAGCTCAAAGATTACTGACTTTACAAGATAAAATAATAAAAAAATTTCCAGAAGTTGAGACTGTTTTTGGTAAAGCAGGAAGAGCTGATACAGCAACAGACCCAGCACCTTTATCTATGATAGAAACTATTATTACTCTTAAACCTATTGATAAGTGGCGTGATGGAATGACTTACGAAAATTTAATTTCACAGTTAGATAGACAGTTGCAACTACCTGGAGTTGTAAACAGCTGGACTATGCCGATTAGAGGTAGAATTGATATGATATCTACTGGTATAAGAACTCCACTTGGAATAAAAGTTTATGGGTCTGACATAAACCAAACCCTTGAATTAGCAAAAAACATAGAGATGTCTTTAACGGGTATAGATGGTATTATGAGTGTCTTTGCAGAAAGAACATCTTACGCTACATATTTAGATATAGTTCCAGATAGAGAGAAGTTAGCACTTTATGGTTTAAGAGTAGAAGATGTAGCAAAAACTATTGAGTATTTATTTGGTAATATTCCTGTTTCAGTATACATATCTGGTAGAGAAAGGTATAACATAACAATTGGTATTCCAAGGGATTTGAGACAGTTTCCAGAGGAGGTTATACTACCGTTAAACGATAAATTTATTCCGTTAAAAGCAGTTGCAGAAGTTAAGAGAGTATCATCTACAGCTGAAATTAAGTCGGAAAATGGTCTATTTGTGTCATACGTTTACATAACACCAAAACAAGATGCAGATATTACTAAGATAGTACAAACGGCTACAGAAAGGATTAATAAAGAAGTAAATTTCCCAGCAGGCTACTACTATCAATTTAGTGGCCAGTTTGAATACTGGCAAGAAGCTTTAAACGATTTAAAATTGATAATTCCTTTAGTTTTGATAACAATTTTTGTTTTAGTTTATTTAAGTTTTGAAAGAGTGTTTGAAACAGTTTTAGTTATAGTCACTTTGCCTGTATCTGTATTTGGAGGATTTTTGGTAATGTATATATTGGGATACAAGCTAAGTATTGCAAGTATTACAGGTTTTTTAGCACTTCTTGGGGTAGCTGTTGAAATGTCAATAGTAATGATTATTTATATAGTTAACGCATTAAAGGAATCCAAAATCGTCAGTAAAGAAGAATTTATAAATAAAGTATACTTTGGGTCGGTTAAAAGAGTTAGACCAAAAACTATGACTTTGATAACAATTTTAGCAAGTTTAATCCCTGCAGTTTTACTAAAAGGACCAAGTTCTGAGATTATATCTGTGGTTGCACTTCCTATGTTGGGAGGAATATTAACTTCTTTTATAACTTCCCTTTTCTTAATTCCTGCTTTATACAGTTTAAAAGTAGGAAAGGAAATAAAGTCCTATTAATCCTGAAAAAACTCCGAAAAGATAACCGGTGATTACATCTAATGGGAAGTGAGCTCCCATGTAAACTCTACCATAGCCAACTAAAATCATTAAAATAAAAAGTATTATAGACAAAGGTAAACTTCCGTAAAATAAAGACACAGCAAATATAGTGGCAACGTATCCACTGTCAGCTGAAGGGAAACTTTTTAAGCTTACAGGTTCAAGTAGATAAACGTTTTCAAGTAGTGAAGAAGGTCTTTTGTGTCTAAATATATATTTTAAGGTAGGCATAAGTATCCCTGTTATTATCAGACTTACAATAAGATGTTTAAAGGCAGATGTTCCTGTAAAGATGTAAAAAAGTAAAAAGTAGATAGGTAAAGAGTAAGTCTTTCCCATATAAAAAAAGTATCTGTAAAACCTATCTAAAAATTTAAACCTTCTATGGTTTATCAAATAAAACAGCTCTATGTTCCACTTTATTGCTACTTCCCAATCCCTTCTCAATCTATCACCTTAAACTTGTTTGTTATCACTACTGGTCTAAATCCAAAGTATAGATTAAAGATTTTAAAATCATACTCATAAACTTCTACGTGGTAGTCTCCCTCTTTATCAACCTTAAAAGAAAACTCTTGAATATCTGTTTTTACAATCGGATTACAGTTGTGGTAGATAAATGTGATACCTTTTTTTAAGGACTTTATGTTTATATTACCCCCTAACTTTAAACTTTCTCCTAATATTTTAACTCCTTCTTTGTCTTCCCCGTATATATCTATGAATTTTTGGTTGATAGATAGATAGAGGTTTCCTTTTTCCAGAGCTTTTAAGACTTCTTGTTTTGTCCTTATTGGTTGTTTTGAGTAAACTTTGTTTATCAGCCATTTAAATCCAGCTCTGTAAGAAGGGATTAAAAGTCCGTGAGTTCTCTCTTGATAAACAACCTTTACGTGAAGGTCAAGTCCACCTATTATGTTTAGATGTTTAGCTCTATCCCAGTAAAGCTTTCTCCACTTGTCTATAGGTATAAGACTGTTCCATTTATGGACTATGTTTCGTGTAAGTGGGTAGATAATTATATTTTTTACAAGTGCTAATCCAGTTATAAACTTGTTCCATACAACTATATCTTTAATGTCTATAAACTCGTAGAGGTATCCTTCTTTAAAATCCCCTTTCCATCGGTAGTGTTCAAAATCAAAGTTATGAGGGTGGGATATAACTGGAAGTGTATTACCAAGAAGTAGCAACCTTCCATCTGGAGTGTTTTTTTCTACTCCAGAAAATACTCTATCATCCTCAAATAGTCTGTAGTCTGTATTGTCGTGGTCTGTTATAAAAACAAAGTCTATACTGTTTTCTTCCATAGCTTTTTTTATATCAGAAGGTTTGCCTAAAGAATCAAAAGAAAACTGAGTGTGAACGTGGGCTACAACATTGTACTTATAAAGATTTACTTCTCTAAATTCTTTTTTAGAAATCTTATCAAGATTTACAATTCTAACTGCTCTAAATTCAAAATAGAGTATGTATAAAAATAATAGCAGTAAGAGTAATTCCATTCTTCTCCTAAAGATGAAATTAAACAAAAAGATTATAGCATAAAACATATATGTTATAATAATTGCAAATAATTTGCATTTGCATAAGGAGGAGATTTTGAGAAGATTAATACTTATGACTTTACTAACTTCAAAGTTTGTAATGGCACAGCAGGAAGTAAATATCCAGTCTTCTTATGGAACAGACTCATCTTTAAGTCAGACAACTTCTCCCGTAAACATTATCACACAAGAGGAGATTCAGGAAAACAAGCCAAAAACTCTAACAGAGGTTATAACGAAAATATCAGACATCTCCTTTTCATCAAACGGTGGGTATGGACAAACTACTTCTATTTACTTAAGGGGTTTTGAACCAAAAAGAACTTTAGTCCTATTAGACGGTGTAAGGTTAAACGATATAACTGGTTTAAACGGTGCTATGCTTGAACATGTTCTCGCAACAGATATTCAACAGATAGAAATCGTAAAAGGAACTCAGTCTGGTGTGTGGGGAGCTGATGCAACGGCAGGAGTTATAAACATAATCACAAAAAAACCAAAGAAAGGTTTTTCTTCAAATGCTTACTTTGAATACGGTAGTTATATAACACGAAGATACGGAACAACTTTTTCTCTCGCAAACGATAAAATATATCTACTTTTTGGATTACATAGGTTAGACTCTCAATCAATCTCGGCTGTAGAACCTTACAGGAAAAAGTGGAAAGATTTAAAAATGGAACCAGACCCTTACAAAAATGATACTGTAAACCTAAAAATAGGTCTAAATATAACTGAAAATGATAATGTAGAGTCTACTATGAGATTTATTGACGCAGTAGTTAACTACGATGGATTCGATTCTATAACATTTGAACCTGTAGATGCAGAGAATAAAGCCCACATAAATGAAAAATTTTACACTTTTAGATACACAAAAACAATAAAAAATCATCAATTACAGTTTTATTACAATCAATCAGATTTTTACAGGCAGTATAACGAGCCTAAAGGTTGGATAAAGAGCTATGGCTACGAAGGTAGAGTAAAAGAGTTGGGATTTAAGTATAGGTTAGATTATGCTAAAAACTCATTTTTAAATTTAGGTTTTGTAAGGCAAGACTTTATAGAAAATGATTCAAACCTTGATAACAGATACCATAACACAGGATACTTTATTACTAACATTTTAAAAGTAAAAGATTTGGTTTTATCCCAGTCTGTCAGGTCAGATAACTACAGTAAATTTTCTGATAAAATCACTTATAAGTTTGGTGGAAAGTACTTTTTTGATAAAGATTTTTATATTCTTGTAAACTACGGTACAGCTTACAACGTTCCAACTCTTAACCAACTTTTCAGTCCTTACGGAAACCCTAACTTAAAACCAGAGAGTACAAAAAGCTACGATTTAGGTTTTTTTTATAAAGGTTTTTCATTTGATTACTTTCACTACAAAATTACTGATATGATAGGCTTTGACTTTAATACATTTAAATATGCTAATATATCTGGTGAGTCAAAGATAAAAGGTTATGAAATGTCTTACAAGTATATGTTTAAAAATTTAAACACAGATGTTTACTTAGGATATACAAACCTTTCTGCAAAGGACAGTAATGATAATGACCTACCAAGAAGACCTAAAGAAAAGATAGATTTTAGTATAACAACTTTTCCTGTAGATAGTATTTCTATAAATTTCAACGGGCAGTATATAGGAAAGAGAAAAGACACTAACAATGTTCAAACTGGCTACTACACTATACTTAACACGACTTTAAATGTTAAGTTAAATAAGTACTTATCTGCTTACTTAAAGATTGATAACATCACAGATAAGTACTATCAAACAGTTTATGGTTATGCGTCTTTTGGAAGGTCTGTTTATGTAGGATTAAACGGAAGTTTTTAAAAGATGGATGTTAAAAGTTATATCAGATACAAATTTTTAAACTCTCTGTTTGCAGGGCTGTCTATCGGCTCTGTCTTTTCTATTTACTCTCCTTTACAACCTTCTGTATTTTCTATCGGAGGTATTTTACTTGCATTAGGAATGTTGATAGTGGCAAAGTTTTATGAAAAACTGATGAATGTTAAGTTATTTTTTTTAATATCTCTCTTTGTAGAGGTTGTTATGCTTTTTGTAATAACAGCTTTTTTATTAAAGCCTTTTTCTTACTCTACGGCCTTGTTTATCTATTCAGGTTATCAAATAACCTTTGTATTTGGTTCTTATCTTGTAAGGACTGAGACGATTATCTTAAAAAAGAAAAAACTTTTATCTATACTTGATGTGTACAAACAGTCGGGATACCTTTTAGGTCTTGGAGTTTCCTTTATTTTTTATAAATCTTTAGAATACTTTTTTAACATTACTCAAAATCAGCAGCAAGTTTACTATCTTCATTACCTACTGATTGTTTTAGAATCTTTAGTTATTTATTTTCTTGTGAAGGCTTTTCGTCGTTTTTGATTTTTTCTTTACATTCAGGACAAATTCCGTAGACTTCTATACTGTGTCCTAAAATATCAAATCCGTGGACTTCTATCAGCTCCTCTTTGAATTTTTCAAAGGGACAGTTATCTATTATCACTATCTTTTTACACTCCTGACAGATTAGATAGTTCTTTTTTGAAGAAAGTCCAAACCTTGCTTTGTCTTCATTTAACATGTAAGCTTTAATAACTAAACCCTGTTTTTGAAGCATATCAAGATTTCTGTATATAGTTGAAAGGCTTATATCTATTCCTTTTTCTTTGAGTTTAAAGTATATATCTTCTGCGTGCATAGGTGTAATATTCTCTTCTAAAACTTCCAGTATTGCTTTTCTTTGTTTTGTTGTTTTATAACCTTGTGGTATTGCTAACTTTTTCATTACGTCTCCATATTTAAGATATCTAAAGTGAGTAAATATTATACCATTTAAAAGCTTTTTCAAGATTTTTGCAAATGATTTGCATTTGAATTTAAGTTGTGTTATAATTTTTGCAAATAATTTGCATTTGAAAGAGGCTAAAAACAGTTGAGAAAACTATTGAAAAGTATATACTAATATTATGATGGAACAGAAGCAATGATAACACTTCACTGCAAACTAACTTTTGAAAACGAAAAAGACAAACAAACATTGATAGAATTAATGAGAAAATTCTCTTCTTGCTTTAAATACTCATACAACAGACTACTTGAAGGACACTCAAGAAAAGACCTTAAAAAAGATTTACAAAAAATGTTTAACATAAACTCAAGATACGTAGACGATGCAATATTCAAAGCAAAGTGGCTAATAAACAGCTGTATAGAAAGAGAACAAAATCCTAAAAAAGTTATATTTGGAGGTAAAAGACTATTTCAACTCCTTAAAAACAAACACATAAACGGAAAATACAGAGAAAAACTAAAACAAAAATGGCAAGATAGAAGAAAACACTGCCTATACTCAAGAGGAGATAAATCTAAAAAAGGAAACCTAAATACAAGAATAGAATTTGAGAAAGATAAAATAATATTAAGAATAAACACAGGAGAAAGAAACTGGATAAAAGCAAACATAAAAAGAGCAGTAAACAGACAAAACGATAAATGGACTAACTTCATAGCAGACCTAATACAAGCAAACCAAACAAACCAGTATTTCCCATACTCAGTAGAGATAAGAAAGATAAACAATGATTTCTACGCATTTATAAGCTACGAAGAGATAAAGACAGAAGAACCAATAATAACAAAAGACAACGGAGTAATAGGGATAGACATAAACGCAAATCCATTTCACATAGCAATGGCTTTTGTAAAAAAAGATGGCAATTTAGAAAGTATAGAGAAATTATATTTACACAATCTTTTAAACAAGACAAAAAACCAAAGAGAATACATATCTTGGCAAATAGCACACCAAATAACAGACATTGCTAAAGAAAGAAATAAGGCAATAGCAATAGAAAACTTAAAAGACATACCAAAAGGCAGTAAAGGAGATGGGAGTAAGAAACTGAGAAAAATAAAACAACAATGGATATACAAAGGCTTGTTAGACAAGATAAAAATACTTGCCAAAAGAAAGAGAATACAAGTAATACAAGTAAATCCAGCATATACATCAATAGTAGGGTCATTAAAGTATGCACCACAGTATAATTTAGACAAAGACATAGCAGGAGCATTTGTAATAGGAAGAAAAGCATTAGGATTTAAAGAAAAACTACCTAAGAATTACGAGAAACTTATAACAGACAGAGAGTATTTAAACTTTGCACAAGATAGACTACAAGAAGAAAAACAAAAAACACAAAAAAAGTTAAAAACAGAAAACAATCAGTATAAAAGAAAACCAATAGAAAAGAAACTAAAAGAGTTAAATAAGAACCTAAAAATAATCCAAAGCCTTTACAGTGAGCCACAGACCCAAGAGGCTGTAAACCAGAGGAAGGAACAGATGAGGGGCTTGTATTGGACAAGCTATAAACTGTGGCAAGTTGTAAAGGTAGCCCTTACTATCCCTATTCTAGGTAAGTCTATTAGCAGGGACTTATCACCTTTGAAGCCAATACTGGTAGAAGGGGATTGGGATAGGGTAGTAAATAAATCGTGTTTCAAAACCAAAGAGGCAATAGAAGATTTGAAACACGATTTAGGGATAGTTCCTACTTCTTGGGGTAGGGGCTATGATGCAAGCAAAATACCGCCAGCTGGGGATAGCTTGCATCTGAATAAGGCGGAATACAAATACCCCAGCCCAGAGTGTAGTTAGTTTTATACACTTTGGTCAACCAGGTAAAGAATGAAAACAACTGTTTATGGTTATCCCAAGATAGGTGAAAATAGAGAGTTAAAAAAGGTGGTAGAGTCTTACTGGAAAGGGGAGATTACAAAAAGTCAGCTCCTTGAAAAAGCTCAAGAGATAAACCTAAACAGAGTCAAGAAAGTCTTGGAAGCTGGAATAGATATAGTTCCTTCTAACGACTTTTCACTTTACGACTTTGTCCTTGATACAGCTACTATGTTTAACGTTATACCTGAAAGGTTTAAAAAAATTGAAGATTCTCTTGACCTTTACTTTGCAATGGCAAGGGGAAGTGATGATGCTATTGCCTGTGAAATGACCAAATGGTTTGACACTAACTACCACTACGTCGTTCCTGAACTTGCAGGAGATATAAAACTTGTAAAAAACAGACCTCTTGAATCTTATAAAAAGATAAAAGAAAATCTCTCACTGGAAACAAAACCTGTAATAGTAGGGCCTTTTACATTTGTTTACCTATCAAAAGTGTATCGAAGGCAGGAAGGCTCTATCTTAATGGAGATGGTTAAAGCTCCGGAAAGTGAAAAGTTTGAGTACTTTTTAGATTACTTTGCTGACCTTTACAACCAAGTTTTAAGACAACTCCAAGATGAAGGGGTTAAAGTAGTTCAACTTGACGAGCCTGCATTTGTTCTTGATTTATCAGACAAAGAAGTAGACCTTGCATTAAGAACGTATCAAAAAGCAGTTGAAGGTATTGATAAATTAGATGTAATCGTTCAAACTTACTATGAAAGTTTATCTTCTTATGAAAAACTTATTAATCTACCTGTAAAAGGTATAGGACTTGACTTTGTGTCAAACACAGAAAACTTTGAAAACATTAAAAGGTACGGATTTCCAAAAGATAAGTTGTTAGTTGCAGGTGTTGTATCAGGAAGAGACCCTTGGAAAACAGACTTAAAACAGGCAGCAGAGTTTATAAAATCTTTATTTGACTACATACCTCAAGAAAACATCATACTTTCAAATGCATCTCCTTTATTCCACCTTCCTGTTAGTCTAAAACCGGAAGTAGGACATTTAAGTGAAGACTTGATAAACCTTTTATCCTTCGCAGATGAAAGGTTAGAAGAACTTAAACTGTTAAAGCAACATTTTACAGAAGGAATAGACCTTCCTGACCAAAATCTACAAAATATAAGAGATAGGTACAAAAATGAAGAAGTTAGAAAGTTAGTAAGCTTTTATAAAAATCAAGAAGTTGGAAGAAAAACTCCATTTAAAGAAAGATACAAAAAACAGATGGATATCTTAAAGCTACCACTATTTCCTACTACAACTATAGGGAGCTTCCCACAAACCCAAGAAGTTAGAAAAGTTAGAGCTGACTACAAAGCAGGTAGAATAACAGAAAAAGAGTATAAAGAGTTTATAAAGTCTCAAATAGCAAACGTTATAAAATTACAGGAAGAACTTGATTTAGATGTTTTGGTACACGGTGAGTTTGAAAGAACAGATATGGTTGAGTTTTTCGGTGAAAAGTTGGAAGGTTTTGCATTCACTAAAAACGGATGGGTTCAGTCTTACGGAACAAGATGTGTAAGGCCACCTATCATCTACGGTGATGTATCAAGACCAAACCCAATGACCTTAGAAGAGATTACATACGCCCAATCTTTAACAAACAGACCTGTAAAAGGAATGTTAACAGGGCCTGTAACTATTCTCAACTGGTCCTTTTACAGAAAAGATATACCTAAAGAGGATATTGCTTACCAGATAGCTCTGGCTTTAAGACAAGAGGTGATAGACTTAGAAAAAGCTGGGATAAAGATAATCCAGATAGATGAGCCAGCGTTTAGAGAAGGACTTCCACTTAAAAAGTCAAAACAGGAACATTACCTAAACTGGGCTGTAAATGCCTTTAAACTCTCCCACGATACAGTAAAAGATGAAACCCAGATACATACTCATATGTGCTACTCAGAATTTAACGAGATTATAGAGTACATCTACAAGATGGATGCAGATGTAATATCAATAGAAGCTTCAAGAAGTAAAGGAGAGATACTTGGAGCATTTGAAAAGTTTAACTACGACCACGGTATAGGTATAGGTGTTTATGATATTCACTCTCCGAGAGTTCCAAGAGAAGAAGAGATAGAAGAGATTGTAAGAAGAGCTTTAAGGTACATCGATAAAAACCTTATCTGGATTAATCCAGACTGTGGTTTAAAGACAAGAGATTGGGATGAGACTGTAAAATCCTTAAAAAATATGGTAAGCGTTGCAAAGAAGCTAAGAGAAGAGTTAAAATAGGTGTGAACTTTATTTTAAATGGAGGAGGAAAGATGAAAAAGTTATTAGTTGCAGCTGGATTTTTTGTTCCTTTTATGGCTAACGCGTTGGAGCTTGAATTTTCTGTGGGAGCTCTACAGCAAAAACCAAGCGGTTATGTCTCTTACAAACCTGTAAGTGATAATGACAAAATAGACGTAAAAAATGATGCCCACATATCAGACAAGACAAAACCATGGGTAAGATTAAAGTTAGAGCACCCTATACCTTTAATTCCAAACATAAAACTTAGCTACATGCCTATGAAGTTTGACGGAAATGGAACATTAACAAGAGATATAAAATGGGGTAACTATACATATCAAGCAAATGCAGACTTTAACCTATCAGTTAAGCTTGATAGACTTGATACTACACTATACTTTAACGCTCCTCTTGTTAAAACTTTGACTAACGGTGTTTTAGACATTGAGTACGGACTTAACATAAGAACTGTTTTCTTTGACGGAAAGTTAAACGGTACTGATAAAACCACAGGTCAAAAAGTTAGTGAAAGTAAATCTATCACCTTGCCAGTTCCTATGCTACACTTAGCTACAGAAATCAAACCTATACCTTACTTTTCAGCTGTAGGGTCTTTAAACTACATAAGTTATAACAAAGATACTTACTACGATTACACTGCTGGTGCAAGGTTATACGCAGGAAGTTTACTACCTTTGGGAACTTTGAAACCTTTCATTGAAGCTGGTTACAGGTACGAAAAGCTAAAAATAGATGAAAGTGATGTTAAAACCGACCTTAAGATAAAAGGCGGATACGCTTTAGTTGGTCTAAGTTTTTAATAGTTGTAAGCCACCTGTTTATCAGGTGGTTTTTTTATGATTTTTATTATGGTTTATATATAAAAATTTTTTTATATTTTTGTATATCAAAATTCTGGAGGTAAAGTAATATATGGAAAAGAAAAGATTAAAAGATGTAAGTCAAGTAGTTGAAACCCAAGAAGGTGTCAAGATAGAAGTTAAGGAAAGTGTGAATCTTGAAGGTATAAAAGAGATAGTAGATAACTGTAAAACAGGAAAGTGTGATTGTATGTCCCAAGAAGTTAAAGCAAAAGTTAGTTTTATGGATTTTAGAGTAGAGAATGGAAAACCTGTTATAGAAATAAAAGGAGATGTAAAAGAGGAAGATATTAGGCAAGCTCTGGAGAAATCTCAAAAGTATTTAGATGTAAAATGACAGAAAAAGAACTTCAGCTTCTATTTCATGCTTTATCAGACCCTATAAGGCTAAAGATGGTTAAAATGGTTCTAAAACATGGAGATTTGTGTGTATGCAACTTTTTAGACCATTTTAACCTATCTCAGCCAAGGATATCCTTTCACCTTAGAATCTTAAGAGAGGCTAAAATTTTTAACTCAAGAAAAGAAGGAAGATGGGTTCACTACTCTTTAAATAAAGATAACGAAGCTCTTAATAAGATACTTCCTCTTATTGATAAGGTTGTAAAAGATGACTTTAATAAAATCTTGTGTGAGGTAAAAGATGGTTAAGATAGCTTTCATCTGTACTGGAAACTCTGCAAGAAGTCAGATGGCTGAAGGTTATGCTAAATTTTTTGTAAAAAAGTATGGAAAAGAAGTTGAAGTTTACTCGGCAGGGTCTAACCCATCTGGTTATGTTCATCCAAAGGCTATCCAAGTGATGAAAGAAGACGGAATAGATATATCTGACCAATATTCAAAACATATCAGCGAAATACCTATAAATCAAGTAGATTATGTAATTACACTCTGTGGTGATGCTGCAGAAAACTGTCCAGTTGTACCTGGGGCAAACACTCAACATTGGAACTTACCAGACCCAGCAAGGGTAATAGGACCAACTGAAGATGCAAAACTAAATGCTTTTAGAAACGTTAGAGATGAAATTAAAAAACGTGTAGAACAACTTATTAAAAACTTGTAAAATAGTGGAAAAATTAACCGCTTTATCTGTCTTTATTTTAACCCTATTTTTAGTTATAAAAAAACCAAAAGGTGTAGATATAGGTTGGAGCGCTACTTTTGGAGCTATTCTTTCCCTTTTATTTGGAGTTGTGTCTATAGATGATGTTTACAAAGTAGTTGAGATAGTTTGGGATCCTACACTTGCGTTTATAGGTATAATTTTTATATCTTTAATTCTTGATAAAATTGGTTTTTTTGAATGGGCAGCTCTTCACATAATACACTTTTCTAAAGGTGATGGAGTAAAACTTTTCTTATACTTGATACTCTTAGGTGCAGGAATATCTGCTTTCTTTGCAAATGACGGTGCAGCTTTAATCCTTACCCCTATCGTGTATCAAAAGATAAAACACCTTGGACTAAGTCAAAGGTATATGCTTCCTTACATTATGGGTAGTGGCTTCGTAGCAGATACAACAAGCCTTCCTCTGATTATATCTAATTTAGTAAACATCCTTACAGCTGACATTTTTAAAATAGGCTTTTTTGAGTATGCTTCTGTGATGGTTTTTGTTAACTTTTTCTCTTTAGTTGCAACTATCGTGGTTCTTTACCTTTACTTTAGAAAAGACCTTTTAAAAAGGGTAGATTTAGAGGCTATTGAAGATAAACCGCCAAAGTACGCTATAAAGGATAGATTTCTTTTTAAGTTAAGCTGGTTTGTATTTTTAATACTACTAGTAGGTTTTTTTGTGGCAGAGCATTATCACATTCCTATCTCTATGGTAATAGGTATAGGTGCCTTTATTTTAGGTGTAGCCACCTACAAAGAAGAGATAGTAGATATGAAAACCCTTGTTTTAAAAGAAACTCCTTGGAAAATAGTTATTTTCTCCATTGGAATGTACGTAGTTGTTTATAGTTTAAAGAATACAGGGTTTACCGATTTTATTACTTACATCATAAAGCAAACAACATCGATATCTTTAGATTTAGGAATACTAGCAACTGGATTTTTAGCTGCGCTTTTGTCTTCTGTTATGAACAATTTACCTTCTGTTATGGTAGTAAATCTGTCTATTTTAGATACTGGGTTTGATATACAAACTATGAAGTATCTTGCTTATGCAAATGTTATAGGTTGTGATTTAGGGCCTAAAATTACACCTATAGGTTCTCTAGCAACTTTGCTTTGGCTTTACGTCTTAAATCAAAAAGGTATAAATATCTCTTGGGGATACTACTTTAAAGTTGGTGTCGTGTTAACAATACCTACTCTTTTAATCACACTTATTGGACTTATTCTTACAAGGTTGATATAAACACAAGTTGTATATATAATAATCTTTAAGATTAAGTTGGAGGCTTTTTTATGAAAAAAATTTTAGCCATTTTAGTGTCGATAGCTTTAACAATGCTATTAATAGATGATTCATTTGCAAGAGCAGGAAAAGGAAGCTCTTCTGGTTTTAGAACTTACAAATCTCAGCAGTTTAACAAACCAAGTAAAGACATAAACCAACCTTCAGTTTACCAACAAAAACAAAATACACAAAATCCTGCATACCAACAACCTCAACCTAAACCATCATTCTTTTCAAGTCCTGTATTTAAATGGTTAATCGGTGGAATGATTTTTGGAGCTCTGCTGTCTTTACTGATGGGTCATGGTTTTCAGTTTGGAATGCCGGGACTACTTGAGATTTTACTTATTATCGGTATTGTGTACTTAATATTCAAGATTTTTTCAAGAAAGAGTCAGCAAGAGCCAGTTTACGCTACGCCTACAAGCTCTAATGTGCCAAATCAACCTGATTATTATAGTGATTCTACCTTATCAACAGCTTCATACATCAATGAAGAGCTTATACTAAATCTTGCTAAAAATGCATTTATAGACATTCAAAAAGCTTGGAGTGAAGGAAATCTGTCATCTGTTAGAAACTTTTTAACAGATAGAATGTACCTTTACCTTAACTCCCAACTACAAGACTTAAAATCAAAAGGTTTAAGAAACATTATTGAAGATGTAAAGATTCTAAACGCAGAGATAGTCCACGTTGAAGAAGAAGGAGATAACAAAGTTGTAATAGTAGAAATTGAAGCACAGGCAAAAGACTACACAGTTGACAGTAATGGAAATGTTGTAGAAGGGGATAAAGACAATCCAGTAGTGTTTAAAGAGTACTGGGCATTTGTAGGAAAGGCTTTAAACTGGAAACTTGACGATATAAGACAGGTTCAAGATGTATAAAAAAATATTAATTCTATGGAGTTTAATAATGGCGTTAACTGTAGCAAAAGCAGAAAGTAAAGAAAACATTACTATTAAAAAGTTAAAAAACGGTGTATCTGTTATAGTAAAAGAGAGAAAGGATACACAGGCTGTAGCAGTTCAAGTTTGGTTTGGTGTTGGGTCTATTTATGAAAAAGACAACGAAAGAGGTTTATCCCACTTTTTAGAGCATATGTTGTTTAACGGTACAAAGTATACAAAACCCGGAGAGATAGAGTTTGAAGTAGAGAAAAAAGGTGGTAGTATAAACGCAGCTACAAGCTTTGATTTTACTTACTACCATATAGAGATAGGTAATCTATTCTGGAAAGATGCTTTAAAATACCTTTACTATATGACAACTCAGCCTTCTTTATCTGATGAAATGGTTGCCAAAGAAAAACCTATTGTTTTAGAAGAGTTAAACAGACATTTGGATAATCCTAAAAGTTATCTTTGGGATACTTACTACAAACTTGCCTATAAAAAGACAAACTACAAACATCCTGTTATCGGTTATAGAGAAACTATTGAGAACTACACTCCACAGTTAGTAAGAGACTACTTTTATTCCCATTACACTCCTTCAAACACGGTCGTTGTTGTTGTAGGTAATGTTAATACTGATGAAGTTTTAAAAGAGATAAACAACACATTTGGAACTGTAAAAGGACAGTATTATAAACCGCCGAAAGTAGAGTTAGAAGACCCTCAAACAGAAGTGAGAAGGGAAGATATTTATAAACCTCAGATAACAAGGGCATATGTAGCAATTGGATGGCAAGCTCCTTCCATAAGGGATAAAACCTCTGTAGCTTTAACCGTTTTAGAAGAGATTTTATTAAATGGAAAAAGCTCTGTAATGTATCAAGAGTTGAAAGAGAAAGGCTATGTCCAGTCTATAATGGGTGGATATATGGCTCACGTTGGAACAAGTCAGTTTTTATTCTATTTCATTACAGACCCAGAAAAAGTAGAAACTGCTAAAGCCAGACTTTTTGAAATAATAAAAAGTTATCAAGAAAATGGTATACCCAAAGAAGTTATTGAAAACGCAAAGAAAAGAATTATAAACAGAGAAGTATTCGCAAGGGAAGAAGTTGACAACGATGCAGAATCGGCAGGATATGCAGTTACTGTAACGGGAGATATAAAGTACGATTTAGAGTTTATACAAAGAATTAAAAAAGTTAAAAAAGAAGAAGTAGAAAACTATTTAAAAACTTTAAAAGATAACAACTACACAGAAGTAAGACTACTACCAGAAAAAAAGTAGTGTCCCTGTAGCTCAGTAGGACAGAGCACTGGATTCCTAATCCGGAGGTCGGCGGTTCAAGTCCGCCCAGGGACACTATTTATGGAGAATTTGTTAATGGTTGAAAATTTAGAAAGTTTTCTATCTTCGTACGGTTATTTTGCTGTTTTTGTAGGAACGTTTATTGAGGGAGAGTTATTTTTACTGGTAGCAGGGTTTTTTATAAAGCATGGCTTTTTACAGCCTATACCAACTTTCGTATTTTCAATTTTAGGAGCTCTAACCCATGAACTTATATACTTTTTCTTGGGACGATGGAAAGGAAGACATATTTTACTTGGTAACAAGTACACTAAAAAAAGGTACAGAAAAGCTAAAAGGTTGGTAGAAAAGTATGGGATATACTCTTTGTTTATCATTAGATTTTTGTATGGGATGAGAGTTGTCCCTATGATGCTTATGGGAGCTACAGGGTTTAATATTTATAAATTTCTTTTTTTTAACGTTTTATCTTTGATAATTTGGGCTTCAATATTTTTAACACTTGGATACATCCTTGGTCATACAGCTTATATGATACTGGGAGATTTGAAACATTACTACTTTATTTTTGGCTTGTCTGTTGTAATAGGAGGATTAATCTTTTATATGCTTTATAAATTATTGAGAGGTTAAACAATGAAAGATTTATACTCTGTAAACCAACTTGAAAAAGAGGATATCCAGAAGATTTTCCAGTTAGCAAAAGAGTATAAAGAAAGATTCTTAAAAGGAGAAAAAAAGTTTAACGATTTAAGAAGGTGCTCTATCTTACTTGTGTTTTTTGAAAATTCTACAAGAACAAGGACTTCTTTTGAGCTTGCAGGTAAGATTTTAGGAGCTGACACTATAAACATATCAGCATCTTCAAGTTCCGTAAAAAAAGGAGAGACTCTTTACGATACGGTAAAAACCTTGGAAGCTTTAAACTCAGACTTTATAGTGATAAGACATAATATGTCAGGAGCTGCAAAAATAGTAGCAAACAGTGTGAAAAGTCATGTTGTAAATGCAGGAGATGGAACGAATGAACACCCTACTCAGGCTTTACTAGATGGATTTACTATTTTAGAGAAAAAAGGAAGTTTAGAAGGTCTTAAGATAGCCATTGTAGGAGATATATTACACAGCAGAGTTGCAAGGTCCGATATTAAACTGTTTAAAAAGTTAGGAGCTGAAGTTACGTTGTGTGGTCCTATGACAATGCTACCCAGACACTATGAAGCCCTAGGAGCAGATTACATTACAACAGATATTAAAGAAGCGGTAAAAAATAAAGATGTTGTTATATTCCTTAGAATACAACTTGAAAGACAAGATAAACCTTTTTTCTCTACACTTAGAGAGTATTCTATAAAGTACGGATTAAATCAAGAACTACTAAAAATTTTAAAACCTGATACTGTTATAATGCATCCGGGACCTGTTAACAGAGGAGTAGAAATTCAAAGTGAACTTGTATATTCAAGTAAAAGTCTAATATTAAATCAAGTAGAAAATGGTCTTTTTATAAGAATGGCGGTATATAAGTACCTTTTAAGTTGACTTAAAAATAAAGCAATGTTATATTTTTTACGGAGGTTTTAAAATGGTAAGGAGTTTTGTTTCTTTTACAGACCTTAATAAAGAAGAGGTCTTAAATATTATAGAGTATGGGAAAAAGCTAAAAAAGAATAAATTTTTAGACCAATCTTTAAAAGGTAAATCTATAGGTCTTATTTTTATGAAACAGTCAACAAGGACGAGACTCTCTTTTGAAGTTGGTGTTTACCAGATGGGTGGTCAACCTATCTATATATCAGGGTCCTCTACACAGCTTGCAAGAGGTGAAGATATAAAAGATACAGCAAGAGTTATGGCAAGATACTTAGACGGTATAGTTATAAGGACCTTTTCCCATCAAGAAGTTGAAGACCTTGCAAAGTACAGTGGTATTCCAGTTATAAACGCACTAACAGACTATCAACATCCTTGCCAAGTTTTAGCGGATTTGATGACAATAACAGAGGTCTTTGGTTCTTTAGAAGGAAAGAAGGTAGCTTACGTAGGAGATGGAAACAATATGGCAAACACTCTCTTACTTGCCTGTGCTGTTATGGGAATGGATATCTCAGTTGCAACACCACCAAACTACGAGCCAAACGCAAAAGCAATCTTAGAAGCTGTAAATATAGCTAAAGAGACAGGTTCAAAAGTAGAGTTAACCAACAATCCAAAAGAAGCTGTTTTAGATGCAGATGTAATTTACACTGACGTATGGGTTAGTATGGGTCAAGAAGGAGAAAAAGAAAAGAAAAAAGCATTTGAAGGCTTTACTATCAATAAAGATTTAGTGGTACTGGCAAAGCCAAACGCAATCGTTATGCACTGCCTTCCAGCCCATAAAGGAGAAGAAATATCTGAAGATGTATTTGAGCAGTATGCAGATGTTATCTTTAACCAAGCTGAAAATAGACTTCATGTTCAAAAATCTCTAATGAGCTACTTATTTAAAAATTAAAAGAGGTTTTGGATGGAGAAAAAAAAAGTTGTATATAGAAGACACGACAGAAACCCTATTCCACTTTTACCACCAGAAATAAGAAAAAATACATTTAAAGAGTATGCTTTAGGTTTAGGACATACAGCTGCAAAAGATGAAGCAAACAGATGTATACTGTGTAAAAAGCCACCTTGTCAGGAGCATCAGGGTAAGTACGGATGTCCTGTTTACGGTGATATAAATCTGTGGATGGAGCAAATCCAAAATAACAACCTTATTGAAGCAATGAAAATTCTTAGGGCAAAAAATCCATTCCCATCAGTATGTGGAAGGGTTTGTCCTCAAGATAGACTTTGTGAAAGTACCTGTGTTCTTACATTTAAAGACAATGGTCAGGCTGTAAACATAGGTGGATTAGAAAGGTTTGTAGGAGATTCTATCAGAATGTCCGGAATACAGTGGAAAGACCCTCAAGACCCACCAACAGGTAAAAAGGTTGCAGTAGTTGGTGCTGGACCTGCTGGATTATCAGCAGCTTACTTCTTAGCTAAGAAAGGTCATTCAGTCGTAGTGTTTGAGGCTTTGCCGTTTACTGGTGGAGTAATGAGGTACGGTATTCCTACAGCAAGGTTAGATAGAGAAGTTTTAGACTGGGAAATTTCTTTAATAGAGAAATTAGGAGTTGAGATAAAAACAGGAATCAAAGTTGGAAAAGATATATCTTTAAATGAATTAAGAAAACAGTTTGATGCTGTGTTTATAGGTGTTGGTTCTGGAAGAGGTAAAAAGATGGGTATTCCTGGTGAAGATTTAAAAAGTGTTTATACTGCTATATCTTTCTTGATGAAAGCGAATGTTGACTATGTGGACGATATGCTTGCTCCAGATGTAGATATAGAACTTCCAAGAAATAAAAAAGTTGCTGTTATTGGTGGTGGATTTACTGCAGCTGACTGTATGTACACATCAATAAGACTTGGCAATGAAACACACTTAGTCTATAGAAGAACAAGGGATACATCTTCTGCAAGGCAAGAGGAATGGGATCACTTAGCAGAGGAAGGAGCTATTTTACATTGGTTAACACAACCTATAGAAGTTATAGGAAATGAGAAAGGAGAAGTAGTAGGTTTAAAATGTATAAAAATGGAGCTTGTTCCAGATGAGAAAGGTGGAAGACCAAAACCTGTAGAAGTCCCCGGGTCAGAACATATAATTGAGTGTGATGCAGTTATTATGGCTGTAGGTCAGGGAGATAACCCTCTTGCTTATAAAGATGTAGAAGGATTAAATATAGATAAATGGAACAATTTATCTACCGTAGACAAAAAGTTTAGAACAAACGTTGAAGGCATATTTGCAGGTGGAGACGTTGTAAACGGCGGGGATACTGTAGTAGTAGCCATAAGACACGGTAGAGATGCGGCAGAAAGTATTCATGAGTATTTAATGACTAAAGAGTGGAAGTACGGGGAAGATTGATAATATACATCTCCCTGTTTAAGCAGGGAGTTTTTTCTTATAATAATCTGACATTAGCCATTAACTTATATCTTATTTTCGTGTAAAATAATCCTTAAAAGATATTTTTTGGAGATTCTATAAAATGAGTAAGCTTTTTTTACTTATGCCTATACTGTTTTACTTTTTATCATCGCTTAGTTTTTGGATATACTTATTTACAAGAAACAGTAAAGTTCAAAAACTGGGACATTCTTTTTTTGGACTGGGTTTTACTTTTCAACTTGTACTATTTCTTTTAAACACTGTAAAAAATAAATCCCTTCCTCTCCACTCTTTAGAAGAAATTTTAGTTTTTCTTGGTCTTATTCTTGCTTCTATTTTCTATGGATTTTCTTTTGTTTATAGAAAACAACTTATAGAGTTTGGGTCTTTAATAGCTCCTTTTATAATGTTTTTACTTGCCTTTTCTATACCCTTGTCCCAAAGTAGTCAAAACCTTTACAACAACTTTTGGTTTTACCTTCATGTTGGGTCTTTAGTAATTGCCTACGGTTTGATTGTTTTTTCTTCTATTGCAGCTGTTATATACATTCTAACAGACAGAGATTTAAAAAGAAAAAAGGTAAACTCTTTTTTTGTTGTTAAGTTTTCTTCCTCTTTATCTTTGATTCAAAATCTTGAGTATAAATCTACAATTTTAGCGTTTATCTTTTTAAGTGTAGGTTTGATAGCATCTTCTGTATGGAGTGCTGTCTATATTGGAAAACATTGGATATGGGATGTTAAGCAAGTTTTACTGTTTTTATTATGGATTTTCTATGGTTTTATTCTTCATACAAGAATGATTAAACATATAAAAGGAAGAAAAGGGTCTTACTTGACCCTTGTAGGAAGTTTATTTGCATTTATCGTTTTTTGGCTTGTAGGACACCCTACTTTTTAAGAAAGTGTGAAACTTTAAATATAGGTATAAGCTCAAATCCTTCTTTCCTTAAATTCTCTTCACCACCTTCTTCCCTGTCAACTATAGCTATTACTCCAAGTATGTTTAAACCAAACTCTTTTGCCACTTTACAGGCTTTTAAGGAGGACCCTGCTGTCGTTACAACATCCTCTAATATGTAAACATTATCTCCTGGTTTTACGTTTCCTTCTATCTGTTTTCCAGTTCCATGCCCTTTTGGCTCTTTCCTTACAACAAAAGGTTTTATAGGGTTGTTGTTAAGGTATGAGACAAGGGAAGTGGCATAGGCTATAGGGTCAGCTCCAAGAGTTAAACCTCCTACTGCATCGGGATTTTTATCTTTTACCATTTGGTAGACAAGATTTCCAATTACGTATCCACCTTCTGGGTCCAATGTTATAGTCCTAAGGTCAAGATAGTAGTTGCTCATCTTACCAGAAGATAGCTTAAATATAGGCTCGTCTGCTACTTTTAAAGCTCTTTCTTTTATTAGTTCTTCCAACCTTTTTTTGTAATCCATCTCACAACTCCATCTTTATTTTATTTCTCACTTTATAAACTTCATCTAAGTCTACATCTGCCCAAAGGACACCTTCATCGTTTCTTTCTATATCAAGGATATCTCCCCAAGGTGAGTATATACCTGAGTGTCCGGCATACTCTACCTCTCCTATCTTTCCAACTGTATTACTTACAACTACAAAAGATTGAGTCTCTACTGCCCTTGCCCTTGATAAGATTTTTAGGTGTTCTACTCTCTCTTTTCCCCACTGGGCTGGGACAAGGATTATTTCTACATCTTTTTTCCTTAAATGATAAGATATGTTTGGAAATCTAAGCTCAAAACATATCATAAATCCAAGGTTTCCAGCTGAGCTCTCAGTTATGTCTATATGTATATTTTTTCCTGCTTTAAAGTACTTGTGTTCGTTTGTAGGTGTAAACAGTTTTACTTTTGGTCTTTTTGCAGTTATCTCTCCGTTGTCTATTACAAATCCCATGTTGTATACTTCATTTTTCTTCCTTTCTGGAAGTGTTCCAGCTATTACTAACTTTTTCTCTTTTGATATTTCTTGAAGCTCTCTGTATATTTTTGGAGTTTTTTTAGAGTGTTCTATTAGATTATCGTTGTCAAATCCACAGCTAAACATTTCAGGAAGTAGCACTAACGAGTCTGATTTTATTTTCCTAGAGTTAAGTATATCGTATATCTTTTTCATATTAGAATCTACATTTCCAAGTTCCAAGTTCAGCTGTAAGCTATACACTAACAATACTTAAACCCCTTAGATTTTTGAAGGTGTATATTTTACCATAGCATCAGTCTGCTTTTTCTTCCTTTCCTCTAAAGATTAATTTTATCGGTGAGTTTTCTAAACCAAGGAGTTTTCGTAAGTTATTTTCTAAAAATTTTACGTAATTTTCTTTAAAGCCTTCGGCTTTGTTCACAAAGAGTAAAAACGCAGGTGGTTTTCCTTCTAACTGTGTTGCGTAGTATATTTTCAATGGTTTTCCTTGGTAAGAAGGTGGTTGCCTTAATGAAGTTATCTGTTTTAATGCTCTGTTTAACTGACCTGTTGAAACTCTCTTCCATACTTGATTGTAAACTTTAACTATTTGGTTTAAAAGTTCTTCTATACCTATTTTTTTATATGCAGATGTTAAAACTATCGGTGCATAGTCTAAAAAGTAAAGTTTTTCTTTAACCTGTCTTATAACTTTTTCTATATCTTTCTCTTTCAACATATCTATCTTGTTTATAACTATAACAGCTGGTTTATATCTTCTTTGTATCAATCCAGCTATTTTTTGGTCTTGTTCTGTAGCACCAATAATAGCATCTATAACAAGTACTACCACATCTGCTTTCTCTATTGCCTCTATAGACCTTCCAACTGAGAAAAACTCTACTCCATATTCTACTTTAGATCTCTTTCTTATTCCTGCCGTATCTAAGAATAAAAATCTTTGACTATCTTTTTCAAAAAGAGTATCTACCGTATCTCTCGTTGTTCCGGGAATATCTGAGACTAAAACTCTTTCTTCGTTAAGTATGGCATTTAAAAGAGAAGACTTTCCAGCGTTTGGTTTTCCTACGATTGCTACTTTTATATAATCTTTTTCTTCTTCCTCTTCTTCATATTCTACTTCTTTTTCATAGTCTGGGATATACTCGTAAATCTTATCTAAAAGGTCAGCTATTCCTAACTTTTGTATTGTTGATATAGGGATTACATCTTGAAAACCAAGCTCATAAAACTCGTAAGCAAGTTTTTCTTTTTCCGGGTCGTCTATTTTGTTTACAGCTACTATAACAGGTTTTTCCGTCCTATGGAGAAGTGTTGCAATCTCTTTATCTAACGGCGTTAAACCTTGCTTTCCATCTACTACAAAAACTAAAAGGTCTGCCTCTTGGAGCTCCTTTTCTACTTGTTTTCTTATATAGGGTGCAAATTTATCTTCATCTGAGGTTATATAACCACCTGTGTCTACTACTTCAAATTTTACACCTCTCCACTCAGTCTGAGATATTATCCTATCTCTTGTAACTCCGGGTATATCTTCAACTATAGCTTTTCTCTTACCTATTAACCTGTTAAAAAGAGAAGATTTTCCTACGTTAGGTCTTCCCACTATTGCAACTCTGAACATTCTTTACTCCTTAGATATCTTGAACTATATTTATAGTTATCTATTTTAACAGAATTGTGAGGTATAGAAAAATTAGGTTTTAAGTTCCAAATGTATTCAAATAACCTGATTTTTCCATCCACCCTGCAGGGAATGATGCTCCCCACCTACTACTCCCTATCCGTAAGGACTCAGGAGATACTTTGTAAAACAAATCAATCAACTTAAGCTTTACAGGATTGCAAAGCTTTATAAAGAAAGTTTTAAGATTTTCGTAAAACCTAAGTCTCAGGAGCTTGGCTCCTACTCTAATAATATTTACTGCTCCCACTAAATCTGCGTGAAATACTTTATTTAAAACTTTATCTTTAAATATATCTCCATCCCTTTTTCCTTGACATACTTCTTTATTTTTTGTCTCTTTTACTTCAAATATATTAGCTAACGGTGATGTTTTAGATGTATAACTCTCATCAACCTCTATAACTTCCATTCCATACTCATAAGCTTTGTATTCTATTAACTTTATTAACCTTCTAAAAGGAATAGATACAAAATCTTGATTAGTTTTTTTTCCTAAGTCTATACCGTTTTTACTTTCAATTGCATTTTTTCCTATGTAGATGGTTTTATGTCCTGTTTCATGGAGTAAATCAACCAGTTTCCTTGCTATTTTGTGAAAGTTGTTATCAAGCCATCTCTTCCTGTGTGCGGATAAAATTTTTTTCTTCAATTCAAGTTCAGTGATTTTTTTCTTGTGGTTTCATACGATTAAAGTAATCATTTGACTACATTTTGTCAAGAGTTGCTAAAAAATTTTAGTTATATAAAATAGTTGAAGATAAAGTTTTAACAAGGAGGAAAGTTTAATGAAAAGAGTAGGTTATATTTACGATGATATTTACTTAAAACACGATACAGGTATAGGTCATCCAGAATCACCCCAGAGATTGGTCTATATAAATAGATACCTAGAGCCTTTAAAAGATAAACTTGTCCATATCAGTCCAAGAAGGGCAACTGTAAAAGAGATAACCCTGATACACGATACTTACTATCCTCAGGAGATTATGGATTTTTGCTCTGCAGGAGGAGGCTACTTAGACCCGGACACCCATGTAGGTATTCACTCTTACGATGCAGCTGTTATGGCTGTTGGTGCAGGTTTACAAGCTGTAGATAAGATACTATCAAATGAGGTAGAAAGGGTTTTTTGTGCAGTTAGACCCCCAGGCCACCACGCCGAAAAGGACAAAGCCATGGGATTTTGTATTTTTAACAATATAGCAATCACTGCAAGGTACGCTCAAAGTAAAGGTTTTAAAAAAGTTTTTATAATAGATTTTGATGCTCACCATGGAAATGGAACCCAGAAAGCCTTTTACGATGATGATACAGTTTTTTACTTTTCAACCCATGAGTACCCCTTTTACCCGGGAACAGGCTCAAAAGATGAAAAAGGAGTAGGAAAAGGCTACGGCTACACTTACAACGTACCACTACCAGCAGGAACAGGAGATGATGTTTACTTACAAATCTACCAAGAAGAACTACCACCTTTGGTAAAATCCTTTGATCCTGATATAATACTTGTATCAGCAGGATACGACCTACACGAAGATGACCCTCTTACATACTTAGAAGTAAGTACAGAAGGTATAGGGAAAATTGTAGAAAGCATACTACAGCTAAAAGACGTGCCTTACATATTTATGTTAGAGGGTGGTTATAACTTAGATGCCATAGGAGAAAGTGTAAAACTTACAATAGAAAAGATGTTAGAGGTTTAGATGAAAGAGCTTCAAGACTTACTTACAGGCGAGAAAGTAGTAAATTTAGGAAAAAGTCAAGTTGTAAAAGGTATAACAAATAACAGTAGTAAAGTACAAAAAGATTACGCCTTTTTTGCTATAAAAGGGAATTCTACAGATGGGCATCACTTTATAGAAGACGCTATAACTAAAGGTGCAAGTACTGTTTTTATTCAAGATACATCAATCATTGATACATTGAAAAGAAAATATCCCTACATAAATATAGTCTTTTCAGAAAATACGAGAAAAAGTCTTGCTACAGCTTCAAACAAATTTTACAATGAACCTTCAAAGTACTTAAAAGTTATAGGCATTACTGGAACAAACGGGAAAACTTCAGTCTCTAACCTACTTGCCCAGTACTACGAAAATGCAGGATACAAAGTAGGAGTAATAGGAACTATAAACTACCGTATAGGAGATGAAATTTTATCGTCAGGGCACACAACCCCAGACCCTGTCCAATGGTTTGAAACCCTCAACCTTATGAAAGAAAAAGGGTGTGATGTAGTGGTTGCAGAAGTCTCTTCCCATGCAGCTCACCAGTTTAGAGTTTACTCAACCCTATTCCACGGAGGCATCTTTACAAACCTAACTCAAGACCACTTAGACTATCACGGAACTATGGAAAACTACTTTTTAGCAAAAAGAGAGTTTTTCAACCAGATACAACTTTTCAACGATAAAGCTATAGCAAGTGTAAACATAGATGACCCTTACGGAAAAAGAATATACAACGACTTTAAAGAAAAGATAGACTTTATAACATACGGATTTGAGGGAGAATTTAAGATAAAAGACTACAACCTGTCCCTTTTTGAAACACTGTTTAATATAGAATATAAAGGAAAGACTTTAAACTTTAAAACAAAACTCAGAGGACTGTTTAACGTTTACAACCTTTCAGCTTCTATATCTTTTTTAATCAAAGATGGATTTGATATAGACTTTCTAAAAGATAAGACTTTAGACCTAAAACCAATTAGAGGTAGGTTTGAGGTTGTAGAGGCAAAAGATTTTATAGTTGTAATAGACTATGCCCATACACCAGATGCACTTGAAAATATTTTAAAATCTCTAAACCAGATAAAACAAAATAGAGTAATCACAGTCTTTGGAGCCGGAGGTAATAGAGATAGGACTAAAAGACCATTAATGGGAAAAGTTGCACAAGATTTTTCTGACATAGTTATACTAACATCAGACAACCCAAGATTTGAAGACCCAAACCAAATAATAAAGGATATATTAGAAGGCATAACCCAAAAGTCTAAAGTTATAGTAGAGCCAGATAGAAAAAAAGCTATAGAGTATGCCATAAAAACGGCTCAAAAAGGAGATATAGTACTAATAGCCGGGAAAGGACACGAAAACTACCAAATAATCAAGGACCAAGTCATACCCTTTGATGACAAAGAAGTAGTTAATCAGATACTTAAGGAGATTTAAAATGGCAATAAAAACACCTTACGTAGCAGTTGACGGCATTATAAAAGTTTTTGATGAAAATGAAAACTTTAAAGGTATAGTGCTGATAGAAAGAAAAAATCCCCCTTACGGTCTGGCTTTACCGGGAGGGTTTGTAGATGTAGGAGAAAGTGTAGAAGAGGCTTTAATCAGGGAGATGAAAGAAGAAACAAATTTAGACGTTGAGATAGTGAAACTTTTTAACGTGTATTCAAAACCTGACAGAGACCCAAGATTCCACACAGTTTCTATAGTTTTTTTGTGTAAAGCCTATGGACAACCTATAGGTAAAGACGATGCAAAGAAAGCTGACGTATATAGGTTAGAAGAGATACCCTTTGAAAAACTTGTATTTGACCATGGAAAGATACTAAAGGACTTTTTAAACAGTTGAATATAACTTTAAAATGGTTATAATAAATAATATAAGTAAAGTTTTATAAAGTTTGGAGGTAGGTAAAAATGATAATAGATGTAAATTCTGAAAACTTTTCAGAAGTTTTAGAAAAGTCTTACGAAAATGTGGTAGTTATTGACTTTTGGGCACCATGGTGTGGACCTTGTAGAGCTTTAAAACCTATCCTTGAAAAACTTTCTAAAGAGTTTGGTTTTATCCTTGCGAAAGTTAACACTGACGAAAACCCTGATATAGCCCAAGAGTTTGGTGTTCATGGTATTCCAGATGTAAGGATAATAAAAGACGGAAAAGTAGTTGACAAGTTTGTAGGAGCTCTACCAGAAAGCCAAGTTAGAAACATAATCAGTAAATATATAAAGTCCCAAGCAGACAAGATAATAGAAGAAGCAAGTATGATGGTACTATCAGGAAACAGAGAAGGAGCTTACCAGCTATTTAAAGAAGCTGTAGAAAAATACCCTGAAAACAAAAAACTTGTATTAGAAGCTGCCAAGTTTATGATAAAAACAAACCACCTTGAAGAAGCTGAAAAACTTCTAAACTCAATAAAAGAGTACGATAAAGAGTACTTTACCCAAGCACAAGCCTTAAAAGAGTTTATCCAACTTAAGAAAGAGTGTGAAACCAAAGATGTAAACACAGAATTGGAAAAACTATACGCCCAAGCTTCTTGCTACGCAGTAGAAGAAAATTACGAAGAAGCTCTAAAGTTATTTTTAGAGATAGTAAAACAAGACAGAAAGTTTAAAGATGATGGAGCAAGAAAAGCAATGGTATCTATATTTACACTCCTTGGAGAGTCCCATCCACTTACAAAAGAGTACAGGAAAAAACTTGCAATGTGGTTATACTAATGAGATTCCTAACTTTAATACTAATCCTATTTAACCTGTCCTTCGGACAGGACTTTTTAACTGAATTTCAAAAAAAGTTAAGTGAGATAAAAGCTTTTGAGTCTGAGTTTACCCAAAAAACCTACCAAGCTGGATTTAAAAACCCTGATATCTTTACGGGAGAACTAAAAGTATCTAAACCACTAACTATAAAGTTAGATTACACAAAACCTTACAAACAGACTATATTTATGACAAAAGAAAAAATAATCCTTTACAACCCACAAGAAAACCAAGCTTTAATAACATCACCCCAAAACAGCTTGCTTATAACAGATGTTATAACTATTTTTGTTGATAACAAACCGATAAACAAAGTCTTTAACATCAAATCTCAGCAAGAGAATAAAAACTATGTAATATTGGAACTAATACCTAAAAATGGCAATGATATTAAATCACTGGAGCTTACAATAGAAAAAAACACCTTAAAACTGCAAAAAATATCAGCTGTAGATTTAGATGGAAATAGAATAGAAGTAGAGTTTAAAAACTTCAAATACTATAACACACCTTTAAGCTTAGACTTTAAACTACCGAAAAATGTAGAAATAATTAGACAGTAAGAGGATGTTATGCTAAGAAAGATTACTTTAACAATTATTTTTGTTTTGTCAGCTTTAACTTTGTTCTTCTTACTAAAAGGAGATACCAAGTATACCATTACATTTGGTTTTTTAGACTTAACAGTTATAGTTTTTTCAATTTTAGTTTGGTTTAACGATAAATACTACAACGAACAGATATCAGAGAGAATCGTATCATTTCCTAAAAAAGAGATGATAAAAGATATTTTACAAAAACAAGCAAACATGCTTAGATTTGACAAAGTAGAGGAATTGCCAGACGGATACAAAGTTTACAAAGGAAAACAACTTGTTATTGACGCCACTTTTGAAAAAGACGAAAACGGTAATCTCTTACAGATAGATGGAAAGTATATAGTAAAGTTAAAAGCTCCTGAGTATGTCTTACACAACATCGATAACGAAATCTGGAGTCATATAGGAAAGTAAAGATTGGTAAAGTTTTCTGATATAAAACCTAAAATAGAAAATCCAACAAAAATAGGAGAAGGCTGGAGAGCTGTAGTTTACAGAGGTAAGTTTGAAGGGCAAGATTTAGCCTTTAAAGTAGCATCTGAAGATATACATAAACATCCTATCCAAAAAGAAGGAATAATACTACAACAGGTAAATAAATACTGTATAGGACCTGTATTTAAGTTTTCCGGAGAAGACTTTATAGCTTATAATTACATAGAAGGAAAACCACTTAACGAAGTATTGAGTAAAAATAACTACCAACACCTTATAACTCAACTTTTAGACCAGAGTTTTATTTTAGATACGTTAAAAATAGACAAAGGAGAGATGCACAGACCTTACGCAAATGTTCTTGTAGATGAGGATTTAAAGCTTTACCTAATAGATTTTGAAAGGGCAACAAAATCTCTAAAACCAAAGAATGTATTAAATGTTATTCAGTTTATTAGTAGAGGTTTAGACAACAAAGAAGATTTAATAAAACTGCTAAAGATTTATAAATTCCACCAGTCTCAAGAAAACTTTGAAAAGTTAAAAGATTATATCTTTACTGTAATTTGTCAGAAAATATAAAAATCTTTGTTATAATATCCTAAAGATCTTTTTGGAGGAAATTTGTGAGAATAAAAATAACGTTAGAAACTCCAATGATACCATTTTTATACAGACATAGAATACTTTCTTTAATAAAAGAAGCTCTAAAAAAATCAGATAAAGATTACAAAGACTTTCTATACAAAAATAAAATAACAAAACCTTTTACCTTCAACTTAGTCCCACCCCTTAACAAAGAAATAAAGGAAGGAGAAATTCAGATAGATAACAACTTTACCGTTAAAGATTACATTTTTTACTCCAAGGACTCTTACTTTAACTTGTTTATATCTTCAGCTGATTACAGATTTGTTATTACACTTTACAACGGATTGAAAAATTTAAAAACCTTTGATTTTAGCTCTTATGAAAATATGCTTGTAAACGGTGAGAAGGTTATTCTTCATATTAAAAGAGTTAACGTTTTAAATGAAAAACCTATAAGAGGTAATAGTGTAGTATTTAAAACAAACGCTCCTATCATCGTAGAGGACAAAAATGACAATCCGGTACTTTTCTCAGATAAAAATTTTGAAAAAGAGCTAAACGAGATAACCGATAGAATCCTATCATCTCCTCACATTAAAGGGAAAGGTCTTGAAAAACCTTTAAAGTTTGAACCTATAAAAATGGGTAAACAAGTTATTAAACATACACTTAAATCTTTTAGAGAAAAAACAGGAAAACCTGTAATGTATCTAACAGGAAACACAGGGGTTTTCAGACTTTCAGGTCATCCTAAAGACTTAGAACTCTTATACAAAATAGGTATAGGGAACAGAACAGGACAAGGCTTTGGAATGGTGGAGGTTTTAGAATAATGGAAAGAGTTTATCTTGGAGATTGGCTTTATAATGCAGGTATTC
This sequence comes from Sulfurihydrogenibium azorense Az-Fu1, assembly GCF_000021545.1. Classification (NCBI taxonomy): domain Bacteria; kingdom Pseudomonadati; phylum Aquificota; class Aquificia; order Aquificales; family Hydrogenothermaceae; genus Sulfurihydrogenibium; species Sulfurihydrogenibium azorense. The sequence goes on from NC_012438.1 coordinate 748,165, forward strand.
TTGGATTTTTAAACATAAATTCTCATTTATGGGAATTAAACACTATTGGAGACAAACAGGAACTTAAATCAAAAGACGAAAGTTTACTTAAATTTGGCGAGAATTACATAGAATTTGATATACAGATTTTTGATGGATTTTCTGAAAGATTTTTTAATTATGCTTTTAACCAGTACGGAAGATATGAAAATGAAAAAAAGAATTTCAAAGAATACATCCAAGATTTAGAATCATTGAAAAACAATAAAATTTTAGATTATCTAAATAAAAAATATTTTTCCAATAAAAAAGAAAATGCAGAAATTTTAGAAGAAATTCCAATCATAATTTTTAATAAATTTGAGAAAATCCTTGAAGGGTTTAAGCTATTAAAAGATAAATTAGGTTCAATTCCTTCTAAAAATGAAATAAAAAAAGACGTAAATCTTTTAATGAATATTCTTAAAAAAGCTATAGAAATAATGGAAAAAGATAAACAAGAATTTTGGGAAAGTGACGTTCGAATTTATTTAAGAAATATTTATGGTCAAAAAAGTTTTTTAAATAAAAGTGTAAACACGAATAGATTTGAAAAATTTTACAAAGATTTTGAAGAACTTTTGAAAGAGAAGAAAGTTAAAAAAGATAAAAAGTTCTTATGTATTTCTTGCATGGAAAGAAAGGCTAAAAAGGATACTATTTTTGACACTGGAATTTCTAAATTCTACGGTCTTAATCCAGATGTTATAAATTTTTCATGGAATTTCAATCCAAAAATCCCCTTATGTGAAATTTGCGAAATTATTTATTTTTCATATTTTGCAGGTCTAACTCTTATTCAGAAAGACGGAAAAAGAGCTTTTTATTTTGTTAACTCTGACACCTCTATCATTGACTTAGTAAGTAATAATAGATTATTAAATGGAGTTTTAAAGCCAGATCTCACTGAAAATATTCTCTTAAACTTTTTTACTCAACTTGTTTTAGAATCTTCTTATCAAAAAGCATATTTCACTGTTCAGAATATATCTGTTTTAGAGCTTGATCTAAACAACGAAATTATGCCAAAGGTTTATTCTTTTAATTTATCAAGAAAAAAAGCTGAATTTTTGAAAGAATCAAAAACCAAGGAAAATTTAAAACAACTTTCAAAAGATTATTACAAAATAAATAGAAAAAAAGGAGAATTAAAAATTTATATACTCCCAGAAGTTATTTCTTTAATCTTGGAAAATAAACTTTATTTTAATTATTTAAATAAAATTTTAAGAATGTTTATAGCTTATCAAAATGGCTCAGAAAGATATGAAACAAATATAAGTCCGTATAAAATTCAAATTTTGAATTTGGTTGTCTCAGAATTTATTAAAAATATAGGAGGAAAAACTATGAGTGTGTCAGAAAAAGAAATATGGGTAATCTATCAAGAAGGTAAAAAACTTGCAAATATTTTGAGTGAAAAAAAAGCAGAAAATAAAATCAAATCCATTGCCTATAAGCTTTTAAATTCTCTTAGGATAGGAAATAGTCAACAATTTATGGATATTTTACTTAGAGTTTATATGGCTTACGGAGAAGTAATTCCTTCTTCATTTATAAAAACTTTGCAGAACAAAGAAGATTTTTATTCTATTGGATACAGTTTTTTAAATGGATTACTTTCAAAACAAAACAAGGAGGTAGAAAGTGATGAGTAATCTAAAACCAAAGGGTTTAACAGTCTCAGTAATTTTTGATGCTATGAGTTTGAATTACGGAGAAAGTACTGGGCACATATCAGAACTAAAAAAACTTTCTCGTTCAGGTGAATTTTTATCGTATGCATCAAGGCAAGCCATTAGATACGATATTTATAGAATGTTGAAAGAATTATTCTCAATAGATAGCGATAAAGAAGATCCCTTAACATCAAATCAAAATGTTGTCCAGTTTAAGCCAGAAGCTAACATAAAAGATTATATAGAAGCTGATTTATTTGGATATATGAAAACAGAAAAAAACAGAGGAGCTCTAACTCGTTCCGCAGTTGTAAGGATAACTCCTGCCATATCCCTTGAACCTATGTTTTTAGATGTTGAATTTGGAGCAAATCTAAACTTTGCTCAAAGAGCTAAAACGGATCCAGACCTATTCCAATTTGAACATCATTTATCTTTATATTCTTATACAATTACAATCGAATTAGATAGAGTAGGTGAAGATCCGAACGATAACATTTCACTTGAACCTTTTGAAAAGGCAAAGAGAATAGGTATGGTTTTAGATGTATTAAAGGTTCTAAACAGAAACATTAAAGGTAGAATGGAAAGTTTAAATCCTCTTTTTACTATTGGTGGTGTTTATAATGTCAAAAATCCATTCTTTTTAGGAAGATTGAAGATAAAATTCAATCCTGAAACAAGAAAATATCTTTTAGAAACACCAGTTATTTCATCTGTTCTTGAAACAAGCTTTAATGGTGAAAATGTTAGAGATAGTTCTCACATAGGAATTGTAAGTGGATACTGGGAAAATGAAGAAGAAATTAGAAACCTTCTACTCAAAGATAAAATTCACAATATTAATGATTTTTTTGAGTCACTAAAAAAACAAGTAAATGAATATTATGGAGTTTAAAGGTGAAACTTCTTAAAATAAAAGCTTATCAGATTTTTGCAAACTATAGAAAACCGATGAGTTTTAACTTCTGGGATAGTTATCCTTTGCCGCCTCTGTCAACTGTTAGGGGATGGTTTCATACTACAATTGGTGTAAATCAATATATACCTATTGCTATGAGTATTCAGGGGAAATTTTCATCTGTTGTCCATGATTTACAGACACTTATAAAATTTGATAGAAAAAGAGATAAAGAAAGAGGAATATTTTTAGAAGGTTTTAATAAAGTATTCTCAAAGTCTCCAACTTATGTGGTAAACATTTATGATATTTCTCTGACTATATATCTTAAAGCAAAAGAAGAATATCTGAAACTATTTAAAGAAAATCTTCTAAAGAATGAATATCCTTCTCTTGGAAGAAAAGAAGATTTAGTTAGAATCGACTACATAGATTTTATAGAACCTCAACTTAGGAAATTTTCAAATATTGAAAGGTTTCTAATAAAAAGCGGGGTTTATCTGAATAAAAAAACTGCAGATCTGTTCGGGTTAAGCGGGATAAATTACAGAATGAATTTTAAATATGATAAAGAATTATTAGATAAAACAGGCCTTAGATATTTCGAAAAAAAAGATGTTGTTTATGTCGATTCAGGAACTTTAAAAAATGGAGAGATTCTATTTGATGAAGCTGATCAAGCGATTATAGATTTGATAGGTGATGAATAAAATGGAAGAGTTTTATGCAAAATTATATTTTCAGGATGGAAAAGCTTTTCCTGAAACTTTGAGAGAGCATACAGAAAATCTTTTGGAAGAATTAGAAAGAATAAAAAAAATATACGGAAAAGAATTGGAAAGTATCGGAGCCAATGAAGATTTTTGGAATGCTTTAAAAATTGCCTGTTTATTTCATGATTTAGGTAAAATTTCATCACATTTTCAAAGGAAAATAAAGAGGTATATAGGAGAGGATGTTAAAATCTCATCAGGAACAAAAGAAGAAATTCCCCATAATTATCTCTCTGGAATATTTTTATTTAATTCAAGTATAGCTAATGTATTAAATAATGAATTTTTTGATTATGTTCTATACTCTGTATTATTCCATCATAACAGAGAGATAAGCTTCAGTGTCGATTATATGGATTCAGTTTTTAAAAGAGATCTAAAACCAAAATTATGTCTTTTAAGTTGGCTATCCAAATTTAATATTGACCTTTCCAATATAAACGAAGAATCACCTTATTTTGTTTATGATGAAATTAAATCCTATATGAATAATTCTGATAAAAAAATATCTCAAATAAAGAAAAACAAAATTTTTATTTTATTTAAAGGGCTTCTTCACAGATTAGACCACTCTGCATCTGCTCATTTACCTGTAGAAGAAAATCGAATCCATAACGTAGATGAAAAATTAATATCTTATCTTTCTAAAAAAGATAATTTTAAAGGACTAAAGCCTTTCCAAGAAAAAGCAAAAGAACTAAGAAATAAAAATGTATTGCTTACAGCTTCAACTGGTATTGGGAAGACAGAATTCGCTGTAAATTGGATTGGTGAGGATAAAGCTTTTTATACTTTACCTGTTAGAGTTTCTGTTAATGCTATGTATGATAGATTTGTTAGTATTTTTGAAAGTGATAAGGAAAAAATAGGGCTTTTACATAGTGATGCGTTATTCTATGGAATGGAAAGTAATGAGACAATAGATGAATTTCTCTCTCTTGAAGAGCACATAATTAGAACACAAACTAGCAGGCAATTTTCCATGCCTATTACTATAACTACAGCAGATCAATTATTTACGTCAGTTTTAAAGTATCCTGGATATGAAAAAATTTATGCTACTTTGATGTATTCAAAAGTTGTATTAGATGAACCACAGAGTTATTCACCAGATACCCTTGCAATAATTATAAAAGGACTTCAAGAAATAGCATATTACGGCGGAAAATTTTGCTTTATGAGTGCAACAATTCATCCTTTTATAAATGAATATTTGAAAGATTTTGTAGAGGAATTGGATCCTGTTTTTAATTCTGAAAAAAAACATAAAATTAAGTTGGAAAATAGAACTATAGATGAGCTCTCAAAAGAAATTATTTCTCAGTTTAATCAAGGTAAGAAAGTTTTAGTAATTACAAATACTGTTAAAAAAGCACAAGAGCTGTATAAAATTTTGAAAGAAATTGAAAACCTAAATGTTAAACTTTTACATTCTCTCTTTATTCAAATAGATAGAAATGAAAAAGAGAAACAAATAAAAAGTCCTACTGAACCAGTTATATGGATTTCAACTCAGCTTGTAGAAGCCTCGTTAGATATAGATTACGACATTATGTTTGCAGAAATCTCCACATTAGATTCTTTAATTCAAAGAATGGGAAGGGTTTACAGAAAACAAGGGAGAATAATTAATGAAAGTGATAACGCCAATATTGTAATTGCTACAAAAGAACCTTCTGATAAAGGAAAAATTTATAACAATGAAATTATAAGTTTTACATTAGAAGCTTTAGAAGAATTTAACAATAAAATTTTATCAGACGAAGAAAAGCAAAATTTAATGAAAAAAGTATATGAGATTGAGAAAATAAAAAACACAAGCTTTTATAAAAATTTTATCAAAAATATGGAACTGCTAAACGCAGGTTTCAAAACTGATACTAAAGGAGAAGCCCAACAGCTTTTTAGAGGAATTTTAAATATAAACGTTATTCCAGAAGAAGTTTATCAAGAAAATTTAGATGAAATAGAAAAGGCTATAGAAATTGCCTTAGATAAGTCAAAAAAATATTCTGAAAAAATTCAGGCATTTTACACTTTAAATAAATTTACAGTAAGTATGCCTTTTTATAAATTAAAAAATATTATTCCAACTCAAATAACTCCAGATAAATTTAGAAATAAAATTTTTACTGTTAATTTTGAATACGATAGTGAGTTTGGACTTGACATAAGCAAAGACCCAGAACTTGGAGAAATCCTTTGATAGAAGACATTAACTTTAACCGGCTTAAAGTAAATGGTATTAAAGTTAATTATTTTTATATCTGCCATAGGAAGCTGTGGCTTTTTGATAGGAAGATAACTATGGAAGATAAATCAGATAAAGTGCTACTTGGTGCTTTACTACACATGGATAGTTATGAAAGGGAAAGACAAAAAGAAGTATTAATAGACAATTTAATATCGATAGATATATTAGATGGAGTTAACATTAAAGAAGTTAAATACTCTGATAAAATGGAAAAAGCAGACAAGATGCAAGTTTTGTACTATCTTTACTACCTAAAAAATTTAGGTATAGAAAAACAAGGAATAATAAATTATCCAAAGCAGAAGAAAAGAGAGTTTATTCAGTTGACGGAAGAAGCTGAAAAAGAGTTAGAAGCAGTTCTGATAGAGATAAATAAAATACTAAAACAAGAAAAACCACCTCCTGTTATAGATGCTGCTTACTGCCAAAAATGTGCATACTTTGAATTTTGTTATGGATAGGGGGAGATTTTAATCAATGCCAAGAAATTACTATATTAACTCAAATGGGAGAATAAGAAGAAAAGAAAACACAGTTTACTTTGAAACAGAAAAGGATGGAGAATCTCTAAAAACACCTCTACCTATAAACGATATTGACACAATCTTTATCTTTGGTGAAGTTGATATAAATACAAAAGCTATAAACTACCTATCTCAATATGATATACCCATGCACTTTTTTAACTACTATGGCTATTATTCTGGTAGCTTCCTACCAAGAAAGAAAAATGTTTCGGGCTCTTTACTTGTAGAACAAGTTAAACATCATATCGATGATTCAAAAAGGCAGATGTTAGCTATTTCTTTTATAGAAGGTGCAGTTCATCATATCTTAAGGAATTTAAGAAAATCTGGAATAAGCGTTGAAAATTTTCAAAATATTGAAAAAGATTTACTTCCTAAAATATTTGAAACAAAAACAATTGAAGAACTAATGGCAATAGAAGGAAATATAAGAGAGCACTATTACCAACTTTTCAACACAGTCATTAAAAACAAAGATTTTTTTATAGAAAAAAGAGAAAAAAGACCACCTACCAATCCTATAAACGCTTTAATAAGCTTTGGAAACTCTATAATGTATAACACAGTTTTAACAGAAATCTACAGAACTCAACTTGATCCAACAATAAGCTACCTCCACAGTCCTCAAGAAAAGAGATTTTCACTTTCTTTAGATATAGCAGAAATATTTAAGCCTTTTATAATTGACCCTTTAATTTTTAATTTAATAAAAACTGGTCAGATAACGATTGATGATTTTGATAAAGATTTAAATTATACATATTTAAACGAAAATGGAAGAAAAAAGTTTTTGAAAGCTTATGAAGAAAGATTATCAAAAACCGTAAAGCATAGAAGATTAAAAAGAAATGTATCTTACAGACAATTGATAAGGTTAGAGTGTTATAAACTTATAAAGCATCTAATAGGTGATGAAATTTATAAACCTTTTAAAGCTTGGTGGTAAAAATGTTTGTAATAATAACTTACGATATAACTGACGAAAACAGACTAAATAAAGTTAGAAAAATACTGAGAAAATATTTATTTTGGACTCAGCTTTCTACATTTGAGGGGGAAATATCAAAAGGAAAACTTGCACAATGTCTATCCGAAGTAAAAGAGGTTATATCACCGTCTGAAGACAGTGTTTATGTCTATCAAGTAGAAAATCCAAAAAATCTTAACAAAAAAGTGTTAGGTATAGAAAAAAGCTTTCTGGATAACTTTTTATAAATTTTTGCATAAAAACATATCTCTTTTTATATCCCACATAGTTCAGACAAAACAACTTTGGGGAATAAAGTATTCAAGAGGACAATATCTCTTTATATCCCACATAGTTCAGACAAAACAGAGAGAGTTTTTATACCATACAGTACGCCACTTCACTTTATATCCCACATAGTTCAGACAAAACTTCCAAGTAGTACATCTTCCATTCATATTTGACAAATCTTTATATCCCACATAGTTCAGACAAAACAAAAAATGAATAAAGATGTAAAAGAGTTTATCACATCTTTATATCCCACATAGTTCAGACAAAACTTATCAGAGTATGCTGTTCAAGCCACTCAGGCTTCCTTTATATCCCACATAGTTCAGACAAAACTGAACAATTTGGGATTACAGGCAGGCATAAAAGCAGACTTTATATCCCACATAGTTCAGACAAAACTAGGAACTATCAGTGATATTGTTTACAAAAGTGAAATCTTTATATCCCACATAGTTCAGACAAAACCCGAGTTCTGTTGACATCTCACAGCTATTTCCTTATGCCTTTATATCCCACATAGTTCAGACAAAACAGCTTGGGCTAAAACCTCCTTATTATTTAATTTATAGCTTTATATCCCACATAGTTCAGACAAAACTAAAGAGACTTTCACAGAAGCCCCGCCCGCAAGGAGCCTTTATATCCCACATAGTTCAGACAAAACACTGAGAGAGATGCTCTCAGTGATTAGAGAAGAATCCTTTATATCCCACATAGTTCAGACAAAACGCTCATTTATCAAACTTCTATTACGTGACTGGAGACTTTATATCCCACATAGTTCAGACAAAACTTGTTAGAGAGTTGATACAGATGATTTATTCACACTCCTTTATATCCCACATAGTTCAGACAAAACTTGAACTCGATAATGGATTGCCGCAAACAGTGAAGACTTTATATCCCACATAGTTCAGACAAAACAGCAATCTTTTTCAGAAGATTGCTTAACAAGGCCTACTTTATATCCCACATAGTTCAGACAAAACATATTTTGATATTTCAGTTCCTATAAGTGGAATATCTCTTTATATCCCACATAGTTCAGACAAAACGACAGCAAATATAATAGATAATTTCTGTATAGCTACTTTATATCCCACATAGTTCAGACAAAACTATATAGTAAAACATCTCTATATATATGATTACTTTCTTTATATCCCACATAGTTCAGACAAAACTTTATGGACTTTTATGGGTCTTTTATGGGTATTTTACTTTATATCCCACATAGTTCAGACAAAACTATAAAAACAGAGAATTTATAATTCCAAATGAACTTGACTTTATATCCCACATAGTTCAGACAAAACCTGTAACAAAATTCAAAGCTATATATGTGGCTATTGACTTTATATCCCACATAGTTCAGACAAAACATGAAAATAGTTAATTTTTACGATAGTGGATATCACCTTTATATCCCACATAGTTCAGACAAAACTTGGTTGAAACAAAAGAAAGCAAGTTGAAAGCCTATCTTTATATCCCACATAGTTCAGACAAAACACCGCTCTTTAAGTCAATCGCTTGCTTAAGCAAGCGCTTTATATCCCACATAGTTCAGACAAAACCCGTTAATTTTTAAAAATAAAAAAATTTAAATAATCAAGTAATGACGCTGATTTGCAGGTAATTTTTATTTTCGTTAACCACTCGCAAATTGAGGTTAATTGCATCGTAGCTCACATAATGCAAATATATTTTCTATTATATTCCCACTTTCACCCGCATCACTGCTTGAATATTACAATAATATATTTTCTGTTTTCACGATGCAAAACTTAATAATAATCATTATCAATAAGCTAATTTCACCAAATTGTCAAAACCTTAAGTGGGATTTAACATATTCATTTGTCAAGGTGTTTAAATTCCAACTATTAACTACTAAAAATATTTTACAAAACTTTTTCGAAAAATACAACTTTTCTATTTAAAAACATTTTACTTTTTCATTCCATACTCTACCGGAAGGTTATTTCTTTTCCAGTCAATAATTCCATACTTTAAGTTATAAACATTTTTAAAACCGTTTTGCTCTAAAAATCTACTTGCTGCAGCACTTCTATTTCCAGACCTGCAATAAACGAGAATTTTTTTATCCTTAAACTTTTCTAATTCTCTTATATACTGAGGTAAAACTTGAACCGGTATTAGTATAGAGCCGGGTATATGTCCGTCTTTTTCATACTCTTGAGGTGTTCTTACGTCAAGGATTATCACATTTTTTTCCTTTTGAATCATCTCATAAAATGCCTTTGAGTTTAAATCTTGGTAAGCAAAGGCAAACACAAAACTTAAAAGTATTGTGAATAATATCTTTCTCATTCTTCTTCCTCTTCTATTTTTATTCCAAGTTCTTTTAATTGTTTTTCTTCAACGTAATCTGGAGCTCCTGTTAGAGGGCATACTCCTTTTTGAGTTTTTGGGAATGCTATTACATCTCTTATACTTTCACTTCCTGTCATAAGGGCAAGTATTCTATCAAGTCCAAAGGCAAGTCCTCCGTGAGGTGGAGCTCCGTAGCTTAGAGCTTCTATTAAAAATCCAAACTTTTCTTTTGCTTCCTCTTCTGAGATGTTTAGTAGTTTAAATATTTTTTGTTGTAGGTAAGGAGTGTGTATCCTTATTGAACCTCCTCCTATCTCTTCTCCGTTTAAAACCATATCGTAGGCTTTTGATTTGAAAGATAGTGCAATTTCTGGATTTTCTAACGCTTGGTCTAACTTTTCTATATCTTCGTCTTTTGGACTTGTAAATGGGTGGTGGATTGCAACTAATCTGTTTTCTTCCTCATCCCACTCAAATAAAGGAAAGTCAACCACCCATAAAAACTCTAACTTATTTTTATCTATAAGGTTTAACTTTTCTGCTAAGTGTTTTCTTAAAAATCCTAAAACTCTATGGGTTATCTCTTTTTTATCAGCTATAAATACAAGCAAATCTCCGTCTTGAGCTTGCATTTTTTGGAAAAGTCTTTGTTTTTGGTCATCAGTAAAGAATTTTAAAATAGGAGATGTAGCTTCTCCGTTTTCAAGTTTTATCCAAGCCATTCCTTTTGCACCAAACTTTTTGGCATACTCTGTAAGGTCATCTATCTCTTTTCTTGAAAATTTAGCACCACCTTTTACGTTGATACCTTTAACCAGTCCACCAGACTTTGCTACATCGTTAAATACTTTAAACTCAACCTCTAAAGCTAAGTCTGTAATATCTATAAGCTCTAAGCCGTATCTTAAATCCGGTTTGTCTGTTCCATACTTATTTATAGCTTCTTCGTATGACATTCTTTTAAAAGGAATTTTTATATCTATACCTAACACTTTTTTGTAAACATGTTGAATAAGAGCTTCTGACAAGCTCATGACATCTTCTTCTGAGACAAAAGACATCTCTAAGTCTATCTGGGTAAACTCTGGCTGTCTGTCAGCTCTTAAATCTTCATCTCTAAAGCATTTTACTATTTGGAAGTATCTTTCTAATCCAGCTACCATAAGAATCTGTTTAAAGAGTTGTGGAGATTGGGGGAGAGCGTAAAATTTACCTTTCTCTAACCTTGAAGGAACTAAAAAGTCTCTTGCTCCTTCCGGAGTTGATTTTGTTAGCATTGGAGTTTCAACTTCAATAAATCCGTTTCCTACCAAAAACTCCCTTACAGCTTGATATACTTCGTGTCTGAGTATTATGTTTCTTTGCATTGACGGCCTTCTTAGGTCTAAGTATCTATACTTTAATCTTACTTCTTCACTAACTTTTATGTTGTCTTCTATTTGGAAAGGTAAGACTTCGCTTGTGTTTAGTATGATTAGGTAGTGTGCTAAAACTTCTATGTTTCCTGTTTTCATCTTTGAATTTTCTGTGCCTACGGGTCTTCTGCTTACAATACCTTTTACACCTATTACATACTCAGACTTGAGTTTTTTTGCTTTATTGTATACTTCGTGAGATATTTTTGAAGGGTCAAACACAACTTGAACTATTCCTTCCCTATCTCTTAAATTTATAAATAAAACTCCTCCGTGGTCTCTTACAGTATCAACCCAACCAAGTAATCTAACCTCTTCTCCTATATTACCTTCGTTTAAATCTCCACAGTAGTAGTCTCTTTTAAAGTCTCTAAGTTGGTCTGTCATCAACTTCTCCTTAATTTGTTTTATGTTATAATTATATCAAAACTTTAACGTCGGAGGCGTTATGTATAGATTAGATGTTGTAACTCCACTTGGAAATGTTTTTAATGGTGAAGTGTATCAAACTGTTATAACAACGGCTGATGGAGAAATTGGTATTTTAGAAAACCATATGCTACTTCTTACAAACATAACTCCCGGAAAGTTAAGAATTGAGAAAGCAAACGGTGAAGTAAAAGAGATGGCAGTAACTTACGGTATATTAGATGTAGCCGGAGATAAGGTTATAGCTTTAGTTGAAGAGGTTTACAACTTAGATGAAATAGATGTAGAAAACGAGAAAAGACTCCTTGAAGAAGCAAATTCAAAACTCCAATCAGAAAACTTAACAGAAGAAGAAAAATCTCATTACGAAAAACAAAAACACAGAGCTGAAACGCTTTTAAATCTTGCAACTGCAAAAGTTTGATATAAATCTTGAAGAAGATGAAGACCTTTCTCCTTTTGTAAGGGGGAAGGTTTTTATAGTTCAGAAAAAAGATGGTTATAGATTTAACATAGACAGTCTTTTACTCTCTGATTTTGTCAATATAAAGTCTTCTGGGAAGCTGATAGACCTTGGAACAGGTAGTGGAATAATATTAATTCTTTTGTCTTTGAAGTACAAAAATATACAGTTTTACGGTTTAGAAGTCCAACAAGACCTTTATCAGTTAGCTCAGAAAAATATCAAACTCAACAATGTAAAAGCAGATTTAAAGCTTGGAGATGTTAAAGAGGTAAAAAAGTTTTACGAACATCAATATTTTGATTATGTTGTAATAAATCCTCCTTACTTTAAGTCCGGAGACTATAAAAACACTCAAGAAAAGATAGCAAGGTCTGAAGTTTTGGCAACTTTGGAAGATTTTATAAAAGCATCTTGGTATTTATTGAAAAATAAGGGAAAACTTTTTATGATAGTGCCTTGTGAAAGATTTTCTGAGACTGTTAAGTATTTGAAAAATTATAATCTTCAACCCAAGAGGTACAGGTTTATACATCCTTCAATAAATGAAAAAGCAACTCACTTTATGGTAGAAGCTATAAAGCAAGCCAAAGAAGGAGGAGAGATTGTAGAAAGTCCTTTAATAGTCTATGAAAATCCAAAAGAGAAAAAGTACACTGATTATGTTTGGAGTTTACTTGAAAATTATCCAAACCACCGTTTATAATAAAGATTATGAGTATTCAAGAGCTTGTTAAAAAGCTTGAAAATATGGGATATAAAAATATCTATACTTGGTGTGATGACCCGGGAACTTACTACGACTGGCACACCCATAAATATGATGAAGTTAGATTAGTTTATAAAGGCTCAATAGTGATAGGTACAGAAGAAGGAGTTTATCACTTAAAAGAGGGAGATATACTGGAAGTAAAAGCAGGTACAAGACACTGGGCTAAAACTGAGGAAGGTGTTTGTTATCTGTGTGGTAGTAAGTAAACATTTTGTGAGGGAAATTAACAATTTAGTGTAAATCCAAATTGACAAAGTTATACTAAGTAAGTAAAAATAAAAATATAAGTATAAACTTTAGAACCTAAATGGAATCTAATGAAAGACTTACTAATGGCTGATGTAAGGATGAGATAGACTTTTGGAGGAGGGATATGAAACTTAGGAAAATAAATATTGAAAATTTTAGATGTTACAAAGATGAAACTGAAGTAGAAATAGAGGACTTAACTGTTTTTGTAGGTGCTAACGATTCGGGTAAATCCTCAATTTTAGAAGCTTTGGATATATTCTTTAATGAAGGTAGAGCTGAAATTAGGTTTACGGAAGACGATATAAATATACACGCAAGAATGGAAGGAAAACATGATGTAAAAATAACTTGTGTATTTGAGGATATACCTGAACAATTTCTGAGAAGATTAGAGGAAAATAACATACCTATAAATGATTCTTCAATTACAATTTCTAAAACTTTTGGAAAGAATAATAAAACTTTTTTAAACGGAGAGGAATTGAGTAAAAAACTTATTGGGGAAATTAAAGATTATCTTCCAATTTATGGATTATTTAAGGTAGATAGAACAAACACTGACGATAATCCAGAAATCAAAGATCCACTAATGTTTGCTGTTGAAAAATCATTAAAAGAACAAGAGATAAAGTATAAACTTCAGGAAGTAGCTGAAAAAATAAAAAAGGCTATTGAAGATGTAGCCAATGGTACATTAGATAAATTAAAGAAACTTAACGGTAATATTGCTACTGAACTTAATGTATACATACCAGATATTGAAGAGCTAAAATGGCGTGATGTTTTTAAGAGAATAGGAATATATAGTGATAAAGGTATTCTGTTAAATAAAAGAGGAAGTGGGGTTAGGCGCCTTATATTGCTAAGCTTTTTTTTATTTGAAGCTGAACGCAAAAGATACGAAAGACATACTGATGAAATTGAAATTTCTACTATTTATGCGATTGAAGAACCAGAAACCTCTTTACATCCTGATCAGCAGAAGCAGTTTATAAACAGTTTAATAGAATTATCAAGTAATGAAAAAGTTCAGGTTTTACTAACTACACATAGTCCATATATTGCTAAATTAATACCTGTAAATAGTCTACGATTTATAGACCAAGGTTATCAATACACATTGCCTAAAGTTAGTAGTTATAAAGAAGATAATAATATCCTTTTAAATATAGCAAAAAGACTTGGTATACATCCTATAAATACAAAGGTGGTAATCTTTGTTGAAGGAAATACAGATAAGAAATTTTTAATTAACATTAACGAAAATATAAAGGAGCTAAAAGATTTAATACACTTAAATAGTGAGATTGAGAATAATACTATAACCATTATTCCATTAAATGGTTCAAACCTGATAGATTGGATTAATGCACATTATTTAAAAGGTTCTGGTTTATTAGAATTTCATCTATATGATAATGATAGAAAAGATTATCAAGAAATTATAGAAAAAGTTAATGATAGAAATGATGGATCAATTGGGCTTACGACCAGCATGAGGGAAATTGAAAACTATATACACTGGGATCTGATAGAAGAAGAATTTAATATAAAAATAACAGATAATATACGTTGAGTGAGAAATTAATGCCATAATTAAACCTCACAGTACCTGAAAAAGCTATAACCTATTGCATAAGCATACAAATATGAAAGAAGCGTTATACCTTTTCTCCATCTGCTAAGAGCGTTAAATTGTTTTAACCTTGAAAATACGCTCTCAATAATCTGCCTTTGAGCTTTATCCTCTTTTGTCTCACATACGATAACATTCTCACATCCTCTATAGCCTTTGTCTCCTATTACTTCAAAAAGGCTTATAAGTCTTTTAAACCAAATACTAGTTTTTGCTCTTAACCTAAAAGATTTAACTTCATGATAACTTGCTGGATGAAACCAAATGTCATAAACTCTTCCCTTTGTATCACAAATTATCATAACAAGCACTCCATAGTATATCTCTTCAAATTTTACTCTTTTTTTGTAGTGTTGACTGTATAGATTTCTTTTTCTTCTTACCCAAAACTTCTTTCCATTAAATCTCTTTATTCTCTGGGTTTTTGCTCTGTTTACATTAGCTACTGGAAGTATTGTACCATCTACTATAAGCCTTGGTTTTTTATTAGATACCAAAACTTCTATAATTACAGACAGTATTCTCATTTGTAGATATATTCTAAGCAGTTCGTATATTCTTTTAATTCTTGATTTTCTGAATATGTGATAAGACTTTATAGAGTCATCAATAAATTGTCTTGCTATTTTCAAAACAGGCATTCCAGTTATGTATGATAAGATGAAAACTGCTGCTATTTCTTCATCGGTAATTTTTGGTTTTCTACCAGCATTAGATTTAGCTGTATTCTTATAAAAAGAAACTTTAAATGATTGAAAATTTTTGAGAAGTATGTTATAAAACTTTTCCAGTTGCATTTTTTGACCTCCCAAAAGTAGTTTGGGTATATTATAACCCGAGCTACTTTTGGCTTTTTATTAGAAATAAAATTGAAAAAATGAATTTCTCACTCAAGGTATTTAATGATTATAAAAATTATGATGAATATTTTCTTCAAATAGAAGAATCAAGTGGAGGTATTCCCATTTTATTTATTATTGTCCAGGATAATGAAGTGGAATTATAAATCTCTCAAGAGCAAAACAGATGGAAAAAATTAAAACCGATTTACTACTTAAACACTTATTCAAAAACCCAGCAACAAAACTCATAGAGATAATCCTCGGAAAAAAAGTAGACTGGCAACTCCTTCAAGACACTGACCTTAAAATAGTTAAAAACAGAGAAGCTGACTTGGTTGTTAAATTGGAAGATAATACCATTCTACACATAGAGATACAAAGCACCAATGACCCTTCTATGCCATATAGAATGTTTGAATACTTCTACCTTATCACCGACAAATACAAACCAAAAGACTTAATTCAAGTATGTATATACATAGGAAAAGAGCCTTTAAAAATGTCAGACAAGATACAGTTTTCAGACTGGACTTACAGATATAGACTGATAGATATGAAAGATATACCGTGTAAAGAGTTAGTAGCAAGTCCAAATATCACAGACAAACTGCTTGCAGGACTGTGTAAGATAGAAGACCCTAAGTTTTATGTAGAAAATGTGATAAAAGAGATAAAGAACGCAAACCCAAAAGACAGAAAAGAACTATTTACACTGTTTCTTGAAATAAGTAAAATAAGGAATAATATAGAGGAAGAGATAAGAAGTTATATAACACAGGAGGATTTTGAGATGCCAATTACAATAGAGTGGACAAGGGAAGAGATAGAGAGTTATCCAGTGTTAAGAGATGTTTTAAAGATTGGGAAAGAGGAAGGTTTTAAAGAGGGACTACAAAAAGGATTAAAAGATTCAATTATTGAATCACTTGAGTTAAAGTTTGGAGAATTGCCAGAAGAGATAAAGGCTAAAATAAACTCTACTGATGATATAGAAGCTTTAAAGGAAATGAGGAAAAAGGCTATTTTAATACAATCTTTAGAAGAGTTTACATAAGATAAATAAAACTGAGTAGTTAACCATTAAACTCAATCTTAAAAACGGTTTTATTGTCTTCTCTATAATAGCTTAAGCTACCATTTACTAAGTGTTTTAAGCGATTTTTTAAGTTTTGAAGTCCGGTTCCTTCTTTTATCTCTTTAAAGCCTTCCCCGTCGTCAATTACCTCTATAACCACTTTACCATTTTGTCTGTAGCCGTTTATCCATATGTTTCCTCTTGATTTTATCCCATGTTTTATTGCATTTTCTACAAGTATCTGAATAGAAAGCTTTGGTATTTTTACCTCAAGTATAGATGGGTCTATGTTGTAATGTACATTTATCTCAGGAAACCTAACCTTTTGTATAAATACAAAATTTTTAACTATAGACAGTTCCCTCTCAACTGTTATCAAACTCTCCTCATCTATCACTTCCCTTAGATATTTTGCAAAAGTAAGTATAGTTTTCTCAGCAAGCTGAGGATTTATATGTGTAAGTTCTGCTAAAACATTTAGAGTGTTAAATAAAAAGTGTGGGTTTATCTGATATTCAAGAGATTTTAGCCTTGCTACTATTAAAGATTTTTCAAGGTCTGACTTTATCTTTCTTATATTTACAATCCAGTAAAGTAGATACCCAAGTAGTGCCGTAAGTATTCCTATAAGTGTAAAACTTAAAATAAGAATATTTTGGGGAAAGTTTATCTCTACTATATTAAAACCCTTTACTACACAAAATCCTACAACACTTCCCAAAAATCCGGCCAAAAAAGAAAAAGAAAGACTTATAAACTCCCAAAACTTCTCATCAAAATGTTTTAAAACGTATTTGTTAGAAAGATTTATCAATACAAAAGAAAAAAAGAAAATACTCAAACCGAAAATAACACCTGTAACTAAACCTTGATAAAGACTTTCTATACCAATTAAAACAGTTATAAAACTACCTAAAACACCACCAAAAACAATAGCAAAAAGAAAAACAACTAACCAGTCTTGTTTAGATATATCTATAAAATACTTCACGAAAATCTTCCTCTACCTGCAGTAAAAGATTAAAAACTCCTACCGTAACACCCGGATAACCTTGTCCGGGAAAGACCGAATCTCCTACCAAATAAAGCCCTTTTATAGGAGTTATTCCCATAGGATAGTTTAACATAGTGTACTTCCTTCTTAAAGGGATACCTCCCACTGTTCCCTTGTACCTTCCTGTATACCTATTAAATGTGTTTGGAGTTCCTATCATAACATCAGTTTTAGGTAGCATCCTAAACTGTGGTATTTTTTTATAGAGATTTTCCAGTATAAACTCTTTTAACTTTTCCTTTTTTTCAGTGTACTCCTCTTTTGACAAATTTTCCCACAGCTCTATCTTACAGTGGGTTGAGATAGTTATACTTTTGTAGCCTTCTACACTATCACAAGGATCTGCAACAGAGACAAAAAAAGAATAACTGTCTGTATAAGGATTTTTATCGTGTAATATCTGGTAGTGGTGTTTAGAGAGAAGGTTGTTCTCATCCTTTACAGCAAAGTATAAAGTGGCAGAGGACCACAGCTTACTATACTTCTTTTTACTAACTTCACAAAAACTATCTTTTAAACTTTCATCTAACAGCTCACAGTAATCCCATATAGTCCTGTTTAGTATAACTTTTTTTGTGTAAAATTCTCCTTTGTTGGTTTTGACCTCAAAGATGTCTCTCACTCTTGAGATACTCTTTACTTTAACTTTTTTTAAAACGTTTTTATCATCTTTTACAATACTCTCTAAAAAATTACTCATACCACCTTTTACATAGTAGTTAGACAGGTTTGGGTAGGTAAGTCCCATTGAAGCAAAGGAAAAGTTTACTTCGTCCCAGTAGCACTGGGTAGCCATAAGGATTTGACTGTTTAAAAAAGCCTTGTAATCTTCATCAGGATCTGGGATGTAATGCCGTATAACTTTCTCAGCTGTCATTAAACTGTCTTTTATCCCGGATAAAAAGTAATCTAAGTTTGTTATAACTTTTTTTAGCAGGTCAGGGTAGTTTTTAGGGTTAAAAGGTAGGAGTTTGTATATATTTTGCCAGTTGTTTGTAGAAACTTTTTTTACTCTGTTCCAAAGGTTTTTATTGTTTTTGTAAGGAAAGTTTTTGTCTATCTCCTCAAAAGCCCTTTCAAAATCTTTATACCTGTTTATAACTTTGTCTTTGGTATAAACAACTATAGCCGGGTCTATGGGTAAAACTGGAATAGTATTTTTGTCTATATCTAATATTTTTAATAGTATATCCAGTGGTAAATTCTCATCAAGTCCTACAAGGGTAGAAGCTCCTACGTTGTAAAAAAGTCCATCTTTTTTAAAGGTTCCAGCACAGCCACCTAAGTAGTCTAACTTTTCAAAAAGTAAAACTTTCTTTCCAAGTTTTTTCAAAATGGAGTAAGCAACTACACCTCCTATCCCACCACCTACAACTATATAATCTTGCAAAACACACCCCTTTAATTGAGTGAAAGTATATCAAAGAAGTAATCTTTGATGTTGTTTACGATTATATTAAGTTTGTCTGTAGTTTCTAAAACATGGATTGTAAAGATGTCAGTATAAAGGTTAATCCTTGATATTCCTTTACCAGTTATAGTTGTTTGGTTTTCATCTAAGGTTTTTATAACAACTTTATAACTACCGTTGGATATAAAAGTAATCCTACACTCAAGATATCCGGTTCCTTCTATCTTGTAAGTTCCACTGTCTATATTTTTTAAAGCCGTTGTTGAAGAGTCTACTTTTACTATCATCTTAAACACCTTTTTATTTGATTGTAGGTATGATTATAAAAACCATTAAAATCTTTATAAAGGGTAAGATTTTATCGTTTATGGAGTTTAATTTTAATTTCGTTTAAACAGTTTGGAGCTCTTCTGGGTAGGGGTTTAGATACTTTTGAGATGCAAGGTACTCATCTTCAAACCTGTATACAAAGTTTCTAACGAATTCCAGTATCACTGTAAGGTAAATCCTATCGTTTTTTAACTTGTGTAGGAGTGTGTTAAATTGTCTTTTTTCTCCTGTTTTTAGTAGGTCTGAGAAATGTCCGTAGATATGTTGTAAAACGTTTATATGGGCGTTTATAGTTGGATTTTTAGAAAATGTTTTTTTAAACAAACTCTCATACTCTTGAACTGTTTTTTCAAAGCCTAAACTGTCCCAGTTTGCTATCAGTCTTCCCATCTGTTTTAGGTTTGAAGGTGAGTATAACATTAGCAAGTATTTATACCTTTGGTGAAACTTTATTAAGTCTTTTATATGACTGGCTGACTTTTTAAAGTGTCTAAAATCTGCGTAAGCAAATATCTTTGTTAGAAAGTTCTGTCTTATCCAAAAATCGTGGAGTCTACCTTCATCTTCAACTGGAAGGTAGGGGTAAATCTCCTTTGATATTCTTGCGAATATACCGTCTGTTTTTCCAATGGTATGTTTTAAATCTTTCTGGTATAGTTTAGTATCTGATACACCACAGCTGGGAGATTTTGCTTTGAGTAAAAAGCCATCAACTTCTTTTAAACTGTTTAAAAAACTTTTTGAAAACTCTTCTAACTTTTCTGTGTAATCTGTTTTACTTGTAGGTTCTATCATTCTGATAGAGTTGTCTATCTTTGCAAGGATAACTGTAGGTCTTGGGACTGGCATTCCTATATCTACTTCCGGACAGACTGTTATGTAATCTACATACTTTTCAAGTTTTTGGGCAAAATCATCTTGAACTATTCCACCGTTATACCTAACAGCCTCTTTGTTTATACATCTACTTAAAACTACAACAGGTTTACACTCCAAGGTAATCCCTCAAAGCTTTAGCTCCGTCTCTACTTGTTTTAACTGTATCATTTATACCGTTAAAGTATATAACAAGTTTAGACTGCTCTGCAACTTTCATTTCTTTAATTTTAGAAAGATTTACAAGATAACTTTTATGTACTCTGAAAAATCCTTTTGACTTGAGCATATTTTCAAACTCGTAAAGTTTTTTGTTGGAAAAGTACTCGTTATCTTTTGTCCTAACTATGGTCTCTGATAGCTCTGCTTTTATGTAGTATATATCCTCAGGTTTGAGAAGTATAAGCTTGCTCAAGTGCTTAACAGGTATAAAAAAGTCGTTTTCTACCTGTACCATCGTAGACACGTTTGTGATGTTAAGTCTTTTATTTTCAAGATTTTCTATCTTCTTTATAGCATTTTCTACATCAGAAAACTCGTAAGGCTTTAAAATGTAGTCTATAGAGTTTACTTTAAAGGCTTCAAGTGCGTACTCTCCGTAAGCAGTTGCAAAGACGATGTAAGGGTTTAAACCTCTGTTGAGTATTTCTCTTGCCACGTCGATTCCAGTCCCATCAGGAAGTTTAACATCTAAAAACACCACATCAGGCTCAGCTTTTTCAATCTTTTCCAGTGCTTGCTGTTTACTTTCAGCTTCTCCTACAATCTCTACACTATGAATTTTTTGTAAAAATCTTTTTAACCTCTCACGGGCTAAATACTCATCTTCAACGATAAAAACTCTCATCTTTTACACCTCCTACGGCTTAAACACAGCCAAATAAATAACTACTAAACCTGCTATCACCAAAGGAAAAGTAATAGCAAGTATAAATTTATCGTAGATTAAATACCATCTTTCGTTTTTAACGTACTTAAATACCATTATACCGTTTACAACTTCAAGGGGTAGAAAAAAGCCAAAAACTATTAAAATCTTGTACTTTAGCCAACTACTTTCTAAGGTCAAACCTCCATGAAAAACCATACCCAACCCAAAAACTACAACAAACCCAAAAAATAAAAGCTCAAAAACAGTCAAAAATCTGTAAAAACTTCTAATTTCTTCCTGATTTGATAAATCTTTTTTTATAAAAGTTTTATACAGTAAATAAATCCCTAATGAAGATGTAGAAGAAACCCAACCTATAACGGAAAGTATATGAAAGTACTTAAAAAGAAGGTACATGGGGGTTAAACCCCATGCCTTACTTTACTTACCACCAAATAGCGTACCAAGGTAGAAAACCACTCCTATTCCTATAATGTGAACAATCCACCAACCTATCCTTAGAAACCTAAAAGCCTCTGGTAGTTGCATGGTACTTACCTCCCTATTTTAATTACACTAAAAGGTTAATCTTTTGTAAAAGGTATAACAATCTGTTTAATTACGTTTCATGTTATGTTTTTGTAAGTACATATAAAAATCAACCAACTTTTTTGTTATCTTAGATTTTAAAAAGCAGGAGTAATCTATGTTTGAAGAAAGGTTAGAGAAACTAAACAACTTACCAGATAACCTATCAGGAAAGTACATTCTTTACTCTATGGAAGCTTCCTTAAGGGAAGATTTTAACTTTAGCCTTGAGTTTGCCATACAAAAAGCAAATAAACTAAATAAACCTCTTTTAGTTAGCTTTTTTATAACAGACAAATACAAACACTCAAATCAAAGGTACTACAAATTTATGATAGAAGGGATTTTAAAAACAAAAAAAGCTATAGAAGAAAGGGGAATAAAGTTTGTGATACAAAAAGATGACTACGTCAATGGAACTTTAAAACTATCTAAAGAAGCTGTATGTATAGTATTAGACAAAAACTATCTAAAAACCCAAAGAAAGTGGAGAGAGAATATAGCTAAGGCTTCCCAAGTGGCAGTTTACCAGCTTGAAAATGATGTAGTAGTCCCTATACAGGTAGTGTCAGACAAACCTATCCCTTACGCATACTTGTATAGAGATAGATTAAACAAAGTGATAGACAGATTTTTAAAACCTGTTGAAAAAATAGATTTGAAAGTAAACTCTAAAGACTTGGATGTTGAAAGTTTAGAGTTTAAAACACCAGATGAGTTTTTAAGTATACTAAATATAGACAAAACTGTTAGTACTGTGGATAAATACTTTGTAGGTGGGTATGACGAAGCTGAAAAAAGACTGAAAGAGTTTATAGAGAAAAAACTTTATAAATACAAAGAGTTTAGGTCAGACCCTTCAAAGGATTACACTTCAAACCTTAGTCCTTACCTACATTTTGGACAGATTTCACCCCTTAAGATTGTGTTAGAGGTTTTAAAACATTACGATAAAAACGATGAGAATGTAGTGTCATTCTTCAATGAACTTATAGTGTGGAGAGAGTTGTCAAGGAACTTTTGCTGGTACAATCCACTGTACAACCAGTATGAAGGTATTCCTCAGTGGGCAAGGCAGACTCTTGAGGAACATAAAAAGGATAAAAGAGACTATGTATATTCTTTGCAAGAGTTTGAAGAAGCTAAAACCCACGACCCATACTGGAACGCTGCACAAAAAGAACTTTTAAAAACAGGAAAGATACATAACTATATGAGAATGTACTGGGCTAAAAAGATAATAGAGTGGACAGAAGATCCAAAACAAGCCTTTGATATTGCTTGCTACCTTAACGACAAGTACGCTTTAGATGGAAGAGATCCTAACGGCTATGGAGGAATATCTTGGTGTTTTGGCACTTTTGATAGACCTTGGCAGGAGAGGAAAGTTTTTGGGAAAATAAGGTATATGAACGACAAAGGTTTAGAGAGAAAGTTTGATGTAAAATTTTATATGTTTAAAACAGACAGGAGCTAACTATGGAGTTTGAAAAAATATTTAAAAGCCTTCCTGAAGGAAACTATACCCACGCACTTATTCCAAGACCTACAGCCGTAGTTTGTGTAAAAAACAATCCTTTTACAGTTGCCCATCACACACCTGTTAATAAAGACCCTTTTATCTACGCCATATCAGTAGATAAGACAAATTACAGCTATAGCCTTCTACTTGAAAGTCAGGATTTTAGTATAAACTTTCTACCTTTTGAATTTGTAAAGCATATACACACAATAGGAAAAACTCATGGAAATGAAGTTGATAAGTGGGAGATTACAAATTTAAAACACCAAAAAGGTACGATGATAGAATCTTACATAATAACAGACTCTCTTGTCATTTATGAATGTAAAAAGGTGAACCATGTAGAGTTTCAAGACCACTGTTTGTTTTTTGGGAAGGTTGTAATGAAGCACTACAAGAAAGGATTTATTAAACCAAATAAAGTTAGATTTACACTTTTCCATGGTAAAAACTTTTACTCAACAAACAAGCATCCTAAAAAGCTGTTTTTTGATAATCTTTAACAATCTCTTCTTTGGTTTTACACAGGCAGGGGTCTAAGTATGGCTTTGCAAGGGGAGAGGTTTCTAACCTTTGTTTTTCTTTTTCCGGAAGTTCCGGTATATCTCCCTTTATCGTTGCCACAGTTGATGGACTTCTTCTTCCTACTGGCTCAACAAGTCCTATCTTAAAGCCTGCCTCTATCAAGCCTTTTCTAACTGGTAGTGAAGCTGAGTATGTAGCTAAGATGGCCTTGTCTGTCATAAGATTTTTTACAACTTTAAATAGGTCTAAAGTCCACATCTCAGTGTTTACCTTCGGTGAAAATGGGTCGTAAAATACTGCATCAAACTTGTATCCGGATTTTGATAGATCTAAAAGTATCCTTCTTCCCTCTCCTAAGACTACAGTCAGACTCACTCCGTCAGCTGAAGCAGTGTAAGATGGGTAGATATTTTCGTTAAGTGTTATTTTTGATGGTTTTAAAGATTTTATAAAGTTGTACTCTTTTTGAAGGTTTTCTGGAATTTCCATCTGGTTTATTCTTTCTAAAAAATTTTCGTCCTTTTCTACTGAGACAATGTTTATCTTTATATTTTGATTGTTTTCTTTTGCAACTTTTACAGCAACTGCAACATTATAACCAAGTCCAAATCCTACATCTAAGATGTTTATCTCCTCTTTTTCCTTTGCCAGTTTGTCTATCTTACATGGGAGGGTAAACTTGTACAGACTTTCTGTGTAGGCTCCGGCTTTTGTACTATGGTAAGCCTCGTTGTAATCAAAGTTGTAAAAAGTCTGAGTTCCATCAGCCGTTATCACTCTACCATCTGTAAACCTTATATCAAGGTAAGTTTTTATTATCTTTAACTCAAGTAAATACTTGGCAAAAAGTCTTATTGATTGAATGTTTTCTTTATCAAGTCCGTACCTGAGATTTTTTAAATACTCTTTTTTACTTAAGTCTAAATCCAAACTGTCTAAACGTTCAAAAAAATCTCTTACATTCTGTTTTAACCTTTTTTCAAAATCTAAAACTTTTTCTCTATTTTTTAAAAAGAAATCTTTATTAACACACCAAAGGGCAAATGTAAAAGGTAAACCTGTCTTGTCAAACCACAACTTTGAAAGGTCGTAAACGTACTTATAATCTTTTTTATACTCTATTGCTTTATCTCCTATCAGTAAAACAGACTGTCTTTTTTTGTAATTATCAAAGTATTTATAAATAGGTTTTTTACCTAAAAAAATCTCAAACACAACCCTTGTTAGATAAACAGATGTTTTAGACTCCTTTGTAAGATAAACAACCTCTACATCTTCTAGTGGAAGGTCTGAGCCTATTATTACAGAGTTAACTTCTTTGTAGGAGCTGATTGATAAATCAGGAATGATTAAATACTGGTAAAAGTTTTCTAAATACTCAGCTGCTGAGACTATTCCTATGTCTATTTTTTTCTCTTTTAGCAGTTTATTTAGGTTTGATGGGTAGTCTTTTACTATAGTGATGTCTTTAAATCTATCTATACCAAAAGGAAGTGTGTTTAAGTAATCTATCCACCCTACTTTCATTTTAGTTTTTCTAAAATAAATGTTTTTAACCTAAGGGTTATAACACTTACAATAAATCCAATTAATAAACTAAACACAACAACGAGTAAAGAGTAGATAAAAGGCTGTTCCAGTAGTAATTTAGCAAAGTAGTTTGAGGCTGTAAGATGGAAAACTTCCTTTGGTGGAGCTTTTATTAGTTGATAAAGACTATACGAAGCAACAACAATCATCAAAACAGCAAGCATCATCTTTATGTAAAACTTGTTTACCTTTTGACCTAACACCGCTCCAAATACAGCTCCAAAAGAAGAGCCTAAAATTAAAATCACTGTTAAAACTATATCAACACCGTGGTTTACGTAAGAGTGGAAAAATGCTAAAAATGAGGCAACAAACACCATTTGAAAAATACTTATAGATACAGCACTTATAACCTCATAACCTCCAAGGTACATCAAAGCAGGAGTGATAAGGTTTCCTCCTCCTATTCCCATTACAGCTGCTAAAAATCCTGATGAAAACCCAATAAATGCAGGGAGAAAAATAGTTAGCTCACCAGTTTTAAATTGTGTTTTAAAAGGTAGATTTTTAATAAACTGGGGTATCTGGTTAGGCTCTTTTTTATGTCTGTTTTTTATACTTTCTACTAAGATAAAAAGTCCTAAAGTTAGCAAGTAAACAACATAAACACTTAAAACAAACTTCTTTACATACCCAAGGCTTTTAAGAAGGTTTATTAAAAAAACACCAAACGAACCTCCTATAAAGCCAAAAACTACTATGTAAAGCCCCATTTTAACATCTACAACCTTTGACTTTAGGTAAGTTAAAAATCCGGATAAAGAAGCTCCAGATATCTGACTTATAGATGACCCAACTACAACAACAGAAGGTATATTCATATTTAGTAAAACTGGATTAAGTATTATACCTCCACCTATTCCAAGCATTCCTGACAAAACACCAACCACAAAACCCAAGACAAGGACGTGTATTACATTTACTTCAACGTTTGCTATTGGAAGAAGTATTTCCATTATACTCCGTACTTTTCCTTTAGTTTATTTAAAAGTCTCTCGTAAAGCTCTTTATCAGTGTCTAAAAGATTTTTTACTGATTGAACGTCCTTGTCTCCTCTTCCAGATAGGTTGATAACGACTGATTGGTGTTTGTCTAAGTTTTTTGCAATTTCTACAGCTTTTATAACTGCGTGGGAGCTCTCTAAAGCTGGTATTATACCTTCTGTTCTTGATAGTAGTAAAAATCCTTCTAACGCCTCTTCGTCAGTAGCTGTTATGTAGGTAGCTCTTCCAGATTCTTTTAAGTAAGCATGTTCTGGTCCTACACCCGGATAGTCTAATCCAGCAGATATTGAGTGAGTTGTTTCTATCTGTCCCCACTGGTCTTGTAAAAAGTAAGATTTCATACCGTGTAAAACACCTACAGACCCTCCAACTATACTTGCAGCATGCATTCCAGTCTCAAGTCCGTATCCTCCGGCCTCTACTCCTACTAACTTAACTTCTTCATCTTCTATAAACGGGTAGAATATACCAATTGCATTACTTCCACCACCTACACAGGCGACTATTACATCTGGAAGTTTTCCTTCTATCTCAAGTATCTGATTTTTTACTTCTTCTCCAATAACTGACTGAAAGTCCCTCACAATCATAGGAAATGGATGAGGTCCCAAAGCTGATCCTATTATGTAGTGGGTTGTCCTTACGTTTGTAACCCAGTCTCTTAAAGCTTCGTTAACTGCGTCTTTTAAAGTTCTACTTCCGGATTTTACTATCTCTACTTTAGCTCCAAGAAGTTTCATTCTAAAGACATTTAGAGCTTGTCTTTCTGCATCTTCTTCTCCCATGTAGATTGTACACTCAAGTCCAAATAGAGCTGCAGCTGTTGCTGTTGATACTCCGTGCTGTCCTGCTCCTGTTTCTGCTATTATTCTCTTTTTACCTAATCTTTTTGTAAGTAAAACTTGACCTAAAGTGTTGTTAATCTTATGAGCTCCTGTATGGAGTAAATCCTCTCTTTTTAAGTATATTTTAGCTCCACCTACTACTTGTGTAAGTCTTGAAGCAAAGTAAAGTGGTGTAGGTCTTCCTGCATACTCTGTTAGGTAATAAAGTAGCTGTCTTTTAAAGTCTCCGTCGTTTTTTATCTTTAAATACTGCTGCTCTAACTCTTCTAAAGCTGGGATTAAAGTCTCTGGTAAATACTTTCCTCCAAACTGTCCGTAGTATCCTCTTTCATCGGGGAATGTGTATTTTTTCATCTTGGCTCCTTTTTTTTGTTTTAAAAATTATTTTAATTTTTTCCTTTCCTCATAATAGTCTTTAACTGTTAAAAAAGCAATTACTCCAAAAGATATTAAAGCTGTTAAGACAGCCAAAACAAACATTGCTAAACCTATCTTTTCCATCCCTATACCTCTTTCAAAATTTTATGAATTCTTAAATAAATCCATAAAGCTGTAATAGAAAAAACTATTACAAAAGTAGATAAAATAGAAATGATTAAACTATCTAATTCTTTCGAGCTATATAAACGATATAAAACTGTTCCAATTCCAGCTCCCAAAGTTAGAATAGTAAATACTAAAGTTCTTAAAATTCCTTCATAAACTTTTGCTTTTTCAATTTCCAGTTTTTTAAGTTCAAGTTCTTTTTCTTTTTCCATAGTTTAGCCTTCTTTATTTCTTTCTCCTTCACTTTTTAAATATATTTCATAAAGCTTTTTTCTGTAGTTTTCTCCATATCTAAATATTTACCTATTTTTTAATATATCTAATATTTCTTGACTTTCTTTTGTAGGTTGATTTTCTTGAGGTTGAGGGTTTGTTTCTTCAGTTGGAGGAGATTCTCCTTGAGGTTGTGGATTTTCTTCTGGTTTTTTAAACAGTTGAGAAAAATCTACTTGGTTTCCATCACAGTCTACTGTAGGATAAGTTCCTTCTACAAAGAGTATATACCTTCCGGGACAGTTTTCATTAGCAACTTTGTTTGTAATTGGGTCTATAGGTATGTAAACTGTTCCTTCTACTTTAGGAAACTCTTTATAAACACCAGACCTGTTTGCGTAGTTCATTATGTCTATCCACAGTGGTAGTGCAGCTTCTGCACCTGCCATTCCTTTTCCAATAGGTTTTCTTTTATCGTATCCAACCCATACAACTGTTGTAAGGTCAGGGTCAAACCCAGCAAACCAAGCATCAGAATAATCGTTTGTTGTCCCTGTTTTTCCTGCAACAGGGACTGACATTGAAGATGCTTTAACAGCAGTTCCTTCAAGAACAACAGCCCTTAATAGGTCAACCATAACAGCGGATTCTGGTTTAGGAAGGACCTCCTCACATTTAGGGCCTTGTCTGTAAAGTATATTTCCTTCTTTATCTACAACCTTCCTTATAAAGTAAGGCTCACATTTTGTTCCATAGTTTCCAAAGGTTGCAAAGGTATTTGCAAGCTCAATAGGAGTTATCTCTACTGACCCAAGGGCTAAAGAGTAGTATTTTGGAAGTTTTTGTTTTATTCCTACTTTGTATGCAACAGATAAAACCGGGTCAAAGTCTATCTGAGACAGTAGATAAACAGTAGCTGCGTTTAAACTCTTTGCTAAGGCTTTTCTTAAAGTAACTGTTCCGTAATAATTTCCATCGTAGTTTTTTGGAGTCCATTCTTTGTTTTGACTGTAATCCCAAAAACTTATTGGTTTATCTTCTAAAGTAGATATTTGAGTATATCCATTTAAAAGTGCTGCCATGTATATAATAGGTTTTATTGCAGAACCAGGCTGTCTTTTACTTTGGAAAACCCTGTTAAACTGAGATTTTCTAAATTCGTACCCACCTATTAAAACTCTTATACCACCTGTTTTTGAGTCTATAGATACTACTGCAGCTTCTAAGAATGGTAAAACTTTAAAAGTACCATTTTCTTGGTACCTTACATAAACGTAATCACCAACTTTAAGATTTGCTGTGTTTTTTACAAGAGCCTCCCCTTCAACTTGGTCTATGCTAAATGAGATTTTACCTTTAGATATACTTTTAATCTGAGCTACGTATATATAGTTTTTAATGATTGTATCAGGAGATACTTTTTGATTTTCGTACCTTACTTTTAAGTATTCTATGTCATCTTTTGATAGTTTTGGGAATCCTACTCTGTTTTGTAAGTCTTCAAGCCACTGTTGAACTCTTTTTTGGGCATACATCTGTAGAGCTGTATCTATGGTTGTGTATATTTTTAACCCACCTTGACTTATTGCGTCTTCTCCGTAGTTGTCTATCACCCACTGTCTTATAATCTCTGTAAAGTAGTCGTTAAAATTATCAGACCTTATGATTCCAGCCAATTTAATAGGTTTTTCTACACAGCTTTTATAGTCAGCTTCTGTAATGTATCCCTCTTCTAACATTCTCTGTAAAACGACTTGTTTTCTTTTTTCTGCTAAGTCTGGGTTAACGTAGGGATTATACTTAGATGGAGCTTTTGGAAGACCTGCTAAAACAGCAGCTTCACATAAATCTACTTGAGATATACTTTTACCAAAGTATGTCCTTGCAGCTGCTTCAACTCCATAACTTCCCTGTCCCAAGTATATCTGATTTAGGTACATCTCTAGGATTTTGTCTTTTGAGTATATTTTGTTTAATCTAACTGCTAACACAGCTTCTTTTATTTTTCTGGATAGACTTTTTTCTGGGGTTAGAAATAGATTTTTTGCAAGTTGTTGTGAGATTGTACTACCACCTTCTGCTTTTCCCATTTTTATAATGTTTTTTATACCAGCTCTGATTATAGCAAAGATATCAATGCCTGGATTAGAGTAAAACGTTTTATCTTCCGTAGCTATAAAAGCTTTTTTTACATGGTCAGGAATTTTATCTATGGAAACATAGTACCTTTTTTGTATAAAAAGTTCGTTGTATACTTTATCTTGGTAATCAAGTATAACAGAAGCTTCTGGCGGCTTCCAGTTTTCCAGCTGTCTAACATCTGGAAGGTCTCTTGTTATAACAAATACATATATACCAAAAACAAGGAACAAAAGAGAAAATATGGA
Source organism: Sulfurihydrogenibium azorense Az-Fu1 (assembly GCF_000021545.1). Lineage (NCBI taxonomy): Bacteria > Pseudomonadati > Aquificota > Aquificia > Aquificales > Hydrogenothermaceae > Sulfurihydrogenibium > Sulfurihydrogenibium azorense. Next base: position 778,561 of record NC_012438.1, read on the forward strand.
CAGTCCTATTAATACTACTCTATTCAAAATAAATTTAACCTCGTTTAATCAGTTTAAAAATTTAATACATAACTATTTTACCAAAATTTAAGGTCTGATTTAGCTTGTTTAAGTATAGAAAACAAAGGGACAAAAAGTCCCTTTTAATTTTTGTTAGAATCCTTTTTTAGGTTTAGTTGTTTCTCTTTGATAAACCTCTTTATCTGATTGTTCGGCTAATTTTGATAATGGTAAATACTTATAAGTTAGGTACATATTCCAAGAAACCCAAGGAGCAGATAAAGATATTTCGTAATTATCTATTTTCCATACAGCTATGCCATCTGCAAGATAAGGTTTAACATATCTTACTGGAGTACCATATTTACTTTTTAACTGGTTATAAATTTCATAAAACTCTTTTTTGTCCATATCCAGATTGAGAATGTAATTAATTTCATATACTGTTCCCTTGTAAAATCAAAATTTTGCTACTTTTAAATAATCTATTGGTAAATTTTTAACAAAAATACCATATACGTCTGGATTTTGAATGTTTTCATTGTTTACAAGTCTATACCCTTCTTCTGTTATTCTACCACCTTCTTTTTGTATAATACTTTTCACCGTTTGAACATTATCTTTACCTAACTGAATACCAAATGGAGCTGGTATTTCTTTTGCGTGAAGATGGAATGAAAAAATTACAGCTAAAACAAGTGCAAAGTAAACCCTTTTCAACATCTTTCTCCTCCTTGTTGAATTTTAAAAACTCACTTTTGTCTATATTTATTTAACTATCAATCTTATAAATTCTGACATAATCCTATTGAGAAAATATAATCTTTCCTTTTTCTAATTTTCCTTGAATTGGAGCTCCATCAAGACTATTAATTTTACTTCCAACATTTATATAAAACCCATATTTATTAACTTTAGGTGTATTTTTTTGAAAATCCATCTCTACGATTGGTAAAACCTCTCCTTCAAATTCAATCTTTGAGTTAATGTTTAATTCAATAAAATAAGGAGAATGCTCTTTTTGTTCTATATTAATCTTATCTCCTTCTATCCACCAAAATTTTTCGTCTATATCTTTACCTAACTCCACTAATTCTAATTCTCCAAATCCATATCGCACATCTGATCCTACATAAATTTTTGGTTTTTCTTTTAAAAAGTTTATATCTTCATCTATAAATACTATACCTATCCAGTGTAAATTGTTTTGTAGATTACTTAATTTTTCTATATTTTGAAACTCCCTTTTTGGTCTTGGTAATATATAGTCAATTTCGTGAAGGCTTTTGTCTTTGGCTTTTCTGTTAATAGGTTCAACGGCTGTTTGAACATAAGTATCGACAAAGTAGGCTCTAAATTCCTCCTCTGAAAAATCACCTAAATGAAACTCTCCATCTTTATAAGATGGTTTTAAAATATTTTTTCCATCAAAACTTGGAAAAAAGTTTGATATTGTTTTAAATTTATTTTCATCGTTTTCATCGTATTGACTATTTTTTTGATAATAAGCATTTGTCAGAGCTCCCCACATAGTTTGTCCAGATATAAATAAATCTGTTTCTTTAACTACACCCCACTTGGTAGAACCTATATGAATAGGTTGATTTTGCCTGAAGACAAGTTTATACCAAGGCATCTTAATCCTCTCCCTGTGCTCTAGCATGATAATAAGCATAAATAAGAGTTTTCTCAAGAATCTGTTTTAAAAAAAGAAGGTTGTGAAGGTCATTTGAAATATCTATGAAGTATTTAGTTATTTTATCTAATCTTTCTAGTTCTTTATTTTCTATTCCATTAATCAATTCACTTAAAGATTGTGTAATAAATCTATCTAATTCTGCAATTTTTTTTAAAAATTCAAAAAGATTTTTCTGCTTTTCTTCGTTATCTCTAAATTTATCTAAAGCATAAACCCACATTGCATACACACCATTACTTGCTAAGACTCCTAACAACTTATTTATCTGATTTTTGTCTAAGATTTTTTCACTTACCAGCTCATAAGATACTTTAACAATAAGAGACTCTATATTTAAGTTATTGATTTGATTGCCCATTTTGGCTACCTCCTGATTGAGAATTACCATTTATTAGTTCAATTTTTAACCTTCCAAAACCTCTTGTAGTCATTCCTCCAATACCTAAACTTTCATAATAACGTGCACTATCCTTTAAAGCATCTTTTAATTGTTCACAGGAAGGTAATGATCCTATTTTATTATTCATTTTATTGTTAGAATTAATAAAATTATTCTTATCAAAAATTCTTATATTACCGTAAAAAATGGTTCCTCGTGGAATAGCCTCAGTTGTAAATAGAGCTCCCTCTTTTGCTGACCCTGTTATTGGGTCAATGGAAACAGAAGTTCTAACCTCAAGATTAGAGTTTACAATGTGAGAGAATAAGCTTTCTGGAACAATAACAATGTCTTCTGGTTTAAGTGAAAAATTACTAACTGGAGAATTACTAATATTATGATTACTCTCAACTTCCAAGTAAAGCCAACCTAAATTTAAATATCTTTCGTTTCCATTTTTAGTTTTAATCTTATTTTCTCTCGGAGAGCTTTCATTTATTCCTATTTCTTGTAAGATAGAAGCTGTTGTTATCCATTTTGTCCCTTTAAAAGTAAAAACGGGAAAAAGTAAAATTTTTAAATCACTAAAGAAAATCATTCCCTGCCAGCTTATGTCTTTTTTAGAAAATCCAAATCCTTTACAAACTATACAACATCCACAGTGTCCTGTATTATTTTTATCATTCCTTTCTACAAAAGGAGCGTCATCCTGTCCTGCACAGTTAACTCTCAAAACCTGATTTCCTAAAAAAGCTTTCCAATCATTAGTAGGATTATTTTTCCCATTACAATTTTCTAACTTTTCATCAGAGGTACTACCATTTTGACTTTTATTTTCATCAGTTGAAGTTTGTTTATCTTTTAAATCTTTTAATGTTAATGCTTCTAAAACTACATAGTATCTCCAAGTTCCAGCTAAGCTACTTCCGGGAATTTTAGGAATATTTGTAATAGGGTCTCTGACTATAGTGTTATCAACTCTTCCTATAGTGTATCCACCTGTTCCTATATATATAGGATCTGTAGCCAAGGCAAAAATTTTTAAGGTCTCAACCATATTTTACACCTCCTGCAAAGCTTTAGACCAAAACTCAAACATATCTAAAAATAGTTTTATATTTTCAGAGTTTAATTTATTTACAAGTTCTTTATAAATGTCATTTTTTTCATCTAAACCAAAAATGAAAGCTATATCTCTTTGTAAATCTTTGTTTTTATTAAGTTCCAAAATATTAACAATTGATGAAGCGAGTAAAGGATTTATGTCTTTATTGTAATTTTCAATTTTGTCATAAAAGATATTAACTAATTTGTGTAATTTTGCGGTGTTTGTTTTATCTTTAAAAGTATCTCTAAACCTTTTAAACCTATCCCAGTATTCTTCTATTTCGTATGGTCTGTTTGATTTAAGTTGGAAAGCTCTTTTATAATTTTTCTCTTTAAGGTAAAAAATATCGTTTCTCCTTGTATTTGTGTCTAAAAACTCAAAATCAAAAGTGTTAGGTATAATTTCTATATATCTATCATCTACAAAATTCCCCATAACAGAGAGTGTTTTTTTCCAGTTTTCATTAGGTTTTATGTAAAAATCGTAAAAATCAACATTTGTTTTTTGCTTGTTGTCCCAATAGAGGGAGTAATACTTTTGCGTTGAATTACATAACTCTTCTGGTTTTGCATAGTTTAATATTTTTTGATGGTATTTCATGCAAAATTTAGTGCCATTTTGGTATAGTTTGTCTATGTTTTTAACGTCTCTCCTAATTTTTCGTAATGCATTTAAGCCAATGTATAAAGGTTTTTTGTAATCTTGAATAATTATACCTATGTGGATAGGAAGTTTTCCGTAAACGTATTTAAACTCTTTGTTATATTTTTCCATAATTAAGTCTATAAATTTTGGGACATACTCCGTGGGAATGATTACTTGCCATCCAACAGGAGTTGGGTCTGTAATTGAAGCATAGGAGTTATACAGCACAAAATTCTTAATATTACTTTTTTGGAGTGAGCATAAATTACTACCTGTTTCTCTATTTTCTTTTTCTGAGTATTTCTTGAGTTCAATTTTAAAGTCTTCGAAATTATTTTCATCTATATCTTCAAGGTTATTCTCGTTTAATCTTTTTAGTGTATCCTTGTTGGCATACTTTCTTATAAAGTCTTCTATTGAGCTTATGAGATAGATATAAGTTTTATCTTTATTTTCACTGGGCAAAGCCCAAAATAAAAGACCATCTCCTTCTAACTCTTCTCCCGTATCTTTTATTCCTTGAATATAAGGTAATTCAAAAACTATTCTTTTTCGTCTCCAATTTGGAATTCCCAGTAGGTTTTCATCTAAAATTTCTCTTTTTATCTCTTCAAAGAAGTTTTGAGTTGTTTCCCAAATTCTTCTTAATCTTGCAGGAGATGGATTTTTTCTAAGTAAAAATTGAAGTAATAAGGTAGATAAGATATCTAAGGCTGGGTCATTTTCATCGGTAAACTTATCCCATTCTATTTTTTCATCTTGCCAGTTTATTTTTGCATTTAAAGGAGTTTGTTTTATCCAATTCTCCCATTGAGTTCCAATAATAGAGCCGAAGAAGATTTCATTAAAATATTCTTTAACAGAGTTATATTTGCTATAAAAATTCAATAATTCCTCATTTATAGAAAAAGGATAGAGTGAATTTTTTATTAGAGTGTCTATATCAAAATTTTGAATAGGCTTACATTGAGTTAGTATATTTTCGATCTCTTGTTTAAACTCTTTAATCTCTTTCTCAGTAAGAGAGGAAGATGATTTTTCAGTTCTTAAATATTGAATAAGTTTATCAAAATTACTACTATTAGTTGAATTATATTTACTATCTAATTTTGCTTTTAACTCATTCAATTTTTCAACAATTGTTTTATATAGTGAATAAAATCCAGAGTCCTGAAGTTGTTTAACAAATTGAAATAAATCTTGGCTTATCTTTAATTTTTTTAAAAATTCATCTAAATTTTCTAAAATTTTTAAAATATAACCATCTTGATTACTGCTTTGATTTCCATATATTCTATCCCGAATAAATCCTACTACGCTTATAAGAGCTCCGTATTCTGCCCTATTACTTGTATTTCTAATTTCGTTTTGTAATGTATTTAAATTTTCCCGGCAAATGAAATTTCCATTAGAATCTTTCAAACTTATGACAGTATATAAATTTTTAAATTTTTCAATACAGATTTCTTTTTCAATTTTATTTATAATTTCTTGAATTTCAGTATCCACAATACCTTTTAAAATAAGTTTTATAATTTTACCTTTTTCCACAGTAAAATCACCTAATCCCATATTACCTAATAAACTATTTAGCATATTTCCATTTAGCCAATCTTTAAGTTCTAATCTCAAAGATATAAGGGCTATTCTATCGTTTTTGTCTTTTATTTCACTCGTCCAGATAGTTTCTTTACTAATTTCTTCTAACCACTTTTTTACTTGGTAATGATGTATTCTTTCATCACATGTCTTGCAGATAGTTGGGGAGTTATTTTTCTGTTTGTCATATTCGTAAATTAAACGAACTTTACATAAGGGGCAGATTCCAATAGCTGTTGAAGTATTATTTACATTTTGCATTAAAGTTTGAGTTATCTTATTATCAGTTTTTACATACAAAAAGTTTTCCTTAGCTTTTTCAAGTAGATCGCCTAAATTCATTAGACCTCTTGAGGCTTTGGTTAAAATTATAACGGGACAAACTTCGCCTTCTAATTTTTCGTTAAAAATATTTATTATCTCTTCTTCAAGAGGTTTTAAATCATCTACTAAAACAGCTAAATTATTATCTTTATTTTTACCTAAATTTTCTCCTACAATAAAGTATATTCCTGTATCATCTCTATAAACTTCGTTTCCTATAGGATATTCAACCTCTAAAAGTTTCTTTATACTATCATCTATCTCTTTAGTTTGTTGTCTATACCACTCAATGGAAGCAAGTTTAAAGCCTTTTTCTGCTAAACCTAATTTATTATATTGAATTCCTAATATTCTCCATCTTACTTCTTGTCTATCAGGAATATTTGTAAAATCTTGATTAATTAGAATATAATCAGATAGCAAAGCTTTAAACATTGAAGTGGTCATATAGGCTTGATCCCAAAGGCTTACATCATTTATAGGAAATCTATCATCAGATAATAAGCCAGATAATAACTCTTTTAATTCTTTTCTAAGTTCTTCTAAATTTTCAAAAAAGATATGAGAATTACCTAATAGACTTTGTACTTTATTATTTATATTTTGTATTCTTCCATTGATAATATTTTCACTTTCTCTTAGGTAAATTATATCTTCCTTATAACTACCGAAAGCATTCGCTAACCATCTTTTTTCCTCAGGTTTTACCTTTACATCCTCTTTTGGACTTCCTTTATCTATCCCAGAGTTTAAACTTTCTGATATACCATACAAGATTTGTAGTAAAAAATCTAAATCGTTTTTCTTTCTCCAACCTCTCCAATCCTTTAAAAAATTATCCCATAATTCAAAAGACTTAGAATTTACCTCTAATCTAATATCAATTTTACTATTTTTTAGGGCACTTTCCCAACAACTTAAATTATTACATTGGATATTAATTGAAGCTCTATTCTGCTTAGAAGGATTTAATTTCTCCCACAAAGCTAAATATGAAACTATCTCTGCTTTTAAAATTTCATCTTTATTATTTTTTATCCTATTTAAGCCTGACATCTTTCCCACCCTTGAGGAGTATTTAAATCTCCGTTTAAACAAACTTTTTTATTTTCTATTGTAAATCTTCCCCATCCATACTTGGTTTTGGCACCTATCCCCTGCTTAGATAAAATTTCAATAGCCTTACATAAATTGTCTAAGTCTTTTTCGGATTCTTCTTTTAACTCTGTCTCTTCTTTAAGTATGGCATCAAAAGGAATATAAATTAGTTGAAAAATTCCGTATGTACCTTTTGGAGCAACTTCAAAATGTATAGGTACAGTTCCAGCTCTTTTTATTCTATCGTGAGGATTTATTATCTCAATAGAGAGTTTATCAAAGTAAGTGGGGTAAAATATAGCTCTTCCTTTGTGGGTTTGGAATTCAAACGGTAATTTACTATCATTTATTTTTGCAGACAATTTATCTTTAAGTATTTCAATAAGACCTTCCTTATTGTTTTTTGCTTTAATTTCATTTATTAAGGTTCTATCTACCTTTAGTCCAAGATCAAACAATATAAAGTTTAAGAGTTTTTCTTTAGCTTTATTTAAATCTTTTGATTTATCAAATACATAACTCTCAATAGCTTTAATGCTTTCTGAACCTGCTCCAAATATTCTTAAAAAGCTTTCTATTTTTTCTTTGTTATTTTCAAAATCTTCTTTAAATAACTCTCTAAATGCACTTGCTAAAGCTCCCTTCCATCCTGAACCTCTAACCATTGGAGCTTTAAAGTTTGTTTCTTTTAAAATCGGGTTTTGAATAATGTAAAAATCATCGTCATCTTTTGAAAAATATGGAGCTTCTAACTTGAATGTAAACCAAATGGCAAAGGAATATTTAGGAAGTTTTTTAACATAATCTTGAAGATTATTTAACTGAGATTCACTGTAAATTCCTGAAATTTCTTGAATTTTTGAAATATCAATTTTTGGCCTATTATCTTTAATAATATTTTTTAGAATTTTTAAACCTTTATTTTTCTCAAGTCTATTATTATACTTGCAATATGCTATATACTCTGCTAAACTATCAACTTTTACTTTTACAAGGTTTATTTCTAAAATTGCTTCAAATTTAGCCATCTCTTTCACCCATCTTTCTTTCTAAATTTAATAATCCTGCAATAGATATAAATCCACCTGAAAGATGCCCGTTTTCTTCAAAAATATAAGGTAGAATTTTTGAACCTTCACCATTTTCTCCAAAAATTTTGTGTCTTTCTTCTCTATTATCCCTATACTCTCCTCTTTTTATAGATTTTTTCTTGAGTAATTCTTCTATATTTTCTTTAAAGCTGGTTTTATTTGTTAGATATTTGAAAAAATGAATTTTTTTTAAAGTTTGATTTTCAATCATATCATCAAAAGTGTTTACCTCTTGAATAAAGTCATCTAATTTTATATTTTTTATTTTTATTATACTTAAATTAAATTCATCGCATTTCCAGTTATTTTCTATAGTATTATCTTTCTTTACACTTTCTACCTTTAATCTACCATAGCCTATATTCCATCTACCACCCCAAAAGCCATATTGTTCCATGAAGGTCAGGAGTGGACAGAAAATAGGCTCTATAATTTCTTCTTCTACTTTGAAGGAAACCGCAAATTTTCCATAGTAAAATACTGACCAATTTTTATTTGATTTTTTGGACAATCATCATTTTCCTTTAACTTTTTGCTATGTTTTTCAAAACAAATTTTGCTCGGGAGATTTAACTTATTTCCAAAGCAATAGTCTTCTAAATATTTAACATCCCCTATCTCAATTAAACTTCTCCATCCGGTTGTTCCAAAAATAATAGATGGTAAAGGTATTTCCTGTTTTTTTAGACATTCAATTTTAGATTTAAAATCGCTTCCATTTTCAAGGATACATTTCTCAAAATTTTCTCTATTAACTTCTTTTTCAAATCTTTTACTGTTTCCATCAAAATCTTCTTCTCTACAAACACCACTAAAATAGCAGATTACCTCAAACCAAAATCTTAAGCTTCCTATTAAAGAAGAAGGTCTTATTTCTCTGTTTTTTCGCCATGCATCTCCAGTCCATAAAGGAGTTATGGTTCTAAAAGTTATTTCAATTTCTTTTTTAGCCATTTTTTAATACCTCTATCATTCCAAAGCCTTGTGAATTTTTCGCACCTAATCCAGCATCAAAAACAACTTTAAAAAGTTCTGGATTGGTTTTTATTTTGAATACTCCTTCGTATGCTTCTATTGGAAAATTTTTGTATTTTATCAATACTTTTTTTGTTGTTATAGGCTCTATATCAAAAGGAAAATCATTAATTTCTTTATTTGTTATTAGCTGGTATTTTTTTCTTAGATTTTCTTTTAAAAGTTGTTTAAATTCTTGTTCAGATGGAGAATAGTATCTGTAGTATTTTTTACCATTTTCAAATGTTTTATAGACTGTTATTGGAGATAGGGTTTTTATTTTAAATTCTTCTTTTAAATCAGGATTTGGAAGAACTTCTATACTTTCAAGATAAAGTGTATTTTTACCTAATATAACTTCTTCGTTTTTTAAAAATGTTTCTCCCCAGCTCTTTGTAAAATCACCTATAGCAGAAGATATATATAAAGAAATTGGAATTTTATATTCTATGTGTTTTGTTTGACTTTTCTCTTTTGCAATATTGTAATGTTGAGATTGTATTTTGGAAAATGTAAAAAGTTTAAACTGTCTTTTATGATAAAAGAAGCCTACATCATGTAGAAATTTGGCTACTTCTTTGGGAAGACTATTGTAAAGCATACTTTGAATAATGTGATTATGATGTATTGGAAGGATTACATAATCTTTATCTGTAGTTAACTTTATCTTAATCCTCACCCTTTTATCCTAATTTTTTGTTTTAGATATTTTACCAATTTGGGAATAGTATTTCAATTCCTCATAGGCACTCTAAAAACATTCCAGAAAAGAAGCTTGTTTCATTTGTTGAATTCCGTTTCAATTCCTCATAGGCACTCTAAAAACACATTATTCGCATAAAGACATTATTCGAATATTCGCAGTTTCAATTCCTCATAGGCACTCTAAAAACTTATGAGAAAATAAAAGCTTTGGAAAGATGAAGAATAGTTTCAATTCCTCATAGGCACTCTAAAAACGTTTTTCGTTAGTATGTATATATTAATTATAATTATGTTTCAATTCCTCATAGGCACTCTAAAAACAAGTCATCTCCTACTAAGTAAAGAGTATTATCGTTTCAATTCCTCATAGGCACTCTAAAAACTGTTATAATAGATTATAACATTGCTTGACAAAAAGTCGTTTCAATTCCTCATAGGCACTCTAAAAACTATGTTTGTGTATTTATATTTTTTTTAATTATAATTACGTTTCAATTCCTCATAGGCACTCTAAAAACCCTTCTTTTAGCCTATTCTATTGTCAAGGTTCAAATCCTTTATTATCAACTGTTAGGTATTATAATACACTTTTCCAAAAAATGCAACTGAAATAGCAATTTTCCTGTCGACCTTTGATCCTGCAAAAATCACTGGAGATCGACAGTGATTATTTTTCAATCACTTAGTTTAATTAATCTCAATTAAACCATTCTAATTGAGACTCAAAAACTGCCATTTTCGATAGGACGACGACAACAATTCGGATTAAAAGAAAATGTCTTCAGATGAAGGTTTTTTGATACCAAACTCTTCTCTTTCGTAATATTTTTTAGTTCTAAACTTGTAGACTAAGACAGAGTCTTCATCGTTGTTTATTATAGTCCTTAACTCGTCTATAAGCATTCTATAATTTGCCTCTGTTATCTCTCCCTCAAAAACACTATTTTGAACATGGGTTAAATATTTTTTACAAATTTTATGAAACTTACTAACTCTTTTTTCATTTGCATCATAAACTAATATGATAAACATTATTACCACTCTGCTATAAAAGGTTTGTATATCTCTTCATCTAAAAAATGTTTGTAAAGTTTATAACATTCAATTCTTATTAATTTTCTGTAAGATACATTTCCAAGATTCTTGTATTTTATTGTTGTAAATAACTTTTCCTCAAAAGCCTTTATAAAAATTTGTCTTCCTTTTTCATTTAAATAAGAAAATTCAATGTCTTCATCAAAATGTTCTATTTTTATCTGCCCTTTGTTGATTAAGCTAAATATTACTCTATCAACTATCAAAGGTTTAAAAATTTCAGCAATGTCAAGATTTAGACTAAAACTTCTTTGATTTGTTTCGTGAAGATAACCAATTCTTGGGTCTAAATGTGTTCTATATATCTGACTGAGAACGGTTGTATACATTAAAGAGTTTCCCAAAACTTATTAGAGCATTTAATGGATTTTCTGGTGGTCTTTTTGTCCTTTTATCAAAATAAAAATTTTCTTGATTTAATATTAAGTTAAACGACTCGTAATAAGATTTTCTTATCTCTCCTTCTAATGCCATCAATGAAGGGATATCCTGTTGAATATCAATTTCATTTTTCTTTTCTTCTATAAACTTTACATAATCTTTTACATCATCTTTTGATTTTTGATAGTACTTTAAATTTTTTAGTATATTCTCTACTGCACCCTTTACAAAACTTTTAGCTAAATATAGTCTTTCATCTTCTTTCAAATAAAACTGAGCCTGTTTAAGTGTTATTAAACCAGAATTTAAATACTCTCTTGGATAATAAGTCCCTACATAGTACCCATAATAGTTATAAAAGAAAAGTGGTATATTATTTTTTGTAAAAAATTCTAAAACTCTTTTATTTAAATCAACTTCCCCAAATATATGTATTTCTGAGACTGTATTGATTGGAATAATCCTTTTATCATTGTATTTTTTCAGGTTTAGGAGGTTTTGGAAGTTTTAAAATTTCTGTTATATTTACGATTGCTCTTTTTATCTCTTCTTCTATTTCTTTTGTTAAGATTATTTTTACTCTCTTTTTCTCTTCTGGAATTAAAAGTTCACCTTCAATTTCTATACCTTTTTCTTCTTTTAGGTAAAACAAATAAAATGCAACCTGCATTTTTGCACTTTGTAAAAATTTTGAGGACTTTTTGATTTCTCCAATAACTTTTTTATTTGAAAGTATATCTATCTTTATTGTATTATCTATTAAAATTTCTTTTTTTCACGTTTATAGAACGATTCGTGAAAATGTTTTCCTAAAATTAAAAAATCATTTTCTTGATCTGCCTCTATTGAATGACCTATAAGCCAAACTTCCCTATGACAAATGTAGTAATACCATATTAGTGTTCCATTTATGTTAATTACCTCAGTACTCAAGGAATATATCTCCTTTTACTTTATATCCAGTCTCTTCATCGTAAAAACCTTCAAGCTCTGACTTATGGACAACATAAAAATTTCCGTCCTTATTAGGCTCATTATTTTTTATAGGGACTGATACTACATACTCGTAAAAATCCTTTTTTATACTATTAAAAGCTTTTTTCCTTTCAAATAAATTTTCAATAGTCAATACCTTTTTAAATTCATTCCAAACTTCTACAGCTCTATCGTCAAGTTGAATAAACACGTCTTGTTTATATTTGCCTTCTTCTATTAAAAGGAAATCTTCTATAGAGTTTTCACCTGAAAATACCAGCCCAGTTGCAGACTTTAATATATCTCTATCCTGATACTTTCTTTCGTTTAAAAGCCTGTAATACCGTTTTACTAACTCTTGTATCTCTATCTCGTCGTATAAATCTTTAGTTAAAACATCTTTCGTGGCTTCAAGTAAGACAGTGTCATAGACATAGGAAGAGTATTTCCTGTTTTTGTCATCTATCAGGTTTATCACATACACTAATCCCTTTTCTCTTAATCCTTCTCTATTACATCTACCTGCAGACTGGATTATACTGTCAAGGGGAGAAAAATCTCTATACACAACATCAAAATCTATATCTACTCCTGCCTCTACTAACTGTGTAGAAACAGCTATTGGTTTTAGTTTATCCTTTAAAGCCTGTATTCTTTTTAATCTCTCTTTTGGAATTATATGAGTAGATAGATAGATTACTTGGTCCGGATATTTTTGTTTTAAAAAGTTATAGACTTCTTTAGCCGATGAAACTGTGTTTAGGATAAACAGATAACTTTTATCGTGTTGAAGCTGTAAATTACTGCAAAATTCTGAAACTGTTTTTTGAGATAAGTCTATGTTTATTTGGTATCTGTTTAACTTGTTAAAATACTCTCCTGAGCTTAAGTTTTTACCATTGATAAAGATGTCTGGTAGAGTTGCAGTGGTGTATATCACATAGAGATTAAATCTCTCTGCAAGAAAATAGAGAACTTCCCTAATTAATAACCAATATTTTGTTGGAATACTTTGGACTTCATCTAATATTACCACAGAGTTAGTAAGTCTGTGGAACTTCCTAACCATTCCTTTTTTATTTCCTATAATGGAGTAGAAAAACTGCATAAAGGTTGTAATTATAATCTTACTGTTAAAACCTTCTGTAAGTATTCTGGAAGTGTCGTAGTCTAAAATCTCTTCTTCGTCTTTGTAGTTAAATCCTGTTAGGTGGTGGTATTTAAGTAGTAAACTGTTATCTACATTGATGTTGCTATGTTTTAGTAGGTTTTCTATTACTTTGTGGTTTTGTTCTATTACTGACAAAAACGGTAAAACGTAGATAATTCTTAAATCTTTACCAGTTTCTTGTTTAAATTTATCTGCTATTTTCAGTGCATACTTAAAAGAAAGTAGAGTTTTACCTATTCCTGTAGGTAAGTTAAGAGTGTAAATTTTATGTTTTAAGTCTACTTCCTGATTTTTTATCTCAGTATAGGCTTGTTGTCTTAAGTTGTATAAGATGTTATCTTGTTTTGGTAGATTTTCTACGTAGTTAGCTACTAAATCTGGCTTTAAATCAAACTTTTTAAATAAAACATCTTTGTCCGTTTTTATTCCTACATCAGACTTGTCTGCATCTAATAAAAGAGAGTAAAAAAGTAAAGCTTTTACGTAGTAATCTAACTTGTCTGTTTTCCTTATCTCTTTTCTAACAAATCTTTTCAAGTCAGACACTAAATTTTTTATCTTCTCTAAATCAATCTCGTCAAAGTCAAAATCAAAAATATCCTTATTCTCAATCTTTAGATTTTCCAGAAAAACCTTAAACTTTTCCTTGTCTATTGTTTCTATTTGCTGTTTTAATAAGTCAATATCATCATCATCTAAAACCAAATCATCCATAAAATCTTGTAAATCACTGTGATGTCTTTTTGGAACTACAAAAGAAATAACAAGTAAAAAGTTATCGTCAATTTGCTCAGTTTTTAAGTATCTATCTGTAAGGTATAAACTAACTACAGCTCCTAAAAGGGAGTGGTTTTTTAGTTTTTTATCTACTTTTTCTCCTTGAATGTATCTTTGAAAGTAATCTGTAGTTTTACCTAAATCGTGAGAGAATAGAATAATAGAGAAAACGTCTTTTAAAACTTTATCTTGATAGATATCTTGGAAAAATTTCAAGCCTATTTCTAAAACGTTTGATAGATGCTCTTCTATATACCTGTCAGGATGGGAAAGTAAACCAGAAAACATTTTAAATCTCACGTAAGAAATGATATAACCTTATCTTCTACTTTAAACACGTTTTTAAAACTGCCTTCTATTGGTTTTCCTTGTAGTTCCATAACGATGTCTTTGTAGCTTTTGACTACTCTATTTTCATCTATATCCACAGGCATTTTTTCTTTAAAGTATCTTTTCCCCTCAACCATCTCTATGTTTTCAATATTTTCACTTGATATTACAGTGTTAACATAATTGGAAGCATCTAAAGGTTCTACTTGGTATTGACCTATATACTTAAAGTTTGCAATGAGATTTGCAAGTCCTAATGATACAGTGTAATAGGTCTTTCTCTCTTTTATTCTATCCTTTAACTCCCTAAAGAGATTTTCTTCATTTAGGTTGATATACAGCCTGTAATGTGCATCTTTTAAAAATTCTGTTCTAATTGGAGTTCTGTTTTTTATTCTTGAAAAACTTACTTTAGTATCTATGTAGTTTATCGTAAACCTAATTTTCTTTACAGGTTTTACAATCTCTATAGCAACCTTTGTAGTTTCTGCGTTTATGATTTTTAGGTAATCTTTCTTATCAATTCCAAGTATAGCTCCTATTATGCCAAAAACAGCAGTAGGGGGAGGAATGGAAAACGTTAAAGGAGATGTGGTGGTGTAAAACTTCCTAAAATGTCCAAAATCTCCCCATACGTCAAAAACTAAAACTTCCATTTTAAATTCCTTTAATCTCTTGAAATTCAACTAAATCAGACTTTAAATCTCTACTAAGCCTTAAATTCCTGTCCACTTTATAGTTTACTTTTTCAATCTTGTCTTTTTCTTCTTCTATAACTTCTATAAGTCTGTCTATGTTTAGGATAAAGTCATCGGTTGACCTAATGTGTTCTTCGGGTATGTTAGTTTCTATTTTTACGTATCTGTGAAGTTCTCCTATATGGAAGTATGTATTAGGCTTGTAAACTATCTCTATAAGCAATCTTGGAATATGTTCCATTTTTGACCTTGTTATTAAATTCTTTGTTCCATACCATAACACTTCTCTTAAATGCTCTAAATCTTTTTCGGTTGTTTTTGTGTGTTTAGATGCATTTTCGTTAAATACGCCGTGAAATGCAATAAGAGAATAAGGAAGTATCCACTCTTCTCTGAAAGTCTTTGTAGTCTTTTCTTTTTTAGATGCAAAAGCTCCTGTTCCTTTTATATACTCAAGCTTTACTTTATGTAAAGACTGTCCCATGTTAAACTGGACTGGTCCTGTAAATTTTATAGAACCACTTTTTGTATCTTCGGTGGTTTCCTCTTCTTTAGTCTCTTCTTTCTTTCCTTTTTTATTGTTGTTTTTCTTCTCTAACGGAATAACACCACCAAAAAGCCTTATATCAATACAACTATTTATTATGTTCTCTGGATTATTTCCAAACATACTTGCCCTTTTCTTTCCATCTATTACGTATTCTCCTTCTTTTATCTCTCTTACAAAAATTTCCATTCCTTTAAAGTCGTATAGGTAATCTCTAACAGTCCTTTTTAATCTTACATCGGTTATTATATTTCTTCCTGTTTCTTCATCTATTCTGGGTTTGTTTTCATCGTTTGGGTCGCCGTTTGGATTTCCAAAACTTACATCGTATAAAAATAGATACTCTCTACGGTTCAACATCACTACTTTCCTCCTTTATTTCAAAATTTTTTTCTTTCTTAATTATATTTGCAACTTCTTCGCTTAACGCCATTCCAGAAACAAAGTAGAAATTTATCTCATTTATTGATAAGCCAAATTTTTCCTGAGATAAAAGGTTCTTAGATATCTCTTGTGCAAGTTCTTGTTTTCCTTTGTCATATCTTTCGTATTCCATAAGTTTGTTTACTACTTTTGGAAGTAACCCTTTAATATCTTCTTCATTCATTTTTAAACCTTTTAGATTTTTAAAAAATGGAGTAGTTTTTCTTTCACTCCATTGAATATCTAAAAGCATCTGTGTTAAAGCACCAAGTAAGAAAATTCCTCTTTTTGCCGGAGTGTTTAATGACTTTCCTACTTTTTCATAAATTTCGTCAAATTTTGTTTTCTCCATCTTTCCCTCCTTGCTTTCTAATAAACCAAGTTCTTCAAAAAATCTGACATTCATAAGGGCGTATATCACTGTATTAGTAATACTATTTCCACTTAAAAATTCATCTCTTATTTTTTTGGTAAAAATCTGAAGGAGGGTTTGAAAATCAAGCTTTCCACCTCTAAAAATCTTATCAATAACTTCAAAAAAGATTTTGTCATAATTACCTAAAAACTGAGTTAGAAAACCAAAATTGTAATTTTCTATGTTAAATATTTTTTCTACTTCCTTTTTTACTTTAAAAATCTTAGATATTCTTGAAGGTAAAACATCTTCTATCAGCAGTAAAATCCTCTCTGCACTGTTTTCTTTTTTGAGAAAGAGAAAGTAAAAACACAATCCATCCTTATGGTCTTTAAGTAGGTTTATAATGTAGTTTTCATCTTCCGTTGGATTTTTGTCTTTTAAACTAACTCTTTTTTTTGCTTCAGATAGTATGTCTAAATACTCATTCATAACTTCTTTTGTGTTTAAAATAACATTTGGTATTATGTAGTAGGTTTTTCCATAAAAATTAAACTCTAAGTGTTCTTCTATATATTTTCTACCGTAATCAACCTTCAGATAACAGGATTCACACACGGGAAAGTTTTTCCAAGCGTTAGATTTGTTAAACCCTCCAGCTATGTATCCAGGTTTATCCAAGGTATAGAATTTATAAATTTCGGAGGTAGTAAATACTTCATCTTTTACCTCACCACACAAACTGCAACAAGCATTCTTAGATTTTGTATCTTTTAATCTCTTATAAAAATCCTTTATAAAAATCTCTTTAAAGTTAGGATTATCTATTTCGTAGAGATACTTTCCATCTATCTTTACTGTAAGAACTATACCTTCATCTTTGCTACTTTTTCTTTTTTCCACTTCGTTTAAAATATCATTTTTATTTTTAATCAGTTCTTCATACATCTTTTTTAGTATCTGATTTTCATTTCTGTGCTCTTCAAACCATTTGATTATTTTATTTTCTATAGTTTTTTTCGGCTCTGTGACTCTGGCAGTTGGCGTAAAATCTGGTCCATTAGAAGATTTTCTTCTATATAAGTAAACTCTCCAGTTATCTTTTTTAAAATCTTCTGTTGTAATGTTTGAAAAGGTAAAGTCTTTGTTAAAATTTAGTACTATAACTTTATTGTAGTTTCCTGAATTGGGATTTTCCAATAAGATATCTATCTCACTTTTATTTTCTTGTTGTAGTACAAATTCCCCTAAGTTTCTTACTGCTTCTATCATTTTTATTTTTCCCCACTAAAATCTATCGATTATTATAATACATTAAAACTGACAAATCTAACTTTTCTGACAAAGAGGTTTATTATATTTTTTTCACTATGCTAAAATATAAATCTCAAACTGAGTTGAAAGAGGTGTACTGTCTTGAGTGAAAGGATGGAAAAAATCAGAAACTTTTCTATAATAGCCCATGTTGACCATGGAAAATCTACGTTAGCAGACAGACTTATAGAGTTTACAGGTGGAGTTGATAAAAGAGAGATGAAAGACCAACTTTTAGACACACTTGATATAGAAAGGGAAAGAGGTATTACTATAAAACTTCAAGCAGTAAGACTTAAATACAAAGATTATACTCTACACCTTATAGACACACCCGGACACGTTGATTTTGGTTATGAAGTGTCTCGTTCGTTGGCTGCCTGTGAAGGAGCTCTCCTATTAATAGATGCAACTCAAGGAATAGAAGCCCAAACTATCGCAACCTTTTGGCAGGCTTTAAACTTAAACCTTGAGATTATCCCTGTTATAAATAAAATAGACTTACCTTCTGCAGATGTAGACAGAATAAAAAAACAGATAGAAGAAGTTTTAGGACTTGACCCAGAAGGTGCTATACTTGCATCAGGAAAAGCTGGTATAGGTATAGAAGATATATTAGAAGCAATCGTAAAAAGGATTCCTCCACCAAAAGGAGATGAAAACAAGCCACTTAAAGCTTTAATATTTGACTCCTACTATGACCCTTACAGAGGAGCTGTTGCTTTTATCAGGGTTATTGATGGTCAGATAAAACCGGGAATGAGAATAAGACTTATGTCCACGGGAAAAGAGTTTGAAGTTACGGAAGTAGGAGCCCAAACTCCCAAAATGACAAAGTTAGACTCACTTCAAGCCGGAGATGTAGGATATGTAGCAGCTGCAATAAAAGACGTTAGGGATATTAGAGTTGGAGATACAATTACAGACGCAAAAAGACCTACAGATGCACCAGTTGAAGGATTTAGACCTGCAAAGCCAATGGTTTATGCCGGACTATACCCAACAGGTTCAACAACCTTTGAAGATATGAGAGATGCATTAGAGAGATACTCTATAAACGATGCAGCGTTGACTTACGAAGTAGAATCTTCTCCAGCACTAGGAATGGGATTTAGATGTGGATTTTTAGGATTACTTCACCTTGAGATAGTTCAAGAAAGGTTAGAGAGAGAGTATAACATAGAGCTTATTACAACAGCTCCAAACGTAATATACAAAGTTATCACAACTAAAGGTGAAGAGATAGAAGTAAGAAACCCATCTCAGCTTCCACCACCTACCTATATAGATAAAATTTTAGAGCCTTATATAGAAGCAAGTATTATTACTCCTTCAGAATACGTAGGGTCAATAATGCAACTTGTTCAAGAAAAAAGAGGTATCCAAAAAAGTTTTGAGTATATAGACCAAAAAACAGTTCTACTACGGTATGAGATACCTCTTGGAGAGGTTCTTTTTGACTTTCACGATAAGTTAAAAACTGCAACAAAAGGATACGCATCCTTTGATTATGAGTTTATAGGATACAGGGAAGGAGACCTTGTTAAAATGGATATCCTTATAAACGATGAGCCTGTTGACGCCTTATCCTTTATAGTTCATAGGGATAAAGCCTACAGAGTAGGTAGAAACCTTGTTGACAAGATGAAAGAAGTTATACCAAGACAACTTTTTGAAGTAAAAATACAGGCTGCAATAGGTTCAAAAGTTATAGCATCTGCAAGGATAGCACCTCTTAGAAGGGACGTTTTGGCAAAGTGTTACGGTGGAGACATTACAAGAAAGAAAAAACTCCTTGAAAAACAAAAAGAAGGTAAAAAAAGAATGAAACAGTTTGGCAAAGTAGAACTTCCTCAAGAAGCATTTTTAAGCATACTAAAGGCAGACTAATGATAGATGAAGTAAAACTAATCAACCTTTTAAAAAGTAAAAAAATGTCTGGAGAAGAGATAGCTAAACAGTTTGGCACTTCAAGGGTAGCAGTCTGGAAAAAAATAAACAAACTAAAATCGTTAGGTTATGAGATACTTACAGATAAAGATGGTTATCAGATAATCAAATCTCCAGATAAGCCTTTACCAGCAGAAATTTTACCAGACTTAAACACTAAGTTTTTAGGGAAAAATTATATTTATTTTGAGGAAGTAAACTCAACTAATCTATATGCTAAATCAAAAGATTTTCCTGATGGAACTGTTATATTTGCAGAATATCAAACTCAAGGGAAAGGAAGAAAGGGAAGAAGTTGGATAAGCTCGAAATATAAAGGTTTGTACTTTTCAATAGTTTTGAAGCCAGATATTGAAGTTGTTAATCTATCAAAGTTTTCTTTGTTGTTTCCTTACAGTGTTTTTAAAACTTTAAAATCTTTTACAACTACCGATTTAAAAATAAAATGGCCTAACGACCTGTACTTAAACAGTAAAAAGTTAGCAGGTTTTTTAATGGAAAGTTCCATAGAAAACAATATTATTACAAAACTGATAGTAGGGATAGGAATAAATGTTAATCAAGATATACAAGACTTTCCTGACGATATAAACCAAGTAGCTACATCTTTAAAGTTAGAAGAAGGCAAAGAGTTTTCAAGAAAAGAGATATTTCTAAAGATACTTTCAAATATAGAAAAAGACTACCTTAACTTTTTAAAAGACAAATACTTAGACATTAAAAATATAGAAAAAAACCTTTTATGGCTTGGTGAAAATGTGTCTATCTATGAAGATGGTGAGGTTATTGCATCTGGTATTTTGAAAGGTTTAAATGGTGATGGTTCTTTAATTCTTTCTCATAATGGCACTGAGGAGATTATTTACGTAGGGGATTTAAGTTTAAGGGGATAGAGAGCGAGAGACGGGACTCGAACCCGCGACCTATTCCTTGGCAAGGAATCGCTCTACCAACTGAGCTACTCTCGCATATTCGAGATATATATTATATATAAATTAGTGAAAAAAATCAAGAGGTGTATAAGCTGCAATACATCGTGAACATCTTCTTACAAGGCCAAATGAAACTTTAATTTTTGGTTAACTTCTTCAATTTCATTCTGGCTTAATATAGTTAAAGGTTTTTCTCCTATAAATCTACTAATATCAACAGTACATAATTCATTTATACAGATTTCACTGTCCTTTTCTAATCTATCTCTTCTTTTAATCAGAACTCTTAAATCACCACCTGTTAAATTTGTAGTTAATGGAATTACAGTAACACCTTTGAAAACTATTTTATCTAAAATGTTATTAATTAAGTTTGTTTGAATTACTAACGCAGGTCGAATTTTTCCAAATTCGCTATGATACTTTTTCCCAAAATTAATTAACCAAATTTCTCCCCTTTTTATCTTTATCAACTTTATAAGTCCTCTGCAATATTGTCTGTAGTTTCTTTAAAGATTTTGTAATTTTTTTCACTCATTAAAGTTTTGTAGTTTCTTTTTAAAAACTCTTCTGCTTCCAGTTCTTCTTTAACTTTTAAGTACATTTCATATGGAATAACTACACTTTTAATCTTTTTTTCTTTTGAATCAAGAATATACGTAATTTCTTTTGGATTAGATATATTTGAAGGTTTTTTTACAGCTTCCTTGATAGTAAGGGTTTTCATAGCCTTCCTCTACGCAATTTATTTACGTATTTAATATACGTAAATTTTTAAAAAAGTCAAATGTATAAGCTGTAATACAATATCTGACGGTCTTTTGTATCCTAAAGAATGATGTGTGTTTACTGTGTATTGAAATTTATACAGAGTCATTGATTGTTTTTTGAAAAACTTCAGCCGTGGAAATAATGTTAATATTCTCTTTTAAGTTTAATTTAGAAAAATCTTTATCAAAAGTTATTAAATTATCTATCTTATGTTCTATACAACTTGCTAGAATTAAAGCATCTTTAGGTAATAATCCATATTTTTCGCAAACATTAAACAAAACTTTGTAAGTGTTTTCTGTTTGTGTAGGAATTTTGAAAAAAGAGTTTAAAACAGAATTCATTAAAGGAATTACTATTATGTTGCTATCTACCATAAATTTTTTCATAAGGTTCTCTAATAATCTCTTCAGCGGATTTATCAGTGTTTAGTATTCCTTTTAGCTTTTCAAGGGCAATTTCAGCTTTTCTCTTTTCTTCAAAATCTTTTAATATCTTTTCTATTTGGTCGGTAGTTAAAGATGTTTTTATTTGAAGTTCTCTTTCATCAACAGTTTCTATTATAACTTTTCCCATGATAAAAATTCTCCAATTATTTTTCTGATGCTTTTATTGATTTTAATGTTTCATGCGGGTGGTGGGAGTTGAACCCACACGGTGTTGCCACCACGGGATCCTAAGTCCCGCGCGTCTGCCAATTCCGCCACACCCGCGAACAGAGATATATATTATACCAGAATTTTAATCAAACAAGGCATATACAAACATTTTAGCATCAAAAGGTTGTAAATCCTCTAAACCTTCTCCAACACCTATAAACTTAACAGGTATCTTTAAATCTCTACATATAGGTATTATGGCACCACCTTTTGCAGTTCCATCAAGTTTAGTTATTACTATACCACTTACGTCTGTAGCTTCTTTAAAAACTTTTGCTTGGTTTATAGAGTTTTGTCCTAATGTTCCATCTAACACTAAAAGTGTTTCTACAGGCTGATTTGGAGAAAACTTTTGAATAGTTCTTTTAATCTTTTGGAGTTCTTTCATAAGATGTTCTTTTGTGTGTAATCTTCCGGCTGTATCTACTATTACTATGTCATCTCCTTTACTTTTTGCACTGTTTATGGCGTCAAAAACTACTGCAGAAGGGTCAGCTCCCGGTTGATGTTTTACAATTCTTACTCCAACCCTGTTTGCCCATACTTCAAGCTGGTCTATAGCTGCTGCTCTAAAAGTATCAGCTGCGGCTAAAACTACAGATTTTCCTTCGTTTTTTAACATCCAAGCAAGTTTCCCAACAGTGGTAGTTTTGCCACTTCCATTTACACCTAAAAAAAGTATCACATCCGGTTTTTCTCCTAAAAGTTTAAGAGAGCTTTGACAGTCTTTCAATATATCGTAAAGTTTTTCTTTTAGAAGTTCCTTTAACTGTTCTCCTTCTGTTATACCCCTTTTTTTACTTTCTTTTCTTAAAAAATCAATAATTTCAGTAGTAGCACTTACTCCTACATCAGCTTTTAAAAGGACTGTCTCAATCTCTTCAAAAAGAGATTCATCAATTTTTCTTCCAAAGGATATCTTATTAAACCCTTCTATAAGCTGTTTTTTTGTTTTTTCTAATCCTGTCTTTATCTTTTCAAAAAAAGATTTAAACATTAACTACCTCTTTTAACTTTGGCTCTTTTCTTCTTCTTCTGTGTAGTAAGCAGCTACAGATGGTTTTAAGACTTTTATACTACATGTTTCACACACTTTTAAAGTTATAGTTTTTTCATCTATCTGTTTAACTTCCCCTATAATACCACCAGTTGTTATAACTTTTTCTCCCTTCTTTAGATTTTTTAAGAACTCTTCGTGTTTTTTTCTCTGTTGCTGTTGTGGCCTATAAAGTAAAAAGTAGAATATACCAATAAGTAAAACCATCCATACTATTGCACTTATTAAACCACCCATTGGATCTCCTTGCATATAATACCTCCTTTATATAAAGTTTTTAAACTCTTGAAGTAGCTGTGGAACTTTTTCTAAGTTTGTTCCTCCACCTTGGGCAAAGTCTGGCTTTCCACCACCGCTTCCTTCTACGATAGGTGCCAGTTTTTTCAGTATCTCAGACGCTTTATACCTGTCTGTAAGGTCTTTTGATACTAAAGCAACAATGTTAACTTTTGATTTTTCTTTATCTTTTGATACTAAAAGTACTACAGCTTTTCCTAACTTTTGCTTTATGTTATCTGCTATCTCTCTTAACTCGTTTGGAGATACGTTTTCAATCTCTCCGTAGGCTACTTTGTAGTCTTCTTTTTCTATGATGTTTAAGGTTTGGTTTAACTTATCTAAAGCTGCTTTTTTCTTAAGGTTTTCTAACTCTCTTTCTTTTTCTTTAAGCTGGTTTTGAAGTTTTACTACTCTGTCTATTAACTCATCTTCTTTTA
Source organism: Sulfurihydrogenibium azorense Az-Fu1 (assembly GCF_000021545.1). Taxonomy (NCBI): domain Bacteria; kingdom Pseudomonadati; phylum Aquificota; class Aquificia; order Aquificales; family Hydrogenothermaceae; genus Sulfurihydrogenibium; species Sulfurihydrogenibium azorense. The sequence continues at coordinate 802,374 of NC_012438.1, forward strand.
CCGTAAGGAGTCTTGAGAGGTCTTTTAGTAGGAAATGTTCTTTTAGTCCTTGTTCTACTGCCCTTATCCCTGCTACAGCTTCTATTCTTCTTGTTCCTGAAGATACTGCATACTCTGAAAGTATTTTAAAGTATCCAATGTCTCCTGTTCTTTTTACGTGGGTCCCTCCACACAGCTCCTTTGATACTCCTGCAGATATTACTCTTACAACATCTCCGTACTTTTCTTCAAATATTGCAATTGCACCACTATTTAAAGCCTCTTCATAACTCATCTCTTGGCAGACTACTTCTTCATTCTTCATGATTTCTCTATTAACAAACTCTTCTATCATCTTTATTTCTTCATCTGAAAGGCTTTCAAAGTGGGTAAAGTCAAACCTTAAGTACTCGTCTGATACTAAAGAACCAGCTTGTTTTACATGGTCTCCTAAAATATTTCTAAGAGCTGAATGAAGAAGGTGTGTAGCTGTATGATGTCTCATTATGTTTTCTCTTCTTTCTTTGTCAACTTTTGCCCTTACAAACTCCCCTTCTTTTACTGTCCCAAATAGGATTTTAACTTTGTGGAGGATTAACCCTTCTGTTGGTGTTTGAGTGTCTATCACTTCTGCTAAGAAGTTTTCTCCTTCTATTACCCCTCTGTCTCCAACCTGACCACCTTTTTCAGGGTAAAATGGTGTTATATCAAGTATTATCTCTACTTCTTCTCCTTCTTTTGCTTGGCTAACTGTTTGGTCTTCTTTAACTATTGCTAAAACTTTTGAACTTTCTGAAATTAAAGTGTTATAACCGATAAACTCGTTTTCTGGAAGTCTACTTTTTAGCTGTAAGTATATAGGTTTTACCTGTTTTGCCGTTGTTTTGAATGCTTTTCTTGACCTTTCTTTTTGCTCTAATATTAACTCTTCAAACTCTTTTATATTAAAGGTCATACTTTCATCTCTTAGGATATCTTGAAGAAGGTCTATTGGAAATCCATAAGTATCGTAAAGTTTAAAAACTTCTTCTCCTGTTAAGAATTTTCTTCCTTCTTTTTTTGCTGTTTCTATCATTTGGTAGAGAATATCCATTGACCTTCTAAGTGTTTTTATAAATTTTTCTTCCTCTGACTTTGTTATTTTCTTTATGTAATTTCTGTTTGGTACAAGCTCCGGATAAGCGTTTTTCATTTTATCTATTACAACGTCAACACCCTCATAAAGGAAAGGTCTGTCTATTCCTAAGTTTCTACCATACCTTAATGCTCTTCTAAGGATTCTTCTGAGTACATATCCCCTTCCTTCGTTTGATGGTAAAACTCCATCTGATATTAAAAAGGTTATAGCTCTTAAGTGGTCTGCTATAACCCTCATTGCAACGTCATCTTTTTCGTTTTTACCGTAGGTTTTTCCTGCAATCTCCTCTGCAAACCTTATTATAGGTTTAAAGAGGTCTGTATCGTAGTTGCTGTCGACTTGTTGTATAACAGATGCTATTCTCTCTAACCCCATTCCTGTGTCTATACTTGGATTTGGAAGAGGAGTTAAATTGCCACTTTCATCTCTGTTATACTGCATAAAAACAAGGTTCCATATCTCTAAGTACCTAAAATCTTCATCAGACCCAAACTCAGGATTGCCAAACTTTTCTCCCCTGTCGTAGTAAATCTCAGAAGAAGGACCACATGGACCTGTATCTCCCATAGACCAGAAGTTATCTTTATACCCCATCCTTTTTATTTTTTCTTCTGGCAGACCTATAACTTTATTCCAAATCTCAAAAGCTTCATCATCTTCTTCAAATACTGATACTAACAACTTCTCTTGTGGAATTTTTAAGTAGTTTGTTAAGTAATCCCAAGTAAACTCTATTGCTTCCTTTTTAAAGTAATCTCCAAATGAGAAGTTTCCAAGCATCTCAAAAAATGTGTGGTGTCTTGGTGTATATCCTACATTTTCAAGGTCGTTGTGTTTTCCTGATACTCTAAAGACTTTTTGACAAGATGCAGCTCTTTTATAAGGTCTTTCTTCCAATCCTAAAAAAACATTTTTAAAAGGAACCATTCCGGCATTAACAAATAAAAGTGTAGGGTCGTTCTCTGGAATGATAGAAGCTGATTTTACGATAGTATGCCCTTTACTTTCAAAGTATTTTAAAAAACTCTCTCTTATCTCATCTGCTGCCATAAACTCCATTAATAAACCTCTAATTTTCTCATTTTAAACATTTTACCATAAAAGCTTTTGTTATAATATATCCCTATGATAACTATAAAACCATCTGATAAAACTGCATTAATATACGCAGGAGAAAAGATATCTTACCATCAACTTTTACATCATATAGACGTATTCTCTTCCCTTCTGGAAGTATCTAAAGAAGATAAAGTAGCTATCTTTTCTGAAAACCGTCCAGAGTGGATTTATACATTTTTTGCCGTTTGGAAAAAGGCAGCTGTTAACGTTCCAATAGACTTTATGTCAAACCAAGAAGAACTTCTTTACATACTCCAAGACTGTAAACCAAAGGTTATATTTACCTCTAAAAACAACAAAGAAAAAGTTATTTCTATAAAAGAAAAGTTAGACTATGATATACAGGTTTTTGTTTTTGAAGAGTTAGATTTTAAATCTAAAGGAGAGTCAAAAGAAGTAGAAAAAGATTTAGAAGATGTTGCAGTTATTCTTTACACTTCCGGGACAACGGGAAACCCAAAAGGTGTTATGCTTACATACAAAAATATACTCTCAAACGTTAGGGCTGTAGAGAAGGTAGGTATAGCATCGGAAAAAGACTCAACCCTTGCACTACTTCCTTTTCATCACTCTTACCCTTTGGTTGTGTCTATGATTATTCCTTTAAACTTACAAGCTACGATAGTATTCTTAGACAAACTTACTCCTGAAGATATTTTAGAAAAGTTAAAAACTTACAAAGTATCTATCTTAATAGCAGTTCCAAGGGTTTATAGTCTTTTTCACAGAAGAATCTTTCAAGAGATAAATAAAAGTAGCCTTACAAAGACAGTTTTTAAAGTAGTGAAAACAATCAATTACCAACCTTTAAGTAGATTAATCTTTAAAAAAGTTCATCAAGTTTTTGGTGGTAATATAAAGTACTTTGTAAGTGGTGGGTCAAAGCTTGACTTAGAGGTAGCAAAAGACCTTTGGGCTTTGGGATTTAAAGTAGTTGAAGGGTATGGACTTACAGAAACATCTCCGATAGTATCTTTTAATCCTCCGGATAAAATAAAGTTAGGTTCAGTCGGAAAACCTATAGAAGGTGTAGAAGTAAAGATATTAGATGGTGAAATACTTGTAAAAGGGGATAATGTCTTTAAAGGCTATTACAACAAACCATTAGAAACCCAAAGCAGCTTTAAAGACGGCTACTTTATGACAGGAGATTTAGGCTATTTAGACGATGAAGGTTATCTATATATCACAGGAAGAAAAAAAGAGATAATAGTCCTGCCAAACGGTAAAAACATCAATCCAGAAGAGATAGAAAACCACATTTTAAAAATGTCAGACATTGTAAAAGAAGTTGCTGTAATTGAAAAAGATAACTCACTTTTTGCAATAATCTATCCAGACTTTGAAGCTGTAAAGAAAAAAGGTATTGTAAACCTTGAAGAAACAATAAAGTGGAACGTTATAGACAAGTACAACCTAACTCAACCACCTTACAAAAGGATAGGCGGATTTAAAATAGTAAATCAGGAGCTACCTAAAACAAGACTTGGTAAGATAAGAAGGTTTATGTTAAAAGACTTTTTAGAAAAATCACAAGAAAAACCAAGGCAGATAAAAGAGCCAGACAGTCAGGTATATCAAATACTTAAAGATTATTTAAAATCTTACACCAACTTACCTGTTTACCCAGATTCCCATATAGAGATAGACCTTGCCTTAGATTCTCTTGGAAAAGTAGAACTCCTTACCTTTATAGAAACAACTTTTGGAGTATCTATCACAGAAAAAGATTTAGCACAAAATCCAACGGTTGAAAGTTTGTATAAACTGATAGAAGAGATAAAAACAAAAATAGAGACACAAACAGTAAATTTGAAAGAAATACTTAATCAAGAATCTACAGCTGAGATAAAAGAAGGATTTATCATATACTTAAAACCTATACTAAAAACATTTTTTAAAATCTACAACAACTTACAGGTAGAAGGTTTAGAGAACATAAAAGAAAAACCTGTTATATTTGCACCAAACCATCAAAGCTACCTTGATGGCTTTTTATTAATAGCATCTCTACCAAATGATATTTTAAAAGATACCTACTTTTTAGCAGAAGAGACTTACTTTAACTCAGCGTTTAGAAGGTTTATAGCTAAAAACTTTAATGTAATTCCAGTCAACATAAACAAAAACCTGAAAGATTCTCTTATAAAATCTGCAGCTGTTATAAAAAGTGGAAAAAACTTGGTTATATTCCCAGAAGGTGCAAGGACGAGAGACGGTAGTCTACTACCGTTTAAAAAAGGCTTTGCAATACTTTCTAAAGAGTTAAACATTCCAGTTATTCCAACTGTTATAAGCGGAGCTTTTGAAAGCTACCCGATAAACGCAAAAATCCCAAAACCCTATCCGATAAAAGTCAAATTTTTAGAAGCTGTTTATCCTGATAATCTCTCTTACGATGAGATAACAGATTTGGTAAAAAACAAAATACAACACACCATTAACTTTTAATTTTTCCTTTTCAAAAGATTAACTACTTGTTTATTTTATATTTACAAAAAGAGTATATATTATAATCAAGATTGAAATGAGGCAGGAAAGATGAAAAAGTTAATTACAGCAGTATTATTAGCAGCAAGTTTTATGGCAGGAGCAAATTATACGGCAAATGCCTATGATTACCATCAAAAGCAAGAGAGATATATTGAAAAATTACAAAAAGAGCTAAATTTAACACAAGACCAAGTAGAAAAAATAAAACAGATAAAGCAAGCCCAAAGAGAAGAGATGAAAGAGTTTATGAAACAGCATAAAAACCCTGTTTTAGAAGCTACTAAGAATGGTAATTTTGATAAAGAAGCGTTTAAAAACACAGTTGTAGAAAATGCTAAAAATATGGCAGAAATAAGAGCTAAATACTTAGAAAAGATGTTTTCAGTCTTAAATGAAGACCAGAAGAAAAAATTTATAGAAATTATGAAAGAAAAGGTAGATAGAATGCATGAGAAGATGCATAAAGAGTTTTAAAATTTTAATTGCGAGCCCTCCTCATGGCTTAACCTCCTCCCCTCCATTAACTGGGAAGACCGTCAAAGGTCTTCCCCTTTTTTATTTTTAAGAGGTAGAAGATGATAAAGGTAATAATGATAGAAGACGATAAAGAACTTGCAGAACTCTTAACCCAATACTTAGCAAAGTTTAACATCTCAGTAAAGAACTTTGAAGACCCAGTAAAAGCACTGCAAGAGTTAGAAAAAAACAAAAATTATGATATTATGATTTTAGACCTATCCCTTCCCCAGATGGACGGAATAGAGGTATGTAAAAAAGTAGCTAAAGAAGAGGACATCCCTATAATAATATCCTCTGCAAGAAGTGATGATACTGATAAGATAGTTGCTCTGGAAGTGGGAGCTGATGACTACTTAGCAAAGCCTTACAATCCAAGGGAGTTAGTTGCAAGAATCCAAGCAGTTTTAAGAAGAAAGGAGAAAAAACCTAAAACGATTGTCTGTGGAGAGTTTGAGTTAGACGAAGAAGGATTTACCATAAAGAAAAACGGAGAACCATTAAACTTAACTTCTGCTGAGTTTGAACTTTTATCAATGCTGATTAAAAACAAAGGAAGAGTCTTAACAAGAGATTACATATTAGACAACACAATCCATCTAAATTATGATAGCATAGATAGAACAGTAGACGTTATAATAGGAAGAATAAGGAAAAAGATAGGAGACGACCCTAAAAATCCAAAGTACATCATATCCGTCAGAGGGCTTGGATACAAGTTTGAATGTTAAACATTGAAAGAAACTCAATCTTATTTAGGATAAGTTTAGCTTTTTTGTTAATCATAGTTTTATCATCTACATTTTTTTACATTCTTTATAAAAATGCAAAAGAAACCGAGCTGAGAGATCTTATAAAAAACGCGGTTTTACTTGTATCTTCAGATAGGTCTGGTTTGTCTAAAAACATTGAATCAAACTATGAACTTATAGAAGACCCAGAGTTTATATACACTGTTTACACAAAAGGAAGTATAGAGCTTGAAAGAGACTTTTTAACCATAAAAATTTTCCTTATTAAATACGAAAACACACATTACGTTTTAGTAAATCAGTTTGGAATAAGCTACCTTGTCAAGAAAAAGGGAGAGTTTAGTTTACATAGGATAGTCGTTATCGGATGGGTAATGTTCAACCTTGTTATTTTAGGTATATACATAGGTATAGTAAAATCATTTTATCCTTTAAAAGTTTTGAGAGAAAAGATAAAAGCCTTAAAATCAGGTAATCTCAACGTAAGTATAGATATTAAAAACAACGACGAAATAGGTTTTATAGCAAAAGAGTTTAATGAAGCTATAAACACTCTCAAAAAGAATGAAGAGGTAAGAAAGTGGTTTTTACGAAATATAGCCCACGAGCTAAAAACTCCTATCACAAAAGGGAAGATAGCCATAGAACTGTTAGAAGATGAAAAAGGAAAACAGCACTTTGAGAGAATATTTAACAGACTTGAGTTTTTGGTAAATCAACTGATGACTGTAGAAAAAATCGCCTCTAAAGACTTAAAGTTAAAGTTTGAGTGTGTCGATGTAAAAAAAGTTATAGAAAATGCAATTTCTCTACTCTTATCTTATGAAAAACCAAATGTCCATACAGTTTTTGAAGAAACGCTTAAAATAAATGTAGATGTAAACATATTTTCTATTGCAATAAAAAACCTGTTAGATAACGGACTAAAATTCAGTGAAGATGGAAAAGTAGAAGTAATTGTGAAAGATAAAAGAATCTACTTTAAAAACAAAGGTAGTAAACCTCCTTTTGATAAAGAACTTCTGTTTGAGCCTTTTATAAAAGAGACTTCTTTAAAAAACCAGACAGGACTGGGACTTGGTTTATATATAACCAAGTTTATACTAGATTTTCACAACGTTAAGATAGATTACACATACGAAAACGGAGAAAATGTTTTTACACTTGACCTTTCTCAAGTAGTATGCTGATTATTTCAGCTGCTTTGTCTATAGCTCCTTTCTCTCCAAGTTTAGACCTAACTTCTAGCAAATCTTGCTTTTGTTTTTCTTGAAGTTTTTTATCAAAAAGAAATTCTAATGTTTTATTTGCAATGTTTATAGGGGTGCATTTTTCTTGCAGGAGTTCTGGAACTACTTCTCTACCTGCTATAATGTTAGGAAGTCCTAAAAAAGGTATAGAAACCAACCTTTTACCTATAAAATATGTAATAGGACTAACTTTATACACTAGTATGAATGGATTTCCTATTATCGCAGCTTCTAAGGTTGCAGTACCGGAAGCTATAACAGAAAAGACACTATGTTTCATAACTTCGTAAGAAGGATTTTCAAATCTTGGAATATCTAACTTTGACAAGTTAGATGTTATTACAGTTAAAGGTAAATCGTTAAAGTTTTTTGTTTTTTCTAAAACCTTTTCAACCATATTTACAGTTGCAGGAATTACAAAGTGAGTATTTTCTAGACTTTTAGATAAAAGTCTGGCAGATTGAAGCATAATAGGGAGCAAAACATTAACTTCACTTTCCCTACTTCCTGCAAGGAGTCCAATAATCTTTTTATGTTTTGGTATTGACAGTTTTTGTTTAAAACTCTCTTCTGTTTCGTAAGTTTTCACTATATCTAAGAGGGGATGTCCTACAAAGAAGAATTTAAACTTACCACTTACAAAAGGTTTGTAAATCTCCTCTTCAAAAGGTAGAATAGATATTAAAACATCTGTATTTTCAACGATATCTTTAATCCTACCTTTACCCCAAGCCCAAACCTGTGGAGATATAAAGTAAACTGTTTTTATCCCTAACTTTTTTGCTTTTTTTATAAGTTTTATGTTAAATCCGGGGAAGTCTACTACTATAAGAAGGTCAATACCTTCTTTTAATATATTCACTGATTTTTCAAAAACTTCTTTGATTTTTTTGTACTTAGAGATTGCCTCTGTTAGACCTACTACTGATATGTCTTTTATAGAGGCAACTGGTATTACCCCAGCTACCTCCATTTTCGGTCCTGCTACTGCGTATATCTGATAATTTTTTAACCTTTTTACTAATTCACTGGCGTAGTTATCTCCAGAAATCTCACCTACACTTATAAAAATTTTTTTCATAATTAATCTGGAGTGATTCTTATCAAACACTCATCTGGATTTACGTTATCTCCAACCTTTACAAATATATCACTTACTGCTCCATCTATTGGAGCGTGAATCTCATTTTCCATCTTCATCGCTTCAACAGTTAAAACAACATCTCCTTTTTTAACTCTATCACCTAAGTTTACTTTTATAGAAGTTACCTTTCCCGGCATAGGAGATGAAACATCTCCTAAACCCATTGCTTTTGGTCTTTCTCCTATTATTTTTCCACCTTCTGGTAGAGAGACTTCTGTGGTGCCAACTTCTATCTCTTTGATAGGTTGGACTAAAACTTCTTCTAACCTTCCATCTATTCTTACAAAGTATGGTCTTCTACCTTCTGTAGGACTTCCTACTCCCGCAATTCTAACGTGGTACTGCTCTCCATGGACTGTTATATTAAACTCTATAGGAGCAAGATGTTTCATCTCTTCTTGTGTAAGCTCTTCTATTTGGGGTGGTAAGACCTCTCCTTTTTCAAACTTCTCTCTCCATTGGAAAAACTCCAATGCTACTTGAGGGAATAGACAGTAAGATAGGACATCTTCTTCGTTTCTTGCTCCTGATTGGTAGGCTTTTTCTGTACATTTATCAAGTTCTGGTTCTAATAAATCTGCTGGTCTTACTTGGATAGGTTGTTCATCCCCTAAAATCTTTCTCATCACATCTGGTTTTATAGGAGCTGGTGGTCTTCCGTAAAGTCCTTTTACGTAGTCTCTTGTCTCCTTTGTTACAACTTTGTACCTTTCTCCTTGTACTACGTTTAAAAGTGCCTGTGTTCCTACTATCTGGCTTGTAGGTGTTACAAGTGGAGGATAGCCTAAATCTTCTCTTACCCTTGCTACTTCTTTTTTGACTTCATCTAATTTGTCTAATGCGTTGTTTTCTTTTAATTGGTTTATAAAGTTAGACATCATTCCACCAGGAATTTGGTGTATTAAAACTTGACAGTCCGGCCATTTATCAACTGTATCATACTTAGCATACTTTTTCCTTACCTCTTTAAGGTACTCTGCAACCTCTACAATGATATCTAAATCTATCTTCGTTTCATATCCAAACTCTCTTAAAACGTACACCATTGTCTCGTTTGGTGGATGGGCTGTAAGCCAGGACCATGTTGAAACGTCTGTATCTATTATGTCAGCTCCAGCTTCAACAGATTTTAAAAGTGTCATCTCTGCCATCGCAGCTGTAGATTGAGAATGGACGTGAACAGGTAGTTTTATCTCCTCTTTTAGTCTTTTTACAAGATCGTAGGCTACTTTTGGAGATAGTATTCCTGCTTGGTCTTTTATTGATATTATATCAACGCCTAAGTCTTTGAGTTGTCTTGCGATGTTTACATAGTAATCAACAGTATGGACAGGGCTTATTGTATAAGATAAAACACCTTTTACAATCTTACCACACTCTTTAGCTGTAGTTATTGCAACTTCCATATTTCTTACATCGTTTAACGCATCAAAGATTCTAAATACATCTATTCCGTTTTCAGCTGCCTTTTTTACAAAAGCTTCTACAACATCATCCGGATAATGTCTATATCCTACTAAGTTTTGACCTCTAAGGAGCATCTCAAGTTTTGTGTTTTTTGCCGCTTGTTTAAACTTCTTTAATCTGTCCCAAGGGTCTTCTTTTAAGTACCTAAGACACACATCAAACGTAGCTCCACCCCATACCTCTAAAGACCAAAATCCAGCATCGTCTAACTTCTCTAAGGCAGGTAAAAGGTCATCTGTTCTTACCCTTGTTGCAAAGAGGCTCTGCTGACCATCTCTTAAAGTGACATCAGTAAACTCTATAACTCTTTTTTCCATATCACTCACTCCCTTTAGGCTATCAGAATCTCTACTGTAAGTTTTAAGTATTTTATCATATTCCTAACTCTTGTTTTAATTTCTCATGAAAAGACTCTCTAAACTTTTGAGAATAAAAAGCGATGTAAACGTTAGTTTGGTTTTCTTGATCTTTTTCTAACTTTACCCACACTCTTCTATGAACTGTATAAAACGCAAGCATAGTTCCAACTACTACTATAACTGTTCCAATCCAAATAAGGTTAGTTCCAGGAAAATAGCTAACTTGTAATCCTGAAAAGTATCTTGGTTGGAATGAATCGATAAGGATAACATAAGGGAATTGGTAAGGTTTAGCAAATTTTTCGTAAGCAGGGATGGCAACAAACGGGTCTGAAGGTATGGGAATATTAAACTCTTTTTGGTTGTAGTTTACTTGGGCAATCATTAAAGGGTCGTAAACGTCTTGTTGAGCAAGCATAGGGTTTTTGTAGTTAAGAGTTGTATTTTTTATTTGAAGTTGTACAGAATCAAAGTTTAGGTTAGGATTTTTGTAAGTGTAATCAAGTTTAGTTGCTTTTGATATAAACTCCATCCATCTTCTGTCTAAATCTCTAAGCTGTTTTTCATACTCTTTTTTCTTTTCTTCATCTGTTTCTTGGGCAAGTTTTTGGTTTATCAACATCCCTTCATTCATAAAAGACAACAACTCATCGTACCTAAATACAACTAACTTTGCTTCTTTTATCTCTCCTGTTTTACCGTAAGATGTTTGAAATATTCTATAACCCTCTACCTCCATAGGTTTGTTAACTTCAATTACACCGGATTTTACTACTTCTCTGTCCTTGATAATATCTACCGTACTTTTGTAAGATTTTACAGCTCCTGCAAACTCTTTACTATCATAAAACTCAAGTTCAAACTTTTTAAGGTATATACTAAAAGGTAGTTTATAGGTTTCATCTCCCGGAATTAAAGACCCTTCTCTGTATTTTCTTATGTAGTCTGCAGATTCCCCTTCTGGAATCTCTATCTGTCCCCTTACACCTAAAACAGAACCCATAAAAGCACCTATTAGAAAAACTATGATACCCACATGGGTTACAAGCATTCCCATCCTTGATATTCTACCTTTCTCTGCGTAAAGGTAAACAACGTTATCACTTTCCTTTATAGCCTCAACCTTTCTAAATCCAAGTCTGTGTATTACACTAACTATGTAGTTTAAAACTTCATCTAAAGGTTTACTATACCTAAGATGGATAGTTGAAGGTTTTTTTAACATTCCTTCCGGAAGTTTTTTTTCAACTTTACCGTAGGCAGTTTTGTAAATGGCAGGAAATCTTTCTATCGTTGCAAATATAACTGCTATAGCAACTAAAACTATCAAAAGTTGGTAGTACCAAGAATGAAATACATTATTTAACCAAGTAAGCCATATTAATTTCGCAGGGATTTCACCGTACTCTTTGTAGTACGTTATATACGTTTCTCCCTGTTTAATGTAAGTAGAACCTAATACAGACAAGATCGCAAGTAGGATAAGGTAGATGACTCCTAACTTTACATTTCCTAAAAATGAGACTATTTTTTTAATCAAGGTTTTCCTCCAGATTTATGTTAATCAACTCTTTGTATTTATCGACTACAGCTCTTCTTACCTCTTCTGCAAACTCTTTTGATAATGGTTCTACTATCTCTAAAAATCTGTTGGAGCTACTTTTTTTCTTTGGGAAGTTTATAAAAAGCCCTCCATGTTTTGACTCTATGACCTTTATATCTCGGATTAAAAGGATATCGTCTATAACTATCTCTGCAACAGCTCTGACTCTTCCTCCTATTCTTCCAGTATCAAAAGGATATATTCTTACATCTGTTATTTTCATAGTGAGAGAATGTTGTTTATTTCGTACTCTTGAATGTTAGGTATCCTTATTTTTCCAAAAGAAATTTCAAGAGGTTTTATTTTTAATTGACCGTCTTCGTAAGCTACCATAAAGTTTTTATTCCCTTCCATGTACTTTTCTACTGCAAAAACGCCAAATTTAGAAGCCATAATCCTATCGTAAGCTGACGGACTTCCTCCTCTTTGAATATATCCTAAAACTTGATATCTTATCTCTCCTATAGATTTATCTTTTAACCTTTGATTTAGTATTTCTGCAAGTTCCTTTGCTGACGCAACACCTTCTGCCAAAACAATGATAGCAAATCCTTTTCCCATCTCCTTTGCTTTTAAAATCTTTTCTTCTATCACGTGAATTGGAAGAGGATACTCTGGTATAAGTGTTATTTCAGCTCCTGTAGCCATTCCAACTTCCAGTGCTATAAATCCACTGTCTCTTCCCATTACTTCTACAATAAAAACCCTTTCATGGGACATTGTTGTATCTTTTATTTTGTCTATAGCTTCCATTGCGTTGTTAACAGCTGTGTCAAAACCTATTGCATACTCAGTACCGTATATATCGTTATCGATTGTTTTTGGAATTCCTATAACGTTTAAATCAAAGTCCTTATGTAAAAGGTATGCACCTTGGAAACTACCGTTTCCACCTATCACAAACAAAGCGTCTATACCTAAATTTTTTATGTTCTCAAAGGCTTTTTTCCTGTAGCTGTACTCTTTAAATCTTGGCTCTCTGGCTGTAAGTAGTATAGTTCCACCTCTTTGAAGTATCCCAGCAACACTTTTATAATCTAACACTTTGTAGTCATTATCTATTAAACCTTTAAATCCTCTCATAAACCCTATAACTTCGATGTTATAGTAGCTTGCAGTCCGGACAACTGCCCTAATACAGGCATTAAGCCCAGGACAGTCTCCGCCGCTTGTAAGCACTCCAATTCTTTTCATTATTACTTTTGCATATAGCAAAAATCAGAAGCTCGAGCCATTTCCGGTATTATATCCCCTGTTTGTTTGTTAACGTAAACTATTCTTACTGTAGATAGATTCCCGTATCCTTTTAAGTTAACTTCTCCGATAAAATACTTATCATTTTCACATACATTTACAACGTAATCTTTCGTATTTCCTATATAAGACTGTATCTTTTTTTCTGCCTCTTGCTTAGTGATAGCAAAGGAAGAAGCTGTGATTAATAGTGTTGTTGTAAGTGCTAAAACTTTTCTCATAATACTATCCTCCTGTAAAAAAATTTGAGAATAATTTTATCATTTTTTATTGTCTTTTTAAATGAAAGAGGTTATACTTAAAAATACAAGTAAATTAAGGTGTTTTAAATGGCTTTTAAAATAGATATTACCACATTGAGACAGATTTATGAAAAACTTAAAGAATGTTATGAAGTTATCTCTCCCGTTTACGATAACGGTGTAATACAGTATAGAGAAAATCCAAGTTTTGATGCTATTCCTTTTGGAAAGACACAGATAGAGTATGCAGGAACCTATTTTGTATCAGATACTGAAAAAAATTACATTAGTTATGTAAGGCCTTCAAATACCTTAAAAAACTTTTTAAGACCACCTCAGGAAGTTTTATACAAAGTATATAAAAAAGATGAAAAAATTTACTTTGAAAGCACACACGTTAAAAGACCTATGGCTTTTTTTGATGTTAGAAAGTGTGATTTAAAGGCTTTGTCTATATTAGATGATGTCTTTATAAATAAAAACAACTATCCTGATGACTACTATAAAGCACTTAGAGAAAATATATTCATCGTAGCCGTTAACTGTAGTGAAGTATCAAATGTATGTTTTTGCAGTTCTATGAATGTAGATTTTAACAACGATTATATGGCTGATATAGTTTTAACTGAGTTAAAAGACGGATTCTTGTTAGAAGTTAAAACAGAAAAAGGAAAGAGATTGTTAGAAGGATTAGTTTTGCAAGAAGCAAAAGAAGATGATATAAAAGAAAAAAATCAAGTCCTAACTCAAACTTACACTAAAATTAAAAAAAGTATAAACAAGGAAAACCTAAAAGAAGACCTTTATAAAAAGATTGACCATCCTTACTGGGAAAATATTGGAATTAGATGCTTTGGGTGTTCAAGTTGTACACAAGTCTGCCCTACGTGTTTCTGTTTCGATATAGTTGAGAGAAATTCTCTAGATGGTAGTTACTCTGAAAGGGTGAGAGTTTACGACTCTTGTTTTAATCCAACTTTTGCAACGGTTCATAAATTCAATCTTAGGGATAAAATCTCTTTTAGGTACAGACACTGGTTACTCCACAAAATGGCATACTGGCAAGACCAGTTTGGAGATGTGGGTTGCGTAGGATGTGGAAGATGTATTACATGGTGTCCAGCTAAAATAGATATTGAAGTAGAAACAAACAATGTGAGAGATATTTTATGAAACCTTACGATTTAACAGAAGGGAAAATTTTAAAGGTTTATAGAGAGAATTACAACACAGTAACTGTAAATGTAGAAGTAAATTTAAATAATCCAAAGCCCGGACAGTTTGTTATGTTTTACGCAATCGGTAGAGGAGAAGCCCCAATTACAATAGCTGATTACCGAGACGGTTTCATGGTAAACACTATCAGGATAGTAAGAGATGTAACAGGGTACTTTGATAGAGTAAGGGAAGGAGATGTTATACATCTGAGAGGTCCCTACGGTAATCTGTGGCCTACCAATAAAGCTTTTGGAAAAGATATTATCGTTGTCTCTGGTGGTTTAGGACTTGCCGCTACAAGATGGCTGTTAGAAGAGGTTATAAAACAAAAGCATAGATTTAAAAATGTAATTTCACTTTACGGTGCAAAAAGCTACGATGATATCCTTTATAGAGAAAAGATTGGGGAATGGGAAAAAGAAATAGATTTTAGAACGATTTTGAATATAAAAAATGAAATGTGGAAGGGAAAAGTGGGATTAATCACAGATTTAGTAAAAGAGATAGAGATAGATAAAGATAGTGTTGTATTTATGTGTGGTCCTGACCCTATGGTGAACGCTGTTATTGAAATACTTAAAAGTAAAGATATAAAAAAAGAAAACATTTACGTATCTTTAGAAAGACATATGAAATGTGCTGTTGGTACATGTGGACACTGTATGATAGGTCCTTACTTTGTCTGTAAAGACGGTCCAGTGTTTAACTACAAAGATATAGAGTACTTTTACACTAAAAAAGGTGTTTGATGAGAGTAGGTATATTTAAGTTTTCTTCTTGCGATGGTTGTCAGCTTTCTTTTATAAACCTTTCTGGAGAGTTAGCTGAGTTAGAGAACTTTAGTATAGATTACTTTTTAGAAGGTCAATCTGTAAACAACTATGAGTACTTTGATTTTTCTTTTGTGGAAGGGTCTGTATCTACAACTGAGGAAATTGAGAGGATAAAAGATATTAGGGAAAGAAGTAAAGTTCTTGTTGGTATTGGTGCTTGTGCAGTTTCAGGAGGAGTTCAATCTATCAGAAATTTTAGAAACATAGATGATATTAAAACAGTGTATAACACTGTAGATATTACTAAAAACGTTCTTGAAAATGCTCTACCTATATCTCAGGTGGTAAAAGTTGATTTTGAGATTAGAGGATGTCCAGTATCAACAGATGTTGTAAAGGATTTTATAAACTCTATTTTAATAGGGAAAAGTCCTCATAATTACAATTACCCTGTTTGTCTTGAATGTAAGAGAAGAGGTAATATCTGCTTGCTTGTTTTGAACAAGCCATGTTTAGGTCCTATTACAACAGCAGGATGTAACGCTTTATGTCCATCTGTGAATAGGGGATGTTACGGCTGTTTTGGTCCTTACAAAGATGCAAACATTGAAGCATTTTATAACCTATTTAAGGAAAAAGGTTGGGGTATAAGAGATTTCATTGAAAACAGTTTAAATCCTTACAACCATTTATTTGTGGAGAAACTATGGAAGCAAAACCTTTAACAAGGGTAGAAGGAGAAGGAACTTTAAAACTCATATTAAAGGATGATTTAGTTCAAGATGTAGTTCTAAACATATTTGAACCACCAAGGTTTTTTGAATCTATATTGAAAGGTAAAAGATTTGAAGTTATACCGGATATTACAGCAAGGATATGTGGTATTTGTCCCGTTGCTTATCAGATGAGTGGTATTCAAGCTGTTGAAAGTGTATTTAATGTAAAGGTAAGTAAAGAAGTTGAAGACCTTAGAAGACTATTTTACTACGGAGAGTGGATTCACAGTCATGCTATACACGTATTCTTTATGCACCTTCCAGATTTTTTAGGTTTAAGTTCTTTCTTTGAATTTTTAAAGTTAAATCCAGATTTATCTAAAAAGGCTCTCTTTATAAAGCAAACAGGTCGAAAGATACTTGAAGTAATAGGAGGAAGGGATGTTCATCCTGTCACAGTATGTGTAGGAGGTTTTACCCACTTTCCAAAGGATGAAGAGATAAAATCCCTTATTCCAAGCTTGGAAAAATCCTACGATTACTCTTTAGAGATATTAGACTTCTTATCAACGTTAAACTTCCCACAGCATCTTCTTCCTGAAGATATACTCTTTGTATCATTAAAAGAGGAAGATCACTATCCAATACTAAAAGGCAAAATATACTTGTCAACAGGCGTTGGCTTAGATAAAGATGAGTTTTTAAAGTACTTTTACGAGTTTGAAAAACCTCACTCAACAGCAAAGTACAGTAAAACTAAAGATGGAAAAACTTATATTGTAGGACCTATAGCAAGGTTTAATAACAGTTTTGATAATCTAACAGAAAACTCTAAAAAGATAGCTTTAAAGTATGGAGTAAAACCAGTAGAAAGAAATATGTCTAAAACGATAATAGTAAGGGTGATTGAGATTTTAGATAGTATAGAAAGGTCTATAGAGTTAATAAATCTGTATCAAAAAAACAGCCTTAAAAATGAAAAATACGAAGTTTCTGAAGGGGAAGGGACAGGAGTGTCAGAAGCTCCAAGGGGAATACTATGGCATTACTATAAAATCAATTCTAATGGATTAATAGAGAAGGCAAATATAATCCCACCTACATCTCAAAACCAATCTGTAATGGAAGAGTTACTAAGAAAAAACCTAACAAATAAAGAGTTAAAAGACGAATCGACTTTAATAAGCTATGGAGAATATATAGTAAGAGACTTTGACCCTTGTATATCCTGCGCAACCCACTTTTTAAAGATAGATAAACTAAATCTCGATAATAGGTAAAAGTTTGTCGTTCATTATCTTTACCATATAGTCAAAAAGCTCTCTTGAAGTTTTTCCATCTTCTGGATATGAGGCTATACCTTCGACTAACTCTATTTTTACAGACTTTTTTATTCTTTCTATAGCTTTTACAACTTGATTTTTATCTGTTTCAGGAAAGAATAAAAATACAAAATCATCATCAACAGGAGATAAAACATCTACACTTCTAATGTTTTCTCTTAGTTTGAAGAATATATCTATATCTTTCGGCTTATTTTCTTGTAAAAGCTTTGTAATAGAAGGAAAGTATAAAAATGCTATTGAAAAATGTTTACTTTTTCCATATCTTTTAATCCTTTCTATCTCTATTTCTACTAAAGCCTTAAACACTTCAAAATCATAAAATTTTAACTCTTCATTAGTTTTCATTCTATGTCCCCCTTTAAAAATAAATCAAAAAGTTTCTCTGTTTCTTCCCATAAAAATTCATCATCTTCTTTCCCAAAATGTCCTTCCAATGTCGCCTTCTTATATATAGGCTTTCTAAGTTTTAGTAATTCTATTATATCACTTACACTAAATTTGCGAAGTTTTTTTTCAATTTTTTCTCCATTTTTACAATCTATGCTTACAACTAACGGATACTCTGAACCTATAGCATAAACCATCTCAACCTTACATCTATCTGCAAATCCTCTTGAAACTATATTTTTTGCTATAAACCTTGCAAAGTAAGAGGCAGACCTGTCTACTTTTGTAGGGTCTTTACCAGAAAAGGCGCTTCCACCGTTTGGACAAGCTGTTCCGTAGGCGTCAGCTGCAATTTTCCTACCTGTTAGTCCTGTGTCTGCCATCGGTCCACCTATTATAAATCTTCCAATAGGGTTTATAACTACATTTGTTTTTTCGTCTATATATTCTTTATACTTTAGCTTTTTTATCACTTCTTCTATAACTGCTTCTTTTAGATCTTTTTCTGTAACGTATGGCTCATGTTGAACCATTATAGCTATACTTTTTACTCTAACAGGTATTTCATTTTCATACTCAACACTGACTAAAGCTTTACCATCTGGTCTTAAAAAGGGTAATGTACCGTTTTTTCTTAGGATAGTTAGTTTTTCTGTTATTTCGTTTGCTACATTACAAGGAAGGGGCATGTAATTTTTTGTTTCGTTTGTTGCATACCCCACAACGATACAACTATCTCCAGCTCTGTCTGAGGGAAGTCCTAAGGCTATTTCTGGACTTTGGTCGTTTATGGTTGTTATCACACCAGCTGTGTATCCATCAAAACCGTATTCCGGTTTTGTGTACCCTATTTCTATAAGTGTGTTCCTCACTATCGTAGGAATGTCAGCGTAAGCGTCGGTAGATATCTCACCTGCTATATGGACAAGACCCATTGTGACTAAGACCTCAATAGAAGCTTTTGTATAAGGGTCTTTTGATAGTAAATCATCTAATATAGCATCTGCTATTATATCTGCTATTTTATCAGGATGCCCTTGACAGACACTTTCTGCACTTTTTATAGTTTTCATTCTTTACTCCTTAACTACATTCATCTGATAAAATAGCACCTTTGTCTGCAGATGTAACAAACTTAGAGTACCTTCTAAGCCAAGGACTTGGTATCTCTTTTCTCTTAGGTTTAAACTCTTTCATCCTCTTTTCAAACTCTTCTTGAGGTATCAATAATTCTATCTTTCTATTTGGTATATCTATAAGTATCTCATCTCCATCTTGAATTATACCTATAGGTCCTCCAGCTGCAGCTTCTGGAGATACGTGTCCTATACATGCTCCTCTTGTAGCACCAGAAAATCTTCCATCTGTTATAAGGGATACTTTATCTCCAAGTCCCATTCCCATTATTGTAGATGTTGGAGCAAGCATCTCTCTCATTCCGGGACCACCTTTTGGACCTTCGTATCTTATAACAACTACGTTTCCTTCTTTTACTTTTCCGTTTGTTATCCCTTCTATAGCCTCTTCTTCACTATCAAAAACAACAGCTTTTCCTTTATGTACCATTATTTTAGGGTCTACAGCTGCAGCTTTAACTACACAGCCATTTGGTGCTATGTTTCCAAAGAGTACTGCAAGTCCTCCAGTCTCACTGTAAGGATTATCTATAGGTCTTATAACATTGTAATCTTTTATTTCTGCGTCTTTTATAGCTTCTCCTAAGGTTTTCATTAAAACAGTAGGTCTATCTAAATGTAATAGATTCTTTTTAGATAACTCTTTTAGTATTGCGTAAATTCCTCCAGCTTTATCTAAATCTTCCATATGGTATTGGGAAGCGGGTGCAAGTTTACAAAGTGTTGGTGTTCTTCTTGAGATTTCATCTATCTTTTCCATAGGGAACTCAATTCCAGCTTCGTGGGCTATAGCTAAAAGGTGTAAAACTGTATTTGAAGATCCTCCCATAGCTATATCAAGGGTGAAAGCATTTTCAATAGTTTGATAGTTTACTATATCTCTGAATTTTATATTAGCTTTAACAAGATCAACTATCTGTCTTCCTGCTTGTTTTGCAAGCTCTATCCTTCTTGGATCAACTGCAAGTATTGAACCGTTTCCAGGAAGGGCAATTCCTAAAACTTCTGCAAGACAGTTCATAGAGTTTGCTGTAAACATTCCAGAACAAGACCCACAAGTAGGACAAGCATGGGACTCAATATCTAAAAGTTCTTCTTCTTTTATTAAACCTTTTTTGATAGACCCTACAGCTTCAAAAACTGTTGCCAAATCTATGGGTTTGCCTGTTTGAGTATGGCCTGCTGCCATAGGACCACCACTTACCAAAATAGTAGGTATGTTTACCCTTGCAGCTGCCATTATCATACCGGGAACTATCTTGTCGCAGTTAGGAATTAGAACTAAACCGTCTAATTTATGGGCTTGAACGACTGTCTCTACACTATCTGCTATCAACTCTCTACTTGGAAGAGAGTAAAACATACCAGAGTGTCCCATAGCTATTCCATCATCAACACCTATAACGTTAAACTCAAAAGGAACTCCACCAGCTTCTCTAATAGCCTGTTTTACGTGTTTTGCAAACTCTTGAAGGTGAACGTGCCCTGGGATTATATCTATGTAAGAGTTTGCAACTCCTATAAACGGTTTTCCAAAATCCTCATCTTTAAGTCCGCATGCTCTAAGTAAACTTCTATGGGGAGCTCTTTCTATTCCCTTTTTTATTTCATCACTTCTCATTTTTTCCTCCAAACTGCCGAAAGTTTAGTTAATAGTATAGCAAAAAATTTTGATAATTTTTGATATAATAACTTTTAATGGTGAATAAAAATTTTTTAAACTTTTTAATAGGACTTTTAGTGTTTGCTTTCTTTGTCAGACCAACTTTTGCGTTAAGTGAAGATTTAAACCGTTGCTTTTACGAAGCATCTACTACTTATAACATTCCTCAAGCATTACTTGTTGCAATTGCAAAAGTAGAATCAGGATTTAGACCTTGGGTTATAAATATAAACCAAAATGGAAAATCAGTTAAAGTAATAAATCCAAAATCTTTAACAGAAGCTATGGTTTATGTTAGATATCTACATGACAATGGTTATAACTACGATGTTGGAATAGGTCAGATAAATGTATGGAATATAAAAAGATTACACCTTCAGCCAGAACAGCTCTTAGACCCTTGCAATAACATAAAGGTTTCTGCTTACATTCTAAGGGAAAACATTAATAAATACGGTTTAACTTGGGATGCCATCTGGCGTTATAACGGTAGAAAAGATTATGAATACAAAGTTTACAATGCCTTAATATCTATGGGACTTGTAGCTCGTCGATAACTTTTTCAAAGATTTTATCTTGTAGGTTAAACATTACCTTTGCATCTTCTTCGTTTGTTTCGTGGTCATAACCTAAAAGGTGTAAAATACCATGTGTAAGCAGTCTTACTATTTCCTGTTTATAAGAAAAGCCTATCTCTTGTGCTTGTTTTTTTGCATAAGGTAGAGATATAATCACATCTCCTAATACTCTGTATTTATAACCTATAGTGTCTCCAAAGGGGAATGATAAAACATCGGTAGGTTTATCTTTATTACGCCACTCTTTATTTATACTTTTTATTGTATCGTTATCTGTAAGTGTTATACTTATTTCTATATTTTCTAGTTGAAGGTTTTTTAGAATCTGTTCTACGGCTTTTTTTACAAATTCTTTTGTTATTTCTTTATCATAAACTTCTTTATTTATTAGTATTTTATTTTTCATTTTGGTTTTGTTCTTCGTATTTGTTGTAGGCTTCTATTATTCTTTGTACTATAGGGTGTCTTACAACGTCCTTTTCTGAGAATCGTGTAAAACCTATTCCTTTTACACCATCTAAAATTTTTATAGCTTCTATTAATCCGGACTGACTTGTCTTTGGTAGGTCTATCTGGGTTACGTCTCCTGTTATTACTGCTTTTGAACCAAAACCTATTCTTGTTAGAAGCATTTTCATCTGCTCTCTTGTTGTATTTTGTGCTTCGTCAAGAATTATAAAAGCATCGTTTAATGTTCTACCTCTCATAAATGCAAGTGGTGCTACTTCTATGACTTTTTTCTCAAGCATATCGTTTACTTTCTCAGGGTCAACCATATCATAAAGTGCATCGTATAATGGTCTTAAGTACGGGTCAACTTTTTCTTCTAACGAACCCGGTAAAAATCCTAACTTTTCCCCAGCTTCTACTGCTGGTCTTGTGAGGATTATTCTACTTACTTTATTCTGTTTTAGATAAGAGACTGCAACGGCCATTGCAAGGTATGTTTTACCTGTTCCAGCTGGCCCTATTCCAAAAGTGATATCATTTTTCTTTATTGTTTCAACGTATAATTTCTGAGTAGGTGTTTTTGCCATAATAGGCTTTCTTTTGTATGAAAAAAGTATAGTATCTGATATACTTTCTTCTTTTTCTACCTTTTCCTCCTTCTCTCTTTCAAGCTTAAATCCAACCGCAAGGTTTCTTATATCTTGAGGTGATAGTATATGACCTACTTCAAAGTATGAAGATACTTTTTCCATAAACTCTTCAAATCTGTCAAGGTTTTCTTCTTCACCGGAAGCTATTATTGATGTTCCTCTTGCAAATATCTTTAGATTAAAAAGTTCTTCAAAGTATCTTAGATTTTCATCCCTTGTTCCAACTACATTAAAAAAGGCTTCAACAGGTATTTGTACTTCTAACTTTAAAATGTTTAAAACCTCCTACTTAAATTTTGGATTAATTTATATCTTTTTAATCCAATTTCCATCCTTTTTGTATGTTAAAAAACTCTAAAAGTTCATTTAATTTTTGAACTTCTATTTGTCCTGGTGCAAAGGACTGACCTATAAACGTATAGGTTATCAAACTCCCAAACACTGGTGCTACCACTCTAGAGACTTTTCCAATCTCTCCCATAAGTATTGCTACTAAATTTTTTTCTCTGTTTCTGTGGGTAATACACATAACCCTTGCCACATCTTGAAAACTGTTTGCTTTAAAAGCATATTTCACTATATCAGCTCCCAATGTTTTACTCTCATCTATGATAGATTGAATATAATCATCAGAAGGTGTTTTTTCAAAGTCGTGGTAGGACATTATTACAGCTTTTCCTTTTGAGTGGTAAAGGTCTACAATTTCTTTATTTATTCTAAAGGAAGTATATTCAATATCTACCATATCTACGTAATCAGCTATGCTACTAAATATTTTTAGCCTTTCTTCGTCTGGAATATCAGCTCCACCTTCAAGTTTACTTCTTACAGTTGCCAGTGCTATAAATCCTTTTTCTTTTACTTTCTTAATAATACCTAATATATGTGCTAAATCTTTACTTTTAAACTGGTCTATTCTCAGTTCTATAATATCTACATTTTCTAAAAGTGCAATTGATAGTGTATTTTCTACATTTTCATCAATAATAGGAACAGCTATCTTTACCACTTTTTTCTCCCCGTAAAGTTTTTTAAATTTTATCATAAAACAGTGTATAAGTTTCAATACACAGTGAACACCTACCCCTTTAAAATAATTTCAACAAAAACAGGAGGTAGGTTATATGAAAGGTATTATAGGAACCCCTATGTATATGACAACACTCTTTCCTAAAAAACTATCAAACAAGATTAAAGACATTCCTTTAACAAAAGAAGCCAAAAAAAGACTAAAATGGATACAGCACTACCAAGATACAAAAAATATATCCAAAACCTGCAGATACTTCGGAATATCAAGAACTACCTTCTATAAATGGTTTGAAAGATACAAAAAAGACGGACTTGAAGGACTTCTTGATAGACCTAAAACACCAAAAAACACAAGAAAACCAACTATAAGAAATCAGTACAGAGAACAAATAATAAAAGTCAGGAAACAAAACCCAACTTGGAGCAAAGAAAAAATATCGGCATATCTACAAGAAGAAAAAAACATAAAAGTATCACCATCTACAGTGTATAAAGTATTAAAAGAAGAAGGATTAATAGAGAGAACAAAATCAATTAAAATACAAAACAAAAGAAAAAAGAGTATAAAGAAGAAAAGGACAAAAAGAGGCTTGCAAGCACAAGCCCCAGGGGATGTAGTACAAATAGACGTAAAACACCTGAACATCGCAGGTGCAACATATTACCAATTCACAGCTATAGATAAGTATAGCAGATTTTGTTTTGCACGGGTATATGAAAGTAAAAATTCAAAGAAAACAAAAGAATTTTATATTGAGTTAAATGAGTATTTTGAATTTGAGATAAAGAGGGTACAAACAGATAACGGGAGTGAGTTTTTAGGGGAGTTTAACAAGTATTTAACGGATATAGGAGTGGAGCATTACTTTAGCTATCCAAGGAGTCCAAAGACTAATGGTGTTGTAGAAAGATTGATAAGGACAATAGAAGAGGAGTTATGGTTGATAGAGGGATTAGATTACACATTAGAGGAGATGAATAAGAAGTTAAGGAAGTATGTAAGGAAGTACAATTTTATAAGGCCACATCATTCTTTAGGATACAAAAGACCAGCAGACATTGTTTATGGAGTATGATAAAATTTTTAGGTGAAGGTGTTCACGATGTATAGAACTCATACAAAGACTTGACAAAAGGATAAAGAAGGGATAAAATATATATCCCAAAAATGAATAAGCGAATAAGAAAGATAAAAAGCACTTGACAAAAAAAGTCAAGTATGATAAACTGAATATCTGTCAAAAATCAGCAGCCATAATCGGCTGAGATAAAGGACCTTGGCAGTTGAATAAGGAGACCAATTAAAGAGCGGGTAAACTCGAAGATTTCTTTGGAGAGTTTGATCCTGGCTCAGCGCGAACGTTGGCGGCGTGCCTAACACATGCAAGTCGTGGGGCAGCAGGCTATTACCTTCGGGTAATAGTGCTGGCGACCGGCAAACGGGTGAGTAACGCGTAGCTAACCTACCCATAGGTTGGGGATAACCATCCGAAAGGGTGGCTAATACCCAATAATGAGGAGACTCCAAAGCCCTTTTGGGCGCCTATGGATGGGGCTGCGTCCCATCAGCTAGTTGGTGAGGTAATGGCTCACCAAGGCTACGACGGGTAACCGGTCTGAGAGGATGATCGGTCACAGCGGGACTGAGACACGGCCCGCACCCCTACGGGGGGCAGCAGTGGGGAATATTGGGCAATGGCCGAAAGGCTGACCCAGCAACGCCGCGTGGTGGATGAAGCCCTTCGGGGTGTAAACACCTTTTCTGGGGGAAGATAATGACGGTACCCCAGGAATAAGGGACGGCTAACTACGTGCCAGCAGCCGCGGTAATACGTAGGTCCCGAACGTTGCGCGAAATTACTGGGCGTAAAGGGTCCGTAGGCGGTCTGGTAAGTGGAAGGTGAAATCCTACGGCTCAACCGTAGAATTGCCTTCCAAACTGCTGGACTTGAGGCAGGGAGAGGTCGGCGGAATTCCCGGTGTAGCGGTGAAATGCGTAGATATCGGGAGGAACACCAGTGGCGAAGGCGGCCGACTGGAACTGTCCTGACGCTGAGGGACGAAAGCTAGGGGAGCAAACCGGATTAGATACCCGGGTAGTCCTAGCCGTAAACGATGGATGCTAGATGTGGCCTACGAAAGTAGGCTGTGCCGCAAGCTAACGCGTTAAGCATCCCGCCTGGGGAGTACGGCCGCAAGGTTGAAACTCAAAGGAATTGACGGGGACCCGCACAACCGGTGGAGCGTCTGGTTTAATTCGATGCTAACCGAAAAACCTTACCAGGGTTTGACATGCGGTGTGTCGGGTATGAAAGTACCCTAGGCTATGATTATTCATAGCCGCGCCGCACAGGTGGTGCATGGTCGTCGTCAGCTCGTGTCGTGAGATGTTGGGTTAAGTCCCGCAACGAGCGCAACCCTTGCCCTGTGTTACCAGCGGGTAAAGCCGGGTACTCACAGGGGACTGCCGGCGATAAGTCGGAGGAAGGAGGGGATGACGTCAGATCAGTATGCCCTTTATGCCCTGGGCTACACAGGCGCTACAGTGGCAGGGACAATGGGACGCAACGCAGCAATGCGGAGCAAATCCCCTAAACCCTGTCGTGGTGCGGATTGGGGGTTGCAACTCACCCCCATGAAGGCGGAATCGGTAGTAATGGCGAATCAGCAATGTCGCCGTGAATACGTTCCCGGGTCTTGTACACACCGCCCGTCACGCCATGGGAGTCGGGTTCATCGGAAGTCCCCGAGCTAACCCGCAAGGGAGGCAGGGGCCGATGATGGGCCTGATGACTGGGGCGAAGTCGTAACAAGGTAGCCCTAGGGGAACCTGGGGCTGGATCACCTCCTTTATAGGGAAAACCTATACAAAAAATTGGCTGAAAGGCCTGCTCTTTACATTGGTCTCCTTAATAAACTGCTAAGGGCCTTTAGCTCAGGCGGTTAGAGCGTACCCCTGATAAGGGTAAGGTCAGTGGTTCAAGTCCACTAAGGCCCATAGGAATGGGGACGTAGCTCAGATGGAAGAGCATCTGCTTTGCACGCAGAGGGTCAGGGGTTCAAGTCCCCTCGTCTCCATAGGAAAAGAAAAAAGGACCTTGGCAATTGAATAAGGTAGTAGGAAGTAGGTAGAAGGAAAGGCCAAGCTGCTAAGGGTCCATGGTGGATGCCTAGGCAGCCAGAAGGGATGAAGGGCGTGGCAAGCTGCGATAAGCCTCGGGGAGCTGCAAGCGAGCGTTGATCCGAGGATTCCCGAATGGGGAAACCCACCAGCCCATAGGCTGGTATCCTCGAAAGAGGAGCCGAACCGGGCGAAGTAAAACCTTTTAGTAGCCCGAGGAAAAGAAACCGAAAGGGATTCCCTAAGTAGCGGCGAGCGAACGGGGAAGAGCCTAAACCGACGTAGTGCCATGGCGGCAGCCTTAGCTACGTCGGGGTAGTGGGACATATCCGTCAGAAGTCTGCCGGCTTCTGGGGAAGTTACAAAACCGACAGGTAGCAGAAGTAGCTGGAAAGCTACGCCATAGAGGGTGAAAGCCCCGTATGCGAAACCTGGAGGTCTTCCTAGGATATGATCCCGAGTACCACTGCCCCCGTGAAAGGTAGTGGGAATCAGCCCAGACCACTGGGTAAGGCTAAATATTCCTGGCTGACCGATAGCGCATAGTACCGCGAGGGAAAGGTGAAAAGAACCCCGGAAGGGGAGTGAAAGAGAACCTGAAACCATGGATCTACAAGCCAGTGGAAGGACTATAATAGTCCGACTGCGTGCCTCTTGGAAAATGAGCCAGGGAGTTGTGGTATGCGGCAAGCTTAAGCCGTTAGGCGAAGGCGTAGGGAAACCGAGTCCGAATAGGGCGCTATAAGTCGCATGCTGCAGACGCGAAGCGGAACGATCTATCCATGCCCAAGGTGAAGGACGGGTAACACCGTCTGGAGGCCTGAACCAGTCGGTGCTGCAACACAGTTGGATGAGGTGTGGATAGGGGTGAAAAGCCAATCGCGTTCCGTGATAGCTCGTTCTCCCCGAAATGCATCGACGTGCAGCGTCAAGCGTTCCTTCCGGGAGGTAGAGATACTGATTGGGCTAGGGCCCCGAAAGGGGTACCGAACCCAACCAAACTCCGAATGCCCGGAAAGGTAGCTTGGCAGTGAGACTACGAGGGATCAGCTCCGTAGTCGAGAGGGAAACAGCCCAGATCGCCAGCTAAGGTCCCAAAGTGCATGCTAAGTGGAGAAGGATGTAGAGTCTCTAAGACAGCGAGGAGGTTGGCTTAGAGGCAGCCATCCTTTAAAGAGTGCGTAACAGCTCACTCGTCGAGAGACTCTGCGCCGAAAATTTAACGGGGCTAAGCATGCCACCGAAGCTGCGGGATTGCCTTTTAGGCAATCGGTAGGGGAGCGTACCCAGCGGGAAGAAGTCATACCGTAAGGAGTGATGGACTGCTGGGTAGTGAGAATCCTGGTATGAGTAGCAGCGAAGACAGGTGAGAAACCTGTCCGCCGGAACTCCAAGGTTTCCAATCCAATGAAAATCAGGATTGGGTTAGTCGGGACCCTAAGGCGAGGGCGAAAGCAGTAGCCGATGGGAAGCAGGTTAATATTCCTGCACCAGCTAACTGGAGGCCAAGGCATGACGCAGGAGGATAGTCCTGGGGGTGATACGGATTGCACCCTTCAAGCGTCCGAGGGTGAGGGATAGGCAAATCCGTCCCTCAAACAAGCCTGAGGCGTGATGAGGAGAGCAGCTTAAAGCTGCTCAACCAGGATGACTTCAAACTGCCAAGAAACAATGTCGTGGCCGATGAAGGTTAGCTGACCGTACCGGAAACCGACACAGGTGGAGTGGGTTAGCAGCCTAAGGCGTTCGGGGTAACTCTCCTCAAGGAACTCGGCAAACTGACCCCGTACCTTCGGAATAAGGGGTGCCCACCGCAAGGTGGGTCGCAGAAACCAGGTCCAGGCGACTGTTTACCAAAAACACAGCACTGCGCAAACTCGAAAGAGGACGTATGCGGTGTGAAACCTGCCCAGTGCCCGTAGGTTAAGGGGATGGGTGCAAGCCCAGAACCGAAGCCCGGGTAAACGGCGGCCGTAACTATAACGGTCCTAAGGTAGCGAAATTCCTTGTCGGGTAAGTTCCGACCTGCATGAATGGTCCAACGATCTGGACGCTGTCTCGAGGAGAGTCCCGGTGAAATTGTAGTGCCGGTCAAGATTCCGGCTACCTGCGGCAGGACGGAAAGACCCTGTGAAGCTTTACTGTACCCTGACACTGATTGCCTGCATACTCTGCGCAGGATAGGTGGGAGGCTGAGAAGGCACCCTTTCGGGGGTGCTGGAGCCGCCGGTGAGATACCACCCTGAGTGTGTGGGTAATCTAACCCAGCTGTGTAATCCACAGCGGGGACAATGTCAGGCGGGCAGTTTGACTGGGGCGGTCGCCTCCTAAAGGGTAACGGAGGCGCCCAAAGGTACCCTCAGGTGGGTCGGAAATCCACCGTTAGAGTGCAAAGGCATAAGGGTGCCTGACTGCGAGACTGACAAGTCGAGCAGAGGCGAAAGCCGGGCTTAGTGACCCGCATGTTCCGCGTGGAAGGGCATGCGATCAGCGGATAAAAGCTACTCCGGGGATAACAGGCTAATCCCGCCCAAGAGCCCACATCGACGGCGGGGTTTGGCACCTCGATGTCGGCTCGTCGCATCCTGGGGCTGAAGTAGGTCCCAAGGGTTGGGCTGTTCGCCCATTAAAGCGGCACGCGAGCTGGGTTCAGAACGTCGTGAGACAGTTCGGTCCCTATCCGCCGCAGGCGCAGGATACTTGAGAGGAGCCATCCCTAGTACGAGAGGACCGGGATGGGGCAGGCTCTGGTGTACCAGTTGTTCCCCAAGAGCAGCGCTGGGTAGCCATCCTGCTACGGGATAAGCGCTGAAAGCATCTAAGCGTGAAGCCCACCTCAAGATAAGGTATCCCTGAAGGGCCGTGGGAGACTACCACGTAGATAGGCTGCAGGTGGAAGCTCGGTGACGGGTGGAGCCAAGCAGTACTAATAGCCCGTTTGGCTTGGCCTTCTTCTATCTACTATTCTACTACCTTATTCAATTGTCAAGAAACCCTGGTGTCCATAGCGGTGGGGAAACACCCGGAAACCATTCCGAACCCGGCAGTTAAGCCCACCAGCGCCCATGATACTGATCGGGAGACCGATCGGGAAAGTAGGTCGACGCCGGGGATCTTTTATCTATTTTTCCCTCCCCCAATTTAAACCTCTATCTCGTATTTCTTAAGTTTTAAATTCTTTTTTATTTTTACGAAATTTTCACAAAGAATAAAATTCAAACATGTTATAATTTCTTCTAAAACTATTATCTTTTAAAGGAGAGATTTATTGTGAATATTTTAATCACTGGAGGAGCAGGGTATATAGGAAGTCATGTTGTTAAACAACTATTAGATGAAACTAATCATAACATTACTATTATAGATAATTTATCAACAGGATCAATAAAAACAATTAAAACTTTAAAAGAAATAGCAAAAATTAATAATAAGGAAGAAAATTTAGATTTTATAGAAGCTGATTTATCTAACTTTCCTTTAATAGAAGGAATAATAAAAGCTAAAAAATTTGATGCAGTTATACATTTTGCAGCAAGTATAATAGTTCCAGAAAGTGTTAAAAATCCTATTAAATACTATATGAATAACACTGTAAATACAACAAATTTAATTAAACTTTGTTTAGACAATAATGTTAACAAATTCATTTTTTCTTCTACTGCAGCTGTTTATGGCCAGCCTTACGAAATACCTGTCAAAGAAACAACTCCGACAAAACCTATAAATCCTTATGGTATGAGTAAACTCATGAGTGAGACTGTTTTAAAAGATTGTGGCTTGGCTTATCCTGATTTTAAATATATAATTCTTAGGTATTTTAATGTGGCTGGTGCTGATATAAAAATAAGAATAGGTCAAAGGTTCCCTAATGCAACTCATTTGATAAAGGTTGCAGCTGAAACAGCTGTAGGTAAAAGAGAAAAGATGTATGTATTTGGAACTGATTACCCGACAAAAGATGGAACTTGTATAAGAGATTATATACATGTAGATGATTTAGCAGATGCACACATTAAAGCTTTAGAATATTTAACCGATAATGATAGTGACGTATTTAATTGCGGTTACGGGTATGGATACTCTGTTTTAGAAGTTATAAATACTATGAAAAAAGTTTCTGGTGTAGACTTTAAGGTAGAATTTACAGGAAGAAGGGAAGGAGACCCAGCTATTTTAATAGCAGATAATTCAAAAATAAAAAATAAGATGAAATGGCAGCCCAAATATAATAATTTAGAATTAATTTGTAAAACAGCTTTGGAATGGGAAAAAAAGTTATTAAAGGAGGAGGCCTGAAATGAAAAAAATTTTTGTGCTTTGGCTGTTTGTTTTATTCTTAGCAGGATGTTCTAGTGTAGTTAATACAGAAAAAGCTAACTTAAATTTAAAGAATAAAACTTTAGTTGTGCTTCCTTTTGAAAACTATACAGAAACACCTTTGGCTGGTTTAAGGATAGCTTCCATTGCTTACGCTGTTCTAAACTCTAAAGAATATATAGCTAGGAATTTTGTTATTAATAATGAAAAAGATTATAGCCATGAAGAGATAAAAGAAATGATTAATAAGCTTAAAGAGGAGAATTATGACTATGCTATAACTGGAACTGTTAATGAGTTTAGATACAAAACAGGAATTGACGCTGAACCTGCAGTTAGTATAACCTTAAAAATATATGATCTTAAAAATGATAAAGTTATTTATACAGCTGTTGGTTCAAAGACAGGCTGGTCTCACGAGTCTTTAACAACTGTAGCACAAAAAATATTAAATAAAATAGTTCCGTAGATGTTTTTGACTAAATTTTTTAGCGGCTTAAGTTTAAAGATACTTTTAGCTGAAATTATACTATTTTTTGTAGTTTTAGTTGGGATTGGAGCTTATACAAATCCAAATGACCCTTTATTTATAAATTCTCAGTATGGTTATTTATTTTATTTATTACCTATTCTTGTTTTAACACTTTATTATGGTTTAACTGCTGGAGTAGTTATCTTAATCCTAATATTTGTAGTTATGATGTTTTACTATAAAGAATTTTATTTAAATTACTTTCTTTGGATGTTTTTATTTACTTTAGTTGCATCAGAGTTTAACCATTATTGGTCACAGAACTTAATGAAAGCTGAAGAAAAATTTAAGTTTACATATGATAAACTTAGAGATTTAGCTAGAGAATTAATGCTTTTAAATATATCTCATGATCAACTTGAAAGACAGTATATTATTAAACCAATAAGTATAAGAAGTGTAATATTGGATTTAAGAGAAAAGATGTTAACTTCAAAAAAGGAAAAGGAACCTTTAGAATTTTTATTAAAGCTAGTGTCTACTACACAAAATATATATGATGCTGCCATTGTTACTTATTCTGCTGAAAAAAATAACTTTGAAATCGTTGTTTCAACAAATGAGGATTTTAAAATTTATACTGATGATATTTTGATAAGAAAGGCTATAGAAGATGATGCTATAACATACATTTCACAAATAGAAGAATACTCAGAATACTTAGCAGTTATTCCTGTAAAAGAAGAAAACTTATATTATCTTTTTATTATAAAAGATATGAACTTTTTATCATTGAACTTAGATACACTTTTAATGATAAATTTATTTATGTTCTATATTTTAAAGGAAGAGGATATCCTTAAGAATATAAAGGAAATTGTATTGTCCTTTAAAGAATTT
The DNA here is from genome assembly GCF_000021545.1 of Sulfurihydrogenibium azorense Az-Fu1. Classification (NCBI taxonomy): domain Bacteria; kingdom Pseudomonadati; phylum Aquificota; class Aquificia; order Aquificales; family Hydrogenothermaceae; genus Sulfurihydrogenibium; species Sulfurihydrogenibium azorense. The sequence continues at coordinate 834,449 of NC_012438.1, forward strand.
AATGTAGATTTTATAAAGGAAGTTTACAGAATGTATCAAATGTATAAAAATTTCAATGTTGAATCTACGATTGTTACTTTTTATGTTAGAACTGATGATCAAAATTTTCCTTTATTTTTAAAGACAAAGCTTAGAGGTCTTGATGTAATGGATATATTGAAGATAGATAAAGGAGTTTTTATTCTCCCAATTTTATTGCCATTTACACCATTTAGTGGTGCTCAAAGTTTTGTTAGAAGAATAACTCAAATGATAAGAGAGGTTTATTCGGAGAAATTTTTAGAAGAAAATATTAAATATAAGATAGAACTCGTAGATAAAGATATTAAACAGATACTAATTGAAATTTACACAAATTATAATTATTTTGATACAATCAAAGATAATGAAGGTATAAGAAAATGAAGAATATTTTTTATTCTCTTATAAGTGAATTAACTGGTATTATTTTTATCTTTAACGAAAATATGTATATTGGTTTAGGAATATATATCTTATTTCATAGTATTGCTATCTTTCTACTTTCTAGTACATTATTAATGTTTATACCAAAAAAATATAGAAATAACAAAAAGAGAAGTTTTATTTTCTTATTTCTTTTTGGATTTTTAACATTTGTAATTGGATTTATTTTTCTTTTTGTTTTGTCTATATATCTTTTAAGAGCACAAAAAAACATTGAATATAAACCTGTTGAGGCTTTTTCGTTAGATGAGGTTTATAATGAAGATATGGATTTTTATGGAAGGAATTTTGGGGAAGGTGGGATAGTGAGTTTAATAAAAGGTAAAAATGTACCTAAACATTTACAAGAAAAAGCTTTTTTAGCTTTAGCTGATTTAAAATCTCCTTTTGTTTTTAATATAGTAAAAGAAAATTTGAGTAATCCTATTGATGAGATTAGATTACTTGCGTTTAGTATGATTTCAAAAATGGAAAAAAAAATGACACAAAAAGTTCATGAGTTGGAAAATAAACTATCAAAAGAAAATATACAAGATGATGAAAAGGCAGAATTATATAAAAATTTGGCCCAAATCTATTGGGATTTTGTTTTATACAACATAGTTGATGAAGAGTTTAAAAATTTTATGATAGAAGAAGCAAAAAATTATGCTTTAAAATCTTTATCTATTCAAGAAGACCCATACGTTTATTTTCTTTTAGGGAGAATTTACCTAAGATTAAGTGATATGGAAAAAGCAACTGAATTTTTAAAAGAAGCAGTTAAAGATAAAAATATAAAATCAAAAGTTATACCTTATCTTGCAGAATGTTATTTTTATAAAAAAGATTACAAAACTGTGAAAAATATTTTAAAAGAATTAGACTTAGTTTTAGACTTAAGAGTTAAATTTGTAAAGGATTTTTGGGTGGGAGATGTCGGTTATAATTGATAAAGAAAAAAAATAGATGTGCTATTAATAGCTGAAGGAACTTATCCATATATACGAGGTGGAGTATCTACGTGGATTCATGACTTGATAAATGGTCTTTCAGATTTGAATTTTGGTGTTGTATTTTTAGGAAGTAGACCAGAAGACTATGGAGAGATAAAGTATAAACTTCCAAATAATCTTGTGTATTTGTCTGTAGATTATCTTTTTAATTATGAAGATACGTTTCCTAGAACTGTAAAAGCCAAAAAAGAGGCTTTTTCTTATCTTGAGTTTCTTCATAAATGGTTCAAGGAATATCATCTTACACAATCTGAATTTCCAGATAAACTTAAATCTCTATCTTTTTATACAGATGAGATAACTAAAGAAATTTTTTTATATAGTAAGGAATCTTGGAATTTTATTACAAACATGTATTCTAACTATGCAATAGAAAGTCCTTTTATTGATTATTTTTGGACTATAAGGAATATTCACGCACCTATTTTTGTTATAGCTAATTTAGCAAAAAAAGTTCCAAACTTTGATATAGTTCATAGTCCTTCAACAGGTTATGCAGGATTTTTGGCATCATTACTTTCCTATGATAGGAAAAAGCCATTTATATTAACTGAACACGGAATCTATACAAGAGAAAGAAAAATAGATCTATTAAATACAGATTGGCTTGTTGATAAAAGGTTATTTTTCCAAAAGGATATAGGAGAGCTTGACCATATAAGAAATCTTTGGATAAGATTTTTTGAAAGTATTGGAAGATTTATCTATAAGGCAAGTAATTTGATTATATCTCTTTTTTCTACCGCAAGGGAAATTCAAATATCGTATGGAGCTGACCCTGATAAGTGTATAATTGTTCCAAATGGAGTTGATGTTGAAGGATATTCAAAAGTTTTAAAACAAAGACCTAACTATATTCCTAAAGTGATAACTCTTTTAGGTAGGGTTGTTCCTATAAAAGACGTTAAAACGTTTATAAAAGCTATGAGGATTGTAAGTAATAAAATTCCCGATGTGGAAGGATGGATAGTAGGTCCTACCGATGAAGACCCTGATTATTATAATGAGTGTTTAAATCTTGTAGAAACTTTTAAGCTAGAAAATAACGTAAAGTTTCTTGGTTTTCAAAATCCAAAGGATATTTTCCCAAAAACAGGAATATTGACCCTTACTTCAATAAGTGAAGGTATGCCTTTGGTTGTTTTAGAGGGTTTTGCAGCTGGAGTTCCATGTGTAGCAACAGATGTTGGGTCCTGTAGACAGCTTATATACGGTGGTTTAAATGATGAAGATATTAAGATAGGAAAAGCGGGGGAAGTTGTTCCTATAGCCAATCCTGAGAAGTTAGCACAGGCGTATATAAAACTTTTAGAAGATGAAAATTTTTGGCAATCTTGTCAAGAAGCTGCAATAAAAAGGGTAAACACTTTCTATACTAAAGATCAATTTCTGAATAATTATAGAAAGATTTATGCTGAGATGAGAGAAAGATGGCAGGTATAAGCTTTGAACTAAGAAAAGTCTTAAGAGAAAGAACTTTAGGTTCTATTGCAAAAGCTTTTGGATATTCAACAATTTTAAGTGCAGGTCCTTATTTAATATCAATTATAACTTTAATTTCATCTTACTATTTATTAAGTCCTATTGTTAATGATAGAAAGATAATTATACAATTTCAAGTTATAGTAACTTACCTTGTAGCATTTAGTCTAATTTTAACTGGATTTTCCCAACTAATGATTACAAGGTTTATAGCTGATAGAATCTTTGAAAGGAGATATAACTTAGTTCTTCCAAATCTATTAGGTAATATGATTCTCAATATGGGAATAGGCTTTATACTCTCACTTTTATTCAGTATATTTTCTTTTAAGGATCAAGGTTCTCTTTTTATTATTCTATTTTCTTTTAACTTTACGTTATTTTGTGGTATATGGATTATAAACATTGTATTAAGTAGTCTAAAAAGCTATAAATTTATAGTTTTATCTTTTGCGGTAGGCTACTTAACTTTTTTAATACTTTCGCTATTATTGGTAAAATTTGGATTAAATGGAGTGATGTTTTCATTCTTTTTAGGACAGTCTATACTTTTCTTAATGTTAGTAAGTTATATGATTAAAAATCATGATTCTGATAATTTGCTTAGATTTGATTTCTTTGACAAAAGTCAAATCTATATATCTTTAATATTCTCAGGATTTTTTTATAACCTTGGGGTATGGGTTGATAAATTTGTGTTTTGGTTTACACCTTTTACAAGTATTGAAGTTTTGGGACCTATTAAATCTTCTTTGGTTTACGATATACCTATGTTTTTGGCTTATATATCAATAGCTCCGGGGATGGCAATATTTTTCTTAAAATTAGAAGTTGAGTTTGCAGAGTATTACGATAGATATTATAGGTCTGTTAGAGAAGGGGCTACTTTACCGAAAATATTCGAATACGGAGATGAGATGATCCTCTCTGCAAGGAATGTTATATTGGATACGATGAGAATTCAAGGAATAGCATTTGTAATATTTTTACTCTTTGATAAATTTTTACTTAGTTTATTTAAAATATCTTTACTTTACATTCCTTTATTACATATACTTATGCTTGGTACTTACCTTCAGCTTGTATTTATGTCTATTTTGGCTCTTTTAAATTATTTTGACAGAAGGATAGAATCTATGATTTCTTCGTTAATATTTGCTGTTTCAAACTTTATTTTTTCTTTAATCACTATTTATTTAGGACCTTACTACTACGGATATGGTTTTGTGTTTTCACTACTTGTTAGTAATGTTGTTGCTATTATACTGCTTAGGAGGTTCTTAAATGAGGTTCATTATAGGACTTTTATGTTTGTTTAGTTTTTATATGGGATTATTTTCAAAATCTTATGGAAAAGATATTGCAGTTGGTTTTATATACAGAGAACCACCAGAAGAGGCTTTTTATCTTTATGATTGGCTTGTTGTAGACCCTGATAACTTTTCTTGGGAGAAGTTTGATGAAAAGTTTTACATTAAAAATAGAAAAGCTAAACTTATAGCTTACGTATCCCTTGGAGAGATAGAGCCTTATAGAAGTTATTATAAAGAGATAAAAAAGGATTGGATTTTAGGAGAAAACAAGGCTTGGAAAACATACATTGCTGATATAAGAAATAAAGAATATCAAAAATTTTTAATAGAGAAGGTAATTAAAAATCTTGATAGATTTGATGGTATATTCTTTGATACGTTAGACAGTTATCAACAAGTTTTAAAACCTCAGGAGTTTAAATCTTACGAAGATTCCATGATAGATTTTTTAAAAGAAATAAGAAAGAAGTATTCAAATAAAACTATTTTAGTAAATAGAGGCTTTGAGATAGCAGATAAGGTCGTAGGAATCGTAGATGGGTTTGTTGCAGAAAGTCTTTTTTATGGAATTGATGTAAAAAGTATGAAGTATAAAAAAATGAGTAAAGAGGACACTCAGTGGCTTTTAGATAAGCTTAGTCAAATTAAAAATTTGGGTTTTATAGTAATAGTAATTGATTATGTAGACCCTAAAAATAAAAAACTGGCAAAGGAAGTAGCTCAAAAAATATACCAACTTGGGTTTATTCCATATGTAGCAGACAAAAATTTACAAACAGTTGGGACAAGTATATATCAACTAATACCAAGAAAGGTACTTATGTTTTATGACTCTAAGGAAAATGATGTAGCCTATTCAACTATCCATAGATTATACCAGTTATATGTAGAATATTTAGGATACATTCCAGTACTGCAGGATATACAAAAAGGATTACCGGCTAGATTCTTAGCTGATGAATATGCAGGAGTTTTAATAAGACTTTCTAAAGTAGAAAATGAAAAACGGTTTATTGATTGGGTAAAAAAACAGATTGACGATGGAATAAAAGTTTTTTTCCTTGACTACTTTCCAGTTTCTGAAGATTTATTAAGTCTTTTAGGAATTAACTATTATGGAATTAAGTCTACATTTGATAAAGCTGATATATTAGAGAAAAGATACAACTACTTTGAAATAGAACCTGATTTTGATAGTATTCCATTAGTTAATGTGAAAGAAGGAAATCCAGTTTTGACTATTAAAGTTAACAGTAAGGCGTTTGTTCCTTTTGCAATTACAAAGTGGGGAGGGTATGCTTTAGAAGGAAGTTTTTTAAGAATTTTTGGTAAAAATGAACTGTTTGTTTTTGACCCTGTAAAAGTATTTAGAGACATTTTTAATCCTGATTTTCCAGCTTTAGATATAACAACTGAAAACGGAAGAAGAATACTTACAGCTCACATTGATGGAGATGCTTTTTTTGGTGTGGCAGACTTTGAGCCTTCTAAAACAGTTGGAGAGATTATAAGAGATAAAATTATAAAAAAATATAACATCCCACATACAGTCTCAATAATAGAAGGAGAGATATCCCCAGAAGGTCTTTATTCTGAAAAAAGTAAGCGATTAGAAGAAGTGGCAAGATCTATATTTAAATTAGATAATGTAGAAATAGCAAGCCATTCTTTTTCCCATCCTTTTGAATGGAGAAAAATAGAAGAATTATCACGAAATAAGAATAATACAGAAGGATATAGCTTACCAATAAAAGGTTATACTTTTTCCTTGGAAAGAGAAATAATAGGTTCTGTTAATTACATTAACGAAAAATTAGCTCCAAAGGATAAAAAAGTTAAAGTTTTTTTGTGGACAGGTGATTGTGTTCCAAGTGAAGAAGCAATTAAATTAACATATAAACTGGGAATATACAACACAAACGGTGGTGATACTGTAATAGACTCTAAAAATCCGTTTTTTAGTTATATAGGACCTATGGGATTAAATAGAGATGAGTATTTTCAAATCTACGCTCCTATCCAAAATGAGAATATTTATACAGACTTATGGAAAGATTACTACGGTTATATAAATGTTATAAGTGCATATAAACTTACAGATAAACCTTATAGGTTTAAACCAATATTTATATACTACCACTTTTATTCTGGACAAAAACTTTTATCACTAAAAGCTTTAGATGAAGTATACAGCTATGCTTTGTCTCAAGAGGTAAATCCTATGTTTTTATCAGAGTATGATCAAAGAGTTTTAGAATTTAGAAACACTGCTATATGTAGAGATATACGAGATGATTCTATTATAATCAGAGGTGAAGGTAATCTTAGGACAGTAAGATTGGATAAAGATGTTAAAGTTGATATTTTTAATAGTAAAGGTGTAGTTGGATTTAAAAAAATTAATGATAGTACTTACATTCATTTAGATAACTCAGGAGATTACAAATTAAGCTATAGTGATACACTGCCAAACTTTTATTTAATAGATTCTAACGGTCAAATAGAAGATTTTAAAGTAGAAGCAGATAAAGTAAAAATTCGTTTAAAAAGTTATCTTCCTTTAGAGTTTAGGATTTTTAACCGAAACTGTAAAGTAAGTATAGAACCTAAAAATTATTCTTTGGAATCTGGAGCTAAACATATCCATGAATATAGATTTAAAAGAGAAAAAGAAGCCTATGTGGAAGCCTACTGCAACTAAAGAGATTTTTTCCTATAAGGAGATTTTTGGATTTGTTTTAATAGTTGTAGTGCTTTCTGTGGCAATATTTCCAAAAGGTAAAATTGAAAAGTTAATCTTTCAAGAAGATACAAACATAGATTTATCTAACATCTATCTTGAAAATTTAGTAAGGATAACTGATGACGATAATTTGAGATTATTGCTTGCCGAAAGATACATAAACCTTGGTTATAAGGAAAAGGCTCTTACTATACTGAAGAATTTAGAGTCAGACAGTAATCCTGAAATAAGGTCTAAAGCAAAAATTTTGAGTTATAAAATATTAAAAGTGGAATACTTTTCTAAAAATACATCTGTAGAAAGACAAAAAGAACTAATCCAATCAATGCACAATATTTTATTAGATAGTTTAAACTCTACTACAGACTTAAATACTTTAAAAAGTATATACAATGAATCACTTTCAATGGCATTTGTGGATATAGCGTATAAAACTGCCATGAAAGCTGTAAGTATAAAAAAAGATGATATATTTTGGTTAAAGCAGGCATATACTCAAGCGTTAGCTACCCAGCATTATAAAGATGCACAAAATCTCTCCTATAGATTATCAAAAGTAGATAAAGACAACAGTCTAAAATGGCTCAATGAGTATTACAACATATCCATTGCAATAAAAGATTATAATTCTGCATCTAAAGCACTAAAGGAGATAGCTCTTATAGATGTTAAAAACTCTTTTAATTACTACAAGAAGTTAGTTGACCTTTACTTGTACATAAAAGATTATAATTCTGCTTTAAGTCTTATTAAAGATATGTACAAAACTGATACTTTAAATAAAAGTAAATGGCTTGATTTGATGGCAAATGTTTACTTATCTCAAAAAGATTTTTCAAATGCTTTTAATACTTATAAAGAAGTGTTCTTATTAGAAAAGAGCTTAAATAAAAGGAAAGAATACTTTAAAAAGTCCCTTGAAATCTTGCTTTGGAGTAAAAGATATGACGATTTAAAAACATTTCTTGATACTTACTATAAGGACTTTTTAAATGACCCAGAAATGGCAAAATTCATATTAAAGACAGCTTTAGCTACAGGGGACCCAAAATTTGCTCATAAAGTTGCTTTAGAAATAAAGCAAAGAGGGTTTTAGATGAAAAGGTTAATGTTAAGTACATTACTTATAACGCCAGTTTTTGCTACAGAGATTGAAGATATAGTAATAGAAGGTAAAGAGCTACAAAAAGATAAAAATGATATAAAATTAGAAGAAAATGTTAAAGAGAATAATAATTATGAAGAAGATATAAAACCTGTAAAAAAAACAACTGAGAAAAAGCTGACTTTTAAAGACAATGAGCTTTTAAAACTTTTAGTTCAAACATTTTTAGGAAATCAAGACTTAGAAAATGCATACGAAGTAGCCAAAAAAGCTGCTGAACTCTATCCTAACGACCCTTACTGGTTAAAAATGCTTGGGCAGATAGCTATATGGAATAAAAAACCAGAGGAAGGTTTACAAGCCTACTTAAAACTATTTCAATTAACTAAAGATGAAAGTGTAAAAAAAGACCTTGTAAACTTAGCTATAGCTGTAAACAGGTTCGATATAGCAAAGCAACTTATTGAAGAAGACATAAAATCTGGAAAGTATAGGGATTTTAAAAATATTTACTACATATACTATAACGCAGGTGATATAAAAGAACTTATTTCAATCTTAAAAGAGCTTTACAACAAAGAAAAAGATAAAGAAATACTTTATAACTTAGTATTTTTACTGTACAATTACGGAGATGTAAAAGATGCTTTACAGTATGGAAAAATACTTATAGAAAACCATAGTCCTAACTTAAGAGATGTCCTTCTCTATTCAAATATTTTATATTCAAATAGAAGATTTCAAGAATCTTACAAAGTTTTGAAAAGTTTCTTGGATAAAATTAGTGGAGGAGATGACGAAAATCTCAAAGTAGAATACCTTGAAACTTTATCAAATTTAGCTTGGGCTTTAAAAGATTTTGATACATCTGTTTATGCTTCAACTAAACTATACCAAATGAATAAAGCCTCTTTACAAGATTTTATAAGGCTTTACACTTATTACTTTTATAAACAAAATTATAAATTATCTCAAAAGTTTGCTTACGAAGGGTATGAAAAATATAAAGCTCAAATTTTATTAGAAGGTTATATAGAAAGCTTATTTAGACTTAAAGATTATAAAAAGATAGTAGATTTTGTAGAAAAAGAAAAAATTCAGCCATCCCAATCTATTTTAGTTTTTTCCAGATATATAAATAGCCTTTTAAAAATTGGTGAGAAAGAAAAGGTATTAAACTTGGTTTCCACTGTATTAGATAAAAATTTCAGTCCTACACTACTATCAGAACTTATATACACTGCTATAGACACATCAGATCAAAATTTGGCAAAGTTTCTTGTTAGAAAATATTCTAAATACGAAAATTATTTAAGAAAAGAGTTTGGATTTTTATATCTTTTCCTACAAAATGGAAAGAAAGCTTTACACTTATTGTCTAATTTAAGAGAGAGTAAAAATCTTAGTGAGCTTGTTTTATTTGCCGATGTATTAAATCTTTACGGAAAATTTGAACAAAGCTTGTATTTGAAATACAAAATATACAAATACTTACACAAAAAAATAGATAGTGGTAACTATACAGATGAAGAATTAGAAAACTATTTAAAGGTAGCAATGGAATTCACAAACTCAAGAAAGTTTAATGAGATGTTAGAAATTGCTAAAGCTAAGCTCCATCCTGATGTGTATCAAGATATATATTTATCTTATCAATTCATGTTGGAAAATCAAAATAAAGTAGAATTTTTAATGAGGAAACATCGATACTCTTTAAGACCTTGGATGAAGCTGAATTTAGCACTGTGGATGGATGATAGCTACTGGCAACAAAAGCTGTTAGAAGATTATATTGATGTTCTACCTATAAGAGATAGAGTAGAAGCATTGAGAAGAACGGGGGAAATTCAAAAAGCTATGGAGTATGGGTACAAAGGATTGGAGGAAAATCCAGATGATTATCTTCTATATAAACAACAGAGGGATTTAATTGTTGAAAATGTATCTAAATTTGAATCTAAAGTTTCTTATACAGAAAGGGGAAATGTTAGTGCAGTAGAAGAAGATATATATTTATATAAAGATATAACAGAAAATGTTAAAGTATTTATAAGATACAGTAATTCTGACATACAAAAACTGGCTTCAGGACTTATTAATACAAGTGGGAGAAAAGATTTTAGCATAGGTTTACAAAAAACCTTTTATAATGGAAAATTAACTATAAGTATTGGGGTTTTAGATACAGTTAATTCTAATCCTTATATAGATATTGATTACACTCAATATATCTATAATAGATTGAATTTAGGTTCAAGAGTAGGTTTAAATCTTCCTGCTGATGACACACTTTATTTACTTTACGGTGGAATGAAAAATAGATTTGGATTAAGTTTGACTTATAACTTTAACAATAGATTAAGTTATTTTATAAATCCTTCTTATAATCAGTACTACTCTTCAGATAAAGTTAAAATAGGAACGTCTTTTAATATTTATGAAGAGTTATACTACAAATTGAGAGTAGGATACCCTGATTATACATTTAGATTGTATACTTCCCACGGTATTTACAATGAAAAGGATGGATACAAAGGAAGTATAGAAAAAATATCTCCGTATCCAAACCCTAAAGTTTTACCATCCACTTACAATCAAATTGGGGTTGGATTTTTATTTGGTTATGAAAATGATAACTCTTATGTAAGAGTTTTTAGACCGTTTTTAAGCGTCGATTTAAGTTATAACGATGTTACTGGCGTTGGATATGGATCTGGTGGAGGATTTGGCGGAACTTTTTTCAGACAAGATAACTTAAGTGTAGGTTTTAATTATTTTAAAGGTTTTAAAGGAACAACTGATAAGTATTTTAATACTTATATAAAGTATCGTTTATACTACTAAAAGTATTATAATAATAGATAATAAACTGAAAAAGGAAAGTGAGAAGCTATGGAGTTTATAATTCAAAACATTCTTGCATTGGGATTAATATTTTTCTTGTTAGTAGGTATTGCTCTTGCGTGGAATATTAAGGTAATGAGATACTCTTTAATAGCAGCTTTAGCAGTTGTCATATCAATAACACTTTTAGTTAAGTACGGTGGACTAACAGTAGAAAAGATTATTGCTAAATCCGGATACATAGCACTATTTTTAGTTTGGTTATCTGTGTTAATAATATTTGCTGTAGGGATGTATAAAATGTGGAATAATATCTCTAAAGGGCAAGAATGAAGATATGTACTTTTAATCTAAACTCAATTAAAGCCAGAAAAGATTTAGTTTTACAATGGCTAAAACATAGGAACTATGATATAGATGTTTTATGCTTTCAAGAGATAAAGGTAGAAGAAAAAAACTTTCCTTTTGATGAGTTTAGAAGTGTTGGATTTATTTATCAGGAAGTTTTAGGTCAAAAAGCATATAACGGAGTTGCAACTTTATCAAAATTTCCTATGGATAGAGTCTTAGATGGATTAAACCACGACTACTTTGATAATCAAAAAAGGGTGTTGATAACTAAAATAAACGATGTTTACATAATAAACACTTATGCACCTCACGGAGATTTAAGAGGGGGAGAAAAGTATTATTATAAGTTAGATTGGTATAAACATTTTATCTCTTTCCTTAAAGAAAATTTTGATGTTAACAATCAAAAAGTAATTCTACTTGGAGATTTAAACATAGCGTTAGAAGATAAAGATGTATACGACCCAATTTTACTGAAAGATTCTATTGGTACGATGCCAGAAGAAAGAGAACTGTTAAGAAATCTTTTAGATTTAGGATTTATAGATTCTTTTAGATTCCTTTACCCTGATAAAATTCAATTTACATGGTGGGATTATATAGGTGGAGCTATATGGAAAAATGAAGGAATGAGAATTGATTATATTCTTATATCTAAACCTTTAGTAAAGTATTTAAAAGATGTAGAAGTTGATTTGTGGCCACGTAGAAGAAGAGACCCAAAACCATCAGACCACGCTCCAGTTATAGCAACCTTTGAAGGCTTGATATGACTAGATTAATGCTTCTTTTTTTCTTGATTTTATCATACACTTTTTCTAAAGCTGAGGAAAAGGTGTTTAATTTAATGGGAACATATGCAATCATAGATTTAGAAGATGAACAAAAAATTTACGAAACTTATAGATATCTAAGAGAGATAGAAGACCTTTTGTCCGATTACAAAGATGATTCTGAAATATCTTTAATTAACAAGATGGCAGGAAAAAGACCGGTAAAGGTTAGTCCTATAACTTTTGAAGTCATAAAAAAATCTATGGAGATTTGTAAATTAACTAAAGGTGCCTTTGATATAACTGTTGGTTCTATAACGATAAACCATCGTAGACTAAAGATGATAGATAGAAAAACGGCTGAAAAGTTAGTAAACTGTAATAATATAGTATTAGATTATAAACAAAATACAGTTTTTCTAAAGAAAAAGTATATGGCTATTGATTTAGGGGGAATAGGGAAAGGTTTTGCCATTGAAAAAGCATATGAAAAAATATCTACCAGTAAAGGCTTTATTGCTATTGCTGGAGATTTAAAAGTTTGGGGTCATCAAAGAAATATTGGTATATACAACCCTATTGATAAATCAGTTGTTGCTGTAGGTTTAAATAAGAGAGACTTTTGCCTCTCTACGTCAGGAAATTACTTTCAAAACCATATAATAGGTAAAAAAACTGATATACTACAAGTTTCTGTAGTTTATGAAGAGTGTAGTTTTACAGATGCAATAAGCACAGGAATATTTGCAATGAATGAAAAGGAAAGAAAAAAGTTTTTAGAAAATGTAACGTTTGGATATTTGATAATATATCAAGATGGTAGAGTAGAGTTTAATAAGAAGCTTCTTGAATACTTTGAATATCTAACCTTCAAACCTTTTTAAACTATTATCTAAATCATAGTTTCTATATGACCGCTTATCTCAAAAAATCATATGAGATTTAGTCTCAATATAATATAATTTTTAAAAATGAATTTAGGAGGTTATGTAAGATGTATAAAAAACTTGCAGTTATGGGTTTAATAGCCGGTATATCTGTCTCTTCTTATGCAAACAACGATGAAAAAATAAAAATGTTAGAAGAGCAGATAAAACTACTTCAACAGCAGATACAAGAGTTAAAAGAAGCTCAAAAAACGGCTTCTGAGACAAAGCAAGAGACGGAAGCATTAAAGGAAGAGATTAGAAAGCTTAGACTTGAATTTGCTATGCCAGAGTTTGAAAACAAGTCTTACTACGGTCTTGGTCCTGCAGCTTCAAAGGCAATGTTTAATCCAAAGGGCATTTCTATAGGCGGTTATGGAGAATTAACCTTTGTTCACAACGATGTTAATGCCAGAGACGGAGCAAAGAGTATTGCTGACATGCAAAGATTTATAATATATTTAGGATATGCTTTTAACGAGAAATTAAAATTTAACTCTGAACTTGAACTTGAACATTCTTCTACAAGTGGTAGTCATGGAACAGGAGGAGGATACTTTAAGACTGAGTTTGCGTTTTTAGACTATAATTTTAGACCTGAGTTTGGTGTAAGGGGTGGTTTACTACTAATGCCTGTTGGAATAATAAATGAATATCACGAACCTCCAACTTTTCCGACTGCTCAGAGACCTTTTCTGGAGACTAGAATACTTTTATCAACTTGGGATGAGATGGGTGCAGGTATATACGGTAAAATTAACAATTTAGAATACAAATTCTATATAACTAACGGATTAATGATAAAAGGTAACGGTGGTTATAGTGATACACAACCACTTAAAAATTTAATCCAGAGAGGTGCAAGAGCAGTATCTGAAAAGGTTGGTTTTACAGGAAGGTTAGATTACAACTTATTTGATAAAGTTAAAGTAGGAATGTCATTCTGGACTGGAGATGTACAGAGTAAAGGGGGAAGCGATAGTGCATTAGGTCTTAGAAGAGGAACAGATATTGGAAATATTACTATAATATCTCCTCACCTTTGGTATCAGGATAAAGGATGGGATGTTAGATTTGTAGGTGCATCAGTTAAGATAGATGATGCCAAAAAAATAGGAAATGATTTAGGTATAACAAGATTTCCTTCCAAACAAGAAGGTTTTTACTTCCAAGTTGCATACGATATCTTAAGACTGTTTAAGTTAGATACGATGCAAGAGTTTTATCTTTTTGGAAACTATGAATATCTAAATACTCATAAAAGTGTTCCAGCAGGCTTTACAAAACCAAACGGACACAAGCTAAACGTTTATAATTTTGGTTTCTCTTACAAACCACATCCTCTAGTTGCATTGAAAGCTGATTATGTAAGGTTGAATTACAGTCCAAACAAGAAAGATGAAAATGAGTATAGATTTACTCTTGGATTTATGTTTTAAATTATGGAAAGAGTTGAGGGAGGGGGTATAATTTTAGAAAAAATTGTAGAGGATAAAATGTTAAAAAGATTTTTAATACTGATTTTGGTTGTAGCGTTGTTTAGTTATGCAAGTGGTAAAAAGCCTGAAGATGTGTTAATAAGAATATATCCGGGCTCTACTGTTGAAGTTAAAAACTTTACTTTATCACCCCAGCAGGTAGAGAAAATAAGACAGTTATCAAAGATAAAATTTGACTCTAGATTAGTCTCATTATATATAGTTAAGAAAGACGGAAAGATTTTAGCATATGGTTATGTGGATGTACACACAGTTAGAACAAAACCAGAGATTGTACTTTATACCATAACACCAGACGGAAAGTTGGATGTTGTTGAAGTTCTTTATTTTGGTGAGCCTCTTGAGTATCTTCCCGAAGAAAATTGGTTTAAAAATTTCAAAGGAAAGTCGTTAGATAAAGATAGTATAAAAACAAGGTCTGATATTCCTAACGTATCTGGTGCTACGTTAACTTCAAAAGCTGTAACAGACTATGCAAGACTTGCCTTGGCAATTTGGAAGGTTTTGGTGGGAGATGAAAAATGAAATTTGTAATAACTGGAAATGTTCGAAAAAATAAAGGTGTTTATTTTGGCCTGTGGGGATTTTTGATTTTTGCTCTTTTATTTTGGTTAAGTGGATTTTTATACTACTATATAAACTTTGGTTTTGGTTATGAATCTCTTTTTAAGTATTACTTTACTGACGTTGATTTTCCAGAAAAGATTTCAATAAAACAAGTTATTGAAAACGTTCATATAAACTTGTTTATCAATAGCTTCCTTGTATTTATAATTCTGTCAATATTTAACATCTTTAACTATAAACCTTCTATAAAACTGTTTATTATTGTTGCTACTTCTATTAGTGGGCTTTTATATAGTATTAGTGATTTGATTGTGTACTACTTGGAAAATATTTTAATTTTAAAACCTGTTTTATTCTTAGCGTTCCAGTTTTTTGTTGGTTTGTCGTTGTTTATGTCTATTTATGGTCTTCTAAAAATAAACTCTAACCCAAATTTAAAACTATTAAAATTAAACATTGCTCTTTTTAGTTTTGGTATTATTGTATTTTTTTTGTTAAATGTACTTCTTTTTTATAATAAAATAGGATTCTGTGTAGAGTGTGTTAAAACTTACTATTTAGGTAGTCAAGAGCTTTATACAAAACCTAAAACTTTAGAGGGTGTCTTTAAAGTTTTCTATCCTCACTTAATTCCACTAGCTTTAATTTCATTTACTTTAATTCACCTTCTGTTTTTTACTTCATTTAACAAAACTTTAAGTCTTATTTTAGGTGTTTTTGGATTTATAAGTAGTTTTATAGACAATTTATCAGGTCTTCTTATAAGGTACGTAAGTGAAGTTTTTTCTGCCGTAAAACTCTTATCTTTTTTTCTTTTGGAGTTGTCTTTTATAGTTGGATTTTTAATTGTTTTTGTGTTTTCTTTTAAAAAAGAGCCCGTTTAAGGGCTCTTGTAAATCTTTACTGTTTAACTGAGAATGTTAAATTATCTCCTTCTGCATCAATTATAACAGTGTCTCCTTCTTTTATTTCTCTTCTTAGTATTTTTTCAGAAAGTGGAGTTTCTATGTACTTTTGGATAGCTCTTCTCATAGGTCTTGCACCGTAAACAGGATCGTATCCAAGTTTTATTAGAACTTCTTTTGCTTTGTCTGTAAGTTCTACTTTTATGTTTCTGTCGTGTAGTCTTTTGTTTAGAGCGTTTATCATCAAGTCTATTATCTGGATTATATCTTTCTTGAATAGAGGTTTAAATACAATTATCTCATCTATCCTGTTTAAAAACTCTGGTCTGAAGTAGTGTTTAACTTCTTCTAAAACTTTTTGCTTTGCTATTTCAAACTCTTTTTCTATAACATCTTCTGGAGCGTCAACTGGTATTATTGTTAGATACTGGCTTCCTATGTTTGAAGTCATTATTATAACAGTGTTTCTAAAGTTTACAGTTCTTCCTTGTGAGTCTGTTAGTCTTCCATCATCTAAAACTTGTAAGAATAAATCAAACACTCTTGGATGTGCTTTTTCTATCTCATCTAAGAGTATTACAGAGTAAGGTCTTCTCCTTACAGCTTCTGTTAGTTTTCCTCCTTCTTCGTAACCTACGTATCCCGGAGGAGCTCCGATTAGTTTTGCAACAGAGTGTTCTTCTTTAAACTCTGACATATCTAACCTTATCATTGCATCTTCGTCGTCAAATAGTAGCTCTGCTAAGGTTTTTGCAAGTTCTGTTTTACCTACTCCTGTAGGTCCAAGGAACATAAATGATGCAAGTGGTTTTCTTGGGTCTGACAGTCCTGCCCTTGCTCTTCTTATCGCTTCAGCTACTAATTTTACTGCGTGTTCTTGGTCTATTAGTCTTTTATGCATTTCTTCTTCAAGGTGGAGTAGTCTTTCCATTTCTTCTTCTTTCATCTTAGATATAGGTATACCTGTCCATTCTGCTACAACCTCTGCAACATCATTTTCTGTTACTACAACTGATTCTGCTAACTTTTGCTGTAATGCTTTTATCTCTTTTTCTATTTGAGCCTTTTTAATCTTGTACTCAGCTTCTTTTTCGTAGTCTCCTTTTTGGCTGTAAAATTCTATCTGTTTTTCTACTTCTTGAAGCTGTCTTTCAAGCTCTTCTAACTTGGCTTTTTCGTTTGAGGATTTGGCCTTTAGGTCTTTTAGTTGTTTTTCAAGGTTTGCTTTTTCTATCTTAAGTTTTGCTTCTTTTTCATAATTTCCATCTAAAGATGCCTGAACTATCTGTTCATCTAACATCTTTATTTTTCTTTCAAGTTCTATAACCTCTGGTGATGCGTAAACAAGCTTTAGCTTCTTCCTTGCACAAGCTTGGTCTAACGCGTCTATTGCTTTGTCTGGGAATTTTCTTGCAGGTATGTACCTTCCTGTAAGTTTTGCAGCTGCTTCTATAGCTTTATCACTTATTTTTACGTTATGGTGTTTTTCAAGTCTTGGTCTTAAAGCTTTAAGTATTTCTATAGTTGTATCTATGTCAGGTTCTTCTACGTAAACAGGTTGGAATCTTCTTTCTAATGCAGGGTCTTTTTCTATATACTTTCTATATTCATCTAGTGTAGTTGCACCTATTACCCTTATCTCTCCTCTTGCTAGTGCTGGTTTTAGAAGTTGTCCTGCATCTGAGGCACCTTCTCCTTTACCAGCTCCAACGATTGTATGAAGTTCGTCTATAAATAGGATTATATTAGGGTCCTTCTTTAACTCGTCTAAAAGTGATTTCATTCTTTCTTCAAACTCACCTCTGTACTTTGTTCCTGCTACCAAAGCACCTAGATCTAAAGATAAGATTCTTTTGTTTTGTAACTCTTCCGGAACTTCTTTATTGACTATCTTTTGAGCCAATCCTTCTACTATAGCGGTTTTACCTACTCCTGCCTCTCCAATGAGTACTGGGTTGTTTTTAGTTCTTCTAAGTAGTATCTCTATTACTTGCTGGATTTCTCTCTCTCTTCCTATAACAGGGTCGAGTTTACCTTCTTTTGCTGCCTTTGTTAAATCTACTGTAAATTTTTCTAATGCAGATTTTTCCTCTTCTGCCATTTCTTGTTGGATGTTTTTTCCTTCCATCTTTTCTTTTCCTCCTTCTTTTTTATCAAAATTTAGTATTTCATTTAAAACTTTTCCAGCTATTGTGTCTTTTGATTCTATTAAAGCCGTTGCAATATGTGATGGACTTACAACGGTAGAACCACTGTTAAACGCTATTTTTTCGGCATTTTCTAACACTTTTATAAGTTTAGATGCGTACTGTTTTTGAGTTTTTGAACCTACTACGTTTTCTACTATTTTTTCTACAAATCTATCTTTTGAAAATCCAAGGTCATCTATCTGTTTTATAAGAGAGCTGTTTTCTATAACTTTGTAGATGAAAGATAGTAAGTTTAAATCTCCGGATAAAAATCTATCAGCTGTTTGAGGGTCTGTTAGTTGAATAAGTTGAGACTTTAGAGAGTTAAGGTTAGACTCAAGTTGTTTTTCGTATATAGAAAGTCTCTCTAACTCTAACCTTGACCCTCCACCAAAGAAAAAGCTTGATTCGTAAGATAGCTCTCTTTTTAATCTTTCTTTTTGAGCTTTTATTTCTTTTAACTCTCTGTAGATTTCAAGGGCTTGAGTTCTTACTTGAGATAGTTGAGAGTATAGGTTTTTAATGTAGTCTGTGTACTCAGACACGGCTTTGTTTATCTGTGAGTACAAGTCTTGAATGTAGTTTGTTATGTTCTCTTTTAAAGATTTTGTGTCTATCCCTCTTTTTTCTATTATCTTTACAAGAGGGTTATCTTCTTTTGAGATAAACGCCATTAGTAGATGGTCTGTGTCAACCATTGAATCTTGGTTTTTACTGGCAATACTCTTGGCTGTCTCTAAAAGTTCCCTTGATTTTCTGTCAAGTAGATTTTCACTAAACATTCTATTCCTCCGTATTTTTAGTCTATTATTGTAAAATAATATAATAATACTTTTATAAATATGCAAGTCTGAATTTAATCATAACTGTAAAAGATGATAAAGGAGTTAAAACAGTTGTATTGTTGAAAATAGTTTAAAGCCAGAGTTTATCTTTATACTTTTCTTTAAGCTCAAGTTCGTATAGAAAAGCATATTTTAAAAAGACGTATAAAAATCCCGAAAAGGCTATTATAAATCCCCTTGTACCTTCTAAAAATCCAAGTTTAAAAAAGTAAAGTTTAAAGAATATAATAAATGGATTTAGTATGAGTTTATAAAGTTTAAACTTTTTACCTTGAGAGTGCATAACCTGTGCCATTTTTTTGGCATAATCTATGGTTTTGATAAACTGGTGGTAAAGGTCTTTGTAAGAGTAGTGGTAAAGGTCTCCTTCTAACCTTCCAACTTTTCCTTGGCATAAAACTTCTTCGTGGATTTTCCCTTCATATCTTACTTTTCCCTTCTTAAATAGTCTTTTTCTATACTCTGGGTACCATACGTAGTTTAAAAACCTACCAAGGTAGTAAGTTCTTCTTGGGACCTCATAACATTCATATTTAGGGTTTTCAAGTTCCCTTTTTATGTTTTCTTGGAGTTCTTTTGAAAGTTCTTCATCTGCATCTAAAACAAAAATCCATTCTCCACTACATAAACTCAATCCATAATTTTTTTGAGAAGTGTAATCGTCAAACTCTCTGAAAAAAACTGTAGTTCCCAAATTTTTTGCTATCTCAACGGTTTTATCTGTAGAGCCACTGTCTAAAACAATAATTTCATCGGCAATACCTAAAACGCTCCTTATTGCTCTTTCTATATTTCTCTCTTCGTTTTTTGTTAAAATTAAAACTGATAGTTTCATAAAGTAATTTTATCATTTTTTGAATAAAATTGTTGCTAAAGCTGATAATGTATTTATAAACACTATAGTGTATCCTGTTGGTAGGTCAAAGTTGTAAGATAGTATTATAGATATTAATATTAGTAATGAACCTACAGCAGTAGCATAAAGTATATGATTTTTATTAAAAAGTTTTAAAGCTATTAAAGATGGTGCTATAAGTATTGAAAAGACAACTAACACTCCTGCCAGTTTTACAGAGCTGGTTAGTGTTATTGCAAAGGTTGTAAAAAATAAAACGTCTTTTAAAAATCCTTCTATCTTTCTTACAAAAAAGTATAAAACTAGTCCTATAAATAAGTAAAGAATAGAAACTTTGAGTATATCACCATATGATGTAAAGAGAATATCGTAAGCAAGTAGGTTGTTTAACTCTTCTAATCCGTGGGGAGACTTTGACATTACTATAAACACTCCCGATATTCCAAGGGCATAGATTAACCCTATAAAAGCTTCTTGGAGAGATTTCTCTTTGTGGTTTATATAAGCTATTAAGAGAGCTGTAAAAACTGCAAAAAGTAGAGATACTGGATATAAATACTTTCCTCCAAAAAGGTAAAGGGAGATGGCAACTCCCAGAGCTGCCATCTGTCCAATTGCTAAGTCTGTGAATATTATGTTTCTTTTTATTATCTGTAGTCCGTAGTAAGAGTGAATAAGTAGTAAAACAAAACTCAGTAAAATAGGTGGTATAAGAAGTTCAATCATTGTGTTAACCTCTCTACTATCTCATCAAATAAAGTAAATATATCTTTTACTTGAGGTAATGACCCAACATCGTGAGGAAGTATCACATACTTTACTCCTGATTTTTCACTTAAAAATTGAGCTGGCTTTGTAGGATGGTAAACATCTTGTAGTATAAGACTTACTTTTTCTACTTTTATTGTATCAATAAGTTTTTCAAGGTGTCTTGCTGTTGGAGGAATACCAGGAAGAGGTTCTATACTACCAACTGCAACAATTTGGTACCTGTTTAAAAGGTAGTCATAAAGTTTGTGGTACTGAACTACCTTCATACCTTTTACTTTTGCAAGTTTTTCGTTCCAATGCTGTAGTTTTTCTTTGAATTTTTGTTTAAAAGCTTTATTGTTTTCTTCGTAAGACGGACAGTTTTTAGTATCTAATTTACAAAGTTTAGCAGTTATAACGTCTGATATTACCAAGATGTTGTAAGGGTCTAAGTGAAAGTGAGGGTTTCCTTCCGGGTGGACATCACCAGCAGCTCTTGAGACATTCTCAGGTTTTTCAATAAGTTTCACAAACTGAAATAAGTCTAAAAATGCAGATGATGAAGGTTGTATTTTAGCGTTGTTAGCTTGGTTTAAAAGTGGAGGAAGCCAGCCAACTTCCAAGGAAGCTCCGTTTATTATAAGAAGGTCTGCATCTCTAAGTTTTACAGTTAAAGAAGGTTTTGGAACTACAAAGTGAGGGTCCAAATTGCCAAAAGCAAGATAATCAACTTGAGCCTTATCCTGAACTATTTCCTTGGTAATACTTGCTATGTATGGATAAGTTGTAACTATCTTCATTTTTGCGTTTGCTATGTTTAGAGTTAGTAAGAAAGTGATAAAAATGTATAAGAACTTCTTCATTGTCCTTACCTCCTGTAAAGTTTTTTAAAATCCGTGAGCTCCGTGAGCTCCAATAGCGATGTTGAACTGTATGATAATCTCTTGGTTTAGTTTTCTGTTTAAGTCTTCAGTAAACAGGCTTTTATCGTAGTTATACTGCAGCCTTATCCTTGAAAACTCTGAAGGTAAAAAGTCTATCATAAATGAGTATCTGTAAAGGTTGTTAGGTAGATTACTATTTACTCCGTTTACAAAAACATCGTTTTTGTTTATAAGGTCATACCTTGCACCTGCTCTCCATCTTTGGTCAAATTTATAGACAACTTGGGAGTAAAAACCACTTTGTTTACTTTCCCTTGAAGGTGTGATTAAATCTCCTGTTGTATTATACTTATAAACTTTTCCGTCAAACTTTCTGTATAAGTACTCTGACTGCCAAGTTATGTACCTGTAAGAGTCTATGTTATACCTAACTGTTAGGTCAGCTCCGTAGATTTTGGTTGTACCGGATAAAGCGTGAGGGTCTTTATCTGCTAAGTGGTCTATTCTTGTGCCACCTTGTGCGTAAGACAGACCTGTAAGTATAGATACATTACCTATATCAAAGGATGGTTTTATGAAAAACGTGTAAAGGTTTGGCTTTTTAGTATCTGATATTTTAATATTATCACCAGTACCATCTTTTTTCGTATTTACAGTAAAGCCGTTTCTGTTGAAGTTATTTTCGTTATCTCCTTGTAAAACTTCAAGTTCAAGTTGTAGGTAGAAAGGTGTTGGTGCAAGCCATGTAAGTTGTGCTCCTTTTTCAAGTAGGTTGTGAGGACCAAAGATTGCATAGTACACAAGGGGTGCATCTACAAAGTCCCAGTAGTGATGGTGTTGCTGGTTTAACCTTCCAAAACTACTATAAAACTTACCAAGTTTTAGTCCTAAGTTGTATGGAAGCTGCCTTGTTTTTATGTATGCTTCTTCTATTTCAAATGCGTCTTCTCTTAGGTGGAATATGCCAACCAAGTCAAAGTATGGGTCTACCGTTTGAGCGATAGAAAGGTGAGTGTAGTTTAGGTTAAAACCTCTTTCGGCGTTGTAAGGGCCTTCTCCCTTATGTCCTTCATGGGAGTGGAAAAGTCCGTGATTAAATCCCGGTATCATCACAGACTTATAAGCGTCATCTGTAAGATTTCTACTTACGTAGGAAAAATCAAAAAGTAAAGATATATCCGGAACAAACTTAGCTTGGGAGAATGGGTTAGAAAGTATCTTTTCAATTGGGTCTCTTCCATCTACATTTTTCAACTTCTCCCTTGTTTGTTCTAAAACCTCTTGGTTTTCTTGAAGCTTCTTAACTTTTTCTTGGAGCTGCTGGATTATCTGTTGTTGTTCTTGTAGTTGTTTTTTTAACTCATCTAACTCTGAAGCTGTAGCTACTGTAAAAGGTATTAAAGCTGTTAATAAGTACTTCTTCATAGTCTATACCTTCTCTCTAAAGTTTTTAGGTTTTAAAAGGTTAAAAAACTAATAAGTAAATACTTTTATAAGTAGAGAGGAGGAGACCTTGGAAGAGTGTTTATTGGGATGATTTTTGAGATGTAAACTTGGGTTGATAAAACTTTATGACTTTCTTGGTACTTTACTATCTCAAAATCTAATCCTAAATCATTAGGGTCTTGGGATTGTTGGTTTAGTTGTAGTACACAGATTTGACAGTCAGGATGAGGATGGTTATCTTCGTGATAGTGTGTTAGTGTAAGACTGTTTACAAATAACAGATAAAAACTTAAAAGTATATTAAAAAGTTTTTTAAAGTTCATTACCTTACTTAACAGCTGCCATTAAGATTGCTTCACAAACAACCTGCCCGTCAACTTTTGCAACGGCTTTTATTTTTCCCATCGATCTTTTTATGTTTATTCCTTCTACTTCAAAAATAATTTGGTCTCCCGGGACTACTGGTTTTCTAAACTTAGCTTCTTCTATACTTGCAAATAAAACGGTCCCATTTGTTATGTTTGCCTTTTTTAACATTAAGTAGGCTCCAACTTGAGCCATAGCCTCTATAATTAAAACTCCGGGCATCACAGGGTTATCAGGAAAGTGTCCTACAAAAAAAGGCTCATTGTAAGTTACATTTTTTAATGCTTTTATCTTCATATTTTCAACATCTAACTCTAATATCCTATCAACAAGTAAAAAGGGGTATCTGTGAGGTAAGACCTTCATAATATCCATTACATTTTCCATAACAATCCTCCAAGGTAAGTATCTAAAATAACAAATACCATATATATTATACTTACAAAACCATTAACTGTAAAAAAAGCCTTGTTTATTTTAGATAAATCACTCTCTTTTATCAATGTATGCTCATACACTAAAAATCCAGCTAAAATAAAAATTCCTATGTAGTATACCAAACCCATACCAGCAAAAAAACCTGTAAGTAATATAAATAAAAATGTTAAAAAGTGAAAAAATCTTGCTATAAAGATAGACTTTTTTATGCCGTACTTAGCAGGTATTGAGTATATACCTAACGATTTGTCAAACTCATAATCTTGAAGGGCATAAAGAATATCAAATCCTGCAACCCAAAACGCCATTGCAACACCTAAAGTAATCGCCGATAACTCTACACTACCTTTAAGAGCTATACTTACAGCTACAGGAATTAGAAAGTAAACAGCTCCCAGTATAAGATGGACATACTGGGTAAATCTCTTTCCAGCCGGGTATATTAAAAGTAAAAGAATAACTACAGGTGAAAGCCAGAATGCAAGCATATTTAATTTGTAGGCAGTGTACATAAATAAAATAGAAGCTGTCAAACCAAGAGCCATCATCTCCCAAGGTTTAACTTCTCCTTTTGCCGATGGCCAGTTTTTTGTTCTTGGATTTAACTTGTCTATGGGGATGTCTATATACCTGTTAAAAGCCATTCCAGCAGTTCTTGCAAAAACCATTGCAAGTATAATCCAAAAAATTTTTTCTACTTGTGGTAATCCTTTTTCAATGATGAAAACAGACGATACACCAAAAGGTATGGCGAAAATCGTGTGAGAAAACTTTATAAGTTCAAGGTACGTTTTAAGTTTATTTATCACTTGTTAACACATCCTATAAAAATTAAAATTATAATAATTATATCAAGCTTTGGAGTTGTACGTTGATTAACAGAAAGGAGGTAATAAAAATCGTGAAAAGGTTTGTTTTACCTGTTTTAATAATTCTTGGTTTAGCATTCTTTGTAAAAGCTCAGTTTGGGAAGTTTCAAGAGGGATATAAACAAAATGTTGAAGGTAAGTCTTACAGTTTTCCTACGTTAGAGGCTATAGATAATGAAAGGACAAAACTTATTGAAAGTGTATCTCCGGGGGTAGCGACTGTTTTTACGACACAGGAAATAACAGTTAACAACCCATTTTTTGATATGCCTTTTGGAGACTTTTTTGGTATTCCAAACACTCCTCAATTTAAACAAAAAAGACAAGGACTTGGTTCTGCATTTATAGTTGATGTAGATTACAACAAGAAAGTTGTTTACCTTCTTACGAATAACCACGTAGTAGAAAATGCAAAAGATATTCAAGTACAATTTAAAAATAAAATGATTTTGAAAGGAAAAGTTGTAGGTGGTGATAAACTTAGTGATGTTGCAGTTTTGGAAGTTCCATTTAAAAAAGGTATAGAAGATTTTGCATCCAAAAATGTTTTAAAACTTGGTGATTCAGACCAGCTTAAAGTAGGTTCAACTGTTATTGCAATAGGAGCTCCGTTGGGATTATCTGATACAGTTACTATAGGTATAGTATCGGCTAAAAACAGACAGATAGAAGACAGACCCGGTGAAGGATTTATACAAACAGATGCAGCCATCAACCCAGGAAACTCAGGTGGACCTTTAATAAACGTTAGAGGAGAGGTTGTAGGTATAAATACTGCAATAATAGCAGGAGCTCAGGGTCTTGGGTTTGCTGTTCCTATCAATCAAGCAAAATGGGTTATGGATCAGATACTAAAGTACGGTAAAGTAAAAAGAAGTAAAATAGGAGTTGTTATTCAACCTTTAACAGCAGATTTAGCAGAACATTTTGGAGTTAACGAAGGTGCTTTAGTATCAAGTGTTCAACCTGGTGGACCTGCAGATAAAGCGGGTATAAAAGCTGGAGATATTATTGTAGAAGTAAACGGAAAGAAAATCTCTGACATATCAGACCTTCAAAATCAAGTTATGAAAAATCCTCCGGGGTCGAAACTTAAAATAAAAGTTATAAGAGATGGTAAAGAGCTTACTTTTGACGTTGTTACAGTCCCTTTAGAATCAGATGAAACAGCTTCTACAGAAGAATCAGGACAGGCAGCTAATATAGAAAGTGCTATAGGTTTAATAGTAAAAGATATTACTCCTGAATTGATAAAAAGATACGGACTTCCAAAGGTAGATTACGGTGTCTTAGTATACGCCGTTAAGGAAGGCTCTGTAGCTGAAGAAGCTGGATTACAGGCAGGAGATATTATACTGTCAGTCAATAAAAAACCTGTAAGGTCTGCATCAGAGTTTTGGCAGATTATAAGTAAGGCAAAAAATGAAAAACAAGACAACGTTTTACTCTACATCCAAAGAAGAGATAACAGAATATATACAACACTGCCATTAAGATGATAGCATTATTCGGCGGAAGTTTTGACCCAGTTCATCTGGGTCATTTAAGAATTGCTGAAGACGTTAGGGAGTTTTTCAATTTAAAAAAAGTTATATTTGTACCGGCCTACCTATCTCCTTTAAAAGAGTCCTCTAACGCATCTGCTGAAGACAGGTTTAATATGCTTACTTTATCAATAAAAGACAATCCTTACTTTGAAGTATCAGATTACGAGATAAAAAAAGGAGGTAAATCCTACACGATAGAAACTGTTGAGCACTACGAGAGGCTTTTTTACCATAAACCAGTTTTAATACTTGGTTCTGACTCTCTTTTAACGTTGCATAAATGGAAAAAACCAGAAGATTTACTAAAAAAAGCCAACTTTATAGTTGTAGGAAGAGGAAAAGACAGTTATAAAGAGATTAAAAATTATCTTAATACCTTTTTCAATTTTAATAACATTTTTTACAATGAAAGTATTATAAAAGAAGGAGTATATTTTTTTGACAGCCGTCGGATTGACATCTCTTCAACAGAGATAAGGGAAAGGGTAAAGTTAGGAAAGTCTATAAAGTATTTGGTGTTAGAAGAAGTAGAAAATTATATAAAAGAAAAAAATCTTTATAAAAACAGCCCATAAAGGGCTGTCTATTTTACACTAGTGAGTTTTATAACCTTTTTCAGCTTCTTTAACTAATCTTAAAAAGTGGAAAGCAAGACTTATAGCTCTGAAAAATTGAGATATTAAAGAATGCATTTTTCTTCTATCAGCATCTGAAAATCTAAACTTTGCCTGTGCCATTTTTAAATCCTCCTATTTAAGGTATTAATTTCCAGAAAGGTTTACCTTGTAGTTTCCATAAGAAAGCATAGTGTAATCCTAACTTAAACCACGCTCCTGCTTTGCCTGGTTCTGCAACACAAAGGTCTAAGTCTCTTCCGTACTCTCCGTATTTAGCCCTATTTCTTGCAACCGGGAATATAGCAATAGTTCCTGCCATACCGTCAAATATGCCATTTTTCATAGAAGCAACACAAAGCCCTGGTGTTTCTGCCATAGAAGCTGTGTTTTGTGGTTCTCTTCCCTCTATCATGTCAATTATATTTAGAGCTGCCGCTTTACCAGAGAGCTCAGCTGTGTATCCAGTTCTTGGGGGTGCAGGAGCTATTATTGTTCCGTTTGGAGATTTACCCGGTTTAGATAAAGGTCCTGGTGGTGCAAATGCGATTCCGGCTGCAAATATATTTTTATATATTGGGTTTTGGTATGTTTTAGGCCAGTCTGGACCGTCTAACTCTTCATAAGGTTTTCCGTAAACAGCGTCAACTTTTACAAATCCTGCAGGGTTGCACACTTTATCTTTAATATCGTTTCCATCTTTATCTATCCATTTAATTGGCTGTCCGGCAAAAGGTGGTAATAGCATTGCAAAGTCATACTCTATCTCTTTAAACTCTCCATCTAAGTTTTCGGTATATATCTTTTTATCATCAACTTTATGAACGTGGCTTCTTATTTCATACTTTATATCGTAGTCGTAGAATATTGCCTCTGCCATCATTTCAGAAGTAAATATTAAAGACCCTTTCTTAGCCTCAAGCCCATCTATTCCAAAATCTCCCAATTTTGGCTCATTAGAAAGCCATATAAGTTCAACTCTATCTCTTAAACCTCTATCTACTAAATCGTTATGAACGTTTGTTATAAACTCAAAGGCAGCTCCTTGACAGGTACACCCACCATGCCCTGTACCTATAACTACTCTCGCCTTATCTCCTTTTTCTAACCTTTTTACAAGCTCAAGGTATGCTTTAGCCGTTTCTACGGCGTGAGGTGGTGTACACACTGAGTAAGTATAACCTTTATCAGGTCCAAGTCCTGGTGTTGCATCAAAGTTGAGCTTTGGACCGGTAGCAACTAAAAGATAGTCGTAATCAAGTCTTTTAGAATCTTGTGTTCCGTAAGGCTGGACTATAACGTAATTTTCATCTGGATGAACTTCTGTTAAAAACCCTCTTTCGTACTTGATACCAAATTTATCGTAAACCGGCTTTAATGGGAACTGGGTCTTTTCAACAGGCATCTGGCCTACACCAACCCAGATAAGAGAGGGAATGTAGTTGAAAGTTTCGTTAGGCGTAACAACTGTGATTTCGTGTTTGCCTTTCAGCCTGTCTCCTAAAATGAGAGCTGCGTAATGCCCTGCAAATCCACTTCCAGCGATAACAATTTTTGCCATGACTTCCTCCAAAAAAAATTAATTAATTATCTGTATGAGTTCTATACATCGTGAACACCTTCACCTAAAAATTTTATCATGTATGAGTTCTATACATCGTGAACACCTTCACCTAAAAATTTTATCATACTCCATAAACAATGTCTGCTGGTCTTTTGTATCCTAAAGAATGATGTGGCCTTATAAAATTGTACTTCCTTACATACTTCCTTAACTTCTTATTCATCTCCTCTAATGTGTAATCTAATCCCTCTATCAACCATAACTCCTCTTCTATTGTCCTTATCAATCTTTCTACAACACCATTAGTCTTTGGACTCCTTGGATAGCTAAAGTAATGCTCCACTCCTATATCCGTTAAATACTTGTTAAACTCCCCTAAAAACTCACTCCCGTTATCTGTTTGTACCCTCTTTATCTCAAATTCAAAATACTCATTTAACTCAATATAAAATTCTTTTGTTTTCTTTGAATTTTTACTTTCATATACCCGTGCAAAACAAAATCTGCTATACTTATCTATAGCTGTGAATTGGTAATATGTTGC
Source organism: Sulfurihydrogenibium azorense Az-Fu1 (assembly GCF_000021545.1). Lineage (NCBI taxonomy): Bacteria > Pseudomonadati > Aquificota > Aquificia > Aquificales > Hydrogenothermaceae > Sulfurihydrogenibium > Sulfurihydrogenibium azorense. Next base: position 863,329 of record NC_012438.1, read on the forward strand.
ACCTGCGATGTTCAGGTGTTTTACGTCTATTTGTACTACATCCCCTGGGGCTTGTGCTTGCAAGCCTCTTTTTGTCCTTTTCTTCTTTATACTCTTTTTTCTTTTGTTTTGTATTTTAATTGATTTTGTTCTCTCTATTAATCCTTCTTCTTTTAATACTTTATACACTGTAGATGGTGATACTTTTATGTTTTTTTCTTCTTGTAGATATGCCGATATTTTTTCTTTGCTCCAAGTTGGGTTTTGTTTCCTGACTTTTATTATTTGTTCTCTGTACTGATTTCTTATAGTTGGTTTTCTTGTGTTTTTTGGTGTTTTAGGTCTATCAAGAAGTCCTTCAAGTCCGTCTTTTTTGTATCTTTCAAACCATTTATAGAAGGTAGTTCTTGATATTCCGAAGTATCTGCAGGTTTTGGATATATTTTTTGTATCTTGGTAGTGCTGTATCCATTTTAGTCTTTTTTTGGCTTCTTTTGTTAAAGGAATGTCTTTAATCTTGTTTGATAGTTTTTTAGGAAAGAGTGTTGTCATATACATAGGGGTTCCTATAATACCTTTCATATAACCTACCTCCTGTTTTTGTTGAAATTATTTTAAAGGGGTAGGTGTTCACTGTGTATTGAAACTTATACAAACTTAAAGCTAAAATGAAGAAGTTTATCTTAGCTTTAAATCCTTCTAAAGATACTGCCCTGATATCCTCTATTCCCATATAGTATAACTTGCTAAATACTGTCTCTATTCTCTTCCTTACTCTCTTTAAAAACTCTTGTTTATCCTTTTGTTTGTGATGTACTTTCCCCTTCTTTCTTATAGCCTCTAACTCTATTCCTAAACTCTTAAATTCTTCTTTTAAATCCTTTGAATTAAAAGCTTTGTCTGCTATTATTGTCCCTTTGTTTAATATATCTATCAAAACACTGTCCTCTTTTACTTCCTTTAAAAAGTTTATATCATGCTTTGAAGCTGGAATAATCTCATATCCTATCGGTCTTTTGTAATAATCCACTATTAATCCTATTTTAAAACCAAACCATTCTCTTGCTGCATTGTTTCCTTTGTATAACTTACCAGAAACTTTCTTGTTTCTTTTCATTCTTTGATTTTTACAAACAGGTATTGGTTTTGTATCTGCTATGTATACTGTGGTTATCTTCTCAGAAAATAAATTTGTAAGAATGATTGAGATTACTTGAGCAAGTTTATATAGTTTTTTAGCTCTTTTTACTATTGCTGGTAATTGAGGAACATAAGGGAAAAGGTCATTGTAATTCTCTTTAAATTCCTTAAGTGTTATTTTGTAATCACCTTTTCTATAGCTCATAGAAAATATGATGAGAGTTATAAGCTCTACATCAGAGAATTTAGGCTTATTTGTTTTATGTTTATGTTTTATGAGTTTTAGGATTTCATCTGTCAGAATATAAACGTTTATGATATAATCTCTAAAAGTCATGATTTTACCTCCAGTGGTAGTTTTACTTTATGATACCACTGGAGGTTTTTTATTTCATCTTTTTTTCGAATTGGAAATTAGGGTTAATTAATTATCATATCATAAATCTAAAAATGTTAGTTAACAACAACTAACTAATAAAAATCATAGAAAAATTTTCAATTAAAATTAGATAATGAATTGATAAGCTATTCATTGATTTATATCAAAAAAGGAGTGTTTAATGAACTGGATTTCACTAAACCGCCATAAAATCTTAGTTAAAGGTAAAAAATCAAAGTTAAACTTAAAAGGGGTAAATGAAGAACATAAAGCTTTTTTACATAATATTTTAAGTAATGATATCGTAAATTTACAAACTGGTAGATTTAATTACAATCTAATGTTAGATAGTAAAGGTTCTCCTTTAACAGACTTTTTCGTTTACAACAACGATAATGTGTACATTTTAGATACAGAAGAGGACCCTTATCAAACTATTGAAAAGTTAAATAAATTAAAACTTTCTCTTCAAGTAAACTTTGAAGTTCTTCCTTCACGACATTTATACATCTTTGGTGAGAATGTAGAAGATTTTATAAAAAGTATGGGGTTAAACTTAGAAAAGTTTAGTTTTGCAAAAAGTCATAAATACTTTGTTGCAAACAACCCTTTAAGGTTAGGAGTAAAGGGGTATGATATTTTTGGAGATATTGAAAATATACTGGATTTACTAAATCCTCAGGATGAGATATCATTACAAGATTTTGAAGATTTAAGAATAAAAAGCTGTATACCTAAGATAAAAAAAGAGTTGAAAGAAAATATACTTCCATTAGAAACAAACATTTGGAAGTACGCTATAAGTTTAAATAAAGGTTGTTATGTAGGTCAAGAAGCTGTTGCAAGAGTATACTACAGAGGTAAACCACCGAGAGTTATGGCCAAGTTTTTGATAAATAAAGATATTAAAGAGGAAGACAAGATAATTTTTGAAGGAAAATCCATAGGAATAATGACATCAATTACAACTGATGGAAAAACTGGTCTTGGCTTTATATTAAGAGCTAAAGCTCAAGAAGGTAAGGATTACGATGGTATAATATTGGAAAAAGTCTGTGAAGAGTTAAATGCATGAAAAGGAAATTTTAGATAATTTTCAGGAACCAATCGTAGTTATTGATAAAGATAAAAATATAGTTTACTCTAATTCTGCTTTTGATTCTTACATCTCTTACTTCTCTAAAAACGACATAATAAATCTACTAAAAGAGATACTATCTATAAAGTACTTGGAAGAAGGACTCTCAGTTAAAAATTATCTGATAACACTTAACAACTCTTACCTTTTAGTAGATGTTTATCCATTTGAAGATATGTATATAATCTTACTAAAAGATATTACAAGACTTGTAAAGTTAGAAGAAGAACTGAAAAAAGAAGGAACTTTAACGGCAGTATCTAAATTTTTAATACAGCTTTTCCATGATATAAAAGGACCTATCACGGGAATAAAAGCAGCTACTGAGTATTTAAAAGAAAACCCAGACGAGTTAGATCTTTTAGATGATATTATTTATGAGGTAAATAAAATACAAAATTATATAAATCAGCTTTCATCCTTATCAAAACCATTAAAATTAAATCTCTCTTACCAAAACATTCACAAATTGATAGACAAAGTAGTAAAAAAGTATGAAAAAGTGTATAAAAATGTAAAATTTATAAAGCTTTACGACCCAAGCCTTCCAGACATCTATGTTGATAAAGAGAAGATGACATCTGTTATTGAAAACCTAGTAAAAAATGCAATTGAGGCTATAGACCAAAAAGGAGAGATAACAATACAAACAGGTATATCCTTTGACTCAGTCTTTTCTCCAAGAATGAATAAAGTATCAATAAAAATAAAAGATAGCGGAAAAGGTGTTCCTCAAGAGATTGTTGATAAAATATTTTTACCTCATTTTACTACAAAAGAAAGTGGGTCTGGTGTTGGACTTGCAAATGCCTATAATATTGTAAAAAGTCATAAAGGTATATTAAGATATATAGGAAATTCTACATTTGAAATATTACTACCTATAAGGATTGAGGTTGAAAGCAATAATATTTGAAGACGAAAAAACAACACGAAATGTTTTAAAAAGGATTTTAAACAAAGAAAATATAGAAGTTTACGATTTTGAATCTGGAGAGGAAGCTTTAGAAAAAGTAAAAAGCATTAATCCAGATTTTGTATTTTTAGATATAGGTTTAAAAAACTTCAACGGTTTGGAAATCCTAAAATCTATAACATCTTTAAAAAGTTATCCTTACGTGGTAATAATATCAGGCCATTCAGAGTATAAGTATTTAATACAAGCGATGAAGTATGGAGCTTTTGATTACATAGTAAAACCTTTCGATATAGAAAGGATTAAACAAGTAGTAAACGAGATAAAAGAGAGTTTAAAAGCAAAACATATCTCACAAGTCTCTCCTGATGAGGTTGTGGGGAAAAGCTCTGCGATGAAGGAAGTGTTTAAACTTGTAGGTAGAGCTGCTAGCTCAAAAGATCCTGTACTTATAACTGGTGAAAGTGGAACAGGTAAGGAAGTAATAGCAAATTTAATTCACAAATACTCAGATAGATCAGAAAAACCCTTTATAGCCATAAATATGGCATCTATCCCAATAGGACTTATAGAAAGTGAGCTTTTTGGGTATGAAAAAGGAGCATTTACCGGAGCTGATAAAGCAAAAGAAGGAAAGTTTGTCCAAGCTGATGGAGGAACATTGTTTTTAGACGAGATAGGAGAGATGCCTTTAGAGTCTCAAGCTAAACTTTTGAGAGCAGTGCAAGATATGGAAATTCAGCCTCTTGGATCAAATAAAACTAAAAAGGTAGATGTAAGGATAATAACAGCTACAAATAAAGATTTGATAAAGTTAGTTGCAGAAGGGAAATTCAGAGAAGACCTGTTTTACAGATTATCAGTGATAGAAATAAGATTACCACCTTTAAGAGAAAGACAGGAAGATATCCCGGATTTGGTTGAACTTTTTACAAAACAAGCTTTAGAAAGATATAAATTATCATCTGGAGGCTTTACTCAAGAGTCTATTAAATTTTTAATCAACTATAAATGGCCTGGAAACGTTAGAGAGTTAAAAAATTTAGTTTTTAAACTAATAGCATTATATAGAGAAAGACCTATAACTCCCGATTTACTCCCAGCAAATATAAGAGGAGAAGAGGAAAAAACTTCTGATTGGAAAAGTGGATTTTTAATAGAAGCAAGAAAAATGCTTACAAGAAAGAGGAAAAATATATATATAAAACTTATAGAAGAAGCAGAGTACATACTTATAAAAGAAGCACTAAAATTTACAAACGGAAATATATCCCAAGCTGCTGAGTATTTAGGTTTACATAGAAATACAATCTCTAAAAAGATAAAAGATTTAGACATATCTCTTGAAGATTAGTTAATGGTATAATAATCTTTATGAGGAAATTTTTAATATTAAAACTTATTTTACTAGTTTTTATACTAAACTCTTGTGCTCAACAAGGGATAAACAGTAATACAGATTATACAAGCTCAGTTGATGGAAAGTACCTGTACGATATGGGGGTATCATATCTAAGTAGTGGTAATAACGCCATGGCTATTTCTTACTTAGAAAAAGCTTTAGAAATAAATAAACAACCGGAAGTTTACAACTCCTTAGCTCTTGCTTATCAATTTGCAGGAGAGTACGAAAAAGCTTTAAAAACTTTTAAAGAAGGGTTAGAGAGGTATCCAAACTCTCCAGAACTTCTAACAAACTATGGAATTCTCCTTGCAGTTTTAAAAAAGTATAACGAGGCTATTACCTATCTTGAAAAAGCAGTAAATCATCCAACTTACCCAAAAAAAGAGATAGCATTCTATAATTTAGGTTTAATTTATAGAGAGCTTGGAAAGGAAGATAAATTTATTGATTATGTAAACAAAGCCATTATGTACAACTCTAACTACCTCAATGCATACCTCACACTTGGGGACTACTACTATGAAAGATACAAAAAATACAAAAACCTCTTAGATTTAAAAATTTCAAGGGATTACTACGCTAAAGCATTACAACTAAGTATTAACGACCCTATCATATTCTACAAATTGGGTTTAGTTTATAAAAACCTAAACCAAGTAGATTTAGCAAAATTTTATTTAGAAAAGGCTTTAAAGGCTTCTCAAGATAATAAAAGTCTGCAAGAAGAGATAAAAAAAGTATTATTTGATTTAGTTGAAAATCCAAAAAGTGAAGAAAATTTAAATCCTAACAATGAGTCGAAAACCAACAATGAAGCTGACCAAATAAAAAATTTGATAAAATAAAGGAGAGACATGGATAAGAAAGTTTACTTATCTATCGTTGTTCCCATTTATAACGAAGAAGAAAATTTACCAATACTTTACAAAAAAATAAAAGATGTGCTGGAAAATCTTTTCAATCAAGAGAGATATAAAGACAAGACATATGAAATAATTTTTGTAAATGATGGAAGTAAAGACAAATCTTGGCAGATAATAAAAGAATTAGCAGAAAAAGACCCTCACGTTATTGGGATAAACTTTAGAAGGAATTTTGGTCAGACAGCTGCAATGGCTGCAGGTTTTGACAAAGCTCAAGGAGAGATTATCGTAACAATGGATGGAGACCTTCAAAATGACCCAGAAGATATTCCAAAACTCCTTGAAAAGATAGATGAAGGTTATGATGTTGTAAGTGGATGGAGAAAAGACAGAAAAGATGCCTTTTTAAGTAGGACACTACCCTCAAGGATAGCAAACTGGCTTATATCAAAAACTACAGGTGTATATTTACACGATTATGGATGCTCCTTAAAAGCTTACAGGTCAGAAGTGGCAAAAAGTTTAGACTCTTACGGAGAGATGCATAGGTTCTTACCTGCTTTAGCAAAGATAGTAGGAGCTAACATCACAGAGATTCCAGTTAAACACCATCCAAGGATATATGGAAAGTCTAAATACGGCATATCAAGAACTTTTAAAGTGATTTTAGATTTACTCTGGGTAAAGTTTTTGATAGATTATAGAAATAAACCTCTTAGAGTGTTTGGAGGTTTTGGATTTTTATTCTTAGTGATAGGTTTTTTAACTTTATTCTACCTTGCATGTGAAAAGATATGTTTAGGACATTCAATAGGAAACAGGCCACTATTGATGTTTGGAATGTTATCGTTTTTAACCGGAATAAACCTTATATCTACTGGAATAATAGCTGAAATTATAATAAGGACTTATTATGAGTCTCAAGGTAAAAAGCCTTATGTTATAAAAGGGGTAATACAAAAAAAGAATGAATAAAACTAAAATATTAAAGCTCTTCCTTTCTATCTTTATTACGTTTGTTTTTTTTTACTTTTTTCAAAAAATTGTAGGTTTTGATAAACTTTTAGAGTTTTTTAGATTAATTACGTTTAAGCAGATTTTTTTAGCTTTTATTTTATATATATTTAGCTATATAGTAAGGACTATAAGGTGGAGTTATACACTTAGCATAAAAGATTTTTTTAAACTCTTTAAGTTAACAGTTTATAACACTTTTTTTAATATAGTCTTACCTTTTAGAACTGGGGAGTTGTCCTTTTTTTATATGCTGAAAAAAGAAAATATACACATAACCGAATCTACTATGAGTTTTATAATTACGAGATTTTTTGATGGTATATCTTTACTATCTTTATTTTTTCTGGCTTATTTTACTTATACAAATAGCTTCATTTTGGGGTTTATTTCTTTTATTCTTTTACCATTTTCTTTCTTGATTTTATTATTTATCTTCAAGTTTATTAAGCATGAGAAAGTCAAAAACTACAATCAAAGTATGATAAATTTTAGAAATGTATCAATGGTTTACTTTCTATCTATTTTAACACTTATATTTAAGTTTTCTGCCTTCTATATTATCTTACCAAAAGAAGCTAATTTAGATTTTTTACAGTCTATACTCGCTTCATCTTTGGCTGATTTAACTACTGTTCTTCCTATCCACGGAATAGCAGGAATAGGTACTTACGAAACTGGATATGTAGGTATTCTTATTTTTCTATCTGTACCGAAAGATACAGCTTTACTTTCAGCTTTCTTAGTCCACACCTTTATACTTATAAGTAGTAGTCTCTTAGCTATCTTTGTTTATTTAATTAAAATGTTTAAACTCTAAATGCTTGTTCTAACTTTTCTTTTACTATTTTTGCAGTTATCTCTGCTACGTAATCTTTTAACTCTTTTTTAATAATTTCTTCTATTTCTGCAGTTAAAACTTTTTCTGCCTCTTCTCTTACTTTATTTTTTAATTGATTCTTTATTTCTTCCATCTCTCTTCTTGCTTCGTCTTGAAAGTCTATTTGAAGATGGTCTATTATCGTAGCCATTGCAGGATCGTTTTTTAGATATTCTCTCGCAATCTCTAAGGCCATCTTTTTTATGTCTTCAGAAGAGATCTGGATATTAAAGTTGGCTATCATATCTTTTCCTCCTTCTATATTTTTCTCTTCATTGACCTCTTTAGGAGAGTCCATTATTTCATTTAAAGTAATAGTTTTAGGTTTTTGTTCTAATTCTTCTTTTGGATATATAGTAGCCTCTTTCGTTGGGATATCCTCTGCTTTAATATCCTCTATTTTGTTGTCTTTGTTTTCGTTTTCTATATAACTATTTCCTAAAATTTCTTCAAGATTTTCCAAATTATTTAAGTATGTTTCTTCAGCTTCTAAATCCTTAGATATGTCCAAATTGGTTGTTTCTAATATACCATAATCCATCTCTATAATCTTTTCTTCTTGTTTATGACCTGATAAATCTTCAAAGTTGAAGTTATCAAGCAGTGAGAGGTCTTCATGTACTTCTTTGTAGTCTTTTTCCTTAGATGTATCTTCATATTCTAAAAATAAATCATTGTACTCCAACCCTAAGGAAGGTGTTTCTGTTGTTTCAGAGTCCTTTAACTCAACTTCATGGAAAAATTCTTCTAACTCTTTAAATTCAGAGTATACATCGGCTTCTTTACTTTCCTCTTCATAAGGCTTGGTCTTAACTTCCTCGTTTATATTTGGAATTTCTACTTTTGAAGCTATTTTTTGTAGGACTTCATTTGTATCAGCATTTTTTGGTAAAAATTCAAAATTCCCTTGAAATATACTTTTATCAATTGGGTTTTCTGGAGCAGTAAGGACTATGTAATTTAAGTTTTTATCTTTCATCTTATTAGTCAAATATCTCAAATCATCTTCTGCAAAAACACCGGATGATGCATCGTATATAACTGTATCAAAATCATCTCTAAAGTTTTTTATAAAAGAAAGACTATCCCCAAATATATCGTATTTTGTATTACCTAAATTTTTTGTCAGCTCTTGTACATACTTAATATCGTAAGATATAATAGCTATAGCCATGTACTTCCTCCATATTTAGCTTTACTTTTATCTTTTCGGCAAAATTTTTGTATAATTTAATTGTAAATAATTATCTCATAAAAAAGAGGTGTTTGCTATGCTTTTTAAAGAAACGGAGCTACCCGGTATAGGTAAAAAATTTTCAGTAATTACAGCCAACAAAGAAAAAGTTGCCGTAATAATTCATGTCTCTGGAAAGAGAGAAATTTATTTTTTTAGTAAAGATGATTTTGATGAGCCAATGTGCTCATTTAGTTTAAATGAAGAAGAAGCTGCTCAGCTTGGTTCTATTCTTATGGGTACTTACTTTAAACCTGAAGCAAAAGATGAGAAAGAGATGTTTATGAAAAACTTACTTATAGAATGGGTTAACATAGATTCTTCTTCATTTTTAGCCGGCAAAAGTATAAAAGAGTTAGAGATTAGGAAAAAAACTGGTGCTTCAGTTATTGCTATTATAAGAAACAACGAAACAATTACAAATCCATCTCCAGATGAGGTGATAAAATCGGGAGATACTCTTATAATAGTAGGAAATAAAGAACAAATAAAGAGATTTTTTGAAGTTTTTTATCCTTTATGTGAAATCAAGTAATGGAAAAGTTTTTAATTATTTTAGGTTTATCTACTTTAATTTTATTTATATTTGGTATAGTAAGCAGGTTTCTTAAGATACCTCTTATTTTATCTTTTATTCTTGCAGGACTTGTCTTAGGTAGTTTTGTCCACGAAGATATAACTTTAGAAAGGTTGAGTGAGATTGGTATTATTCTTCTTTTTTTCTACCTTGGACTTGAGTTTAACATTGCCAGAGCTTTAGAAGTTTCTAAAAGAATATGGATAGTTGGAGTTATAGATTTACTTTTAAACTTTGGTGGAGTATTTTTAGCTTTACTAATTATGGGTTTTGATTTTGTTATAGCAGTTTTGGGAGGTGCTATAGCTTACGCTTCCTCTTCTGCCATAACTTCCAAGATTATCGTAGATGAAAAAAGGATTGCAAATACTGAAACTGAGATGATTTTAGGTCTTATGGTTTTTGAAGATATAGTTGCTCCTATTTTACTTGCTATTTTAGCTGGAGTGATGTCAGGAGGAAATTTAGAACCTTTAACTTTTGGTGTTATTTTCTTTAAGGTTTTGGCTGTTTTTTCTTTTATCATTTTACTTGCTATGACTATGAAAGAGAGAATCTCTTCTTTTATTGAAAAGTTTTTGGAAGAAGATATTTTTATCTTATTTGCTTTTGGACTTCTCATATCTTTTGCTGGTTTAACTTACTACATAGGACTATCTGAAGCTCTGGGTGCTTTCTTAATTGGTATGCTTATATCAGAATCAGGGAAAGCTGAAGCAGTAGAGAGACATCTTGTGTCTATAAGAGAGTTAGCTGTTGCCATATTTTTCTTTGTTTTTGGGTCAAATGTTGTTTTTAATCCTGACTTTTTTACCTTTAAAAATCTTTTGGTACTTACTTTAATGGTTATTGTCTCAATCATAGGAAAGGTTTTAACTGGTTTTATTGGAGGACAGATTTACGGTCTTTCTAAAAGGGCTTCTTTAGTTGCAGGTTTATCTATAGTAAATAGGGGGGAGTTTTCAATTGTAATATCAAAACTGTCTCCTTCTTCTTATGCACCTTTGTTTGGAATATACACACTTTTAATGGCATTTATAGGAACATTTACGATACAGTATGCTCCTAAGATAGCAAAACTTGTATTTAAACCAAAAAAACAGTAGGAGGTATCATAAATGAATATTTTAAAATCTAAAGAACTTTTCAAGGAAGCTCAAAACTACCTTGTAGGAGGTGTAAACTCTCCCGTAAGAGCGTTTAAAGCTGTAGGAACTGACCCTATCTTTATCCAGAGAGGAAAGGGTAGCCGTATATGGGACGTTGATGGAAATGAGTATATAGACTACGTTTTATCTTGGGGACCACTAATTCTTGGGCATGCACATGACCAAGTTGTAAATGCTATAAAACAGGTTGCCAATTATGGAACTAGTTTTGGAGCTCCTACTGAGCTTGAAATAGAGATGGCTAAAGCAGTTGTAGATGCTGTTAAATCCGTTGAGATGGTAAGGTTTGTTAACTCAGGAACAGAAGCAACTATGAGTGCTATAAGACTTGCAAGAGGTTATACAAAAAGGAAAAAGATAGTAAAGTTTGATGGATGTTATCACGGACATGGAGACAGTCTTTTAGTGTCAGCTGGGTCTGGTGTTGCAACTTTAGGAATACCGGGAACACCCGGAATCCCTGAAGAACTTGCTAACCTTACTATTGTACTTCCTTACAACGATATAGAAGCTGTAGAGGAAGCATTTAAAAGGTATGGTGAAGATATCGCCTGTGTAATTATAGAGCCTGTAGCAGGAAATATGGGAGTTGTAGCACCTTCAAAAGAGTATCATCAGAGATTAAGAGATATAACAAGAAAGTACGGTGCTTTACTTATATTTGATGAGGTAATGACAGGATTTAGGCTTGCTTACGGAGGAGCTCAGGAACTCTACGGTATAGACCCTGATTTAACTACCTTTGGAAAGGTGATAGGAGGAGGACTTCCTGTAGGAGCCTATGGTGGTAAGAGGGAGATTATGGAGTACGTTGCTCCTGTTGGACCAGTTTACCAAGCCGGAACGTTATCAGGAAATCCACTGGCAATGGCTGCAGGACTAAGACAACTTCAACTTCTTAAAGAGTTAAACCCGTATAGAGAGTTAGATGAAAAGGGAAGATTCTTAGAAGAAGGTTTTAAACAGATTGCACAGGAGTTTTCAGCTGCTATTCAAGTAAACAGAGTAGGTTCAATGATAACTGTATTCTTTACAGACATACCTGTAAAAGACTTTGCAACTGCAAAAACTTCAGATACTAACAAGTTTGCAAAGTTTTTCAGATGTATGTTAGAAAAAGGTATTTATTTACCAGCTTCTCAGTTTGAAGCATTTTTCTTAAGTACAGCCCACAGCCAAAAAGATTTAGAAGAAACTTTAGAAAAAGCAAGGGAGTGTTTTAAAATACTATGAGATGTCCTAAGTGTGGTTCATTGGAAGACAAAGTTTTAGAAACAAGACAGTCTAAAGAAGGAACTGTTATAAAAAGAAGAAGAGAGTGCTTAAAATGTGGCTATAGGTTTACTACTTACGAGAGAATTGAAGAGGAACTTATAACTGTAATTAAAAAAGACAACTCAACTCAACCTTTTGATAAAGAAAAGATAGTACGGGGAATAAAACTTGCCTCAAAGGGAAGGCCTATCACAGAAACTCAAATAAGACAGATAGCAGATGAGATAGAAAGGTATCTGATAGACGAAGGAAAGTTAAAAGTTACTTCGGCAGAAATAGGAGATATGGTTAAAAGTAAGTTAAGGGCAATAGACCCTGTTACTTTTTTAAGGTTTGCTTCTGTTTGTGATGAATTTCAAGATATTAAAGACTTTGAAAGTGTAATCAAAGAAATAGAAAAAGAAAAACAGGAGAAAAGTAATGAGTAATCTTCAGGCTTTTATTTTAGGAGTAGTTGAGGGTTTAACTGAATTTTTACCTATATCCTCTACTGGTCATTTGATACTTGTATCTACACTGATGGGAATTGATCAAACAGACACTCAAAAAGCCTTTGAAGTTTCTATACAACTTGGCTCTATCCTTGCTGTTGTATTTTTGTATTTTGGAAAATTTAAAGATATTAATTTACTTAAGAAGTTAATAGTTGCATTTATCCCAACTGGTATATTAGGATTTTTACTTTACAAGGTTATTAAATCTTTTTTTAATCCTTACATAGTTGTGTTTATGCTTGTTTTAGGTGGTGTTATTCTTATACTGATTGAGTACTATCATAAAAATAAAGATTATCCTGTTAAAAGTCTTGAAGATGTAAGTTATAAAAAAGCATTTTTTATAGGTTTGTTTCAGTCTTTGTCTATGGTTCCTGGAACTTCAAGAAGTGGAGCTACCATAATAGGTGGTTTAATACTTGGTTTAAACAGAAAAACAGCTGCTGAGTTTTCTTTTCTTTTAGCTGTCCCAACAATGTTTATGGCAACATTTTACGATATTTACAAAAATCACAGTCATTTTAATACTTCAGACTGGAGTAATCTTGCAATTGGGTTTATTACAGCTTTTATATTTGCCATTCTTGCTATAAAACTACTACTTAAGTTTATATCAAACCATAACTTTATACCTTTTGGTGTGTATAGAATTATCTTAGGTATTGTTTACTACTTAGTAGTGTTGAGGTAAAGAGATGAATATTTTAGAAAAGATTATTCAAACAAAGAAACAAGAACTTGAAAATTACAACGATAAGTATGTAAAACACTTAGAAAGTCTTTCTTTAGAAAGAAAGAAAAAAGTCCTTGATTTTAAAAAAGCTTTAAAAGGTAAAGACATTAACATAATTGCAGAAGTAAAAAAAGCATCTCCTTCAAAAGGTGTAATAAGACACGACTTTGACCCACTGACTATAGCCAAGATTTACGAAGAAAACGGTGCAAAGGCTATATCCGTTTTAACAGATAAACAGTACTTTCAAGGAAGCATAGAGTACCTGTACAACATCTCAAAAGAAGTAAAACTTCCACTACTGAGAAAAGACTTTATAATAGACAAAAGACAGATATTAGAAGCTTACGCCTACGGAGCTGACAGTTATCTTCTTATTGCAAAAGTCTTAACTCTTCAAGAGATAAAAGAATTTATAAATTTTGGTAAAGAGCTGGGAATGGAGCCTCTTGTTGAGATACACTCTTACGATGAAGGTGTAAAATCTCTTTATGCAGGAGCTGTAATAATAGGCATCAACAACAGAAGTTTAGAAACATTTGAAGTAGATATAAACCTTTCAAAACAACTTGCACCTAAAATGAAAGAACTTGGAGCTGAAGTTGTAGTAGCAGAAAGTGGTCTAAATACAAAACAAGAACTTTTAGAGTTGAAAAATTATCAAGTAGATGCATTTTTAATAGGAGAATCCCTTATGAGGGAAAGAGATATAGGGAAAAAGTTAAGGGTGTTAACAGCATCTTGATTTTTTAACTAAATTGCATTACATTCAATTATATGGACAGGTTATTAAGTATAGGAGAAGCATCAAGAATACTTAGTGCTTCTGTAGACACTTTAAAAAGATGGGAGAGAAGATGATTAAGGAACTTAAAAATGAGTAATACATACACACTCTCGTTTGAATTAACACTTCCACAGTGGGTATATCCTTATCTTGACAGACTTTTTAACGTCTTCAAATGGCAAGTTAGAAAAACCATTAACTCTATCTGGAATGAAGAATATTTTCAAAAGTTAAAAGAAAAAACATCTGCTATGAGTGTCTTAAAAAAGGACATTCCAAAACCTCCCCACATCCCATCAAGAGTTCACAGAAACATACTTGAACTCTCAGGACAGATTGTAAGGTCTAATATTCAAAGAAAACAAATATATGACTTCATTATAGAAAAACCTTGTAGAGTTATATGGAGTGAGTATAAAATAGCAGAAGAACTTCAAACCTCTCCCTTGTTTGTAGAAAACATTCAAAGACAAGTAATAAGAGTTTTAAAAAAATACAAACAAAAGAAAGACTACCTTGAAGTTATAAATCCTATTTTCAATGGAAATGTAGTTATCACCTTTGCAGATGACTCTATAGAAAAAGGACAATTTAGAAGATTAAAACTTACAAGCAACTTTTTAGAGTTTGAGATTAAAATACCAAGTGGAAACTCTTGGCAGTGGGTCAAGCTAAAAAAACTCATACCTGACAGACTTAAAAAGAGTTTACTAAAAGCTAAGAGAGTTGCATCTCCTTTGATTAAAAAAGTCAATCTAAAAAGTGGATATTCTATTTATCGTCTTGTAATTTCCCTTGAGTTTGAAACAAAAGATTTGAAGGAAAATAATTTAAGAACTTTTTCCGTTGATTTATCTCCATCAGAGAATAGGTTAGGAGTAGGAGTTATTGCATATCCTGAAGGTTATTCAAAGCCTGTTTTCTTTTCAGCAGAAAAGATAATTAAAAAACTTGAGAGAATACTAAAAGAGATTTCAAAACTTGAAAGCAAGATAGATAACATTTCTAACCAGATACACATAACAACAAGTAAGAGCCATAGAGAAAAGTTAAAAGACAGACTAAGACATTTATACACAGAACAAAACTTAAGATGGAGAAAATTTAAAGCACTAAGGAAACAGGTACTTGAGGTATTTACAAATCTTGTTATTCAACATGCAAAAGCATATAACTGCTCTTTTATTGCAGTTGAAAGATTAAAGTTTTCTGATTTTCCCCAGTGGAAAGACAGTAAGATGAGAAGACATTTTTCACAGTGGTTTTATTCAAGGTTTAATGAAAGATTAAAACAGAAGGCTATTATTTTTGGTATAAAAGTATTATCAGTAAATCCATACAAGACATCAAGGATTTGTCATAAATGTGGAAAGGAGAAGAAACCAGAGATGCTTCAATTTAGCTGTGAATGTGGGGTATATGATAGAGATTACAATGCGGCAGTGAATATTGGAAAAAGAGCATTGCAGATTTTGGTGAGAGGGACAAAATCCAAGCCCTATATGGGTAAGGATACTCCAGGGAGAGTTCCGTTCCCTCTGGTGCCCGCTCATCAAGTGCTTCCTTATAAATTTAAAGCTTTTCTTTCTTTGATTTCTTTAACGAAATTGATTTCTTACCTCAGGATAGTTGAGACTTCTTATCTCAGGTTGAAAAATCTTAACAGATGGACAGGTTCTGATAAATACGGATAGGAAAAATGGAACGGAGCTTCTTTAAGATGTATCTAAACATAAATAAAGAAATAGCTAAAATCTTTAGAGATATGGCTCATATATACGAGTTTTTAGATGATAAGTTTAGAGCTTTAGCTTATCAAAAAGCTGCTCAAGTTTTAGAGGATTTGCCAGATGATGTAAGAAATTACATTGCCCTTGGAAAGTTAAGCGAGATAAGAGGTATAGGCACCCATACTCAAGAGAAGATTATTGAGTATATCAAAACTGGAAAAATTCAAAAGTATGAAGAGTTAAAAAAGTTAGTTCCACCTGACTTTTTAGAGCTTATGGATGTTCCAGGGTTTGGTCCTAAAACCCTAAAAAGAATTTATCAAGAACTTGGAATATCCACAAAAGAGGAACTTATAAAAGCTTTAAAAGATGGAAGAGTAGCAAAACTTAAAGGTTTTGGACCAAAGAAAGTTGAAAATATGTTAAAAGGTTTAGAGCTTTACGAAAAGTCTAAAGAAAGACTACTACTTTGGGAAGCTCTAAACATTGCAAACACTATAGTAGAAAAGTTAAAAACTTTAAAAGAGATAAAAAATATAGAGTTAGCAGGAAGTTTAAGAAGAAAGAAAGAGACAATAGGGGATATAGATATCTTAATATCTTGTGATGATAAAGACAGAGAAAAAGTGATTGACTTTTTTATAAACCTTGAAGATGTAAAAGAGGTTTTAGCAAAAGGGGATACAAAAGCAAGTGTAATCATAAAAGAGAAAGACAGACAAGTAGATTTAAGGGTTTTAAAACCAGATGAATGGGGAAGTGGTCTTCAGTACTTTACAGGTTCAAAGGAACATAACGTACACCTTAGAGACTATGCAAAATCTATTGGTTTAAAAATAAGTGAGTACGGTGTTTTTGATGCGAAAACAGGAGAAAAAATAGCTGGTGATACAGAAGAAAGTGTTTACAAAGCAGTTGGAATGCAATGGATACCACCAGAATTAAGAGAAGACAGAGGAGAAATAGAGGCAGCTTTAAAAAACAGTTTACCAAAACTGGTAGAGCTATCAGACATAAAAGGAGACTTTCACTGCCACTCAACTTGGACTGACGGTTTTAACACTATTTTAGAGATAGGACAGTATATAAAAGAAAATTTTAAATATGAGTATCTTGTAATAACAGACCACTCAAAAGCAGTAAGAGTAGCCCATGGACTGACAGAAGATGACGTTTTAAAACAGATAGAAGAAATAGATAAAGTGAATAAAATAATAGGTTATCCTTTGTTGAAAAAAGGAATAGAAGTAGATATTTTACTTGATGGGTCCTTAGACTTATCTGATGAGATACTATCAAAGCTAGACTGGGTTGTAGCATCAATCCACACCAACTTTAACAGAGACAACACAGACCGGATAATAAAGGCAATGGAAAACCCTTACGTAAACGTTATAGGTCATCCTACAGGAAGAATTTTCGGAACAAGAGAAGGATATCAGCTCTCAGATGAAGTTTTTAAAGTAGCAAAAGAAACAGGAACAGCTTTAGAGATAAATTCACAACCACTTAGAATGGATTTACCTGACATAATGGTAAAAAAAGCTGTAGATATGGGAGTAAAACTTGTAATAAGTAGTGATAGTCACTCACTGTCTAACTTTCACTACATTCAACTTGGAGTTTACATAGCCCGCAGAGGCTGGGCGAAAAAAGAAGACGTTATAAATACACTTTCTTGGAAAGAAGTTGAAAAGTTTGTAAAGGATAAAAGGAAAAGGTTTGGTGTTAAAACGTGAAGTTTGCCTTTTTTGATGAAAACTTAGATGACCTTCCCTACAAAATTTTGGAAGAAATATTAAAAGACTTTTATAAAAAAGAGTTTTCAAAATACGCAGAATTTTACAATTTAACAGGAGAAATAGAGAAAAATATCTTTAAACTCTACTTACAACCTTTAAACTCAAAAGAAAAAATATACATAGCCACTTATGATTTAGAAAGGAAAACAATGATAGACAGTATAGATAAATACCAGCTTAGGAAAATTCTCTTAAAAGAAAATGAAAAGTTAGAAGATTACCAAAAGCAAGAGTTAGAAAGAAGTAGTAAAATAATTATATCCATAATTGGTTTAATACTTGGTTTAATCATAGCATACGTCGTTATAAAAATGATTAATGGAGGCTTTTGATGAAAAGAGTTAGATTTGCTCCAAGCCCTACTGGATACTTACACTTGGGAAATGCAAGAACTGCTTTGTTTAACTATCTATTTGCAAAACATGAAAACGGCAGCCTTATTCTAAGAATAGAGGACACAGACTTAGAAAGATCTAAAAAAGAGTATGAAGAAATGCTTATAGAAGATTTAAAATGGCTAGGTATCCAGTGGGATGAAGGTCCAGATGTAGGCGGAAATTACGGACCTTACAGACAGTCTGAGAGGTTAGAAATATACTATAAATATGTAGATAAACTTTTAAAATCAGGAGATGCTTACTACTGCTACTGCAGTGAGGAAGAGTTAGAAAAGGAAAGAGAAAAGGCGATAGCAGAAGGAAGACCTTACCGCTACAGCGGAAAATGTAGAAATTTAACACCAGAAGAAAGAGCAGATTACGAAGCACAAGGAATAAAACCAGTTGTAAGATTTAAAGTTCCAGACAAAACTGTTATTTTTGAAGATATTATAAGAGGACACGTAGAGATAGATACAAAGGAGTTTGGGGACTTTGTTATAGTAAGACAGGACGGAATGCCTGTCTATAACTTCGTTGTAGTTATAGACGATGCACTTATGGGTATAACTCATGTAATAAGAGGAGAAGACCACCTTTCAAACACACCAAAACAGATAGTAATATACGAAGCACTTGGCTTTAATATCCCACAGTTTGCCCACCTTCCTATAATTTTGGGAGAAGACAGAACAAAACTATCAAAAAGACACGGAGCTGTATCAGTAAGAGCTTTAAAAGACGATGGGTTTTTATCAGAGGCTGTGTTTAACTATCTATCTTTACTTGGATGGCATCCAAAAGACGAAAGAGAGATTTTACCAAAAGAAGAAATAATAAAACAGTTTAGAATAGAAGACGTAAACAAATCTCCAGCTATATTTGATAGAACAAAATTAAGATGGATGAACGGAGTTTACATAAGAGAAATATTAGATTTAGAAGAACTTACAAAAAGGTCGGTGGAATTTTTTGAAGGTTTTGGCTACAAAGCAGACTTTGAATTCTACAAAAAAGTAATGGAAGCTATAAGAGACAGTATAGAGACATTAATGGATATAAAAGAAAGAGCTAAAGTATTTTTTGTAGATGAGTTTCCCTTTACAGATGAAATAGTAGCAGAAGTAAAGTCTGACCCTAACTTTTATAAAGTGGTAGAGATTTTCTATGAAAAAGTAAAAGGATTAGATAAACTCACAAAAGAAGATTTTAAAACCATAACAAAAGAGATTCAGAAAGAGTATGGATTTAAAGGAAAAGCCCTTTTCCATCCAATAAGGATAGCTTTAACAGGAGAATCATCAGGAGTGAGTTTAGATTTACTTGTTGAAGTTATAGGTATAGAAAGGGTTAAATTTAGACTAAAAAGATTTTTAGAGTACTTTGGATAATGAAGATAAAAGACTTTAAAAAACTAAAGATAGGCTTTTTAAAGGAAGATGGAAATCTTTTAAAAGAAGATGAAGTAAACCAATACTTAGAAACAACACAAGATTTAAAAGAAAAATGGTTTTTAAGAGGTGTTATACATATACTGGAAAATCACTACTTAGAAGCTATAAAAAGGTTTCAGCTTGTGGATTGTGATGAAGCTGTAAAGCTTATTTTAGCTTGTAGCTATAAAACAAGAGATGAGTTTGTATTTCAAGAGTATAAAGATAAACAGTTTAAAGAATGTGGCTTTTTTAAAAAATACTCAATCAAACCGATTTTTATCTATGAAAAAATGTTTAAACCTATCCAAATGGTAAACTTTTACAAGGAGGAGTTATGAAATTAAAAGGTTTATACGTTATAACTGATGAAAAACTAACGCCTTACGATAAGATGTTAGATATGGTAGAAAAAGCCTTAAAAGGAGGAGCTTCTATAGTCCAGCTTAGAGACAAAAACAACTCTGATGAATTTTTAATTCCTTACTGTAATCAGCTAAAAGACCTTTGCCATAAGTATGACGCTATTTTTATAGTAAACGATAGGGTAGACCTTGCCTTAAAAGTAGATGCAGACGGAGTTCACATAGGAGAAGAAGACCCTGATGTAGTAGAGGTAAGAGAAAAAACAAAAGGGAAAATAATGGGAGTATCTTGTTATGGAAGTGTTGAAAGAGCATTACAAATGCAAGAGTTAGGTGCAGATTACGTAGCTTTTGGAAGTTTCTACCCTTCTCCTACAAAACCAAAATCAAGAATTGTTCCTAAGTCTGTTATAAGTGAAGCAAAAAAAGTTTTAAAAATACCTGTCTGTGTAATAGGAGGTTTAACAGTAGAAAATTCAAAAGAGCTTATAGATCTTGGAGCAGATCTTGTGGCAGTTATAAGCGATGTATGGACAGCTCCAGATGTAGAAAAAAGATGTCAAGAGTATTTAAAGCTATTTAAATAGCCCTAAATTGCAAAATAGACTATTTTAGAATATAATTAGTTATTTGGTATAATCTTAATTAGAGGTGGTTTTGTTGCATACCAATAAAACAAGTTTTTCAGACGTTATAAGAGCTATTGGAACTGTATTTGGAGACATAGGAACAAGCCCTCTTTATACTTTTGCTGTAATTATTTTAATAACAAAACCAACCATTGAAGAAATTTATGGTATAGCTTCACTTATGATATGGACATTAATCTTAATCCCAACTTTACAATACGCATGGTTGGCAATGAACTTAAGTTTAAGAGGAGAAGGAAGTATAATTGTTTTAGGAGAAATTGCCCAATCTATAACTAAATCTGAAAAACTAAGGAGAGTACATAGAGCTTTAACAATCTTAGGAATAGGCTTCCTTTTAGGAGATGGTATAATAACACCTGCAATTACAATTCTTAGCTCAACGGAAGGATTGAAATTAATACATGGACTTGAAAATTTAACTCAAGAAGAAATTCTTTTTATAGCTATCTTTATAACTCTAATATTATTTTTAGTCCAAAAATTTGGAACAGGAAAAATTGGAATAGCATTTGGCCCTTTTATGACTGTTTACTTTTTATCAATATCTCTAATAGGTATTTATTTTATATCTAAAAACCCTTCCGTATTAAAAGCTTTTAATCCTATGGAAGCTTTTAATTTTATCGCAAACCATCCATTTGTAGCTTTTCTTGCTCTATCTGAAGTTATCCTTGTTGCAACTGGTGGTGAAGCAATGTATGCAGATATGGGACACATAGGTAAAAATGCAATAAGAATTGCATGGATATTTGTATTTTTTGCTGTAGTGTCAAGTTATTTAGGACAGGTATCTTTTATTTTATCCAAGCCCGGAGAACAAAACCCATTTTTTGATAGTGCAAGTATTTTACTTGGAAATAACTTTTATATACTTTTTTTAATAATAGTAACAGGTGCAGGTATAATTGCATCTCAGGCTTTAATAAGTGGTGTTTTTTCTATTATTTTCCAAGGAATAAATGCAAGGTTAATTCCCCTACTTCAAGTAAGACACACTTCTACACAATTAAGCACACAAATTTATATTCCTGTAGTTAACTTTTTCCTTTTGCTTGGAGTATTAATTATGTTTTTACTATTTAGACAATCTGAAAAAATGGCTTCTGCATATGGTTTTGCTGTAAATATAGATATGGTTATAACAAGTATATTTTTAATGTATACATACTTTAATCTTAGAAAATACTTTTATTTCGTGGTAGCAGTTTTTCTCTTCTTAATAGACTTAACTTTCCTTGCTTCAAATACTCTTAAGATACCCCACGGTGCGTTCTGGCCTATACTGTTTGCAACTCCACCAATAACATTTATGGCTATTTACGTTTTAGGTCAGGCAAGAATTTACAAAAAGGCAAAGTTTATGGATTTACAGACTTTTATTAATAACTTCCAAAAAATATACCCTTCAAAATGTAAAATAAAAGGTTGTGCTGTATTCTTAATAAGAGAGAAAGAGAGAATAGCTCCATACATAGTGGAAACGATGATAAAACATGGAATAATTTACGAAGAAAATGTATTTTTGTCCTTGAAAAAGTTAGATCAACCTTTTGGTATTAAAAGTTATATTGCTGGAGAGATATGTCCGGGAATAAAGCATGCCATTGTAGAGTATGGTTATCAAGAAATAGTAAATGTTGAGCAAGAGTTGAGAAACTTAGATATTAACGAAAGAGTTGTTTTCTACGGAGTTGATAATGTTTATTCTGAAAATCTTATATGGAAACTATTTGGTTTAATCAAAAGAATTTTCTCTAACTTCGCAGACTTTTACAAATTACCACCTCAAAAGGTTCACGGTGTTGTAGTTAGAATAGAGATTTGATTAGGAGGAATTTATGATAGAGTTTCAATACTTTGAAGGATGTCCGAATGCAAAAGAAACATTAAATAATCTTATACTTCTCGTAGAAGAAGGTTTTTTAAAAAAAGATGAAGTGAAAATAACTAAAATAGAATCTCCTGAAGACGCACAAAAACTAAACTTTCAAGGCTCTCCATCTATTCTCTATAATGGAATTGATATTTATACACTCGAAAAACCTTCTAATTATACCTACAATTGTAGAACTTACTTTATAAATGGGAAGCTAACAGGTGTACTTCCTAAAGAATTTATAAAAGAGAGGATAGAGAAGTTAAAAAATGTTAGAAAATAAAAATATTCTTGTTGGTGTTAGTGGTTCTATAGCATCTTATAAAGCCTGCGAAATAGTTAGACTCCTTCAAAAAAAAGGAGCAAATGTTAGGGTTTGTATGACTCCATCTGCTTTAGAGTTTGTAGGTAGGCTTACTTTCCAAGCTCTTACAGGAGAGGATGTATATATCTCTTGGAAAGATGGAAAGACAGGATTAGAACACATAACCTTAGCAAGATGGGCAGACGTATTTTTAATCGCTCCTGCTTCTGCAAACACAATCGCAAAACTTAGGTTTGGGATAACAGATAACTTTCTAACTTCTTTAGCTCTTGCTTACAATAAACCAATCGTAATAGCTCCTGCTATGAACACTAAGATGCATGAAAATCCTGCAACACAGGAAAACCTAAAAGTACTAAAAGAAAGAGGACATATAATAGTAAACCCATCAGAGGGAATTTTAGCCTGTGGAGAAGAAGGAACAGGTAAGTTAGCAGATTTAGAAGATATAATACTGGCTGTAAAGTATGCTGCTACTTCTAAACTTTTAAAAGGAAAAAGAGTTTTAATAACAGCAGGTGGGACAAGAGAGTACTTTGACCCTATAAGGTACATATCAAACGCATCTTCAGGACAGATGGGATACTTACTTGCTGAAAGTGCTTACTGTATGGGTGCAGATGTAGTAGTTATATCAGCTCCAACCTGTTTAAAACTTCCATCTCAGATAAAAAAGATAGATGTAGTATCAGCTCAAGATATGTTTGAAAAAGTAAAAGAACTTTACCAAGAGTTTGATATTATCATAATGAACGCAGCAGTTGCGGACTTTAGACCACAGGAGTATAGCTCCCAAAAGCTAAAAAAAGACAAAGAAAATCCCGTAATACAGCTCCAACCCAATCCTGACATACTGAAGTTTTTAGGAGAAAATAAAAGAGAAAATCAAATACTTGTAGGTTTTGCAGCTGAGAGTGATAACCTGTATCAAAACGCGGTAGATAAACTCAAGAGGAAAAATCTTGATTTTATAGTAGCAAATCCGGTTAAAGTCTTTAGTCAAGATTTTTATGAAGGAATGTTAATTAACAAATCTTTAAATACTGTAAATATATCAGCAAAAAATAAAGAAAACGCTGCTTTTGAAATACTTAAGATAATATTTTCTTAGAAATTTTTTGTATCTTCTTTTCCTTCATTATTTTCTAAAGGTTTTATATCTATATTCTCCACTTCAGACTCAATTTTTGTATCTTTTTTAAATTCACTTTCAATCTTAAAGGGTTTACCTGTAAGATAGCTCTTTAAAACAGAGGCATAAACTTTAGAACCTTTGGAGTTTAGATGAACCTTATCTTTTACAAACAGCTCTTCCTTGTCTTTACTAACAGAGTACCAGTCTACTACATGTACGTTAGGTCTTTCCAAAGCAACTTCTCTAAATAACCTATTTACCTCATTTTGCCAAGGTCGTGGAACTTTCACAGTAACAAGGTAAACTTCTTTGTCTTTTAACCTATCAAGAATGTACTCCAAATCAGATTTTTTTATATGTCCGTTGTTCCCTAAAGCTATTATAATTTTGTTATATTTACTTACTCTATCAAAAGATAGAATCTCTTTTAATTCGCTAAACTGTCTACCTACTTTTGCATCTATCTCAGAATCGGGAATATACTTTTTTATATAATTAGAAGCTCCAAGTAAAACAGAGTCTCCAACTATAAATGTAGTTGCTGGAGGGTTTGAAATAGTTTGACTTTTTTCCACTTTATCTGTTTCTTCTCCTACTTGGGGTTCAGCTGTTTTCTGATTTTCTTTTTTATAATTTTCTTCTTTCAGTGTTAATTCATAAGATACAGTATTTTCTATGTTTAGCTCAATGGATAAGACTTTTTCTTCTTTTACAGGTTGAAACATTGATAGATATATAATAGAAAGACTAATAAATGTTAGAGAAACAAAGATATTAAAAACATTTTTGTAGTTAATCAAACCACTAAAATCAATTCTTCTAAAAGGCTCTTCTATAAAAGAATAACTTAAATTAGATATAAACAATGTTATAAGAGTTCCTGCTATTATAGTATCTATATAACTGTTTGAGTACAGTTGATTTATTATTACAAATACTGGATAGTGCCATAGATAGATAGAATAACTTCTTTCACCTAACCATTTTAAAGGTAAAACTGATAGTAAAGCGTTAACAATATCTGACTTCATTATTGATAAAATAACAACAGCTGTTGTTAAAGATGTTAATAAAAATCCAAAGGAATACATATAATCGTTATAGTTAGACATAAAGATATAAAATGAGATTAAGAGAGGTAAACTAATAAAACCCGTTATTGTAAACAGTATTTTATTATTTTCAAATTTGCCTATATACACTGCTAGCAAAGACCCAATCATAAATGAGAAAAATCTTGTATCAGTCCCAAAGTAAACTCTATCTACAGCTCCATATAAATGATAAATAATAGTCATTTCTAAAATAGATAAGGTGATTGTTCCAACAATAAACAAAGTAAGAACCTTTTTGCCAAATCTTGATATCAGTAGGAAAGTAATCCCCCATATAATGTAAAACTGCCACTCGATTGAAAGAGACCATAACTGTAATGTAAATAAAACATCATCAAACCTTTCAAAGTAAGGAACATTTCTAAAAACAAGCCACCAGTTATAAATGTTTAAGCTACCTGCTATAGACTCTTGAATAAACTTTACAGCTAAATTAGGGAATAAAAAACTAACTATAAATAGTAAACTTAGCTGTAAAAATACAAATGCAGGAAATAGCCTCAAATACCTTCCTTTTAAAAAATCTAACAAGTTAGAAAAGAAACCTCTTTCAGAAGATTTCTTTATTAAAGACCTTGTTATTAAAAATCCTGATAAGACAAAGAAAGACTCTACAGCTAAAAAACCACCACTAAAGTAATCTATCTTATCAGGATAAAATACTAAAAACACATGAAAAATTAAAACTGAGCTTACTAAAATTCCTCTAAGACCGTCAAGACCTTTTATTTTTTCCATTAATTTACGTTACTTAAATACTTATATATGATATAGCTATAAATATAACTTCCAACTGGTGTAAGATGATAGCCATCGGGTCTAAAACATGAACCTATATCAGGACGAGAGCATAAAACAGTACTTAAGTAATTCCAATCTATAACCTCTATTTGAGGTCGTAATCTTTTTAGTGTTTGGTAGTTCTCGTTAACTTGATTTTCCCAAAATCTTGGTACTTTTACATTTACAAATATAACTTTTACTCCTTTGGAAGTTAAGTAATCTATAACCTGTAATCCTTCTTCTACCGTAAACGGTCCATTTGTTCCCAGTGCTATTACAACTACTTTACCAAGAAGTCCTTTAGATTCTAAATCTTTTATCACAGGCATGGCTTCTTGAAACTTTCTTCCTACTTTTGCATCTATTACTACATCTTGAAGTTGCTGACGAATGTACTTTTCTGAACCTAACGTTAAACTATCTCCTATTATAGTTATCTCTTGAGCAAAAGAGATTTTAAAAAATAAAAGCAAAAATAAAATCCAAACTCTTTTCATTTCTTACCTTGATTTACTTTTTTTAAAGTATATTTTATAATAAATTTTCAACTAAATACAAGGATTATCTTATGGAAAAAGAAGTTGTAAAGTGTAATATATGTAACGATACGGGATGGGTATTTAAAGAAGGGGGAGTTGTAAAGTGTGAATGTCAGTACAGTCTTCGAAGCTATCAAGTAAGCAGTTCCTTAAATATACCAAAAAAGTATTACCACGCAACGTTAGAAAACTTTATAGACGGTGGTATCTTTTCAAGAAAGTTAGTTATAAAAAAGGTAAAAGAATACATATACTCTGATGAAATAGAAGAGGGTAAAGGCTTTTTCTTTTATGGAAACAACGGTGTAGGGAAAACTCACTTGGCAGTTGGAATACTAAAAGAATTTTACAACCTAAAGGGTATAACAGGTATATTTTATGATACCAGAATACTCCTTTATGACTTAAAGGCAACCTTTGAAGGAAACTCTTCTACAAGGGAACTTTTAGATGCGGTTATAAGAGCTCCTATTTTAGTTTTAGATGACCTTGGTTCAGAAAGGCTATCTGATTGGGCAAAAGATATACTTCATTATATAATTATCAGTAGATATAACGATAAACTTCCTGTTATAATAACTTCTAATATTTCGTTGGAAAAAAATAAAAATAAGGATATAGACCAAGATGTAGAAAGTAAATTTGGAAAAGGGATAGCATCAAGATTAATGGAAATGTGTTATCCTTTGTATATTGAAGGTGAAGACTTTAGGAGGACATCTATACAAAAAGAATTAAGAAGGTTATAACATGGAGAGAAAAGCGTTTATTAAAAGAGAAACTAAAGAGACACAGATAGAGCTATCTATAAACTTAGATGGTAGCGGAAAGTATAAAGTAGACACTCAGGTAGGTTTTTTATCCCACATGCTTGAGAGTTTTTCTTTTCATTCTATGATAGACCTTGAGATAATGGCTACAGGAGATGTTCATGTTAGCCATCACCACTTGGTAGAAGATGTAGGAATAGTGTTAGGTATGGCTGTTAAAGAGGCTTTAGGTGATAAAAAGGGTATAAAAAGGTTTGGCTACAGTATAATTCCAATGGATGAAGCTTTAGCTTTATGTTCAATAGATTTATCAGGGAGACCTTTACTTTTTTATGACGACTTAGGATACAGAGGTAAAATAACTAACTTTGATTATGAACTTATGGGAGAGTTTTTTAAGGGTTTTACCCTGTCTGCAGGAATAACGATGCATCTAAAGGCTCTATCAGGGCATAACTTACACCACATTGCAGAGTGTCTAACAAAAGCTTTTGCTATTGCTTTAAAAGAAGCTGTATCAATAGACCCAAGGAGAAGTCAAATTCCATCAACAAAAGGATCAATATAGGAGGATATCTATGGAAAATAACATAAATAGAAAAAAAGAGATTTTAAGAATACTCCAAGAAAGGGGAGAAGTAACAGTAAAAGAGTTAAGCCATATTTTTAATGTGTCAGAGATGACTATATACAGGGATGTAAGGGAGCTGGAGAAAGAGGGAGAGATAAAAAGAAAGCACGGGTCTATTCTTCTAAACACAGTTGAAAATAAAGAGCCGGTATCTTTAAAGTCCTGTCCTGTTTGCTCTAAACCTATAACAAGGTCTCATCCTTATAAGATTATAGTTGAAAATATAAAAGTTGTGGAGGCGTGTTGTGAGCATTGTGGTTTAATGCTGCATCAAAGGTATGCAGATAAAAGTGTATATGCTTTAACGTTTGACTTTATCTCTGAAAAACCTATAAATGCTTTAGATGCTTGGTATGTTGTGGGAAGTTCTGCTATTCCGTGCTGTAGTCCAAGTGTAATACCTTTTACTAACAAAGAAGATGCTGAGAAGTTTGCAAAAGGTTTTGGAGGAAAGGTGTTAAACTTTATAGATGCCTACAACGAAATAATAAATAGAATGAATATAAACATTAAAAGCTGCTGTTCTACGGAAAGTCAACCTACAACTTTTAAACTTTCAGACATTAAAAAGCTCAAGTAATTTTTGGATACTTTTTTTCCTTATCTATAACGTGAACATCTTCAACTGCAAATTTGTTTTCTTTTAGCAGGTTGTATATATTCAAGGCATCTTCTTTATTTTTAAAGCCAAATACTAAACCACAGTGTGGATATATCTCTTTTGGAACAGGAAGCATAATGTAGTTGTTGATATTCTTTTCTTTTAAAAAGTTGTTAGCTCTTATACCTTCTGCAACTGATACAAATGTTAAAAGGTATTTAGGTTTGTTGAAAGGTACTATATCTAAAAAATGCTTTATAAAATGGAGTTTAACACCTAAAGATATAAACTTTATTTTATCAATTATACTTTCACCTTTAAAACCTTTTCCTCTCTCTATAATTACTACAAAGTATCCGTTTTCTTCTTTAAACTCTGCAAGTTTATTGCCAGTTTCGTAAGCCCAGACTTCTATGTCTTTTTTAAAAGCTTTATCATCTGCTAAAACTTTAAGTCTTCCTCCTACCGGTATTTCTTTTAACTTTCTTGATACTAACGTAAGAGGTAAAGGACAAAAAAGTCCTCTTGTATCTATGCTGGGTATATTATTATTTGCAGATAAGTTTTCCAAGAGGTTCTCCTCCTAATAAATGCCAGTGTACGTGAAATACTTCTTGACCTGAGTCTTTACCTGTGTTTACTATAAGCCTAAATCCTGTTTCTGCAATGCCAAGGATTTTAGCTATTTCGTTAGCTTTTAGCATTAAGTGTCCTATAAGGGTTTTATGTTTGCCTTCAAAGTAAAGATTGTTAGGGATATGCTCTTTAGGTATTATTAAAACGTGGACTTTTGCCTGAGGTCTAATGTCATGGAAAGCCATTATTAGTTCATCTTCGTAAACTATCTTTGCAGGTATCTCTTTGTTTACAATTTTACAAAATACGCAGTTTTCCATACTCCTCTCCTTTTTTTATAGCATATTTTTTTAGTATATCAAATAATTTATCAATATTCCACCCTTTTGTTGCTGATACAGTTATAGTATTTTCCGATTCATCAGGCTCTAAGTATTCTTGTGAAGGTATTACTTTATCTACTTTATTCATTACGTTTATAACTGGTTTTTCTTCAAGTTTAAGCTTTTTTAAAACATCTTCTACCGTCTGTTTTTTCAGCATCCAGTTATCATCTGATATATCTATCACATGTAGGATTAAATCGGCTTCTTCAGTCTCTTTTAGTGTTGTCATAAAAGCATCCATTATCTCTTGGGGCATATCTTCTACAAAACCTACTGTATCTGTTATTATAACTCTTTTATTTATGTCAGGAAAGTGTATAAAAGATGTTTTTGTGTCTAGTGTTGCAAATAGTTGGTCTGATATGTAAGTATCCCTTTTTGTTAGGCGGTTTAGCAGAGAAGATTTTCCCGCGTTTGTATAACCTACAAGTGCTACATTAAGAATGTTTGGATTGTCTTCCCTTGTTTTTCTTTGCTGTTTCTTTTGTTTTTCTATCTCTTTCAACTCTTTTTTTATCTTATTTATTCTGTCTTTTATAGCTCTTGTTTTAATTTCTCCAAGCTTTTCTCCAGCTCCTTTTGTTTTCATTCCTCCACCGATTCTTGATAGTTCCTTACCTTTTTGGTTATACACTCTTGGAAGTTGATGTTGTAAGTAAGCAAGTTCTACCTGGAGTTTTGCTTGTTTTGTTTTTGCCCTTTTGAAGAATATCTGTAGTATTAAGTCTGTTCTGTCTAAAATTTGAGCGTTTATCTCTTGGGATAGATTAGATATCTGGACAGGAGATAGATTTACATTAAAAACTACAGTGTCAGCTCCAATACCTTCAACCAGTTGTTTTATCTCGTTTACTTTTCCTCTTCCTATGTAGTAAGCAGGATCTGGAGACTCCCTTTTCTGGTATACTTTACCTAAGACAACTCCTTCAGCTGCCTCTACAAGTCCTTCAAGCTCTTCTATCTGGTACTTAAACCTTGCAGGGTTTAAACCTGTGTTTACACCTACTATAATTGATCTCAAATTACTCTACAACTATCGTACTTATTGCGTGTTTGTATATAAGTTGTTGCTGACCGTTAACGTCTAATAAAATTGTAAACTGGTCTGCATCTAATATTTTACCTACTATTC
Organism: Sulfurihydrogenibium azorense Az-Fu1; assembly: GCF_000021545.1. Classification (NCBI taxonomy): domain Bacteria; kingdom Pseudomonadati; phylum Aquificota; class Aquificia; order Aquificales; family Hydrogenothermaceae; genus Sulfurihydrogenibium; species Sulfurihydrogenibium azorense. The sequence goes on from NC_012438.1 coordinate 893,541, forward strand.
TCGTACCTCTAACTAAGTAAACTGTTACCTCTTTACCTTCTCTTCTATACTCGTTTAAGATTTCATCTTGTACTGACGCCATCATATACCTCCTTAACTCTATTTTCTATAATTTTTAAAGCATCATTCATATTTATATGACTTAGATTTAAATTTTCAAACTTTGTTTTACTTTTAAATGTTCTTAGCTGTCTTTTTGCAAAATCTTTAGTATTTTCTATTATACTACTTTTAGCATCTTCAAGTGAGATTTTTTTATCTAAGTAAGGTAAAATTTCTTTGTATCCTATGGCTTGCATAGCTGTTATTGAATCTTTAAAACCCATCTCTATAAGCCTTTCTACTTCTTTTACAAGTCCTTTTTCAAACATTTTTTCTACTCTTAATTTTATTCTTTCCATAAGTTCTTCTCTATCTCTAACTAAATTAAAACCTATAAAGTTGTGTCTTGGATTTTCAAATCCCTGAAAGAAAGATGAGAATGGCTTTCCTGTAAGCTGGTAAACTTCTAAAGCTCTTACTATCCTTCTTTTATCGTTAACGTGTATCTTACTTGCATACTGAGGGTCAACTTCTCTTAACTTTTCATACAAAACCCTGTTATCTAAACTGTAAAGTTCCTCTCTTATTTCCCAATTGCCTTCAGGAGCTTCCGACAAACCGTACAAAGCTGCTTGAATATAAAGCCACGTCCCTCCTACTACTATCGGAATTTTTCCTTTTTCTTCAATTTTTTTAACAACTTTATCAAAATGCTGTATGTAATCTTTTACAGAAAAGTTTTCAGAAGGTAAGACAATATCTATTAAGTGGTGAGGAATACCGTCCATCTCTTGTAAAGTAGGTTTTGCAGTTCCTATATCCATATACTTATATATCATCATAGAGTCTGCACTTATCACTTGACCATCTAACATCTTAGCGAGTTTTATTCCCAGTTCTGTTTTTCCTGTTGCAGTTGCACCTGCTATAACTATAATCATTATCCTTTGTTGTGTTAAAATAATTTTGAGAATAAGATATTAAATGGAGATTGTTTTGTCAATAGAAAAACAACCTCACGACTGGTTTTTTAAAGTAATATTTAGTCAAAGTAAAAATGTAGAGTCTTTTTTAGAGATCTTTTTACCAAAGATTTATAAAAGTATAGTTCCAAACTCTTTAAAACTTTCTGATACAGAGAAACTTTCAAAGAAGTATAAAAAGCTATTTCTTGATATAGCATTCGATTGTAAACTTAAGGATAAAGATGGAAATGAGACAGATGGACAAATCTATATAGTTTTTGAACACAAATCTTATCCAGACAAACATACCCCTTCTCAAATATCTTTTTACAAGTCAGTTATGATGGAAGAAGATGAAAGATTATCAAGACCTTACAGACCTGTTATTCCTATCGTTTTCTACCACGGAGAAAAACCTTGGAATATACCTACAAAAATTCCTCAACTCCAGAATATAGATGACTACTTAGAAGAATACACCCACTCTCTTAGCTATATTCTTTTTGATACTACAAAATTGGAAGACATATTCTTGATAGAAAACTTATACTTAAACGCCTGCTTACTTTCTGCCATTTATACGATGAAAAATATATTTAAAGATTTAGAACATCTAAAACCTATATTGGAAAAACTTGTCCTTGAAGATGTTAGAGAGTGTCTTTATATTATTATTGACTACACGGTAATAGTAAAAAAAGATTTAGAAACAATAGAGAAAGTTTTAGAAGAAATAGGAGGTGAAGAGAAAATGATGACTCTAACAGAAAAATGGAAGATGGAAGGGCTACAGGAAGGGTTAAAAAGATTAATACAAGAATCTCAAGAAGCTGTAATAGAGATACTGGAAATAAGGTTTGGATCTGTTTCTGATGAGTTGAAATCAAAAATTAAAGCTATAGAAGATTTAGAAAAGTTGAAAAATTTAAGAAGAGAAGCTGTTAAAACTCAGTCTATAGAAGATTTTTCTAAAATACTTTAGGTGAAGAGAATTATGGATAAAAATTTTTTTGTAAAATCTCATGGACTTGGTAATGATTACATAGTGATAGATTCAGAAAATATAACTTTTGAGATTACACAGGACTTTATAAAGAAAATATGTGATGTACACTACGGTATAGGTTCTGATGGAATTCTGGTAAAGTATCCGTCAAGTGTTGCAGACTTTAAACTAAGAATATTTAATCCCGATGGCTCTGAAGCTGAAAAAAGTGGAAACGGTCTTAGAATATTCTGTAAATTTTTATACGATTATGGATATACTAATAAAGAAGAGTTCACAGTAGAAACGAAAGGAGGGTTAGTAAGAGCTAAAATTGAAGAGAAAAATAAGTTTGGAAAGGCAAAAGTTATAACTGTTGATATGGGTAAAGCCATCTTTGAAGCAAGTAAAATTCCTGTTAAAACAGATAAAAAAGAGTTTTTAGGAGAAAAGGTTAAAGTTGGTGATAAAGAGTACGAAGTAAACTGTGTGTCTGTAGGAAATCCCCACTGTGTAATAATAAAAAAGGAGTTAAACGAAGAAGAGATAAAAACATACGGTTCTTTGATAGAAAATCATCCACTTTTTCCAAATCGTATAAATGTTCAATTTGTAAAACCAATATCAGAAGACCAAGCAGAGATATTAATATGGGAAAGAGGAGCCGGGTTTACTTATGCCTCTGGAAGCTCTTCCTGTGCCGTTGCATCTGTTTTAGTAAAGAAAGGTCTTGCAAAAAATGATATTACCATTAAAATGATAGGTGGAGAGCTGAAAATAACTGTAGATAAAGATTGGAATATACGAATGACAGGGGAAGTTCAGGAAATTTGCAGAGGAATAATCAGTGAAGAATTTTTAGAGAGTATAAAGTAGTGGAAAAAAGAGTATTTGTAGGAAGTTTTGTAGACTGGAAAAAGCTAAAGAAAAGTTATACAGACATAAAAAAAGATTTAAGTGGAGTAGTGTCTGGCAGCTGGGTTAAGCCCGAAAACTTTCATATAACGTATAAGTTTTTAGGTAATACTAAGGTAGAAAAGATAAACGATATATTACATATACTTAACAAAGATTTTAACAAAGAGTTGGAAGTAAATATAACTTTAAAAGGCCTTGGGGTTTTCCCTAACCTTGATGATCCAAAGGTGTTATTTTTTAAAGTTTTAGAAAATGAGATTTTAAAAGAGATATTCTTAAACTTAGAAGAAAAGCTTTACAGTATAGGCTACAAAAAAGAGATAAAGCCGTTTATTCCACATATTACAATCCTTAGAATAAAAGAAGTGAAACAGGCTCAGTTTGTAGAAAAGTTAAAAAAATATGAAGAAAAGCTATTTTTAAAGCAAGAAACAATAACTGTAAATCTAATAGAAAGTATATTAAACCCAACAGGAGCTGTTTATAAAAAACTAAATTAATAATGAGATATAAAGTATTTTTTGATTAGGTTTGACCTAATTTTTCTATCTGCCGAATTGCCGTCGTTGTCCTATCGAAAATGGCAGTTTTTGAGTCTCAATTAGAAGGGGTTTATTGAGATTAATTGAGTTAAGTGATTGAAAAATAATCACTGTCTATCTCCAGTGATTTTTGCAGGATCGGAGGTCGACAGGAAAAAATATATTCCGGTGTATAAGTTTCAATACACAGTGAACACCTACCCCTTTAAAATAATTTCAACAAAAACAGGAGGTAGGTTATATGAAAGGTATTATAGGAACCCCCTATGTATATGACAACACTCTTTCCTAAAAAACTATCAAACAAGATTAAAGACATTCCTTTAACAAAAGAAGCCAAAAAAAGACTAAAATGGATACAGCACTACCAAGATACAAAAAATATATCCAAAACCTGCAGATACTTCGGAATATCAAGAACTACCTTCTATAAATGGTTTGAAAGATACAAAAAAGACGGACTTGAAGGACTTCTTGATAGACCTAAAACACCAAAAAACACAAGAAAACCAACTATAAGAAATCAGTACAGAGAACAAATAATAAAAGTCAGGAAACAAAACCCAACTTGGAGCAAAGAAAAAATATCGGCATATCTACAAGAAGAAAAAAACATAAAAGTATCACCATCTACAGTGTATAAAGTATTAAAAGAAGAAGGATTAATAGAGAGAACAAAATCAATTAAAATACAAAACAAAAGAAAAAAGAGTATAAAGAAGAAAAGGACAAAAAGAGGCTTGCAAGCACAAGCCCCAGGGGATGTAGTACAAATAGACGTAAAACACCTGAACATCGCAGGTGCAACATATTACCAATTCACAGCTATAGATAAGTATAGCAGATTTTGTTTTGCACGGGTATATGAAAGTAAAAATTCAAAGAAAACAAAAGAATTTTATATTGAGTTAAATGAGTATTTTGAATTTGAGATAAAGAGGGTACAAACAGATAACGGGAGTGAGTTTTTAGGGGAGTTTAACAAGTATTTAACGGATATAGGAGTGGAGCATTACTTTAGCTATCCAAGGAGTCCAAAGACTAATGGTGTTGTAGAAAGATTGATAAGGACAATAGAAGAGGAGTTATGGTTGATAGAGGGATTAGATTACACATTAGAGGAGATGAATAAGAAGTTAAGGAAGTATGTAAGGAAGTACAATTTTATAAGGCCACATCATTCTTTAGGATACAAAAGACCAGCAGACATTGTTTATGGAGTATGATAAAATTTTTAGGTGAAGGTGTTCACGATGTATAGAACTCATACACCAAATTGATAAAAATCCATAACTAATGCTATAATCTTTTCATGTTAAAAGCATACATAGATAGAATTAACGTTTTTGGGTTTAAATCTTACGGAGAAAGATATCTTTCTATCCCTTTAGGAGAAGGTTTTACTGCCATAGTTGGTCCAAATGGATCCGGTAAAAGTAATCTTGGAGATGCTATAGTTTTCTGTCTAGGAATAGCATCTGCCAAAGCAATGAGAGCCATCAAACTAACAGACCTTATATTCTCCTCAAAAGGAAAAACAGCTCCCTATGCAGAAGTTGAAATAATATTTAAAAATAACGGAGCTTTTCCTCTAAACACAGAAGAAGTAAGCATATCACGAAAAGTAGATTTAAGCGGAAAATCAACCTATAAAATAAACTCACGACCTGCAAAACAACAAGAAGTGGAAGAACTCCTAACTTTAGCAGGAATACCAACTCAAGGCTACAACATCGTAACCCAAGGAGATATTTACAAATTTGTAAAAATGACTCCATCAGAAAGAAGAGACCTAATCAGTGATATAGCAGGAATTACCCAGTATGAAGAAAGAAAACAAAAAGCCATACAAGACCTAAACCAATCAAACGAAAAAATAGAAAAAGTCAAAGCCATACTAAACGAAATTAGCCATACACTAAAAAAGTTAGAAAAAGAGAAAGAAGATGCCCTTTTAGCCATTGATTTAGAAAACCAGATTCAACAACTACAAAACGCCATAAAGTCAGCAAAACTCTACCTACTCTTAAAACAAAAAGAAGAAGTATTAAACCAAATAACTCAAGTAGAAGACCAGATAAACAACCTATACTTAGAAAAAGAAAAAAACATAGAAAACCAAAAAGAAATTATAAACAATATAAAACAACTTGAAGAAAAACTAAACCATATTCAAGAGTCTTTTTTGCCTATCAAAGAAAGAGAAGGAAGTATAACAGCCCAAGTAAAATCTCTAAGTGAAAAAAAAGATGACCTTGAAAAAACTCTTCAGCAACTCCAAGAAAAACTCAAGGCCTTAGAAAAAGAAAAAGAAGAAAAAATAAAAGAGATACTCCAAACAGAAGAAACAATAAAAAATCTCTCATCACAGCTTCCAAAACTTTTAGAAGAGTTAAAAGAAGCTGAAAAAACACTGGAAGAAAAGAATAAACAACTCCAAGAGATAGAGTTTTTAGGAAGTTCAGCAAAAAATGACCTTGGAGAAATAGAAAAACAAGAAAAACAGCTCCTTGAAACCATCAAACAGTTAGAAAATGAAAAAACCCAGTATCAAATAAAACTAAACACAACCCAAGAAAAGATAAACAACCTAAACCAAGACTTAGCCAAAACAAAAGAAGAGATTGAAAACCTTGAAAAAACAATAGAGAACATCAAATCAAACACAAAAGACACTCAAACCCAAATCCAAGGTTTACAAAGTGAGATAACAAGACTAAAAGTAAGAAAAGAAACATTAGAAAAAAGATTAAAAGAAACAAGAGAAAAGTTAGAGAAAAACTTTCAAAAGTTAGCCCATATCTTAGCCCAGCTATCCCAGTTTAGAGAAGATAAAATATCTATAATACTAAAATCAGTTCCCGGTGTTTACGGACAAGTATCAGAACTTATATCTTTAAAAGACCCAATGTATCAAACTGCTATAGAAGTAGCAGGAGGAGGTAGGTTAAAAAATATAGTTGTAGAAGATGATTACGTAACCCAAAAATGTATAGATATACTAAAAAAAGAAAAAGCAGGGAGAGTTACATTCATACCTTTAAACAAAATAAAAGTGTTTGACAACCCTAAACTACCATTTAAAAAAGGTCTACTTGGATACGCAATAGACTTTGTAGATTACGATAAAAAAATAGAAAAAGCCATAAAGTACGTTTTCCAAGATACAGTAGTAGTAGAAGATTTCGAGTCTGCAAGGTCTATAGGAATAGGAAGTTATAGAATGGTAACGTTAGAAGGAGAACTTTTTGAAAAGTCTGGAGCTATCTCTGGAGGTTTTGAAAGACAAAATATAACAATAGGCAGGTCAAACTTAGAAGCTGAAAAACAAAAACTGGAAGAAGAAGATGAAAAACTAAAAAAAGAAGAAGAATCAATCCAAAACGAGTTAAAACTAATAAACAACAAAATAGCCGAAAATGAAAAAACTCTAATAAAAATACAAACAGAAGCTTCCAGTATAAACCAGAGAATACAAGAACTAACAAATCAACTAATCTCAAAGAACAATAAAGTAAGTTATTTAGAAAACGAAATATTTAATCTAAAGAAACAATCTTTAGAATACGAAGGAAAAATTGAAAAACTACAACAAGAAATAGAAAAACAGTCTCAAACCCTACAGTCTGTATCAAATCAAAAACAAGAAATATTAAAAAGATTAGAAAGAGCTGGACTGTCAACCTTAAGAAAGCAGTGGGAAGAAGCTGCAAACAGAGTTTACTCACTCAAAGAAAAAGTAAAAGATATTGAAACTCAGATAAACCTACTGATAGACAAAAAAGACAACCAGCTTAAAATAAGAGTCTTTCAGATAGAAACAGAAAAAGAAGAAATAAGAAACCAGTTATACCAAATAAATCAAGAGATAGAAAGTGTAAAATCAAAAATAGAAAGCTTAACAAAAGAACTTTCAGAGCTATGGAAGGACTTAAAAACCTCAGAAAAAGAAAGAGACGATCTTATAAACCAAATTCAAGACTACAGAGATAAAATAAAAAATCTAAGATACGAAGAAGAAAACATAAACAAAGAGATAACAATTCTTCTACAAGAAAAAGCAAAACTACAACAAAAACTTACAGACACGGAAGAAGAGATACTAACGCTTAAACAGGAGTACGATGGAGAACCTGTAGAAGCTGACATAAAATCCTTAGAAAAACAACTAAAAACACTGGAAGAAAAAAGGAAAAATTTAGGGTCCGTTAACCAAAAAGCTTTAGAAGATTACGAAGAAGAGTTAAAAAGATACAACGAGATAAACGAAAAACTAACCATCTTAATACAAGAGAAAAAATCGATTGAAGAACTCATAGAAAACCTTGAAGAGAAAAAATTACAAGCATTTATGGAAGTGTACGAAAACATAAATAAAAATCTTGATAAAAACTTTAAAATACTTTCTCCTGGTGGAAAGGCTTACTTAGAACTTGAAAATCCATCGGACCCGTTAAGTGGTGGAGTTTTACTAAAAGCAAGACCAAGAGGTAAAGATGTTAAAAGACTTGAGATGATGTCAGGAGGAGAAAAAACTCTTACCGCTTTAGCATTTTTATTTGCAGTCCAGCAGTACAGACCAGCTCCATTTTACTACTTTGATGAAGTTGATGCGGCTTTAGATGATGCAAACGCAAAAAAAGTAGGACAACTTATAAAACAACTATCAAGCCAAGCCCAGTTTATAGTTGTTACCCATAGGGATGCTATGGCAAGTTTTGCAGACAGACTTATAGGAGTTTCTGCAAAAGAAGGAATATCCCATATCTATACCCTTGACGTTAACTCTTTAAGGGAGAGTGGAGAGTTAGATGCTGTCGGTGGTTAAAAGTGGAGGAACTTTCGGAATAGACGGTTATATAGTTGATGTGGAAGTAAACATTACCCAAGGACTTCCCCAGTTTATAACAGTAGGACTACCAGATACAGCTGTAAAAGAAAGTAGAGAAAGGGTAAAATCAGCCATAGAGAACATAGGTTTTAAGTTTCCGGTAAAAAAGATAACCGTAAACCTTGCCCCTGCTGATATTCTAAAGGTAGGAACCCTTTACGACCTACCTATAGCAATTGGAATACTGACATCATCCGGTTTTATAGACCAGTCAAAGTTAGAAAAAACAGCCTTCATAGGAGAACTTGCCCTAAACGGAGACCTAAGACCGGTAAAAGGCATTCTCCCTATAGCAATAAAATTAAGACAAGAAGGATTTGAGAGCTTTATTCTTCCGCAGGATAACTCAAAAGAAGCTGCATTAGTAGAAGGAATAAACGTTTACGGATTTAAAAATCTTAAAGATATAGTGGACTTTTTAAATGGTTATTTAAAGAAAGAACCAGAGAGAGTTGATTACGAAAAGCTACTTGAAGAAAAGTTGGACCATTTTGGTGATTTTTCAGAGGTAAAAGGACAGTACGGAGTAAAAAAAGCTCTTGAGATAGCAGCTGCCGGATTTCATAACCTGCTTATGATAGGCTCTCCCGGGTCAGGAAAAACTATGCTTGCAAGAAGGTTTGTTTCTATTCTACCACCCCTTAGTTTTGAAGAAGCTATAGAGATAACAAAAATACACAGTGTAGCAGGAGTCCTTAAAGACAGTATCGTAAAATCAAGACCCTTTAGAAGTCCTCATCACACAGTAAGTGATATAGCACTCATAGGAGGAGGAAGTTATCCAAAACCCGGTGAAGTCTCTTTAGCCCACAACGGTGTTTTATTCTTAGATGAACTTCCAGAGTTTAAAAAATCAACCCTTGAAGTATTAAGACAACCTTTAGAGGATAAAGTTGTTAGTATATCAAGGGCAACAGGAAAAATTACTTTTCCAGCAAACTTTTTACTTATAGCAGCTGCTAACCCTTGTCCTTGTGGTTATAGGTTTGACCCGGTAAAAGAGTGTAAATGTACCCCAGCTGAGATTAAAAGATACTTAGGAAAGATATCAGGACCTCTTTTAGACAGGATAGATTTATCTGTTACAGTAATGCCTGTAAGAACTACCGACTTATCATCAAACAAACCCCAAGAAACCTCAAAAGAGATAAGAGAAAGGGTTATAAAAGCAGTAGAGATACAGAATAACAGATTTAAAAACGAAAAGATAAAGTTTAACAGTCAAATGACACCTTCCCACATAGAAGCTTATGCAAACCTATCAGAAAGTGCAAAAAACACATTAAACACAGCTGCAGAAAAACTAAACCTTACTGCAAGGTCTTACCATCGTGTAATAAAAGTTGCAAGAACTATAGCAGATTTAGAACAAAGCCAAGAGATACTTGATAAACACATTATCACAGCTGTAAACTATAAAGTAAACGAAAATCTTATATAGGAGGCTTCCCATGAAAAAAGTTTTATCTACTGTAGCAGTTTTATCTATCTTCACTTTTTCATTTTCTCAATCGTTAGAAGAAAGAGTTGACCAGCTTGAAAAGAAAGTAAAACAACTTGAAGAGAGAATACTTCAACTTGAAGGCAAACCTTTAATACAACGAAAAGAAAAAGAATCAATCTTACTAAAAGAGAATGTTAAACCTGTTGAGTACACCCTTTTAGAAAAAAAGTTTCATAAAGGGGAAAATAAACTCTACGATAGAGATGACAAAATACTCTTTGTATTTAACTTTACATCAAACTTTAAAAAAGATGTTGACGTTATATACGGCAACTTAAAGGTGTACGATAAAGCTGGAAATGAACTTTTAACCCAGCCTGTAAAAATCTACAAACCACTTGATATAATAAGAACTAACAAAATCAGACCCGGAGAAACATTTAGAAGAACATTAGAAATAATATACGAACCTGAAAAGCCAAACCTAAGGTACATAAAAGACGCTCCACTGTCAGATTTAAAGGTGGAAATAGAGTTTAATAAAGTTGAGTTTTCTGATGGAAGTGTAGAGTTTTTAAATTGAGAAATCTCATAGATTTATGATAAACTTTATTAAATAATTTAATAATAGTTTTTTAACAAAGGTGTCTAAAATGGCAAATCAAGACCAAGAACTCACAACTTTACAACTTTATATGCAACAGATGGGCAAGTATCCTATGCTAACTCCGGAAGAGGAGCGGGAGCTTGCCATCAGAGCAAAAAAAGGAGATAAAGAAGCTCTTAAAAAACTTGTAGAAGGGAATTTAAGGTTTGTTGTAAATATTGCTAAAAACTTTATGGGTTGGGGTGTGCCTTTAACAGACCTTATAGCAGCTGGAAACTTAGGCTTAATAGAAGCTGCTAAACGTTTTGACCCGGATAAAAATGTAAAGTTTATATCTTACGCCGTTTGGTGGATTCGTCAGGCAATAATGCAGACTATATTCCAGCAAACAGGAGCTGTAAGAATACCAATTAAAGAGTCTTTATTTATATCTAAAGTAAAAAATGCCTATGAAAAACTAAAAGAAAGTTTAGGCAGAGAACCTACAGAAGAAGAGATAGCAAAAGAGCTTAAAACTTCTGTTAAAAAAGTGAAAAACGCTTTAGCAATAGTTAGACAACCTATATCTTTAGATATGCCTTTAGGAGAAGGTGGAGAAGAGGACTTTACTTTACTTGACATTTTATCAAAAAAAGGAACAGAAGACGTAGAAAAAGATTTAGTGGAAAGTACCTTGAAAGAAGAGTTTGAGAGACTTCTTAATGTGTTAGACGAAAGAGAAAGAGAGATAATAAAACTTAGATACGGACTTGAAGGTCTAGAACCAAAAACTCTGGAAGAAGTTGGAGAGATGCTCGGTATTTCAAGGGAAAGGGTAAGACAACTTGAACAGAGAGCTTTAAAAAAGCTAAAGGCTGTGGCCTTGAAAAAACATCTGCAAAACTTCTTATCTTAGATGAAGGTTTTAACCTACCACAATATAGACTATCCACCGGAAAACGCTAAGCTAAAAAGCCTTTATGTAAATCCTAACAAGTTTGAAAGCCAGATAAAACTTTTAAAAAAGTTAGGCTTTCAAACTGTTTTATCAGATGAGATTAACAAAAGTAAAAAAAATATAATTTTGACTTTTGATGACGGTTATAGAGATTTTGTAAGAAATGCATACCCTATTTTAAAAAAGTACAACGCAAAAGCAATAATATTTGTAGTAGTAGGATTAACAGGTAAGTACAATCTCTGGGACTGGGAGAAACTTAACGTAAAAAAACCCTTGATGGACTGGGAAGAGATAAAGTTTTTAGTAAGTGAAGGTTTTGAGATAGGGTCTCACACTATTACCCATCCATATTTAACAAAAATTCCGGAAAAGACTGCAAAAGCTGAGATAGAAGACTCTAAGAAAATACTGGAAGACAAGTTAGGTGTAGAAATTAAAACATTTTGTTATCCTTACGGAGACTACAACGAGAGAATAAAAGACTTAGTAGCAGATGCAGGTTATAAGATGGCTTTCACAACTCAAGAAGGTTCTTACGAAGAAAGTAAAGATATTTACCAAATAAAAAGAATCACAGTCTTTGGACACTACCTTTTACCACAGTTTTTATGGAAATTCTTAGTATGAAAATTCTTTGGATTAACGCAAACCCAAATCCAAATCCCGGTGGAACAGAAGCCCACTCTATAGACTTTATAAATAACCTTGAAAACATTCCTGATATCACAATCTACAAAGCAGTTGCAAAAGGAAGTTTTGTAGACAAAAACACAACCGACAGAAATAAGTTTTATATATCTTTAAAGTCAGAGTTTTCACCGGTAAACACCATAAAGCTAATAAACCTTGCCAGAAAATTAAAACCAGATTTTGTAATAGGAAACAACGGAAACGAGTATATAAACACATTTTTAGCAGGGAAACTGTCAGGCTCAAAAATAATCCTCTTTCGTCATATGTTAAACTACCAACCATTTTTCAATAAAAAGTTTATCTTACCTAAAGTTGATAAAATTTTTGCAGTAAGTCAGGCAAGTAAAAATAGGCTTTTAAAAGATGGTGTCCCAGAAAACAAGATAGAAATCCTTCCAAACTTTATAGACGAAGAAAAGTTTTACTACAGCTCCCAAGAAAAACAGTCTGTAAGAAAACAGTTAAACATATCTCCAAATGAGATTGTAATAACCTTTATAGGTAAAGTTGACAGAGGAAAAGGAATATACGACTATGTAGAAGTTTGTAAGGAGCTCCATACTATATTTAAAAACTTAAAATTTTTAATCATCGGTGATGGGAGAGATTTAAAGCCAGCTTTAGAAAGATTTAAAAATTACTCATTACAAGACAAAGTTATAACTACTGGAAATGTAGTAAACCCCCACTGGTACTTGAAAGCAGCTGATGTAGTGCTGGTTTTATCAAAAGGAGAAGAAAGTTTTGGTAGAACGGTTATAGAAGGTTTTGCTGTAAAGAGTTTAGTAGTTGTTTATGATGTAGAAAATCTTAAATATCTAATAGAAAACTACAAAACCGGTTTAATTGTAGAAAAAGGCAATATAAATCAAGCTGTAGACAGCATAAAAAAAGTCCTTAAGGATAATAGCCTTTACAACACTATAACAGAAAACGCCTACCAAGAGTTTTTACAAAAGTACACAAAAAAGAAAGTCTTGCAAGAGTTTTTAAGTAAGCTAAAAGCTTTGTTATAATAAAGTTATAAAAACTCTTGAAGGAGATGAAGAGTTATTAAAACGATTTTTAAAGCTGTTTTAAACACACTGTTTTCAAAAGAGTGTTTAATATGTAAAAACCCTTTTATATTCGAAAATCAAAACGTGATATGTCAAGACTGTTTAAACCAATCAAAAACACAGGTAGCATTCTACTGTAGAAGCTGTGGAAAAGCTCAAGAGTACCCTATATGTGATAACTGTAAAGTAGAGAGAAAGTACGAAGATATTCAAGTATTTACTTACTACTACTATATTCAAGATGCTATAAAGCAGCTGAAGTTTAATAAGATTAAACCTTTAGCCAAAGATTTAGGTTTACTTATAAAAGACGATATACAAGACTACTTAAGAAAAAACAAAATTCAAAACATCCTCTACATTCCTATATCTAAAAACGTTCAAAAAGAAAGGGGATTTAACCACTTAAAAGAGATATTAAAGTATGCAGTTCCATCTTTTTTAGTAAAAGACTACATTGTAAAACATAGAGAGACAGCTTTTCAGATGCAGCTAAACAAGGAAGACAGGTTTAAAAACTTAAAAGATGCTTTTTCTCTAACAGTAGACAGTATAAAAGGTAATACATTAGTTTTTGATGATATTTTAACTACAGGTGCGACCCTTTTAGAGATTTACAATTTAATAAAGGACAAAACAGATGGAAAAATCTACGCTTACGTAATAGCGAGAGGTTAAAGATGATATACAAGGAAAACGTTTTTAGAGAAAGGAAAAGTACAGAAAAAAAGTCAAAAATTCTTATAGCAGTGATTTTAAATCTTTTTATCGTAGTTTTACAGATAATATTTGGTCTTTACTCAAACTCAGTTTCTTTAATAACTGATGCAGTCCATAACTTTCAAGATGTTTTAAGTTTAATAGTTGCCTTAGTGGCTGTGTACGCAATTTCAAGAAAGCCATCGTTTGAGATGACATACGGCTTTTTAAAAGCTGAAGCGATGGCAAGTTTTGTCAACAACTTAGTCCTTTTATTTACGTTAATTTTTATATCCTATGAAGCAGTTGTTAGATTTATAAATCCAGAAGAAGTAAAAAGCTTTTACGTTATTGTATTTGGTTTTTTAGCTTTTGTTATTAACCTTTTTTCAGCTTTGATTTTAAAAACTCATCATCACCACGACCATGATGACCACCATCACGAAGATATAAATATAAAAGCAGCTTACTTACACCTTTTAAGTGATGCCTTGTTATCTTTAGCTGTAGTTGTTGGTGGAGTGTTTATGTACCTGTTTTCCATTTACTGGATTGACCCTGTTTTGTCTTTAATTTTTGTAGGGTACATTATAAAAGAGGTTTTTAAGGGTTTAAAAGAAAGCTACTCTATCCTTATGGAAGCTGTACCAAAAAATATAGATTTAGAATCTCTTATTCAGGATATAGAAAAAAACTTTCCCCATATAGTAGAGATTCACGATATTCACGTTTGGAGATTAAGCTCAAGCGATACATACCTTACAGCCCACATAGTTTTAGATGATTTAGCCTACTTTGAAGAGCTTTTAGAAGATTTGGAAGTGTACTTAAAAAATAAAGGGATAAACCACATTACAATCCAGCCAGAGACCTTTAACAAAAAATGTGAGGTCTTACATTAACTTGCTAAGCTTTAAAATCCAAAGAAGTATAACTACAACAATCCAAAAAACAACTACAAACAAAATGGTAAACTCTATACCTAAAAATAATATTTTCAGCAGTAAAAATAATAGGTAAGGCACTGCTATTAGTACAGCCAATACGGCTATCCCAAACAGGATAACAACAACTAAAGCCAAAATATAATTTTTTAAGGTTAACTCTTTTGTTTCAAAGTTTATCTTACTCATAGATTCTTATAGGGTTGTAAAGTGTATCTCTTTCTACAGGAATTTTTCCTGCTTCTTTTATAAGTCTTATAAGTTTTTCTTTTTGTTGCTGGGTTGGGGATTTTGCACCAGCAAAGTGGGCTATCTTTTCTTCCATCACAGTCCCGTCCATATCGTCAGCTCCAAAGTTTAGAGCTACCTGAGCTGTCTTTTCTCCTATCATAACCCAGTAGGCTTTTACATGGTCTATGTTATCTAACATAAGTCTTGATACTGCAATAGTCTTTAAATCATCTATACCTGTTGTAAAGTCGTAGACAGGTAATTCATTGTTTTCTGGTTGGTAGGCAAGGGGTATAAAACAGGTAAATCCTCCAGTCTCATCCTGAGCTTCTCTTATCTTTAACATATGGTCTACCCTATCTTCATAACTCTCAACATGTCCGTACAACATCGTAGTAGTAGAGTGTAAGCCAAGTCTATGGGCTGTTTTGTGTATCTCTAAGTACTTTTTATAACCTATCTTTTTAGGAGCTATTATTCTTCTGATGTTTGGGGAAAAAATTTCAGCTCCTCCACCAGGAAGGCTTCCAAGTCCTGCTTCTTTTAGTTTTATTAAGACTTCTTCGTAGGAAAGTCCTGAGATTTGGGAAAAGTAATCTATCTCAACAGCTGTAAAGGCTTTTATATGAAGGTTTGGAAAGTTTTTCTTTATTATAGATACTATGTTTAAGTAAGTTTGGAAATCCCACTCAGGGTGAAGTCCACCAACTATATGAACTTCAGTTGCACCGTTTTCCACTGCGTATCTGGCTTTTTCCACTATCTGGTCATAACTTAACTCATAAGCTCTTGGGTCGTTTTTGTCCATCTGGGCAAAAGCACAGAACTTACAATCTAAAACACAGACGTTAGTAGGGTTTATCTGTCTGTTTATTACAAAGTAAGCATACTTCCCGTTTTTCTTTTCTGTGATGTAGTTTGCAAGATAGCCAAGAGTTAGGATATCATTCGTTTTAAAGAGTTTAACCCCATCTTCAAAAGGTAATCTCTCTCCTTGTAGTACTTTGTCTATAATTGGAAAAATCTCTTTGTCTGATGCTAAAGATAAAGCTCTATCTATATCTAACATCGTTTATCTCCTACTTGGAAACTTTTTCTAAATGTTTGAAAAAATCTGGATAAGATATGTAAACACAGTCTGCATCTTTTATAGTTATACCATCTTCAGATACAAGACCTAAAATCGCAAATCCCATGGCTATTCTATGGTCTTTGTAAGAATCTACAACACCACCTTTTACTTTTTGTTTACCTTTTATTACCATTCCATCTTCTAACTCTTCTATCTCTAAGTTTAATCTTTTAAAGTTTTCTACTATCGCTTTTATTCTATCACTTTCTTTTACTCTTAACTCTTCAGCTCCTGTTATAACAGTCTCTCCTTCAGCTTGAGTTGCAACTATAGCAAGTAAAGGCAGCTCATCTATCATAGATGGAACTTCTTCTTTTACTACTTTAACACCTTTTAAGTCGTTGTACTTTACTATAACGTCTGCCACAATTTCTCCTGCTTCATCTCTCTTGTTTTTATATTCTATATCAGCTCCCATCTCTTTCAACTTTCTAAAAAAGCCATCCCTTGTAGGATTAACCATAACATCTTTAAGAATAATCTCTGATTTTGGAACTATTGAAGCTGCAGCTGCAAAAAAGGCAGCAGAAGAAGGGTCAGCTGGAACGTTTATATGGATAGGTTTTAATCTATCTGTTTTAGATATTTTAACTTTATAACCATCAGTCATAAAATCTATCTCTATGTTTGCACCCATCCAGTTTAACATCTTTTCTGTGTGGTCTCTTGACACTATAGGCTCTACTACTTCTGTAGGTGTTTCAGCGTAAAGTCCAGCAAGTAAAATGGCAGACTTTACCTGAGCAGACATCTTACTGTTAAAGTAAGATATTCCTTTTAACTTTCCACCTCTTATAGATATAGGAAGGTTGTTTGCCTCTTTTCTACCATCTACTTTTGCTCCCATCTCAGATAATGGGTCAACGACTCTTTTCATAGGTCTTTTTCTTAAACTATCATCACCGGTTAAAGTTGCAAAGAAATTTTGTCCTGCTAAAACTCCAAGTGTTAGTCTCGTTGTAGTCCCAGAGTTTCCCATATCAAGAACATCGTCAGGCTCCTTTAATCCTTCTAAACCTTTACCTTTTACGTATATAACGTTATCTTTCTCTTCTATATCTACTCCTAACTTTCTATATACATTTAAAGTGGTTAGAGTATCTCCAGCCTTTAAAAAGTTTTTAATAACAGACTCTCCCTCTGCCAGTGATGGTAATATAATAGACCTATGGGATACAGATTTATCAGAAGGAACTCTTAGTGAGCCTTCTATCCTTTTTACAGGTTTAACTGTTTTTTCCATTTTAAACCCCTATTATGTTTTTAAGTATACTAAATATATACCATAGTACCATAAAAATAGCAGTTAAAATTAAAAAAAATGTTAAGTAAACTTTGATGTTGCTTGATTTTTCTGCATCTTCAAAGACATCTTGGTTTAATGCAGTTAGACTTTTCAGAATATCTTCCTTTTCTATCACTGTTTTCTTCTTTAAGAATGCTACCATTAACGACCTTGAAGCTATTAGATTTATCAACCTTGGAATGCCTTTAGATTTACTGTAAATTTCATCAATCGCAGATTTATCAAACTTTATTTCCTTAAAATCAACAATCTTTAACCTATGGTTTATATACTTTTCCACCTCTTCTTTTGATAAAGGTTCTAAAAAGTATTTATTTGATATTCTATTGTTGAGTTGTCTTAGTTTTGGGTTTAAAAGTTTTTCTTCAAACTCTGGTTGTCCTACTAATATAAACTGAATTAGTTTTTCTTTATCCGTTTCTAGATTTGAAAGTAATCTTATCTCTTCTAAGGTTTCATCTGGTAGAAGTTGGGCTTCATCAATTACTACTAAAACTTTTTTTCCATTGGATAGCTGCTCTTCAAGAAAAGTGTAAATCTTTTTCAACATCTCATTTTTTAAACTTTTTTCATCATACTCTATCTTAAACTCATCTAAAAGTGTCTTTAAAAACTCTTCAGGAGATAAAAAAGGGTTTAGTATTACTGCAGTTGTGTACTTGTTAGGCAGGCTTTTTAAAAATTTCTTTAATATTGTTGTTTTCCCTGTTCCCGGTTCTCCTATAATGACTCCAAAACTTTCTTTTGATTCTAAAGTGTACCAAAGAAGGTTTAAAGCTTTTCTATGGGTTAAAGTTTCAAAAAAGTAATCAGGGTCTGGATTAATCTTAAAAGGGTCTTCCTTTAACCCAAAAAACTCTAAATAGTTCATTTTTCCTCTTTTTCTTTAGGAAATAGTACAGACCTTACTCTACTACCTTTTGATGTTGCAACTGCTTTCTCTTCGTCTATATAATAATAAATCTCATCTCCTTCAACAACATTTTTACCTTGATGGACTTCTGCATTGTTTTTAAGGATTATTAGATTTTTATCTTTGTAGTACTCAGCTTCCTTCGATTTTCCCCATTTGTTTTCTTGTTGGAAGTATACGTTTCCTACTGCGTATATTCTAGATACATCTCCTTTTTCGTCTAAGTATATCTTTACAGTATCAGCCTTTAAATTAAAGTTTCCTTTTTTTACATCTACATTCCCAGAATAGACAGCTACTTTTTCTTTGTTGTAGTATTCTAGCTTATCTGCGTTTATAACAACAGGTTCTTTTTTGTTCTCGGTTTTATTTATTTGGGCAAAGGAAACACTAAAAATCAAAACTAAAACAACCAACACTTTAACCATTTTTACCTCTATACTCACTGTTTACTTCATCCAACTTTAAAAACTCCTTTTCCATATCTAAAAATAAATTTTTCCCTCTTGTAGTCATCTCTTGCGAGTAGATTAATGTATCAGTATCATTATAAACTATATTCTTTTGTGTATCTATAACTATATATTCGGTTTTTATATCAATATCTTTACCCGTAAAAATTACGTCTTTATAGAATTTTGCTACTTTCTCTTTTGTATGGTAAGTACTTTCTTTAGACTTTAAATCAAAACTTCCCTTTTCCCCTTCATAATGCCCTTTTGGATTTTCTATAAAGATATTATCTCCTTTAACTACCATCTTTGATCCTGTTAGGGTATAGGTTTGGTCTGCTTTTGACACTAAGTAAAAGTTTTCTAAAGTATTATTTGAGTACTTTATCTTTTCTAATATTTTTTGTCTGTCTAAGTAATCTGAGATTTCTTTAAATATGAATGATACAGATAAAATAACTAAAAAAGTGAAGAAAAATTTTTTAGTCTTCTCTAACACTTTCCTTCTCTTGCTTTTTGTTTCTTAAATCCCACTTTGAGCTAAACATCTCTTCTATGATTTTTATGTATAAATCATTACCTTCTTTCGAGGCTTTATCTTTTATATACATTGTAGGTCTGTGTAGTAGCTTGTTTATTAAAGATCTGAAGGCTAAGTCTATATTTTCTTTTTCTTTTTCTGTTAGGTATGGTATCTGTTTAAAAAGTCTTTCTAACTGTTTTTCTCTAAGTTGGTCTGCGTAATCTCTTATCTGAGTTATTAAAGGGTTTACCTTTTGAGTGTTTAACCACTTTATAAACTTCTCTACTTCGTCTTCTACTATAAGCTCTGCCCTTTGAGCTTCTATCTTTCTTTCTTCAATGTTTGAGTTTACGATAGATTTTAAGTCATCAATGTTGTAAAGGTAAACTCCTTCAATTTTATTAACATCATCTTCTACGTTTCTCGGAACTGATATATCGATTATGAATAAGGGCTCTCTTTTGTTTTTTACTGCTTTTTTTATATCTTCCTTTTTTAATATAGGTTGAGTTGCACCTGTTGATACTATTACAATATCTACCTCTGGTAAAAATTCTAAAATTTTGTCAAATCTTATTGCGCTTCCGTTGACTTTTTCTGCAAGCTCTACAGCTCTTTCAAATGTTCTATTTGATACAAAGATATGTTTTACACCCATAGATGACAGATGCTTTGCAGCAAGCTCTGCCATCTCCCCTGCACCTATCACCAGTACAGATTTATCCTTTAAATCTCCAAATATTTTCCTTGCAAGTAAAGCAGCTGCATAACTTATAGATACTGCTTTTTTGGATATTCCTGTAGAAGTTCTTATTTTTTTAGATACATTTAGGGCTTTGTCAAAAAGCCTTGTTAGTATGTGTCTAACTGCTTTGTACTCTTTTGCAAGGGAAAAGGACTCTTTAAACTGACAGACTATCTGGGGTTCTCCTATAACCATTGAATCTAAACTTGAAGAAACTCTAAAAATATGTCTTATAGCATCTCTGCCTGTATAAAAAAATACATGTTTTTCTAAAATATTGATAGGTATTGAAGAGTATTGAGAAAGTACTTTTAGGATTTCATACTTTAAAGACTCATCTCCATCAAAAACACCGTAAAACTCAACTCTATTACAGGTAGATATAACACATATTTCGTATACATTATCAAGAGAGTTTAGCTTCTCTAAGATAGACTGGTAGTTTGATTCTGTAATTGCTAACTTTTCCCTTATTTCTACAGGAGCTGTCTTATAATTAAACCCGGTTGAAAAAATTTCCATAGAGATAATTTTATCACATTTATGTTATAATTCAATAAAAACTCTTAAGGAGCATCATGAATAAAAGAATTTACAACAATCAAAGAGTTGCTGTGTTTGTAGATATACAAAATCTGTATTACTCTGCAAGGGATACTTTTAACAGAAAAGTAAACTTTGAAAGTATTCTCCAAAAGACAGTTGGAGATAGGATATTAGTTAGGGCTTTTGCCTACATTGTAAAGCTTCACGGAGTTGACCAAAAAGGCTTTATAAATACCTTAAAACATATTGGTTATCAGGTAAGAGAAAAAGAGCCTAAAATCTTTAAAAGGTTAGATGAAGAAGGAAATTTGTGGACTACTATTAAAGCAGACTGGGACATGGGAATTGCCATAGATGCCATCTCATTGGCAGATAAGATTGACGTAGCAGTTCTTACAACAGGAGACGGAGACTTTAAGGACCTTGTAAAGTACCTTCAAACAAAAGGTGTAAAAGTAGAGATTGCAGCGTTTAAACAAACAACGGCAAAAGAGCTTATAGAAGCTGCAGATGAGTTTATAGATTTAAATATTTATGGCGAGGATATATTCCTATGAGCTACCCTTGAATAACTTCCTTAAAAGATATATTTTATATTTAAAAAGTAAAAAAAATGGAGGTACAAACTTGGAAGAAAATAAAGATCAAACTCAGCAAGAAACTGAGCAAGAAAACAACCAAGAAAATCAGCAAACTCAAGAAGAAGTTATAGATAAAGATGGGTTAATTGAGCAACTAAAAAAAGAAAATGAAGAGCTAAAAGCAAAACTCCAAAAAACAGAAGACGCAGCAAAAAAACTAAGTGCTTTATACCAAGCTATCCAGAAAGATTTTGAAGACTATAAAGTAAGAACAATAAAAGAAAAAGAACAGATAAAAGAAGAGGCTATAGAAAAGTTTGCCAAGGCGTTCTTAGAAGTAGTAGATAACTTTGAAAAAGCATTAGAAAGCTTCAAATACACAAACGACATTAACTCCATACTCCAAGGTATACAGATGACCCATTACCAAGTTGTAAACCTTCTTAAAAACTTTGGAATTGAAAAGATAGAAGATACTCAAGAATTTAATCCAATGCTTCATGAAGCGATAGAGACTGTAAAATCTAAAGAGTATAAACCAAACCAAATAGTTAAAGTTTTACAACACGGCTATACCTTTAAAGGTAAAGTTATAAGACCTGCAAAAGTAGTAGTTTCAGTAGAGGAAGAAGAAATAACCTGATGAACTTTTATAAACTTTTGGGAGTAGCTTTTAACGCTACTCCTGAAGAGATAAAAAAAGCCTACAGGAAAAAAGTAAAACTATTTCATCCAGACATAAACCCAAATGGTAAAGAAATCTTTAAAGTATTAAACATAGCTTATGAAACTTTAATAAACCCGGAAAAAAGACAAGATTATGACAAACATATCAATAAAAATTCCTTAACCAGAATATTAGAAGAAAAGGTATTAGACTTTTTAGGTTTTACTGACAAACCTTTAAAAGGATTAGATATAAAAACTACTGTAGCAGTCTCACTTCAAGATGGTATATTAGGTAAAGAAAAAACTATATCTTACGAAAGAAAAGTTTTATGCCCAGAGTGTGAGGGAAGCTCTATAACCTCTTACAGCCAGATAGTAAAGTGTGATAAATGTGATGGAGAGAGCAGAATCCAAACAAAAATAGGTAAGGTAATATGTTTTAAATGTTTTGGAAAAGGGTTTGTAGTAAAAAATCCTTGTAAAACCTGTAAAGGTTTTGGTTATATAAAAACAAAAGACCAAGCTACTTTTAATGTGCCTATAGGTGTTGAAACAGGAGATAAAATTAGGATAGAGGGAAAAGGAAACTGTGGTTTAAACGGTGGCAAAAACGGAGATTTAATAGTTAGATTTAAATTAGACACAGGCTTTTTTGAAAAGTCCGGTAAAGATTTAATTTTAAACTTGAAGATAGATGAAGATATTTCCAGTTATGAATACATCCGTATAAAAAACCCTTTAAACGAGATACTTCAAATAAAAGTTCCTCCAAACTTTACAAAACAATCAATTATAAAAGTAAAAGGTGAAGGTTATATAAGTAAATCCGGAGAAAGAGGAAATATCTATATAAAGATTGTTTAATCCCAGCTACTTGAACTATTAAAACTATCATCCCAGCTACTATAACTATCCCAGCTGCTAAAACTATCATTCCAGCTACTTGAAAAACTATCATCATGAAAGATATTACAATCTAAGAAACTGTAAGCCGGGTTAGTACAAATATCACTACTATTGTATGAAAAATCAGACGAAAAATCATCATCGTGATGGAAAATATTACAACCTAAGAAGCTGTATCTTGGGTCTGTGCAATAGTTGGTATCATCGTCGTAGTTTAAAATAGAGTAGTTATTATGCTTAAGGCTGTTGTTGATGTTATCATTGTTGATAAGTTTATTGTATATCTCTTCTGCTTCATACTGACTTGATTCAGAAAAATATTTGTATAGTGCTAAAAACAAATTTCCAACAAACATTAGAATAAAAAATAGTAATACATAATAATCTAACATTTTAGTCCTCTTTACAGCCTTTTACTAATATAAAACTACTTCTAATTTAACTTTCTGACAAGATTTTTTATGTGTTGAAAATATTTTAAACATTCATTATATTACTGTTTATGGAAAGAGAAATAACATTAAAGTTAAAAACTTTATACGGAAAAGAAAAAGCAACATTGGAAGAGCTGCTATCAAGCAGAGCTGGAATTAACTTGCTACCTTACGAAATAGCTGTTAATGGATCTGTAGATTGGGAAGAGTTTAATATTCCCGAAGAGATATACAAAAAAGCCTGTATAATCTACAACAACTATTCTTACCTTATAAAAAGAGAAAAGCCTCTACCAAAAGTTAACGAAAAGCTATCAGATGTAGAAGTAAGAAAAATTTTTGAGGTTTTAAGAAGTATTGAATGACAAAGAAAAAATTTTAGAATTACTAAAGCAGTTTGTAATAGAAAAAAAAGAACCATTAGAGCTTATACTGGTTGGAGCTTTAGCATTACCTTTTTATGATGTAGAATTTCGGTTTACTTACGACTTGGATGCAGAAATACAACAAGGTAATATAGAAGATCTTTACTTTTATTTAAAATCTAAAGGTTTTGAAAGTGATTTAAGTGAAAATGTGTCAGGTTGGAGTGTTATCTCTATGCCATCTGGTTATAGAGAAAGAAGTCAAATAGTTTATCAGAGTGATTTACTTACAATCAAAATTTTAAGCCCAGAAGATTATATTATTATGAAACTGAGAAGAGGAACAACACAAGATATAGAAGATGCTTTGGCAGTAGCTAAAACAAAAAAAGTAAAGAAACAAGATTTAGATGTACTTTATGAAAAAGTTTTAAAAGAATCTATCAAAGATACAGCTTTATTCAACTTTAAAAAGATTTATGCTTTATTCATAAATGAGCTTTTAAAAAGGCAGTAGTTATGTTTAGTTTACTATAAACTTTCTACTTTCTCATACTCAAAATAAACTATATTCCTCTTTTCCTTACTAAACTCTATCCCTACCAAATAAATCTCTTTGTAGCTGCCTATATACTTTTCATAATACTTCTTCTCTTTTATCTGATTTAAAGCTCTCTTTTCAGCTTCTTTCTCTACTACCTTAAACTCTACTATATAAGCTCTATCTTGATAAAATACTGTTAAATCTATCTTCCCTATGTTTGTTGTATCTTCTGCTTTTGTGTTTAACCCACTTCCGGTAAATAGTGCATATACCACAGATGCGTAAAATCCCTCATAGCTGTCTAAATCATTCTTCCTATACCAATCGTTTGGTATACTTGCAAAGAAGCTGTGTAGGGCTGTTTTTATCTTTTCTAAATCGTTCTCTTCTATAGCTTCTACTATACTGTTTTGAGCATCTTCCTTGTCTGATACTGATGGAAGTATATCTGATAGGAAAAAGTTGTTAAAACTTGATTTTACTTCAAAGTTTGGATAAGTGAGGATGTAGATAGTCCTTAATCCTAATTTTTTAGTTTCTCTTATGGTTAGATAACCTGTTTGAAAGAGTAAATTCTCAATCTTCAAAAAGTCTACATCAAGGTTGGCAAGTATCTCATCGTTTGCTTTTATTTCTTCAAGCTTTGGTAAAAATACTTTGTTATTTAAAATAAGCTTCATCAAAAATGTAGGAGTTCCAGTCTCAAACCAGTAAGGTCTAAATATTTTCTCACTTAAAAACAATAAAACATCAAAAGGATTGTAAACCTTTTCACCAAGCCAATTATAGCCGTTATACCAATATTTTAGTTCTTCTAAGTTTACTCCTTCTAACCTATCTTTAAACACTGTTTCAAGTTCTGATTGGGTATATCCACATATAGTTGCAAAGGTAGGAGAAAGGGTAATATCTTGAAGCTGATTTAAACCGCTAAATATAGATACTTTTGAAAATCGTGATACTCCTGTTAAAAATACAAATTTTAAATACTGGTCAGAAGCTTTTAAAACGCTGTAAAAATCTTTTAAAATTTCTCTTATTTCTATAGCTTTTTCTGTGTTTTCTATATTATCAAGGATTGGTTTATCGTACTCATCTACAAGGACTACAACAGGGTTTTTATACTCTTGGTATAGCTTTAAAATTATACTTCTGAATAAAAAGCCGTAATCTTCTTCCTCTTCTATCTCTATACTGTAAAAGTTAAGATGTTCTTTAAGTTGTTCTATAATCCATTTTTTAAGGATGGTAATATCTTTTATATTTCTACCACCAAAATCTATGTGTATAACGGGATATTTTTTACTCCAATCCCAGTTATTTTCTAAATACAATCCTTCAAATAGCTGCTTATTACCTAAAAAAGCTTGTTTTAGAGTATCAACAAAGAGAGACTTTCCAAATCTTCTGGGTCTACTTAAGAAAAATTGATTTCCTTTGTTTACAAGTTTTTCTACAAAATGGGTTTTATCAACATAATAGCAATTTTCTCTTCTTAACTTTTCTAAGCTTGATATTCCTATTGGTAGTTTTTTCATATCTCTACCTTTGCTTTTTAAAGTATTATATCAAATTATAGGTTGATTTTTTCTCTCTATCGTGTAATATAATGTTTATTATATTAAAAAACACATATTAAATTTTAATATGTATTATAATGAAATTTCTAAAAAGTCTCTAAAAGAAAAAAATTATTTATACTGATATAATATTAGCAAGACCTATAGGATTTTGGGGGGTTGTAATGAGTGTTGTTGTATTAAGACTTTACATAAAATCTAAAGATAAAACTGGAGAAGTATTGAATATTCTAAAAAAATATAATGTTGATACCAAAAATTTATTTACCTCTTTAAAAGAAAAGGGCTTTTTTGAGTTTAAATTGGATGAAAGATTTTTTAAAGATATTCAAGACGAAATAAAAGATTTTGCTGATATAGAGATTATAGATCGTGTTCAAGAAAATCAATCCGTTTTAAATGGCGATTCAGTAAAGGAACCTACAGGATTACTGGCTTTACTTTTATTTGATGCATTTTTAATTTTGTCAATTGTTAACATTATTTCAAGAAAAATTGAACTTTACGATTTAATAAGTTCAACACCTGTACTTAATAAAGTTACTATTTTCGTTGTAATACTAATAAAAATTTTTATCAGTTATATTCTTATCTCTGGAATTGTTAAACTCTCTAAAACAACCATTTTAGGAAGGTTATTGAATATTAAAATTGATAAAGGGGAGAAAAATATTATCTTTTTAATGCTACTTTTGATAATAGCTTATTTCTTATTAGAATCTTATCTTCTAATCTTTAAATATTTTGGTTTATTTTTAGTGATATTTATAATTATTGCTGTATACTCTGCTTATGAGCATCTTGGAATTTCTTTAAAAAGAGAAAAAGATTAAATATTAAAAACACAGCATTAATGATAAAAATATAAGTAAGGTAATCTATTACAGAAGCAAATTTTATAAAAACAAAACCACAATAATAAAGTATCAAATGTAGATATACACTAACAAAAGCTTTTTCTAAAGATATATTGACATAGTAGATAACTAAATTTATTAAAAGAGGTAGTATAGAAAAAATATAAAGCGGTAGTATTTCATAAGCCTGAGAATATTTATCACCAAAAAGTAATAAAAACACTTTTTCTCCTACAAGTGAAAGAAGTATTTGTATAACTCCAAAAGTAAAGATTATAAATATAAAAAAATATTTTACATATTTAAACGCTTTTTCTTTTTTTTCTGAAACTTTTACAAAAATTATAGAGAATAAAGTTAAGATAAACCATATATAAGCTTTTCCTAAGATTGATGCAGAAGCAAAATACCCTGCTGTTATGGGATCAAAAACACGCTTTATAAATATATCATCAGCATACACGAAAAATCCTGATGGACTTACTAAGAAAAAAGATTTTATTATCCTTTTAAAAGGAAGTTTTTTTATTTCACCAAAGAGATTTTTGTTTATATACATAAGTAGGATTAAACTAAAAAACATAGAGAATACGGTAGAAGATAAAGCTCCATTTATCCAAAAACCAATCTCAACAAAAATTATTGCAAATAAAAGTCTCAAAGTAAGTTCTAATCCATTTAAAAAAGAATACATACCAAATCTATTTTCAACTTGTAAATAACCCTTTTCTACATTTTCTAAAAAAATTAAAAAAGAGACTAAAGCAATGATAATAATAGAAAAACTACTACTAACATGTAAAAAATCTTTTAAATAGGGAGATAATAAAGAAAGCACAATAAAAAATAAAAGCCCTGTTATAAAAGCTACTATTCTTAAAAATCTCAGGACTCCTAACTTTTCTTCTTTATTTTCAAGAATATTCTTTATTGCGATTGTTGGATATGTATTTGAAAAAAAACCTACAGTCAACATAAATGAATATAAAACCATAAATTCTCCATAACCTTCAGGACCCAACTTCCTACTAATTATAAAGTGAAAAACATATCCAATACCGTTAATATAGAAAAACATTACTGATAGATAAAAGAAGTGTCTAATCATTGTTTAAGGTTTCTATTAAAAATTTTTCATATTCAGTAGAAAGTTTATCCCATGTTAAATTTTTTGCGTATTCTACTGCATTTTTACCCATCTGTAAAATCATCTCTTCATTTTTCCACAAAGTTATTATCTTATCTTTTAAATCTTCTGGATCCTCCCTTTTAAAACTTAACCCAAAACCATTTTCCACAACATAAGACAGCTCTGGAATATCACTAACAATAAGAGGTTTTCCCATAGCAGCAGCCTCCAAAGTAACAATACTCTGAGCTTCGTATCTTGAAGGCATAACTATAAATTTTGCATTTCTTATAAAATTAACTTTTTCTTGACCAGTTAAAAATCCGAGAATTTCAACATTGTTATTTAATCCTTTTTCAGTTATTAAATTTTTAAGTTTTATTTCATCTTTTCCTTTACCTGCTATTTTAAGAGGAAATTTTATGTCTTTGAAAGCTTCTAAAAGTAAGTCTAAGCCCTTGGTGAATATATCTATTCTTCCAATGAATCCAATATAATTACCTATATTTATATCTTTTTCTATAATTTTTTCATCTACGCCATTTGGAATGATTTTTCCTTTTAATTTAAACTTGTTAAGAGAAATTTCAGAAACACAAATAATATTTTTGTAAATACGAGGATAAATCTTTTCTATTAAATAGAAAGGCAAACCAAAAAAACCATATCTTTTTAAAATCTGTAATCCTTCTCTTTGATGCAATTGTAGTACTGTTTCTTTATGGAATAGAAATGAAAAAACTGGGTTCCAAGGAGCAAAATCCTCAACTATAATGTCATAATCTTTAGCATGATTTTTTAGATATTTAATCGATTCAAATGCATAAGAAAAAACACTCAATTTATAACTCTTGTCAGTTCCTAAAAATTTAAACTTTAAATTTCCTTCCGCATAATCCTTAGCATTTGGATATCTACCTGATATTATCGTTATGTTATGACCTTTCTCTGCCAACCTTCTATTGAGTTCATGGCATCTTACAGCTCCACCACCACCAACCCAGGGATTATTTATATGATCGTAGATAAGATGAAGTATTTTCACTTTATTTCACCAAATTTATTAGTCAAAAAAATCTTTTACTCCTCTAACATAAGCATCAAAATTAAACGGTAGATTTTTTAATTTGCGAACAATCGTGTATTTAAAAAAATAGGAAAAAAACACAAATGGTAGAAAATATGGATAATGTTTTTTTGTAAATAAAAATCCATTTCTAACCCAGTAATAGTCGTTTACTTTATTTATTCTTCCTGCTGTGCCTCTAATTTGATATAAAGTACATCCTCCCAGCATTTGTAGTTCTCCGTTAGGATACAATATTTTAGACCCTATAGCTCCAACTTTTATGTTTTTGCTTATGGCTTCATAATAACATTTAACCAAGTTCCCCAAAGATGATTTATTAAGGATTGTATCGTTGTTTAATATCCAGATAAACTCATAATCTCTTGCATTGTTTAAAATAAATTCTAATCCTTTATTAAATCCACCAGTATAACCTAAATTTTCATCGTTTTTTATTATATAAAATCGAGAGTTTTCACCTATATTTTCTATTGTGTTATTTTCATCTATTATTTTATAATTTAAATTTTTATTTGTTAAGAAAGAAATCAAGCTATCTACAGAATTATCATTTGATCCGTTATCAATAAAAATTATATCGTAGTTTTTATAATCAAGAAAAAAAACACTATCTAAAAAATTTTTACTATCTTCCCAGTTGTTCCAATTTAAAGTTAAAAGTACAACTTTACTCATTGGTCTTTTTCCCTACAAAAATTACTGTACTTCCAAATAAAAATTGATAAAAAGTAAATGATGCATCAGCAATTTTAAAAACCTCTAATAATGGTATAAAAGGTATTATTCCCAAGTATTCTATAGGTCTAACTCTTTTAACTTTTATATTATCAAATCCTTTCATCTCTCCCAATGATTTAATTGCTCTTTTAGTCCAAGGTCTAACATGAGTAGGATCTTGATAAAAATTATATTTATCTGGACAAAACAAACTGGTGTAGTACTCAGTTACGCAGTAAAAATATCCACCTTTTTTTAAAACTCTATAAGCTTCAGAAAACAGATTGCCTGGGTTGTACAAATGTTCCAATACATAAATTGAGATTACTAAATCTATTGATCCATCTTCGTAAGGTAATGCATCTTTATCTATGTCACAAACTTTAAAACTCACGAAATCCGGAAGTTCTTGATTTTTATGTAAGTCTACTCCCAGAAAGTCCGCGTTAGGATTTAAAAAATTTTTTATATAAACAAAACTTGATCCTGAACCACAACCTATATCTAAAATTTTTGAAGCTGTCTTTATATTAGGAATATCTTTTAAACCATATAAACCTAGTCTCGATAACTCCCAATATTTTCTTTCTAAAAATTTGTATTTAGAACTTATTTTAAAAATTAATTTTTCTTTTGTCGATTTTTCGCCTTCCTCTAATAATCTCTGATAGCCTTTATGCTTTTCCAAACTTTAACCTCCATACAATAATAGCTGCTTCCAAGGCTATTTTTCTACTCATTTTTGAGGAGCCGCCGTTTCTTTCATAGAAAATAATAGGAATTTCTGTTATTTTACAACCTCTTTTATAGAGTTTGTAAGCCATCTCTATCTGAAATGCATATCCATTTGATTTAATCTTATCTAAATCAATCTTTTCTAAACAAGTCCTTCGGTATGCTCTATATCCACTGGTAATATCTGAAAACTGTTTTAAGCCTAAAATAGTTGTAGCATACCAGTTGCCGAATTTAGAAATAAGTAATCTTTTAAAATCCCATCCCACTACACTGATAGTATTGTTTATATAACGAGAACCTATTACTACGTCATAACCTTCTTTCATTTTTTCTATAAATCTTGGTATATCTTTTGGGTCGTGGGATAAATCTGCATCCATTTCAAAGAAAATATCATAACCTCTTTCCAGACCCCATTTAAATCCTGTTACATACGCTGTACCTAATCCCATTTTATATGGACGTTGTATCAAAAAAACCTTATTATTAAATTCGGGATATGTCTTAACGATTTCTGCAGTCCCGTCTTGAGAGTTATCATCTATTACTAAAACATGAATATTTTCATAGTTCATTAAACTGTCCAAAACCTTCCTTATATTTTCAGCTTCATTGTATGTAGGTAAAACAACTAAATATTTCATCTCAGAGCCTTCAATAAATTTAAAAACTTTTGTCTTGTTTTTTCCCATGAGAAGTTTTTTGCCCATTCGATACAATTTTTGGAGAGTTCTTCATACAAATCTTTACTTTCCCAAACTTTTAATATCGTATCTGCCATTTCTTTATAATTGGAAACTAAGAAACCTGTATCTCCATTTTTTATACTATCTTTAAGACCAGGAGCATTATAACCTATTGCTGGAGTTCCAAAAACGTTTGCTTCTATTACAACTTGTCCCCAACCTTCTCTTATACTTGGAATAAGTATAAAATGAGATTTTTCTAAGATTTTATACTTTTCTGATGCATCTAAATATCCTGTAAATGTGATATCCTGAAAATCCGTATATTTATTTTTAAGATAACTAAGTAAAGGACCTTCCCCTATAACAAACATTTTAGCGTTTTTTATTCTTCGTTTAACTAAGATATAGGCTTTTATGGCATCTTCTGGATTTTTTGTTTTTTTTAATCTGCCTAAGTAAACTAAAGTTAAAACTTTTTCTTTTTCTGGTTTCCTTTCTAAAGGAGATATATTTAAACCGTTTTCTATTATAGAAATATTATTAAAACCTAATTTTATCAAATCTTGATAAGTAGAGTTAGAAACGGTAATAGTTAATTTATTTTTATACAACCTTAATAAGATAGTTTCTATAAATTTAAATATATTTCCGATCAAACCTAATTCAGCAGTCCAAAATTCTTTATACAGTTGATGAATTAAAAGTATAGAATTTTTTAAAGGAAAAGTAAAAAAACCTATTCCATTAAACTCATCAATTATAATCCAACTCTTGTCCTTTTTTAGAGCGTATAAAAAACCATATAAATGAGTTGTAATTTCATTTCCCTTTCTTATAAAATTTATCCCATTTATTGTTTCCTTTTCTTTTAGATTTTTGGGTTTTGAGGAAAACCATTCAACTTGGAACCCTTTCTCTACTAAACCTTTAGCAATTTCCATAGTATATACCTCAGCACCACCTTTTTCAGGATGCTTAATACACCTTCTATTTAAGATTAACACCTTCATGCCATATACAATCCTAAAATCCATAGACTAAAAAATGCAAGAAATGCTATTAAACTGCTAAAAATATTAACAGCATCTATATTCTCACCTAATCCTTTCCAGATTAAAAATATTATAGACGATATCCATCCTATTAAAGAAAAACCTACAATAAAGCTCCAAAAAGTAGATGGTGTGTTGTCATATTTTAACAATTTAAGTTGACTTTCATATAGTTTATTAAAATCTTCTTCTTTATAATTGTTAAATTCCCAATTTATCATCTCTTTGGCCCTCAAGGATGCAATTATTGGAATTATTTCATCTAACGTTTCTTTATATGGCTGGTATACATTTTTTATTTGTAAGAGACTTGACCTAATAGTTTCATAACAGTATAATTTTTCATCATTTTTAGAAAATGATTGACATTCCTTTTTTAATTCATTAATTGCAATTTCATTAAAGGGACTAAAAGGGACGTAAAAGAGAATAGCTTTTTCTAAAGATTTAATTTTTTCTAAACCTGCTTGATTTTTTGCTAAGCTTATAAACTTATTTTGTGTGTATAAACTTCTTAAAGTTAATGAAAGTAAAGCTACAATTAATATAAAAAAGATAACTCTTTTACTCACTTACTCCTCCGGTAAAAGATAAGATTGTTTTGGATTATTATACGCTCTCAAAGCTTTATAAATTTCTATAAATGATTGATTCTGTGGAGATAAGTATATTTTAAGTCTAAAAGGTGCTAAAAATTTACCATAAGAGATAGATGCATCAACATCGATCTCATTGAGTTTAAATGTCGGAACAATACTACTTGCTAAAACTAAATATGCATTTGAAAAGAAATTACACATCTCTAAAGTAAACGGATCATCTACATTATGATTAAGACAGACATCTGTTGATAGAAATTTTGCCTTTTCTATATTTATTCTATTATACCACTGAGGCGGTGTAGTATCATTTTTATTTACATAAAAAAATGTAAATAAGAAAGGTTTTATTTCTACAAAATTATACAGTGGATGAGTAGGTGCAAGTGCAACAGTTGATATAAATATTTTTTTATTCATAATTTCATTTAAATTTCCTGCAAAAAATTCAGGAATTAAAGGTTTATAAATTTCTTTAGGTTTACAACCTTCCACTCTCCATTCAATACTATTATAGTAGTGTGATGTTATATGACAAACATCATCTCTGTATCTACCAACAAGCTTTAGATACCAAAGTTCAAATGTATGATTATCCCCATAAGTACTAACCAAAGATGCAACAGGACTGTATGATAGTAAATCTTTTGCGTGGTAGTAAGGAACCCAGTTGTTAAAGTGATTGGTTTCTACAAATCGGGAAAACAAAAATGTAAAAGGAAAAACAACAAGTACTGGTAAAATTACACTATAAACAAAATTAAAACCCCTTTCTTTTAAAAACTCAAAAAATTTATATAAAAAGTAGCAGCAAAAAACGATGAGAAAAGATAATGCAGGTAAAAAGTACTGATTTCCAGACACATAAACAGTTGCTAAGTCCAAAACTTCACTACTCAAAGTTATTTTGCCTAGTATAACAGAATATAAAAAGAACGAAGTAAACAAAAATAAGAATAATTTCTTATTACTTTTGTAAAGTAAGTAAGCACCAATAAATGCTAAAAATACAAAAGCATACGAAAAATTGACACTAAAAAGATAGAATAGATTTTTTAATGTGTATATGTAAGAGTCAATAGTACTAACTACACCTTTTGTTGCATCAATAGAAGAACTTTCTCCGTAAAACTTTCTAAGAATCATTGCTATAAACCTTTCAAGAGTATCAGCTTTATGAGCTGCAGAGAAAGTATCTTTTATACTTCGTATGTATAAATGTAAATTAACAAAAAAACCAATAATAAAAAATAAAAAAGACAGTGGAATAAGTCTAACAAACTGTCTACAGTAATACAAACCTACGATAAACAAAGGTAAAAACATTATCAGAAGTGTATGATGAATAGAAGATCCTATACCCAGTAAAAATGCGGATAGATAGACTAATCTTTTGTCTAAGTTGTCACTTTTTAGGACTTTTATACCTAAATAAGTAAGTAATAAGATAAAAAATAAATTTAAAGTATAAAACTTTATAACAACCGAATTATAATAAAAAGAGTAAGAAACAGCTAAAAAGGACACACTAATCAATCCATATATAGGTTTGTTTGTTAAATCCGTAACAATCAAGTAAAGTAAATAAAGAGATAAAGCTGAAAATATAACTGTAAGTAAACCAATTCTTATTCCAATGTTTGCTACAGGTAATAGGGAGAAAAGTTTTGATAACTCAATATAAAAAGGGTATCCGGGGGGATGGGCTATTCCAAGTAGATGGCTTGCTACTACTAACCCTCCACCATCACCTGTAGAAAACACAGGAAACAATGAAAATACATATAAGATTATAATAAGTGCAAGCAATATGTTTACATTTATTACTCTACGGTACATATTACTCCTTTATTATTAAAAAAACATTTTGCTGTATAATCTGTTATACCGTTTAAATTTCCTGTAATAGTTCCATTAGAAACATAGCCATTAGTATCACAGGTTATAGTCCCAGAAATATTTATTTGAAGGCTACTGTTTGGAACTATGGTATTTTGACAATTTTTTAATGTAGATACATCTATTGTCGTAGTTGAATTTATATTTCTCTCTTGACATTCACCTGCTGCATCGTAAGCACAGGCCTTTACAATAGGCAAAGCATAGGAGGTTACTTTAGATTTATTTTTATACTTCATATAGCTAGGTAGTGCAATACTTGCAAGTATTGAGATTATCACTATCACAATTATTAGTTCTATCAAACTGAAGCCTTCTTCTGCTTTCATTTTGATTACCTCAAAAGGCAGGCCAAGAGCCTGCCTAAGATACTTAGATTATTATTGAACCGTACACTTAAATCCTTCAGGTTTAGCAGTACATACAGCTTTATAATCTGAAACGCCTGATAAAGCTGCAGTAACAGTTCCGCCAGTTAAAGATCCACTATCCTGACAGTTTATATTTGCTACACTTATAGTAACCTGCCCCCCAGGTGTATTTACTGGAGATGCACAATTTTTACCATTAGTTTGATCGATGGTTATCTGGCCTGTATCTGTTGGTGGGTTTTCTACACAGTATGCAGCTAAGTCCATCAAGCAAGCTCGTGCTAAAGGTTCTGCATAGGAAGAAACCTTTGCCTTTTGCTGATACTTCATGTACTGGGGAATGGCAATGGATGCAAGAATTGCGATGATTGCGATAACGATGAGGAGCTCAATGAGGGTGAAACCCTTGTTGTTACTTCTGACTGTGTTTAACATATCTACTACCTCCTAAAAAATTAATTTACATTAAATAATATACAGTGAATTTTTTTATTTGTGTATGAGTTCTATACATCGTGAACACCTTCACCTAAAAATTTTATCATACTCCATAAACAATGTCTGCTGGTCTTTTGTATCCTAAAGAATGATGTGGCCTTATAAAATTGTACTTCCTTACATACTTCCTTAACTTCTTATTCATCTCCTCTAATGTGTAATCTAATCCCTCTATCAACCATAACTCCTCTTCTATTGTCCTTATCAATCTTTCTACAACACCATTAGTCTTTGGACTCCTTGGATAGCTAAAGTAATGCTCCACTCCTATATCCGTTAAATACTTGTTAAACTCCCCTAAAAACTCACTCCCGTTATCTGTTTGTACCCTCTTTATCTCAAATTCAAAATACTCATTTAACTCAATATAAAATTCTTTTGTTTTCTTTGAATTTTTACTTTCATATACCCGTGCAAAACAAAATCTGCTATACTTATCTATAGCTGTGAATTGGTAATATGTTGCACCTGCGATGTTCAGGTGTTTTACGTCTATTTGTACTACATCCCCTGGGGCTTGTGCTTGCAAGCCTCTTTTTGTCCTTTTCTTCTTTATACTCTTTTTTCTTTTGTTTTGTATTTTAATTGATTTTGTTCTCTCTATTAATCCTTCTTCTTTTAATACTTTATACACTGTAGATGGTGATACTTTTATGTTTTTTTCTTCTTGTAGATATGCCGATATTTTTTCTTTGCTCCAAGTTGGGTTTTGTTTCCTGACTTTTATTATTTGTTCTCTGTACTGATTTCTTATAGTTGGTTTTCTTGTGTTTTTTGGTGTTTTAGGTCTATCAAGAAGTCCTTCAAGTCCGTCTTTTTTGTATCTTTCAAACCATTTATAGAAGGTAGTTCTTGATATTCCGAAGTATCTGCAGGTTTTGGATATATTTTTTGTATCTTGGTAGTGCTGTATCCATTTTAGTCTTTTTTTGGCTTCTTTTGTTAAAGGAATGTCTTTAATCTTGTTTGATAGTTTTTTAGGAAAGAGTGTTGTCATATACATAGGGGTTCCTATAATACCTTTCATATAACCTACCTCCTGTTTTTGTTGAAATTATTTTAAAGGGGTAGGTGTTCACTGTGTATTGAAACTTATACAATTTGTCAATATGTATTCACAATTTTTTCACGAACTATTTTTTATAGGAAGCTTCAATGATTGATTTTGTGTTGTTTGGTCCTGTAGATATAGCTGTAATTGAGTAAACTTCCCCCTTACCTCCTGAAATAGGTTTAGTATAGGCTACACCTGTAACTTCATATCCAGGTGGTATTTCGTATCCTATAAAACATACTGATACAACTGTTTCATACAAATTTGGATCGTTAGAGAGTTTAAACTTTATTTTTATAGGATTTTGAGCACAACTCCCTAATTGAAGATTAAATTTATTTTGATTTATAAGTGTAGCTGCATAATTTACTCCAGATGCAGTAGCTTCTCTTGTACTTTTATATACTTTTATATCTTCAGATATTCTAAATACTTTTGTCATCATATAATAAATTCCACCTAAAACTATTAAAACAACAATAGCAGTAGCAAGGGCAAATATTAACGTTGCACCTTTCTCTCTCTTTTTTAATGTATATTTTTTAATGGAATTATTTGTTCTATAATAACCCATCTGTAATACCTCCAATTTGGATTAGTTGAAAAATCAAAAGGTGTACATCCTTGATTAGATGTGTAATTTCTTGGATTTTCAGGAGTAGACTGTCTGCCGCCAACTTGAACAATCATACATAGTTTTAATCCCTGTAATTTTTTTAAATTTTGATAAGGATCAGTATCTAAAGTAAATGTGTCATAAAAGTTATTATCTATACCTATATATTTAACCTGAAAATTTAATACACAAGAAATTATAGGAGAGGTTGTTGTGGAACTTTTCTGTAAATTGTAAGTCCCTGGTGCACATTCTTTTAGCAAATTTAAACTATCTAAATAATATTTTACTTTAAATCCATCTGGGTAACTACTATTTCCAACATAAAATGCATAACTGTTTTTATAATTAGTATTGGGATTGTTTGGGTCATAGTTATAAGATGAGTTAATCAATTTTTTTGATATACTTAATATTAAGTAATTTCCAGCTACGCTTGAACAAAGTCTTCCTAAAGTATCATAAGAATTATATATCTTAATTATTCCATTTATATCTATAAACCCCCAACATCCAGAATTAACTTGATCTGTTGATGTCAAAGATAAAAAAGAAATTGTATCATTATTATTGTTACTGCATTTACTTAGGACAGGATTGTCAGCTGATAAATCACAGCCCACACCATTCTTTATCTTTAATCTGTCATAATCTACTCCAAAACCTATGGATTGGAAATCTTTTATAATTTGATCTGCAAAAATAAAAACATCTTGCTCTTTTTTTGCTAATGAACTTTTAGTTATGTTTTCCCTTACAACAGTTGTATAAAATGTATAAAAACCTGCTCCAATAATCAGAGATAAAGCGATAACCACCAAAAGCTCGATTATTGTATAACCTTTTTTCATTGGTTATTCTCCTTAAAAAGTACAGTTTGTATGGATTTATATTTTTTTGTAATAGGGTCAAAGTACCACGTTATCACTCCTATTGCTTTCCCGGATTCTAATGATGTTGTC
This sequence comes from Sulfurihydrogenibium azorense Az-Fu1, assembly GCF_000021545.1. NCBI lineage: Bacteria > Pseudomonadati > Aquificota > Aquificia > Aquificales > Hydrogenothermaceae > Sulfurihydrogenibium > Sulfurihydrogenibium azorense. Next base: position 931,467 of record NC_012438.1, read on the forward strand.
GCAACTCTTGCAATAGTAACAGCTGTATATATTCTAAAATTTGCTATAGATATATCATTTTTAAATGAGACTATACAATTAGGAATATTTGGTAAAGGTTGATTTAGCTTTGACATATTGCAACTTCCATCAGAATTTGGGTAAATAGTTAACCAACTGCCTAAATTTGACAAAGGGTTTGAAAATTTTTCATTAGACCCGTTATAAGGATCATAAAAATCTGGAATTGAATCACCATCAGAATCTTCGTTTGTGAAAGTGCAGTTTTCTGTAATACTTCCAGAAGGATTATATACATCACAAGATGAAAAACCCCAGTTATCATAATAACTTGTGGGTTGTATCAAATTATAAGGTAAAGAATCAAAATATTTAACAAAATTACTGTTAGTTTGTGAAGCCATATCTTTCATTTTTTGAGATGTTGAATACTGAATGTAAAATAGTATTCCTCTTAAAAAACCAATAGAAACTAATAAAATAATAATAGATGCTATTAAAAGTTCTATTATAGTAAAACCTTTAACACTTCTTAATTGCATGTTATACTCCCATTTTCAACTCTTACTCTACCAAATCTGTCTACACAAATTGTTTTGTATATGTCAAAGTTATTTTTTAAAACTATAGAACCCATACCAAGGCCACAGCTTGCATTTCTTGGATAACCTTTTCTATCAAAGAGAAAGAAAAAATCTGCACTAATAGTTATCCCTGATGGTAAAGTTACAGTCCTTATAACTTGATCCGTTCCTTGGTTAAAGCTGCAATTATTATCTATATTTATAAATAAATTGTAGGTACTTCCATTTGCATCTCCAAAGATACCTGCTGGATTTGATTTTGATAAAGAATAAACTTTGGCAGTATTTATATCAGAGACAATCATATTAACAGCCTGATTTAATCTTTGATTTGCAACAAATACTAATATAGGTCTTATAACTACAGCCATTAGAATACCTATTATTACCAATACAACTAAAATTTCAAAAATATTATATCCTCTTACTTTTCTATCCATAGTATAAACCCTGGTTTGCTGGTAATAGGTTGTTGTGATTGTCTAACAACCACTCCGGAGGATATTTGGATAAACTTTTTGTATGTGTTTGGAGAATTTTGACTTACTGATACTTGGAACGGATTTCCTCTGGGTGGAATACCAACACCTAAATTTATAGAAGGATTTACAGTAACTGTTTGACCTACAGATATTGTTCCTGTTACGGCATTTGGTGATAGTATTGCTGGGTTAGGATAAGCAGTTCCGGATTTATAGTATAGTGCGTAAAGTTTGGAATTTCCTTCGTAAGCACAAATATCATTTGGCGGTATAAATGTCATGAAGTCTATTATACTTCCAAATACTAAACTTTGTGATATAACTCCTTCATTAGTTAATTCCTTATACCATCCTTTATCAACTTCCGCTGGAGTGTTTCCTTTAGCAGAGTAAACTACATCTCTATTACTACACCCTGATGAATCACATATACAAACTTTTTTAACTTCTACTATAGTAGCTTGAATGTTCTCATTTGTAGTATCTGTAAAATCTGACTTAGTAAAGGTTGTGCTACAACTTCCATTCCAGCAGGGATCTTTAAAACCTATAAAGTAATTTTTATAACTTAACGTTTTATCATCTTCTGTTAGATATCTTCCTGTGCCAAAGAATACCCAGAGATTTCCATTTTCATCTTTTGTAAAGTTGGGTGCAGCTGTGATAGGTGGTGTTTGGTTATTATTATTAAATGTTTCCATATTTACAGCGTTAGAAAGTGATGCTGATGAAAGACCGTTTTTTATAACTAATCTGTAAAATTGTCCCCAATTATTCCACACATTTCCTTGATTCTTTAATCCATAGAGTCCAAAGTATATAGTGTCATCTGAATAGTCATTATCAACGTCAACTGGAAAAGTATCACCAACTGCTGCTACAGTGTTATTTGGTAAAGGTATACTGATTTCATTAACCTTATTTCCAGTTTTTAAATCAAAAAAGTATATTTTAGGATTATTAACAAATTTTGAATTTGAGTCAGGTTTTGGATTATTGGGTCCTGTTCCTACCACTACATACCAGTTTCCGTTTTTGTTAGCATCACCTAATCTTATTATAGATGGATAAGATAATACTAGAGTATTATCAGGAAGGGTTATTTCCCATAAAACTGTTGGTACCGAAGCTGAAGGATTTTTTAGCCAGTCTGTAATATCAAGAGCAAATATAGATGAACTATATGTTGTGTTACCTGCGGTTAAGGCTTTTCCTCCAAATCCCATTGTACCAATTACAATAGTTCTCCAAGAATTAAAAGTTTTATAGTCATTAGGATTTCCATTTATTGAAGCATCAAAAACTATTACTCTACTGTCTAAGGTAGGAATATGGCAGTAGTCTTTTCTTCCATACCACAATAAGTAAGGTACAGCATTTTTAGGTATAAAAGCAAATTCTTCCTTAGCAATTAAGTTAGTGCCGGAATCAGTTGGAGAGTTTTGAAGTTTAACAGGATTATCTGGATCTGTTGTAGATTGGTCTATGATAGTTCCCATTCTAAAGAAGTGGAGCATTCCATCATTTGCACCTTGAATAAGAATACTTGGTCTATTTTTATAATCGTCCGAGTTTACATAACTGTAGTAAGTTGAATCTTGATATCTATAGTCGTAATTATTTAATTTTTCGTTTGATACAACAGCTGGTGTTGAAGTGATGGTATCTCCTAATTTCCAAATTTTATCTCCCGTCAATCCAGGACATATATCAGAAATTTTTATTTTCATGTTTCTTTTTACGTAATCATTAGATGAACAGGTTGAATCGGAAGACAAATCTTCACCTCTTAAAAATCTTATGATACATTGTGTGGTTGAATCGTTTATTGAGCTGTTAGAAGAATTATCATCGACTAAATCCCAAATATTTTTAAGATCGGGATAGTTTGAAGTAGTGAAATCCTTTAACTGTGATCCTGTATAATAATAAATTCTTCTGTCAGATGGATTACAGTTTCCAAGCCAACAGCCACTATCAAATACTGGAATTAAATTTACTAAATCTTTTGTTCCTGTTGAAGTACATGTAGAGGTATCTGTAAGAATTGCAGCTTTAGTCTGGTTATTGTTTGTATCAAAATATATTTGGAAAATTTTGTCAAAATCAAGGTTTAAAACTTTGTTTGAGTTTGTATCCTCTCTGTTATCGTTTTTAGGGTCTACCCAATAGGATCTTGAAAAACCAATCCAGTTTATATCTCTTCCTGCAGAGTCTGTATAAGAAGAAAAGAAGAAAGGTTGAATCATTAAGGAAGAAATGGAAGTTTTTGTTGATAATGTAGCAACAGTTGAACCGGAGGAAGCACGCTTAAGTATTTCTGTAAATGCTTTTTCTAACTCTCTTTCCAGTTTAAGAGGATTTACGACATAAAAATATGTATCCGGCTTTCCATCCCCGTCTTTGTCCCATTCTTGAGGAAGATCTGGTATTTCGTTGCCGTTTATATCATTAAAACCTCCCCATTTGGCAGCATACCACAGAGGTGGTTTAAGCTGTCCAGCTGTAGAACCTGTAACTGTAAAGGTTCTTTCCCATGTTAAAGGCATTCCACCTACTACAGCTGGAGTGTCTCCATCAGTGTTGGCATCTTTATCTTTTACCACTAGCCATGTGCCATCCTCAGTGGTTCCAGAAATGTTAAAACCTAATACCTGGTCTATACATCCTGCAGCATAAGAAGAGGTTAATTTTACTTTTATTTGATTTGCCCCTACAGGTTGAATTTCATACTCTACGATTGCATCCATATCATGGTCTCCACCCTGTTCCACATCCTCAAAGTTGATTCTAAACTTGGCGTATGTTAAATTACCATCAGAGTCATAGTTTACTGTATCTACGTAAAAATCAACAATTTGATTGGTTGGACAGTATGCGTTAGATTGGCAATTTGTTATATTTAATTTGCCTCCAGAGTAGGTTAATGAACATTTTTGCGCGCAAGAAGAATACACATTTAAACAACCACTTACAGATTTTCCAAGAGGGTTAATTCTGACTAATTTACCCCCTATTTTTACCGCTATATCTGGAATAGGTGAAGCTAAGGCTACAGAAAAAGTTTTTATAGGAGAAGGTTTTGCGCCCGAGAAGTTATCTCTCCATCCTCCGCTCTTTTTGTTTCCATAGTAAGCAAGAGATGCTACATAGAAACTACCTTGCTTGGTGGGTTCTTCTGGACACAGACCTCTAATAGTTGCAAGGGAAGACATGCTCTTAGCGGAGCATATAAAATCATAGAAAGATGAGGATTGTCCAATAAAGTAATTTCCTGAAATACCTTCAACTGAGGAGATGGTATCTGCAAGAGCAGAGACATTGAGCATAGAAAGGTCACCACTAAATGAGTTAAAAGATGAACCGGGAACGCTATCCGAGTCGTAGCTGTTGTTAATGTCGCTAAGAGTTATAACAAATGGCTTTGCGCATATGGGAAAGATATCGTAAAGTTTGTAAGAATTACCACCTGCGGTAAACTTTCCCCAGTTGGGCTTAGGTAAGTTAATACCTCCATCTTGATTTCCTGAATATGTAAAACTTGAGGTAGGACTGGTTTTTCCAGCAAAATATCTAAGTGCTTCATAAAGCATTTCTCCAACAGGATTTCCCCAGTTTTTGAATTCTCCTTCAATCATAGGACGGGTTGTAACCCAACCACCTGCGTAGGAATAATTATTATAGTTAAAATCAACAATCTTCAGTCTATCAAATGTAAGTATAATATTTCCGGGTGTATTTTCCGAGGATTGAAAAATTCCGGTATTAGCGTTTGTTTCATCAACAATCGACCATATATTCTTTCTAAGAACACCTCCGCTCATGTTCTTTTCATAAGAACCTGTTATAAGTCCAAAGTACATCTGCCCTTTGTCTACACACAATCCTTCATTTGATCCACAATCATTGTTAGTTTGACAGGGTTTTAAGGTTTTGGAACACCATTTTGAGCCATCACCCTCCCCATACTTCTGAAGTAGACCGATAGGTTTATAGGTTCCCCCACCACCAGGGTATCTCTTACAATTTGGCTCAAGACCTACCGATGGGTCGCAAACTTTTACCCTTATATAGTATTCAGAAGGAGTTCCCAAACTGTTATCACAGACAGGTCTCTCTTTAGATGCCCACTCCCAAATACGATTTGACTTATTTTGTAACACTCTTATTTTTCTGGTGTCTCCATTAGAGGTACTTGTTATACAGAAAAGGTGGCGATTGTTCGAAGAGGGTGGATTAAAGGGGGTTAATAGATTTGTATCTGTTCCGCTGTATTCCTTTCCCCAGCTGTGAGCATCCTGCGGAATAAAGGTGGCTTCTAATACCGTTTCTGAAGCAGAGTCTGTTAATCTGTAGCCACCATAAAGGACTTTTCTTAAAACATCTATCCTTGCCATAGTTAACCAGTTTAAGAAATTACCGCTCCATTCACCACTCCCACCACAGTACTTGTTATTTGTTTTTCTAATAGGCTCAAATCTTGAATTTTGGTATTTATAACATTTATAAGGATCAAAATATCCGTAGTAGTCTATGGAGTGTTTATATCCTACATCAAGTTTTCCATCTTCATCCAAGTCAGAAGCATCATTATAAGCTTCATAATACAATTTGTGGTCTTTTCCAGATACAAGCATAACAAGTGGTGGTATACTCGAAGCTAAGAAAGGTGGAACGTAGCAGTAATCTGACATATTAGCACTTCTTACATTTAAGTTGTATAATAGGAGTAAAATTAATAAAAATTTCAATTTTCTCATTTTTAAACAACCTCTTGGTATATTTGATTTTTAATACTAATTTAAACCTTTTTTGTATAAAAATCGTGAAAAGTTTAAATTAGTTGACAGAATCTCTCGTAGTCTTCTTTTGTGTCTATACCGAGGGTGTCTTTTGATGCTTGGATTACTTTGATTTTGTAGCCGTTATAAAGTAGTCTGAGCTGTTCTAACTTTTCTACCTCTTCTATAGTTGAAGGGCTGAGTTTAAATGAAAAGTCCAACAAAACTTCTTTTCTATAGCCGTATATACCTATATGTTTTTGAGGTTTTAGTATGTTTAGCATTTTTGAAAAGTCTATATCTCTGTAAAATGGAATAGGACTTCTTGAGAAGTAAAGGGCGTAATTGTCTTTGTCTATCACGACTTTAACTATGTTTGGGTTTATGTAGTCTTCTTCTTTTTCTATAGGGTAGGATAAGGTAGCAACTTTGTCTTTTTCAAGTGCTTGGAATATTTTTTTTATATCTTGTGGGTCTACTGTAGGTTCATCTCCTTGTAGGTTTACAACAGTGTCATAGTCTAAATCTTTTAACGCAAAGGCTACTCTGTCTGAGCCACTTTTTAAGTCTGAAGGTGTTAGTATCACTTCTACTGGATAGTCTTTTAAGACATTTTTAAACTCTAAATCATCACACACAACTACAACAGGATAACCAACCTTTAAAGCATTTTCCACAGTCCAAGCTATAACAGGTTTGTCTTTTACGGGTAAAAGTAGCTTATCTTTTAACCTTGTAGAGCCTCTACGAGCCGGAATAAATATAGCTTTTTTCATAGGTCTACTATCTCTAAAGTTATTTTTAGGTTTAACTCTTCTTGAAAATCTGTTAAAAATCCTATACTTAAGCCTTGATTTGTGATGTCTACAGATTTTTCTGACTGGCTAACGGTGTTTATAGGGTAGGTAAATATGTCTAACTCTTTATTAAAGTTAAAAATTATTGTTTTTTGAGTGTAGTTATCTTTTAGTTTAAAGGTTATAGATTTGCCGTGGTATATAGGCTGGGTTAGATGGTGTGGAAGGTTTGCAAAGTGAAAGTTAAACTCACAAACATATTTTAAAATGTCTTTGTAGTCTGTCTGGAGCTGCAGGAGAGCTGTTATTTTGCTTTCTTCTACTTTGTAGGTTTTTATGAGGATTGTGTTGTACTTTTTATCTTTGTACACTCCTCCTTTTCTTTTAAAGACTATCTCATCTTTTGCATACTCAAGGTTAAATGGCTGGTTTGTAAAGTCTGAGTACTCTCTAAAACTACATCTATAAAAAGTTTCTAAGTTGAAGCTGTCATCTGTGATGTGGTCTATAAATGAGTTTTTTGTGTACCAGTCGTATATTAGAAGGTCTTTTATGTGCTGTGGGTCTATTTCTAACTGGGCGTTGTGTATGGTTGTTATTCCTTCTTCGGAAGGTGTGTCTTGTTTTGGGGTTAGCAGGTTTTTGTGGTAGCCTTCTTTTCTTCTTGTTAGTGTGTTTTGGAAGTTAAACTCTTTGTCTTTTAAGGATAGTTCTGTAAGCTGTCCGGACTCTTTTGAGTCAAAGATTAGTATCATTTTTTGAGTTGTTATTTTTACTTCTTCATAACCGTCAAGGTCTAAGTCCTTTACTTGGATTTTTGGGGGTTTTGATAGCTTTTCAAGTTCTTTATCGGCTTTTATTATGTATTTGTATGTGTTGTTTCTAAGGTTTGGTAGGTATAAACCACCAAATATCCCATGCCATAAAACGTCATTACATTGAGATTTTAAAAGGTTTTCTAAAAATTCTTTGTTTTTCTTGTATGGTCTTCCAGTTGTAGAAAGGTCTAATACTCTTTTGTGGATACGGTTGCTCTCTGGGTACTTGACTAAAAAGTTGTGCCAAATATTGCCTTTTACAAACTTTTCAAAGTGGTTCTGTAGTCCATTTTTTTCTAAAAACTCTTTTAACTCTTCAAACTCTTGGAAATCTTCTGGGAATAGGCTCCACTCTCCCATCTCGTGGTAAGATGTAATTGGAAGATATGCAAAACCTATAGGTTTTTCTTCCTTTAGGTAATCTCTGTAGTGATAAGGTTTTACATCTTTTTGAGATGTGATAACTTCTAAAAACTGGTTTAACCATCTTTCTTGATAAACCCACCAGTAAGTTTTAGGCCATACACCAAACTTTTCTCCATCGTCAAATATTATACCTGCCGGGTTTACACCGTATTTTGAGATTGAGTTTAAGTACTCTAAAATCTTTTCTACAGGCTTAAAAGGTATTAAGTATCTTAGGTTTTTATCTATTGGAAATAGGTTTATTTTGTAGCCATTACTCTCTGTTGTGTAGTATCCGTAGAGAGCTTCTTTTTTAAATCCTGTTGATAAAAAGTGGTAATCATCAACTATTACATACTCTATTCCACACTCTACTAAGTCAGTAACTATACTACTGTCCCAAACCCTCTCTGTAAGCCACAGTCCTTTTGGAGTTTGTCCAAAGTTTTCTTTTATAAAGTTGTTTAGTTTTTCTATCTGGTATTTTCTGTCATCTGACGGTATTACTGCAAGGATAGGCTCGTAAAAACCACCACTAAAAAACTCTATCTGGCCGTTGTAAGATAGGTCCTGCATAAGTTTAAAAAGGCTTTTATCGTTGTTTTTTATGTACTCAAGAAGCCATCCTGAGTAATGAACTGAGAATTTAAAGTCTGGGTAGTCCTTTACCACTTCTAAAAATGGTTTGTAGGCTTTGTTAATGGCATCATCAACCACTTCATAAAAGTTATCTATCGGTTGATGGCAGTGGATACCAAACAAAAGTTTAACCATCTCCTCTCTCCTTCTACACTATCCAGTCATAAGTAAAATCTTGGGATATATCAATGTTTAAAACACTGTAAACTGGTAGTTTTTCTATTATTTTATCATTTTCTAAAACTGTAAAAGACAGGTCAAAGTTTCTACAGCTGAAAAGTTTTAAAGGAATTGCTATCTCGATAACTTTCTTACTACAGGCTTTTAAGCCATTGTTTTCATACAGTGTTGATTGAAGTGGGAATGTAAAGTCCATTTCACATGTTGCTAAAATAGATACTTTTAACTTATAACCTTTGTCTGTTATACTTTCAACTTTCCCATCTAACCTTAGGTAAAGGTTTTCTTCATCGTATCCATAGTAAAGTTTTTCTAAGATAGTATCAAAGGTCATTGATGAAAGGTCAAACTTCAAGTCTACCTCTCCACTGTGGAGCCATTCGTAATAGTTCGATACATAGCCATCAATAACTGGTTTTATATAACCTGTAGGTTGTCTTAAAATAAGCTGTTTATACAGTTTTTTTATAGGTTTTAAAAGGTTTGTAGGGATATCTTTTCCAAGTTTTTCGTAGACTTTTTGTAAGTTTAATCTAAACAAAAGGTCAAACCTGTCTGCGTAATGGTTAAAGTGGTCATCTCCGTACCACCAAAACCAATCACTTCCTTGGGCGATAAGAAGGTATTCTTTTGCTTTTTTGTAGTTTTCATTTTCTTTTTCAGACTCTAAAACTTGTTTTGCCTGAGATAAATACTCCCAAGCTGTGTTTTTCTCAGGGTGGCCTATCCATGTGGAAAAGTTTCCGTATATCCAGCTTCCTGCTTTTACACTGTTTAGATTTTCAACTACTATATCTTTCTTTAAAACTTGTGAAAAAGTGATAACTTCAATCCAGTCTTGATTTGATAACTCTGTGTAAAGGCTATCAAAAAAGTCTTTTCCATTGTTCTTATAAAACTCCCAAGCATTCTCTCCATCAAGAATAACACTAACAACCGGATTAAAATCTACTTTTTCGTGTATGTACTTTAACCTTGTTATAAAATCTTTTACAGCCTGCTTTTCATCTAAGTTTTGGTATCTAAAACCTATTGCATCAGAAAGATACTTATCTCTAAAAAATAGATAGACTCCTTCGTATTTATAAACTTTGTATAAGTTCTCTAAGTTTTTATTTCCTAAACTGTTAAATAGTATATCTTCATCAGAAGCTGTCCATTTAATATTATACTGGCTAAAAAGTTTTAATGTATCATTACTTATACTACTTTCTGACGGCCAAAAACCAGATGGTTTACTTTCAAAAATCTCTTGGTAAAAGGATATAGCATTTTTGACTTGTAATTCTGCATCATCTTTAAAGTTTACTTTTACTTTAGGTAGTATAATATTTGGTAGAGATTCTTTTGCAGAAGTTAAGTCTATTAAAAGAGGAATAATAGGATGGTAGTATGGGGTTGTTGATACTTCTATTTTTCTATCACTTTGTAGTTTTTGATAAAAAGGTATGATCTCTTTTAAAAATTGTGTAAGCTGGTTTATTAAATCTACTTTATCTTGATGGGTAAAACCTGCTTTCTTATTTGACAAGTTTTTTACAAATTCGTTGTTTTCTCTTAAGTAATTACCAGTCCAAGACAGTAGAAACAGAACTTGTAAGTCTGCAAGCTCTTGATGGGTAAATTTTGCTGTAGAGGAGTGTTTTTTTAGGTAGAGTTGATAGTATCTTTCAAAAGGTTTTATCATAGTGTTTAGGTTTGCGTTGAATGATATATCTAAAACGTAGTTTTTTTCTTCTTCTGTTAGAGATTCTACAGCTTTTTTAAAAGTTTTTATTAAATAGCAAGAGTCAGGGTCTTGAATGTACTCTTTTAACTGCTTTATCAAAGATGGAACAAGGTTAAAAGTAGTCTTAATTTTTTCGTATCTACTAACATGCCAAGGCATTTCGTAGTAATCTTTGATAGCGTGTAGAAAAACCCAAGGCATTTCAAAGGTTTGAGTGTAAGGATTTTTGTAGTAAGGCTGGTGCATATGCCACAAAAAGCAAAGGTATAACTTCTTCATAGGTTGTAAGGCCATTTTGCTACATCTTCTTTTTTAGGGTTAAAACTCATTATCTCATCAAAACTATAAGGACTTTTTAAAGGTAGGTCTTCTAAATCTTTGTCTGTTTCTTGGGCTATCCAGCCGGTAGCATCTTTCCAAGCGTCTTCTAAACATTTTTCTATTTTAGATTTTAAAGATGGATTTTCTTCAAGGAGTCTTTTTATCTTATCTTGAGAGGTTATGATGCTTATCCTCCAAATTTTTGACCTAAGGTTTGGATAGTTTTCCCATTTGTAAACAAAGTCCTTCTCTTTTAAAAGTTTTATATTCTCTATCAGCCAGTTGTAGTAATCTTTTTCATAGAGTTTTTTTAAATCTTGTTTTATTTCTACCATCTCATTTTCCTCTAAAGAACTTAATAAGTTTAAATCTATGCTTTAATTTTCTTCTATCCACTTTCCTATCTTTTCTATGTACTGATTTAGTAAGTCTTGGGCTTTTTCTTCTACATCTGAGTTTACGTAAAGGTGAAGGTTGTCAGAGTACTGGTCTGGAATCATCAGTATCCACGTTCTTTTATCGATGAATATTTTTACTCCGTCAATAAAGGAAGCTTCTTTTCCTATGGCTTCTTCTGTAAACTTTCTCATCATCTTACCTTTTAGGTTAGAAGGGCAGGCAACTACTTTATGGATAAACGTGTGTGGTGGAATGAGTTTTTGAATTTGGGAGAGTCTTAGTTTGGTTTTTCCCATCATCTCAAGAAGTTTTACAGAGGTAAACATTCCATCGTAGCTAAAGGACATATCTGTAAAGGCGTAGTTTCCTTCAAGGTTTGCAAAGAAGTAGTAATCTTTTAAGAAGTTTGACTTTAGACCTATAAACTTTCCTCTTTCTATAATGATGTTTTCAAACATCTCATCCATAACCTCTGGAATGTAAACAGGTAGGTATACTTTTACTTGTCTACTTACCGTCCTATCTATAAGGTACAGAATAGAAAGTAGAGCTGTCTCGTGGGATAGAATTTCTCCTTCATCAGACACGATTACAACTCTCTGACCGTTTGGATACATTATAAAACCACAGTCAATAGATAGGACTTTTACTATCTTTGATATCTCTTGAGCTGATTTTTCGTGGAGGGTTGATATTTGAGATATTTTCTTTTCATCAAAGTATGCGTTTAGTATTACATTCTCTATTGAAAAGGTGTTTATAATATCTGGGTAGACTATGGAAGTAGAACCGTTTAAAAGGTCAACTATTATCTTGAATCTACTACTTTGGATAATCTCTTTATCTATTAAAGATAAGAACTTTTCTTTGTAAGACTTTATAGCCATAGGGTCATCTTTTATCTCTCCAATCTGGTTGTAGTTTACCCTTCTAAAGTTTTCTCTAAAGAATATCCTTTCTACAGATTTTTCTGTGTTTGTATCTATGGCAAGTCCTTCACTGTCAAAAAACAGTATCTCTGTGATGGCAGGGTTATCAGGAGACTGTCTAAAGTGAACTCCTGCAACTGCATCACTTTTTGAAAGTAAGTACCTCATAACAGGAAGAGGCATAAGTTTTAAGTCAACTACATCTAAACCAGCTCCAAGAAGGCCTCCTAAGAAAGACCTTTTAAGCATTCTTGAAGCTCTGTGGTAATCCCTTGACATTAGTATAGTTTTACCTGCTGGTAAGATAGACCCAAAACTTGCTGCAAGCTTTGCTGCCATTTCGTTGGAAAGCTCTATATTAGTCCTTCCTGAAACTTTTCCTCCTTCAAATATAGAAGCTCTCCACTTATCTCCCCATATTAAGTTGCTGCTTATAATTGCACTTTCTTCTATAAGTTTGTTTGGCCAGACTATCACATCTTTCTCAAAATGTACGTTATCTTTTACCTCTGTTCCTTCTGCTATAATTACTCCATGTTCAGCTCTTACGTTTTTACCTATCTCTACGTTATTACAGATAACTGCGTTGTTTAACTTTGTGTTATCTCCAATCTTACAGTCCCACCATATAACACAGTCTTTTAGATAAACGTTGTCTCCTATGTGGGTATTTTTACCTATAACTACGTTCTCTAAGTAGCAGTTATTACCTATCTTTACATTTTCATCTAAGACTACTTTACCGTTTACCGTTAAGTCTTTAGGAATGTCTTTAGTTTTTGTGTATAAAACTCCACCGTTTACTTTTATCCTTTCTCCTTCTACATCTAACTTAACTTTATCTAATAAGATATCTTTGTTTACTTCTCTATAACTTTCAGGGTTTCCTACGTCTCTCCAGTAGCCCTTTGCATTGTATCCGTAGAGAGTTATACCTTCTTTCATCAATTTAGGGAAAAGGTCCTTACTAAAGTCAAAAGGAAGGTTGTCAGGTATATAGTTTAGTATCTCTGGTTCTATTACGTATATACCTGTGTTTATAGTATCACTAAAGACTTCTCCCCATCCCGGCTTTTCTAAAAATCTAAGTATCTTTCCATCTTTGTCTGTTATAACAACTCCAAACTGAAGTGGATCTTCTACCGATGTTAAAGTGATGGTTAACTTTGAACCGACAGCTTGGTGAAATCCTATAATCTCTTTTAAATCAAAATCTGTCACCAAGTCTCCACTTATAACTATAAATCTTTCGTCAAGATATTTAGCTGCTTTCTTTACAGCTCCGGCTGTTCCGTAATCATCATCTGGAAGTACATAATTTATTTTTATTCCAAAGTCTGAGCCGTCTTTAAAGTAGTTTTGAATAACTTCTGGTTTAAAGTAAAGAAGAATTACTATTTCTGTAATGCCAACAGCTTTTACTTTTTTTATTATATGTTCCATCATAGGTTTGTTTAATACTGGAAGCATTGGTTTGGGTATGCTGTTAGTTAGAGGTTGGATTCTTGTTCCAAATCCTCCTGCCATTATAACTGCTTTCATCTTATTCCCCCTGTATGTACTCACAATAATTATAACCAAAATAGATGAGATTTTTCATACTTTGTTTTTTATAAAAGTATTAGAATATTTTAATAATTTTAAAAAATTTGGAGGAATTATGTTTTTAGATAAAGAGACTTACAAAAAGATACATATATCGGTAAAGGAGCTGAAAGAAAAAATAGATAAAGGAGAGGATTTTATACTTTTAGATGTTAGAGAGCCTCAAGAGTATAACTTTTCCAGAATAAAAGAAAAAGAGGCTATGCTTGTTCCTCTTATGAGTCTACCTCGTGTTATAAACAGTCTTCCAAAAGATAAAGATATATACGTTCTTTGCAGAAGTGGGAACAGAAGTCTCCAAGTGACTTTATGGCTTTTACAAAACGGTTTTACAAAGGTAAAAAACGTAGAAGGGGGAATCCTTGCTTGGTCTGACGAGATAGACCCAACGGTACCAAAATATTAATTTTTAAATCAGTTAGAATGTTTTTGATAGCTGTCTTTGTTTAATAAACTTTCAAATATATCAAAAACTTCTTTAATGTTTATAGGTTTTTCTAACTGTAAATCTGACAGGTTTAAATCTTTTTCTTTCTTCTTTAGATATTCAAATCTTTTCTTTATAATTTCTTCATTTAACAATTTATTTTTCTTTAGTATATCCATAAGATTAGGAGAATTTTTGAAAACTTCTACAGTGTCAATTATATCTCTAATTTTTAAGCTTTCAGGCCTATAAAATAGCTTCTTTGCTACTATTTCTTCTGGTTGTTCAATAAAAATTTCTTTTGAATTAATTTTTACTTTTTTAGGTTTTAAACCTGTTAAATTAGGTGCAACTATAAAATCTATTTCTTGATTGTTTAATTTTAACTTTATAAAGTTTGCTTGTTCTACATACTCTTTACTTATTTCTTCTGCTTTTTCGTTTAATCTTGGAGAAAGCCTTGTAAGTAGCTGTGAATTTTCTAAAAAAATATCTACATCTTTGCTTTTCCTATGATGAAAATAAAACATAAGGGCAGTTCCACCACCAAAAGTCCAATCATTAATGTTTAAATTCGCTTCTTCTAACACATCTATTGCCAGATTTAACAGGTATGTCCAGTCTTTCTCTTTCATATTTCAAAAAAATCCTCTAACTGTTGATTTTTTAAACCTCTTGGTTTTATATACTTTTCATAATACTCTTTTAAATTTTCTATTGATATATCATTAGCTATCATCCATTTAAAAAGTTCTTTAGTTGGTATCTCTGTAAATAAAATCTCTATTCTTTCATCTTGGATATCTGTCATCTCTTTAATAGCTTTTGCAAAAATTTTATCATCTATTTCTGTTTTGTAAGCGTTGTTAATTGTGCTTAATTTCATATTATTAAATATCTTCTTTTCTGACTTTTACGCTTAAAGCGTGGGCTTCTAAGCCTTCTGATTTTGCCATGTTTATTGCGTGGTTTGCAACTCTCTCAAAACCTTCTTTTGATACGTATATCACTGAGCTTCTTTTTACAAAGTCGTAAACTCCAAGAGGAGAAGAAAACCTTGCAGACCTTGATGTTGGTAAAACGTGGTTAGGTCCAAGGATGTAATCTCCAAGGGGTTCAGTTGAGTAATGTCCTAAGAATATTGCTCCTGCATGTTTTATCTTATTTATTAAATCAAATGGATTGTTTGTGACTACCTCTAAATGTTCTGGAGCAAGGTAGTTAGCAAGCTCACAAGCCGTTTCTAAATCTTCAACTATAAAAGCATGTCCGTAGTTATTTAAAGATTTTTCTGCTATCTCTTTTCTTGAAAAATCTTTTAAGATTTCGTTGTATAAGTAATTTTTAACATTTTTTGCAAGGTCTTCTGAGGTTGTTATAAGGATAGATGCAGCAAGTTCATCGTGTTCTGCTTGAGATAAAAGGTCTGCTGCAACCCATTTATAGTTAGCAGTTTCATCAGCTATCACAAGTATTTCAGAAGGTCCTGCAATCATGTCTATATCTACCACTCCAAAAACGTTTTTCTTTGCCAGTGCAACGTATATATTCCCCGGTCCAACTATCTTGTCTACCTTCTTAACAGTCTCAGTTCCATAGGCCATCGCTGCAACAGCTTGAGCACCTCCTACTCTATAGACTGTATCTATTCCACATATAAATGCAGCTGCCAACGTATACTTGTTAGGATTTGGTGAACACATTACAATCTCTTCTACTCCTGCCACTCTTGCAGGTACTGCATTCATCAAAACACTTGAAGGATAGGCAGCTTTACCACCCGGAACGTAAAGACCTACTTTTTCAAGGGGAACAACTTTCTGTCCCAAAATTATTCCATCTTCTTCTTTAAAAAAAGATTTTTCCTTTTGAAGTTCATGAAACTCGTAAAGTCTCTCGTAAGCTACTTCAAAAGCCCATCTAACTTCTTCTTCAATCTCATCGTAGGCCTTTTCTAACTCTTCAAACGGTATTATTAAATCCTCTGGATTTATCTTTATCTTATCAAACTTTTCTGTATACTCAACAAGAGCTTCATCTCCTCTTTCTTTAACATTTTTTATTATTTCTTTAACAGCAGCTTCGTATAAATCCGTTTCAACATCAGACCTTTTTATTAGATACTGTACTTCTTCAACCTCTTTATAGTATCTTCCTCTTAAATCAACTATTTTCATATCTCTCTCCTTTTTTATTGAAAATATCCATATCAAACCAATCTATGCCAAGTTCTATGGCTATTCTTTGTAATAAAACTGGAAAACCTTTTTCTTTAACTAATCCATCTTCATATAAAACTTCTATTCCGTAGCCAGATGTGATCAATTTTGACTTTACATCTTCCTTAATTCCATTTCCAGCAAAAACTATTATAGTTGGTATAGGTGTAGTTTTGCAATCTTCTAACGTGTAAATTAGTTTTTGATAAGCAGTTCCAGAAACACCTTGATATTTACATTCAATACCTAAGAATCTGTTATTTCTGTATAATAGTATATCTATAATTCTTAAATTGTTTAAAAATCTATAACCTAAAGGTTGCTCAAGCTTTATCTTTATACCTAAATTGTAATTTCTATTCCAATTTTCTATATATTCTTTTACGGCATTTCTAAATTTATTTCCACTCATTTGAACACCGCAATTAATTCGTCAACCTTTTTCCTATCTTTACAGCTTATATTTCTCCTAACTTTCAAAGGTATTATTAAGGTATTATAAATTTCTATTAAATCTTCATTGTAATGATTACTAATTATAACAGGAATACCTTTATTAGAGTAGTATCTTGCCAAGCTTCCTAATATTCTTTGATCTTCCATGTTAAAGCCTTCCTTTGAGTATGAAGTAAAGTTGGCTGTATCAGAAAGAGGAATGTATGGTGGGTCGCAGTATACTACATCTCCTTTCTTTACTTGTTTAAAGGTTTCTCTAAAATCTTGACACTTAAATTCTACCTCTGATCTTTCACACTTTTCTATAAAAAATCTCATCTCTTTTTCAGGGAAATAAGGTTTATCGTACCTACCAAAAGGAGTATTAAACTCTCCCTTAGAGTTATATCTAACTAAGCCATTATAACAGTGTCGGTTTAAATATACAAATAATGCAGATTTTAAAACCTTATCATCTGTTTTGTTAAACAAATCTCTAAGTTGATAATATTTGTCTTTAGTGTTATTTTCTTTGCTGAAGAAACTTTTACAATAGTCTATAAATTCATATTTATAAGTTTTAACTGTTTGATAGAGATTTATTAAATCAGGATTTATATCGCATAACAGATAAGATTTATAATCCGTATTCAGGAATACAGAACCTGACCCAACAAAAGGCTCTACTAATCTTTTACCAGCTGGTAAAACTTTTTTTATATGCTTAACTATCCTATATTTATTTCCGGGCCATTTTAGAAAAGGTTTCATAGTAGCATATATTATAATACAACTAATTTCTAAGGTAATAGTATGGAAGTTTTTAATCTTTATAAGGTTTTACTGGATTATTATGGCTTTCAAAATTGGTGGCCAGTTTACGGTAATCAGGATAAGGTAGCAGAAATTAGTATAGGCGCTATTTTAACTCAAAACACTTCTTGGAATAATGTAGAAAAATCTATAAAAAATCTTATAAAAGAAAATTGTTTAAGTTTTGAGTGTATAGATAAGATAGATATAGAAAAGCTAAAAAACCTTATAAAACCATCTGGATTTTACAATCAAAAATCAAGAACTTTAAAGGATTTGGCTAAATTATTTTTATCTAAAAAAGATATTGGTAGGGAAGATTTACTTTCAATAAAAGGTATAGGTCAAGAAACTGCAGAAAGTATCCTCCTTTATGCTTTAGATAAACCTTACTTTGTTGTAGATAACTACACAAAAAGGCTCTTTTATCGCCTTGGGTTTACAGCTGAAAATATATCTTATTCTGATTTACAAAAATTCATAACTGGCAGACTACCTGTAGATTTAGAAATCTATAAAGAGTTTCACGCTCTTATAGTTAAACACTGTAAAGAGTTTTGTCAAAAAAAGCCAAAGTGTGAAAACTGCTTCCTATCACATAAATGTATTTTTAAAAAGGTAGTCTAAATGGAAATCCTCCGCTTTTTGTCATTTTTTTCATCTTTTTCATCATCTTTTTCATCTCTTCGTACTGTTTTAAAACTTTGTTTACATCTAAAATAGTTGTTCCACTACCTTTGGCTATTCTTCTTTTTCTGCTACCATTTATTATGTGTGGTTTCATTCTTTCTTCCGGAGTCATTGAGTTTATTATGGCTTCTATCTTTATAAACTGTTTTTCATCTACTTTTATATTTTTTAACTGACTACCTATTCCCGGAATCATCTTTAGTATCTGTTCCATTGGTCCAAGATTTCTAATCATTCTTATCTGTTCCCTCAAGTCCTCTAAGGTAAACTCTGCGTTCATAACTTTTTCTGCCATCTGTTTTGCTTTGTCTTCATCTATAGCAGCTTGCATTTTTTCTATAAGTGTTTGAATATCTCCAAGTCCAAGTATTCTTTGGGCTATTCTATCTGGATAAAATAGGTCTAAGTCCTCTATCTTCTCACCAGTTCCTACAAACTTTATAGGTATACCAAGGACTTGTCTTACAGAGAGGGCAATACCACCTTTTGCATCACCATCAAGTTTAGTAAGTATCACTCCTGTTAAGCCAACTGCTTTGTGAAACTCTTCTGCCGTTGTAATTGCCTCTTGACCTTGCATAGCATCTGCAACGTAAAGGACTTCTGCAGGTTTAACTTTTTCTTTAATCTGTTTTAGCTCTTCCATTAACTCTTGGTCTATGTGTAATCTTCCAGCTGTATCTAAGATTATGTAAGAGAAACCTTGCTTTTTTGCATCTTCTATAACTTTTTCTGTAAGTTTTAAAGCATCTTTTTCTTGTTCGTCAACAAAACAAGGTACATCTATAGACTGGGCTAAAGTGCAGAGTTGTTTTGCAGCTGCCGGTCTTCTTACGTCTGTAGATGCTACACCTACTCTGTAGCCTTTTGATTTTAGGTATTTTGCAAGTTTACCAGCTGTTGTTGTTTTACCTGTACCTTGAAGACCTACAAGCATTATTATTGCAGGTGGTTTATCTGGCTTGGCTAAGGTAGGTGGTTCTTCTCCACCTAATATGTTTATCGTTTCATCGTAGATTAGTTTTATTACTGTTTCTCCAGCTGATAGACCTTTTATAAGTTCTTGACCTAAGACTTTCTGTTTTATATCTGCTATAAACTTTTTTACAACGTCAACGTTTACGTCTGCTTCCAGTAATGCTGTCCTTATATCTTTAAGTGCTTCATCTAAAGTTTTTTCATCTATCTTCTTAGCCTTTCTTAATTTATCAATAACAGAAGAAAACTTTTCTGTTAAAAGCTCAAACATAAGCTACCTCCGTATATTGTTATCAAAACATTATAACATTGTCCAATTTTTAAAGATTACAAGCCTGAGTATCTATTTTTACCTCTTCTTCATCTTTTGGTATGCCTACGTTTTCTCGTAGTTGTCCATTTCCAAAGACTATGAATTTTGGTATAGTTAGTTCTTTTAATGCCATTGGTCCTCTTGCATGGATTTTATCAGTTGATATTCCCATCTCAGCTCCAAGTCCAAACTCGTTTCCGTCTGTAAACCTTGTAGATGCGTTTATATAGACAGCAGCACTATCAACCTGCTGGATAAACTTCATTCCTTTTGTGTAGTTTTCTGTAACGATGGCATCAGAGTGATGAGAGCCGTACTTTTCTATAAAGTCTATAGCTTCGTCTAAATCTTCAACAACTTTAACAGCTATTATAAGGTCTAAAAACTCTTCGTAGTAATCTTCTTCTTTTGCTGGAACTATCTCTGTGTCTTTTGCTTTTGGGTGGTTTATAAGTAGGTTGTAGCTGTACTCATCACACCTCATCTCTACTCCAGCTTTTCCATAGTAGTAAGCTATCTCAGGTAGGAACTTATCAGCTATCTTTTTGTTTACGACTAAATTCTCTATTGCATTACACACAGAAGGTCTTTGAACTTTTGCGTTGTATGCTATATTTAGTGCTTTCTCCATGTCAGCTTCATCATCTATATAAAGATTACATACACCTTTGTAATGTTTTATAACTGGAATCCTTGAATTTTCCGCAACAGCTCTAATAAGACTTTCTCCACCTCTGGGTATAGCAACGTCTATAAGACCTTCTAACTTTAGTAGTTCATTTACTACAGACCTGTCTGTTGTATCAACAAACATTACAGCATCTTCAGGGAAACAGGTTTCTCTACAAGCTTGTTTTATAATGTCTACCAGTATTCTGTTTGAGTTTATTGTTTCGCTTCCACCTTTGAGTATTACAGCGTTTGAGGATTTCATACATAAAGATGCAGCTTCTATTGTTACATTTGGTCTTGCTTCGTATATTATAAGTATAACTCCAAGAGGAACTCTCATTTGTCCAACTTTTAAGCCGTTTGGACGAGTCCACATATTTATTATCTCTCCAACTGGGTCAGGAAGAGATGCCACATCTTCTAAGACTTGTATCATTTGGTCTATTCTTTTATCGTTTAAGGCTAACCTGTCTAAAAGAGCTTTTGAGTATCCTTTTTTTTCTGCGTTTTCTAAATCTTTTTGGTTTTCTTGTAAAATAAGTTGTCTGTTCTTGTCTAAAAGCTGGGCTGTTTTTAAAAGTGCTTTATTTTTTATGTCTGTAGTTAAACTTGATAACTGTCTTGTAGTTTTTTTTGCTTTTTTTGCTATACTTTCAGCATACTGTTTTACGTCCATTTTAAACCTCCAAGTTTAGTATCTAATATTATAAAACTTTTAACTTTACTCTTGTGTTGCAATTTTTGAAAATTTAAGATAAAATTATCTTAAATTGAGGTAGGAAAATGAAAGAGATAATTTTAACGATACACATTCTTTTAGCAACGTTATGGATAGGTGGAATGCTTTTTATGATGTTTGTTTTATCTCCTTATGTAAGGTCTCTTCCAAACAGTGTAGAGGCTTTTCAAAGAGTGGGAAAAAGGTTTTCTATTATTGGGACTTTTATTGGTCTGCCAGCTTTATTGATAACTGGAATAGGTAATATGCATAACCTTGGAATAACTTTTTCAGATTTGTTTCACAGAACTTCTCCTTACGCATCTACTTTACACGATAAAGTACATCTATTTTTATTGACTTTTATTTTGGCATTAATTCACGATCTATATTTAGGTCCAAGGTCTCACTTAAATGAAAAGTTTAGAATCTTAACAAGAGCTATAGGTGTTATTAACCTTATAGTAGGAATTTTAATTGTATTTTTAGCTGCAAAACTCAGATTTGGAGGTTAGTATGTTATCTGAATCGGTAAAAGACTGTATAAGAGCGTTGATATACTTAGCTTTAAATCAAGATAAAGAGTATATATCTGTAAAAGAAATATCAGAAGCTCTAAATCTTCCCTTTTTCTTCCTTGCAAAAAACATTCAAAAATTGGTAAAAGAAGGTATCCTTGAATCTTACAGAGGACCTAAAGGTGGTATCAGTTTTAAAAAACCTATAAACGAGATAAAAATAATAGACATTATCGTAGCTATAGATGGAGACAATCTTTTTAAAAAGTGTGTTTTAGGATTTGAAGAATGCTCTGATTTAAATCCGTGTGCTATACATCATAAATGGGTTCCTGAAAGAGAACATTTAAAAGGAATATTTAATGCTACGCTTTACGAGATTGTAAACGATATAAAGCAAGGAAAAATAAAAAATATAAAACTTTAGTGAGGTAATAAAATGGCTTTAGAGATTAAAATTGAAGAATCAAAATTTGCTGATAAACCAGTTGTAGAGAAGATATACGAAAATGAAACAGTTAGGGTTGTTTTATTTTATTTAAAATCTGGTAGCATAATAGACTTACATACATCTATATCTACTGTTATAACAACTGTTTTAAAAGGAAGTGGAAAATTTTATATCGGAAGTAGAGAAAACATAAAAATTTTAACAGAAGGAGAGACACTGATATATGACCCAAACGAACCTCATGGTTTTGAAGCTGTAGAAGATATGATAGTTCAAGCCATAATAACACCATTACCTATAAAAAGGCTGTAGAATGTTCCACATATCAAAAATATCTCCTTTCTTTTTTATTCTTGCTTATTTAGACCTTGTTCTGTCTACTTTTTATAAAAATGATATTCAAAATTTAGCTTTTATTTTAGTTTTTGGTTTTATTTTTAATACAGTTTTAGGTGGACTTTATCAGATTGTTCCTAACTCTCAATCTCAAAAATTAAGATATCCTTGGGTTAGTTATATAGTTTTTTTATTATCTCTTTTTGGAAATATTTTCTTTTTAGTAGATAACTTAAAAGCTTTTTCTGGTTTTATACTTTTAGCATTTTTAATTTTTATCTTTCACATAATCAGCTGTGTAAAAATGGTAAAACCACTTACAATAAGATTTATTCTTACAGGAATTTTTTATATGTTTTTATCAGTGATTTTTTTAAATTTAAGCATTTTTCAAGGAATTGTACCTTATCAGCTCTCTGTTCATACGTTTACTTTAGGGGTTATGACAAACCTTATAATTGGTGTTTTATTTACTTGGATTCCGATGCTAACTATGCAAGTTTTAAATCTAAAGTTAGCAGATAAATTTTACTATGTTTATCAAGTAGCTGTTTTTCTATTTTTAAGCTCGTTTTTTGTTTTAAATTACAATTTTATTCTACTGTCTGGAGTTATTTTACTTCTTTGTGTTTTGTTTTATCTTTACATTATTTATGACTCTGTATTTAAAGGTAAAAAAGTTATTGTTTTGCCTTTGGTAGTTAAATATTTCTTATCAGGATGGTTTTTGTTTTTACTTGGAACATTGACTATGTTAGGAATAATCTTTTTCAATAGATTTGATTTAATTGTTTTACATGTAGATTTAATGGTTTACGGTTTTGGATTTTTGGTTTTATCAGGAGCAATTATTCATCTTCTTCCAAGAATATTATGGAACTGGTTTTATCAAGAAAAAGCAAAACAAGGAAAAGAAGTTCCTCCTATTCATAAACTTATTAATGAAAAGCTTGTATTAGTAAATCTATACTTTTATATACCTTTATTGATTTTTATTATTGGACTTGATTACTTTAAACTTTTTGATATTTCTTCATCTATTCTCGGAATCTTTTATATCTGGTTTACAGTAGGAACTTTTTACAAGCTGGTTAAGTTTGTTTTTTCTTAAATCTTCTGTGCTAAAAAGCCTTTTAAGTAAAAAGTGTTTGGAATGTTTATTATATAAGGATGGTCTATATCTTGCATTAAAAACTCTTTAAACTCTAAAACTGAACCTGTATCTTTACAGGCTTGAATAGTAGTATCAATTAAATCTTGTAGGCTAATATGGTGAGAACAGCTAAATACAGCTAAATACCCGTTTTCATTTAAAAGTTTTAAACTGTTTAGTATAAGGTATTTAAAACCTCTTAGAGCTCCTTCTACTTCGTTTTTTGTTTTTGCAAAAGGTGGAGGGTCTAAGATAACAATGTCGTATTTATCTCCTGATTTTACCTCTTGTTTTAAAAAGTCAAAAACATCTTCTTTGATGATTTCATAATTTTTCAAGTTGTTTATTTTTAAATTCTTTTCTATTTGGTTTACAGCTGCTGAAGATATATCAACAAACTTTACAAAATCTGCCTTTTTTATACCACAGTGAATACCAAACCCACCAGAGTTAGAGAACAAATCTAAAACTTTAAATCCTTCTTGGCAGTAATCGTAAATTACCTTTCTGTTTTTTCTTTGGTCTAAATAAAAACCTGTTTTCTGGCTCTCTGTAAGGTTTACTAAAAACTTTGCATCATACTCAAATATCTCTATCTCATTTGGGATGTTCCCGTAGATTAATTTTTCTACAGTTTCCAGTCCTTCTTTTTCCCTTGACTTTTCATCTGACTTTTCGTATATACCTTTTGGATTTAATACTTCTATCAATGTAGAGACAATTAAATCTCTCAATCTTTCCATTCCTGCAGTATTTATCTGAAGAGAAAGATACCCATCGTAGTAATCTACAATTAAACCAGACAGTCCATCGGCTTCTGAGTGAATAACTCTGTATGCGTTTGTAATATTTTGTAGCTGTTTTCTTTTTTCTAAGGCTTTGTTTACCTTTTCTACAAAGAAGTTTTTATCTATAGGTCTATCTTCAAATGAAAGTATCCTTACGGTAATCTTACTCCTAAGATTTGCATATCCTATACCTAAAAACTTTTTGTCAGGTGAGTAAATACGGACTAAGTCTCCTTCTTTTACATCAGATGGAATAGACTTTAGCTCTTTGTTGTATATCCAAGGATTTTTTAGTTTAATTTTTTCTAAACCAGCTTTATTTACTGTTATGCTTTTCATTGTTATATAACCCCCCAAAAACTGGGGGATATTTATTAATCTCCTTCTATAAATGGTTTTAAGTATTTTGCTCTGTGTGGGTGTCTTAGTTTTCTAAGTGCTTTTGCTTCTATCTGTCTTATTCTTTCCCTTGTTACTCCAAATCTTTTACCAACTTGCTCTAAAGTATGCTCTGTATCGTCTTCAAGTCCAAATCTGTATCTTAAAACTTGTTCTTCTCTTTCTGAGAGTGTAGATAAAACTTCGTCAAGTTGCATTCTAAGGGCATTTTTAAGCATATGGGCTTCTGGGGACAAGACAGATTTGTCTTCTATAAAGTCTCCAAGGTGTGTTTCCTCATCTGTTCCGATAGGTGTTTCTAAAGATATAGGCTCTTGTGATGTCCTTAGTATTTTCTTAACTTTTTCTGCAGGCATTCCTACTTTTTTTGCTATTTCTTCAGGGGTAGGCTCTCTACCAAGCTCTTGTACCATTGACCTTGCTACTCTTATTAGTTTGTTTATCGTTTCTATCATGTGTACTGGAATTCTGATTGTTCTTGCTTGGTCTGCTATTGCTCTTGTGATGGCTTGTCTAATCCACCATGTTGCGTAAGTAGAAAATTTAAATCCTCTTTTGTAATCGTACTTATCAACTGCTTTCATAAGTCCTATATTTCCTTCTTGAATAAGGTCTAAAAACTGTAATCCTCTGTTTGTGTACTTTTTAGCGATAGATACAACAAGTCTTAAGTTAGCTTTAACAAGTATCTGTTTTACGTTGTTTATTTCATTTCTTCCCTGCTGTATTATATCTAGTACATGGTCAAACTCTTCTGGGATTGTTCCTATTTTTGCTTTTATATCTTCTATCTCGTTTTTAAGTCTTAATGTTTCTGTTCTTAGTATTTCGTATCTACCGTAAGAAAATCCATTACTTTCAAGTTTTTTTAGGATTTCTGGGTATTTTTCATACTCAGTTGATAGCATTAAGTCTAAATCTGGATGAATTTTTGAGATTATCTTTATTCTCTTTTCGTAATCTTTCTCATTTTTTCTTAACTTTGTGTATAACTCTTTTAGCTCATCTGCTATTTTGTCTAACTTAGTAAACTTTATGTTTAAACTTTTTATAAACTTGTTTAACTTGGCATGTTGCCATACAAACTCTCTTTTTGCTTCTAATGTTTTTGTTTCAAGGTAAATTTTCTCTTTTTCAAGTAAATCTCTGTAGAGTTTAGCAAGTTCTAAACCTTTTTTGATAAAGTCAGAAGTTATTTTGTCGTAGTTTTCATTATTTTCAAGCTCTAAACTTTCTCCATCTGATAGCTCATCTACCTTTTCTTCCGTTTCTTCTACGTTTAATAAATCTTGTACCCTTAACTTTCCATCTACAACTTTTGCCCACTCATCTAACAATCTCTCTGTAAGGAAGGATGTTCTGAGTAAACCTCTAAATACTTTTTTTCTTCCCCTTTCAATCTCCATTGCATACTTAATCTCTTCTTCTCTCTTTAACAATGGAATTTTTCCCATCTCTCTTAAGTATAACTTAACTGGGTCATCTGCTTTTGACCAAACATCATCATCAAAATCTATTCCAAGATAGATATCATCGTCTTCTTCTTTAATTTTTTCATCGTCTCTTACGTCTATGTTTAACTCGTTTAGGTACTCAATGAGGCTTTCTATGTGTTCATCTGATGAGAAAAACTCCTCATCTACATAGGTGCTTATCTCGGAGTAGGTGACGTACCCTTTCTCCCTTGCGAGGTTGATAAGAGTTCTTACGTCATCTCTTTCTTGAAGGTTAATCATATATCATCGCCTCCTTTTAAGAGTTTTTATCTCGTTGAAAATATCTATAAAATCTCTTTCTGACAAGTTTGATATAGCAAGGGATTTTTGTTTTTTTATCCACTCCTGTCTAAAATCTTCTAGTATTTTCAAAACAGTTTCTTCCGTAGCTGAGATGTTGTGCTGATTTAAAATTTGAGATAATTCTTGAATAACTTGCGTATTCCCACTGTTAATAAGTTGTACATAATAACCTAAATTTTCAGAAACACTTATTATATCATAAAAGTCATATTTTTGCAAAAAATCTGGATTCTCGAGTATATACTTTAAAACTATCTCTTCTTTCATATTGAGTTTAGGTTTAATAGATGTACTTTCGTCATCTGTATAATTGTAATTAAAACTTCCTCTCTCTCTTTTGGTTAGTATTCTAACTTTTTCTATATCTAACTCAACATTTGCAAAACTTCTTCCTGTATACTTTGCTACAATCTCTATATAACTGTTTCTAAGAGAAGGGTCTTCTATATAAGCCAGTATCTTTGTTATATAGTCGTAAATTGTTTGATAACTTTTAAGTTGTGTTTTTATATCTGAGTCTTGAATACTTTTTAGTCTCTCTAAAAGGAAAATTATTATATCCTTTGAGTTTTCAATAACTTGTTTAACCTTGGATAGACCTTGTTTAGATAGTTCATCAGGGTCCTTTGCTTCTTTGTAGTATGCATACCTTACAGTTATTCCTTCTGAAAGTAGTATCTTTGCAGCTTCTATTGCTGCCTTCTTTCCAGCTTCATCAGAGTCGAACATAACCACAGCTTCTTTTACATACTTTTTTAGTAGTTTTGCTTGATTTTTTGTAAATGCTGTTCCTAGCGTTGCTACAACATTTTTTATTCCTATTTGATATAGTGAAATTAAGTCCATGTAGCCTTCTACTATCACTACACTTTGTTTTTCTTTTAAGTGTTCAAGGGATTGGTATATACCGTATAAAGTGTTTCCTTTTTTATAGATAACAGTTTCTGGAGAGTTTAAGTACTTAGGTTGTCTTGTGTTATCTAAAGATCTTCCTCCAAAGGCTACTATGTTTCCTTTTACATCTTTTATTGGGAAAATAAGCCTTCCTGAAAATTTGTCTTTAAATAAACTGTCTGTTTTTGTTATTAAACCTATTTTCTCTAAATCTTCTAAAGGTACATTTTTCTCTTGGATGTACTTTTGCAAAATAGAATTGTCTTCAGGTGAATAACCAAGTTCAAACTCTTCAATTGTTCTTGATAGTATTCCTCTATTTTTTAGGTAGTCTTTACATACTTGTGATTTTTTAAGGTTTTCTTTGTAAAACTCTGTGATAATTCTTGTTGTAAGATAAAGTCCTTTGTTTAGCTTTTCTTTTTCACTGTCTAAGTATTTAATAGGAATGTTATACTTTTGGGCTAGTTTGACAACTGCATCAAAGTAAGAGATTTTTTCATACTCCATTACAAACTTTATAGCGTTTCCACTGATACCACATCCAAAACATTTAAAGATGTTCTTTGTAGGAGATACTACAAATGATGGCGTTTTTTCGTTGTGAAAAGGACAGAGTGCTACGTAAACTGAACCTTGTCTTTTTAAATTTAAATAATCTGATATTACATCGTAAACGTTTGCTACTCTGTTTACCTCTTCTACCGTATCTGGGGATATAGCCATCTAATCACCTTTTAGTATAAAGCAATTATTAAATTTAGTGTGAATAAAAAAAATTTCAATGATTAATAAAAATCTGTAATAATCCTATAAAAAAGCCTATCACTCCACCTAAGTAAGTTATATGTTTTAACTGTTTCTCGGAAAATCCTAAGACTATCTCTTCAAGTTGTCTTATATCTATAGAAGAGAGAGTTTCATAGATTACTTTTTCAACATCTAACGATGCAAGAAGCTGGGGGAGTTCTTCTTCTATATGTTTTTCTAAGTTTTCTTTTATTGAGTGTTGAGATTTTTCTATAATGATTGGTTTTACTTTATCAGATAGAGATTGAAGAATTTTATCTGTGTAGCCTGACAAAAATGATATTTTTACTTTTGTTTCCACCTCTTCTTTTAGGCTTATAAGTAGTTTATCTACTATCTCTTCAACTACAGTGTTTAATTTGTTTTCTAAAACTTCTTTGTATGAGCTTTCCATAAAGAGCCTATGGAGGTTCTCAGGGTTTACAAGATGCTGGCGAATAACTTTTGCTATAGACTTTGCTATCTCGTCTCTTCTTTTAGGAATTAATCCGGGAGTAAATGGCATTTTTATTCCAAATATTCTTACTTCGTTGTAAGGTTTAAATAACATTTTGATAGCAAGCCAGTTGGTTATATAACCTATAAAAGCTCCTGTAAGAGGAGGGATAAGGTATTCTATCAAGACCCTAACCTTTTTATAAACCCTTTTATACCACTTTCCTTTTGGTAATCTCTTGCTTCTTTCTCTGTTTGGAATTTACCTACTAAAACTTTATGTAATCCACCTTCTTCTATTATGTAAGCATTTGTATACTTTGCTTTTTCTACTTCAGCTTTTTCCCTTGTAGAGAAAGCTCCTACTTGGATTGAGAAATAACCAGATTTTATTTTATCTATTATTTCTTTGGCTGTAGATTCTTCTTTTTTAGGAGTTTGTTTTACTTGACTTTCTGATTTTGATGTTGCAACTTGTTTTTCTTCTTTTTTAGGTTGTTTTTCTACATTCTCAGTTGGTTTGTTAGAAGTTTTTACTTCCTGTTTAACATTTTCTTTATTTTCTTTTTTATTTTCTTTTTCTACTTTTTGGACTGCTTTAATTTGTTCTGTAGGCTCTTGTTTTAGTTGAGGTGGTTGTTCTTTTTTAGGTGGTGTTTCTACTTGTTTTTTCTCTTGGGTTGGTTGAGTTTGGACTGTTTCAGAAGGTTTATTTTGTTGTTCTATAGGCTGGGAAGGTTGTTCTACGGGGGGTGTTGTTTGTAGATTTTGAGGTGAGGGTGGAGTGGTTGGTTTTACAGCCTCTGTGGCTACCTTTACTTGAGGTTCTGATACGGTTTGGTTTGATTTGGAGTAAAAGTTTAACCCTATGGCTATAAATACTAACGTTATTAGCAGCCCAGATAGGAAGATTATAAGTCTTTCTAATATTTCTTTTTTCTTTTTCTGTTTTATCTGTTTTACAGCTGATTTTAAATCTCTGTCTTCCATTACATTCTCTCCACAGGGGTTATTCCCATAAGTTTAAATAAAGTTCTTAGTGCATTTCTAATGGCTTTTAAAAGGTATAACCTTGCTTTCATTAACTTTTCGTCAGTTTCTATTAAAAATTTATGTTGATAGTAGTACTTGTGCAACTTTGAAGCAAGTTCGTAAGTAAGAGATGTTATCTTGTGAGGTTCTTTTTTTAATGTTGCCTCTTCTATCTCTTGAGGTAGGTTTGACAAAAACTTCATTATACTTTTTTCTTCTTCTTGAGTAAGTAAAGATAAATCAGCTTCAAAATCTTTTTCAGGGTCAAAGTTAAATCTTTCTTTTGCCTCTCTAAATACACTTGATATTCTTGCGTGGGCGTACTGAACATAGTAAACGGGGTTTTCGTTGGATTTTGCAAGGGCAACATCTATATCAAAGTTTAGATGAGTATTAGGGTCTTTTGATGCAAAAAAGTATATAACAGCATCCTTTCCAACTTCTTCAACTAACTCTCTTAAAGTTATAAAATCTCCAGACCTTTTTGACATCTTAACTTCTTCACCGTTTTTAAACAGTTTAACAAGTTGAATAAAAACAACGTTTATCCAGTCTTCTCTTACTCCAAAAGCCATTACTGCAGCTTTTAATCTTGGGAAGTATCCGTGGTGGTCAGCTCCCCAAACGTTTATAATAAAGTCGTACCCTCTTTCATACTTGTCGTAGTGGTATGCAATATCTGCTGCAAAATAGGTATAACTTCCATCAGACTTTTTTATAACTCTATCTTTCTCATCTCCGTAAAGTGATGTTTTTAACCATAAAGCTCCATCTTTTTCATAAATCATTCCTTTTTCTTCTAAAAATTTTAAGGCTTGGTCTACTTTACCATGTTGATACAGACTTTTTTCACTTGTCCATATATCAAAGTCAACATTTATCAGTTTTAGGTCTTCTTTTATTTTATCTAAAAGGTAGTTTTTTGCATACTCTGCACAAAACTCTACTGCATCTTCTTCTGATAACATACTTAAAATTTTTTCTCTTTCGTAGTGATAAATCTCCTTTGCAATATCTTTTATATACTCTCCATGGTAGCCGTCTTCAGGGAATGGGAAGTCTGGTTCTTCTATCTGTCTAAACCTTGCGTAAACTGATTGACCTAACTTTTTTATCTGGTTGCCTGCATCGTTTATATAAAACTCCCTTTCTACTTTATAACCTATGTAAGAGTACATATTTGACAGAAGGTTTCCCACTACAGCTCCTCTACCGTGTCCCAAGTGAAGGGGACCTGTTGGATTTGCACTTACATACTCTATGTTTATCTTTCCTCTATTTTTTTCTTTATTTTCTCCGAAACTATCTCCTTCTTCCACTGCCTTTTTAACAACACTGTGGTAATAACTATCTGATAAAAACAGGTTAATAAAACCGTTTAAAACTTCCACTTTACTAAATGTTGGGTCTTTTTCAAGTAGTGATTTAATCTTTTCTGCTATGTCTTGGGGTTTTTGTTTTAGATGTTTAGTAAGTAAAAATGCTACGTTTGTTGCTAAATCTCCAAAACTCTCTTCTTTTGGAGGTTCAACCTTTATCTTGTCCTCTATCTCAGGGTAAAAAAGTTCTTCTTTTTTTAGGATTTCTACTATTTTTTCTCTAACTTCTTTCTTCAAGTCGCCTCCTTAACCTGCTACACAGAATATAACTGATAAAGTTAATGTAAAGTAAAATTATTAGTAAATTAATTATATCAAATTTTATAACTATCATAGGTAGGTACACTAAAAGCCCAATAAAGAAAATCGTTGAAGAACAGTTTTTTATGTAAGAAGGTTTAAAGATAAAAAAAGGTAAAAAAATCGTAAGTCCAAAAAGCCCAATAAAAGAAAGGTCAAGCTCAGAAGAAGGAAAGTACTTATCTAAAAATAGATAAACAGCTGTAAGAGAAAGGCTTATTAATATACAAATCAGTGTTATTTTAAAAAATACCTTCTTTCTTCCTATTCTTCTATAACCTCTCTTCTTATTTTTGCACCTATTGATTTTAGTTTTTCATCTATATGTTCGTATCCCCTGTCTAAGTGGTAGATACTGTGGATAGTTGTCTCTCCTTCTGCAACTAATCCGGCTATTACCATTGCAGCACTTGCTCTTAAGTCTGTGGCTTTCACATGGGCTCCACTGAATTTTTTAACAGGTTTTACTATGGCTGTTTTGCCTTTTATATCTATATTAGCTCCAAGTCTGTTTAACTCTGGTACATGCATAAATCTATTTTCAAAGATATTTTCGGTTATTTCTGATACTCCATCAGCAAAGCAAAGTAAAGTCATAAACTGGGCTTGTAGGTCTGTAGGGAAAAGTGGATACTCTTTTGTCTCTATATTTACAGGTTTAAGTGTATCTTTCCTTTTTATAACAACTTCGTTATCTGAGATTTTAACTACAGATACACCTATTTTTTCTAAAATCTCATCAACATACTCAAGATAGTAGCTTGGATAGTTCTTTATAATTATCTTTCCATCAGTTAAAGCGGATAAAACTGCAAAAGTTCCAGCTTCTATTCTATCTGGGATAACAGTGTGGTAAGTTCCTTTTAAGGATTTAACTCCTTCTATCTCTATTCTGTGGGTACCTTCTCCTTTTATGTTTGCTCCCATCTTTTTTAACATCACTGCCAAATCAACCACTTCTGGCTCTAAAGCAGCATTTTCTATAATGGTCTTTCCTTCTGCTAAAACTGCAGCCATCATTATATTTTCTGTTCCTGTAACTGTTATCTTGTCAAAGAATATATGGGCACCTTTTAATCCTCTTGGTGCGTAGGCTTTTATATAACCGTGCTCTAAGGTAATTTCAGCTCCCATCTTCTCCAAGGCTTTTAAGTGAAGGTCAACTGGGCGAGTTCCTATAGAACATCCTCCGGGAAGGGCAACTTCAGCATATCCAAACCTTGTAAGCATAGGTCCAAGAATAAGTATAGAAGCTCTCATTTTACTCACAAGGTCGTAAGGAGCTGTTAGGGAGGTTATGTTGTTTGCTTTAAAACTATAAGTTTTATCTTTTATGTGATTTACTGCAACTCCAATGTTTGTCAGTAATTTTTCCATTGTTTGTATATCTAATAGATTTGGAAGGTTTTCTATTATAACTTCTTCATCTGTTAGTATCGTTGCAGCCATGTTTGGAAGAGCTGCATTTTTTGCTCCCGATACCTCTAAAACACCTTCTAACCTACATCCTCCTTCAACTATTAAAGCCTCTTTCAACTTTATCTCTTCCTTTATCATCTTTCTTACCTCAAATATTATATTTTACTTGCAATTAAAACTCTATCTATTCCTGCAAGGTCTTTGTAGATTTTTATATTTTTAAAGCCATTTCTTTCTAAGATGCTTTTTACCTTTTCTGCTTGATTTATTCCTATCTCAAAGGCAAAAAATCCGTATTCTTTTAAATAATTTTTAAATTTTTCTACTATCTTTTCGTAAAATTCTGTCCCAACTTTACCTGATATTAGAGCTTCTTTTGGTTCTTTTTTTACCTCTTCTGGAAGACTTTCATACTCATCTTCTGATATGTAAGGAGGGTTTGAAACTACAAAATCAAGTCTGTCTAAGTTTAAGTCTTTTACATCATCTTTCATAACATCAAATTTTATCAAAGTAAGTCTGTCTAAAAGATCGTACTTTTCTGCGTTTATCTTTGTTATTTTTAAGGCTTTTTCTGATATATCTAAAGCATACATTTTTAAATCTTTTTTGTTATACAGTAAAGATACAGATATACAACCACTCCCTACTCCTACCTCAAGACCTAATGGATTTTTTAAGTTTTCTAACTGGTGCAACACTTTCTCAACTAACACTTCTGTTTCCGGGCGAGGGATTAAAACTCCTTCTTCTATGTAAAACTCAAGTCCAAAAAACTCTTTCTTTTTTATTAGATACCCAAGGGGAACTTTTTTTGACCTTTGTAATGCTACATTAATAGCTTCTTGATAATCTTTTATTTCTAAATCTGGGTCTGTGAAGATTTTATGTTTTGGAATTTTAAGGATTTCTTGGAGTATTATAAGAGCTTCAAGTTGAGGGTTTTCAATATCTGCTTTTTTTAATATATTAACTACCATCTCAAACAAAGTTTTTAACTTCATTGAAACTTAGGAAGTCTCCAGTTGTATAGTATAGCTACTATCCTTATCATTAACACCATTAAACTACACACTATTGCAGATACTGTAAGGTCTTGGGTTAGGGTTATTGTTATATAAAAACCTATTGAGCCAATTATACTACAGCTTGCATAAAAGTCATCTCTTAAAACTGATGGGACTTTTCCAAGTAGAAGGTCGCTTATTATTCCTCCTCCTACTCCTGTTAAGGTTGCAAGTATAACGATACCAAAAAATGAAACGTCTGCGTTGTAAGCTATGAGAGCTCCGGTTGTTGTAAAAGCTGACAAACCTATGGCATCTGGTATAAGTATGTAGTATTTATTTCCTATATCTCCTTTTGCTACTTTGTAAATTATTATTGCAAGCCATACCCCAAGCAGGGCTACACTCATATCTGTTAAAGACTTTAAAGCGTTTGGAACAGTGTTTATAAGTAAATCTCTGGTTATACCACCTCCAAGTGCAGTCATTACACCTAAAACTGTTATACCAAGTAAGTCTAAGCCTTCCTTTATTGCCTTTAACGACCCTGTCATAGCAAAGGCCACTATACCTATAATATTCATTATGTAGAATATCTCTTTAGTTATTTCCATAACTGCTTATCAACCTCTAACTCTCCGTTGTAAACTATGTTAAAGTTATTATCAAACTTTACTTTAAAACCGTAAAATTTTACACCTTCTTTTAAAGCAGTTTCAAAAATTTTAGAAAAGTTTGGGTCTGTGTTATAGTTAGGAAGGAAAGTATCACACTCCCTTAAAGATAAAATCATAATGGCAGCTTCAAAACCCTCTTTTTTTATCTCTATAAGATGTTTTAAATGTTTTAAACCTCTTGTTGTAGGAGCATCTGGAAAAAGACAACGGTTATCTACCAAAAGATTACATCCTTTTAGCTCTATGTACAATTTATCATCAACTAAAAAATCTAACCTACTATCTTTATAAACTATCTCAGACTTTATTTTACTTGGTTTAAAGCCAAGTAGTCCCATCTGTATAATTTTTTTACCTATTTTTGAGTGGAGAGAAGTGTTAATTAAAACAAAACCTTCTTCCATCTTTGCAGCAAGGAGTTTATAGGGAAGTTTATTATGTTGTTTACTTTTTAAAAGTAAAATTTCCCTTCCTTGTGTAAGGATCTCTTTTAATCTTCCTGTATCAGATATATGAAAGCTAACTTCTTTACCATCTAACAGACAAACACCAACAAACCTGTTTTTCCTGTATAAAAATGTTCCACTAACTGGTTTGCCAATCTCTGACGAGTTAAGTATTATCATCTAAATTTAAAAACTCAAAGGCTGGTTTTAGTGCTACTCTTCCTTTTGCTGTTCTTTTGATAAAACCTATTTTTAGTAGGTAGGGCTCTATAACTTCTTCTATTGTTCTTTTATCTTCTGATATGGCAAAAGAGATTGTGTTTAATCCTACAGGTCCACCGTTAAACTGGATAACAAGAGTTTTTAAATACTTTAGACTTAAACTGTCTATTCCCAGCTCCTGAATTGATAAAAATCTCAAAGCCTGATTTGCAACTTCTTTATCAATAACTTTATTTCCATGGATAACAGCGTAATCGTAAACTCTGCTTAAAAGTTTATTGGCAATTCTTGGAGTTCCTTTTGAGTGTTTTGCAATCTCTAAAGCTCCTTCTTGTGTGATTGGGATATTGTTGATAGTGGCAGTTCTTAAGATTATTTTTGATAGAGAGTCTTCATCGTAAAAATCAAGGTTTAAAACTATTCCAAACCTTGACATCAAAGGAGATGAAAGCATACCAACCCTTGTAGTTGCACCTATAAGTGTAAATTTTGCAAGGTCAAGTCTAATTGCTTTTGCAGACCTTCCTTTCCTTCCAGACCCTCCTCCAAGTATAACATCAACCTTAAAATCTTCCATAGCAGAGTAAAGTATCTCTTCCAGACTTGGAGATAGTCTATGAATCTCATCTATAAATAGAATATCATTATCTTTTAAAGAAGTAAGAAGTCCTATTAAATCGCCTTTTTTCTCTAAAACAGGAGCTGAGGTTATCTTTATATTACTTCCCATCTCATTAGCTATTACTGATGCAAGGGTTGTTTTACCAAGTCCGGGAGGTCCAGAGAGAATAACATGGTCAAGAGGTTTGTTTTTTAACTTTGCAGCTTCTATAAATACTTTAAGTTGTCTTTTTACCTCATCTTGCCCAATAAAATCATCTAAAAATTTTGGTCTTACTGACAACTCAATCTTTTCCATAAGGAATATTATAACTCTAATATCACTTAGAAGGAATAATTGAGGTAAAAATCCCAAAGCTTTCTATTCAGATAGTTGTAGAAAATGCAATCGAATTGCAGTCGTCGTCCTATCGAAAATGGCAGTTTTTGAGTCTCAATTAGAATAGGTTGATTGAGATTAATCGAGTTAAGTAATTGAAAAATAATCACTGTCGATCTCCAGTGATTTTTGCAGGATCAAAGGTCGACAGGAAAAAATACATTCCGGTGTATAAGTTTCAATACACAGTGAACACCTACCCCTTTAAAATAATTTCAACAAAAACAGGAGGTAGGTTATATGAAAGGTATTATAGGAACCCCTATGTATATGACAACACTCTTTCCTAAAAAACTATCAAACAAGATTAAAGACATTCCTTTAACAAAAGAAGCCAAAAAAAGACTAAAATGGATACAGCACTACCAAGATACAAAAAATATATCCAAAACCTGCAGATACTTCGGAATATCAAGAACTACCTTCTATAAATGGTTTGAAAGATACAAAAAAGACGGACTTGAAGGACTTCTTGATAGACCTAAAACACCAAAAAACACAAGAAAACCAACTATAAGAAATCAGTACAGAGAACAAATAATAAAAGTCAGGAAACAAAACCCAACTTGGAGCAAAGAAAAAATATCGGCATATCTACAAGAAGAAAAAAACATAAAAGTATCACCATCTACAGTGTATAAAGTATTAAAAGAAGAAGGATTAATAGAGAGAACAAAATCAATTAAAATACAAAACAAAAGAAAAAAGAGTATAAAGAAGAAAAGGACAAAAAGAGGCTTGCAAGCACAAGCCCCAGGGGATGTAGTACAAATAGACGTAAAACACCTGAACATCGCAGGTGCAACATATTACCAATTCACAGCTATAGATAAGTATAGCAGATTTTGTTTTGCACGGGTATATGAAAGTAAAAATTCAAAGAAAACAAAAGAATTTTATATTGAGTTAAATGAGTATTTTGAATTTGAGATAAAGAGGGTACAAACAGATAACGGGAGTGAGTTTTTAGGGGAGTTTAACAAGTATTTAACGGATATAGGAGTGGAGCATTACTTTAGCTATCCAAGGAGTCCAAAGACTAATGGTGTTGTAGAAAGATTGATAAGGACAATAGAAGAGGAGTTATGGTTGATAGAGGGATTAGATTACACATTAGAGGAGATGAATAAGAAGTTAAGGAAGTATGTAAGGAAGTACAATTTTATAAGGCCACATCATTCTTTAGGATACAAAAGACCAGCAGACATTGTTTATGGAGTATGATAAAATTTTTAGGTGAAGGTGTTCACGATGTATAGAACTCATACATCCGGTTGCATTTTTTGGAAAAGTGTATTATAATATCTAACAGTTGATAATAAAGGATTTGAACCTTGACAACCGAATAGGCTAAAAGAAGGGTTTTTCTCCCGACTATGAGGGAATTGAAACCTACATCACTTTTTTAGATTTGTCAAATCTAAAGTGAGTTTTTCTCCCGACTATGAGGGAATTGAAACCCATAACACACCTCCTATTTAAATTTTTTTTGGGACGTTTTTCTCCCGACTATGAGGGAATTGAAACTACTCTAAATAAAGTTTTTCAAGTCCAGAATCAAAAGTTTTTCTCCCGACTATGAGGGAATTGAAACTATTTTTCCCATTTAGCTTTCCTATATACACTCCCGTTTTTCTCCCGACTATGAGGGAATTGAAACAGGGTTGTAAACGATGAAGTGGGGGAATTGTCCCCCAGTTTTTCTCCCGACTATGAGGGAATTGAAATTTGACAGCATCACGCAAAAAGATGAAAGAAAGACCCGGTTTTTCTCCCGACTATGAGGGAATTGAAACTCAGATGCACTATCAGAAGAAAGAGATTTGTCTTCGTTTTTCTCCCGACTATGAGGGAATTGAAACATTGCTTTTCTGATTGCAATAAGTCCAACCAAAGCACTGTTTTTCTCCCGACTATGAGGGAATTGAAGTGATTTAAAATCTGTTGTGTGAATAAATCCTTTATTTGGTTTTTCTCCCGATTATGAGGGAATTTTCATCTCTGTTTCTCTTTTTTGTCTAAACTGTGCTAAAATCTTTTAAAGAAAGACAAAAAGAGGAAAAAAATGGGTTTTAATTTGGGTGAAATTTTGGCAGTAGCTTTGCCAGTTCAAGGGGAACAAATCAAAAAAGGTCAAGTTTACGCAGTAAAAACAAAAGCATTCTACTTAAAAACCAATATCAAGCTTTACAATCAAGACGATTCTGAACGAAAATCAAGACCCATAATAATAATCGATAAAAACCAAGATGTAATAAAATTCATCGCACTCTCAACCACTCCTTCTTATAATTTAAAAACAGGAAAATATAGAAAGAGAATAAGCTTAGAAAACTGTAAGTTTGAAGGAGATGGATTTTGTGCTAACATCAAGATAAAAAAAGAAGCTTATATTTTCGTTAGAGATAATAGAGACAGATTTTATATCAATGAAAAAATATTTAAAGATTTAAAAAGTAATCGTGAAGCTAAACTTTGTGGAAAATGTGAAAACTTTGGAGGGAAAACAAATTGAATTCTGCAGATAAAATATACAATTTTTTAATAAACTTTGACGAAGAAGGACTAAATCACATAAAAAAAATGTTTTACACTCAAATATCAAAACAATCTTATCAAATCTTATACCAAGACAAAGATGATTTACTCAATGACTTCATAACATACAAACTAATACCAAAAAGAAAAGAAATAGCCGAAAAATTTTCACAATCTACAGATGGACTTGTATCTTATATATCAATAGCAATAGAAAACTTCTTAAAAACAGAAATAACAAAAAAAATTTACAAGTCAGAAATGTTTCAAAATTCTGTTTATTATAATCAAGAAGAAGATGAAAAAGAAGACACATTTGAAAGAGTTTTAGAAACTACTCAAGCTAAGGAATACGACGTGTTAGTAAAAATAGAAGCAGAAGACATATACAATAAGTTAATAGAAGAACTAAAAGACACGGAAAAACAACTTTTATGCTACCTAATAAGTGAAGAACAACTACAAAGCTACATAAAAGAAAACTTTTTTAAAGACATATCAGAAGATGCTTTTTATAAAAGGATTGAGAGATTAAAAAAGAAGCTTTCTTCTATAGCCCAAGAATACGGTTATTCACAAGAAGGCTTTGAAGAAGCTTTTAACACTTTTTACACACAGATATGTAAGAACTACAAGGGGTAATAATAATGAAAAAAGATATTAGAGAGATTATCTACAGATTGTACGAGGAAAGTTTAAAAGAAGAACCTTTTGAAGAATTCAGAGGAGAAGAAGAACCAATAATCGGGGGAGTTTATCTTGGTTTACTCAATAAAAAACGTGTAATGTTTGTTATTATTGATAAGATTACAGATAAATACTTTGAAGTGCTTAAAATCTCGCATTTTTGGGAATTAGGAACTATCAGGGATATCGTTTACAGAAACGAGATAGGAACATTTATTATAGAAACAGACTTGAATTTTTACCTTAAAGACGATGAAATAAAAAGGTTTAAAAAAATCGATATAATAGACAATGTTGAAAAAATAAAAGAATATAGAGAATTATCAACAGAGGAAAAATTAAAATCAAACATTGAAAGAGGACTTTTTTATATTTATGAAAATGTGTGGGTAGAAAAGTTTAAAGAAAAAGAACTTGAGGTCATAAAACCCTACCATCTTAGAATTTTTAACATAATAGACGAGTTAGAAAAAGAAGAGTACAACATCATTCCTTTATCACCAGAAAGAGAAGAAAATTACAGATATACAGCCGTAGCTTCTACAGAGAAAAATACAGCACTGGGAGAAAACTTTGTAATCTACAGAGAACCACAGTACATAAACATCATAGTTTCACAAGAGTTTATAAATAAAAAAGTTTCCGTATTTTTAGAAGGAGAAAAAATTTTTGAAAATGTGTTAGATGATACGGTAATAACTTTAAAATTTGAAAACCCTAAAAATATAGATTTAGAAAAGTTAGCAAAAAGTATAAAAGTGGTAGTGGAGGAATAATGGTCAAGCAGTTTTTAGAAGATTTAGAAAGATTTTATCCGGTTATCCTCAATCTAATTAAAGATGGAAACATTAAAAAAGAATGGTTAGCAGATTTATATAGCATATTTAATATGGAAGACAGCCCTTACATAACACCTTTAAAATTTCATCTTTACAGTCTTTTAGTCCACCACCCAGAGTTTTTAGATTATAAACTTTTATCAGAAAAACTAAACCTATCAGAAGACGAAATTTATGAAATATTTGTAAAAGGAAAACAAGCTTTTGAAGTATACTTCCCTGTTTATCTTCCTGACGAAGAAGAAGCCCATCTTTACAAAGCCTTAATCGTAGAAGGAACTTCAAAAACATTCACATTTAATAAATTTGTAGATTTACAAACAATAAAAGCAGTTGCAAATAAAGACTTTTTTGTAATATTTAGCAATTACTTTACAGGAGATAGTTATCAATTTTCAATAGTAGCAGGCTTAATAGCAAAAGATAAAAATATCTTAAAAAATCTTGCATTTACAGGAAAAGTATCATCTTCAGGAAAAATACTACCTGTAAACCATGTAAATGAAAAAGAAAAAATAACTAAAGCAAACGAAAAAAACCTCATAACTCCGGATGATATCTCAACTTTAGAAGAATTAGAATTTTGGCTAAACAGCTCCCAAATACCTGTAATACTCCTAAATAGAAACACAGACAACAACATAAAAGAAAGCTTACACCAAATAGAAACACTTATAAAACAAGATTGTCCTTACTTTACCATAAAAAACCTTATAAAATTCTATAACCTCTCAGAAGAAGATTTATATATAATCACTCCATCCATAGACTTTTCAAACAGAGAAGAACTTCTAAACATATTAAAACAATTTGAAGAAAGATTAGAAAAACTATTTTCAGTAAGAAATTCAATTTTATACATATCTTTGTCTGTGGCATCTTTAGGATTTTTAGTAGGATCTTTGATAGGTGCGAGGAAAAAAGTAGTTATACTGCACTATCAAGGTGAATATCGTAAAGCCATAGATATGTCAAAAGACCCAAGAGTAATAAAAGAAAATGTTAAAGAGTACAGTATAATACAGCCTGAAAGTTGCAATACAGACCAAGAGATAGCATTAATTTTAAATATAGCATCTCACAACCCTGTAAATTCTGCCAAATCCTACATTGAGAAAAATCTTCCACACGTTAAATCTACCTGTGTTATAAACACAATTTATGGTGGAAACATACCATTAGAAGAGTTTTTAACCATTAGTAGAGAGCTTTATACTTACATAAATACGATTAAAGACAAAATTCACCTTTTTTATTCAATTCCGGTTCCCATATCCCTAAGCTTGGGAATGGCAATAGCACACTTTAAAGATATAACCCTATACCATTACGATAGTAAAAATACAACTTACATAAAAATCCCAATTAACTTAAATGAGGTAAGAAGTAAATTTTAGAAAGGAATAGGTTATGGTGTGTTAAGATGAAAATAATGAGTAAATACAAAGAAGAAATTTTACTAATTATAGTCTTCTTTTCTTTTTTACTTAATTTATATTTCGTAGATAGTAATAAGTTAATTTATAACTTTTTAGTTTCTTTAGTAATTTTTATATTTTCTCTCTACTGCTGGAAAGTATCTAATGTATCCTATAACAAGTCTGTCTTAAAAAATTTGTCTAACATCATAAAAGGAGATGTAGCAACTTTTTTAGGTTTTTCAGCTTTTGTTTCAGAATTTATTTTGTTTAACTTTCTTTTTGAGTACACAAAAAACTTTATAGAAGAAAATAAGATGCTCGATTTTTGTAAAGCAATAATAAGTTTTATAGGTATCTTATCTATTGGTCTCTTATTTTTTAGTTTTTATCAAGAAAAAATAAAAGCTTACATAAACAGTAAAAAATCTCTAAAAAGAGAACCTAGAAAAGTTTTAATATTTGCTTTATCTATACCAGGAAAAAATTTAGAAAGTCTTGAAACTCTTCCCCGCAACTGGCAACCTATAAAAGAACTTCTTGAATTTCATAAATCAAGATTAGAAGTAGCTTATGTACTTATCTCGGAAGAAACAGAAAAGTATAAAACCGAGTTTGAAAAATTTTTTACAGAGTTTAAATCAAAAATAAAATATATTGAGAAAGTCAATATGAATGATGAAAGTAGTATAGTTAATGCTTTAATAAATGTAGTTAGAGATATAAAAAATAATAAATATGAGGAACAGGATATATCGGTGTATTTATCGGGAGGAACATCTTTAGTAACAACTATCTTGTCTTTGTTTGGAGTTAACGATGATATACAAGTTGAGTGCATACTCCAAACAAGTGGTAATGAAAACGAAAAACCTGAAATAAAAACCATAGACCTACGAAAAGATCTTCTCTCCATCTTTGTAAGTGATTAAGGCAGTATCTCTACACTACATTCCTATATTATTGCCTTGTATTTGATTTTTATATATTTTATAATGATTATAATCAAAAACAGCGGAGGTTTTTTTATGGCTGGACACAGTAAATGGCACAACATTAAAAATAAAAAAGCTAAAATGGATGCAATAAGAGGTAAGATATTTACAAAAGTTATCAAAGAGATAACAGTGGCTGCAAGACTTGGTGGAGGAGACCCTGAAGCAAACCCAAGACTTAGAATGGCTATAGAAAAGGCAAAAGAAGTAAACATGCCTTCTGAAAACATAGAGAGAGCAATAAAAAGAGGAACCGGAGAGTTAGAAGGAGTTAATTACGAAGAAGTAAGATACGAAGGGTACGGTCCAGAAGGTGTTGCAATTATAGTAGAAGCTACAACAGACAACAGAAATAGAACAACTGCAGAAGTAAGACATATTTTTTCCAAGTATGGTGGAAACTTAGGATCATCAGGTTGTGTTTCATTTTTATTTGAAGATAAAGGAGTTATAAACGTTGAAAAATCAAAGTACTCAGAAGAAGAAATATTAGAAAAAGCCTTAGAAGCTGGAGCTGAAGATGTTATAACAGATGATGAAGATTACTACGAAATAAGAACTTCTGTCCAAGACTTTTACAAAGTTAAAGAAAACCTTGAAAAGATGGGAGTAGAAATAGCAAGAGCTGAGCTTACAAAAATACCTACAACTACAGTAAAAATAACAAATGAAGAAACAGCTACAAAACTCATGAAACTCTTAGATGCCCTTGAAGATAACGACGACGTGCAAAAAGTATACGCAAACTTTGATATTCCAGAAGAATTGCTCCAAAAGATAGAAGGATAAAGTTGAAAATCATATCGTTAGACCCATCAACTTCCAAAACTGGGTATGCTGTAGCAGAAGTTTACGAAGATAAAATAAGCTTAATAGAGTATGGAAGTATCCTTCTAAAAGGGAAAAAAAACACTTTAAAGCTACTATTTGAAACTCTTCAAGATAAAATAAACCAACATAGTATAGAAGCTGTAATACTAGAGACACCTTTTTACAGTATTAACGCCCAGACTCTTATAAAGTTAGGAGAAGTAAGAGGAGTAATACTACTTTTAGCACAGATAAATAACTTAAAAGTTTTTCAGTACACACCAGCAGAAGTAAAGATAGCAGCAACAGGATACGGCAGGTCTTCAAAAGAAGAAGTGATCAACATGGTAAACAGAATATTTAACTTAGATATTCAAGATAGTGATATAGCAGACTCTCTGGCAATACTTTACTGTCATACATTACAGAAGGTAGAAGTATGAAGAAATTTATTCTAACTTTAATCGCTACAGTATCACTCTCTTTTGGTCAAACATGTGATGGAATGTTTGCAGTGTATGACAGCTGCTACGACTCAAACAACTGTGATGAAAGTTATAACGCAGTTTACAATCTATCTCTATCAGCAGGACTTTCAACTCAAGTATCTGAAAAAATGGCAAAGATATGTAGATACTCCTGTGAAAATAAAAAAGCAACAGTAAAGAAGTTATCTAAAGAAGACTTTCAAAGTGCATTTTGTCCACACGTCAAAAAAGAGGAAAAGAAACAATGAAAATACTTGTAGCTACAACAAATGAAGGAAAATTAAGAGAAATCAAGTCAATACTTTCAGACTTGGATGTAGAACTTTTATCTCTTAAGGATATGGATAACATTATAGATGTAGAAGAGGATAGAAAAACATTTTTAGAAAATGCAATAAAAAAGGCTACCCAGTATGCAAACTTTTACAAACTCCCTGTTATAGCTGAAGATTCAGGGTTAGAAGTTGATGCTTTAGAGGGTTATCCGGGCGTTTACTCTGCAAGATTTTACAGTATAGATTACGGTGGAAAGGTAGAAGATGAAAGTCTTTCAAAAGATGAGAAAAATAACTTAAAACTTTTAAAACTACTTGAAGGTAAACAAAACAGAAAAGGAAGGTATAAAACTGTAGTTGTTTACTACGACCCTGAAAAGGCTGTGGGTATATGGACAGAAGGAGTGTGTGAAGGAGAGATAGGAAAAAAACCAGAAGGGTCAGGAGGATTTGGATACGACCCTATATTTATACCAGAAGGATACGACAAAACAATGGCACAGCTTCCACCAGAAGAAAAAAATAAGATAAGT
Organism: Sulfurihydrogenibium azorense Az-Fu1; assembly: GCF_000021545.1. NCBI lineage: Bacteria > Pseudomonadati > Aquificota > Aquificia > Aquificales > Hydrogenothermaceae > Sulfurihydrogenibium > Sulfurihydrogenibium azorense. The sequence continues at coordinate 976,049 of NC_012438.1, forward strand.
CATAGAGGAAAAGCTTTAAATAAGTTAAAAGAGTTATTAATTAAAATTGGAGTAGTAAAGGTTGGAAATTAAAGTTAATTATAGAGGACAAGAAAAAATTTTAAGTTTTGATAAAGACAAAGTTAAAGCCAAGGATGTATTAAAAGCCCTTGGTTTGTCAAAAGATTTTGCCTTTGTAGTTAAAAATGGTGAGATTGTAGATGAAAACGAAACTATAACTCAAAACGACGAAGTTAGAGTTATAAACGCAATATCTGGAGGAAAAAATAATTGAGAAAATGTTTTAAATGTAGTCAAAAAGCCCAAGTTTACCTTCCACAACATAGACTCTCTCTATGTAAAGACCACTATTTACAGTGGTTTGACAACAGAGTAGAAAAAACTATCAAAGAATTTAAAATGTTTAAAAAAGAAGATAAAATATTAGTTGCAGTATCAGGAGGTAAAGACAGCCTTTCCCTATGGAAAGCTTTAACAAACTTAGGTTATCAAGCTGATGGATTTTATATAAACCTTGGAATAGGAGAGTACTCTGAAAAATCAGAAAAGCTTGCAACTGCATTTTCAGAAAAAATAGGAAGACCACTTTATAAAATATCTTTAAAACAAGAGATAATGCCTATTCCGGAGATAAAAAAACACGACTCAAGACCAACCTGTTCTGTGTGTGGAACAGTTAAAAGGTACTATATGAACAAGTTTGCAAAAGATAACGGTTATAAAATAATAGCAACAGGTCATAACCTTGACGATGAAGCAGCTGTTTTATTTTCAAACACTTTAAACTGGAGCGTAGAATACTTAAAAAGACAGTACCCAGTTTTACCAGAAGAAGATGGGTTTATAAGAAAAGTAAAGCCACTGTGTAAAATCTCAGAAAAAGAAAGTGCAATGTACGCAATTTTATCAGGTATAGAGTACATAGAAGAAGAGTGTCCATTTTCAGAAGGAGCCACTTCCATAGATTACAAAATCTTTTTATCCCAGCTTGAGGAAAAAAGTCCCGGTACAAAACTTCGCTTTTACAGTGAGTTTCTAAGAAAAATGTACCCTATACTTCAAAAGTCAGAAGAAAAACCCCAGCTTAGACCTTGTAAAATATGCGGAGAGCCATCAATTAACGAAATATGTTCTGTATGCAGTCTCAAACTCAAACTAAAAAAGCAGGAGGAAAAAGCTTGAAATTACTTGCACCTTCTATACTGTCAGCTGACTTTTCAAAGTTAGGACAACAGATAAAAGAAGTTGAAGAGGCGGGAGCTGATATAATCCACTTAGATATAATGGATGGAAGGTATGTACCAAACATTACCTTTGGAATTCCGGTTGTAGAATCTATCAGACCTATAACAAACCTTCCCTTTGATGCCCACCTTATGATAGTAGAGCCTGAAAAGTACGCCCTTGATTTTATAAAAGCTGGTGTTGATATGATTTCTTTCCATATGGATGCCACTATACACTCCCACAGACTTGTTGACCTTATAAAGTCTAACGGTGCAAAAGCGGGAGTTGTATTAAACCCTGCCACACCTGTCAACACCCTTGAAGAGATTATTCATTACATAGACTATGTCCTTATAATGTCCGTAAACCCGGGATTTGGAGGACAAAAGTTTATACCACAAACAGCAGAAAAAGTAAAAAAACTGATACTTCTTATGGAACAAACAGGAAGAACGGATATACTTATAGAGATAGATGGAGGTGTAAGTAAAGAGAATATTAATTACCTTTCAATGTTAGGAGTTAACATATTTGTAGCAGGAAGTGCAGTATTTAAAGGTGATATAAAAGAAAACGTAAAGATTTTAAAACAAAATATGAGTATATGTATTTAAAGGAGAGAGTTATGGAGTATAGAATAAGAACGTGGCCAGATAAGATACTAAAAGAGCCAACAAAAGAAATAGATTTTTTTGATGATAGACTAAAAGAGTACATTGACAAGATGTGGGAGTTTATGTATAAAGAAGAAGGTGTGGGACTTGCAGCAAACCAGATAGGTATTCCCTACCAGATACTTGTTATAGACACATCTATCAGAGAAAAGAAAAATGAAGAAGAAACAGAGCCACCTGTTAAAATGGTTTTAATCAATCCAAAAATAGTAGAAAAAGAAGGACAAGTAATGTCAACTGAAGGCTGTTTAAGTTTTCCCGGCGTTCAGATAACTATACCAAGGTATAAGAGAGTTAAAGTAGTAGGAAAAAACGAGAAAGGAGAAGATGTTGTAGTTGAAAGTAGTGAGTTTTTATCAATAGTACTTCAACACGAGATAGACCACTTAAACGGCATTCCATTTATAAGCTATCTATCACCACTAAAGAGAAAGTTAGTTTTAGATAAGTACCTTAAATCTTTGAAAGAATCCGAATATCAAACAGGTTAAGGAGAGATATTTATGTTTCCAGACTTGATAACGATAGGTGGTTTTACAATACACACGTACGGTGTTTTAACTGCAATTGGACTTTTAGTTGGTTTTTACGTAGGTCTTTACTTTGCAAGGAAAGAAGGTATTTCAGAAAAAAACTACGAGAATCTATTTATCCTTACAGTATTAAGTGGAATTTTAGGTGCAAGAATAGCCTACATCATAGAGCATAAAGAAGATTTTAACTCTTTTTTAGACTTTTTTGCTATCTGGAATGGAGGAATTGACTGGTTTGGTGGCTTTATAGGAGGGTTAGTAGCAGCTGTCGTATACATAAAAATTAAAAAGCTACCACTTCTTAAAGTTGCAGATGTAGCAGGTGTATCTATTCCTATAGGACACTTTTTTGGAAGACTTGGATGTACATCTGCAGGGTGTTGCCATGGAAAACCTGTTCCACCTGACTCACCTTTTAAAGATATTGCCATTATATTCCCCAACAACCCCCACTGTTTAGCCCCTCCGGGAGTTCCATTGTATCCTACCCAGCCAGTAGAAGCAATTGGCAATTTAATTATATTTTTAATCTTATTTTTCACTTATAGAAAAAAATCCTTTGATGGACAGATAATAGGTATGTATCTTGTACTCTATGGAATAGAAAGGTTTTTACTTGAGTTTTGGAGAGGTGTTACACCACCACTTCCTTACATAGGACTTACTTGGAACCAAATTATCACATTGATGATGGTATTATTAGGAATAATGCTGATACTTTACTTAAGGTCAAGGCGTGAACCTGTTTGATTTTTTCAAGAAAAAAGTTTTTAACATAGAACCGGGGTTAGAAAGAATAAAAGCAGCTTTAGAAGATGTATCTAATCCTCACAAAAACTTTAAATCAATACTGGTAGCAGGTACAAACGGAAAAGGATCCACATGTGCTTACTTAGAAAGTCTTTTTAGACATCATGGCTATAAAACAGGACTTTTTACATCTCCTCACCTTATCCAAGAAAACGAAAGGTGGCAGATAAACCGTAAAAACATTCCTCAAGATAGATTAGAGTCCTACATAAAAGATTTACTACCTATCATTCAAAAATATAACCTTACTTACTTTGAAGCCTGTACTTTACTTGCTTTTAAGTATTTTTCCGATGAAAGTATAGATATAGCAGTTGTAGAAGTTGGACTTGGTGGAAGGTGGGACTCTACAAACGTTTTAGACCCTTGTGTTTCTGTTATAACAAACGTATCTTTTGATCATATGCATCTATTAGGAGATACGCTAGATAAGATAGCCTTTGAAAAAACAGGTATAACAAGAAAAAACAAGCCAGCAGTAGTTGGAAGAAACCAAAAAGAGATTATAGACTGGCTTAAAAAAAGGAAAATAAAAGAGTTTTACATTCAAGGGTTAGATTTTAGATCTACTGTAAGAGAAAGTCTTTTATGGGACTTTGAGTTTAAAGACTTTTACTTAAAAGATATAAAACTGTCTATGATAGGAACAAGACAGATAGAAAACGTTTCAACATCTTTAGCATCTTTTTTAGTGTTTTGTGAGAAAAATAATATTAAAGTAGATAAAGAAACAATTAAACGAGCTTTAAAAAATACATTCTGGCAAGGGAGAATGCAGATACTTTCTGAAGAGCCTTTAATCATACTAGATGGAGGACACAACGAAGAAGGACTTTTAAAAAGTTTCCAAGAGTTAAAAGAGTTGTTTAAAAGTAAAAAAGTTATCACAGTGTACTCATTTATGAAAGACAAAGAGACAGAAAAAATGTTTAAAATAATAAAAGAAAACTCATTTAAAACTGTAGCAACTAAAATAAATGTATCAAGAGGAATGGAAAAAGAAGATTTTTACAAACTTGGAGAAGAAAACTTTATAGAAAATCTTTTAGAAGCTGTAGAGCTTGCTAAAAAGTATGTAGATGATAACAGTCTTATCTTTATAACAGGGTCGTTGTACTTAGTAGGAGAGGTGCTAAATGGATGGAATACTGCTGGTAAATAAACCTAAGTATATAACTTCTAACGATTTAGTTGTAAAAGTAAAAAAACATTTAAATGAAAAAGTAGGACACACAGGAATATTAGATTATGCAGCTTCTGGACTTATGGTTTTAACTGTAGGAAAGGCAACAAGATTTACTCAATTTTTTCAAGGACTTGATAAACAGTACATAGCCGAAGGAAAGTTAGGAGAGATAACTGACACCTACGACTCTCAAGGTAAAGTAATCCAGTCAAACCCAGTTAATATTAACCAGGACCAACTAATACAAGTAATAAACTCTTTTATTGGAGAGTACGACCAGCTACCACCACCATACAGTGCAAAAAAAATTCAAGGAAGAAGAGCTTACCAACTTGCAAAAAAAGGAATAAACCCAGACCTAAAACCAGTTAGGGTTAAAATATACAACATAGAGATATTAGAGATAAACCTTCCCTACTTTAAAATTAAGGTAGACTGCTCATCAGGTACCTACATCAGGTCTCTAATAAAAGATATAGGAGATAAACTATCTACAGGAGCCTATATGAGTGATTTAATAAGGACAAAGATAGGAGAGTTTAAATTAGAGGATGCTTTGGAACTTCAAGATATTTTAGATAAAAAAGAAGTTAAACTAATCCCTATAAAAGAAGCTCTGTACTTTTTTCAAGAGTTAGAACTACCATCAACATTAGAAAGAGCATTTAAATACGGTCAAAAAGTAAAATTAGATAGTGAATTAAAAGGACTGTTTAAAGTAGTAAATCAAGAAGGACAGCTCCTTGGACTTGGAAAAATGGAAGATGGAATACTAAAACCTGAGATTGTGTTGAGTTAGCATTTTCTAACTAACTTTATAACTGATATAATAATTGCAATATTTATATTTAAGAGGTTTTACTTTTAATGTGGATACTGGGACAGCATGATGAAAGTTATAGAAAAACAAGAAAATCGGTTTTAGAGCTTGTAGGAAATACTCCTTTAGTTGAGTTAAACCGTAGCCTTCCTGAAGATATAAAGAAAAAAAATATTAAGATATACGCAAAACTTGAAAGTTATAACCCCGGAGGGTCTGTTAAAGATAGACCTGCAACAAGAATGATTTTAGAAGCTATAAACAGTGGAAAACTAACAAAAGATAAAGTAATAATAGACGCAACATCTGGAAACACAGGAATAGCCCTTGCAATGGTAGGAACAGCTCTGGGATACCAGGTAGAACTTGCAATGCCTGCAAATGTAAGTGAAGAAAGAAAAAGAATAATAAAAGCCTTCGGAGCAAAGATACACTTTACAAATCCACTTGAAAGTACAGATGGAGCAATTATCTATGTTAGAAAACTTGTAGAAAAGTACCCAGATAAATACTACTACATAGACCAGTATAACAACGATGCAAACTGGAAAGCCCACTTTGACTCAACAGCAGTTGAGATATGGAATCAAACAGAGGGAAAGATAACCCACTTTGTAGCCGGAATAGGAACAGGTGGAACTGTAATGGGAACAGGTAGAAGGTTAAAGATATTTAACCCTAACATTCAGGTAATAGGAGTTCAGCCAGACAGTCCTTTCCATGGTATAGAAGGGTTAAAGTACATAGAAACCTCTATAAAACCGGGTATATTTGACGAAAACAGATTAGACAGAACTATGTTTATAGGAACAGATATTGCATACCAGAGGGCAAGGGAGCTGTCAAGGTTAGAAGGAATTTTTGTAGGACAGTCTTCTGGAGCTGCCTTTGAAGCTGCTATAAGGATTGCAAGGGAGATAGAAGAAGGAGTTATAGTCTTTATATGTCCAGATGGTGGTGAAAAATACTTAACAACGGCACTTTACGACTATGAGTAAAAAGTTATCTTGTGTAGTCTTGGCTGGTGGTCAAAGTAAACGAATGGGAACAGACAAAGCTTTTTTAACCTATAAAGATAAAACATTTTTACAGACTATAGTAGAAAAACTATCTAAAAAGTGTGATGAGATAATATTAAGTGTAAACAAGGACCCTCAAATCTACCAAAAGCACCTAAAACCTTACAAAGTTAAAATAGTCAAAGACTTATACCCTTACGAAGGACCACTAAACGCAATACTATCTGTGTCAAAACATGTAAAAAACCCTTACGTTTTTATAGCAACCTGTGATACACCTTTACTTAATGAAAATCTAATAGACCTTTACATAGAGTTAATAAACGGATTTGATGTGGTTGTTCCAGAAATAGATGGTAAGTTTCAGCCACTTAACGCCCTCTACACCAAAAAAAGCCTGTTAAAGGTTAAAAATTTATACCCTGAAGTAAAGTCTCTTAATCAGTGGATAAGGAACTTAAAAAAAGTTTTAGTTGTCGACCAAGAAGTTATTCAAAACTTTGACCCATTCTTACTTACCTACAAAAGTATAAACACACCTCAAGACTACGAGCGTTTAATTAAGTATGGCTTTTAAAAGCTTCCTCCCTTATATTTATGTTATAATCTATTGAGTTTGGAGGTAAAAATATGGAATTCTTAAAGAGAGAAGAAGCACCTTTAACTGCGGCCGACTGGGAAAGGCTTGATAAGATTGTTATAGAAACAGTAAAGAAAAATCTTGTTGGAAGAAGATTTATTGAGTTATCTGGACCCTATGATGCAGGTGTTCAGTTTGTACCTCAAGATACAATCGAATCAGGAAACAATGGAGCATGTGGTTTATTTGGAGAGAGTGATTGTGGAGTTGTAAAAGTAAAAGAAAGAAAATTTTTACCTATACCTATAATATACAAAGATTTTAAAATCCATTGGAGAGATATAGAAACAGCAAAAAAATTAGGAGTACCAGTAGATTTTAGCGTTGCAGCTGTAGCAGCCTCTGATGTTGCGTTGGCAGAAGATAAACTGATATTCCACGGTGATAAAGAGACAGGTTTTGAAGGTCTTTTAAATGTAAAAGGAAGAAATATATGTAAAATAAAAGATTGGAGTAAGGAAGGAGAGGCATTTTCTAACATATTGGAGGCAGTTGTAAAACTGAATGAATCAGGATTTTACTCTAACTTTGCCTTAGTTTTAAATCCAAAAGATTATGCAAGTTTACACAGACTGTATGGAAACAGCGGAGTTTTAGAGATAGAACACATAAAAAAATTGTTTGATGTAGGTGTGTTTACAACCCCTGTTGTTCCACAGAACAAAGCAGTTTTAGTTGCAACTGGAATAGAGAATATGGATATTTTTGTGTCTCAAGACGTTATAACAGCTTATGTTAACTATGAAAGTATGGACCACTATTTTAGAGTTTTTGAGATAGTTGCACTTCGTATAAAAAGACCAGAAAGTGTATGTACAATTGAGTAAAAATCTTACTTTATAGGAGGATGTATGAAAAAGTTTGTAGCAGTACTATCGGTTTTTCTTTTGATGGCTTTATCTATGATTGTAAAGGCAGCTGACATTGTGTTTATCGATGTTCAAGCTGTGGTAAACAACTCTAAAGCTGGTAAAGATGCTCAGGCTCTTTTAGAAGAGGCAGGAAAAAAAGCTCAAGCCGAAGTTGAGGCAAAACAAAAAACACTAAAACAGGACCAAAAATCTCAAGAAGAGTTTCAAGCCTTTGCCATTCAAAAGCAGCAAGAAGTTTTAAAAAGAAGAGATGAGCTTCTTGGACAGTTTATGAAGTTGGTTCAAGATAACTTAGAAAGTTTTGCAAAAGAAAAGAACTACTCTCTGATTGTAGGTAAGCAAGCAGTTTTATACGGAAAGCCAGAACTTGACAAAACAAAAGAGTTTTTAAACTACTTTGACTCTAAGTACGAAAAAGGTCCAAAAATAAAGTAAAATTAACCAAACATTCATAAAATATTAACACCTCCGCAGTAGAATTAATACAAATACTGTAGGAGGTGCTTATTATGAAAATCTTAGAAGACCTAAAAGTTCAGTTCAAGGAAGTAGAGTTTATCTGTAAGTGTGGTAAAACTCAGAAAGTTGTCATTCTCGTAGGTGATGATTACGGATTTGAAACTACCACTTGTGAAACCTGTAAAAAAAGAAACTTTATAGAGTACGACAATGGTCTTGTAAAGGTCAAATCTTTTTAAAGATAGTTGAAAAAAAGACCATACTTAAAACATTTAATACAAATCCAAGTAAGACAGCTTCGTACTCTAAACCAACAATAAAATTTACCACAAACCAAGATACAAAACCTATTACGATTGAAGCAGCAGCTCCAACTTTGTTTGATTTACTCCAGTATATTCCAAGGATAAACGGAGAAAACAGAGAAACAAGGGTAATAATTGAAGAAGTAGCAACAAGCTGATAAATACTCTCTCCCGAGAAAGCCAGTATAAGTGATATTACACTTATAATTAAAACAGAAAACCTACTGAAAGTTAGTAATGTACTTTCAGAAAACGTTTTAAAAATTTTTGGAAGAATATTATTACTTAAAAGAGCAGATGGAGCTAAAATAGCAGCTGAAGCTGTACTTAAAACAGCTGACATTAACCCTGCAAAAAATACTGTTTTAACGTAATCGTTTGTATGTAAAGAGATATAATCAATCAAAGTGTTTTGAGTTTCAAACTCTAAAGCAAACTTTATAATTAAAACTGTAAAAAGAGGTATTAAAGCTACTGTAAGATACATAAAACCAGCTAAAATAGAAGACTTAAAGGCAACATCTTCACTTTTAGAAGACATATACCTTTGAAAAAGTTCTTGTCCCGGAATAGACCCAAGACTTATTGTAATCAATCCTGCTAAGTACATTACAATGTCTTTATAGTTAAAGTCTGGAATTAGACTGTAATAAGAAGGAGGTATTTTTTCAAAGGCAACAAAGCCACCTGCTAAAAGTAAAACTTCGAAAAATATAAATAAGATACTAAAGATTATCACAATCGTTTGAATAAAATCAGTTAAAGCTATAGCCCACATTCCACCCAAGTAAGTTAAAATCAAGACTACAAAAAATCCTATCAAAATACTTACTTCAAAAGAAAAATTTGTAATTGTCTTAAAAATAAGTCCAAAAGCAACATACTGAGCAGCTATCCATCCAAAGTAGGATATTATAAGCATTAAGGTAGCCAAAATTTCAACCTTCTCTCCGTACTTTACCCTGAAAAAATCCCCAAAAGTAACAAGTCCCATTCTGTAGATAGGTTTAACAATAAGAAAACCAGCTAATATAAGACATAAAGCAGCTCCAAAAGGTTCTTCTATGACCTTAACGAATCCACCTTTTAAAACCTCATCTGTGGCACCTAAGATTGTTTCAGACCCAAACCAAGTGGCAAAAAGGGCAAAAGTAGATAGAGAAAGAGGTAAAGACTGTCCTGCAAGTAAATAGTCCCTACCTGATTTTATAAGTTTCTTTGAAAATACACCAATTCCTATAAGGAAAAGTAAGTATACAAATATAAACCAGATCAACTTTCCGTTAGTCTCCTTTTCCAAAATTCTATCTGATTTAAAACTTGTTCTTTTGCCGTTCCTCCAAAAGACTTTCTCCTATCTGCTACCGTGTAAGGTGATAGTAGGTTCAATACATCTTCTTCAAAACTACTACTAAAGTTTTTAAGTTCTTGCAATGTTATACTTTCAAGGTCTCTCCCCTGATTTACAAGGTAAGCTACTATACTACCAACTATGTGGTGGGCTTGCCTAAAAGGTATTCCTTTTTCTACAAGGTAGTTGGCTAAATCTGTAGCTAAAGCAAACCCCCCAGCCGAAGATTCTACTTTCTCTTTATTTATCTTAAGACCTTCTACTATCTTTGTTATACCGATTATCGATCCTTTTAGAGTTTTAACAGTATCAAATACTGGTTCTTTGTCTTCTTGTAAGTCTCTGTTGTATGCCAAAGGAAGACCTTTCACAATAGTTAAAAGAGCTACCAAATTACCGTAAACTCTTCCTGTTTTACCACGGATAAGCTCTAAAACATCAGGGTTTTTCTTTTGAGGCATTATTGAAGAACCTGTCGTTAGTTTATCTGGAAGTTCTGCAAAAGAAAACTCTGAAGAAGAGTATATTATCATATCTTCACAGAATCTTGACATGTTAGCCATACATATAGATGCGTTAGATAAAAACTCTATGGCAAAATCTCTACTACTTGTTGCATCTATCGAGTTTCTCATTATTTGAGAAAATCCAAGCTCTTTTGCAACAAACTCTCTGTCTATAGGAAAGTCTACGCCCGCTACAGCTCCACTACCAAGAGGGAGCATATCTATCCTTTTTAGATTATCTTCAAATCTTTCTTTGTCTCTCTGGAACATTTCTAAGTAAGCTAAAAAGTAGTGGGCGACCCTTATAGGCTGGGCTCTTTGTAGGTGAGTATAGGCTGGCATTACTATATCTACATACTGCTGTGCTTTTTCTAACAGAGCCTTTTGAAGTTCTGTAAGAAGGTTAATAATATCACTTACCTGCTGTTTTAGGTAAAGTCTAAACGCTGTAACTACTTGATCATTTCTTGACCTACCTGTATGAAGTTTTCCCCCTACATCTCCAATTTTTTCAATAAGTGCTTTTTCTATGTTCATATGAACATCTTCAAGCTCTTTCTTCCATGTAAACTTATTCTCTTTAATCTCTTTTTCTATTTGAGTTAAACCTTCAACTATTTTTTCTGCGTCTTGTTTTGGTATTATTCCTTGTCTTCCAAGCATTTTTGCGTGGGCTATACTACCTTTTATGTCGTAAAGTGCAAGCTCTTTGTCAAAAGAAACACTTTCTGTAAACTCTTCAACAAAAGCATCAGTACTTTCTGAAAATCTTCCACCCCAGAGTTTTTTCTCAGCCATTATTGAAACTCCTTTCTTTATCAGTTAAGTAAAGTCTTATAAGATTTAAAGCAAACTGGGATATATACAATCTAACGTCGTTTCTACTGCCCTTGTAAATCTCTTTATAGACCTTTGTTTCTTTTCCATCAGTAAAGCCTATGTAGTGAAGTCCTAGTGGTTTGTCTGGTGTTTCTCCTGTGGGACCGGCTATTCCCGTATCACTTACAGCAATATCACTACCAAAAATACCTCTTACATTTTCAACCATTTGTTTTGCAACTGTTTCACTTACAGCTCCGTATTTTTCTATATCTTCCTTTTTAACTTTTAAGATGTTTATCTTTGCTTCGTTTGAGTAAGAGACTAATCCTCCTAAAACGTACTGAGAGCTTCCAGGAACATTTACAAGCCTTGATACTATAAGACCACCTGTTGAAGACTCAGCAGTTGCAACTGTAAGCCCTTTTTCTTTAAGTAGTTTTCCTACTACTTCTTCCATTTCAGTGTTGTCTTCTGCATATATCATACTTCCAAGTCTTTCTTTTACTTTCTGTTTTACTTGTAAAAATTCTTTTTCATTATCTTCCCACAAAAATATGTCTACACCTTTAGGAGAAAAGTTGTAAGATATATTTTTAACATCTTCAAGTAAATAATTTAAATCCAGCTCTTTTATTCCAAAGACTCTATATAGTTGGGTAAATTTCTTTTTCTCTTTTAATCCTAACTTGTCTAACGCATTGTAAAACATAGGTTCCATTTCTGAAGGAACACCGGGAAGTGCAACTATAGCCTTTTTTACGTCGTCTAAAACTTTTATAAATCCGCAGGCTCTACCAACAGGATTTTCAAGTATAGCTGCCCCATAAGGAATTTTAGCCATACTTTTTCTCTCTTGAGTAATCTCTACACCAGCTTTTTTATACTCTGTTTTTAGCTTTGATAACCACTCTTCGTGGTATATAAGTGCAACACCTATGGCGTTCGCTACAGCTTGCCTTGTAATATCATCAGAAGTTGGTCCAAGTCCTCCTGATATAAATACCAAATCTGACCTGTCTAATGCATACTTTATGTAATTAGTAAGACTGTATAGGTCATCAGGGGAAATAATAATACCTATTACGTCAACTCCTCTTTCAAAAAGATTTTTAGCTATAAAAAGACCGTTTTTATCCTGTTTTCTTCCTTGAACAAACTCTGACCCTGTTATTATTACTATTGCTTTCATCTTTTCACTCTGTATACTTTGTTATTTTTATAACTACGTTTTGAGTTCCTGTTTTTACGACGATTGGATCACTTTCACAGCTCTTTGAACTTTCCATAGGATTCCCCGATTGGGATATTTTAGCGTATAAGATAACTTCATCTTTAAACTCTTTAAACATATCCTCAAATAAAACATCTGCAGGGGTAATCTTAAAGTTGTAAGGAAAGTCAGGATTTTTAACTTTCTTTACTGCCAAGGGTTGAGGAGATATACCTTTTCTAACGATGATAAACATATCTCCTTTACATTTATCTTTTAGATTTTCATCAATCAGTATCTTACCTGTAATTTTATTTTGGTCTATAAAGTGTGCCTCTGGTGGCAAAGATTGACAGCTGAAAAGTAGAAAAGATAAAAACATTACAGCCAAATATCTCATAAAAACCCTCTACTACGTTTTGTTAAACCCATTATACCACAACTGTGTTATGCTAAAATAAAACGGTAAAATAGTTTTTAGAGGTGCAGATGAGTATCAATATCACTGATGTTATATTTATGATACCGGCATTACTTATGGCTGTGATATTCCATGAGGTAGCCCACGGACTTGTTGCATATAAACTTGGAGATGATACAGCAAAAAGAGAAGGACGGTTGACATTAAACCCTATTCCTCATATAGATCCTCTAGGTTCTTTACTTATCCCGGGAATACTTATACTCCTTAACTCTCCTATACTTTTTGGTTATGCAAAACCTGTTCCTATAAACCCTCTTAACTTTAAGATAGATATGAGAAAAGGAATTATAATCACGTCTTTTGCAGGACCTGGAGCTAACTTCTTATTAGCTTTTTTGTTTGCTGGGCTGTATCATCTTGTAAGAAATGAGACTTTTTTAACTTACTTTGCTTCTATTTTTGGAGTTGGGGCTTTAGAAAGTGTGATTGTTCCTCTGGCTATATTTTTCAAGTATGCTGTATCTATAAACCTTATTTTAGGTATATTTAACCTTCTGCCTATACCTCCTTTAGATGGTGGCAATATCCTCCTTAATCTTCTACCAAGAGAATTACAGGCAAAAGTGGAACCTTACGAACATTTTGGATTTTTCTTGATTATTTTACTTCTTATGACAGGTGTTATTGGGTTTATAATACTACCTATATACAGATTCTTTATGTCTATTTTAATGTAAAAATCATAGATTTTTCTTCGTTTTGGTTATAATATAAATTGAGATTTAATTTTAATTGGAGCTTTGATGAAGACTTTAAAAGATGTAAAACCCGGTCATATAGGTAAGGTAGTAGATATAAAAGGATGTGATGATATAAAACATAAATTGTACGACCTTGGTATTATTCCAGGTGTAAGGGTTGAGGTTATTCAAGATGCACCCTTTGGAGGCCCTATTAAAGTAAAAGTACACGATTACTGTCTTGCTTTAAGAAGAAAAGAAGCTTCTTGTATTCTTGTAGAGGAAGAGAGATGAAAGAGATTACTGTAGCTCTTGTGGGTAATCCAAACGTAGGAAAATCTGCACTTCTTAATGCAATATCAGGTTCTGATATAAAGGTAGGAAACTGGCCTGGTGTTACAGTTGAAAAGTTAGAAGCTACTTTTATATACAACGATTACAAAATCAGATTTATAGACCTTCCAGGTGTATACAGTTTAAGAAACCAAACTGCAGAAGAAAAAATAACTATAGAATTTTTATTAAAAGAAAGGCCAGACGTTATACTCAACGTTGTAGATGCTACAAACCTAAGAAGAAACCTATACCTTACTTTTCAGCTATTAGAGTTGGAAATTCCTATGGTAGTTGCTTTAAATATCTGGGATGAAGCAGTTGAAAAAGGAATAATCATAGATTATGAAAAGATGAGTAAACTGCTGTGCTGTCCTGTAATTCCAACTTCTGCAAAAAATAAAACAGGTATAGACCAACTTTTAGAAAAAATAGTAGAGACTTATGAAAATAAAAAGTTTGTGCAGTGTGAACATTTTGAGTCGCAGATAGAAGAGTATTTAAAGAAAGTAATAAACCTTGTTAAAGAGTATAATCCAGTTCTTTTAGATATCTACCCTAAAAGATACTTAGCAATATCTTTACTTGAAGGGTCTTTTAAAGACTCTATTTCTCCAGATTTAGAAGAAAATATTGAAAAAATTAGAAATGAGATTAAGTCTTTGTACAAAAAAGACGTAAAAACATTTATTGTAGAAGAAAGGTATGGAAACGTTTTAAGTGTGTATCATCAAACAGTTAAAAAACAGCAGGAAGACGTAGTAGATAGTTCTATAACCTTGGATAAAATTTTTCTTCATAAATATGTTGGACTGCCTATCTTCCTTCTTTTAGTCTGGATAGTTTTTGAGATTACTTTTAAAGTATCTTCTCCTTACGTTGAGTGGCTTGATAAAGTTTTAAGTGTTGTATCTGGATGGACTTTGTCTGTTTTAAACAGTGTTAATGCAAACGATGTTTTAAAATCTTTTGTCAGTGAAGGTGTACTTGGTGGTGTTGGGTTTGTTTTAACGTTTATTCCTGTTTTGTTTACTCTTTATGTTATGATAGCAATATTAGAAGGTAGTGGTTATATCGCCAGAGCTGCCTTTTTGATGGACAGATTCTTTAGTAGTATAGGACTTAGTGGAAAGTCTTTTATACCTCTTCTACTTGGCTTTGGTTGTAATGTTCCTGCGGTGTATGCTACTAAAACTATAGAAAATACAAGGGAAAAAATTCTAACTACGTTAATGATTCCATTTATGTCCTGTGGTGCAAGGCTTACAGTCTTTGCATTTTTTGTCTCCGTGTTTTTTAAAAATCATGGTGGACTTGTTATATTTTCCCTTTACTTGATAGGCATTTTAACCGCTATTATAGTTGCCTTACTGCTAAATAAATTTCACTTTAAAACTCAGTCTGAATTTTTTATTATGGAACTTCCTCCTTACAGACTTCCTACATTAAGGTACATTTTAAACAATGCTTGGGTTAGAGTTAAAAGTTTTATAGTAGAGGCTGGAAAATTTATATTTGCTATGTCTGTTTTAGTATGGTTTTTAACTAACATTCCTTACGGTGCAAAGAAAGATAAAACGATACTTGCAAAAGTGTCTCAAAAGGTAGCTGTTATCTTTGAACCACTTGGTTTTGGAACGTGGGAAGCAACTGCCTCCTTGTTTTCTGGATTTGTTGCTAAGGAAGTTGTACTGTCAACGATGGGTAACATATATGTAGGAGAAAAAATTGAGGAAGAAACTAAAGAGCTATCTTTTCAAGAAGGAGTAAAAGAGATAGTGGTTGGATTTGTAGATGCGAACATAAATCTTGTAAAAAACTTTATGGCTGTCTTTGGTTTTGTAAAGGTAGAGAGTGAAGAAGAGTTTAATAAAAGTCTTGCTGATAGTATAAGAAGTGCCTTTACTCCTGCATCTGCCTACTCATTTTTGGTATTTTTACTTTTATACACTCCTTGTCTTGCAACTGTATTTGCGATAAAGCAGGAGCTTAACAGTTATAAATGGATGTTTATATCTATCGCTATAAACTTTAGTTCTGCATGGATAGTGTCTTTTATAGTTTATAAGATTTTAACTTTTTATAACTTCTAAAAGTTTTTCTTGAACGTTTTTTAAAAAATTTGAGTCTGTTATTTTTTCTTTATCTTTTGTCCTTACGTAAAATGCGTCCCGTGCCCTAAGTCCCTGTGTAGAAGCTTTAACCATATGGACATATATATCAAAAGAGGCAAAAACTTTAATAATGTCAAAAAGAAGTCCTATCCTATCTTCAGCTGATACATCAAAGATAGTGTACCCTTCTGACATTTCGTTGTCTACTTTTACAAATATAGGGGGTGGAACAGTACTTGCCTTAAATCCTTTCTGTCTTTTAACTGATATCTTTTCAAAGTAAGAAGGGTCTTTTAAAACATTCTCTAAAATTTCAACAAATCTACTAAATTTAGCCTCATCTACAGCTTCAAGACTTGATGTAGAGATTTGTAGGTCTATAAGGTAAACTCCGTCTTTTCTTTCAAAACTGTAAGCTGTAAGTATGTTTATACCAAGGTAAGACAGTATTCCTGTAATTATGAGAAGTGGATTGTCTATATCTTTTATCGCTATTATTACCTGAGAGTAGCCAGCTCCCGTATTCTTTTCAAAGTGTATACTAAATTTATTATTTGAGGATAGAAGTTTGTCTTCCAATTTAACATGTTTAAGTATATCTTCTATTGGAGTTGATACTATGTAGTAGTCTGATAACCTGTTTAGATGTTTAACTGCTTTTTCTTTCCCTAGTTCTAGTATCAATATTTCTAAGAGTTTTATTCTTTTTTCTTCTGCTTTCTTTTCTATTGATTCTATACTTCCTTCTGTTAGAAGTTGAGTAGATTTTGTGTATAACTCCATAAGTAGTGCAAACTTCCAATCGTTCCAAGCTCCGGGACCTACAGCGTTTGCATCACAGTATGTTAAAACTGTTAACATATTTAAAAGTTCTTTGTTTTTTATAAGTTTTACAAACTCAGTTATTACTTTCGGCTCGTGAAGGTTCCTTCTTTGAGAGATGTGTGCCATATCAAGATGGTGCCTTACTAAAAAAGATACGGTTTCTACATCAGCAGGAGGATATCCAAACCTTTCTAAAATGTTTTTACTTAATTCAGCTCCAAGTTCACTGTGGTCAGTTTTATGTCCTTTTCCTATATCGTGTAAAAATACTGCCCATATAAGAAGGTCTTTTCTTTCTATCTCTTTGTATATCTCATAAATATGTTTCTTTTGAGGGCTGTCTATTCTTTGAAGGTTTTCTAACTCTTCTAATGCTTTTATTGCGTGGGCATCTGTTGTGTACTTGTGGTAATGGTCATACTGAAAGTGGCATCTTTGATATCCAAACTCTGGAATAATGTCATCTAAGACGTAAAAATCTTGCATCTTTTTAAGAGTTCTTGGAAGATTTGATATATTAGAAAAAATTTCTCTTATTAATGCTTTTTCTTCTTCTGTTAAAACTTTGTTTTTTAAAACTCTTTCATTTTTTCTTAAAAGATACTCAAGAGTTGAAGAGAAGTTTAAACCGTAATCTTTATAGTATTTAAAGGCTTTTAAAATGTTTACTGGGTCTCTTTCAAACTTTTTTGGGTCTAATATGTCTATCTCTTTTGACGTTCTTATAAAGACATTGTCTATTGGTATGTACTCTTCATAAGGATTTTCTTGTTCGATAAGGTTTTTTAGTATTCTGTTGGTGATGTTATTTATAGATTTAGCATTTAGGTAGTAGAGTCTCATCATTCTTTCAACACTTTCTCTAAGTTCTTCGTAATCTGCCTCAGGGCTTGCATATCCTAATTTTTTAGCTACTTCTTCTTGTAGTGGGAAGGTAAGGACATCGCATTTTTTATTACATAAAAGGTGCATCTGGTTTCTTATCTTAAGTAGGTAGTCGTATGCGTTCATAAGCTCTATGTACTCTTCTTCAAGAATTATCTGTTTTTCTACAAAGTATTTGTAGTCGTTAACATCGTCTAAGACTTTTGCTATCCAGTATACTTCGTGAAAGTCTCTTAAGCCTCCTTCACCTTCTTTAACGTGGGGTTCCATCATATATATACTACTTCCTGTGTTTTGATATCTGATTTTTCTTGCTTTTAAAGTTGCTTCTATGTAAGCTCTTCTTCTTGATTTAATTAGTTTTTTAAATCTGTCTGTTAATGTTTTGAAAATTTCTTCATTTCCGTATAAAAATCTTCCTTGAAGTAAAGCAGTTGCAACTGTTAAATCTTCTTTTGATAAGTCTAAAAAGGTTCTTATGTTTCTTGGTGAAAATCCAATGTCAACTTTTAAATCAAGTAAGCAGTAGTAAAAGTTTTCAATGCCTACTTTTAGTTTTGATATGTCTTCGTGGGTGTATACGATAGATATGTCTATGTCTGATTTAAAACAAAGCTCTCTTCTTCCGTATCCACCTAAAACGATAATGGCTACATTCTCTAAATCTGGGAAAGATATTTTGGCAAAATCTTGAATGGTCTGGTCTGTTAAATCAGAGAGCTGCCTGACTATCTCTAAACCACTTTCTCCTGCATAATGTTTTAATATTAGTTCTTTCTTTTTTTCGTTGTAGTTGTCTAGTATCTTCTTTTTTGTATCTAAATCCAAAACTTCTAACATTTTAAAAACCTCTTAAATTAATTTTATCACAATGGTATAATTTTTCTATGAGATTACTTACGTTTGATAACATTTTAATAGCATTTACTGAAAAACAAGATTTAAATCAAAGAGAAGAAAAAAACCGTTTACCTGTACAACTATCTCTGGGTGTAGATACTATACATATACCAAATCAAAAACACACAAATAAGGTTGTAAAGGTAGAAGAAGACTTAAATCAAGAGTGTGATGGCATATACACAAATAAAGAAAATACAGCTGTAGGGGTTCTTACTGCTGACTGTATTCCTATAGTGCTGTTTAACAGTAGAGAGATAGTAGTTATACACGCTGGGTGGAAAGGACTTTTTGGCGGTATTATAGAAAATGGTTTTAGTCTTCTTAAAGATAAAAGAGCTAAAGCCTTTATTGGTGCCTGTATAAGGGGTTGTTGTTATGAAGTTGATAAACAATTTGTAAACAATTTGAATATATCCGATAAATTTTATAAAATATACAACGATAAACCTTACTTAGATTTAGTTAGCGCAGCTGTAGATAAGCTAATAAAACTTTCTGTAAAAGATATTTATGACCTTGGAGAGTGTACAAAGTGTAGTGGAAAGTTTTTCTCCTACAGAAACGGAGATTTTGAAAGTAGAATACTCACAGCAGCTGTTATTAAGGAGTGAAGATGGGCTTAAAAGATTTTATAGACAAGATAAAAGGAAGAAAAAAGTTAAAAATAGAAGAAGGGTCTTGGATTAAATGTGAAAAATGCAAAACACTTCTTTACATAGAAGACCTTATTAGAAATCTAAAGATATGTCCACACTGTGGTTATACATTTAGAATGTCTGCAAAAGAAAGGGTAGACTCCCTTTTAGACAAGGTATACTCTTACGACCTTTTTCCAAAGATAAAACCTGTTGACATTTTAAACTTTAAAGATACGAAAAAATACAAAGACAGAATTAAAGAGTATCAAGAAAAAACAGGTTTAAACGACGCAATTATAATTGCAAACGGTCTTATATACGACAGAGAAGTTGTTATAGCTTCTATGGACTTTAACTTTATGGGTGGAAGTATGGGAAGTGTTGTAGGAGCAAAGTTTGTAAGGGGTGTTGAATTTGCCATAGAAAAAAAGATTCCTTTTATATCCGTAGCAGCTTCCGGTGGAGCAAGAATGCAAGAGAGTATACTATCTCTTATGCAGATGGCAAAAACAGCTATAGCTATTGATAGACTAAATAAAGCCGGAATACTTTATATATCTGTTTTAACAGATCCTACGATGGGGGGTGTTTCTGCAAGTTTCGCATTTTTAGGGGATATTATAATAGCAGAGCCAGAAAGTTTAATAGGATTTGCAGGTCCAAGAGTTATAGAGCAGACGATAAGACAGCAGCTCCCTGAAGGTTTCCAAAGGGCAGAGTTTCTACTTGAAAAAGGACAGATTGATATGGTTGTAGATAGAAAAAATCTTAAAAAAACAATCTATACACTGATAAAGCATACCCATGGATAAACCAGTAGTAGCGATAGTAGGAGCTCACAACAGTGGAAAAACCACATTTATAGAGAAAGTTGTAAATATTCTCTCAAGTGAAGGATACAATGTATGTTATATAAAACACGACCCAAAAGGAAAGGCAAAAACAGACACAGAAGGCAAAGACAGTTATAAAGTTTACCAAGCTGGCTCAAAACAAGTTATAGTAGCATCTCCTGATAAAGTATCTTCTTTTGTAAGAATGCGAGATTACACACTTTTTGACATTATAAAAAACTTCACAACACAGGACATAGATATTATAATAGTAGAAGGTTTTAAAACAGTAAAAGGTATAGACAAGTTTGAAGTGATAAGGAAGGAAGAAAATAGGCAACTGATGATAAGTAAGGAAGGTGGACTTGTTGGTGTTATAACAGATTACTACCAGTACAACTTAACCTTTGATATCAATAATCCACAAGAATTTGTAATCTATTTAAAAAATAACTACATAAAGAGGTAGAAAGATGCAGTTACACATAATATTTGCTGGAAGAGTTCAAGGTGTAGGATTTAGAAAGTTTGTTAAAAAAGTAGCAAACCAAATGAATGTAAGGGGTTTCGTAAGAAATCTTCCCGATGGAACTGTTGAAGTTTTGGCTGAAGCTGACGAAGAAACATTAAAGAACTTTTTCCAAGCTATAGAAAATGGACCACCTTTAGCAAGTGTTAACGGTATTAGGTACGAATTTTTAGAAAAAGAAGGAGGGTTTGATGAGTTTAAAATCGAGTATTAAATTAGGTTTAATATCAGCATTAATTCCTTTTATGGCTATGGCTGAAGTTTACGAAGTAAAAAAAGGTGATACTTTAGAAAAGATAGCAAAAAAATACAACGTAAGTATCGAAGATATCAAAAAAGCAAATAATATCAAGGATGAAAAAAAATTAAGAGAAGGTATGAAGTTAAAAATACCTGTAAAAACTTCAAAACAAGAAAAAAAGAAAAAAGTAGAGGTAGTAGAAGAGACCTACACAGTTAAAAAAGGTGATACTCTTGAAACAATTGCCAAAAAGTACGGTATAACCGTAAAAGAGATAATGGATTACAACAATATGAAAGATGAGAAGATATTCGCAGGAGATGAGCTTAAAATACCTTTAAAAGGGTCAGAAAAGAAAAAAGAAGAAAAGAAGGAAGAAGTAACAACTCCTTCAATAGATTACTCTAAATGTGAAGTATACACACTTAAAAAAGGTGGAACGTTAAAACACGTTTCAAAAAGGACAGGTGTAGATGTGTCTATTCTTGAAAAACTAAACGATATACCTTCAAACCAATGGTTGAAAGCCGGAACGAAAGTATGCTTAGCACCTAAGAAAGAAAAAGTAGAAGAAAAAGCACCTAAATCACAAGATTTAGAAAACTGTACCATCATCTACAACCCAACAAAGAAGATTTCTTTAGAAGAAATAGCAAGAAAGTTTCACACTTCTACAAAGAAAATCAGAGAGATTAACAACTTACCATCAAGTGTTAAATACGTAGATTCTGGACAAAAGGTATGTGTTGCGGTAGAAGATGTATCTAAATCTAAAAATGTTGTAATTGAAGAAAAACGGGAGACTCTAAAAGAAGAGCCAAAAGTTAAGGAGGAATCTCCAACAAAAGAAGTACCTATGCCTAAAAAAGTTGAGCCTAAAGTTGCTAACGGTGATAGTTTAGGTATAAAGTTAGATTGGCCTGTAAGAGGTAAAGTTGTTGCACCTTTCCAAAACGATGACCAAGTAAGACATTTAGGCATAGATATCCAGACTGAATGTGGAGCTCCCGTAAGAGCTTCGGAAGATGGTAAGGTGATATACGCAGGAGATGGAATAAAGGCCTTTGGCAACTTAGTTGTAATAAGACATAACAACGGCTTAACAACAGTCTACGGATACTTAGACAGTATTAACGTAAAAGAAGGAAGAGTTGTAACTAAAGGAGAAACAATTGGGTCAGCTGGAAGGTTGAAAAACTCTGATAATTGCGGTATATACTTTGAAGTTAGAAAAAATGTAACACCTTTAGACCCAATGACAGTTTTAGAATAACTTATAAAGGAGTGATATGATGCCTGAAGAGTTTCCACGAATTAAAAGACTTCCACAGTACGTATTTGCAGTAGTAAACGATTTAAAGGCAAGGTTAAGGAAAGAAGGAGAGGATATTATAGACCTTGGTATGGGAAATCCAGACTTGCCACCAGCTCCTCATATAATAGAAAAGCTGTGTGAATCTGCAAAAAAGAAAACAACTCACAGATACTCAATGTCTCAAGGAATACCAAGGCTTAGAAAAGCTATAACTGACTTTTATAAGAAAAGGTACGACGTAGATCTTGACCCTGAAAAAGAAGTAATAATGACGATAGGTTCTAAGGAAGGTTTGGCTCATTTAATGCTTGCAATGCTTGAACCGGGAGACATTGCAATGGTTCCAAGCCCAAGGTATCCTATTCACTACTACGCACCAGTAATAGCTGGAGCAAGTGTTTTAACTGTACCTCTTCCCTTAGAAGGGTCTGACAGTGAAAAGCAAGAACAGTTTCTAAAAAATATATATGAAACTTACGAAGACTCTTACCCTGAGGCAAAAGTCCTTATTCTCAACTTTCCTAATAACCCTACAACTATGACTGTAGATTTAGAATTTTTTAAAGAGATAGTGGCCTTTGCTAAAAAGAAAAACCTTTGGATAATCCACGACCTTGCCTATGGTGATCTTTGTTATGATGGATACAAAGCACCAAGTATTCTACAGGTAGAAGGTGCAAAAGATATTGCAGTTGAAACCTACTCTATGACTAAAGGCTTTTCAATGGCTGGGTGGAGAGTTGCCTTTGTTTTAGGAAATGAAACACTTGTATATAACCTCAAAAGACTAAAAAGCTACCTTGATTATGGAACATTTACACCAATTCAAGTAGCAAGTATAATAGCCTTAGAAGGAGATTACTCTGTTGTAGAAAAGGCTAGAGACACTTACTCAAAAAGGTTAGATATATTAGTAGAAGGACTTAATAAAGCTGGATGGCCTGTAGAAAAACCCAAGGCTACTATGTTTCTTTGGGCAAAAATTCCAGAAAAGTTTAGACATCTTGGTTCAATAGAGTTTAGTAAACTACTTTTAACAGAAGGTAAAGTAGCCGTAGCTCCCGGAATAGGTTTTGGAGAACACGGTGAAGGCTATGTTAGATTTGCAGTAGTTGAAAACGAAAAAAGAATAAGACAGGCAATCTCAAACATCAAAAAGCTTATGAAAAAGTACTGATGATACTTTACATCTTAAAAAGACTTCTCCAGATGATCCCTCTTATAGTAGGGATCACTTTTCTTTCTTTTGTTATCATCCAGATGGCTCCTGGAGATTACTTAGACCAGCTGAGAATGAACCCTCAAATATCTGAGTCTACAATTGAGAAACTAAAGCAAACTTACGGATTAGACCAACCTATCCTTATTCAATACTTTAAATGGCTTTCAAATGCATTACTATTTGACCTTGGTTTTTCCTTTAGTTATAACATGCCTGTTTTAGACCTTATAAAAGATAGAGTGCCTAACACTTTATTTTTATCGATTACCTCTGGATTACTTGCGTGGCTACTAGCAGTTCCCTTAGGAATAATAGCTGCTTTAAGGCCTAACTCTATAATAGATAGGTTTATACAGGTATTCTCATTTACATTTATGTCTTTACCTTCTTTCTTTTTAGCTTTTTTACTTTTGTTTTTTGCTGTAAAGACTGGTTTACTTCCAACTGGAGGAGCTACAAGTCCGGGTTATGAAAGTATGCCTTTTTGGGAAAAGGTTTTAGATAGACTATGGCATGTTAGTCTTCCTGCTTTTGTCCTTGCAATAACTTCTTTGGCAGGGTTAGTAAGGCTTGTTAGAAGTGCAATGATTGAAGCTCTACAGTCAGAGTACGTTCTATTTGCAAGGGCTAAAGGTTTAACTGAAAAACAGGTCGTACTAAAACATGCTTTGAGAAACGCCTTAAACCCGTTTATAACTATACTTGGTTTTGAAATAGCATCTTTGTTATCTGGAGCTGCTTTAGTAGAGATTATTGTAAACTGGCCGGGAATGGGTATGCTTATGCTTGATGCTGTTTTATCTCAAGACTTGTACCTTGTAATGGGTGGGCTTTACATAGGTTCAATAATGCTTATTATAGGAAACCTTATAGCCGACTTACTTCTTGCAAAATTAGACCCAAGAATAAGACAGAGAGAAGTTGAAGGAATACTAAAATGAAGGAAGTTTTTAAATATATCAAAAAAAATAAATTTGCTTATATCTCCCTTTATATATTAGGTATATTTTACTTTTTAGCTTTGTTTGCAGACTTTATAGCACCATACCCTTACGATATTCAGCACAGAGACACTCCTTACCATCCTCCTACCCAGATTCACTTTTTTGATGAGAAGGGGAATTTTCATTTAAGACCATTTGTTTACAAGTATGACTTTGTTGACCCTGTTTTTAAAAGTTATAAAGTAAATTACGATGTAAAATACCCAGTAGAGTTTTTTGTAAGAGGACATGAGCATTACTTACTTGGTTTTATAAAAACAGATTTACATCTTTTTGGTGTAAAAGAGGGGAAGATTTTCCTTCTTGGAGCTGATAACTTAGGAAGAGATATATTTTCAAGAATGCTTTACGCATCGAGAATATCTCTATCTATCGGTATAATAGGAGTTTTACTTTCTTTTACTATAGGAGCTGTTATAGGTGGAGTGGCTGGATACTTCGGTGGAAAAGTTGATAACATTCTTATGAGGTTGTCTGAGATAGTGATGTCTTTTCCGGGGTTTTACCTTATGCTTGCTTTAAGAGCTGTTTTTCCCATAACTTTATCTTCTGTAGAGGTGTTTTTACTTATAGTTGTGATACTGTCTTTTGTTGGTTGGGCTGGACTGGCAAGGGTTGTAAGAGGTATGGTCTTGTCTATAAGAGAGCAAGAGTATGTTTTAGCTGCAAAGTCTTACGGAGCTTCTTCTTTTAGAATAATAGCAAAACATATACTACCAAACACTTTTTCTTACTTACTAATTGCTGCAACTTTATCAATTCCGGGATACATACTGGGAGAGAGTGCACTTAGTCTTTTAGGACTTGGAATACAAGAGCCTTACGCAAGCTGGGGTAATATGCTTTCCTCTGCAAGGAGTATAACCGCTATATCCTCTTACCCTTGGATACTTGCTCCGGGTGTTGCAATATTTTTAACAATACTGGCTTTCAATTTACTTGGAGATGCTTTAAGAGACGCCTTAGACCCAAAGCTTAAGAGGTTGATAAAATAGGTTAGATTATCTAGGAAAGTATGAGTAGAAAGGGTAGTGGAGACATTCGGCTCGGTAATAATGCAGATACTTTGATAGAAGATTATAAATCTGTCCTTGAATATCCTCCTGAACTGCCCGACGCATATTCTCACCACAACTATTGGATGCTAACTGATGTAAGAGATGCCATAGAACGCTTAGGATTGAGTGAAGATGAAAGAGTAAAAGCTCTTGATATAGAGCTCCTTAAGAGGCTCAAAAAGTACGGACCACCTGCATACAGAGAAAAAGAAAGACCTGATTACTGGTGGTGGCATCTGGACGACATCTATAAAGGCACTTATCCGGAAGAAAAACTCCCCGGTCATCTTAGAGACTGGAATAATGGCAAAAATTAAAGAAATACAGCTTATTACAAAACTGTTATTAACTACCGAATTGCTGTTGTCGTCCTATCGAAAATGGCAGTTTTTGAGTCTCAATTAGAAGGGGTTAATTGAGTTAATTGAGTTAAGTGATTGAAAAATAATCACTGTCGATCTCCGGGGATTTTTGCAGGATCAAAGGTCGACAGGAAAATTGCTATTTCAGTTGCATTTTTTGGAAAAGTGTACTATAATGTCTAATAGTTGATAATAAAGGATTTGAACCTTGACAACCGAATAAGCTAAAAGAAGGGTTTTTAGAGTGCCTATAAGGAATTGAAACTCATGTAAATCTCTCAATTGTCACTTGAGAATAGCATGTTTTTAGAGTGCCTATAAGGAATTGAAACTTGCGTTCAAAATTCGCAAACTATTGAATACTACTGGTTTTTAGAGTGCCTATAAGGAATTGAAACCGCGGTTTTCAAGACTATTGAAAAAATCAATAGAGGGTTTTTAGAGTGCCTATAAGGAATTGAAACTATACTTTAGGTCTATTCCGTTTTTTTCTGTTGAAAGTTTTTAGAGTGCCTATAAGGAATTGAAACGTTGTTCTATCGGAGCTTTTAGTTCAAGCTGTACCAGTTTTTAGAGTGCCTATAAGGAATTGAAACAAACTTCAATTAGCTGGAGTTTTAAATGGTTTAAATAGTTTTTAGAGTGCCTATAAGGAATTGAAACATTTTTGATATGTAAATTGTAATATAAGATTAGTTAGTTTTTAGAGTGCCTATGAGGAATTGAAACTTGTTGTTTCTGTGGGTTCTTTCCCTGTCCTGTTGGGTTTTTAGAGTGCCTATAAGGAATTGAAACCGTTCAATACAGGGTCGTCGTATGCATTCTGATGCGGTTTTTAGCGTGCCTATGAGGAATTGAAACTTATTCTTGCTGGTTTGCGAGCTTCTTTAAGGAGCTCGTTTTTAGTGTACCTATGAGGAATTGAAGGGATTTTTCTGAAGGTGTTGCATAAAAAAGGAAAATTTGTTATACTTTTTATAACTTTTTTAAAGACTTTGACAAGTGAATAGGTAAAGCCCGCTTAAATTTTTGAGGAATAAAGAAATTTTGCTATTTGATATTAGGTATCATTTAGTTTTGCATCGTGAAAACAGAAAATATATTATTGTAATATTCAAGTAGTGATGCGGGTAAAAGTGGGAATATAATAGAAAATATATTTGCATTATGTGAGCTACGATGCAATTAACCTCAATTTGCGAGCGGTTAACGAAAACAAAAACTACCTGCAAAGTAGCGTCATTACTTGATTAATGGATTTTTTTATTTTTTAAAATTAACGGGTTTTTTCCCGACTATGAGGGAATTGAAGTTCTATAGACACGAGCTAGCGATTGCTGGTAATCTCGTTTTTTCCCGACTATGAGGGAATTGAAGGGTATTGCCGTCTAGAATATTTCACTCCCCACATTTGTTTTTTCCCGACTATGAGGGAATTGAAGGTGTTGTTTATTGTATACGAGATTTTTCCAGTGAAGTTTTTTCCCGACTATGAGGGAATTGAAGGATTTTAGCAAGGCTTTTGTATGGTAAGAAGATAGAACTTGTAATAGATGGAACCATAGTGGACATAGCCAATGTAAACAGGGCGAGGACACAGAAGATAAGGAGGGTAAGAGGGAAGGTATGGTGGGCAAAGAGGAGAAGGAAGATAGTTCGGAGAGACAATGGGAAGGTAGTGGAGTTTGAGGAGGTCAGGTATGGCATGTTGATGATGGTGTTATGTGATAGGTGGGGAAGAGTTTATGATGTGTGGATAAGCTTTGGAAGTGTGCATGAGGTTAGGGCATTTAGGGAAAGGAAGAGAAGGAGTTTATGGTTTAGGGAGCTTGTGGAGAATTGTGTGGTGTATGGTGATAGGGGTTATAGGGGTTGTGAAGGTGTGATTGTGTGTGGTAGTAGGGAGATGAGGGCAAAAAGGCAGGTAGTGGAAGGTGTTATAAGTCAGATAAAGCTTTTTAATGCTGGTAGTGGGTGGAGGACTTTAACTTGTGTGCTTGTGTATGTATATGCTTATGCTATTGGATATAGCTATTATAGGAGGGGTGAACTTGAGGTCTAATTTCTCACCCGGCGTATTGCTTTTTATTATAAAATATTCCAAGTTATGAAGCTATTATTATTGTTGTTTGGTTTGTCCTGGAGTATAACGGACAGTGCTGTTCTAATTGTTTACATATTACTCTTGATCTTTTTAAGTGTAAAAATAGGACTTAAGAATTTTCGGAACAAAGATTCAATCAATTTATTTATATTATTACTCGCTTTGTGGAGGGTAATAACCTGCTGGATAAAAGGTGTTGTGTCTATAAATATTCTTAGCAAGAATGTCAAGTTTCTTTTTGATGTTTCCCCTATTTTTGTATTTCGTTATGCCAAAGTGGAGCACCAATTTGGTTATTTATTTTACTCATTCATACTTTCCTTATCTTTAATAACTGCACTGTCTATTCTTGAGTTTTTAGGTGTTGTGGATTTAGGTTTCTTCCAGGGAGGATATTTGCAGGCTTTTCATAGAAATCATATAAAATCTGGGTTTATCTGGTCCTTAGCTAGTTTACTATCCCTAGTTTTTACAATAAAGATGAACAAAAAATTTATCATATTCGTGCCTCTCCTTGTAACAGGCTTGCTGTTTACCCAATCCCGAAGCTACTATTTGGGATTTTTGGGAACAGCCTTTATAATTCTGATCCTTGTGGGATTTAAACGCTCTTTTAAATACTCTATGTTTGCTATTAGCTCTATAATTTTTACGTTTGGTTTAATTTATTTAATACCAGAGGTAAGAAGTAGATTTTTAAGTATATTCACGAATATACAAGCAGAGTGGAGTATTAAATGTAGGCTAATATTTTTAGAAGAAGGGCTTAAAATAGTTGAAAAGCATCCTGTATTTGGCATAGGCTTTGGTCAATGGCCTTCGTATTTTTCTCAGATAAACCAGATATATAAGTATCCTTGTCCAAACTATCATGTGCACAATATTTTCATTCATGAGCTTGTAGAAACCGGTCTGATAGGGCTTATTTTGCTTATACTAATCCTTGTAATTATTGTTTATAAGCTTTTAAATGCTTATTTCCAATTAGATATAAAGAATAAATTCGGAGAAGCACTTATACTTTCTGGAATAGCTGCCATATTTAATCTGATAATAGGTGGGCTTTTTGAGCCTGATTTGGTAAAAAGTGTGGTACTTATTCCTACCTTCACGGTGCTTGGTTTTGCGCTTGCTGAAGCTGATAAATTAACCCGAGTTGCTACCTACAGGTCATGACTATAACCTTAAGGTAAAACCCCTGTAAAGATTGAAAGCGAGAACAGACAGGAGGACTTTAAGAACAATACCATCCTTAGTAGGTGCATAAGGTCTCAATCCTAAAAACCTGTAAATCACACTGAAGATACTCTCTATCAGCCTTCTGGCATGCCTTTTGAAGTACTCAATCCACTCTCCCTCATACCTGTTCTCCCCAACCCTCCTCACAGGATTTAAACATATACCTTCATTTGCCAACTCATCCTCAAAACTGTAGTCAACATACGCCCTATCCCCTATAACTTCATGACCTCTCACTCCCCAAAAGCTCATAACAGCCAATCCTTCAAGGTCGTGCAACCTACCCTCAAGCAAGTGAACCTCTCTGAATAATCCTCTATCATCAATAAGAGCGTGTAGCTTGAATCCAAAAAAGTACTCCCTCTTGCTGGGTATATATCCTCTATATTCCTCTCCCTTTAAAACTCTTGCCCTCGGTATCCTGATATTCTCACAGACCTTTATAGGTTTGCTGTCTATGAAGTATCTCTTGGGACTCCTACCTGACAGCCCTATCTTTCTAATTATTGTCCGCAGGTAGGGTTCAAGCTTGTGTAGTCTTCGTGAGAACCTTGATAGAGAAGGTACATATGGGAACAGATACGCCGAGTGAGAAATTCCCTTTAAGCTAAACCTTCCATATCAATAAAAAGACAGCAGGGCTACTATAATAGTAGCCCTAAAAACCATCGGAGGTTTTTACCATGGAAATTATACCACCTTACCTACGCATCTACCAACAAATCCTCAAAGACGTTTTTTCCCGACTATGAGGGAATTGAAGTTCTATATTTGTTATTGTTCAAAAAGACGGATATGGGTTTTTTCCCGACTATGAGGGAATTGAAGCACGCTGGATAAGAAAAGGGAAAAGGACATCAGGACGTTTTTTCCCGACTATGAGGGAATTGAAGCAGTCTTAATTATTATAAAACTGATACAGAAGATAATGTTTTTTCCCGACTATGAGGGAATTGAAGGTAAACTTTCACTTCTTCGCTTTTTGTTTCTATTAAGTTTTTTCCCGACTATGAGGGAATTGAAGTTTGACGAGAAAATTGCATCTCTCTATACCTCTGCGGTTTTTTCCCGACTATGAGGGAATTGAAGGTAGATAGTATTACAGTTTTGTATAAAGCCATTTTGTTTTCTCCCGACTATGAGGGAATTGAAGAAAACGCGAATCTTACTTTCTTTTGAGAAAGGGATTATTCTCTCATCTTCAAAGATTATCAACTACCATCTTAACGAACTCAAACACTCATCGTATAATATTTAGATTAAAATTTTTTAATTAGGAGTGATTTAATGCATCAAGGGATAGTTATTTTAGACTTTGGCTCGCAATACACACAACTTATAGCAAGAAGAATAAGAGAGCTTCACATTTACAGTGAAATACTTCCTTACAACACACCAGTTGAAGAAATACTAAAACACAACCCAAAAGGAATAATATTCTCTGGTGGTCCTGCCTCTGTGTATGAAAAAGATGCACCAAAACCCGACGAAAGAGTTTACGACTTAGGACTACCTATACTTGGTATATGCTACGGACTACAACTTATAACTCATCACTTTGGCGGTGAAGTTGTAAAAGCAGACAAACACGAGTATGGAAGAGCCGAAATTCAAGTTTTAAACCATGAAGATTTATTCTACGAAATTCCTGAGTTTACCCACGTTTGGATGAGCCATGCAGACAAAGTTGTAAAACTACCACAAGGTTTTGAAGTCCTTGCAAGGTCTTTTAATGCACCTTATGCAGCTGTAAGGAATAAAGAAAAGAAAATCTGGGGTGTTCAGTTTCATCCGGAAGTAAGTCATACCCTTTTAGGAAAAGAGATTCTTAAAAACTTTGCAGTTAGAATATGTGGCTGTAAACAAGACTGGACTATGGGTAACTTCCTTATGGAAGAGATTGTAAAAATAAGACAGACTGTCGGTAATAAAAAAGCCATATGTGCACTATCTGGAGGAGTAGACTCATCAGTTGCAGCTGTTTTAGTTCATAACGCCATTGGAGATAACTTAACTTGTATATTTGTTGACAACGGATTACTTAGAAAAGGAGAGAGAGAACAAGTAGAAAAAACATTTAGAGATAACTTCCATATTCCTTTAATAGTAGTAGATGCAAGGGAAAGATTTTTAAATGCTTTAAAAGGTATAACTGACCCGGAGCAAAAAAGAAAGATAATAGGAAACCTCTTTATAGAAGTATTTGAAGAAGAGGCCAAAAAGCTAAAAGATGTAGAGTTTTTAGTCCAAGGGACCTTGTACCCTGATGTTATAGAGAGTGTGTCTGTGAAAGGACCTTCTGCCGTTATAAAAACTCACCACAATGTAGGTGGTCTTCCAGAGAGAATGAACTTAAAACTAATTGAACCTTTAAGAGAACTTTTCAAAGATGAAGTGAGAGAGCTTGGAAAAGAACTTGGTCTTCCTGATGAGATAATATACAGACAACCATTTCCGGGTCCGGGTCTTGCTATAAGAGTGATAGGAGAAGTAACTCAAGAAAGTCTTGATATACTTAGAGAAGCCGATGCAATAGTTTTAGAAGAGATTAAAAAAGCCGGATTATACAAGGACCTATGGCAGTCATTTGCCGTTTTACTTCCAATCCATACAGTAGGAGTTATGGGAGATTATAGAACTTACGAGAAAGTTATTGCAGTTAGAGCTGTAGAAAGTAGTGATGGTATGACAGCTGACTGGGCAAGACTTCCCTACGACCTGTTGGATACAATTATGAGAAGGATAATAAACGAAGTAAAAGGTGTAAATAGGGTAGTGTACGATATATCTTCTAAACCACCTGCAACGATAGAGTGGGAATAATTTGAAGATAGGTTTAGTGTTATCAGGAGGAGCTGTAAGGGGGCTTGCCCATGTGGGCGTCCTCAAAGCCCTTGAAGAAAAAGGCATAAAACCCGACTTTGTTTCAGGGGTAAGTGCAGGCTCTATTGTAGGTGTGTTTTACTGTAGTGGCTACACTCCAAAAGAGATGGAAGAAATAGCCCTTAAAACCAACTTTACAACTATGATAAAACCATCTCTATCAAAAAAAGCTTTTTTCAGTTTAGACAGTATTGAAGACTTTTTAAAAAAGTATATTCATCACAAAAAGTTAGAAGAGTTAAAAATACCTTTTTATGTTACCGTAACTAACCTAAACACTGCTAATGTAGATTTTTTTAGTGAAGGAGATTTAATAAAGATAATAAAAGCTTCTTGCTCTATTCCTGTAATGTTTAAACCTGTAAAGATAGGAGAGTACTATTACGTTGATGGTGGAATTATGAATAACCTACCTGTAGAACCTTTACTTGATAAAACCCAGTACATTATAGGCAGTGAAGTAAACCCATTCTTACCAGAAGAAAAAGATTTTAGTAATGTTATCTCCATAGGGATAAGAAGTTTTTATCTTGCAGTTAGGTCTAACATAGAGTCAAGGAAAAACTACTGCAACCTTTTTATCCAACCACCAGACCTTGTAAAAATCCCTCTTTTTGCAACATGGAAATCCAAAGAAGCAATAGATATTGGCTATAACTACACAAAAAACTTACTTAAAGATTTAAATCTTTAAACGTTCCTTCTTTAATTAATTTACCGTTTTCAAAAAACAAGATTTTATCACACTTTTCTAACGTTTTTAATCTGTGGGCTATAATGAGGACTGTTTTATCAGAAAAATAAGTGTATATACTATCCATAACATACTTTTCTGTTTCTATATCTAAAGCAGAAGTCCCTTCATCTACTATAACTATCTCAGGGTTTTTTAAAAATATCCTTGCTATAGCAATTCTCTGTCTTTCTCCACCAGATAAACTACTACCTCTTTCTCCTACCATCATTTTTATTCCGTCTTTATGTTTAAAAACAAAATCAGCTTTTGCAAGATTTAAAGCTTTGATAATCTCTTCTTGAGTTGCATCAGGTTTTACTATCCTGAGATTATTTTCAACAGTATCGTTAAAGATAAAGACATCTTGAGATACAACCGCTATCTTTTCCCTTAAAGATTTAATACTGTAATCTTTAAGTTCTTTATCGTCTAAAAGTATCTTTCCTTCATAGTTTCTATAAATTCCATAAAGTAGTTTTACAAAACTGCTTTTTCCACTACCTGTAGGACCCACAATACCTACCTTCAGACCTTTTTTAATTTCTACATTTACATCTTTTAATATGTAGTGGCTATCTATCTTTAAACTAACATTTTCATATTTTACTTTTTCTTTTAAAGTTTGGAAATTCTCTCCTTTTTCTTCTTCTTGAGGTAAATCTAAAACAAATAAAATTCTTTCTACAATGGGAGTTATAACCTTCACTTGAAGTAGTCCCCTTTGAAGTATCTGAAGGGAGTTAACAAGTATCAGTAAAGCAGATAGAAAAGAAAATAAAGCACCAGTTGTTAATTCTCCGTTTATTATCCTTATTCCACCGTAGAGTATTATCCCAGAAGCTGCAAAGTAAGATGCAACTTCAATTGACGAGAGAAAAAAAACATCGTAAAGAGCACTTTTTCTCTGATTTTTAAAAAAGGTTTGGTTTATCTTTTCAAAGATGTTAAGTATAAACTCTTTTTTAAAAAGTTTAACCGTTTCAAGTCCTGATATAACTTGATTTAAAAATTGGGTATACTCTGATGCAGACTCTTGAACCTTTTGAGAGTACTTTTTTCTTTTATTCCCAAAGTAGTTAAAAGATAAAGCAAATAAAGGAGTTGCCACTAAGAATATAGTAAACAACTTCCAGTCCATATATACAAGAACAAAAACCATTGCAACTACTGTAAAAATCTGGGTAAAAAGATCTATTCCTAAAAATATCATAGAGTTTCTAAAGGCTTCTACATCGTTTGTTGCTCTACTTAGAATATCTCCATACTTTTTCCCTAAAAATGCCGTAAAATCTACATTTATAATTTTTTTGAATATCTCTTCTCTAATGTTTTTTACTACTTTGGCAAGGGCAAGGGGAAATAGGTATTCTTTTAAGATAAAACCAAGTTGTTTTAAAATGGCCAGTCCTAAAATTAAGAGGATTATAAATTTTAACTTTTCTAAATCTTTTTCTATAAAAACTTTATCTATGACATCTTTTACAATAAGAGTTAGTCCTGATAAGCTTGCAGCTTCTATTAAACTTCCTACAAGTGAGAAAAAAAGTAAAACCCAGTAAGGTTTAAATCTTTGGTAAATAAATCTTAAAGCTAAAATTGCCAGCTCCCAAAAGTTATATTAGAGTGTAGATAATATATCACAAGATTTGATTTGATGAGAAGAAGAGATAACTCCCCTGCGTAAACAGGGGAAGTTAAAGGGTTATTTCAATAAGTTAGCTACAGCTTGTAAAACTTCGTCGTAGTTAGGCTCTTCTGTTATTTCTGGAACTATTTGTTTGTAAGTAACAGTTCCATCTTTGTCTACTACAAATACAGCTCTTGCAAGTATTCCTTTTAATGCTCCTTCAGCTATTAAAACTCCGTACTTTTCCATATCTCTGTATCTAAAGTCAGATGCAACAGTGATATTTCCAATGTTGAAAGACTCACAGAATCTTTTTTCTGCAAATGGTAGGTCCATAGATACAACTGTCACGTCAACATCGTATCCTGCACACTTTTCATTGAAAGTTTTTGTTTCTTTTTCACAAACAGGTGTGTCTAAAGATGGAACTGTGATAATGACTTGAACTTTTCCTTTTGCTCCACCTATTCTTTTTTCTGATAAATCAGATGCTACTACTACAGCTTCTGGAGCTTTGTCTCCTACGTTGAGTTGTGGTCCTGCTAATGCCACAGGATTTCCCTTTAAATTTACTGTTGTTGCCATTACAACACCTCCCAAAAAATTTGGTTATAATTTTAACGGAAGCTTGGTTTAAGTAATATGATAGTAATCAAAGTTATTTTTAATAATTGACAGAGTTTTCTCAAAGTGCTATCTTATTAATATATGGGGACGTAGCTCAGTTGGGAGAGCGCTTGCATGGCATGCAAGAGGTCGGGGGTTCAAGTCCCCTCGTCTCCATTATTTAAAGCACACCACCTAAAGTTAATCTTTTTATCCTAACTGTAGGTTGAGCATCACTTACAGGAGCTCTCTGTCCATCTTTTCCACAAGTTCCAATAGCCCATCCTAAATCGTATCCAACAGCATCTATATCCATTAAAGCTTGAGGTCCATTACCTATTAAAGTTGCTCCTTTTATAGGGTATGTTATTTCTCCGTTTTCTATTCTGTATCCTTCTATTATCTCAAATACAAAGTCTCCGTTGACTGTGTTTACCTGTCCACCACCCATTTTTACTACGTATATACCGTCTTTTGTATCTTTTATTATATCTGATGGGTTATCTTTTCCTGCATCTATGTAAGTGTTTGTCATTCTAACAATTGGTATGTTTTTATAGCCGTCCCTTCTTCCGTTTCCGGTTGACTGTTTTCCTTCTTTCATAGCAGTTAACCTATCGTACATATAACCTACTAAAACTCCATTGTCTATTAAAACTTTCCTTTGAGCAGGAACGCCTTCATCATCAAAAGTAAAAGAGCCATTTTTACCTTTTAATGTTCCATCGTCTATAACTGTAACAAGGTCTGAGGCTACTTTTTGTCCTAATTTTCCTTTATAGACTGATAAACCTTGATTTACAAGGTCTGCTTCTAATCCGTGTCCTACAGCTTCATGAATCATAGTTCCACCAGCATGGGAAGACATAACAACGGTAAAACTTCCAGCTGGTGCAGGTTTTGCTTTTAGTCCTAAAACGGCTCTCTCAGCTGCCTTTGTAGCTACATAGTCAATAACATCTATAAAATCTTCGTTAAACAGTTCGTATCCTACACTTCCACCAGTTGCTTCATAACCCCGGTATAAAGAAGTTCCATCACTTGCTATCGCTTCAACAAAGAATACAACTCTTACTTGATGGTCTTCTACAATTTCTCCTAATGAGTTTATGATTAGGATGTCTCTTTTTACATCTCTTAGCGTTACTGAGACTTGTTTTATTCTTTCATCGTATGACCTTGCTATTTCGTTTGCCCTTTCTAATATATCTTTTTTCTTTCTTATATCAAACTCATCTGGGTCTATTAAAACCTCTGTTTTACCTACATAATGGCTTTTTCCTACTGCAATTTTTCCTTCTCCTTCATATTTAGCCAAAGTTTTTGCAAGGTTTAAGAGATTCTCGTAGGTTAAATCACTTGTGTATCCATAGTTTGTTTTAAAGTTTTTTATAAGCCGTAAGCCTACACCAGTATCTCTTCCACTGTTGACTTTTTCTATCTTGTTATCTTCCAAGTTAAGTGTTAAACTTTTTAAATCTTCAAAAAATATCTCTCCGTACTCTCCTTTATCAGCCATTAAAGCTGTAAGTATGTATGGTGCTTTTTCTCTGATTAGCTCTTTCATATTTCCTCCTTATAAACCTAACAAGAATACTAATTCTTCCTTATAGTAAATATTGTACTGCATTTAATCCTTTTTTATCTAAAAATATGTAAAAAACTTTAATTTTAAAGCTTTTCAAAATTATTTTATTATTATACTCTTTTAATACGTTGAGTGAGAAATTAATGCCATAATTAAACCTCACAGTACCTGAAAAAGCTATAACCTATTGCATAAGCATACAAATATGAAAGAAGCGTTATACCTTTTCTCCATCTGCTAAGAGCGTTAAATTGTTTTAACCTTGAAAATACGCTCTCAATAATCTGCCTTTGAGCTTTATCCTCTTTTGTCTCACATACGATAACATTCTCACATCCTCTATAGCCTTTGTCTCCTATTACTTCAAAAAGGCTTATAAGTCTTTTAAACCAAATACTAGTTTTTGCTCTTAACCTAAAAGATTTAACTTCATGATAACTTGCTGGATGAAACCAAATGTCATAAACTCTTCCCTTTGTATCACAAATTATCATAACAAGCACTCCATAGTATATCTCTTCAAATTTTACTCTTTTTTTGTAGTGTTGACTGTATAGATTTCTTTTTCTTCTTACCCAAAACTTCTTTCCATTAAATCTCTTTATTCTCTGGGTTTTTGCTCTGTTTACATTAGCTACTGGAAGTATTGTACCATCTACTATAAGCCTTGGTTTTTTATTAGATACCAAAACTTCTATAATTACAGACAGTATTCTCATTTGTAGATATATTCTAAGCAGTTCGTATATTCTTTTAATTCTTGATTTTCTGAATATGTGATAAGACTTTATAGAGTCATCAATAAATTGTCTTGCTATTTTCAAAACAGGCATTCCAGTTATGTATGATAAGATGAAAACTGCTGCTATTTCTTCATCGGTAATTTTTGGTTTTCTACCAGCATTAGATTTAGCTGTATTCTTATAAAAAGAAACTTTAAATGATTGAAAATTTTTGAGAAGTATGTTATAAAACTTTTCCAGTTGCATTTTTTGACCTCCCAAAAGTAGTTTGGGTATATTATAACCCGAGCTACTTTTGGCTTTTTATTAGAAATAAAATTGAAAAAATGAATTTCTCACTCAAGGTTTATTTTATTATTATACTCTTTTAATTTTGTTTGATTTTGATAGTTTTTTAGAGAAGAGCGTTGTTAACAGCTGCTTGACTTTTTAACCATTTTATATTACATTTATACGAATAAAAAAACACTTACGAGACTTTAAAAAATGAGTAATATATACACACTCTTTACCTGCAGTTTAACAAGTTAATCAAGTATTCATATTTAGATAAAACGGATAAGAAAGATGGGACGGACGGAAAAGTTATGGGAAAAAAAGAGATTCAAGACCTTTTTGAAAGGTTAAAAGACCTTCTTTTAGTTGAAAAAGATTTAATAGTAAAGGCTATAAATGACTCTCAAGCTGTAGATCAGTTAAATAAAGTTGTGGAAGAAAAAAGAGAAGTGTTGTTAAAACTTGCAAACTATAACCCTGAAGACTTTAAAGGGTTTGAAAACATGGTAAGAGAGATTCAAGACCTTTCAAAAAGTAATATGATCCTCTCCCAAGCAAATTTAAAGTTTATAGAATCTGTATTTGATAGTATTTTTGAGAATGCTTCTACTTACTCTACAGAAGGTCAGATAAAAAAACAATCTTCAAGTATTATCAATAAAAAAGCTTAAAGGGGGCTTTTATGAGAGCTGCATACTACGATAGATTAGAAGGCTACAAGGCTATAAAAATAGGAGATTTTCCTGCTCCTGAAATTAGTGAAGATGAGGTTTTAGTAAACATAAAGGCATTTTCGTTAAACCATCTTGATGTATGGGTTATGGAAGGAAAATATCCTGCAAACATACCTCTTCCTCACATATTTGCATCTGACGGAGCTGGAGTAGTTGCAAAAGTTGGAAAAAATGTAAAACATTTAAAAGAAGGAGATAGGGTTGTAGTGTTTTCTGGACTTTCCTGTGGTGTTTGTGAAAAATGTCTATCAGGGAAGGATAATGAATGTAATAGTTTTAGACCTCTTGGCGTACTGGAAGATGGAGTTTCAGCAGAGTACGTTAAAGTTCCAGCTGTAAATGTTTTCAAAATCCCTGAAAACTTGTCTTTTGAAAAAGCAAGCTGTATTCCTATCACTTATATAACATCTTGGCATTCTCTAATAACAAGGTCGGGAATAAAACAGGGGGATACAGTGTTAATTCACGGTGGTGGAAGCGGTGTCGGGACAGCTTTAATCCAGATAGCCAAACTTTACAACGCAACAGTTATAACAACTGTAGGAGATGACTGGAAAGTAGAAAAATGTAAAGAGATAGGAGCTGACTTTGTTATAAACTACAATAAAGAAGACTTTGTAGAAAAAGTTAAAGAGTATACAAAGGACCAGCTTTGTGATATTGTGGTAGACCATATAGGTGCAGCTACATTTTCAAAATCTCTCTCCTGCGGGAAAAGGGGAGGAAAAGTAGTTACCTTTGGCTCAACGACAGGAGCTGACACTCAAGTTAACTTAAGGTACATATTTGGTAAAAATCTTACAATTCACGGAGTTTATATGGGTACAAAAGGAGAGTTTGCAACTATGTTAAAACTATTTCCTGATAAACTCGATCCTGTCATAGATTCTATATTTGACTTAGAAGATGTCCAAAAAGCCTATGAAAAACTTTTAAGCAGGCAGTTTTTTGGGAAAATCGTGGTAAGAGTATGATAAAAATTGAAAATTTATACGTTGAGATAAACTCAAACACAGTACTTGAGGATATATCCCTTGAGATAAAAAAAGGTGAGATAGTTGCAATAGTTGGACCAAACGGAGGGGGTAAAACTACTCTCATAAAAGTTATTTTAGGGTTTATAAAACCATCAAAAGGAGTTGTACTTATAGAAGGTAAAACACCACAGGAGTATGTAAAATCAGGTAAAATAGGTTATCTGCCTCAA
Organism: Sulfurihydrogenibium azorense Az-Fu1; assembly: GCF_000021545.1. Taxonomy (NCBI): domain Bacteria; kingdom Pseudomonadati; phylum Aquificota; class Aquificia; order Aquificales; family Hydrogenothermaceae; genus Sulfurihydrogenibium; species Sulfurihydrogenibium azorense. The sequence continues at coordinate 1,015,652 of NC_012438.1, forward strand.
AGGTCTAACTACGATAGAGATTTTCCTGTCTCAGCCTTTGACGTTGTAATGTTTGGATTAGTAAACTCAAAATTAAGTAGAAAAGAGAAAGAAAAAAAGGTTTTAGAGTATCTAAGATATGTCGGAATGGAAGAGTTTAAAGACCATCCTTTTGGAAAGTTGTCTGGAGGACAGCAACAAAGGGTGATGATAGCAAGAGCCGTTATCTGTGAACCTGAGCTACTTATTTTAGATGAGCCAGCTACAGGAGTTGATGTAGTAGCACAGGAGAGTTTTTACGAATTTATAAAAAAGTTAAATAAAGAAAAAGGAATAACTGTAATAATGGTTACCCACGATATTGGAGCTGTAGGCTCTTTTACAACTAAGGTAGTTGGTTTAAACAGAAAACTTCACTACCTTGGAGAGTATGTAAATTTCTTGTCTAAAGAGTCTTTAGAGAAACTTTACGGCTCGGAAGTCAAACTCCTTATCCACTCCCCTGAATGTTTTACTTGTCAGTATTTTAACATTGAGGTTAAACATTGATAGATTTTTTATCTATTCCTTTTATAAGAAATGCAATAGTTGGTGGTATTTTAATTGCAGTTTTACTGTCTGTTTTGTCTTTGTTTGTGTTTGTGAAGAGATGGTCTTTTATAAACATAGGTATATCCCACGCAGCATTTGGCGGTCTTGCCATAGGATTTTTCTTAGGGATTAACCCTACGATAGTAGGAAGTATATTTGCAGTTTTAGTTGGAATTTTGATAGGTTACATAAGTAAAAAAGGTCAGATACATGAAGATATTTCCATAGGTATTTTACTTTCTTTCTCTATGGCTCTTGGTGTTGTGGTAATGTCTTTCTCTAACAATTACAACTCTGACCTTTTTGCATTTTTGTTTGGTAATATTTTAACTATATCCTCTCAGGATATTCTGATGATTTTTATATTTTCTACATTTTCTTTAATCTTTTTATTTTACAACTTAGAAAAGTTGATGTACTGCTGTTTTGATGAAGAACTTGCTTACATAGGTGGAGTAAAAACTGATTTTTTATACTACAGCGTTATAACAATAATAGCCATTGCAACGGTTTTATCTATTAAGTTAGTTGGGTCTATTCTCTCTTCTGCAATGATAATACTTCCTGCAGCTGTAGCTTCTCAACTATTTTGGAGGTACAAGAGTATAATAGCAGCTTCTATAGTGATAAGTGTGATAGTTGTTTTAGTTGGGATATTTTTATCCTTTGAGTATAACCTACCATCAGGCTCAACGATAGTAATCCTTTATTCTCTATTATTCTTTATAGTGTTGTTAGTAAAAAGAATTTTAAGATAAATTAAAGCCAGTAAGCTTTTATATGTCCTTTTATCCAGTCCCAGAGGATTTTTTTGGCCGTCCTATCGTAATCAACCTCTCCACCTGATACTTTGTAGTTTAACTTTTTCCCTATTGTTTCAAGGGCTTGTAGTGGGTCATCTGGAATTTTTACTTTGTAAGCATCCTCTAGAGCTTCTTTTTTGTTTTGGATTATTTTCTCAATAAGTTTTATGGCAACGTCTGCAGGGTAAGGTAGTTTATCAGGAATGTAAGAGCCTTTTAACGCCAAATCTTCCTGATACTCAAGGGTTATTATCCCCGGAGTGTCTATTAAGTATATGTTTTCATCTAACTTTATTAGCTTCTCTCCTACAGTCATTCCCGGTTTTGGAGATGTGGTTGCCACTTTTTTCTTTTTTAAGGCATTTATAATAGAAGATTTTCCTACATTAGGATAACCTAAAACTCCCACTTTTACTATCTGTTTTTCTTTAGCATACTCTTTTATCTTTTCTAAAAGCTGATTTACACCTATATTTTTATGAGCTGAAAACATAACAACTGGAAAATCTTTTTCTATTACACCTTTAGCCTGTTCTAAAAACTCTTTTGGAACTAAATCAGACTTGTTTAAAACAACTATTAAACTTTTGTTTCTTTCTTTTGCTAACGACTCTACAACAGAGTTTCTTGTAAGGAGAGGTATTCTTGCATCAACCACCTCTAAAACTACGTTAGACTCTTTTAAAACCTTCTTTGCTATACTTTTTTCCCTTAACCACTCTCTTGGTTTTTCCAACTTCCTATATCCTAAATTTCCTTTAAAGAATCTTTAACGCTCTTTTTCTCAAGGTATAAAAGTATTCTATCTAATACATTTTCAGACTTTTTTGCTGGCTTGTGTTTTCTAACTAAACCAGCTGCTAAAAAACCATACAAAGCCCTTTTTACATCTAACTCTGTCTCTTGATAAAGTTTCTCTATAAACTCTTTATTTTGAGCAGCAGAGTTTAACTTTTCACTTTCAAGAACCCTTTCAAAATGCAGTTTTACTATAATATCAGATACTTTGTTAACTCCGTTTATGAGATTTAGTATCTCCTTTTCCTTATCGTTTAAGTTTACACTTTTTAACTTCTCTTCAAAGTCTGGAGTTTTTTCATAAATTAAGTGAAGGTCTGTTATCTTTCTGTTGACTTCTTCTAAGGTTAAATTTCGAGATAGAAGGATTATTAGTTTAATAGATTCTATATAAGTGGGAATATCTTCAGTATACTTTATGAATCCAGAAGTTATTGAAAATCTACCTTCTTTTAATCCTAAAATTAAAGGCAGTAAAGTGGAAATGTTTTTAAACAGATCTTCTTTAGATGCTTTGTCTCTTTTTAAAACAGTGTTAAAGTCTAAATCAAGGTAAAGTAAAAAGTTTCTCTTGACTTTTCTTACATACACAGGGTTTCCTTTATGAAAATACACACCGTAAGTTCCTATATCTTTATTTTCGATAGTAAGTATACAGTCCTTTTCCTCGTAACTTATAACCTGCAGTATATCAACAAGGTTAAATGTTTTTAAATCTCCTGAACTTATCATAACTTTTTATATTACCTTAAACTTATTTATTAAATTATTATAACCCAAATCAGGTTTTAATTTTCTAAAAAGTGATATAATTTTTTTACACTTATTTTATGGATATAGAGGTGATTAGATAATGTTTGGATTTACAGAAGAGCAGATAAAAAGGTACAGTAGACATATAATACTTCCAGAAGTTGGTGGTGTTGGCCAGCAAAAACTGTTAAACGCAAAAGTTTTAGTAATAGGTGCCGGAGGTCTTGGGTCTCCTTCAATATACTACCTTGCAGCTGCAGGTGTTGGGACAATAGGGATAGTTGATTTTGATGTAGTAGATTTTTCAAACCTTCAAAGACAGATTTTACACAACACTTCAAGGGTAGGAGTGCCAAAGGTTGAATCTGCAAAAATGACAGTTGAAGCTCTTAACCCGGATGTAAAGGTGATAGCCTACAATCAAAAGATAACAAAAGAAAATGTTTTAGACATAGTTAAAGATTTTGATATAGTTTTAGATGGTTCAGATAACTTTCCTACAAGATTTTTAGTTAATGATGCTTGTTATATGCTTGGAAAGCCTCTGGTATCAGCTGCCATACTCAGATTTGAAGGACAGTTAACAGTATTTGATTACAGGAATAAAGAAACATCACCTTGTTATAGATGTCTCATTCCTGAGCCTCCACCACCGGGTCTTGTTCCTTCTTGTCAAGAGGCAGGCTTACTTGGCGTAGTTGGTGGTATAATGGGGACATTGCAGGCAAACGAAGCTCTAAAGCTAATATTAGAAATTGGAGAGCCTCTAATAGGAAAACTTTTAGTTTTTGACGCTTTAAAGACAGAGTTTAGAACGGTTAAATTTAGAAAAAATCCAAAATGTGAACTGTGTGGTGAAAACCCTACCATAACAGACCTTATAGAGTACGACCAAGCTTGTGAAGTAAGATTTTAGAGGTGTAAGATGCAGGTAGACAGAGAGTTAGATTTAAAAGGTGAGGTTTGTCCCTTTACATTTGTAAAAAGTAAATTAATAATTGAGCAAATGGAAAAAGGTCAGATTTTAAGAGTTATTCTTGATTACGAACCTTCTGTGGAAAACGTGCCAAAAAGTATGGAAATGGAAGGTCAAAAAGTTTTAGCTGTAAACAAGATAGGAGATAAACTCTGGGAAGTTTTAGTGAGAAAAGAGAGATGAAACTACTTATACTTATGGCAAGTAATCCTTACTCAGCTGATTTTAACACGATGGTTAAGTTTGCAAAGGCAGGGATAAAAAGAAACGATAAAGTATCCATATTTTTTATGGCTAACGGAACTTACTGTCTAAACCATGATAAGGTTAAAGAGTTAGCTGAAGAAGGTGTAAAACTTTACTACTGTGCCCATAACGCAGAAGAAAGGAAGATAAATCCACCTTCTTATGCAGAAAGTAGTAGTATGTATGGACTTTCTAAGTTGATAGTAGAAGCTGATAAAGTGATAAATCTATCTTAGGTGTGTTATGGCAAAGAAAAAAGTTGTATCTATTATAAAGTCTAACCCTTTTGGGTGGAAAACGTTTGAAGCTTTAAGACAAGCCGTTGGAATGGCATTAGACCATCAAGTAAGTGTTGTTTTTATGAGAGATGGTGTCTTTGCCCTTACAAACTGGAATCCTAACCTAATAGGTGTTCCTTCTTTTGATAAATCCATAGAAGCTCTGGGTATGCTAAACGCAAGAATTATTGTAAACAAAGAGTGTTTGGGGGATAGAGGAATTACAAAATTAAAGGATTTTGGTGTAGAGATTGAAATACTGTCTAAAAACGAAATATGCCAAATAATAAACGAAGCTGAGGTTGTAATTACATGGTAGATACAGTTTACCTTATAAAAAAACCTGCTGAGTTTCCTATCGCAGATTTAATCTCTGATAACGACGTTCTAATACTTATACAAGATGCCGTTTTAAGGCAACCATCTATATCTAACTGGTATGCCTGTAAAGAAGATGTTATTGCAAGAGGAATTAAAATACCAGACAACAAACTTTTAGACTATGAAGATATTTTAAACCTAATTGAAAAATCAAACAAAGTTGTTGTATGGTAAAAGTTGGTATATCCCTTGGAGACCCTTCTGGAATATCCCCTGAAATACTTGTAAAATCTTTAAATAAACTTCCTAAAAGTAATGCTTACATAATCTACGGTGGAAAAAAGGTTTTAGATAAAACAGCAAAAAATTTAGGTTTAAATGTTAACTTTACAGTAATTAAAAGTCCTGAAGAAGTAAAAAAACCCGGATACTATCTTATAAACATTTTTGATGAAGATTTCCAACCTGCAAGTCCATCAGTTTTGTCAGGAAAAGCATCTGTTATATTTTTAGAATCAGCTGTAGAAGATGTCTTAAATAAAAAAACAGATGCAATAGTAACCCTTCCCATCTCAAAACGATGGATTATGGAAGCTGGTTTTAAATATGCAGGACATACAGACTATCTGGCAGAAGTTTCACAAGCAAAAGAGTATGTTATGGTTTTAATGTGTAAAAAATTAAAGGTTGGACTGATTACAACCCATATACCCCTTAAAGATGTTCCAAAAAGTATAACAACACAAAAGATAATCTCAAAAGTCAAGCTAATAAATAAAGAGTTAAAGGAAAAATTTGCCATAGAAAAGCCAAAAATAGCGATAGTAGGTTTAAACCCTCACGCTTCAGATAACTCAAACATAGGAGATGAAGAAGAAAGAATAATAATACCTGCGGTAAATCAACTTCTTAATGAAGGAGTAGATATTACATATCCTTTATCAGCTGATACTGCATTTAACAGGTATAAAGAGTTTGACTTTTATGTAGCGATGTATCACGACCAAGGTTTAATACCTTTAAAGTTAATGTGTTTTAGAAAAGCTGTTAATATCACTTTTGGACTAAAATTTATCAGAACTTCCCCAGACCATGGAACAGGTTATGATATAGCAGGTAAAAATGTAGCTGACCCTTCTTCTTTTATAGAAGCTGTTAAATTAGCAGTTAAACTTGCTTATAACACTCAAAATAAAAATCGTCTCCAAAACGTTTAAAATCCTCAACTTTAAGCTTTATACTTTCGTTTATATCATTTACTCCAAGACTACCAAAAGAAGATATCCCGTCTTCTCCTACTATTTTTGGAGCTGTAAAAAGGGAGATTTTATCCCAAAAATCTTCTTTAATAAAAGATGTAATAACTTCCTTTCCACCTTCAACAAGTAAGTGAACTATTTGATTTTGATATAAAATCTCAAGAATATCTTTAATTTTAAATTTACCATTGTAAGTATCTAATGTATAAAGTTTTACATTAGACTGTTTTGACAGTATCTCCTTTTTATAAGGGTCAGCTTCCTTTGAGGTTATAACTATTGTGTCTGCTTCTTTACTATAAATGTTGTAATTTAGAGGGACTTTTAGTTTACTATCTAACAATACTCTAATAGGTTGTCTTTCTGTTTGAATATACCTAACTGTTAAAGATGGATTATCTAATTGTGCAGTGTTTGACCCGACTAAGACAGCTGTTGCTTGGTTTCTAAGTATGTGTGCGTACTTTCTTGACTCTTGAGATGTTATCCATTTGGAGCTTCCTGTTTTAGTTGCTATTTTACCATCTATCGTTTGAGCTACCTTTATGTGAACAAAAGGTCTTTTTTGAGTTATGTATATAAAAAAGTCTTCATTTATTTTTTGTGCTTGTTTTTCTAACACTCCTAATACTACTTCTACACCTTTTTGTTTGAGGATTTCAACACCTTTCCCTGCAACTAACGGATTTGGGTCTAATGTAGCAACTACTACTTTACTTATACCTTCTTCTAATATAGCTTCTGTGCAAGGAGGAGTTTTGCCGTAATGACAGCAAGGCTCTAAACTTACAAATATTGTAGAGCCTCTAAGGTCAAAGCCTTTGGATTTAGCGTCTTTTATAGCCTCTCTTTCAGCGTGGGGCATTCCTGCTTTGTAATGAAAACCTTTTCCTATAATCTTTCCATCTTTTACAATAACAGCTCCTACAGTAGGGTTTGGGTGTGTATAACCTTTCCTCTCTTTTGCTAAATCTAATGCTATGTTCATGTAGTATTCTAAATTTTCCATAAACAGAATTTTATCATAAAGATTTTATGTCTTTATAATGAATGTTATGTCCTCCGTCGTAAACTTGAGTTGGTCTAAAGAGTTTATTATTTCTAACATACTCTATACAGTGGGCTATCCAGCCTGGAACTCTTGCCATCGCGAATATAGTTGTAAAAAAGTCTGAAGGTATTCCCATTTGAGAGTATAAAACCCCAGAATAAAAGTCTATGTTTGTATAAATTTTTTTCTCTTCTAAGTATTCTAATGCTATTTTTTCAAAGATTTCAGCTTTTTTTAAAAGCGGCGTAGGTTTTTCTTTTTGAAGATTTTCTAAAAGATATTTCATTATTTTTGCTCTTGGGTCGTAGGTTTTGTAGATTCTATGTCCAAAGCCCATAATTTTATCTTTATTTTTTAACTTATTTTCTATATACTCTCTTATTATTTTCTCATCGTTTGGAAGAGAAGATAACATTTTATATACTTCTTCATTTGCTCCACCGTGTAATCTTCCAGATAAAGACCCAATTGCAGAAGAAACACAGGCATAAAGGTCTGCTAATGTTGAAACGACTACCATCGCTGTAAATGTTGATGCATTTATTGTATGCTCTGCATGTAAGATTAAAGTTTTATCTAACGTTTGCCAGTAAATTTTTTCTACAGATTTACCGTTTAGCATATAAAGAAAATTTTCAGTGTAATAAAAATTTTTATCTGGAAAAACTATTTCTTTTCCTTCTTTTAATCTTTTTGAAAAAGCTATAACAACAGGAACTAGCGCCATTATTCTTACAGTCTGTCTATACTTGTTTTCTTCTTTCATTATATCTGTATCTATGTCATCAAAAGCAAATACAGGAACTAAACTTTGTAATATTTTCATAGGATGTAAATTTTCTGGTAATGACTTCACTATATCTAAAATTCTTTCAAAGTATTTCAGATTTTCTTTAATATCTAACTCAAACTTTAACAACTCATTTTCATCAGGAATTTTTCCAAAGATAAGTAAATATGACAATTCTAAAAAGTTAGAGTTTTCTACTAACTCTTGTATTGGTATTCCTCTATATTCTAAAATACCATTTTCTCCATCTACGTAGCTTATGCTTGACTTTACAACTGGAATACCAGCCAATCCTTCATAAACTTGCATTTTTATCACCTTTAATTTTGATAATTGTCATTAAAAAAATTTAAACAAAACATTAAAATTTAGCAATAATAAACCTCAGGAGGTTTTTTAAATGTTTTACGTAATAAGTCTAATTTTATCTCTGTTTGCTATTTCTTTGGCAGATGAAAGACTCTACACTATATCACCAAAAGATGCCTTTAATCTTTTAAACAACAAAAACGTTGTGTTTGTTTACACAGAAGATAGTGAAACTTTCAAAAAAGAGCATATACCTTCATCAGTCAACCTTGATAGTCTTTTACTGCAAGACATTGCCCTAAAAAACAATGAAAAGCTAAAATGCAACTACTTACCACTTTGTCCAAAAACTGCAGAAAAAATCTTCTCAGAAAAAGGTTTAACACCTAATAATTTTTACATCATTTACTACGATGAACTACCTAACAAGGCATCTTATGTATGGTTTTTACTTTATTCGATGGGAGTTGATGATAAAAATCTAAGAATATTAGATGGAGGATTTAAAGCTTGGAAGAATGAAGGTCTACCTACAGAGTCAGGAGATGAAAAACCTAGAAAAAAAGCAACGTTTAAAGCAAAACCAAGATACGAAGTGGTAGCTACAAAAGAAGAAGTCTTAAAACATGTAGAAAACTATCAAAAAGGATTAGATGACAACACAATACTTATAGATACACGAACTTTTTTAGAGTTTACAGGAAGACAAGAGATGACAGACATAAAAAGGTCAGGACACATTCCAAGTGCAAAGTTTGTATACTGGCGATGGTTTGCAGATAAAGAAACAACCTATAAACCTTTTGAAAAGCTACAAGAAGATGTAAAGAAGCTGAACATAGACTTTAGCAAAAAAATCATACTTTACTGCACCATAGGAAACAGGTCTTCTTTTGTTTTTATTCCTTTAAAAGCACTAGGTGCAAAAAATCTAAAAATATACACAGGAAGTTGGTACGAATGGGGTAATGATGAATCTTTACCTTTAGAAAAAGAAAAATTCAGAGAACGCTAAAAAATTTTTAAAAACTTACGATAATAAGAATTGAAAAAACTTTTAGGAGGTAAATAGTCATGGCAATGAGAATCAACTACAACTACTCATCAGACTTTACACTTGTAAACCTAAACAGAACAGAGTCTGCTTTAAACAAATCCCTTGAAAGACTTTCAACAGGATTTAGAATCAACAGAGCAGCAGATGATGCGGCAGGATACTTTATTGCAGACCAATTAAGAACTTATGCACTATCTTTGGAACAGGGAACAAGAAACGCTAACGACGGTATAAGTATATCACAGATAGCTCAAGGTGCGTTAAAAGAAGTGTACGACATACTAAACGATATTAAAAAGAAGGCAATTCAAGCAGCAAACTCATCTGATGATACTTCTAGAAACCAAATCCAACAAGACATTAACAAGTTAGTAGATGCTATCTCCAAAATATTTAAAGACACGGAGTTTAACGGGTTAAAATTATTTAAGTCTGATGAGTCTGCAACATTTACAATCCATTATGGTGGAAGAAAAGATCAATACTTAGAAATGACAACAGCTACTGTAGGAGCTCAATCAGAAGCAGTTACAGGAGTTGGTGGTAGTACATTTAATAAAGCATCTCTGGTTACAATAGATACTACTGGATATTGTATAGACGTAACTTCTGTAAGTGCAGCAAACGCAACTGTATCAACAGTCGATGCTTTAATCAAAGCTGTAGACGATATGGCTGCTAAGTTTGGTTCATATCAAATAGAGCTTGAGAAAATAATATCAAACAATGAAACATCAAGAGTAAATACACAAGAAGCAGAAAGCAGAATTAGAAACGTAGATATGGCTAACGAAATGGCTAACTTCACAAAACTACAAATCTTAATGCAGTCTGGTACTGCAATGCTCGCTCAAGCTAACGCTAAAAACCAACTTGTTCTACAGCTTTTAAGGTAATATAATTATATAGGGGGGATAAAATCCCCCTTCTTTAAAAACCTAAGACAGGTGAGTAGCCATGAATATAAATCCTTTAGAAAGATTACCAATACAGCCTCAAGATATTCAAATAAACATGCAGCAAATTGAAAAATCTCCTACTCTTCAAGATGATGCTTCACAAACAAAAACAGCAGTAGTAATTGATGACAATAAAAATTTAGAAAATTTAATGAAAGAGCAGTTAAGAAATCCGGAAGAACTAAAAAAATTAATAGAAGAGCTCCAAAATAAAATAAGTTATTTAAACAAATCTTTAAAAATAGAAATTGATAGAGATATAAACGAGCCTATTATCAAAATAGTAGAAGTAGAAACTAACAAGGTAATCAGACAAATACCACCAGATTATATGATAAACATAATCAAAAACATAAATAAAATGTTAGGAAGTCTATTTAATGAAAAAGTTTAACTAAAATAGGTGGTGATAATTATGGCAGGTGAATTAACCGTAACAGGATTGGTAAATAACTTTGATATTAATTCTGTTTTACAACAGATACAAGCTATAAAAAGTCAGCAGATTTTACTCCTTCAACAAAAGCAGCAAACTGTATCAGATAAAAAATCTGCTCTATCTGATATACAAAACATACTAAAAAACATCCAAAACACAGTTAACAATATTACAGACCCAACAATTGCTTACGCTAAATCTGTAAACCTATCTAATCCAAATGTAGCTACAGTATCTATTACCGACCCAACCCAAGTCCAAACTGGAGTATACTCTCTAACTGTTAACCAACTTGCACAAAACGACGTTTACGCAACAAGTAATGCTGTTTCCGATAAAAACGCACCTTTAGGATTATCTTCTGGAACATTAAAGATTACTATAAAAGGTTTGGATTACAATGTAGTTTATGATAATACCTACTCTCTACAATCATTGGCTGACCAGATAAACAATGTAGCAAACACCTATAATGGTGATTTTAGAGCTTTTGTTGTTAATGTAGGAACTGTTTCAAACCCTCAGTATAAGTTAGTAATATCCGGAACAAAGACTGGACAAGAAAACACTTTAACGATTTCAGATACAGGTAATCTAATTTCAACACTTGGATTAGATCACATAAAAACAGCTCAAGATGCACAGATAAGTTATGAAGGATTGACTATTAATAGCTCAACGAATACCTTTACAAATATTCCGGGCTTATCTCTAACAGTAAACCAGACTGGTAATACCACAATAACTGTAAACAAAGACTCAAAGCCAATCACAGACACTTTAAACAGCATAATAAATGGCTATAATAACCTTGTTAACACTTTAAACAAAGAAACAGGTAAAGATGGAAGATTGAGTGGTGAATACTCTTTGAATATAATTAAGAGTGGATTGTATAGACAGTTAGAACCACTTTTAACCAACGGACTTATAAATTATGATAGAACTAACGAAAATATATCCTTAGATACTTCAAAACTTAGAGATATGATAGAAAACAATCCAAATGATCTACAAAACATCCTAACCCAAGTAAAAACAAATGTTTATGACTACTTAAAGACTTACACCCAACCTTCAGGTATTATTGACTCAAGTTTAAAATCTTACGATAAACAAATAAACTCTATCCAGAATATGATAGATCAGATAAGTAAAAGAATCCAAACAGAGATTCAAATACTTAGAAACCAGTTTATATACATGCAGTCCCTACAAGCTCAGTACAACGATATAAGCGCTAGAATACAAGCAACCTTTGGTTTACAAACAAATAAATAGGAGAAGATAGATGGTTAATCCCTACCAAAGTTATATAAAAACAGAGCTGGATTCTCTTCCTGTAGCAGGTATTATAGCAAAAGGTTATGACCGTATAATATTGGAGCTGAAAAGAGCGATAGAGAATATAGAAAAAGGAAACATTAAAGGAAAAATTGAAAACATTTCAAAAGCCCTTGATTTACTTACTACACTTCGTCTTGGACTTGACTTTGAAAAAGGTGGAGATATTGCAAGAAATTTAGAAGATATATACTCTTTTTGTGAAAGAGAAATACAGCTTGCCAACTTAAAAAACGATACAGAGAGATTAAAAAGTGTTATTAAGGTATTAGATACTCTTAAAAGTGGGTGGGAAGAATTAGCAGCCAAATCTTAAAAGAGCTTTTAGATAAGATAGATAGATTAGTGTTAGAAGCCCAAATCTCAGAAGAATCTTACTATCTCGAAGATTTAGGTAAGTTGGTAAATGAGATAGAAGGTTATCTACAAAACGGTTTATTAGATGAATCTTCTGCAAAGATTATATTAGAAAAAGTGCAGCTGATAAGCAATATAATTCAAGAAAAGTCAAACAAAATCATCAAAATCCTCGAAGATAAACAAAAAGAAGAAAAATTAATCCAGCAAGCTCAAAAACTCTTATCTGAAATAGTCTAAACTTTCTATGGTAAAATAATAAAAAATTCTTGTGGAGGATTATATTTGAATAAGTTAGAGCAGATTGTTGAAAGAATTTTGTGGGAATCAAGGTTGATGGTTGTATTTTCTGTTATAGCTTCAATTTTGGCTGCTTTTATATTAGTTATAATGGGAACTTACGACATTTTACTTATTTTCAAAGAACTTTTTCACGCTTTTTCAGATCAAGAGATTTATGAACAGTTTCATAAAGATGCAATTACCCATATAATAAGTGCGATAGATGCATATTTAATATCTACGGTTTTACTTATTTTTGGAATAGGGCTTTATGAACTTTTCGTAAGTAAAATTGACTATGCAGAAAAAGATACAAGGTCTTCTAAAATATTAATTGTACACTCTTTAGACCAGCTTAAAGACAAATTAGCTAAAGTGATAGTTATGGTTTTAATCGTTACATTTTTTAAACACGCAGTTAAATACAGTTATGAAGAAGTTTTAAACTTGCTATACCTTGGAATTGGAATATTTTTAATAGCACTGGCTATATATTTATTAGCTAAACCCCACGAAGCTCACAAAAATGAGGAGCATTAAAGATGAAAGACATAGTTGTTTTATTAACTTCTTTAACGTTAGTCTCTGGTATAAGTTGGTTTTTTTTCTCAAAAGATAAAAAGAAAGAAGAGGAAAATCAAGAATCAGGAGAATTAGAAAAGCTTGAAGTTAACATATCTGGAATGCATTGTGCTGGATGTGCAGCTGGAATAGAAGCCACTTTAAAAATGGTTAGTGGAATAAAGTATGCAGCTGTAAACTTTGCAACCTCTAAAGGAGAGTTTTTATACGACCCATCAAAGATAACAAAACAACAGATAATAGAAAAAATAAAAGAGTTAGGTTACGATGCATCAATTGATTTAGAAAGTTTTGAAAAAAAAAGTTAGAAGAAATTTCATCTCTTAGAAAAAGAGTTTTAATTTCCCTTTCTCTTTTTATAGTTGTAGTCCTATCAATGTTTTTCCATTTTTATTACTCAGATTATCTACAGTTTTTAACAGCTTCTATTATCCAGTTTTACGCTGGTTATGAGTTTTATAAGTCTTCTTTAAAGTCTTTAAAAAATAGAATAGCTGATATGAATCTCCTTGTCAGTATTGGAACCTTTTCAGCGTACTTTTACTCTGTAGCTGTTTTATTTTTCAAGGACTTTTTTCCAGTGGAGATGAGACATCTTTACTTTGAAGGGTCTTCTGCTGTTATTACATTTGTTTTAATTGGTAGATACTTAGAACTAAAAACAAGGCAAACAGCAACAGAGTTTATGAAAAAACTAATCTCTTTAAAACCAGATAAAGCAATAAAGTTGGTAGATGGAAAAGAAGAGGTTGTAGATGCAGTATCTATTAAAAAAGATGATATCGTAATAGTAAGACCGGGGGATAAGATACCTGTTGATGGAGTTGTGATAGAAGGGCAGACTGAAGTTGACCAATCCATCTTAACAGGAGAGTCAAAACTCTTGTATAAAAAAGAAGGAGATACAGTTTTAAGTGGAGGTATAAATAAATCCGGACTGATTAAGATAAAAGCTATAAAAGATGCAAAGGACAGTATTTTAAACCAAATTATAAAGCTACTTCTTGAGGCTCAGTCTAAAAAGCCTAAGATAGGAAAACTTGCAGATAAGATAACTGCTTACTTTGTTCCAGTTGTTTTAATTATATCAATTTTAGTTTTTGATGTATGGTATTTTTTAGGTTATCCACTGAATTTTTCTTTAACAGCTGCAATTTCTGTTTTGGTTATAGCCTGTCCCTGTGCCTTAGGACTTGCAACTCCTATAACAATTGTAAATGTTGTTGGAAGAGGTGCAAAAGAAGGACTTCTTTTTAAAGACCCTGAAGTTATAGAAAAGTCAGAAAAAATAGATTATGTGATTTTTGACAAAACAGGAACATTAACAGAAGGAAAGATGAAAGTAGAGGAGTATTTAGTTAAAGACTTTCTTTCTGTGTTTGTATCTTTGGAAAAAGGTATAAATCATCCTGTTGCCCAAAGCATTTTACAGATTCCATCTCAAGAGGTAGAGATTAAAGACAAACAGGTAATAGTTGGTAAAGGTGTTGTAGGGACTTACAAAGGTATTAAGGTTATCATGTGTAATAAAAAATTTTTAGATGAGCTTAATATTCCTTTAGAAAAAGAGTTTGAAGAGTTTTACCTAAAAAGTAAAGAAAAGGGAAATACAGTTATCTTTGGAGTTATAGATAGTAAAGTTTATGGAGTTTTTTCAATATCAGACAGTGTAAGACCAGAGAGTAAAGAAGTGATAAAAACGTTAAAAAACAAAGGCATAAAAGTTGTAATGCTTACAGGAGACAATCAAAAGGTTGCAGAAAAAGTAGCTAAAGAAGTAGGTATAGAAGAGTTTTACTATGACTTAACTCCCATCGATAAGTATAACTTTATAAAAGGTTTAAAAGAAAAAGGTTTTACGGTTGTGTTTGTAGGAGATGGAATCAACGACGCTCCATCTATGGTAGAGAGTGATATAGGAATTGCAGTTGAGACAGCTTCAGATTTAGCAAAAGAATCAGGAAGTATAGTACTTTTAAAAAGTGATTTAAGAGGAGTAGTAAAAGCTATAAACTTGTGTCAAAAAGGCTTAAAAACTATAAAACAAAACCTTTTTTGGGCTTACATCTACAACATTATAGGTATTCCTATAGCAGGTGGGCTACTTTATCCGTTTTTTGGTATTCTTTTAAATCCCATGTATGCGGGAATTGCAATGAGTTTTAGTTCTATAACTGTTGTTCTAAATGCTTTAAAGTTAAGGTACATCTCTATCTAATGATAAAAATCATTTTTGATATAGGTTTTTATATGTATATTCTTTGAAAAATTAAAGTGGAGGTAAGTTGCTTTGAATAAACCTGAAATTTTAGCGCCTGTAGGACATTATGAAGGACTTGCAGCTGTTATAAAAGCAGGAGCTGATGCTATATACATGGGTGTAGGAAAGTTAAATCAAAGAGCTTTAAAAAGTGAATTTGACATAAACGATGTAAAAGAGATAAGAAAGATAACACAAGACAAAGGAGTCAAACAGTACATAGTTTTAAACTCTATCGTGTTTGAAGATGACCTTCCTTGGGTAAACGAGACTTTAGACCAACTTAAAGAGATAGGTGTAGATGCTGTTATTGGTTGGGATATGGCTGTAATAACAGGCTCTATAAAAAGAGGTATTACTACCCACTTGTCTACTATGGCTTCTGTATCTAATACCCAAGCAGCTAAATTTTATGAAGAGTTGGGAGTAAAAAGAATCGTTCCTGCAAGAGAAGTAAAACTTCAAGGTTTACTGGAGCTGAAAGAAAAGACAAACCTTGAGATTGAAATATTCGTTCACGGTGCTATGTGTATGGCAGTTTCTGGAAGATGTTTTTTAAGCCACGATGTTTTTGAAACTTCTGGAAATAGAGGAGAGTGTTATCAGGTTTGTAGACATGAGTTTGAGGTAAAGATAACTTCAAAAAACACAGGAACAGACTTTATACTTGGGTCTGATTATGTACTCTCTGCAAGAGACCTTGTTACTCTTAACTTTGTAGATAAACTTATGTGGGCTGACAGCTGGAAGATAGAAGGAAGAAATAAAAACCCAGATTACGCATACCTTGTAACATATTCATATAGAGAAGCAAGGGATAGAATTTTAAACGGAGAGTGGAATACAAAAGGTTATCAAGATTTATGGGATCTTTTAGAGAGGGCATACCATAGACAGTGGGACAGTGGCTTTTACTTTGGACAAGGATTATTTGGTCTAAACCAATCTGTAGCCAAAGAAAAAAAAGTTTATGTAGGAGAAGTAATAAAGTACTATCCAAAAATAAGTGTTGCAGAGGTAAGGATAGTAAATAACCCTATGAAAATAGGAGATACAATACATATAGTGGGAAAAAATACAGGTGTAGTTAGACAAAAGGTAGAATCTATGCAGATAGATAGAAAGAACATCGAAGTAGCAGAGAGAGGAACTGTAGTAGGGTTAAAGACAGTTGAGAGAGTTAGGGAAGGTGATAAAGTTTACCTTATGGTT
The DNA here is from genome assembly GCF_000021545.1 of Sulfurihydrogenibium azorense Az-Fu1. Taxonomy (NCBI): domain Bacteria; kingdom Pseudomonadati; phylum Aquificota; class Aquificia; order Aquificales; family Hydrogenothermaceae; genus Sulfurihydrogenibium; species Sulfurihydrogenibium azorense. The sequence continues at coordinate 1,032,298 of NC_012438.1, forward strand.
GAAGTTGAAAACCCTATAGAAGAGCACAAAAGAGAAGCTGCAAAAGTTTAATTTATGTACGGTGTTGGCTTACCAAAATAGTATCCCTGCAGATAGTCAACACCGAGTCTTTTTAAAGTTTCATACTCCTCTTTTTCTTCTACCATCTCTGCAAGGACTTTTATATTTTTGTGTCTTGCTATTTTTATAATACTTTCAATTATGACTTGATCGTCTACATCTTTATCTATATCACTAATTAGTGAACCGTCTAACTTTACAAGGTCTATAGGAAAATGTTTTAAGTATATAAAGTTGGAGTAACCTGCACCAAAATCATCTATTGCAAAATTAAAACCAAGGGTTTTTCCATACCTTATGTATTCCTTGAGGGTTGTTAAATCAGATAAGGCTTCCTCTTCAGTCACTTCTAAGAATATATTGTTAGGATTAACATCATTAGAATTTAAAAGTAATAAAAGATCATCTAAATTGCTTACTTTTTCAAAAAAAGTTTTAGACATGTTGAAAAAGATTAAAATATTTTTTTTATTTTTTTCAGATATGTATCTAATAGCTTTTTCTTGAACTATCTTATCAATCTTTTCTAAAACCCTATACCTAATTGCTTCTGGAATGAATTTATATGCCGGTAAATATTTATCTTCCTCTGGAATGTATATTCTTGCTAAAACTTCGTAACCAACTATTTCTAAAGTGTCTGACTTTACTATAGGTTGGAAAAATGGAACTATCCTGTCTTCTTTTATAGCCGATACTAATATATTTTTTGATTCAAATTCACTTGATATTAAACTTTCTATCTCATCTTTAGTTAAAAATTCGACCCTATTTTTACCTTCTTTTTTTGCTTTGTATAAACCAAGGTCTGCTGCTTTTAGTAAAAGTTGAGAGTCATAACCATGTAATTCCGTACTCGCTATTCCTATACTGACAGTAAAAGGAATTTTTGTATCATTTATTATAAATGAAGATTGTTCTATATTTTTTCTTATTTTTTCTGCTGCTTTTAGGGTTCCATCAAGTGAAGTCTCAGGCATTATTACTAAAAACTCTTCTCCACCGTATCTTCCGACTATATCAGTTAACCTTATAGAGTCCTTTAGAATATCAACAACATGTAAAAGTGCAAGATCTCCAACATCATGTCCAAAAGAATCATTTATAATTTTAAAATCATCAATATCTATCAGTGCAATAGATAAAGGCCTATTAAATCTTTTTGCTCTTAGAATTTCTTTTTCTAAATCCATCATTAGTTTTCTTCTATTTGGTATTTTTGTTAAAAAGTCTAAAGTGGCAAGGTTGTAAATGTTTATTTTATAAACAAAGTTTGACAAGATTACATCCAGATACTGCAAATCTTCTTCTTTCAATTTTTCTTTTGAAAATCCTATAAAAATTAAAGATAGATCATCATCAACCTCCTATTATAAATTTACCGTTATTTACATCTATGAAATTCTCCTTATTATTTAATTTTTCTATAACTTGGTTTACATCTATTAAAATTCCTTTTTTTTCTGCATTCTCTGAATAGAGAATATCATTTTTTGAAAATTTAGATACAGAAATTAAAACAGATCCTTCCATATTTAGTATTTTATCTATTCTGTTTAAAGTGTAATATGCAAATTTATTGAAATTGTTTGATATCGATATCATCTTCGTTACTGTTTCAAAAATAAGTTTAAACTTATGGTTAGACTTGACTATACTTTTTCTAAACTCTTCTAGGAGAGAAGATACCCTTGCAAGTTCATCACTTCCAAAATATTGTAAAGTAAACTTAAATTTTTCTAATCCTTTTTCATTTATTTCTTCTAACTGATATGTCAGAAATGTCAATGGAAATAGTATAAATTTTCTTACTACGAAAAAAGATAGTAATAAAATAGAAATAAAGCTTGAGGAGAAAATTATAGAATCTTTAAAAACATTACCTAAAGTTATTTTTAAAACAGTCTCATTTTTAATACATCCAACAAGGTAAAAATCAGAGTTATCATACTTTTTACCACTACAGATTTCATTGTTTGAAACTGTTTTTGATATGTAAAAGTCAGGATTATAAATAGATATTATACCTGCTTTAGACATTATTATATCGTAGAGCATTTTTTCATCAATACCTATCAAGTAAAAGCTTTCTCCAAATTTATAGGAATGGTATATAATTCCATTTTCGTAAAAGTATTTAAAAGGTTTATTTATCGGTTCATTAATCTCTTTAAAAACTTTTATGTTAGGGTCTGATTTTATCTCACTAATTAACTTATTTTTCAACATTTTTTCTATTTTTTCGGTAAAAATCTCTAATTTTTGTTGACTTAGATTTTGTCTTATTGTAGTTGCAAGGTCAATGTGTTTTTTTACATCTTTAAAGCTTTGTTGTATATGATAATACGATAGAATTCCGAATGAGATTATTGTAGAAATAGTGGACAAAGCTAAAAACATTAATGTTATTTTTGTTGCAAAAGACCTTACCTTTAAAACATTCTCTACAAAGTAATTTATTTTAAAGCAAATTTTACTTTCTTTAAATTTCATCTATTTTTTTATTCTTTACTCCTATAAAAGTTATACTTTAAATTTTTAAACCAAACTACAGCCTCTTCTTTTGTATTAAATGGCTTTGATTTTAAAGGCTGGGGGTAGTTAGTGTAAAAAAGCCAGTGGTATTTACCATTTTCTTCTATTAACTTTACTCCAGCTACATTATTTAAAAGTATATACATATTATCGTCAATTTCTTGAAACATTTTAGCTTTCCTCTTTCACCTGCTTTAATTCCCTTTGTTTTTTCATAAACCATTTTACAGATGATACAATTAGTATTATTAATGCTATGGTTCCGGCTATAAGTTTTGCTTTTTCCATCTCCATATTAAAAATCCTAAATATACTAAACCACATAAATACATAAGTTAGGTACAGACCGTATAGTAGTAAAGCAATCGAAAACGCTTCCCAGATAATTTTTCCTATCATTAAAACACCTCTTTAATTTAATTTATATGGTATATATTTTATTTCATTTTAAACAAAGAGGTTTTAGTAATGTTATTTTACGTTGTGTTTTTTTCTCTGTACGCTTTTATGCACTTATACTTTATTTATAAGCTGAAAAAAGCTTTTAATTTAAATGTTTTAACACTATACTTAGTATCTCCAACTTTTATATTCTCTCCTTTATTCTATAGAATGTATGACAGAGCTGGTTATGACCTTTATTACTTATCCTTTTTTATTTTAATGTGGATGGGTTTTATAATGCTATTTTTTATCTACTATATCTTAATTGATTTTTACCATGGTTTAATCAAAGCCTTTAATAAGGTTTTTGGTATAAATCCACTTCCATCTATAAGAAATAAGATTAGTTTTGTTTTTATCTTATTTTTAACAATTTCATCTTTAGTATACGGATACTATGAAACCTTGAATTTAAAGGTTTACAGATTTGTGATATACTCAGATAAAATTCCAAGAGACATTAAAATACTTCACATATCAGACCTTCATCTTAACCAAGTTATGAGAGAAGACAAAATCAAACTTGTTTTAGATGTCTACAACAAGGAAAAGCCTGATATTGTTATATCTACTGGAGACCTTGTAGATGGTAAAGTCTCTTACAGAAAGTCCTACGTAGAGCTCCTAAAAAATATGAACCCACCACTTGGTAAGTACGCCATACTTGGAAATCATGAGTACTATACGGATATAAACGACGCTGTAAAATTTCATCTCTTGTCAGGGTTTCAGCTCCTTAGAAATGAGACTACATCTATTGATAAAGTTAATGTTGCAATTATTGGTGTAGATGATATAGATGGTGTAAGGCTTGGGTACATAGCAGAATATCCGGAAAAGGACTTATTTAAAGGATTAGATAAAACAAAGTTTGTAATATTCCTTAAACATCAACCAAAGTTAGACAAAACTCTTGTTGGAGAGTTTGATTTAATGCTCTCAGGACATACTCACGGGGGAGTTTTATTTCCTGTTAGATACATTTTAAGAAAGATTTTTATAGCTGATTTTGGATTAGTCAATATCGGAAGTAGTTATATATTCGTAAGTAGAGGTGTTGGAACAGGAGGTCCTCCAATTAGAATAGGTTGTCCTCCTGATGTAGCTGTATTTGAGATTAAAAAGCTCCCGAGGTAATAGCCCCGGGAGAGGAGGTTAGTATCTGTATAAGTTTCAATACACAGTGAACACCTACCCCTTTAAAATAATTTCAACAAAAACAGGAGGTAGGTTATATGAAAGGTATTATAGGAACCCCCTATGTATATGACAACACTCTTTCCTAAAAAACTATCAAACAAGATTAAAGACATTCCTTTAACAAAAGAAGCCAAAAAAAGACTAAAATGGATACAGCACTACCAAGATACAAAAAATATATCCAAAACCTGCAGATACTTCGGAATATCAAGAACTACCTTCTATAAATGGTTTGAAAGATACAAAAAAGACGGACTTGAAGGACTTCTTGATAGACCTAAAACACCAAAAAACACAAGAAAACCAACTATAAGAAATCAGTACAGAGAACAAATAATAAAAGTCAGGAAACAAAACCCAACTTGGAGCAAAGAAAAAATATCGGCATATCTACAAGAAGAAAAAAACATAAAAGTATCACCATCTACAGTGTATAAAGTATTAAAAGAAGAAGGATTAATAGAGAGAACAAAATCAATTAAAATACAAAACAAAAGAAAAAAGAGTATAAAGAAGAAAAGGACAAAAAGAGGCTTGCAAGCACAAGCCCCAGGGGATGTAGTACAAATAGACGTAAAACACCTGAACATCGCAGGTGCAACATATTACCAATTCACAGCTATAGATAAGTATAGCAGATTTTGTTTTGCACGGGTATATGAAAGTAAAAATTCAAAGAAAACAAAAGAATTTTATATTGAGTTAAATGAGTATTTTGAATTTGAGATAAAGAGGGTACAAACAGATAACGGGAGTGAGTTTTTAGGGGAGTTTAACAAGTATTTAACGGATATAGGAGTGGAGCATTACTTTAGCTATCCAAGGAGTCCAAAGACTAATGGTGTTGTAGAAAGATTGATAAGGACAATAGAAGAGGAGTTATGGTTGATAGAGGGATTAGATTACACATTAGAGGAGATGAATAAGAAGTTAAGGAAGTATGTAAGGAAGTACAATTTTATAAGGCCACATCATTCTTTAGGATACAAAAGACCAGCAGACATTGTTTATGGAGTATGATAAAATTTTTAGGTGAAGGTGTTCACGATGTATAGAACTCATACAGAAACCTTTTGGCAAGAATTAATAGGTTTATCATACGATCCTAAAGATGATGTGTTTGAAGTTGCAGCTGAGAGACACGACCACTTAATACACAAACCAACAGAGATTTACGTTGAGGAAGAAAATGGGGACTTGAAAGCTGTTGAAGTTGTTCAGTGGGATGGTACAAAGAACATAATCTCATTTAAAGTAGAATAAAGTATAAGTAAGAGGGCTGTATGCCCTCTTTTAATCATCAAAAGAATAGTATTGTCTCTTTGCTTTCACAAATAAAAACTCGTCGGTAATGGGATTGTAAGCTGTAAGTTTATTACCTAAAACGCAGCCTGTATCTATTCCATAACAAAGATTGTTTATATAAGGTTCATCATAAACTACATGACCGTATATAATTTTTGGGCTGTCTGGTTTTAAATGCCTTTCTTTTGTCCAATCTAAACGTTCTGGAAAGCCTTTTTCTGTATATTTACCAGTAGTCTGTCCATATAAAACAAAACTCTTTACTTTTTCATCTGTTTTACCAATATACTCATCTTTTATTCCTGCATGACAGACTACTACATTTTGATTTATCACTATATAAAGAGGAAGATTTTCATAGTAAGATATAACTTCTTGACGTAATTTTTCTTTTTCTTCTTCAGAGAGTTTTAAAAACTCATCAACGGTTTTTTGCATTCCAAAAGATATTTTTACTTTATTTCCTTTTAAATATCTATAAAACTTATCAAGATGATTACTTTTAACTTCATAAAATCTATTTTCTTTTTGTAGCTGCATACAGTAGTTGAGTGTTTTTAGATTGTAATCTCCTCTGTCTATTGTATCACCAACAGAGAAAATAATTAAATCTTTACCATATTTTTCTTCAGCTATATTGACAAGTTCAAAAAATTCATCAAAACATCCATGTACATCTCCAACTACTATGTATGGTTTATCTATGTTTAAATTTAAATAAAACTCTCTCACTTAAAGTACCTGTAAAAATGATTTCTTACTCTTTCTTTTGTTTCTTTTAATGTATTCCAAAAAGTCTTTGTGTCTAACTCAAATGTATCTGCAATTCTACCTGTTATAGTATCATCTTTTGTAAGTTTAGATGTTGATAAACCTTTAACTAATCTAAGTCTTGTTTCTATCTCCCTTAAAAATATGTAATCGTCTACTACGTCAGGATCAAAATCTAACAAACCTTCTAATATACCTGTCCTTCTATCTTTGTTTTCAAGGTAAAAAAGTTGAACCATAAACTCTATATCTGCTATTCCACCTTTCCCAAGTTTTATGTCTAACATACTTTCTGTTTCTTTTGTTATTCCTTCTAACTTTAATCTCATATCTAAAACTTCTTCTTTAAAAGCTTTGTCTACTTTTTTACTAAATAGAAATTCTTTTATAAGGCTTTCAAACTCGTTTTTTACATCTTCATCACCGGCTATAAATCTTGATTTTGTCCATGCTAAAACTTCCCATACCCTTGCTTCTTTTGAAAAGTACTTTCTGTAAAAATCCATAGTTGGTGATAACTCTCCAGCCTTTCCGTAAGGTCTTAACCTAAGGTCTATCTGGTACAACTGTCCTTCTTTTGTGTATTTTGTTAAATCTTGAACTATCTTTTGAGGTATTTTTAAATACTTTAATTTTGACTCTTCATCTTTAAAGACAAATATCAGGTCTAAGTCTGAGCCTATATTCATCTCTTTACTTCCAAGTTTTCCAAGCCCAAAAATGGCAAATCCGCTACCTTCGTTTAGAGTATAGAGCTGTTTTATTATAAAGTCTGCAAGGTTTGTAATTATGTTGTTTAGCTTTTTTAATCTTGCTACAGGGCTGTTTAGTTTTATTCGTGCAAAGTAATCTAACGCTCCTAAAACTTCCACAATTTTTTTAAGTTTTTTAAGTTTTTCTATAGGGTCTTCTATATTGAGTATAGACAGTTCTTTTAAAAAGTCTTTTTCATTTACAAGGGGTCTACCTGAAGAAAATGCTAAATCTATAATCTCTGTATCTTTTGAAATTATGTTTGTTATATAGTCTGATGTTCTTCCGATTTGTAAGATAAAGTCTATCAGTTTTGATTTGTTTTCTAAGGCAGTCAAAAATATTCTGTAGATGTTTCCTTCTACAAAAAGTTTATTTAAATTAATGATAAATTCTTCTTTATCTGGAGAGTCTTTAATTTCTTTTTCAAGTTTTGAAATGTAATCAAAAAGTAGGTTTTTTTCTTTCTCAGATAGTAGTAGATACTCTGGGTTGTTAAATATCTCTAAAATAACGTTTAATGCCCACTTTCCATCTTTAAAACCAAGTTGTTTTAAGTACTCTACTGCTTCTTCTTCATTTTGTTTTGTCATTATGTAAGATTGTAAAGGTGTGTAGTGTTTTTCTTCTTTTCCTGCTATTTTATCAAATATTGATTTAACGTTTTTTCTGTGATTGTTAAAAACGCTTAAAAACTCTTGAGTGTCTGAAAAACCCAGTTTGTCAGCATACTCATCTGCATTTTTTAAGTTGAAAATTTGAGTTTGAGTACAGTTTTTAAGCTGTATCACGTGTTCTAAATTTCTTAAGAAAATGTAAGCAGATTCCAATTTATCAGCATCTTCTTCTGGTAAAATTCCATGTTCTTTTAACTTTCTTATTGCTTTAACAGTTTCTCTTTCTCTTAAATCAGGGTTTTGTCCTCCATGTAGGAGCTGAAATATCTGGGTTATAAACTCTATCTCTCTTATTCCACCTTCACATTTTTTTATATCTATCTCATCAGCTTTTTTAGATTTTGCAGATTCTTCTATAAGTTTCTTCATATTGAAAATTTCATCTATTAAATCTTTACTTAGACTTTTTCTGTAAACAAAAGGTGTTATTATAGATAAAAACTCCTTTGATACATTTTCATCTCCAGCTGCATGCCTTGCTTTTATTAACATATGTCTTTCCCAAGTTCTACCTACTGACCAGTAGTAGCTTTCTATAAACGGAATACTGTAAGCAAGTAGTCCTTTCTTTCCTTCAGGGCGAAGGTCTAAATCTACGTTCCAAGTCATACCTTCAAAGTTTCTCTTTGTAAGGTAGATATTTACATCTGTAAAGACTTTAATAAAAAATTCCCTGTTTGATATTCCTTTTTCTGTCTTTCCTTCTCCTGAGTATATATACATCACATCAACATCAGAGTAGTAGTTTAAATCAGTTCCTCCATGTTTACCAAGTGCTATTACAGACCCGCTTGCAACCTTCCCTGTAGCTTCATCTACAGGCTGTCCATACTTTTGTAAATGTTTCTTGTAAGCCCTTCTGTATGCTACTTCAAAGCAAGCATCGGCAAGGTAAGAGTACTCTTCTGTAAGTTTTATAAGATGATGCTTTTTGTATATATCTTTTGCTACTATTCTACTAAAGTGTTTCATTTTAAAGTAAGTAAGTTTTGGGATAAAGTCCTCATCTTTTTCAACATTTAAAAGTGTAATAGCCTCTTGAATCAATTTATCTCTACCAAGTAGTGGCTGGTTTAAATTTTCTTCTATGTAAAAAAGTTCTTCAGGATGCCTAAATAAAAAATCTGATATACAGGAAGAAAAGTAGGCTAGTTTACTAAGAAGTTGCTTTTGGCTGAGATTTAGACTGTCTAAAAAATCTTTTTTTAATGTTTCAAACTTAAACAAATTACTCATATTTTTACTCCACTTTGTGATATATAATATTTTATAACTTTTTTCGGGGGTTTAATGGTTATATATGGACAGTGATGTTATAAAGTATAGATTAAAACTCATTGTTTTAACAATTATATTATTATCCGTTCTATCATCATGTGAAAAGAAAAAAGAAAAAGACGTTTACGAAAGACTTCAAGAAAGAGTAGAAGGTGTAATAAAAGATACAACCCCCTCTATCGTTACAATATTCACAAAGCCTAAACAAAATCAACAAATCTTATTTAAAGATTTTGAGGACGAGTCTGTAGGTTCTGGATTTGTTTTTAAAAAAACTCAAACTTATATATACATTGCAACAAATGCCCACGTTATAGAAAAAGCTAACCAAGTTTTTGTAAGGTTTTATAACGATAGGGTAATGAAAGCTGAAATTGTAGGGATTGATAATCCTACAGACATAGCAGTCTTAAGGTTAAAGTTAAACCATTTAAATAAAAATGTAAAAACTTTGCAGTTTGAGAATATTGAAAATGTAAGACCCGGTATGTTTGTATTAGCAGCTGGTAGCCCTTACAACTTAGGACATACTTACACATTTGGTATAGTATCAGCTTTAGACAGAGAAGTAGGTATATCTGAGATTGAAGGGTACATTCAGACAGATGCAGCGATAAACCCGGGGGACTCAGGAGGACCTTTACTAAACTTAGATGGAAAAGTGGTAGGTATGAATATAGCAACTGTTCAGTCGGGACAAGGACTTGGGTTTGCTATACCTTCTGATGTTGTAAATGATGTTGTAAATCAGCTTATAAAGTACGGTAAAGTCTCAAGGGGATACATAGGAATAACGATAGCAGACTTATCAGAAGAGTTAAAAGAAAAGATGGACATTGATCAAGGTGTAATAGTCTTAAAAGTAAAGAAAAAAAGCCCAGCTGACGAATCTGGAATAAAAGAAGGAGATATAATAACAAAATTTAACGGAAACTTAATAAGAAATTCAAAAGATTTTAAGAAGATGTTTAGAAGAGTTAAACCCGGAGATATGATAGAGTTTGAAGTAATATCTAATAAGAATGTAAAGACTATTACTGTTGTAGCTCAAGAGAAAAGTTAGTAATTGACAACTATCACAAAAAATATTAACATAAGGTTATTCTATACGATGGATAAAGATGAGAAAATTTAACTATGAAGAAGGCGTTGAATATTACATAAGATCAATATATAAAATCCCTCTTTTAACACCTGAGCAAGAAAAAGAAATCCTTGAGAAAATAAAGTTAGGGGATAAAGAGGCCTTCCAAAAGTTAATTCTTTCAAACTTAAGGTTTGTGATAAACATAGCAAAAAGATATGCAGGCTATGGAATACCTCTACAGGATTTAATCTCAGCAGGAAACATAGGTTTAATAGAAGCTGCCAAAAGGTTTGACCCTTCTAAAGGTGTAAAGTTTATATCTTACGCTATATGGTGGATAAAACAGTCAATTATAAACACCCTAAGCCAAGAAGGAGATATAATAAGAAAACCTACTAAAATCCAGAGTTTATTTCAAAAAATTAGTAATGCTTACTTCTATCTAAAAGATTCTCTAAACAGAGAGCCAAGTGTTGATGAAATTCATTCTTTTCTTTTAAGAGAAGGTTTAGAAGTAGAAAAAGATACAATTGAAAATTATCTTTTTTTCAACCAACATTTTATCAGTTTAGATGAACCTATTTTAAGTCAAGATGAAGATATTCATCTATCAGACACCATATCTAATTCAGGAACGGAAGATATAGAAAGGAAGTTAATAGATGAAGATATTTTAAAATTTATTGACGAGCTGTTAGATACACTATCTCCAAGAGAAAAACAGATATTGATACATAGGTTTGGCTTATACGGTGAAGAGCCTAAGACATTAAAAGAAGTGGGAAATATAGTAGGTATATCAAGGGAAAGAGTAAGACAGATAGAGATAAGACTTTTAAAGAAGTTGAGAAAGTTAGCCACAAAAAGAAAAATAGAGGACTTAATCAGATAAATTATATATCTCCTCTATTCAACAAAATCACCACTCAACTCTTCAAATTCTTTTATCTCCTCTCCATACTTTAAAACCGCAAAAATTACCCAAATATATCTTTCATAGCCTTAATAAATTCGTCGTTTTCTTCTTTTTTACCGATGGATACTCTTATACAGTTTTCCATTTTAGGTAGATGAGACATATTCCGTGTAAGGACACCTCTTTTAATCAGTTCTTGGTGGGTTTTGTTTGCGTCGGGAGTTTTCATTAAGAAAAAGTTAGCATCTGAAGGGTAAACCTTTACAGCTGATATTTTGGAGACCTCATTTATAACTCTTTCTCTTTCTCGTTTTACATTTTCTATCTGATTTTTCAACTCTTGTCTTCCTTGTGTTAAAACTACTTTACCTATAACTTGTGTAGGGTAGGTAATGTTAAAAGGAAGTCTTGCCTTATCTATGGCAGCTGCTACTTCCTTTTTCCCTATCATGTAGCCAAGTCTTATAGAAGCAAGTCCTACTTTAGACATAGTCCTTAAAACTACCACATTTTCATACTCAAGAGCCTGTTTCAAGAAATTTTCTTTATCAGAAAAGTGTATGTAAGCCTCATCTATAACGGTAAATATGCCCTTTTCAATTACCTTCATAATTAAGTTTTTGTCAAAGCTGTTTCCTGTTGGATTGTTTGGAGATGCAAAAAATGCGATATGAGGATTTTGTTTCAAACCTTCTTCTATACTCTCTTCTGTAAGCTGGAAGTTGTCATCTAAAAAAAACTCTGCCTTTGGTCTTCCTACAACATCACTTGAGACTTGGTACATAGGAAATGTAGGAACTGGATACATCACTGGATTTTTTAAATCTCCTATAACTGTTATCAAAAGGTGTATAATTTCATCTGACCCATTTCCTAAAACAAGATTCTCAGGAGATACTTCTACTCCTTCCTCAGAAGATATAAAGTCAGATAGAGCCTCTTTTAACTCTTTTGCGTGGGGGTCTGGATACCTTTGAAAGTTTATTTTAACAATCTCTTCTTTTATTCTTTCTTTTAGTTCATCTGATAAATCAAAGGGACTTTCGTTTGAAGATAGCTTTACTTTACAAGGTGTAGTCTCAGTTTTGTATGCTTTTAAGTTTTCCAGTCTCTTTAGATACATCTTTTACACTCCTGATAGTTGTTCTTTTTTTACCCTTGACCTAAGTAGATTCTCAACTTCTAATATTAAAGGAGCTGCAACGTATATTGAAGAGTAAGTTCCAAAGACTATACCTATTAAAAGAGCCAGTGCAAAACTGTTTAAAGATTCTCCACCAAAAAAGTAAAGTGCTAAAACTGAGAATAAAGATGTGCCAGAAGTTATTATAGTTCTTCCTAAGTTTTCATTTATACTTTTGTTTATTATAGTGCGTAAATTTTTCTTTCCTCTTTGTTTAATATTTTCTCTTATTCTGTCAAAAACTATTATCGTATCGTTTAAGGAGTATCCCAAAACAGTTAAAATAGCAGCGACAACTGTTAAGTCTATCTCTCTACCAATTAACGAAAAAAGTCCAAGAGTTATTATAGCGTCGTGAAAGAGAGGTATAACTGCTGCAATAGCAAATAAAGGTTCATACCTGTATCCTACAAAAAGAAGTATTCCTAAGAAAACAAATGCAATAGAGTATATAGAGGCTCTTGCCATCTCACTACCTACTAAAGCATCTATAAACTCAATCTTTCTTATCTCGTACTGACCTTTATACTTTCCATCAAGAGCTTTCTTTATATTTTCTACTACCATAGAAGAACTTCCTTTTTTTGTAGAGACTCTTATCTCTATCTCTTTCTTTTCTGTTCCAACTTCTTGAATTAAAGCGTCGTCAAGTTTTACTTCTTTTAAAAGTGGTCTTATATCTGATATCTTTACAGGTTGATTAAACTTTACCTGTACAGAAGTTCCACCTGTAAAGTCAAGTCCTAAGTTAAACCCTTTTGTAAAAAATAAAAAAAGACTGATAACAAGTAGTGAAAATGAGATTAAGTAGCCAATTTTTCTAATTTTAAGAAAATCTATATTCGGTGCTTCAACTAAAAAGTTTCTCATCTTTTTATCTCCTTATATAGCGTACTTTAGGTATTTTTTACCACCGATCGTAAAGTCAAGCATCATCTTAGTTAAAAATACAGCTGTAAACAGGTTTATAAATGTACCTATTGATAACGTTGCAGCAAACCCTTTTAAAGGTGCATTTCCAAACTCTAAAAGTGCAAGAGCAGCTATTATAACTGTTACGTGGGAATCAAATATAGCTTGGAAACCCTTTTTGAAACCTTCTTCTAACGAAACTCTAAGGGTTTTTCCCTGATGGAGTTCCTCTTTTATCCTTTCAAATATTACAACGTTTCCGTCAACACCCATACCAATGTTTAAAATAATTCCAGCAATACCAGGTAATGTTAATGTAATATCAAATAAAAGCATAGCAACCCACAGTAGCATTAAGTTAAATACTAAAGCAATCACAGCTACAAAACCTGATAAAGCGTACCTGTAGATCATAAAAAGACCAACTAAGGTAAATGAAACTATACCTGCCATTAATGTTTTATCTATAGATTCTTTTCCTAATGTGGGACCTATAACACTTTCTTCTACTATACTGACAGGCGCAGGTAAAGCTCCTGCTCTTAAGATTACAGCAAGGTCATTTGCTTCCTCTGTTGAAAATCTTCCAGTTATCTGTCCTGAAGACGTTATTCTTGACCTTATAACAGGAGCTGACATTACTTTACCGTCAAGGACTATAGCAAGTCTTTTACCTATCATCTTTTGAGTTGCTTCTCCAAAAATCTCAGCTCCTTCCGAAGTTAGTTCAAAGTTAACTGCAGGGTTTCCTCCTTGATCTAATGCAGTCCTTGCATCTTTTAACATTGCTCCAGTTATTACCGGAGTCTTTTTAACTAAAAACCACTCTTTTACTGTTTGACCGTTAACAACCTCTTCCTGACCTTCTAAAAGTTCCAAATCATCTGGTATACCATTTGGATACTTTTTAAGGAGTTCCTCCTTTGAATAGGCAGAATCTACAACTTCTTTTAACTCAAGTTGAGCAGTTTTTCCTATTATAGCTTTTGCCCTTTCTATATCTATTACTCCGGGTATTTCCACTAATATCCTATCTTTTCCTTTTTGAGCTATGTTAGCGGATAACGTACCAAACTGGTCTATCCTGTTTCTTAAAGTCTCTACAGCTTGTTTCATTGTTTGGGTTTTTATTCTATTTAATTCCCAATCTGTAAATCTAACTGTTATACTGTCTTGCGAGCTTTCAACTACAAGTTGTGGAAACTCTTTTTTTAAGACTTCTACTGCTTTATCTATTTTTGTAGGGTCTAAAAGGATAAGCTTTAAAGTATCATTTTCTAATTTTGAGCTTAAAAGTTCTATATTATTTTCTTTAAATTTTTTTTCTATATCTTTTGCCACGTTTAAGTACTGGTCTTTTATAACTTTGTCTATATCAACTTTAAGAGTAATACTTATTCCTCCTTGTAGGTCTAAACCAAGTTTAGGTGTTTTAGTCATCATAACATAAATAGATCCAACTAAAACTAAAAAGATTACCAACAGTTTTATTTTCGCATCAACTTTCAAGCCCATTCTCCTATTTTTTGATGATTTATTATTCTATCATAGATAGAGTTTTACCCGTAAAGTAAACTATAGTCAAGACTATAGACATTATTAAAAGATGTTCAAAAACAGCTTTATATGGATTTTCGCCTCTTTCAATGGCAATTTTGAAACTATAAATAGAGACTAAAAATATCCCCCCAGATTATACTTATTAAAATTGCTAAATTTAAATTAAATAACAAGACCGGTACAATAAAGCTAACTGTAATTATGAACTTTGATAAAAAGGTAAATAAGGTTGCAATCCATATATGTTTTGATGATTTTGTTGTGTCTGATTCTTCAGACAAATGCATTCCTAAAGCGTCAGATACTGAATCTGCTATTGCTATAGAAAGTATTCCACTTATAACCACATATTTACTTTCCGTTGTAGTATATAAGCCTATTATCATTCCAAGTGTTGTTATTACACCAGACGTTAATCCAAAACCAAAACCCTTAAAGATTGCTAATTTCAAAGTTTTCTCCAAAATGCTATAATACATAATTATAACAAATTTTACGGAGTTGTAATGGAACGCGTTTTTGTTGTTGACAATTCTATATTACAAAACTCTCTTACAAAAATAAGAGATAAAGATTTAAAACCATCTTTAGTAAGAAAACATTTATCTATTATTGGAAAAGTTTTACTAATAGAAGCTCTAAAAAATGAAGATATTAAATTAAAACGGATAGAAACTTGGTTTACAATGGATAATTTTCCCGTTATAAACGAAGATGATTATGTAATAGTCCCAATCTTGAGAGCAGGACTGCCTATGATGGAAGGTTGTTTAGAAGTATTAGAAGATGCAAAAGTCGGCTTTCTTGCTATTAAGAGAAATGAAGAAACTTTAGAAAGTAAAGTTTTCTATGAAAGACTCCCAGAGTTGGAAAATAAGACAGTTATCATAACCGATCCAATGGTAGCAACGGGAGGATCCCTTATAAAAGCTATAGAAATAATAAAATCAAAAAATCCAAAAAAGATAATATCCCTTAACGTGATAGCATCAAAAGAAGGATTAGAAAGAGTATCCAAATTTAAAGATGTTTTTTTTTACATAGGAGCTGTAGATCCTATACTTAACGATAAAGGTTATATAGTTCCCGGAATAGGAGACGCAGGGGATAGGTGTTTTAATACATTATGATTATAAACATATTCTAAATTCTTTATATATTTGCATTTTTTAAAATAAAATTTATAATTAAAATTAATAAAAAAATTAGGAGGTGTGTATCATGGAAATGTATGTTCTGTTTCTAATTCTTTTTACTTTAGGTATGGTTGCTTATGTTGTTTACTTTGTTAAAAAATCAAAAGAGGAATTAGCTGGAAAAGTTGAAGAAATCTCATGTAAGATTGATCCCCTTGTTCAGAAGATAAGTGGTGAAAAGTATGTATGTAAAGATGACGCTATAGAATTTCAAACTGAAGAGAAAAAATAAAAATAAAGTTTATTAATCCTACCATTGAAAGGTTTTTTAAGACCTTTTGATGGTAGATGATTCCTTCAAATAAATTCAATTGTAAAAGTATTTAGCTTTTCATCTATTTCTACTTTTATTTTCCAGTTGTACTTTTTACATATATTGTATACTATAGACAAACCAAGACCTAAACCTTCCGTTGTTCCAGATAAGTCTTCTCTGTAGAACTTTTCAAAAATCTTTTTTATATCTTTAATTGGTTTTCCTGTATTTGATATTGAGACTTTATTTTTTGATACTTTTATAATTATTTGACCGTTTTTTACGTTATACTTTATTGCGTTATCTATTAGGTTTGTAAAACATACATCTAAATCTATTTTATTTGCCTTTACAACTAAATCTTCTTCTTTTTGTATTTCGTATGATATTTCTTTTTCTTTTAGTTTTAAATCAAATTTTTTTAAGATATCATCAATTAAATTAGAGATATTTATGTCTTCTAAATCTTTTGTAGAAACATCTCTTAGGGCATCTACGTTGGAAATGATATTTTTAATATAATCTAAATTTTTCTCAATCTGCTTTAGATTATTTTCTATGCTTTGGAAATTTTTTTGCTTCATAATGTAAAGATTTGTATTGATTACAGATATAGGTGTTTTCAAATCGTGAGAAATAATGCTAAGTGTGTGTTCTAAGTTAGTTTTCTGTTTTTTTATAGGTTCAAGAAGCCTTCCAGATACAGAAAAGGCTAAAAATCCAGATAGAAAAATAACTGCTATTGATGATAATATTATAGAGTTCCTAAGCTTCTTTAAGTCTTCATTAACTTTGTTTATATTCTGACCTATTCTTATATAGTACTCTTTAGATGATTTATGAAAGTATCCTATTTGATAAAAGTTTTCTACTACTTTAGTTCCTACGGTTATATCAAGATTGTTTTTATCAAAGTTAGAAAAGTTGTAGCTTATTCCGTTTATTTTATTTATGCATAATTTTTTTTGAGTATCTAATATGTATACACATAAAAATGTTCCTTCTTCTAAATCTACCTGTAAAACTTTTCCTAAGTCTTGGTCTAAGATGGGTAGAATCTCAAAAAGTTTACTTTTTAACTTGTCTTCTATCTCAACAAACTTTTGGTTTTCGTATGTTAAATAGATAGAAAGTGAAAGCATAAAAACTATGATAGAGGATATGAATATAAGAAAAGCTGTTATTTTTATTCTTATTTTATCTATTTCGTCTAACTTACTTAAAAAGTTAATCAATCCTGTACCCTACTCCAGATATAGTCTTTATTATTTTCTTTTCCGGGTCTATCAGTTTTCTAAGGAGTTTTATGTTTGCTCTAAGTGTTTCATTTGAAGGAACTTCTGTTATCTCCCAACATTTACTGTAAAGCATCTCGTAAGTTACTATTTTTCCTCTGTTTCTTACAAGTTGTTCTAAAATGCAGAAAAGTTTTGGAGTTAGGTCTATTTCTTTTCCATCTTTCTTAACTTTTCTTGAAGACAGATCTACCTCTAAATCATCTATCTTTACTACATCAGATTTTTCAACAGAAGACCTTCTTGCTACTGCCTTTATCCTTGCAAGTAGTTCTTCTACTTCAAAAGGTTTTGTTATGTAATCGTCAGCTCCAAGTTCTAATCCTTTTACTTTGTCTCTTAACTGGTCTTTTGCCGTTAGCATTATAACAGGTGTTTTTATTCCCTTTTCTCTGATAAGTTTTAGTAGTGTAAAACCATCTATATCAGGAAGCATAACGTCAAGGATTATAACATCGTAAAACGAGTTTTGTAAAAAGTTGAGAGCTTCATCTGCATCAAAAGCTCCATCTACTATATAACCATTTAACTCTAAAATTTCTTTTAATGATGCGTTAAGTCCTATATTGTCTTCTACTAAAAGAACTTTCATTGCTACTTAACCTCTTTCAAATATTTATTCTTAATATAAGATACAGCCTCTTCTTTGTTTTTAAATTGGTCATTTAAATATTTTACAAAAATATCTTCTAATATAGTCTTAAATTCAGGAGAAGGTTTTAATCCAAGTTCAATAAGGTCTTCTCCTTTTATTAGGGGATTTTTTTCTTTTTTCAGTACATCTATTATGCCTTTAAATTTATTACTGTCTAAAAAGGACATTAAAGCTGGTAAAAACTCTTTATTGAAAGATTTTAATATTCTATATAAAGTGTACTTGTTTTGAGATTCTTTTACTATTTTAAAAGCTGATAGAAACTCATCTATGTATTTAGCCTCTTTCTCAAAGTGATATTTTTTTAAAAGATTGTAAACTATCTCTTGGGGGTAGTTTGATAAAAGTACATACAGGTAGTTAGAAGAAGTAGGAAAGTCTGTATTTAAAATCTCTTTTAATATTAAAAAGTTGTCTTGGAGTTTAACAAGGAGTTTTTCTTTTTCTTTGTCTAACGTAATTCCAAATAGTTTATATAAAACTTTGTACTTATCCATCAGTTTTAGTATATCTAAAACCTTTTCTTCTTTAAAAGTTAGGTTTAACTCTAAGTTTATCCTTCCTGTAGGTGCAAAGTTCAAAAGGTCTTTTTCTACGGCGTGCTTTAAAAGGCTTTCTGTCTTTTTTTCTAACTTAAATTCCAGTCTTCCAGCAAACCTTAAAGCCCTTAAAATCCTGATAGGGTCTTCTACAAAGCTAAGTGTATGTAGTATTCTAATTCTTTTTTCTTTTATATCTACAAGACCATTAAAATAATCTATAAGCTTTCCAAAGTTTGAGTAGGTTATCTCTATTGCCAGTGTGTTTATTGTAAAGTCTCTTCTGTAGAGGTCTTCAAAGAGAGTTGCTTTTTCTACTTTAGGGTATGAACCTGGTGAGTCATATTCTTCTTTTCTTGCAGTTGCAAAATCAAGCTTTAAACCATTTGGAAAAACTATATTTCCTGTCATAAACTCTGGATAAACGTGATAGGTTAAGTTGTTTTCTTTTGCATACCTTTTTATAAGGTCTATTGCAGAACCTTCAACTATTATATCTATGTCTAAACTTTGTTTTCCTAAAACTATGTCCCTTACAACTCCTCCTATTATAAAAGACTTGTATCCTAACTTCTCTGAAAACTGTCCTATATCTTTTAGTAAATCCAACACATCTTTAGGAAAGAACCTTTTTAGTCTTTCTAAGTAGTTAACCGTTTTAACTTTTGAAGACAAGTTAAATAAGGGTTTATCATCACTTAATCCTGCTAAGGTGTTTACAATATCTTTTTTGTATATAACTCCTTTGTAAAATCCTTTTTCTACAACTGGAAAGATGTCTGTTTCGTAATTTGATGTAAGTTTTAGAAGCTGGAGGAAAGTTGTGTTAGGGTTTAGGGTTATAAAGTCTTCTGTAAAGGTAATTGCCTTTTCGTCTTTTAAACCGTGTTTTATAGCGTTGTTTATTATCTTATCTGTAAGTATTCCTGCATACTTTCCTGACTGTAAAACAACTACATACTTATACCTACCCATAACTGATTTTACTTGATTTAAACTTAAGTTTGACTCTACAACTGGAAGGTCGTTTTTTATAAACTGGGATATGGTTTTATCTTTACCTGATATTAGGTATGTTAAGAAGTTTTTTATTTCGTTGTAATCAAAGCCTACAATAGTAGTAGAAGCTGCAAAAGGATGTCCTCCTCCATCAAGTTGGGACATTATTTTACTTAGGTCTATATCTTTATCCTTTGACCTTCCGATAATAGTTTTTTTTGATTTTTGATTTATAACTAAAAAGTAGGCGTCAGCTTCTTCAAAAGGTTTTACATACTTCAAAATCCAAGCAACATCTTTACTGTACTTTCTTATAAGGTTAGATATTAAAACTTTTTTATTTTCTACAGGTAATGTTTCAACGTTTTTTATGATTTCCCTTAATACTTCTGAGTCTTCTAAATCAAAAGTATCAGACACTATATACTTTAACTTAACTAAATCAATTCCAATATTTAAAAGGTAGTTGTAAGCTTTTAAATCTCTACTGGTAGTTCCTAAAAATTTAAACCCTCCTGTATCTTCGTATATTCCCAAAGCTAAGATTGTTGCATCTTCAGTGTCTAACTTTACTTTCTGTTTTTTTATTTTTTCTACTATAATGGTAGATAAAGAACCTGTTTTGTAAATATAGATTTTGATGTTTTTATTTTTTAAGTCTTTTTTAGGATGGTGGTCAAAAATCTCAATAGGAATGTCTAAGTCTGGAATAGTCTGACTGTCAACTACAAAAGCTTTTTTAACTTTTGAAAAATCTACTTCTTGCTTTTTTAAAATTTTTTGTTTAACTCTATCTTGAAAAATTTCTAAAGTTTTTCTTAGTTTGTAGTCATAACTGTTTGGAAGGATTATGTAAGTATCTGGAAAAAGTAGCGTCAAACCGTAAGCAGATGAAAAAGCGTCTAAGTCTGACCCTTCATCTAAAATTACAACTTGCAAATTAATCTCCTACGATATATAATATTTATCTATTAAATGCCCAGGTGGCGAAACTGGCAGACGCGCTGTCTTGAGGGGACAGTGCCCGCAAGGGCGTGTGGGTTCAAATCCCACCCTGGGCACTCTTTAAATCTATTCTCCTGCTACCGTCAACCCTTCAACAACAACAGAAGGACTTCCAACATTACCGTAAAACTTCAAATCGTTTCCTACAAGTACAGCGTTTTTAAGTATATCTAAAAAGTTTCCTGCTATGGTTATACCCCTTACAGATTTTAAGACCTCTCCTTTGTGGTAGATAATTCCAGAAGCTCCCAGTGAAAACTCTCCTGATATTGGGTCTGCTGTGTGTAATCCCATAAGGTCTATTATGTATAAAACTTCATCAGCTTCTTTTAAGAATTGTGTTATGTTATCTTGTCCTGCCTCTACATAGAAGTTTGTAATATCAACACTTGGAAGTGACCTAAAATCTCTTCTTACAGCATTACCTGTAGAAGATTGACCTGTTTTTTTAGCTGTGTAAAGGTTGTGTAAAAATCCTTTAAACACACCATTTTCAACTAAAACATTCTTTTTCTTTACTACACCTTCAGCATCGTAAGAAGAAGAGTATAGACCTTTTGGATATCTTCCATTATCAACGATAGTTATCTTATGGCTAGCGATTTTTTCATCTATTTTATCTTTAAACAGTGTTTTTCCTTTTATCAGTGCATCTCCTGTGAAAGCGTAAGAGAATGTAGATAACAGTTCTGTCATGGCGTGAGGTGCAAGTAAAATAGTCATTTTCTTTGTTTCAATAGTAGTTGCATTTAATAAGGAGGTTGAGTGAAATACAGCTTCTGAGGCTATCTCTTCTAAGTTTAAATCTCCTAAAAATCTTGTAGAGTTATAACTCCATGCAATCTGGGAATCACCCTTATCTACTGCAACAGCTGAAACCATAGCAGTGTAGTAAGTTCCCTTTTCTTCTATTTTTATACCATTTGAGTTAATCAAAGTTGTGTAAACAATGTTTTCTATAAATGTGGAGCTTCTTACGGCTTTTATTCTTTCATCTTTTAACTTTACTAACTTTTCCAGCTCTATAGCTTTTTCTAACTTTTCTTCAATTGGTAGATTGACGGCGAAAGTGTCAAAGTACTCTACTTTTTCTGTTTCTTGTAGTTTATCAAGTAGATAGTTTCCTTCATCGGAAGAAGTTATCTGGGAGAGTTGTTTTGCAGTCTCTATAGTTTCTTCTATAGCCTTTTCTGTAAATGATGTTGAGTATGCAAAACCTTGTGAATTTCCGTTTAAAACTCTTACGCTAAAACCACTGTCCTCTGCGGAAGATACTTTCTCTAAATTAAAGTCGTTTGACTCTGCTTTTAACTTTTTATTTTTTAAGTAAAAAATCTCCCACTGATAACCTTTTAACTTTTTCTCTGCTATATCTACAACTTTTTCAATCATACTTTTACCTCATCTTTTGTTTTAACTCTCTGGGAATTTTTATAACTTTTCTTGAATCTCTGTTTATACAGCAGTGTTTTGTCTGACCTTTTGCGCATAGTGTATCGTTTACATAAACTTGATAATTAAACTTAAAAAAGTAATTGTCTGATTCTGATAATGAAAACTTTATATTAATTACATCTCCAAACTTGACAGGTTTTAGATACTCTACATTTAGAGAGAGTAAAACAACATCTATCTTTAACTCTTCCCTGAGTTTTGGATAAGGAAGACCTATATGTTCTAAATAAAAACCACGAGCTTCTTCAAAGTATCTGGGGTAGTTTGAGTGATGGACTACCCCTTGAGCATCTGTTTCATAAAAGTTAATCTTACGAATGTAATTAAGTATCATTCTTCAAATAATTCATCCTCTCCAAAAAGGACTTCTGCAGTTCTTTTACAACCTTCTATAAACCCAAGGGTAAGGTCGTCAAGTTGAATAGTCATACTTGGAACTTGGTCGTAGTTTTTATTTTCAAAATCTTTTTCAGATATAAACGCTATAGAAAAAGAAGCTTTATCTATTACTGCATCCCAAGACTCACCATAAGGAAGAGTAAAGAATATTTCACTGTCTCCAATGTAAACTGTCATTAAAATGTATAACTCTTCATCTTCTTCGTCGTAATCTACATCAACATCTAACTCTACATTCTCACTTTGACTTTCTACAATAGATAGAAGATGTTTGTCCGGTTCTACAAGTATAACGATTTCTCCTTCTTCTGTTTCTAACACTTCATAAGGCTGATAAATGTTTTCCATTTTTAAACTCCTTTATTGAATTTGTTTTTTTGCTTCATTTATTAACTTATCTGTTATTTTTAATGAAGGCGTTTCTGCGTATATCCTTAAAACTGGTTCTGTTCCGGAAGCTCTAAGTAGTAGCCAGCTATCATCTTCAAAAATCAGTTTTACTCCATCAGTTGTATCTTTTTCTTTTACTTTGAGTCCTGCAAACTCTTTTATATCTTTCTCTTTAAAAGATTTTACTAAGTCTAAACCTTGAGTTCCTTCTACTTTAATGTCTTCTCTTTTGTAGTGTGCCTCTCCAAACTCTTTAAAAAGGTCTTTTATAATTTCATTTAAAGGTTTTCCATAAAGCATCAACATCTCTAACATAAGCATTCCGGAAAGTATACCATCTCTTTCAGGTATGTGAAAACCAAACCCGTATCCTCCTGACTCTTCTCCTCCAAAGGCAATTGTTTCATTTAGCATAATGTCAGCTACGTATTTGAATCCTACAGGAGTTTTGTGTAGCTTTAGACCTTCTTTTTGGGCAATCCTATCTGCTAAATATGTTGTTGATACTGTTTTTACTACACTTCCTTTAAATTTTCTGTTTCTAACTGTATGTAGTAGTAAAAGTGCGTACAAAATTTGAGTGCTTACAAATTCTCCTGTCTCTGATACAACTCCTACCCTGTCAGAGTCTCCATCGTTTGCTATACCTAAATCAGCTTCTAAAGCCACTACTTTTGCTTTTAGTAAAGATAGATTTTTGTCTATAGGTTCAGGATGATGCCCTCCAAAGTAAGGGTCTTTAAAATGGTTTATCTCAACTACATCAATAAAAGTGTCTTCCAAAAGTCTATTGTATAAACCTATTGAAGTTGCAAACATTGGGTCGTGGACTACTTTTAACTCTTGTTGTTTAAATATAGAGTAGTCAAAGTAAGACTTTACTTTTTCTAAATAGTGGTTTGTAAGGTCTAAAAACTCAAACTCTTTTTTTCCTTTTAAAACAGCTGATTTTCCAAACCTACTTTCAACATCTTTTATTATATCTACAGTAGCAGGTCCTCCGTAATTTCCTTTTATTTTATATCCGTTGTATTTATAACCGTTGTGGGAAGCTGTAATCATAACTCCTTCATCAGCTCCCAGAGACTTTACTGCATAGGACAAGGCTGGCGTTGTACAGTTTCCTTTAGATACAAACACTTGAAAACCGTTGGAAGAAAATACTTCTGCAACAGATAAAGCAAAGTCTTCTGACAAAAACCTTGTGTCATAACCTATAACTACTTTTTTTCCTCCCCTTTCTTTTAAAGAGTCTGCTTGAGCTTGGGCTATCTTCTCTATTGTATCAAAAGTGTAATCTTGTCCTATAATAGCTCTAAATCCATCAGTTCCAAACTTTATCATAATACTCTCCCTAAATTGTCTTTTTCTTTTGTTTTACAGAGTAATATACATCATTTAGTAGTAGTTTTACAAGTTCAGCGTAATCTTTTGCAAACGAGTCTACTTGTTTATTTTCAATCATTACTCTCCATAGATACGGGTTATTTCCTACTACTGCCGTTCCATCAGGCAAGGGAGATATACTTAGATTTACTATTACTAAAGGTACAACGGAAGGAGAGAGAGACTTGGCTTTTTCTATAAACTCTCTTGAGTATAGTTGGACTAAAAAGTAATTTTCTTCTACTATGATTTCTCTAAATTCAAATTTATTTTTTTGACAGACAACTTTAAGCTCGTTAAAGTACTCTTGAGGAGTTATCTTCGGGTATGCATACTCAATGAGGGCTTCTTGTCTTACTTTTCCAACAGAGAGTTGATAAACAAAAAGAAAGACAAATATTAAAGTTGCAACTACTCCAAATCCTGTTAGAATTATAAATGGATAGTTAGGTGTCTTTTTTGTCTGGGTTTCCATTTGATTCTTCCATCTGTTTTTGTTTCTGCTTTTCTTCGTTGTAGCTAGCCTTTATAGACAGTCCCCAAAGTAAACCTACGATAATAACCATCCATGTGAAAAATATAATACCCGCCAACTCAAACCAGCTGCTTTCAGTTTCCATCTTATCACACCAAAAATAAAGTATTAATTATTCTAAATTTTACCATAGATTAATCACTACTTTGTTTTTTATTATCTCTTTTATTAATAACTCTCCTCTTTCTTATTCCAAATTTTCTTTCTTTTTTAAATACATATTTGGGAATGTAATAAGTCAAAGCCAAAACAGCCAACAAAACAGATACACCAATATAGTCTAAAAACTTCAACTGTGGAGCTTTAATGATTATCTCTCTTAAAACAGCAATAAGAGTAGTTTTAACAATTAAGGAAGTATCTATTATTCTTTCGGTTAAATAGACTATGTTTAATCTAAATAACTCTGCTAAAATGAATAGATATAGAAATTTTGGCACAAAATCCATAAAAGTATGGTCTTCACTAAGTAGGGATTTACTTAAGTCAAAGATAGCAATGATACTGAGAACGAACAATAGTAGAGTTAAAAGGGATATAATTACATCTTCAAAGAATTCAAATAAATCTCCTAACTTTTCATGTATCTTTTGAGGTTCTAATAGTTTTTTATACTTTTCTTTTAAACTCAAGCCTTTACCCTTTTTAACATGAATTAAAAGGTGGGATTTTAACCCCACCTTTCTCTACTATTTTACCTCAATTTTAATTTCTTTTTCAGATGTAGCTTTTGGTATAGTTAACTTTAAAACTCCATCTTGGTACTCTGCTTTTGCTTCTTCTACTTTTACATCTGCTGGAAGAGGTATAACTCTTTCAAATTTACCGTAGAACCTCTCGCTTCTGTAATAGTTTTCTTCTTTTTTCTCTTCTTCTTTCTTAACTTCTCCTCTGATTACAACGGCATTATCTTTTATTTTTACTTCAATATCCTCTTTCTTAGCTCCTGGAATCTCTGCTTCAACTACTATGTTGTTATCCTTTTCATAAACGTCTACTCTTGGTTTCCATGCTACTACTTCTGTTGTAATTTCCTGTGGCATAAACTCCTTTAGAAATTTGTTAATCTCGTTTTCAATTCTTGCAAGTTCTCTTAATGGTGAGATTGCAAATGCTGGTACTAATCTTCTGTCCATGTCCCTTACCTCCTGTTAAAGTTTTTTAATTGATACTGATATAAATATATACCTTTACTTTATAATTGTCAAGTTTTTTAACAATGTTAAACTCATATTCTAATTTTGTCCTAACCTTATTTATAAATATCCATAGATGTTATAATATTTGCAATACTTTTTTATTCATCGGAGAAAAAGATGGAAGAGAGATTTTTAAAAGCTCACGGTTTAACATTACAAGAGTATAGAAGAATCGTAGAGTTAATAAGAAGAGAGCCTAACGAAGTTGAGCTGGGTGTTTTTGGAGCTCTTTGGAGTGAACACTGTTCTTATAAATCTTCAAAACCATTTTTAAAAGTTTTCCCTACAACGGCTGAATGGGTTATTCAAGGTCCGGGAGAAAACGCTGGTGTAGTTGAGATAGACGATAAGTATGCAGTTGCATTTAAAATAGAGTCACATAACCACCCTTCTTATATAGAGCCTTTTCATGGAGCTGCAACAGGTGTAGGTGGCATTATAAGAGATATACTTTCAATGGGTGCAAGACCAATAGCCCTTTTTGACAGTTTAAGATTTGGAGATATTAGGAAAGATGGAAGTAGAAAAGGGATAAAAGATACAAAACCAATAGTAAAGAGAGTAGTTGAAGGAATAGGATTTTACGGAAACTGTATAGGCGTTCCTACTGTAGGGGGAGAGGCTGTTTTTGATGAGGTTTACGCAGGAAACCCTCTTGTAAACGCTTTTTGTATAGGTGTCTTAGAAAAAGATAAGATGTTTAGAGCAAGGGCTACTAAAGTAGGTCAAAAGATGGTTATGGTAGGTTCTTCTACAGGAAGGGACGGAATCCACGGAGCTACTATGGCTTCTGCTGAGTTTAGTGAAGAGACAGAGTCAAAAAGACCTAACGTTCAGATAGGAGACCCATTCTTTGGTAAAAGGTTAATAGAGTGTACATTGGAGGTAATGGATAAAGGTTTAATAGAAGGCTGTCAAGACTTTGGAGCTGCAGGACTGGCAGGGTCTACCTCAGAGTTTGGTGCTAAATCTAAAATGGGCGTTAGAGTTTACCTTGAAAACGTTCCTTTAAGAGAAGAAGGTATGACTCCTTACGAGATTTTACTGTCAGAATCTCAAGAAAGGATGCTTTACGCAGTAAACGAAGAAAATGTTGAAGAAGTTTTAAAAATAGCTAAAAAACATGGATTGGAAGCTGCAGTAATTGGAGAGACAACTGATACAGGTAAAATGGAGGTGTTTTACAAAGGAGAAAAGGTTGCTGATTTACCAATATCTGCCATTGTAGATGATGCTCCGGTTTACAACAGACCTAGAAAAGAGCCTTCCTATCTACAAGAAGTAAAATCCTTTAATCAAGATACACTGCCACAACCTGATTTGTTAGAAGCTGTTAAAAAAGTTTTATCTTCTCCAACTGTAGCTAAAAAATCTTGGATTTACTCCCAGTACGACCACGAAGTAGGGACTAACACTGTGTTTAAACCGGGACATGATGCAGCTGTCTTAAGGTTAAAGTGGGCTGTTAGACCAGAAGTAAAAACCCAAAAAGGTATTGCAATATCTTCTGATGGAAATGGAAAGTACGTATACTTAGACCCTTACGAAGGTGGTAAAAGGGTTGTAGTAGAAGCTGTTAGAAATGTTTACATAACAGGAGCTAAACCACTGGCTATAACAGACTGTTTAAACTGGGGAAACCCTGAAAACCCAGAAATTATGTGGCAGTTTGAACAAGCTACAAAAGGCATGGCGGATGCCTGCAAAACCTTAAACGTCCCTGTTATTAGTGGAAATGTATCTTTATACAATGAAACAGTTTTATCAGATAAAAGAGTAAACATATACCCAACACCTATAGTAGTGGCAGTAGGTGTTTTAGACAAAGTGGAAGAGGCTATCCCATCTTTCTACGAAAAAGAAGGAGATTTAATAGCAATAGTAGGACAGGTTAACGAAAAACCTAACATAGCAGGAAGTGAGTACTTACAAGAAGTGTTTGGCATAGTAGCAGGAGATATTGGAAAAGTTGACCTACAAACAGAGTTAAAACTTATGGAATTTATACAAAAAGGAAAAAGTTTAATAAAGTCAGCTCACGATGTATCAGATGGAGGCCTTATAACAGCACTTTTAGAACCTGCATTTAAAGAAGAAAAAACTTTAGGTTTAGATGTTGACTTACAAACATCCTACAGACCGGATTTTGAACTTTTCGACCAGCTTAGGTCTGTAGTTGTAATATCTTTCCAAGAGAAAGATTTAGAGAAGTTGCAAGCACTGGCAAAAGAGTTAGAGGTAGACTTTAAACTGGTAGGAAAAACTAAACAGGAAGATAACCTTACAGTTAAAATAAATGGTAAAGAAGTTATAAACACACCTATATCTGAACTTAGAAAACTTTATGAAAACACTTTGGGAGATTTTTTAAAGTAAATGTCAGAACCAAGGATAAAACATTACTTAATAAATGAAAAGTATGAAGACCCCGGAATTGTTATAGAGATACCTTCTCTTAACGAATACTTACTTTTTGATGTAGGAAACATATATAAGTTAGACAGGGATTTAATACGGCGGATAAATAAAATTTTTATAACCCATACCCATATGGACCACTTTATTGGCTTTGACTTTATGCTAAGAAATAAACTGGGAAGATCTCAGATAGTTGAAATCTTTGGAATAGATCCTTTGTCTCACAACGTTTACTCAAAACTTCAAGGCTACACTTGGAATTTAGTTGAGTTTGAACCTGAGTTAATATTTAGAGTAAAATCCCTTAAAGAAGATTTATACGAGTATTACGAATTTAATATAAAAAGAAAGTTTGCAAAAGACTTTATAAAAGAAGAAAAAGCAGAGGATAACGTAATCTACGAAAATGAACACTACAGGATAAAATACGCTGTATTAGACCATAAAATAAAAGTTATGGGATACTCTTTTGAGTACAAAGACAAACTTTATTTAAAAAAAGAAAAAGTCCAAGAGCTTCCACTAAAAGGAAAAGAGATAGGAGAGTTTAAAAATTGGCTATCTGATGAAACTAATAAAGGTAAAACTTATAAGATAGGAGATAAAGAGTATGATTATGACTATTTAAGACAAGAGTATACCTACATTCAAAAGGGAATAAAGATATCGTATATAACAGACGTTTTATACAGCCCTAAAAACAGAAAGAAAATAATTGAACTTGTAAAAGACTCTGATTATCTTTACTGTGAGGCAGTGTTTTTAGAGAGGGATAAAGATCAAGCTGAAAAAGTCTATCATTTAACTACTACCCAGACAGCAGAAATCGCAAACTCTGCAAACGTAAAAAACCTTATAGTGTTTCATTTCTCAAGAAGGTATGGCAAAAACAAAGATATAGTGTTAGATGAGATAAGAAAGTACTTTCCTAATGTATCATAGGTTTTTATACCCTCTTAGCTTAATATACGGGTCTTTAGCTTCTTTAAGAAGGTTTTTGTATCAGTTAGATTTTTTGAAGAAAAAGCAACTGCCTAAAAAAGTTATATCTGTAGGAAATCTATCTGTTGGTGGAAGTGGTAAAACACCTTTAACCATAGAAATTGCCCAATATCTAAAATCAAAAGGTCTAAATCCTGTCATACTTTCAAGAGGTTATAAAAGAAAGAGCAAAGAACCATTTTTATTCTGTGATGAAAATAAAGATTGGGAAACATGTGGAGATGAACCTTATTTAATGGTGAAAAAAGGCCTTAAAGTGGTTGTAGGTAAAGATAGATACAAGGCAGGATTAGAGTACCTTAAAACCTCACCAGTAGATGTTTTTGTCCTTGACGATGGATACCAACACTATCAGCTCCACAGAGACTTAAACATATTAGTGATAGACGCAACAAAACCCTTCTGGGAAGATAAACTTCTACCAGCTGGGAGTTTGAGAGAACCAAAGAGTTTTTACAAATTTGCAGACTGTTTTATTGTAAATAGATTTAATTTAATAGAAAAAAAAGAGGATTTTATAAAACACTTAAAAACTTACAACAAACCATTTTTTATAACCCAAGAGAGCTTCCAAAACCTTGTTGATACAAAAGGAAACTACAAAGATATATCTTACCTAAAAGGAAAGTCTGTAGTAGTTTTTTCAGGACTTGGAAATAATAAACAGTTTTTTGTAGCTTTAGAACATCTTTCAAAAGAGTATGGATTTTTTATAGAAGATTTTATTCCACTGCCAGACCACTACGATTATGAAGACTTTAAAGTAGATAAGGATAAAACATACCTCACAACAGAAAAGGATATAATAAAAATAGATAATCTTGAAAACGTATACGCCTTAAGTTATAAACTAACTTTACCGAAAGAGTTTTATAACTTTATAGAAGAAAAACTATGGAAACAAAAAACCCATTAGATGTTATCTTAAAACTGGTTTTAAAAGGTGAGATAGACCCTTGGAACATAGATATCACAGTTTTGGCAGATAAATTTTTACAGGAAATAAAAAATATGTATATCCCAGACTTGGCAGCAGCTTCAAAAGTTTTAGTGGTTGCAGCACTACTACTTAAGATGAAAGCAGAAACTTTAGACCAGCAAGAAGAAAGTCAAAATACCAGTAGAAAAAGGTTATTTGGGATAAAAAGATTTTATACAATAGAAGAGATAGCCCACATTCTTAAAGAGTACGTCTCACCACCAATAGAGACAAAACCTAAAAAAGAAAGAAAGCCATACGAAAGAAAAAGCTCAGTAAGAAAACAAAACACTTTTGATTACAAACTTGCAAAAGCAGTTTTAGAAGATGCAATAAAGTATTTAGAAGAAGAGTTAAAACAAGTAGAAGAAGTAATAAAGTTTTCCCAGCTTAACTATCCAAACAAACCTCAAGCCTTTGTAGCCCTTTTATTTTTAAATCATGATAATAAAATCAATCTTTATCAAGAAGAACCTTACGAAGAAATTTACATAGAGCCGGTGCAAGTGTATAATTATATTCATGATTAGAATTTTCTATAGAGAAGGCTTAATTATTCGGTCTTACCAGTGTAAAGAGTTAAAACCGGTTGAAGATAAATCTCCCATTCTTTGGATAGATGTATACAATCCATCACAAGAAGAGATAAACTGGGTTGTAGAAAACTTCAACATAGAGTTTCCTTCTATTCAAGAAAGAGAAGATATAGAGATAAGTTCAAGGTACTGGGAAGAGGAAGACAGTGTAACTATAAACACGTTTTTTCTTATAAGAGAAGGAGAAAACGCATTTAACGAAACAGTCTCATTTATTATAAAAAACAACTACATCATAACAGTTAGATACAGAGAGTTAAAAACATTTAGTGAGTTTGCAAGAAGACTTATGACAAATCCCAGCGTATATAAAACAGGCTATCACATTTTTTCATCTATACTGGAAATAAAGATAGCATCTGACTCTGATGTTTTAGAAAATGTTTCTAAAGAGATATCCAAGTTAGGGAAAGTGGTTTCTTCAGGAAATCTTGACGTAACTGAGACAGTGTTTGAGTCAATCTCTTACTACGAAGATTTAAACATGACGATAAGAGAGTCTTTAATTGACAAACAGAGAGTTTTATCCTCTTTATTAAAAAGTTATAAACTTCCACCAGATGTAAGAGAAGAGATAAGGATACTTATAAAAGACGTGAACTCACTTATAGACTATACAAAGTTTAACTTTGAAAGATTAAACTATCTACAAAACACATTTTTGGGACTTTTGAACATAGAGCAAAACAAGGTTATAAAGATATTCACAGTAATTGCAACTATTTTTATTCCGCCTACATTAATAGCAAGTATATACGGAATGAACTTTGAGAATATGCCTGAGCTTCACTGGAAGTATGGTTATTACTTCTCTTTACTTTTGATGGTTTTAACTGCTACTGTACCTCTTTACTTCTTTAAAAAGAGAGGATGGCTATGATTAAACTAAAACTTATGCTACTTTTTGTAACAACTTTGATTTTTTCGTTTTTAATTATTCTTGGTTTATCAGTGATTAACTTTATCTATAAAAATGAAATCATAACAGAAAAAGCAGACTTTTTTAAAGCGGTATGGGTTGTAATATCTACCACTTTATACAGCAGTGCTGTTATTTTTATACTAAGAATGAAGGAAAAACAGGCTGGAATTGTAGAGAAATTTACAGAAGAAGAAAAACAAAAAGCAAAAAATCTTTACACAGAAAAGGACTTTATCTTAAATAGAAGAATAACGTTAGCTTACGGGATAACACTATTATTTTTATTTTTTGCAGTTTTAGTGTCTGAGCTTTTAAGCTTTTTCTTTGATGAAGGGTTGCTATCTCCTGTTCAGCTTGCATTTCATACCTCAGCTTTTATAGGATACGTTGTTACATTTAGATACGTTTACAAAAGTCAAGACTATATAGAGTATAAAAGTAGAGAGTTTGTAAAAAAGCAAGTAGAGGAAGACGAGTCTATTTCTTAAACTTTGCTTTTCCTAAAACTGCTAAAAAACTTGTAAAGTCTTTAGCAATAGCAAATCTTGGGATTTTGTGTAAGTCTGTATTTACTTTAATAGCTTTTTTTTCTGTTGTAAATGCAGTATCAAAAAAGTTTTTTGTTATATCTACTAAAACATCATCGTAATGACCAAAAGGATAGGCAAAATGTCTTATTTTTATGCCAAGGAGATTTTGAAGTTCTTCTTTTGATTGTTTTAGTTCTTGATAAACTCTGTTTTTTCTTTCTTCTTTAGATTCTACGTTTACTAAACTACTAAAGGTTTCTTTTATTTTCTGTCTTAGAATATCCTTCCAGTTTTTCTGGTTAAAAAAGGATTTATCTAAAGATTTTATGTATTCTTTAACTTCTTTTTTCACGAAAGACCTTTCTACTGCAAGGTTGTTTAAGGATGGGAAAATGGGAAAACCTATCTGTGGGTCTTCTTCATAAGCGTATAGGAAGCTCCAGTGTCCGTTTTTGCCATCGTAAAAATCTACAATCTCATCTGAGTAAAACACTCTACTGTGGATAGAAGCATGACCTCCAATATCAAACACATCCCTCATTTTATTTAGTTCTTCTACTGTTAAAAAATCTTGACTGTGTCCGTATTTTAAATACTCTAAGTTAGCTTCTGCCATAGTCTTAGGTTGATGAAGGTCTTTGAAACTAACTTTTCCTTCCCAGTAATCAAAAAGAGTAGGTCTTACAAAGTCTTTTTTTATAAGTCGTGATACTATTGGAAAAATTGTTGCCTTTAAACCATGTTTTTTTAAAATAGGGTAGGCATATACAAAGTTGTCTACATAACCATCATCAAATGTAATAGCCACAGAAGGTTTATCTGGAGTTTTACCAGATTTGATATAATCGTAAACGTCGTCAAGTGTTATAACGTTATAGAAGGATTTTAATATCTTAACTTCTCTTTCAAAGGTTTTATAGTAAACGTCAAATCCCCATTTTGGAAGAATTTTATGATAGTAAATTACAAACAGCTCAGCCATTAGTAAGCTCTTTAAAAAGTTTTATGTACTTTTGTGCTGTGTTTTCAATAGAGTAGTTTCTGGCAGTTTCAACGGCTCTTTTTGATATGGTTTCATACTCTTTGGTAGATAGATTTAGCATTATTTCCATCTTTTTTGCCATTGCTTCTACATCTCCTATATCTACAGCAAAACCATTATACCCATCTACTAAATACTCTCCTATTCCTCCTGCCAATGTTGATAAGCAAACTTTTCCTGTTGCCATAGCTTGGAGTAATGCCCCAGCAATACCTTCTAAGTTTGAAGATAAAACAAAGAAATCACTAGCATTGAGTAAGTCTGGAACATCACTTCTAAATCCAAGTCCTATCACTTTATCTTTTACTCCAAACTTTTCTGCATACTGTAAAGCGTACTTGTCTGTATCTAAACCAACTAATAAAAGTAAGCAGTTATCACATTTTAACATAGAAAACGCCTGTATTAGCTTATCTTGTGCTTTTACCTGAAGCTGCCAGTTTGCCACATTTATAAATATTTTATAGTCTTTGGGAAGGTTTAGGCTTTCTCTAAGTTTTAACTTTTCTTCGGGGTAAGGTTTAAACCTTTCTAAATCTATACCACTTTCAATAACTACAAGCTTTTCAGGGAAAAAGTTATTTTCTTTTAAGATATCTGCCACTTGCTTTGAAACTACCACAATTTTATCAGATTTAGAATACTTTAGATGTTTTGAGATAAAAGAAGGTACTCTTCCAGACCTTCTTACGGCTACAAGTTTAGGTTTTTGTTTTAGGAAAAGGTAAGCTATATTAACATAATCCATAGCTTTTGGTGAGTTAGCAACGACTATATCAAAATCGTTATTTTTTATTATCTCTATTAATCTTTTGTAGTTAGACCATCTATATCTTGCATTTGGCTTGTTTTCTTCAAAAAAATGGATAGATACATCGTAAGGTTTTAACTTTTCTATCATTTGGTTATATTCAAAGTTAAGTGCTATATGAACATCTACACCTAACTTTTTTAACTCTCTTGTAGTTAGGTAAACTTGCTCTTTTGTCCCACCCCAGCCTGTTCCGTCAACAACTTGTAAAACTTTCAATCACTCTCCTTTTAACTCTAAAAGTATATAATCTAAACTGTCTATTTGCAAACACAACCTTTTTCTGTATCTCTTTTAATCTGTTAGCGTCAGATATATTATTTAGTTTTTCTTTAAAATCATTTGGAATTGAACCAAACTTTAACTCTATGGTGTATAGTATGCTTTCTTTCAAACCCTCTATAATACCCTGTTGGAGTCCCTGTTGAAGTCCTTCCATTTTCCATTTTTCTGTTAAAGTCATTATCTTCTCTTCACCTCCTATCTCTTCCCACCACTATCTTAAAAAACCAATCGTGAGGTTGTTTTTCTATAGACAATTCTACCCTCTAATAACTTTTTACATACTCTCTGTAATCTTCTATTCTCTTTTTTATTTCAATCCAGTTGTCCTTGCCAAACTTTTGGAGTATCTCTCTTGCAAGGACAAAAGCAAGCATACTTTCTGCTACGACGGCAGCTGCCGGAACTGCTGTTATATCAGACCTTTCTTTTGCAGCGTCAAAAGGCTCTTTTGTTTTTACGTTAACAGATTTTAAGGATTTTTGTCTCATTAGTGTTGGAATGGGTTTCATGGCAGCTCTAACCACTATTGGCATTCCGTTTGTCATACCACCTTCAAGTCCTCCAGCTCTGTTTGTCTTCCTGTAAAACCCTTCTTCTTTACTCCAGAATATTTCGTCATGGGCATTATATCCAGTTGTATATGTAAGGTTAAAACCTTCTCCTATTTCTACACCTTTAATAGCTTGAATGCTCATTATAGCTTGTGCAATGATACCGTCTAACCTTCTATCCCATTGGGAGTAGCTACCAAGTCCAATAGGAACATTTAAAGCGTAAACTTCAAAAACACCTCCTAAACTCTCTCCTTCTTCTTTCATTTTATCTATATATTCTTTAAATTCTTCATCCTTCCCTAAGACAGGAATTCTAACTTCTGAATTTTCTGCATTTTCAAATCTTTCTTCGTAGGATAGGTTTTTTATCTCTTCTTTATATATCTTTTTTTCTCCTATGGATAAAACGTAGCTACCTATTTTTATTCCTATATCTTCAAGTAAGATTTTACATAGAGCTCCTACAGCTACTCTCGTAGTAGTCTCTCTTGCAGAAGCTCTCTCTAAGACATTTCTAAGGTCATAAAAACCGTATTTTATACCTCCAATAAGGTCTGCGTGTCCAGGTCTTGGTTCCAAAATCTGTCTTTTATCTATTGGCTGTCCTTCTACTGCCATAATGTCTGTCCAGTTTTCCCAGTCTTTGTTTTTTATCATAAGTGTTATTGGAGTTCCAAGTGTTATACCAAATCTAACACCTGACAAAATCTCGACTGTATCTTTTTCTATCTTCATTCTGCCGCCACGACCGTATCCTTTTTGTCTTCTTGCAAGTTCATGGTTTATTCTATCAGAAGAGACATTAACATTCGATGGATAGCCTTCAACTATTGCAGTTAAGGCTGGACCGTGAGATTCTCCAGCATTTAAAAATCTAAGCATAAAACCTCCGCTTAAGTATAGAGTATAGACATATTATAGCAAGATTTGAGGTATTTTTATATTTCTTTATGATAAATGATAAAAAGCTACTCCTTGGGGGAGTAGCTTCCTGTAAAAATCTTAAAACAGTAAACCCAGTTCTACAGCACCGGATAATTTTGAATCTTTTTGATTTCCAGATTTATCTTGAAATACCTTGTTATCTGTTTTAAAGTAGGATGTTTCTACCCTTATGAAAGTATTCTTTGATGGTTTGAATGTAGGAGTGATTGTAAAACTGTATCCAGATGCTACACTGTTGTATATACCACTCTCTTTTCCTTTTGAACCGTCTTTTATATATTCAACTCTAACAGGGAGGGATATATTTTCAAACTTAGGAATAATGTAAAAAGCAATACCATATCCATATTTATCGTGTCCTTGTTGCTTTGCAGTGTTGTCAAGCCATTGATAGTCTACGTTTAAAGCAATATCAAGATTTTGATTTAAAGATTTTGATAAAACTAAATCAATAAGGTTTTTATAAGCAGTGTAATCGTAGTAAGAAAGTGCATAGTTAATACCGTAAAGACTACCTAATGTCCCAACTGCGTAAGCTCCAGATGTTTGTAAAGAAGAACTACCATTTAAATATCCTTTATCTTTGTTAACTTCTCCGTAGAATTTAAAATCTTTGTAAGAATAGGTAATTCTAACTCCCGGATAGATAAAAGGTTGAGCATTAAACACACTACCGTAAGTTATGTTAGGATTTGCATAGGATGTTGCTATTTCGTACCCAATATTTGTAGTTAGTAGTCCCGCATCTACAGAAACATTTTCAAAAGGAAGATAAGTAAGATATCCTGCTAAAACACCAAAATTTTGATTTAAAATAGCCTTATTGTCTGTAATTCCACCATCGTATAGAGTTGGCAGTAATATACTACCAAACATTGTAGTAAATCCTATTCCTCTATCTTTAGTCTGTGAAGACAATGAGATAATAAAATTACTTACTTTAAAGTTGTCATGGTTAGATGTTCCAGTATTGGTTGAGTAAAAGTAGCCAGTTGTCAAACCGCCACTAAGTTCGATATTACTGTTTAGTGCTGTTATTTGACCTGCGTTTGCCATGGTTGTAGCTGTAAGTACTGTTGATAAAACTAACTTTTTCATGGTAGCACCTCCAATAAAACAATTTTTTTAAAGTTCAAAGCCTCTCTCTCCGTGAATAGCTTCATCAAGACCTGTAGTCTCTGATTCATCATCTACCCTTGCACCTTTTGTAATTAACGAAACTATAAAGTATAATATTCCTGTTAAAATTGCAGTATAAACTATTGTTGCTAAAACAGCCTCTATTTGTATCAAAACCTGTGTAGCATTACCGTAAAGTAGGCCTTTTCCTGCAGGGTTAACCGAAGGATTTGCAAAAATACCTGTTGCAATAGCTCCCCATATACCGTTTAAAGCATGAACTCCAAATGTATCTAAAGAGTCATCGTATCCAAATTTCTTTTTAAGCCAGAACACACCTATAAATCCTAATATTCCTGAGATAACACCTATAACTATGCTACCAAACAAATCAACAAACCCGGCTGCAGGTGTTATAGCTACTAATCCAGCAACAACTCCCGAAGCAGCTCCAAGTAAAGTAGGTTTTTTGTAAATTATCCATTCTGTAATCATCCAAGATATAGCACCTAATGCTGCTGCAGTGTTAGTAACTAAAAATGCATTCGCTGCTATACCATCTGCTGCAAGCTCACTACCTGCATTAAATCCAAACCATCCAAACCATAGTAAAACAGCTCCCAATACTGTAAGGACAACTGAAGAAGGTAAAATTGCCTTTTTACCATAATCTTTTCTTTTTCCTACCAATAAAGCTAAGACTAAACCAGCAATACCAGCATTTATATGTACTACAGTACCACCTGCAAAATCTAAAGCACCAAGTTTAGATAAAAATCCCCCTCCCCATACCCAGTGAGCAATTGGAGAATAAACGAAAGTAAGCCAAAAAACAGTAAATAACAACCAAAATTGAAACTTTACCCTCTCTATGATAGCACCACTTATTAATGCTACTGTAATCGCTGCAAAAGTCATCTGAAAGGCAACAAAAAGTAATGTTGGTATATTTCCTGTTGACCATACATCATTTACAGATATTCCCATTAAAAAAGAATGCTCTAAACTTCCAATTATTCCAGATATATCTGTTCCAAAAGCTAATGTATACCCCCAAAAAATCCAGATAATAGATGCAACACAGTATGCTAAAAAGTTCATAGCAATAGTGTTAAGGATATTCTTTGACCTTGTCATACCTCCATAAAACAGAGCCAATCCTGCCGGAGTCATAAGCATAACTAATGCAGTGGCAACAATTATCCAAGCTGTGTTTCCAGAATCAATTTTTTGAGCCTCACCAGCAAAAACAAAAGTAGGAATAGATGTTCCTAAAATAAATGCTAAACGTCTCATCATAACACCTCCTGATTTTAATTTTATAAAGCTTCCGGACCTCTTTCCCCTGTTCTAATTCTTATAGCTTCTTCTACAGGGATAATAAAAATCTTTCCATCTCCCACCTTTCCGGTTCTTGCAGTTGATACGATAGCTTCAACAACTTTTTCTACCATTTCATCATCTACAACAACTTCAATCTTAAGTTTTGGTAAAAAATCGATTGTGTACTCAGCTCCACGATAAAACTCTGTGTGTCCCTTTTGTCTACCAAAGCCTCTAACTTCTGACACAGTGATACCAAAATTTCCAATACTAGCCAGAACATCTTTTACTTCTTCCAGCTTAAACGGTTTAATAATCGCTTCTACCTTTTTCATTGCTAAACCTCCTTGTTTAATACACATCAAATCTTAAACCAAAAATTATGCCAATCATACTAAATATTTCTAAAATCTGTATTTTTTATATTTTTTCATTTTAAAATATCTAAAATTTTTCTTTTAGATGCCTTCTTTTTGTGCAACCTTATGATACAAAAGCTATGTTTTAATGCAGATAAATAAATTTTCACTCATAGATGCTTACGAAAAGTCAGGCATGAATTTTGCATATTATAGAATAGAGTTAAAATTTAAAAAGGTGTTGTAGTTATGGAAAAGTTTGAACATGTTTTAAGTGAGATGAAAAATACTTTATGTGAAGAGTTAAAAAGTTTTCTGGAAAGATTTGAGAACTATGAAGATGAAAGATTTCAAGAAAACCTTTTTGTCTCATTCCCTTTTATAGAACTTTTTTATATTTTAGATGGTAATGGAATTCAGATAATAGACAATGTTATAAATCCTCTTTATATAAAGAAAGTAAGTAGATTTGGAAAAGGTGCTGATAGGTCTTCAAGGCCTTACTATTTGGAAGTAGTCAAAGAGAAAAAATGTATAGTAACAAAACCTTACAAATCTGTATCCAGTTCAGAAATATCTGCTACAGTTGCTATTCCAATAATAGATGAAAATGGATCAATAAAGAAAATATTATGTTTTGATATAGATTTAATAGCACTTTTACAGTCAGATAAGCATTTTTATACAAAAGATAAATTTGAAAAAATTACAAAAATATTTTACACAGTATTTAGTATTTTTTTAGGACTTATAAGTGTTAAACTCGTTTTGTGGGGTAGTTTAAATCTTTTTATTATAGACCCAAACCCAGAGCATATTTTTAAATCTGTAATTCTTGTTACACTTGCCATTGCAATATTTGATTTATCAAAAACGATCTTTGAAGAAGAAGTCCTTTTATACAAAGACCCACGAAGACATTCAGAAATTAGAAAAACTTTAACTAGATTTTTAGCATCTATAATTATAGCTATATCCATCGAAGCTTTAATGCTCGTATTTAAATTTACAATATCTGATCCTTCAAAGTTAATCTACTCAATGGGTATAATTGCATCTGTTGGTTTTGTTTTGATATCTTTGGGTATATATGTATTTTTAGGAACAAAATCAGAAATATCAGTAAAAAAGTTTGAGAGAGAATTTAAATAACAATTCTATCTCATAACTTCTACTTTTCTATTTACACTCTCTGATATTTTCTCAATAAGACTTTCTTTTACCTTTTCATACTCACCGATTATCCTACATCCGGCTGCATCTTTGTGGCCACCACCACCAAAGTACTTGGCTATCTCTTGAACATCAACCTCTCCTTTTCCTCTTAAAGATACTCTCCAAGTCTTTAAATCTTCTCTTTGAATCATAATAACTGCTACTTTTACACTTTCTATGCTTCTTGCAAAGTTTACAAAACCTTCTGTATCTTCTTCTGTTGTGTTTGTTTCGTTTAAAAACTCCCTAAATACTGTCAAAACAGCTATTTGACCATTATCATATAATTGTAAAGTCGATAGGGTTTTTTGGAGTAGTAGTAATACATTTACTTTGTTTCTTTCAAAAATCATCTTTGATATGTAATGTGGATCTGCTCCTTTTTCTGTTAGAAATTTTGCTATTTCAAATGTTTTTGATGTTGTATTGTTGTACTTAAAAGACCCTGTATCTGTAATAAGTCCTGTGTAAAGACAGGTTGCTATATCTTTGTCTACTAAAGATTCATCCCAAGTTCTAAGTAGTTCTGCAACTAAAGCTGTAGTTGAAGGGCTGTAATCATCTACACAGTCGTAAATACTTTCAAACTCTCCTCCAACGTGATGGTCTATTCTTATAAGTTCATGGGCTTGTATCTCAGTTCCTGCTCTTTTTCTGTGAGCTGCATCTACAAGTATAGCTACTGAAAATTTATGGTTTATAGGTAATTTTTTTATCTCATTTACATGAGGTAAAAAGTTGTAAACGTATGGAACATCGTCTTTCATTGCCATTGTTACATTTTTACCCAATTTTTTCAAAAATAGATAAAGGGCTATCATACTGCCTATTCCATCACCATCTGGATTTTCATGGGTAAATATGAGTATATCTTTTTCTTCTCTTTTTAATCTTTCTATTACAGGAACTGTTTTTTCCATCTTACCACCTCACAACTTCTTTTTTTCGTAAGGGCAGGTATAGAAAAACCAGATTTTAAGTTCCAAATGTATTCAAATAACCTGATTTTTCCATCCACCCTGCAGGGAATGATGCTCCCCACCTACTACTCCCTATCCATAAGGACTCAGGAGATACTTTGTAAAACAAATCAATCAACTTAAGCTTTACAGGATTGCAAAGCTTTATAAAGAAAGTTTTAAGATTTTCGTAAAACCTAAGTCTCAGGAGCTTGGCTCCTACTCTAATAATATTCACTGCTCCCACTAAATCTGCGTGAAATACTTTATTTAAAACTTTATCTTTAAATATATCTCCATCCCTTTTTCCTTGACATACTTCTTTATTTTTTGTCTCTTTTACTTCAAATATATTAGCTAACGGTGATGTTTTAGATGTATAACTCTCATCAACCTCTATAACTTCCATCCCATACTCATAAGCTTTGTATTCTATTAACTTTATCAACCTTCTAAAAGGAATAGATACAAACTCTTGATTAGTTTTCTTTCCTAAGTCTATGCCGTTTTTACTTTCAATTGCATTTTTTCCTATGTAGATGGTTTTATGTCCTGTTTCATGGAGTAAATCAACCAGTTTCCTTGCTATTTTGTGAAAGTTATTGTCAAGCCATCTCTTTCTGTGGGAAGATAGAGATTTCATCTTTAATTCTAATTCATAAATCTTCTTAGTAGCAACTTGGTTTTCAATAAAACCTTTCTTGACAGAGTTTTTTAAGTTGTCTATTTCAGCTCTAAGTTTTGACATTTCTTTGTTAAACCACTGATTGAAAGCTTTTATTTCTTTTCCTGATACTATAAAACTTTTTAACTCTGGATTTTCACTCACGACAGAAAGGAGTTCATTTAATCCTATATCTATTCCTGCTTTGTATTCTCCTTCTGGCTGTTCTACTTTTAAAGGATACTCATAAACAGCATCTA
Organism: Sulfurihydrogenibium azorense Az-Fu1; assembly: GCF_000021545.1. Lineage (NCBI taxonomy): Bacteria > Pseudomonadati > Aquificota > Aquificia > Aquificales > Hydrogenothermaceae > Sulfurihydrogenibium > Sulfurihydrogenibium azorense. Next base: position 1,074,271 of record NC_012438.1, read on the forward strand.
CATAAAGGTCATCTCCAAAGAGTTTTATTCTTAGTGAGGAAATTTTATAAGGGAAATCTTTAGGTAATTTAACTTTAAGATACTTATTGTTTTTGAGCCTGATTATTATTTTATCTCCTTCTTGCTTAAAGGTGTTAACATTTCCTTCTACAGAAAAGTTCATAAGATATTTAAGTTTTTTAGCTTTAGGTGGTCTTGGTATTTCTTTAAATTTTTCAGGATTGGTTTTAAAGCTTTCAAGAGATTTGAAAAAGCTTTTAAAGTCTTTTATAGTCTGACGGATGATGTATTGGATGTAGTGAGGATTATCTACTTTCTCTTTCTGATTTTTAAGTTTTATAAGTAGGTCTGCTAATTCAGGATTACTTTCTATATTTTTTAAGACCTTTTCAAACTCTTCTTTGTATTTACCTGTATAGTTTTTTGCAACAAGACCATAGAGAATAGATTGGTTTAGTAAATGTTCTTTATAAAGGGTATAATATTTTGTGATAAGAATTGTAAGTATGTTTCTAAAGTGAGCAAGGTCTAAGAGTAGAGTTCTTACTTTTCTTTTTCTTTCTTTTCCGCCTACTCTTATGGTAAAAACTCTTTTTATTTTTTCTTGTGGTTTCATACAATTAAAGTAATCATTTAACTGCATTTTGTCAAGAGTTACTAAAAAATTTTAGTTATATATATATATCCAACCCTAATTTCCAATTCGAAAAAAAGATGAAATAAAAAACCTCCAGTGGTATCATAAAGTAAAACTACCACTGGAGGTAAAATCATGACTTTTAGAGATTATATCATAAACGTTTATATTCTGACAGATGAAATCCTAAAACTCATAAAACATAAACATAAAACAAATAAGCCTAAATTCTCTGATGTAGAGCTTATAACTCTCATCATATTTTCTATGAGCTATAGAAAAGGTGATTACAAAATAACACTTAAGGAATTTAAAGAGAATTACAATGACCTTTTCCCTTATGTTCCTCAATTACCAGCAATAGTAAAAAGAGCTAAAAAACTATATAAACTTGCTCAAGTAATCTCAATCATTCTTACAAATTTATTTTCTGAGAAGATAACCACAGTATACATAGCAGATACAAAACCAATACCTGTTTGTAAAAATCAAAGAATGAAAAGAAACAAGAAAGTTTCTGGTAAGTTATACAAAGGAAACAATGCAGCAAGAGAATGGTTTGGTTTTAAAATAAGATTAATAGTGGATTATTACAAAAGACCGATAGGATATGAGATTATTCCAGCTTCAAAGCATGATATAAACTTTTTAAAGGAAGTAAAAGAGGACAGTGTTTTGATAGATATATTAAACAAAGGGACAATAATAGCAGACAAAGCTTTTAATTCAAAGGATTTAAAAGAAGAATTTAAGAGTTTAGGAATAGAGTTAGAGGCTATAAGAAAGAAGGGGAAAGTACATCACAAACAAAAGGATAAACAAGAGTTTTTAAAGAGAGTAAGGAAGAGAATAGAGACAGTATTTAGCAAGTTATACTATATGGGAATAGAGGATATCAGGGCAGTATCTTTAGAAGGATTTAAAGCTAAGATAAACTTCTTCATTTTAGCTTTAAGTTTTGCTACTTGTCTTGGTTTGTTTTAAAATTATTTAAATTGGAAATTAGAGTATATATCCAATATATCTTTTGAAAAGAATTTTGATAAATCTTTTTCTATTTTTTCAGGGGTTTTTCCATTTGATATTTTGAGTCTTGAAACTGGTTATCAAAATTATGTATAAGTTTCAATACACAGTGAACACCTACCCCTTTAAAATAATTTCAACAAAAACAGGAGGTAGGTTATATGAAAGGTATTATAGGAACCCCCTATGTATATGACAACACTCTTTCCTAAAAAACTATCAAACAAGATTAAAGACATTCCTTTAACAAAAGAAGCCAAAAAAAGACTAAAATGGATACAGCACTACCAAGATACAAAAAATATATCCAAAACCTGCAGATACTTCGGAATATCAAGAACTACCTTCTATAAATGGTTTGAAAGATACAAAAAAGACGGACTTGAAGGACTTCTTGATAGACCTAAAACACCAAAAAACACAAGAAAACCAACTATAAGAAATCAGTACAGAGAACAAATAATAAAAGTCAGGAAACAAAACCCAACTTGGAGCAAAGAAAAAATATCGGCATATCTACAAGAAGAAAAAAACATAAAAGTATCACCATCTACAGTGTATAAAGTATTAAAAGAAGAAGGATTAATAGAGAGAACAAAATCAATTAAAATACAAAACAAAAGAAAAAAGAGTATAAAGAAGAAAAGGACAAAAAGAGGCTTGCAAGCACAAGCCCCAGGGGATGTAGTACAAATAGACGTAAAACACCTGAACATCGCAGGTGCAACATATTACCAATTCACAGCTATAGATAAGTATAGCAGATTTTGTTTTGCACGGGTATATGAAAGTAAAAATTCAAAGAAAACAAAAGAATTTTATATTGAGTTAAATGAGTATTTTGAATTTGAGATAAAGAGGGTACAAACAGATAACGGGAGTGAGTTTTTAGGGGAGTTTAACAAGTATTTAACGGATATAGGAGTGGAGCATTACTTTAGCTATCCAAGGAGTCCAAAGACTAATGGTGTTGTAGAAAGATTGATAAGGACAATAGAAGAGGAGTTATGGTTGATAGAGGGATTAGATTACACATTAGAGGAGATGAATAAGAAGTTAAGGAAGTATGTAAGGAAGTACAATTTTATAAGGCCACATCATTCTTTAGGATACAAAAGACCAGCAGACATTGTTTATGGAGTATGATAAAATTTTTAGGTGAAGGTGTTCACGATGTATAGAACTCATACACAAACTTACTTAGATGTGTTATTTTATCATAATGAATATAATGAGTAGAATGTTGTAAGTGTAAGCACTAAGATACCTTGCCAAACGTTTTGGCAAGATAGAAAAATAGAATAAGAGAGTGCTTATACACAACAGGAAGCCAGCCCTTGGATTACAGATTGATAAGCAATTTGTAATCTGAGCGGTATAAGTGCCTCTGGAGTAAGGCACGGAGCTTACTCACTCAAAATCCGTATTTTAAGGATTATTTGAGTGATAGTTCCTTAACCCGATGTATAGATGGGTATTCTTAGGAATATCTGTCTATGCAAAGGGATACTCTTCCATATTGTCTGGGATTTTTCCTCCAAACTCTTCAACGACTTTTTTACAACACTCTTTTATTAATTTTGCTTTTCTTTTGTAGTAGTTTATAGATTTGATTATTTCTTCTATCTCTTCTAAAGGTGCTTTTGCTACATCTTGTGGTGTGGGAAATTTTTTAAAGAAAATAGGTGTTATTTGATTTACTTTTTTATCTGTAGATTGGGCTGCTAAAATTGTTGCAACTGTTAACTGGTAAGGATTTTCAAAGTTTAAATCTATCCAAGGTTGTGGAAAGTGTTTTTTTAACCTATCTATTAATTCTTTCTCTGTAAAATTAGCCATTAGAATAAACTTTTTTGTACTATCGTTTGTTTTTTTTCTAAATTAGGTTTTTCTATCTCTTTTATCAATGATTTAAATCCTAATTTTTCAAAAATTTCCTTTAATTTTATTAGATCCGGCTTATCTTTCTTTAAAGATTCTATTTCTACGGGAATATCAATATCTTGATGTAGTTTTACTAAAGACCTAACTAACTGTATATCTTCTTTTGATACAGCTGCAAAACTTTCTTTTAATTTTCCTTTTAATTTGTCCTTATTTTCTAATATCCTATCGATACTTCCAAACTCTTGAAGTAAAGAAGCCGCTGTTTTAGGGCCTACTCCTTTTATTCCGGGAATGTTGTCTATACTGTCTCCTACAAGAACCAAGTAATCTATAAACTGCTGAGGACTAACACCGTATTTTTCAATGACTTTTTGGGTATCTACTATCTCTTCTTTCATAGGGTTAAATATTTTTATATGTTGATCTATAAGCTGATTCATATCTTTGTCTGGAGTAACTATTATAACTTCAAAACTACGATTTTCTGCTTTTTTAGATAAAGTGGCTATTATATCGTCAGCTTCGTATCCGGGGATTTCTAATATTTTTATTCCTAAAAGTTTTATTATTTCTTTTATTTTTGGGATTTGGACTTGAAGGTCGTTTGGAGTCTCTTTTCTTGTGGCTTTATACTCTTTGTATATTTTGTGTCTTACCGTTTTTTCTGGACGGTCAAAAACTACAGCAATATAGGGAGTGTTAAAGGTTGATATAAGTTTTAAAAGCATTCTTACAAAACCGTAAATTGCACCTGTAGGTGTTCCATCAGGAGCTGAAAGAGGTGGAAGGGCATAGTAAGCTCTATATAAGTAAGAAGATCCATCTACAAGTAAAAGTTTTTTATCCATTTTTTAGTATTCTCGCAACTTCTTTAGCAAAGTATGTAATTATTATGTCAGACCCGGCTCTCTTTATAGATGTAAGTGTTTCCATCATAACCTTCTTCTCATCTATCCATCCTAATTTTCCTGCTGCTTTTATCATTGAGTACTCACCACTTACATTGTAAGCCGCTAGTGGTATATTGAAGTTGTTTTTTATATCTCTTATTATATCTAAGTAAGCTAAAGCAGGTTTAACCATTACTATGTCTGCACCTTCTTCTATATCAAGTGCTACTTCTCTGAGAGCTTCTAATCTATTTGCAGGATCCATTTGGTAAGTTCTTCTATCTCCAAATGCAGGTGTTGAGTCAGCAGCTTCTCTAAAAGGCCCATAGTAAGATGATGCATACTTTGCAGAGTAAGCCATTATAGGAATATCATAAAATCCGGCAGAATCAAGAGCTTCTCTTATAGTTTTTACAACTCCGTCCATCATTCCAGATGGAGCTACCATATCAGCTCCTGCCTTTGCGTGGGATATAACTTGTTTTCTTGTATTTTCAAGGGTCAAATCGTTGTCAACATCATGATTATGTAAAACACCACAATGACCGTGGGAAGTATACTCACAAAAACACACATCAGTTATTACATAAAGATTAGGATAGTTTTTCTTTATATGTTTTATTGCTCTTTGGATTATACCTTCATCGTTCCATGTATCAGAGCCTACTTCATCTTTGTAGGAAGGAATACCAAAAAGTAAAACAGCAGGAATGCCAAGGGATACTACTTCATCAAGCTCTTCGTTAATTCTATCTAACGACCACCGGTAAATTCCGGGCATAGAAGGTATCTCTTTTTTAATGTTTTGACCATCTTCTATAAAAATGGGATAAATTAGATCATCTACAGAAAGGGTTGTTTCCCTTACTAAACGGCGAATATTTTCATTTTTTCTTAATCTTCTATACCTGTTTATAGGAAAACCCATAAAAAAGCTCCTTAGTACTTTTGTTCTACTTTTTCAGATTCACACACCTCTTTAATTTGGTCTTTTACAAGTTTTCCGTTTTCATATATCTTTTCTTGAACTTTGTGGCATCTTGTTTTTGCGTCATATCCTAAAGGTTTTGCTTCATAAACTGCCCTTCCATCTTCTGTTTGGTATCTTACAGGTTGTCCGGTTTGAACTGCTTCTACGGCTCCTCTTTTTGATATTTCAGCAATAGTTGCTCCTGCAATTGCACCGATAACACCACCAATAACACCACCTTTCCATTTGTTATTTTGTGTTAAGATAGCACCAGCTGTAGCACCTGTTATGGCACCTATTAATCCACCTTCGTAAGTTGACTGAGAAGGTCTGTAATATTCGGCACAGCTTGCCAATAAAATTGAACCTGCAAGTGTCAGCGCTACTACTTTTTTCATCTTTCTCACCTCTCTAAAATTATTTTAATCTGACATATTCCTACTATTATAGCAGTTTCCATTTTTAATATATAGTTTCCTAAACTAAGTGGTAAAAAACCTTTATCAACCAGTAGGTTTATCTCATCTTCTTTAAAACCACCTTCATTCCCAATGACTATGCTACAGTTTTGAAAAGTTTTTCCTATTAGGTCTTTTGTTTTTCTTTCGTATTCTTTTTCATAAAAAACAACTTTTAAGTCATCATAACTATTAATATTACTTAACTTTACAGGTTTGTCAATACTTACTGGATATAGTCTTCTACACTGTTTTATAGAGTTTAAAGCTATCTTTTCCCACTTTTGTATCTTTTTTTCTACATCAGACTGTTTAACTGCAGAGTTTTTAGATAAAACTGGGACAAATCTATCTACTCCAAGTTGAGATATAGGCTCTATTATATCGTCAATTTTTGAGAGTTGGTTTGGCATGCATTGATAAAGTGTTATTTTGTAATCTGGGATTTTAATATCTTGTTTTTGGATTGGTTTGATTAATGCTTTGTTTTTTTCAATCTTTAAGATTTCTCCTAAGTATATGTTGCCTTGAAGGTCGTTAACCTCTACTTTGTCTCCTTCTTTCAGTCTCCTGACCTTAACTGCATGATGATACTCATCATCTGTCAAAACCAAAAAATCACCTTCAAACTTACCGATAAATAAAGGATAACTCATTTAATTTTCTACTAACCATAAAATTTTCATTTAACCTATTATAGATAAGTTTTAATCTAATTTCCAAAGATGTTGCATAAAAAAGAAAAATTTGTTATACTTTTTATAGTAAAAAAAAGACCTTGACAGCTGAATAAGATAACCCTCACTTAAATTTTTGGAAAATAAGGGAATTTTGTTATTTGATATTAAGTATCATTTAGTTTTGCATCGTGAAAACAGAAAATATATTATTGTAATATTCAAGTAGTGATGCGGGTGAAAGTGGGAATATAATAGAAAATATATTTGCATTATGCGAGCTACGATGCAATTAACCTCAATTTGCGAGTGGTTAACGAAAATAAAAATTGCCTGCAAAGTAGCGTCATTACTTGATTAATGGCTTTTTTGATTTTTGAAAAATTAACGGGTTTTCTCCCGACTATGAGGGAATTGAAGTTTTATCAAACAAAACTAATTATAGGAGGTGTAATATGACAATAAAACTCTTCAAACATCAGGAAGAAGCTATTACTCTTTATAAACAAAGAGAGTTTTCTCCCGACTATGAGGGAATTGAAGTCGGGATTCTGTTAATAAAATTAATAACAATCAAAAGTTTTCTCCCGACTATGAGGGAATTGAAGTCCCGATCTAGATGCTCAAGCATTTTGTCAAACAAAAGTTTTCTCCCGACTATGAGGGAATTGAAGAAAAAATTAAGATCTTAGAGCTTTCAGCGAATGAAAGTTTTCTCCCGACTATGAGGGAATTGAAGGCAGTCAATGATAAATCTTTGTTTACTCTGTATTTTGGTTTTCTCCCGACTATGAGGGAATTGAAGATAGCAAAACCTGCTATGCCAAATCAGGTAAATCAGGTTTTCTCCCGACTATGAGGGAATTGAAGTATATTAGAAAGGATTAAGTAATTGAAAAATAAGGGGTTTTCTCCCGACTATGAGGGAATTGAAGTAATAATGCCTCCTTTGATTTTAATTGTTTAATACCGTTTTTTCCCGACTATGAGGGTGAAGATGAAAGAGTAAAAGCTCTTGATATAGAGCTCCTTAACTGGAAGGTTTAGAAATGAAAACTGTAGCTAAAGAAAAAGCTTTAGAAAGATTAGAGATAGCACACTGGCAAATAGAAGCTGGAAAAATAAACACTTTAGGCTCTACTTTATACTTTGCTTTATTTAATTACATGCAGTCTATTTTAGGTGAAGCTCCTGAAGGAAGATGGAAGCACATAGGAATATTAAAATTTTTTCTAAAAATCTGCACAGAAAAAAATTACTTAGATAAATTAACATTGAGAAAAATATCCAAAATTTATGAAGACTTATACCAATACAGATTAAAAGCCGACTATTTAGATGAAGATCTTACAGAAAAAGAAAAAAGAGAGCTTATATTTATATACGAAGTTGTAAAAGAGGTAATTAATAATGGCAAAAATTAAAGAAATACAGCTTATTACAAAACTGTTAAATGAATTAATAAAAATAAAAGGTATTGAAAATATAGAGCTTATTAACATTCCGGATGATGTAGAAGCTGATGTAGGACTGAGAATAAGACTAAGAAATAACTACGACTGGATAGAAGTTAATCATAAAATAAGCGATATTATATGGGCTTTATTTGAGAAGACAGGAGAGTATATTACAGTTTACAGAGAGTTTGACAATTCTGTTGATAAAATTGTTGAAAGTTTTTAGTAAGTATATTTATTTTTAATTTTTTTTACTTACCGAATTGCAGACGTCGTCCTATCAAAAATGGCAGTTTTTGAGTCTCAATTAGAATGGGTTAATTGAGATTAATTAAATTAAGTTATTGAAAAATAATCACTGTCGATCTCCGGGGATTTTTGCAGGATTGGAGGTCGACAGGAAAAAATACATTCCGGTTGCATTTTTTAGAAAAGTGTACTATAATGTTTGATAGTTGATAATAAAGGATTTAAACCTTGACAATAGAATAGGCTAAAAGAAGGTTTTTAGAGTGCCTATGAGGAATTGAAACTGGTTGTTTTATGGTTGCGTTTATTATGCTGTCTATTAGTTTTTAGAGTGCCTATGAGGAATTGAAACTTTGGTAGACAGCATAGTAGCTCTTACCCGAACCAGGTTTTTAGAGTGCCTATGAGGAATTGAAACCTTCTGTTCCTTCATCATCATCAAAAATCAGAGTGTAGGTTTTTAGAGTGCCTATGAGGAATTGAAACGGACCTTCACCTTCAAATTTGATTTTCACGCCTGAGTTTTTAGAGTGCCTATGAGGAATTGAAACATTATAGTTAATAAAAAATATATAGGTACCATAAAAAAGTTTTTAGAGTGCCTATGAGGAATTGAAACACATAAAGAAAGGTAATATTGTAGATAAAACTTGTGGGTTTTTAGAGTGCCTATGAGGAATTGAAACAACTGCATTATTTGAATATTCAAATATTCGCATAAAGGTTTTTAGAGTGCCTATGAGGAATTGAAACTGAATGATGTGTTTATATGAATTATGAATGATGTGTGTTTTTAGAGTGCCTATGAGGAATTGAAACTTGTTTGATATTCATTATATGTATTGTTATTGATGTTGTTTTTAGAGTGCCTATGAGGAATTGAAACTTGTTTGATATTCATTATATGTATTGTTATTGATGTTGTTTTTAGAGTGCCTATGAGGAATTGAAACTTGTAGATGTAGAAGCCCAATCTCAACAGGAAGGTGGTTTTTCTCCCGACTATGAAAGAATTGAAGAATTCTACCCTCGATTTCATCAATTACTGCTACTTCGTTTTCTCCCGACTATGAGGGAATTTGTCTGATTTGTTGAAAGATTTTGATATTGACCTACTTTTTAATATATAATAATCATCACAACTTTTCGGAGATTTTAAGTTTGGTTTACGAAGCATTTTCAAGAAAGTATAGACCTAAGTCTTTTAAAGAAGTTATAGGTCAGGATTTTGTAGTCAAAACCCTGAAAAACGCAGTCAAACTGAACAGAGTTTCCCATGCTTACATATTTGCTGGTCCAAGAGGTGTAGGAAAAACCACAATAGCCAGAATCCTCGCAAAAACCCTAAACTGCCTCAATCCCCAAGACTTTGAACCTTGCAACAAATGTGAAAACTGTTTAGAGATAGAAAAAGGCTCTTTCCCAGATATGTACGAGATAGACGCAGCTTCCAACCGTGGAATAGACGATATAAGAACCATAAGAGACAACGTAAACTACCAACCTATAAAAGGTAAGTACAAAATATACATAATAGACGAAGCCCATATGCTTACAAAAGAGGCATTTAATGCACTTTTAAAAACATTAGAAGAACCTCCACCAAAAAACATCTTTATCCTTGCAACTACTGAGCTGTATAAAATACCAGAGACAATAAAATCAAGATGTCAAGTCTTTTTATTCAAACCACCTACAAAATCCCAAATCAAAGCCTACTTACTCAGAATACTTGAAAACGAAAAAATACCCTACGAAGACCAAGCAGTTGATTTATTGTCCCAAGAGTTAGAAGGAGGTATGAGAGACTCTGCAAGTCTATTAGACCAAGCAGTTACTTATTCAGAAGGAAGACTAACAGTAAAATCTGTTGAAGAAATATTAGGTATAGTCCCTCTAAACTACATCAAAAAAGCCCTAAATTACATAAAAAATCAAGAAGTACAACCATTTATAAAACTGTTAGATGAACTTGAGGATCTTGGATACGACCTTAACATCTTTTGGAAAGAACTTTTAACAAACCTTCAAAAATCTCTTATCAACATTGCAATGGAAAACCCTGATGAAATATTCTCTCAAGAAGACCTAAAATCTCTCATTTACATAAAAGATATGTTTAACAAAGCATTTATCGAAGCAAGAACATTTATAAACCCAAAAGACATATACCAAGTTTACATACTCAAGCTAAACTACTTAGACTCTATAAAATCCATAAGTCAGCTCTTATCAGGAAATATACAACTACAAAAACAGACTGAAACAAAAGAAGAGAAAGCTACTACCCCTCAAACCACTGAAGAAAAGCCCAAAGAAAGAGCAGAAGAAAAAAAAGAATTACCAGTAGAAAAAATAATAGCCCAAATAATAAAAAACGAGAAAGTGATATCAGTAGTAATAAAAGAAGCTGAGATAACTCAAGATGAAAATAACATTTACATAAAACTCAAAAACAAAGAACAAGAAGAAATTTTAAATGCACATATTGATTTATTAAAAAAATACTTTCCTGATAAAAATATACACACATCAGCTCCCCAATCCAAAGAAAAAAAGAAAGAAAAAAAGAGAGATGAAGTCGTAGATAAAGTGTTAGAACTTTTCCCCGGCTCAAAAATACTAACCTACAAAGAAAAGGAGGAAAAATAGATGTTTAACTTTGGAAATCTCGCAGAACTTATGAAACAGTTTCAAATGATAAAAGAAAATGTAGAAAAAGCAAAGGAAGAGTTAAAAAAAGAGAATGTAGTAGTAGAAGTTGGTGGAGGTATGGTAAAAGTAGTTAGTAATGGTCTTGGAGAAATAGTAGATATAGAGATTGATAAATCTCTTTTAAATGAACAAGAGTATCAAGTTTTAAAAGACCTTCTCATATCAGCTGTAAATGAAGCATCAGATAGGTCTAAAGAGTTAATGACACAAAAACTTACAGAAGCTTCAGGATTACCTTCAAGTTTCTCTAAATTTGGTGGTCTGTTTTGAACTACATACCTGATATCTTGAAAAAAGTTATAGAAGATATATCAAACTTACCCGGTTATGGAGAAAAATCAGCCCAAAGGCTAGCCATAAACCTTTTAAAGTTGCCAAGAGGCGAAGCTGTAGATTTGATAAAACATATAGCCCAGATGTTAGACAAAATCCACCCTTGTAAAGAGTGTGGAATTTACACAGACCAAGAAATCTGTCCTATATGCTCTAGTGAAGAGAGAGACAAAACTCACATCTGTGTAGTAGAAGAGTCTTTTGATGCCTACGCTATAGAAAAAACTGGGAAGTTTAAAGGTGTTTACCATGTCCTAGGGGGAAGACTATCCCCATTAGAAGGTATAGGACCAGAAAAGCTAAATATAAAGACCCTTATAGAGAGAATAAAAAAGTATCAAGTAAAAGAAGTAATAATAGCCACAAACCCAACAGTAGAAGGAGAAGCTACTGGAAACTATATATACAACCTTTTAAAAAAGTATCCTTTAAACATTACAAGACTGGCTTACGGTCTTCCTTTTGGGTCTGTATTAGAAAACGCAGACGACTTTACCCTATCAAAAGCTTTAGAATACAGAGTTAAGATATGATAAAATAAAGTATAGAAGGGAGAAGGTTATGAGTAAAGAAAAACTACCTTTAGAAAAAGATGTAGATATAGAACTTGAGTATAAGATTTACCACCTGTGGGATAAAGTAAAAAAGTATCTTAAAATCATATTAGCTTTTGTTGTAATCCTATTAATAGGCTCACTAGGATACTACCTATACACCAAGAAAAAACAGGAAGAAAACGAAAAGGCATCTGTGTATGTATCAAAAATAGCCAACTTACTATCAGAAGACAAAAAAGAAGAAGCAAGAAAATTGATTGATGAGTTTGAAAAAAAATATAAAGATACAAACTTTTACAAAGTTATTCTTTCATACAAGATAATGATGGCTAAAGATGAAGGTAAAGAAGATGAAAAATTAGCCAATGCCTTAAAAGAAAAATTAAACACTCAAATTTTAGAAGGAGTTAAAGAGTATACAGCATACTTAAAACTAAAACAGAATAACACTAATCAAGCCAAAGAAATCTTAAAATCTATTGATAAGGATAAGTACAACTATATATCCGCTCAAGCAACCTTAGGACTGATATACAAAAAAGAAGGTAATTACCAAGAAGCTGAAAAAATATTTAACGAGATAAAAGAAAAGAAAGATTACAGATACTTTTCAATCTTAGCAAGAGAAAATCTATAGGAGAGTGAAGTGGAAAAGTTATACGAAGGAAAAGCAAAGATAGTCTACAAAGCTCAAGACCCAGATAAAGTAGTTATATACTTTAAAGATGAAGCAACAGCTTTCAACGCTCAAAAAAAAGACGTGATAGAAGGAAAAGGAGTAATAAATAACAAAATATCCTCTATATTCTTCCAAATCTTAGAAAAACACGGTATCCCTACCCACTTTGTAAAACAACTTTCTGATAGAGAAATGCTTGCATACAAAACCCAAATAATACCAGTTGAAGTAGTGGTTAGAAACCTTGCAACAGGAAGTATAGTCAAAAGGTTAGGTATTCCTGAAAAAACACCATTTAATCCACCGTTAATTGAGTTTTATCTAAAAAATGACCAACTTGGAGACCCTATAATATGCTATGAGCATATACTAGCTTTAAATCTTGCAAACGACCAAGAAATTAAAACTATAAAAGAACTTGCCTTTAAAGTTAATCAGATACTTAAAGATATACTTATAAAACACGATATTATACTTGTAGATTTTAAACTCGAGTTTGGGAAGAAAGAAGATGGAAATATTGTAGTAGCAGACGAGATATCTCCTGATACTTGTAGATTTTGGGATGCAAAAACAGGAGAAAGAATGGATAAAGACAGATTCAGACTTAACCTTGGAGATTTAGCAAAATTCTATGAAGAAGTATTAAGGAGGATTGAAAATGAAAAAGATTAGGAAAGCAGTTATCCCAGTAGCTGGCTTTGGAACAAGATTTTTACCTGCTACAAAGTCCACACCTAAAGAGATGATGCCACTTATAGACAAGCCTATCATTCACTACATAGTTGAAGAAGCTGTAAATTCTGGAATAGAAACCATAATATTCGTGACTGGAAGACATAAAAGAGCTATTGAAGACTATTTTGACTACTATCCGGAACTCGAACAAGTTTTAAAGAAAGCAGGTAAAGAGAAAGAGATAGAAAAATTGAGACAGATAAGTAATATGGCTGAATTTGTTTATATACGTCAAAAAGAACAGCTAGGCCTAGGACATGCAGTTTTAACTGCTGAAAGACTTGTGGGAGATGAGCCTTTTGTAGTCCTTTTAGGTGATGAGATTATAAAAAACGATGAAAACCCAGGGATAAAACAGCTTATAGATATATACTATCAATTTGGAAAATCCGTTATTGGTACTATGGAAGTACAAAAGGAAGACGTTAGTAAATATGGAATTGTTGCAGGAAAAGAAGTGATTAACGGTATAAAGTTAGTAGAAACGCTTGTAGAAAAACCAGCTATTGAAGAAGCACCATCTACTTCAGCAATCATAGGTAGATACGTACTTACACCTAACATTTTTGAATCTTTAAAACAAACTACTATAGGTAAAGGTGGAGAGCTGCAGCTTACAGACGGACTTATTAATTTAAGGAAAAAAGAAGTTATATACGCAAAAGATATAGAAGGAATAAGACATGACACAGGTAATAAAATAGGCTATTTAGAAGCTATATTAGATTACGCATTAGAAAGAGAAGATGTAAAAGAAGAATTTATTAAAATGTTAAAGGAAAAGTGTAAAGAAGTTGAACAAGGTCAAAGCTAAAAAACAGTTTGGACAACATTTTTTAAAATCTCAAGATGTTGTTAAAAAGATAGTTGATGAAGTAGATATTAAGGAAGATGATACTATTCTTGAAATAGGTCCTGGAACTGGTATCTTAACAGAAGAAATTTTAAAAAGAAACCCTAATAAACTTTACAGCGTAGAGATAGATAAATCTCTTTATCCACTTCTTGAAGAGAAGTTTAAAGAATACAAAAACTTTGAGCTTGTTAAATCAGACATTTTTGATGTTAATATAAAAGAGATTGCTGCAAGTAAAAAACTTAAAGTGGTAGGTAATTTACCTTACAATGTAGCTTCATTAATAATGATAAACTGTGTTTTTAATATGGAAGTTGTTGATTTTTGCGTTTTTATGATACAAAAGGAAGTAGCTGAAAAACTTATAGCAAAACCAAAAACAAAGTCCTACACATTTTTATCAGTTTTTATGCAAACATTTTTTGATATTAAATATATAATGAGCGTTCCTGCAAGGTTCTTTTCTCCACCACCAAAAGTAACGTCAGCTGTAGTAAAGCTTACGCCTTATAACAGATTTGGTATAAAAGATATTAAAAAGTATAAAAACTTCGTTTCTCACCTTTTTACTGACAGAAGAAAGATGATAAGGTCAAAGTTAGACCAGTCAATACTTGAAAAAGCCAACATTAAACCTACATTAAGAGCTGAAGAGTTAAATGTAGAAGATTTTGTTAGACTGTTTGAGGTAGTAAAAAATGATGATAGGAAGTTTGGTGATGCAGATTCACATTCATGATGCAGGGTCTTTAAAAGAAAAAAGAATGGTAATAAGGTCAATAAAAGAAAAACTCAGAAGTAAGTTTAATGTATCTGTTTCAGAAGTTGATAATCAAGATTTATGGCAACTTGCTACCGTTGCTGTTGTAACAGTTGCTCCAGACAAAAATCAGGTAGAGAGTATTCTCCAAAATGTGGTAAACTTTATTTACAGCAACTTTCCAGAGCTCCACATAGATGTATCAAAAGAAATATTTTAAAAGGTGATAAAGATGAAAGAAAAATCTCACAGAATGGAAAAAATAAACAGTCTCTTGAAAAAAGAAATATCAGATATTATTTTCCATGAATACGAGATTGGGCAGGAGAATTTTATAACCATAAGTGTTATAGACACAAAAGCAGATTTAAGTCAAGCTGATATTTACGTTTCTGCTTTAAAGGATGAAGACCAAATAATAGACGCTTTAAATAAAGAAAGTGGTCATATAAGGTACATTCTTGGGAAAAAGATAAGAATGAAAAAAACTCCAAAACTGGTATTTAAAAAGGATATATTTAAATTACAGATTTAGTATTTTCTTGTAAATCTCGTTTTTAGATACTTTATACTTTTTAGATAGAAGAGAGGCTATCTCTTTTGTTTTCATACCTTGATTTTTTAACTGCTTTGCTTCCGTCAATATTGAATCTATATCTATAACTTTTTCTTGATTAGGATGAACCAGTATTACAAACTCACCTTTAAGTTTATCTGGATTTTCTTCCAAAAGGTTAATAATATCTTCAGGCTTACCTATAAAAAAAGATTCGTGTATCTTAGTCAGCTCCTTTGCTACTACTACATCTGCCATAGGGTTTAATTTTTCTAATGTTTTTAAGGTTTTTAAGACTCTTTTTGGACTTTCGTATAGAATAAAAGTAAAACCTAGGTCGATATAGTATTTTAAATCTTCTTCCCTTTCCGATTCTTTATTAGGTAAAAATCCCACAAAAAGAAATTTATCAGAGGGAAGTCCAGAAGCAGATAAGGCTACAGCTGCGGCAAAAGGACCCGGTATTGGTATTACTTCTATACCCTTTTCACGGGCTTTTTTTACTATTCTATATCCTGGGTCTGATATACAGGGCGTGCCTGCATCTGATACTAAAGCAACATCTTTATCTTTTAAAATCTCTATTAATTTTTCTGCTCTTTCTTCTTCGTTATAGTTATGATAACTTACAAGTTTTTTCCCAAATATTCCGTAATGTTTTAAAAGTTTTTGTACATGTCTTGTATCTTCAGCTGCTATTACATCTACTGAATTTAGAACTTCTAAAGCTCTAAGGGTTATATCTTTTAGGTTTCCTATAGGTGTTGCAATGACGTAAAGTTTTTTCATTAAGGCAGTCTTAAGACTCCATTTGTTAGATTACCGTACCCTATAAAAGTACTGTTTTTATAAACTGAAACTTTACCATCAGGAAGAAATTTTTTACTTTCTACCTTTACTTCTTTGGCCTTGTTTAAAACAAACTTATCTATTAAAACCAACTTTGATGTGTATGGTTCTATAACTGTTTTATCATAGAGTTTTATTGTTCTCTCTCCACTTTTAATATACAGTGAAACATCAGTCAATCTTACAGCTGTATTATTCTTTATCTCGTAAAATCCTTTTAAAACCACTTTATCTTCTTGAATTTCTGCGTTGTAAATTACATTCCACTCAAAACCAGATACAGGATAAAGAATGTTTATTCCACTTGAAGAAGGTTTTTCAGAGTACAACTTTATAGTGATTTTTGGAGCCATAAGGTCCTGCCATTTTAAAGCTGAAGACAGCCTGTTTGGAAATACAGGCAAAGTAGTAATTACTACACCGTTTTTTGTGTCTATCGTTATATACCCATCTTTCACAGATATAACTGTCCCTCTTACTAACCTTCCTTCACCTTCTATGGAGATGGTTTTTCCTACAAGATTCTCAACCCAGTTTTCTTTTGTTGGTTCAACAACGTATCCTACTACTTTCACATCTTTATCAGTAGGTTTTATAAGAACAGAATCAACTTTACCAACTGGAAGAAGCTGGATAGGACCTATTACAGTCTCACCTTGAGCAAGGAGAAACTGGGAGTACTGTATATAAGTAGATAAATCTTTGTTGTTTACTATTAAACTGTCTGCGAAAACTTTAGACAAACTTACAAAAAAAAGAATAAAAGTTAAAATCTTTTTCAACCTAAACTCCTTTTAGAGAAATAATGATTGATTATTATACAATGTTTTGATTACCTAATCCAATTAAATCCAGTAAATCTTCTATTGAAACAGATTCAATTTCTGAAACTGTATCGTCTATAAGGTTATTTATAATACTTTTCTTTTCTTCTAACTTTTGAATAATTTTTTCTTCTACTGTGTTTTTAGTTACGAAATTATAAATATTAACAGCCTTTGTTTGTCCTATTCTATGTACTCTATCTTCTGCTTGCCATACTTTAGCTGGATTCCAATGTAAGTCAAAGAAAATTATATAACTGCTACTTGTTAAAGTTAATCCTTCACCAGCAGCTGTTATAGAACCTAAGAATACCATACAGTTCTTATCTTTCATAAATCTTTTTACTGCTTCTTGTTTTTCTTTTTGATTTAAAGACCCGTGATACAAAACTATACTGCTTTGAGGCAGTACTTCTATTAGATTTTTGTATATTTTCCCTATGCCTTCTTGAATAAAGTTGCTAAATACTATCACTTTCTCTCCATCTTCTGTAAGTTCTTTAACAATTTCTTTTAACCGATTAGCTTTTGGACTATGGTAAGAATTTGGAGGAAAATTACATATCTGTCTTAATTTTTGAAGTGAAAAAATTATGTTTTGTTTAAACATTATTTGGAAGTTTTTCTCATTTCTAAATCTTTTGTATATGTCTATCAATCTATTTCTTTCAAAGGATAAGTACTTTTCGTAGTATTCCCTTTGAACTGGAGATAAATCAAACTTCTCAATTTCAGGAGGTAATTTTTCAGGAAGATCTTTCAAAACGTCTTTCTTTAATCTTCTTATCATTATAGGTTTTAAAATCTCTTTCAATTCATCAGGTGATTTTTTATCTAACTCTTTTTCTTTTGGAAGTAAAAACTCAAGAAGTGATACAAGTTCTTTTATGTTATTTTGAAGGGGCGTACCTGATAATGCCCATTTATACTTAACTTCTTTTGCCAAAGTTTTTATCGCTTTAGATTTGTAGGTATCTTTATTTTTTATGTTGTGAGCTTCATCTAAAATAATAATATCTAAATCCTTAAAAAATTCTTTTAATGTAAAAAATTTATCCTTGTAATCATTTTTTAGTGTGTCATAGCTTACCAAATACACATGAGATTTTACTTCCCATAATAACTCTCTTATCTCTTTTGTATCGTTTAAAGTTAAAAATTGCAACTCTGGTGCCCATTTTTCAAGATGTTCTTCCCAAACGTTTAAAAGGTTTGAAGGTGCTACTATCAAAGCCTTTTTTACCAAACCTTTTATAAAGAAAATCCTTAAAGCAGTTGTACTCATTACAGTCTTGCCTGTTCCCATCTGGTCTGCCAGTAGAGCTGCATTATTTGTTAAAAGAAATTTTATTCCTTGAATCTGATAATCAAAAAGTTTTGAAGGAAAGTTTAAATCAGAAGGAATATCTAAATTTATTTCAGCAGCTAATATAGGTTTTATAAGATCAAAAAGAGACAGGTTTTTATAAGTTGATGAAGATTTTTTATCTTTCTTATTGACTTTTTTAGATAAATTTTCTATTACACTCTCTTTAAGATTGTAAATCTTTCCTTTTGACTTTATATTTTCTATTTCGTTAAATAAGTTAGGACTAACGTTAAACTTTAAATCTATATAAACCTTTTCTATCTTTAAAGCTTTTAAATAATTAATAGGTATGTTATATATCTTAATCATACAATCCAGACTTATCTATGTAATTTATCGCTTTTTCAATTCTTTTAAAAGGTTCCATAATGTCTGCATATTTAAATATTTCTAAAAGTTCCTTCGTTATAGAAGATATATACTTTTCATCGTTTGATAAGTATTTTAAAGAAATATTATCAAACTTACCTAAAGGGGATACCAGTTTAACCGAGTATCTATCTCTTGGCTTAAACTCATCAAACTTTTCTAATAAAAAAATTGGTTTAGAAGTAGAATTTCTTAAAAGTAAAAAACTTTTATCTTTGCAAAAGATATAATCGTAATTACTTTCTACACTATTTAGAATTTCATTGCCGATTTTTTCTATAAACAAAGTTTCTTTCAAGGTTTCTCCGTAGAGTATCTTTTGAATGTCTTCCAATATTATCTTTGATGTTATTCTAAACTCTACTGGTTTTAATTTTTTATCAACGACTAAAACTCCAAATCTTAATTCGTTGTTTTCATTTTCTACATAATCGATATAACAGTACATTTTCTTATCCTTTTTTATAATCCTAAAAAATTATAGCAAACTTTTTAATAGTTTAAATTGATTATATTAATATAAAAAAGGTTGACAAGAATACACTAAAGTATTATTATATTATAAGGTAAAAAATTCAGGGAGGTAAGAAAATGGGAAAAGTAATAGGAATTGACCTTGGAACTACTAACTCTGTAGTATCTGTGGTGATAGGTGGTGAACCTGTTGTTATTGCAAACCAAGAAGGTTTTAGAACTACTCCATCTATAGTATCTTGGACTAAGGAAGGAGAAATCCTTGTAGGAGAGCCTGCAAAAAGAAGAGCTGTTTTAGACCCTGAAAACACAATCTACGAATCAAAAAGATTTATAGGAAGAAAGTATGATGAAGTTTTAAACGAAATTAAGAACGTTCCTTACAAAGTAGTTGCAGACGAAAAAGGAGATGCTGCTTTTGACGTTCCTAATGCAGGAAAAATTGTAAGACCAGAGGAAGTAGGTGCGTACATTCTTAAAAAATTAAAGGAAGCTGCAGAAAGCTACCTTGGAGAAAAGGTAACAGAAGCCGTTATTACCGTTCCAGCTTACTTTAACGAAAGACAAAGACAAGCTACAAAAGATGCAGGTAAGATAGCAGGATTAGAAGTAAAAAGAATAATAAACGAGCCTACAGCTGCTGCTTTAGCTTATGGATTAGACAAGAAATCAGACATAAAGATACTTGTTTATGACTTTGGTGGTGGTACATTTGACGTATCAATCCTTGAAGGTGGAGATGGAGTTATAGAAGTAAAAGCATCAGATGGTGATACCCACCTTGGTGGTTCAGATATAGATGCAAGAATAATTAACTGGATAGTTGAAGAATTTAAAAAGGAACATGGAATTGATTTAAGAAATGATAAAACAGCATTCCAAAGATTAAAAGAAGCTGCAGAACAGGCCAAAAAAGAACTTTCCTTTAAGATGGAAACAGAAATTAACCTTCCATTTATCACAATAGACCCTAACACAAACCAACCACTCCACTTACAGAAAAAACTCACAAGGTCAAGATTAGAAGAAATGATAAAAGACCTTGTTGACAGAACAATGGAAATAGTTAAAAGAACATTGGAAGCTGCCAAACTAAAACCTTCAGATATAGACGAAGTAGTACTAGTAGGAGGTTCTACAAGAATACCTTTAGTTCAACAAAGAATAAGAGAGTTTTTCGGAAAAGAACCAAACAAATCAGTTAACCCTGATGAAGTTGTTGCAGTAGGAGCTGCTATCCAAGGTGGAATAATACAAGGAGAAGTTAAAGATGTTTTACTTATAGACGTAACACCTTTATCCCTTGGTATAGAAACTTTAGGTGGAGTAATGACTGTATTAATTCCAAGAAATACACCTATACCTACTAAAAAATGTGAAATATTCACAACTGCAGTAGATAATCAAACTACAGTAGAAATAGCGGTATACCAAGGAGAAAGAAGCGTAGCAAGAGAAAACAAACTACTTGGAAGTTTCAAACTTACAGACATTCCACCAGCTCCAAGAGGCGTTCCACAGATAGAAGTATGCTTTGATATAGACGCAGACGGTATACTACACGTAACAGCTACAGACAAAGCAACAGGAAAATCCCAATCTATTAAAGTTACACCTTCAAGTGGATTAACAAAAGAAGATATAGAAAAAATAATAGAAGAAGCAAAAAGACATGAAGAAGAAGATAAGAAGTTTAAAGAAACAGTAGAGCTTAGAAACCAATTAGATGCGTTAGTTTACAGCTTTGAAAAAACACTCAACGAAAACAAAGCTAAGTTTACTCCAGAAGAGTTAGCAGAAGCAGAAGGAGTAATTTCTGAAGCTAAAAAGGCTATAGAATCTAACGATAAAGCTACAATTCAGTCTGCTATGGATAAACTACAAAACGTAGCTAACAAGTTTGCATCTAAACTCTACGGTCAAGGTGGCCAAGAAGGTGGAGACGTAATAAACCCTGAAGTACATTAATAGTTTACAATACATTTACAAAAATTATGAGGGGAATCGGTTGAAAAAATCCGGTTTCCCTTTTATATTTATTTGGGAAAAATAGCAAAAGGAGGTCATTAGATGGTAAACCAGTTAAAAACAGTTTTACTCCTTGGTGTCCTTACAGGAATGTTCCTTGCAATAGGACATTTAGTTGCAGGAAAACAAGGTATGATTATAGCTTTTGTAGTTGCACTTATAATGAACTTTTTTGCCTACTTTTTCTCTGATAAAATGGCGTTAGCTATGTATGGTGCAAGGGAAATACCTTATGAAG
The DNA here is from genome assembly GCF_000021545.1 of Sulfurihydrogenibium azorense Az-Fu1. NCBI lineage: Bacteria > Pseudomonadati > Aquificota > Aquificia > Aquificales > Hydrogenothermaceae > Sulfurihydrogenibium > Sulfurihydrogenibium azorense. The sequence continues at coordinate 1,095,867 of NC_012438.1, forward strand.
AAGCTCCTTGGCTTCATCAGATGGTTGAGGAGTTGGCAAGAAAAGCTGGTATACCAAAACCTAAAATTTACTTAGCACCTATACATGTACCTAACGCTTTTGCAACTGGAAGAGATCCAGATCATGCTGCAGTAGCCGTTACATCAGGTATTTTACAAATACTTAATAAAGATGAGTTAAGAGGTGTTTTAGCCCATGAGTTAGGACATATAAAAAACAGAGATATACTCATATCTTCTATAGCTGCTACAATAGGTGGTGCAATATCTATGCTTGCTAATATGGCATACTATACAGCCTTTTTAGGTGGTAGAGATGAAGAAAACAACAATATTATTGCAAATATTATAGGTTCTATCATTCTCTTTATTGTTGCTCCACTGGCAGCAACTTTAATCCAAATGGCTATTTCAAGGTCTAGAGAGTTTATTGCAGATGAGACAGGAGCTAAAATATCTGGTTGTCCTCTATGTCTTGCAAATGCTTTAAGAAAACTAGAAGAGATAGCTAACAACCCTCAACTCCAACAAGTAGCAACCCAAGAAGTTAACCCAGGTACAGCCCATATGATGATTGTAAATCCATTAAGAGCTGATACAATAATGAAGCTATTCTCTACACACCCTCCTACAGAAGAGAGAATAAGAAGATTAGAAGAGTTAGCAAGAAAAATGAGTTATGGTTATAGCTTTGCTTAATCTAATAAAACCTTCCCTTTAAGGGGAGGTTTCTAATTTTTTCTTTATAGTACTCATTAATTCTTCGTACAAAGATCTTAACTCGTGGGCCATTTTGATTATCTTAGGGTCTTGAGTACTTTCTGCTCTTTTTATTACAGGTATAACATATTTTGATAACTGGTTTGTGTACTCTAAAAGATCTGATTCTAACTCTTCCTTTGAAAGGTCATCTATATTCGCAATATAGGCATTGTAATTAACTTTAGCTGATATTATCATATTTTTTAATTCAGCCTCTATATCACCTCTGTCTTTTCCAGCCTTTGTAAAATCTGCACTCATTTTATACCTCCTACTTGTATATAAACCTATTTTCTTTGCCTTCTAAAAATCTATCTAGATTACTTTTGTGCTTAAATATTATAATTATAGCTATAAAAAAACCGGCAAAAGTATAATATATATCATCTAATAAAACATAAATCACCGACCAAGAAATACCGGCCGAAAGTACTGATGCTAAAAAAACGTATCCAGTAGTTAAAAAAACACCTAACCAAAAAGTCAAGACTATTAAAGCTACCTTTAAAGAAAGTGCAAGTAAAACTCCAAAAGCTGTAGCTACACCTTTACCACCTTTAAACTTAAGGTAAATGGAAAAACAGTGTCCAATAACTGCCGTTAATGCAATTATAGATACATATTTTGAAGGAAAGTAATACTTTGCAATGTAAACTGGAAAAAATCCTTTTAAAGCGTCTAAAAGTAAAACTAAAATTCCTGCCTTTTTACCTATAACTCTTGTTACATTAGTTGCTCCTATGTTTCCACTACCTTCTTTTCTTACATCTTTACCAAAGATTTTTCCTACTATCAATCCAAAAGGAATCGATCCTATCAGATAAGTTATTAATACGTATATAAAAAAACTATTTATTTCCACGCTTTCTCCCTATAAAATACCATGAAATACTCAAATCCACTTATATAAGCAACAAATATGGAAAACCATAAAAGGATCTTACCATAATCTACAAAGTTAACAGCTAAAAGTAAAATTGCTACAAGTTGAAGAGTTGTTTTAACTTTTCCAAGAAAAAATGCAGGTATAACAATACCTTTATTTACCATAACACTCCTAACCCAAGTTACCAACATCTCTCGAGATACTATAAGAAAAACCTCAAAAGGAGATATGTAATGTTTTGATACAAAGGCGGTAAGTACAGATACCGTAAATATTTTATCTACAGCTGGGTCTAAAAGTTCTCCGTGTTTCGTTACATCGTTTGACAGTCTTGCCACTATCCCATCAAGGTAATCTGAAATAATGGCTAGTAAAACTAAAACTCCGGATATTAAGTATTTATCATTTAATATAAAGTACATTATAAACGGTATTAAAGCTAACCTAGATAGTGTAATTAGATTAGCTAAACCTATGGACAATATTAACTACCTCTTCCCTTTCTTATCCAAGGTGGAATTTCAAGATCATCAAAAGAAAGTTCATCAGATTTTACATCTGATTTTATTATCTCTTCCTTCTTTTCATCAAAAGGCTTTTTCTCTACAATGGATTTTTTCAATTTAGATTGATCATGTTTAACTTCTTTTTTTGCTTCACTTTCAAAATCAGTAGCTATAACAGTAATTTTTATTTCATCTTCAGTATCATTCATAATTGCAGCTCCAAAGATTATGTGAGCTTCTTCGTGGGCAAGTTCTCTTATTTGGGAGACAGCTTCGTTAACCTCTTGGAAAGATAAGTCTGGGCTAACTTCTACATTTATAAGAAGTCTTCTTGCACCTTGTATAGAAGTTCCTTCCAGTAAAGGAGAAGTTGTAGCTGACATAACAGCATCTTCTATTTTGTTATCTCCTTTAGCAGATCCAACACCAATAAGTGCTTTTCCTGCATTTTCCATTACAGTTTTAACATCTGCAAAGTCAGGGTTTACTAATGCAGGTACCAGTATAAGGTCTGTTATACCTTTAACTGATTTATAAAGTATACTGTCTACAAGTTTGAAAGCTTGAGCAAATGATACATTTTTTCCAGCAACTTGTAATAGTCTATCATTATGAATCACTAAGTAAGTATCAACCTTTTCTCTTAATTCCGCTAAACCTTCTTCTGCTATTTTTTGTCTAACTTTACCTTCAAAACTAAACGGTTTTGTAACAACTGCTACTGTAAGTATCCCCATCTCTTTTGCAGCTTGCGCTATTACGGGACTTGCACCAGTTCCAGTACCTCCTCCTAAACCAGCTGCAATAAATACCATATCTGCACCTTCAAGGGCTTCTCTTATTTTATCTAAGTTTTCAAGAGCAGCTTCTCTACCTATTTCCGGTTTTGATCCAGCTCCTAATCCTTTACTTATACTCTCTCCTATATGAATTTTGTTGGGAACAGGTAAAAAGTTTAGATGTTGTAGATCTGTGTTTACTATATATAATTCTACATCTTGTAATCCCTCTTGGTACATTCTTGCAACTGCATTACTTCCTCCACCCCCTACACCAAAAACTTTTATCTTCGTTGGATTTTTTGCATCATAGTTAATTTCCATAATTTCCTCCCTTAAAACAATTCTTTAATCTTACCTATCAATTTATTAATCATTTCTTCAAAATTAAATAAATTTTTATCACTATTATATTGTATTTCAGTTTTTTCTAAAGTATTTGACATAAACTGTAACATTCCTATTGCTGTTGCATACTGTGGACTGTAAAGCTTTTCACTAAAACATTTAAAATCTTTAGGTTTTCCTATTCTAACGTCTTTCTCAAATATTCTTTCAGCCAAATCTTTAATATATGGTGTGTTTGCAACACCTCCTGTTAAAACAATACCACTGGTTAATTTATCATATAATCCCGATTTTTCAAGTTCTTTTCTAAGTAGCTCAAATATTTCTGTTAAACGCCATTCTATAGTTTCAACTAAATCTTTTCTTTCGATTCTTATATTTTCCTCATCTTCTCTAAAAGGTATATCTATATAATCATTTACTTCTATAAAGTCTGTGCTAGCCATTCCGTAATGGATTTTTAAACTTTCTGCCAGATCTTTCGATATTTTAAATCTAAACGCTATATCCTTTGTAATTAAAGACCCACCCAGCGGTATAGACTTAAGCATTTCTAAAGATCCATTTTTATATACTGCTATATCACTTAAACTTCCACCTATATCTATAAGGGCAACTCCTAATTCCTTTTCCTCAGGATACAATACAGATGTTGCAGATGCCAATGGATTAACTACTGTATCTATAATTTTTAATCCTGTAGATTCAATAATTTTTTTTACGTTGTTGTAAGTACTAGTTTTTATTGTAATAACTGTAAACTCTCCTGTTAATTTGTTACCCATCAATCCTATAGGATCGTATACAATATCTTCATCATCTAAAATATATTTTGTAGGTATAATATGAAGGATTGTTGTAGAGTCACTTTGATACTTTGAGTTTATCTTTTCTATTAAAGAGTTTACATCATCTTTGTCTATCTCTTTGTTAGGCATTGAAAAAGATATATTCTCTTTCTCCTTTTTTGCTTCTATATGTTGTCCTCCAATATTAACTAAAACCGCATTCACTTTAAATCCAGATGCATTTTCTCCAGCTGTTACACTTTCCTTTATAGATCTTATAGCATCTGATGGATTAATTACTGTTCCTTTTTCTATACCTTTTGATGTAGACTCTCCCGAACCTATAACGTATATGTTTCCTAATTCATCTAAATCTCCAAATATTGTAGATATTTTACTACTTCCTACATCTAAAGCAACAAAAATCTTACTCTTTGCCATCTGAAAACTCCATTTATTTTTTTGCTATTACCATTTCATCAAAACTAAAGTTTAAATAAGTATAGTTTGCTATACTATTTTTTGCAAAAAAGATCTTTGCTTTTTTAAGTTCTTCTTCTAAATTTTCTATTGAAAATATCAATAAACTATCTTTCTCTGTTAATACCGATATTTCCGCTTTAGAAATGGTTATCTCTTTTGGTTTAATACCAAGATTGCTTACTAATCTCTCTATTTTTGGGAAAACATCTTTATAAGATACAAATTTTTGGTCTACAACGTTTATCTTAAGTAAATTTTCTTTACTGAAACTTTTTTCATCTAATACTTTACCTTCATCATCGACTATATAATTTTTACCATTTATAGATAAAATGGCAAAAAATTTTCTTTCTTCTATTACTAAATCTATCTGTCCTATATGAGGTTTGTAGAGTCTTACATTTTTTACAAAAGGATATTTTTTCAATTTTTCATTAATATCACTTTCTGTTAGAAAAAACCAGTTTTGACTTTTGAAAATCTGCTTTATCTCCTCTTCTTTAAACTTGTCGGTACCTTTTACGTTTACCGTTTTTATAGATATAACATCTTTAACAAGGGGTAAAGTGGGGGACATATACCCTACCACTGCACATATACTAATCCATAAAGTAATAACTATAATCTTATTTATCATTTTTCAAACCACTTTTTATTATTCTGTCTACCAATTGGTCAAAAGAAATTCCTTTTACAGCAGCTGCTTTTGGTAGTAAACTAAACTCCGTCATCCCTGGAACAGTGTTAACTTCTAAAACGTATGGCGTTAAACTATAATCTAATATTATATCAACTCTTGCTTGTCCTTTACAGTTTAAAGATTTGTATGTTTTATATCCTATATCTTGCACAGTTTTGTAAACTTCAGGTGGGAGCTGTGCAGGACAGATATACTTTGTTTTTCCTGTTATGTATTTATTTTGATAGTCATAAAATCCTTCTTCTACAACTACTTCCACTATATCAAACACTTCATCGTCAAGTATTCCAACTGTAAGTTCTCTTCCTTTTATAAACTGTTCTACTAATACTTTTTCGTCCAACTTAAAAACATCTTCAACGGCTTTTTTATACTCATCTTGGTTGTTTACGATGTATACACCTATGGAAGAGCCTTCATTTGGGGCTTTTACAACAACTGGAAATTCAGGGTAAAAAGATAATGCATCTTCTATATTTAAAAAGAAACTCCATTTAGGTGTGTTAATATTAAACTTTTCTAAATACATTTTTGTTAGTACCTTATCCATACAAATCATACTTGTTTTTGGGTCTGAGCCTGTGTAGGGGATACCTAAAAACTCTAATAAAGACTGGATAGTTCCGTCTTCTCCCCCTTTTCCGTGAAGGGCTATAAAGGCTAAATCAGGTTTATAATCTACAATTTCTTCTAAGAATTTTTCTCTTTCAACAGGGTCAAATACTTTATAAGTGTATCCTAACCTTTGTAGAGCTCCTTCAACGGCTTTTCCACTTTTTATAGATATTTCTCTTTCTCTTGAATATCCTCCGTAAAGAAGAGCTATCTTTTTACTCAACTATCTTTACCTCTCTTTCAAGTTGTATTCCAAATTTTTCGTATACTTTCTTTTCGGCAAGTTCAAGGAGATTTATTAAGTCTTTAAATCTTGCATCTTTGTAGTTAACTAAAAAATTTGCGTGTTTTGAGGAAAAACCTATATCATTTATTCTATAACCTTTTAGTCCTACCTGCTCTATAAGTTTTCCTGCATAGGTTTGTGGTGGATTTTTGTATGTAGAGCCTGCTGTTGGTAAGTCAAGGGGTTGTTTTTTGTTTCTATCTAAAAGATGCTGTTTGATGATGCTGGAAATATCTTTATTACTTTTTTTTAACTTTATTTTTACTTTGTAAACAAATCCTTCTTCTTGAAACTGGGAGTACCTGTAATAGTGCTTTATATCCTGCTTTTTTGAATGTATTAAATTACCGTCTTTATCTATCCACCAAACTTCTTCTAAAATATCAAAAATCTCTGACCCATAGGCGCCTGCGTTCATCGCAACAGCTCCACCAACCGTGGCAGGAATTCCAGAGAGATTTTCAAATCCTTCAAGATTGTACTTTTTTACTATATTGTTAATAGTTTTAAAACTAACCCCTGCTTCTAAGGTCAAGTAAAATATATCGTTTTCTTGGGTTATCTCGCATTTTTTTAAGTTTTTAGAGTGGATAAAGACTTTATCTATAAACCCATCTGAAAAAATTAAATTACTTCCTATTCCAAGGGGAAAGATATTTTCTTTTCCATACTCTCTTATTAGAAATGAGATTTCTTCAACATTTTTAGGAAAAAAAACAACTTTTCCTACTCCACCTATTTTTATAGTGCAAAAATCTTTAAGACTAAAGTTTTTTAGATGTTCTATTTTATCCATTCATCGATTCTAAATACTCTTTATAACCAAGTTCTTCTAACTTTTTGGCTTTGTTTTCTACCATCTCTTTAAGAGTGTTTTTGTATTCTTTTAATTTTTCTGCTATATTAGGGTTAGAAGTAGAGAGTATAGAGATAGCTAAGAGAGCTGCGTTTTCTGCGTTGTTTATAGCTACTGTTGCAACGGGTATTCCAGCTGGCATTTGAACGATTGATAAAAGAGAGTCTAAACCGTTTAAAGATGATGTTTTTATAGGAACTCCTATTACAGGAAGATGGGTTAAAGATGCCACCATACCGGGAAGATGGGCGGCTCCACCTGCTCCTGCTATTATAACTTTAATGCCTCTCTCTTCTGCCTGTTTTGCGTAAGTATACATTCTATCGGGAGTTCTATGGGCAGATACTATTGTTATCTCGTAATCTATGCCAAACTTTTCTAAAACTTCTGCGGCTTTACTCATTACAGGTAGGTCTGAATCACTTCCCATAATAATTCCTATCATATCTTAACCTCACCTTTTACTTTTATTAAGTTTTTAACTTTTACAGTTTTTTCCAGTAGCCTTTCTCTGTTTGAATCTAAAATTGTTATATGTCCCATCTTCCTAAGGGGAAATGTTTCTCTTTTACCGTATATATGAACGTAAACACCATCTATAGATAAAACTTTATCAAGATTTTCATAGATAGGCTTTCCTTTATATCCAAACTCTCCCAAAAGATTAACAGTGGAAGCTTGTAAGTATTGGTAGGTTGACCCTAAAGGAAGGTTTGTTAAAACTCTTACAAGTTGTTCAAACTGACTTGTTTCACAGGCTTCTATAGTGTAGTGTCCAGAGTTGTGAGTCCTTGGAGCAACTTCATTTAGTAAAACTCTTCCTTTTTTGTCTAAGAATAACTCTACTCCAAAAACACCTACTCCGTTTAGGGATTCAACCGCAGTTATAGCTATATCTTGAGCTTCTTTAGAAGTAAACTCATCTATATCAGCCGGAGATATAAGGTAATCTAAGAGATTTCCATCGGGATTAAAAACCATCTCAACTACAGGGTATACTTTTACATCCTTGTTTAGATTTCTAACAACTATAACAGCAAGTTCTTTTTCTATCTCAACCATCTCTTCAATGTATGAGGGTTCTTTTATAGCCTTTTCTAAATCTTCTTCTTTTTTTAATACTACAACTCCTCTTCCGTCATATCCTCCTACTTTTGCCTTCTGGACGCAAGGAATACAATCTTTTAGATCTTGAAGAGATTTAACCTCTTTAAACTTAGGCATAGGGATGTTAAATTTTTGAAAGAAAGTTCTTTGTTTATACTTATCCTGTAGAGTTTCTAACACTTGTATAGAAGGAAATACTTTATCCTGTGGAAGAGCTTCTTTTAATATATCAGTGTTGATATGTTCAATCTCGTAGGTTATAACGTTAGATAGAGCATTTAATTTATGTAGCTTTTCTTTGTCGTTAACACTTCCTACTATATGATAACTTACCATAGAAGCGGGAGCGTTTTCGTGTGGGTCTAAACAGACTACGTTTAAACCTAATTTCCTTGCTTCTATAGCGGTCATTTTTGCAAGCTGACCACCACCAAGAATACCTATGGTAAAGTCAGTTGGTTTTGTTAAAGACATAATACTACCTTTTTAAAGAGTTTAAAAAGTTATCTATTTCCAATAAGTCTACAAGTTGTTTTTCCTCTACTTTATCTCTTCTTTGATATTCTACCTTTCCTTCGTTTAAAGACTTCCCTATAACAATTCTGTTAGGTATTCCTATAAGGTCTGCATCTTTAAATTTTGACCCCGGTGAAATATCTCTTTCATCAAGTAAAACATCTAAACCCTGTCTTTTAGCTTTTTCGTATATCTCAAATCCTGCTTTTAGACTTTTTTCATCTTTTACATTTAAAACAAGGATATGAAGGTCAAAAGGTGCAACTACATCAGGCCAGATTATTCCTTTATCATCGTGGTACTGTTCTACTATTGCAGAGATTAAACGACTTACTCCTATTCCATAACATCCCATAATAATAGGTTTTTCTTTTCCGTCTTTGTCTGTGAAGTAAGCTTTCATAGCTTGGGAGTACTTAGTTCCAAGTAAAAATATGTGTCCTACTTCAAGTCCAGTGGTTTCTTTTAAAGGGTTTTTACAAACAGGACAAGGATCCCCTTCCTTAGCGGTAGCTAAATCGTAAAACTCTTCTACTTTAACATCTCTTCCTAAATTTACATTTATATAATGGTAATCTTTTTCGTTTGCTCCTACAACAAAGTTGTATAACTCTTTTATTGAGTAGTCCGCGTATATAGGTAGGTCTAATCCCATAGGTCCTACAAAACCTTCTACTATACCAAGGTCTTTTAACTCTTCTGGTGTTGCAGGTCTTACATCTAAAGCCTTTAGCAAGTTGGCAAGTTTTGTTTCGTTAACTTCCCTATCTCCTCTTATTAGTACAGCAACAAATCTATCATCAGCCTTATAAATTAAAGTTTTTACTATTTTTTCAGTAGGTAAGTTTAAAAACTTTGCAACTTCTTCTACAGAAGATACATTAGGAGTGTAAACCTTTTCTAAAGGTTTTAAATTTTCTACAGGTAATTTGTGATGATGGAATTTTGCAGCTTCTACGTTTGCAGCGTATCCACAGTTTTCACAGTAAACTATATGGGCTTCTCCCGAAGGGACTTTAACAACAAACTCATGGGAAAACTTTCCACCTATTGCTCCTACATCAGCTTCAACCATAAGGTAATCTAACTTTAAATCTTGAAATATTTTGTGGTAAGTTTCTTTCATAACTTCATAAGTTTTTATTGCATCTTCCTCTGATACGTCAAAGGAGTATCCATCCTTCATTATAAACTCTCTTCCTCTGATAAGTCCGTACCTTGGTCTTGCTTCATCTCTAAATTTTGTTTGAATTTGGTAAAAGTTTAGAGGTAAGTCTTTGTAAGACCTTACATTTTTTCTTACTAAATCTGTTATTGTTTCTTCGTGGGTTGGACCTAAGGCAAAATCTGCATCTTTCCTGTCCTTTAATCTAAAAAGCTCCTTTCCGTAAACATCCCACCTTCCCGTTTCTTTCCAAAGTTCAGCAGGAGTAAGTATAGGCAGAAGAAGTTCTAAAGCCCCTGCTTCATCCATCCTTTTTCTTATTATGTTTTCTATCTTTTTCAAAACTCTAAAACCAAGTGGTAAGTATTCGTATATTCCAGCTGCTAAACTTCTTATAAATCCGCCTCTTATTAAATATATATGAGATGGAACTTGAGCTTCTGATGGGTTTTCTTTTAAAGTTGGCATAAAGTATCTACTTGCTAACATAAAACCTCCGTCATAAAATTATATAAAACCTTTGTGGTATAATTATTTTAACATATAAGCGGAGTATTAAAAAAAACAGTGAAAACAAAAAATTGTTATGGATAGTAGTAGGCAGCTGCTACAGGCTGAAAATTTAACAAAACGATACGTAGTTAAAAGTAGTTTATTTAAAAAGGAGTACTTTCAGGCTTTATCTGAGGTAAGTTTTTCTGTAGAGAAAAACCAGATAGTAGGTCTGGTAGGGGAGTCAGGAAGTGGTAAATCTACAGTTGGAAAGATTATTCTAAACCTTATAAAGGCAGACAGTGGTAAAGTATACCTACTTGGTAAAGACATTACAAACAACCTATCAAAAGAAGACAGAAAAAAGATTTCTATCATCTTTCAGGACCCAAGAACCTCTCTAAACCCAAGATTTAAAATAAAAGATATTTTAGAAGAACCTTTAATAGTCCATAAATATCCAAAATCTGATAGAAAAGATTCAGTATTAAAAACTATAAAAAGTGTAGGTCTTGATGAGACATTTTTAGACAGATACCCTCACGAGCTGTCAGGCGGTCAAAGACAGAGAGTAGCTATAGCAAGGGCTATTATATTAGACCCTATATTGGTAGTTGCGGATGAACCTACTTCCGCTTTAGATGTAAGTGTTCAGCTTCAGATTATACAACTAATAAAACAGTTAAAAGAAGAGAAAGGTATAAGTTTTATCTTTATATCCCACGATTTAAACATTGTAGGACACATTGCAGATTACATAGTTGTTTTATACAAGGGAAAGATAGTGGAAAAGGGAAATAAAGAAGAAGTGATAAAAAACCCTCTACATCCTTATACAAAACTTTTACTTGAAAGTCTTCCTCCATCTCACCCTAAGTATAGAAAACCTTTTGTTAATGTAAAAGAGGATATAAATACCTATGAAGGTTGTGAGTTTATAGGAAATGGAAAAATAAAATGATAACACTACACTGCAAACTAACTTTTGAAAACGAAAAAGACAAACAAACATTGATAAACCTAATGAGAAAATTCTCTTCTTGCTTTAAATACTCATACAACAGACTACTTGAAGGACACTCAAGAAAAGACCTTAAAAAAGATTTACAAAAAATGTTTAACATAAACTCAAGATACGTAGACGATGCAATATTCAAAGCAAAGTGGCTAATAAACAACTGTATAGAAAGAGAACAAAATCCTAAAAAAGTTATATTTGGAGGTAAAAGACTATTTCAACTCCTTAAAAACAAACACATAAACGGAAAATACAGAGAAAAACTAAAACAAAAATGGCAAGATAGAAGAAAGCACTGCCTATACTCAAGAGGAGATAAATCTAAAAAAGGAAACCTAAATACAAGAATAGAATTTGAGAAAGATAAAATAATATTAAGAATAAACACAGGAGAAAGAAACTGGATAAAAGCAAACATAAAAAGAACAGTATACAGACAAAACGATAAATGGACTAACTTCATAGCAGACCTAATACAAGCAAACCAAACAAACCAGTATTTCCCATACTCAGTAGAGATAAGAAAGATAAACAACGATTTCTACGCATTTATAAACTACGAAGAAATAAAGACAGAAGAACCAATAATAACAAAAGACAACGGAGTAATAGGGATAGACATAAACGCAAATCCATTTCACATAGCAATGGCTTTTGTAAAGAAAGATGGCAATTTAGAAAGTATAGAGAAAATATCCTTACACAATCTTTTAAACAAGACAAAAAACCAAAGAGAATACATATCTTGGCAAATAGCACACCAAATAACAGACATTGCTAAAGAAAGAAATAAGGCAATAGCAATAGAAAACTTAAAAGACATACCAAAAGGTAGTAAAGGAGATGGGAGTAAGAAACTGAGAAAAATAAAACAACAATGGATATACAAAGGCTTGTTAGACAAGATAAAAATACTTGCCAAAAGAAAGAGAATACAAGTAATACAAGTAAATCCAGCATACACATCTATTGTAGGGTCATTAAAGTATGCACCACAGTATAGTTTAGACAAAGACATAGCAGGAGCATTTGTAATAGGAAGAAAAGCATTAGGATTTAAAGAAAAACTACCTAAGAATTACGAAAAACTAATAACAGACAGAGAGTATTTAAACTTTGCACAAGATAGACTACAAGAAGAAAAACAAAAAACACAAAAAAAGTTAAAAACAGAAAACAATCAGTATAAAAGAAAACCAATAGAAAAGAAACTAAAAGAGTTAAATAAGAACCTAAAAATAATTCAAAGCCTTTACAGTGAGCCACAGACCCAAGAGGCTGTAAACCAGAGGAAGGAACAGATGAGGGGCTTGTATTGGACAAGCTATAAACTGTGGCAAGTTGTAAAGGTAGCCCTTACTATCCCTATTCTAGGTAAGTCTATTAGCAGGGACTTATCACCCTTAAAGCCAATACTGGTAGATGGGGATTGGGATAGGGTAGTAAATAAATCGTGTTTCAAAACCAAAGAGGCAATAGAAGATTTGAAACACGATTTAGGGATAGTTCCTACTTCTTGGGGTAGGGGCTATGATGCAAGCGAAATACCGCCAGCTGGGGATAGCTTGCATCTGAATAAGGCGGAATACAAATACCCCAGCCCAGAGTGTATGAATCTATAATACACTTTGGTTAACCAGGTTTACTGCCATTTTGTCTGACTTTCTGTTTTACTTTTTACTTACATTTTTCTTTGTTCTTATAGCAGGACTTTTTGCAGCTGTTGAGTCTTCATTTTTTTCCCTTGATAGAATTAAGATAAAAAAATTAGTAGAAAAAGGAAATAAACCTGCAAAGATAGTAGAGTTTTTGAGAAACCGTCCAAAAGAGTTAGTTATAACATTTTTAATAGGAAACGAACTTGCAAATGTTGCAGCCACTTCTACAGTTGCATCACTGACAATTAACTATTTTGGAAAAGAGTATTTACTAATTGGTTCTTTTGTAAGTGCTTTACTTCTTTTAAGTCTTGGGGATATAACACCTAAGATAATAGGTACAAACTATCCTGAAAAGTACGCTTTAACTATAGCAAGACCTTTTTACTTGTTTTATATTGCAATAACACCGTTTAGATTTATTCTTTTAAAAATAACAGAGTGGACGTTAAATAAGTTTGGTATCCAGATACTAACAGAAGAGCATAAAATAACCCAAGAGGACTTTAAATTTTTAATCCACAATGCCAGTGATTTAAAAATCATCACAACAGAAGAGAAAGAGCTTATAGATAACACCTTTGAGTTAGAGGAAAAGACAGTTATAGAGGTTATGGTACCAAGAAGAGATATATTTGCCGTTGAGAAAGGTATATCCATAAGAGAGTTAACTAAACTACTTGAGGATAAAGATTACAGTAGAATACCAGTTTATGATGGAGATTTGGACAACATAGTAGGAATACTTCATCTAAAAGATATAATTTTCCTAATTTTAGAAGCTAAAGAAGAAAAGATAGATAGCTTTATAAAACCTGCTTTATTTTTACCTGAATTTACAACCCTTTTAGAAGCTATGAAAAAATTCAACGAAACCCAGCAACATCTGGCAATAGTAGTAAACGAACACGGAACTACTGTAGGACTTCTTTCCTACAAAGATATAATAGAATCTATAGTTGGAGATATTCCAGAGGAGTTTGAACCTGTAGAACCAGCTATAAGACAGATAAACGAAAATACTTGGATTGTCCTTGGAAAAACAGACGTGGATTTTCTAAAGGAAGAGCTTGGTATAGATCTTCCTGAAGATTACGACTACGATACAGTAGCAGGCTTTCTTTTAGACCAGTTTAAAAGGTTTCCACATGAAGGAGAGTACTTTGATTACAAAAACTATAGGTTTACTGTACTTCAAATGTCCTTTAACAGAGTAGAAAAAGTGCAGATAGAAAAACTTCAAGATGCCCAAGAAGAAGAGGTTAAAATAGAAAATGTTTAGTTATATAGTTTTAATAATTCTTTTTGTATTTTTTGAAGCTCTGTTTTCTGGTAGTGAGATAGCATTATTTTCTGTAAATAAAACAAAGTTAAAGTATAAAGCTTCTGAAGGAGATAAAAAAGCACAGAAAGTTTATAACTTACTTGAGAAATACTATAAACAGTATATATACGTTGGACTTGTAGGAACGATTTTAAGTATAACCCTTGCTACTTCTACCTTTGTTGCTATGCTACACGATATGTCTACATATTTTCCTTTTTTAAAAAGTAAAGAAGAAATCTTCGCAGAAGCTATAGTGATTATTACACTTTTGTTTGGAGAAATAATACCAAAAAGTGTTTTCCAACACTATGCAGATGAACTAATTTATATAATAGTTGAGTTTTTAGAATTTTTTAGGAAAGTTTTTAAACCTTTCCTATGGTTTGCTGAAGGGATAAATAAAGTAGTTTTCTTTCTATTTAGAATAAAATCTAAACAAGATAAGTATTACACAAAAGAAGAACTACTTGACCTTTTACTACAAATAGAAGATATAGATGAAATCAAAAAGAAAATCATAGGAAATATTCTTATATTTAGTGAAAGGAGAATATCAGAGATTGTAATACCTTTATCTGACGTGGTTGCTGTTTCTGACGATAAAAAAGTAATGGAAGTTGTTCCTGTATTTAAGGAGTCAGGATACACAAGAATACCAGTCTATAGGAAAAGAGTAGACCAGATAATAGGATTTGTAAGGTCTTACGACCTCCTCCTTGCAAAACCAAATGACCCCATAACAAAGTATATAAAAGGTATAAGGTACATTCCAGAGTTTACAAGCTTACCTAATGTTTTAAAAGGCTTTAAACATTATAGAGACCATATAGCCGTTGTTGTTGATGAGAGAGGAGCTACTATAGGCATAATAACACTAAGGGATGTTTTAGAAGAGATAGTTGGAGAGATAAAAGATGACTTTGTAAAAAAGGAAAAACCAAAATTAAAAAGACAATCGGTAGATGAGATAGTAGTTGATGGTTTAATGGAAGTAAAAGAGTTAAAAACTCTTATAGATATAGATTTACCACAAGGAAACTATGAGACTGTAAATGGAATGATAACCTATATACTTGGAAGAATGCCAAAGAAAAACGAGGTTATACATATCGGAGATTACCAGTTTGAAGTCTTAAAGATAGAAAAAAGAAGAGTTTTAGAAGTAAAAATAAAAAAGATAAAATCTGATTAGAACTTTTTAAAAACTATGCTATAATATATTAATCTTAAATGGCCGGGTAGCCAAGTGGTAAGGCAGGGGACTGCAAATCCCTTATACGTGGGTTCGATTCCCACCCCGGCCTTTATCTTAAAAAATAAAGGCAATATTTTTCGAGATAAACTATGAAAAAGGCTCTTATAACAGGTATTACAGGGCAGGATGGGTCTTACTTAGCCGAGTTTTTACTGTCTAAAGGGTACGAGGTGCATGGCATAATCAGAAGGTCAAGTACCTTTAACACTCACAGGATAGACCATATTTACATAGACCCTCACGACCCAAAAGCAAGACTATTCCTTCACTACGGAGACCTATCAGACTCAGGCCAATTAACGCATTTAATATATAACATCCAACCAGATGAGATATACCATCTTGGTGCCCAAAGCCATGTCCGTGTAAGCTTTGATATTCCAGAATACACAGGAGATATAACCGGCCTTGGAACAACTCGTATCCTTGAAGCAGTTCGTAGAAGTGGAATTAAAACAAAATTCTACCAAGCCTCTTCTTCAGAAATGTTTGGAGCTTCCCCACCCCCACAAAACGAAAAAACACTTTTTTACCCAAGAAGTCCCTACGCAGCTGCCAAAGTCTACTCCTACTGGATGACAGTAAACTACAGAGAAGCATACAACCTATTTGCATGTAATGGCATACTTTTTAACCACGAAAGCCCTCGTAGAGGTGAGACCTTTGTAACAAGGAAAATTACCCGTGCTATTGCCCACATACTTGCAGGAAAACAAGATAAACTTTACCTTGGAAATCTTAACGCCAAAAGAGACTGGGGATTTGCCCCAGAGTATGTAGAGATGATGTGGCTCATGCTACAAGCAGAAGAACCAGATGATTATGTGGTTGGAACGGGAGAGTCCCACTCAGTAAGAGAATTTGTTGAAAAAGCCTTTTCCTACGTCGGTATAAATATACAGTGGCATGGAAAAGGAGTTGAAGAAAAAGGAATAGTTGTATCTGTTGATGAAAGAATATTATCAACTATTCAACCACCTATGTTAGAAAAACTAAAGACTACTATCTTAAAACCGGGTTATGTACTTATAGAGATAGATCCTAAATACTTTAGACCTACAGAAGTAGAACACTTACAAGCAGACATTACAAAAGCCAAGGAGAAACTTGGCTGGCAACCAAGAACTACATTTGAAGAATTAATTATGATTATGGTTGATTATGACCTAAAAAGGCTTAATCTAAAACCAGTTGGCGAAGGTATAAAAATTAGCCAAGATAAAGGCTTTGGTTATACAGATCATGATGTAACATACATACCAAACACAGAAAACGCCCAGAGTTAGTAGCATGGATAAAGAAAGTAAGATAGTAGTTTTAGGAGCAAGCGGACTTGTTGGAGGAGCTATAGTTAGAAAACTTATTGAAAAAGGTTATGAGAATATAATTGGTACATACAAAAGTAGAAAACCCAATTTTGAGAAAATAAAGCTCATTCAAGTTGACCTTACAAACCAGTTAGAAACAGAAAAATTTTTTAAAGACTACCAGCCAGAGTATGTATTCCTCGCAGCTGCTAAGGTAGGAGGAATACTTGCAAACAACACTTACAAAGCAGACTTTATATACGAAAATCTATCAATTGCACTGAATGTGATTCATTCAGCATACAAATACGGAGTGAAAAAACTTTTAAACCTTGGTTCATCTTGTATATATCCAAAGTATGCACCACAGCCTATGAAAGAAGAGTATCTACTAACAGACTCATTAGAACCAACCAACGAGCCATATGCTATAGCAAAGATATCAGCAATAAAACTTTGTAGATACTATAACGAGCAATACGGAACCAACTTTATCTCAGCAATGCCAAGCAATCTATATGGACCGGGAGATAACTTTAACTTAGAGACATCTCATGTATTACCAGCATTGATAAGGAAGTTTCATTTAGCAAAACTACTAAAAGAAGGAGATATAGAAGGAATAAAGAAAGACTTTAAAAAACACACCATTGGTTTTGGTCTTGATAAAAAAATAGATTTCAACGACGACAAATCAGTATTAGAAATACTATCTCAGATTGGTATAACTTACACAGACAGTAGAAAAGTAAAAATAACTTTATGGGGTAGTGGAGAAGTCTACAGAGAGTTTCTATACGTTGACGACCTTGCAGATGCTTGTGTTTTCCTGATGGAGAATATAGATGCGAAAGATATGCAAAAACTTTGTGCAGATTATTTTGTAAATATAGGAACAGGAGAGGATATAAAGATAAAAGATTTAGCGGTTATGATAAGAGATATTGTAGGAGCTGAGTGTGATATAGTATACGATAGGACTAAACCGGATGGTACACCAAGGAAACTGTTAGATGTGAGTAAGATAAATCAGCTTGGATGGAAATATAAGACGAGTTTGGAAGAGGGGATAAAAAGGACGTATGAATTTTACATAAAAAATACATAATAGAGGTAAAATCTTGAAAGTTGTTATACTTGCTGGTGGTTTTGGTACAAGACTTAGTGAAGAGACAGATATAAAACCAAAACCTATGGTGGAGATAGGTGGAAAGCCAATTTTATGGCATATTATGAAGATTTACTCTTCATACGGATTTAATGATTTTATAATTTGCCTTGGATATAAAGGATACATTATAAAAGAGTTTTTTGCAAACTATTTTCTTTATACATCTGATGTAACGATCGACCTTAAAGACAACAAAATAGAAGTTCACAGTGTAAAAGCTGAGCCTTGGAAAGTTACACTTGTAGACACTGGATTAAACACTATGACAGGTGGAAGAATAAAGAGAATAAAGCCATTTGTTGAAAATCAAACTTTTATGTTAACGTACGGAGATGGTGTAGGAAATATAGATATTAAAAAACTTTTAGAATTCCATAAAAGTCATGGGAAATATGCAACTTTAACAGCTGTTCAACCTTCTGGAAGATTTGGTGCATTACACTTAGAAGGAGACAAAGTTAAAGAGTTTGAAGAAAAGCCTAAAGGAGATGGTGCTTGGGTTAATGGTGGCTTTTTTGTTTTAGAACCTCAAATTTTTGATTATATAGAAGGAGACGAGACGATATGGGAAAAAGAGCCTCTTGAAAACTTGGCAAAAGACGGTCAGCTTATGGCATACAAACATACAGGTTTTTGGAAACCTATGGATACACTAAGGGACAAAAGAGAGTTAGAACTTCTATGGCAGTCTGGAAACCCACCGTGGAAAATATGGGAAGATTAAAAGGAGTAAGATGAAAATCCCATCTAAGACGGTATTAATAACAGGTGGTACAGGTTTTCTAGGGAGTTTTTTAGTAAAAAAATTTATAGAAGAGGGTCATAAAGTTATAGTATTAAAAAGAAGTTTTTCAAATCTATGGAGACTTCATAATTTGAAGCAAGAAATATTATTTTACAACATAGATAAAACTGACTTAGAAACTCCATTTAAGGAAAACAAAATTGATGCTATAATTCACACTGCAACTTTATACGGTAGAAAAAATGAAAAAACATCTGATATAGTATATACAAATCTATTGTTTCCTCTAAAACTTTTAGAAATTGCCACATTTTTCAATACAGACACATTTTTCAATACAGACACATTTTTCAATACAGACACATCATTATTTGGTTATTTAAATCGTTACACACTTTCAAAAAAACAGTTAATAGATTGGCTTAAAGTTTATTCTAAAGATATAAAAATTTTTAACTTAAAACTTGAGCATATGTACGGTGAGAAAGACGATACTACAAAATTTGTACCTTGGTTAATAGTCAACCTTTTAAAAAATCATAAAAAAATCCAACTTACAGAAGGAAAACAAAAAAGAGATTTTATTTATGTTGAAGATGTATGTAATGCTTACTATACCATTTTTAACAACAGTGATAAGTTTAATAAAGGTTTTTATGAGTATGAAGTTGGAAGTGGAAAAGCAATTGAGATAAGAGAGTTTGTTCAGATAGTAAAAAGATTAACAAATAACGAAAACACGTACTTAAACTTTGGTGCCATTCCTTATAGAGAGAATGAAGTAATGTACTCACAAGCAGATATATCAAAACTACAGACAGATTTTAACTGGAAACCTTATTACTCTTTAGAAGAAGGTCTGAAAAAAACGGTACAGTGGTATAAGGAAAACTTAAATGAAAGATTTATTTAACGGTGTATACAAAAACAAGAGAGTTTTAATTACCGGACATACCGGCTTTAAAGGGTCATGGATGGCCTTGTGGTTAAAAGAAATGGGTGCTCATATAATAGGTTATTCTCTTGATCCACCTACAAATCCAAGTTTATTTGAAACATTAAAACTAGAAAAAGAAATAATCCACATTGTAGGAGATGTAAGAGATGAAAAAAAACTAAAAGAAACATTTAAAAAGTACCAACCAGAAATCGTTATACACATGGCAGCTCAACCATTAGTTAGATACTCTTACATTAACCCAAAAGAAACCTATGAAACAAACGTAATAGGTACTCTTAATGTTTTTGAAGCTGTAAGAGAAACTGACAGTGTAAAAGTGATTATAAATGTTACAAGTGATAAGTGTTATCAAAATAAAGAATGGGTTTACGGATACAGAGAAAACGACCCTATGGGTGGATATGATCCATACAGTTCAAGTAAAGGATGTGCCGAACTTCTTACAACTGCATACAGAAATTCTTTTTTCAATCCTGAAGGTTATGGGAAAACACACAGTGTAGCTTTAGCATCTGTTAGAGCAGGAAACGTTATTGGAGGTGGAGACTGGGCAGCGGATAGACTTATTCCTGATTGTATAAGATCACTATCTAAAAAAGAAAAAATATATATAAGAAACCCACAAGCTATTAGACCGTGGCAATACATATTAGAACCTTTATCTGGTTATCTTTGGCTTGGAGCTTTATTGTGGATTAACCCAACAAAGTATAGTGAAGGTTGGAACTTTGGTCCTGATGATGAGAATATACTTACTGTAGAAGATATTGTTAAAAAAGTAATACACCTATGGGGAGAAGGAGAGTATGAAGTAATTTTAGATAAAAAGTTTTACGAGTCAAAGTTATTAAAGTTAGATACAAGTAAAGCTCGTTTTTACCTAAAGTGGAGACCTGTTTATAACATAGAAATTGCTTTAAAAGAAACTGTAAACTGGTACAAAGAATATTTTAATAATCCCGAAAATATTTATAATTATACATTGAAACAACTTTATAACTACATTAACTCTGCAAAAAAAGAAAATCTAATTTGGGCAACAGGAGTTGATCATGGAAAACTACCTTAATCTTCTTAATGAAGAAAAGATAAAAAATTTAAAAGATATAAAAGATAAAGATAAATTAGATAAAATTTTAAGGAACAACATAAAACAACTTGCCAAATTGTATTTTCAACTCTGTAAAAAAGAAAAAAATAAGGATTACATACCACCTTCAGGAAAGGTGTTAGATGAAGAAGAAGTTTATAATATGATAGAAGCTTCTTTAGATATGTGGTTAACAGCTGGAAGATTTAACGACGAATTTGAGAAAAAAATAGCAGATTTTTTAGGTGTAAAGTATGCCTTAACCACTAACTCCGGTTCTTCTGCAAATTTACTTGCCATATCATCTTTAACTTCTTACAAATTAGGAGAAAGAAAATTAAAAGAAGGAGATGAGGTTATTACTGTTGCTGCAGGTTTTCCAACTACCATTGCACCAATTATTCAAAATAATCTAATTCCGGTTTTTGTTGATGTAGAGATAGAAACTTACAATATAGACGTAAATCAAGTAGAAGAATCTATCACAGAAAAAACAAAAGCTATTTTTGTAGCTCATACACTTGGAAACCCGTTTAACGTAGATAAAGTGTTAGAAATAGCTCAAAAGTATAACCTATGGGTTATAGAAGACAACTGTGATGCACTTGGGTCTACCTACAATGGAAAGTTTACAGGTACATTTGGACATATATCAACCTTGAGTTTCTACCCTGCACACCACATAACCATTGGAGAAGGAGGAGCTGTCTTAACAAACGATTATGAACTTTATAAGATAATTATGTCCTTTAGAGATTGGGGAAGAGACTGTTGGTGTCCACCCGGTAAGGATAACTCTTGTGGAAGAAGATTCAAGTGGAAGTTAGGTAAACTTCCTAAGGGTTATGACCACAAATACACATACTCACACCTTGGTTATAATCTCAAAATTACAGACTGGCAAGCAGCCTTAGGCTTGGCACAATTAAATAAATTACCTAAGTTTGTCCAAAAAAGAAAAGAAAACTTTAAACTCATATACGAAGGATTAAAAGATCTTGAAAAATACTTCATACTTCCTAAAGCTACAGAAAAAAGCGACCCTTCGTGGTTTGGGTTTCCTATAACTCTAAGAGAAAATCTACCTTTTTCTAAATTAGACCTTATTAAATATTTAGAAAGAAATAAAATAGGTACAAGGCAGTTATTTGCAGGAAATATATTAAGGCAGCCTATATTTACAGAAAGTAGTATAAAATTAAGAATTAGAGACTCTGGTATAATAATATCAAATGAATTATCAGAAGAACACTACAGATTATTACCAAACACGGAAAAAATAATGAACGACACCTTCTGGATAGGTGTATGGCCCGGAGTAGAAGAGGAAGATATAATATACATTATTGACACATTCAAAAAGTTTATAAGGAGCTATGGTTAAATGAAATATCTCATTACAGGTGGATGTGGATTTTTAGGGTCTAACTTAGCAGCCGAAGTTTTAAAAAGAAATGAAGAGTTGATTATATTTGATAATCTTTACAGAGTAGGTTCTTATGCAAACTTAGAATGGCTAAAAACACAAGGAGAATTTAAGTTTATTCACGGTGATGTAAGAAATAGAGAAGATATAGAAGTTTTGATTAAAAACGAAAAACCAGATGTAATTTTTCACTTAGCAGGCCAAGTAGCTATGACAACTTCATTAGAAAATCCAAGATTAGATTTTGAAGTTAACGCATGGGGAACTTTTAACTTACTTGATGTAGTAAGAAAATTTTCTCCGGAAAGTATAGTTATCTATTCTTCATCTAATAAAGTTTATGGGGATTTAGAGTGGGTCGAATATGAAGAGACAGAAACAAGATATATAGCCGTAGATTTTCCCAATAGGTTTCCTGAAAGTATTCCTCTTGATTTTCGTACACCGTACGGTTGCTCAAAAGGTGCTGCAGACCAGTATATACTTGACTTTTATAAAACTTATGGAATAAGGACTGTTGTTTTTAGACATTCTTCTATGTATGGGGGTAGACAATTTTCAACTTACGACCAAGGATGGATTGGCTGGTTTTGTTTAAAGGCTATTGAGATTAAAAACTCTAAGTTAAAAGAACCTTTTACAATTCATGGAAATGGAAAACAAGTTAGAGATGTTTTACACGCTCGGGATATGGTATCTTTGTATTTCAAAACAGTAGAGAACATTGAAAAAGTAAAGGGTGAAGCTTTTAATATAGGTGGTGGTATTGAAAATAGTTTATCTTTGATAGAGCTTCTTGATGTGTTGGAAAAAATGTTGGATATTAAAATGAATTATGAAAAACTTTTCCCACGAAAAAGTGACCAAAAAGTTTTTGTAGCAGATATAACGAAAGCTAAAAAACTAATAGGTTGGCAACCAAAAGTCTCAAAGGAAGAAGGAATTAAGTTAATGGTTGAATGGATAGAGTCAGCTTATAGTAAATAATTTTTTGGAGTTGTTTTATGAATAATGAAAGTAAAAAAGTTAGTATATTAATTCCTGTTTACAACAGAGAAAATTTAATAGAGGAAACAATCCAAAGCGCATTGAATCAAACGTATAAAAACTTTGAGATTATAGTGGTTGACAATAATAGTTCAGACCGTACATATGAAATCGTTAAGAATTATACTGAAAAATATGAAAATATTAAACTGTACAGAAATGATAAAAATATAGGTCCGGTTAGAAACTGGCTTAAATGTATAGAGTACGCTACAGGAGACTATGGAAAAATACTATGGTCTGATGATTTAATTGCTCCAACATTTTTAGAAAAAACTGTTCCTCATCTAAAGAATGAAGATGTTGGTTTTGTGTTTACAGGCACAGAGATTTTTGTAGACGGAACGAGTAATAAAATGAATGCTTATTTTATAGGGGAAACAGGAATTTATGATATTGATAATTATATTGAAGGTGTGTTGTTTGGCTCAAACTATCCAGTTTCACCTGGATGTGCACTTTTTAGACTAAAAGATTTAAAACAAAGTTTAGTCATAAACATACCAAACAAAATTAACAGTGATTTTTCAATGCATGCCATAGGAAACGATGTACTCATCTATCTTATTACAGCAACAAGATATACTAAGTTTGCTTTTATTAACGAAAAGTTATCTTTTTTCAGAGCTCACAATGATTCTATTACAATAAAAACGGAAGAGGGTATATTAGCACTTTTATACGATATTGCAAAAGCTTATTTCGTTGAAAATTATAGACCAGATTTAATACCTAAATTAAATTCTCTTTTACTGTTTCATCTTTTTAAGTATAAAAACGATGCTAAAAAGTTAGGTATAAGAAAGGTAAGTGATTTTTATATGAGTAAACCTATAAAGATTAAAAATGAGGTAAAAAAATATGAATACTAAGCTTAAAGTCAAGCTTTTAGAAGATAGATTTTTAGGAGCTGACGGAAAAATATTACCAGATTACAAGTTTAACATTAACCTTCCAGAACTAAAAATCCAAAACTCAAAACTTATTAAAAAACCTGAGGATAAATATGAAACTACACTCTTTCTTTTAGAAGGTGAAGGTAGAAAAGAAGAAGGCGGATTAAGAACAAAGGGATATTTCAAGTTTAGCTATGTATGGAATGAAGGGAAGTGGTGGATTACAGACCTTGAAGGTAATCCTACTATGACAGCTCCAAAGGAGCTTGAAGAAGATATAAATAATTTTATAAACACTTACTTAGATTATTATGAAAAGAATGTTCCCTTTGATTTGAAGTTAAAAATTCAAAATAAAAAGAAATCTATACATCCTTACATTACAAATTTACCTCTTATAACCGTTATATTAGCAACTTTTAACGCAGAAGAGCATTTGGAGAAAGCTTTACAAAGTGTTATCAATCAAATATATCCTAATATTGAGTATATAATCATTGATGGTGGTTCTACTGACGGTACAATTGATATTATCAAAAAATATGAAGATTTTATAGACTATTGGGTAAGCAAAAAAGACGAAGGAATATACGATGCGATGAATAAAGGAATTATATGTTCTTTAGGAGATTATCTTTACTTCTTAGGATCAGACGATGAAGTTATTCTAGAAACTGTATTTTCATCTATTTTCATTGAAGAAATAGATAATATAAAAAACAGCAAGTTAATTTATGGTAATGCAATCTTTAGGGATAGTGCAGAAATTTATGATGGAAAGTTTTTATCCTATAAGTTGCGTTTTAAGAATTTATGTCATCAAGCTACTTTTTATAAATCAGAACTGTTTAGAACTTACGGTCTTTATAATACTAAATATAAGATATGGGCAGACCATGAAAGAAATATTAGATTTTGGAAAGTTTCTAACCCAAAATACCTTAACAAAGCTATAGCTGTATATAGAAGATCAGGCGTATCGTCATCTGGTGAAATTGATAAAGATTTTCTTTCCGATTATGAATATATCATGTCTTGGATAGGAAGCTAAACTCTAACTTGGAATTTAAGCGATGAAGGCACTTTTTTCTTTTTAGGATTAAAACTTTTTATAAAGTTTTCGATAATAAGTATGTATACGAGAGGTGTAAGTGAGTGTAAAACTTTTTCTAGAAACTAAAATTTTTGTAGCATACCCTGCTAATTTTGCATCAGGAGGGCCTGAGATTTTACATCAGTTAGTATATCATCTTATAAATGATTTAAAGGTTGATGCTTACATGTATTATTTCAATTATGATAAAAATATGTTTAAAACTCCAGTTCATCCTGATTATGAAATGTATAATGTTCCTTATGTACTAAAAATAGATGACAAAGATGATGATAAAATTAATATTTTAATTGTACCAGAAGTTATAGAAACTCTTTTATTACTTCCCAAATATAAAAAAATTAGGAAAGGTGTGTGGTTTTTAAGCGTAGATTATTATTACATCAGTAAATATCGTTATTTTAATAAAAGTAAGAAGGGGTCTTCTTTCTCAGATATATATTTAGAATATAAATTAGAAAAATTGGCAAAAAAGTATGATTATAGAAATGATGATTTGTTAAAGTTAGCCAACTTTTATATAAATAACTCCTATAGAGGAATGCTTTGGTTTAAAGATTTGGAGCCAAATTATTATTTACCTGACTATTACATAAACTTAAAATTTATCGAAGAATCAGTTAATGTAGAATTGAGCAAAAAAGAAAATATAGTTGTTTATAATCCCAAAAAAGGATTCTTTTTTACAAAAAAAATAATAGATTTTGACAAAAGTATTCAATTTATACCTATAGAAAACATGAAAAGAGAAGAAGTAATAAAAACTCTTAGAAAAGCAAAGGTTTACATAGATTTTGGTTTCTTTCCAGGTCCAGAAAGAATTCCAAAAGAGGCTGCAATGATGGGTTGTTGTGTAATTACTGGGAAAAGAGGTTCAGCTGCATTTTTTGAGGATGTATCAATCCCAGACAAGTATAAATTTGAGGATAAAGAAGAAAATATACCAAAAATTGTGAAAAAAATAAAGGATTGCTTTGAAAACTTTGAAGAAAGATATAAGGATTTTGATTATTATAGGCAAGTGATTAGAAACGGACCAAAAAGATTTATTGAGGATTTAAAGAATATATTTCAGTACTAAGAAAATGTAATATAGTTATTTAAGGAGTTTTTAGATGGAGCAAATACCAAAAATATCCGTCTTAATACCAACATATAACAGACCTTACTTTTTAGAGCAGGCTTTGGAGAGTGTTGTAAATCAGACTTTGAAACCTTATGAATGTATAGTGGCAGATGATAACCTAAACCCCGAAGAAAGTCAGAAAAATTATGAAGTTGTAAAGAAATTTTCAGAAAAGTATCCATTTGTGATTTATCATAAAAACGAGAAAAACTTAGGACCAGCTGGGAATTATAAAAATCTTTTTTATCTTGCTTCAGGAGATTTTATTCACTTTCTTGGAGATGACGATATTCTAAGTCCTAAAACTTTAGAACTTTTAGTTAAACCTTTAGTGGAAGACCCTACAGTAAAAGTGTCAGCCGGCAGGACTTTATTCGTAGATGAGAATTTAAACCTTGTTAACTTTCCTGTCTTTTTAAATCATTATAAAATCCAGAAAAAATACTTTAAAAATCAAAAAGTAAATGGAAAAGAATTTATAGAGTACAGTTTAAAAATCCTTGCCAATGCTTTAGGTTCATTCTCTGGATTTATGTTTAGAAAAAAAGATGTAAACTTTGAACTATTTAAACATAAAGACTTTGAGTTTGTAGCGAATGCAGATTGGTTTTTGTGGATGAGCTTAATAAAAGATGGGTATATATTTTTATACGATGAATTTACAAATATGTATAGGATTCATCAAGCTCAAGACAATTTACAACTATCTACAAATGTTAAAGGACAAAAAGAACTCTTATACTTTTTATCTACAGGATTCTTGGAAGATTTAGGTATAGACAAAAGTAAGATAGAAAGAAGAGTCAACATAGAAAAAGTTATATTAGAAACAAAGAGAGATTATCTTGATTATGTCTTAGATTTCCATAAAGAAAACTTTCTAAAAAATATTAAATACTTAGACTTACCAAGACCGGGATTTAGTATAATTATCATTACATATAACTCCAGTCAAACTATATTACAATGCTTAGACTCTATAAATGGCAGCTTCCTAACTACAGAAGATGAGATAATTATATTTGATAATAACTCAAAAGACCAAACAGTAAAGATAGTAGAAAACTATATTAAATCAAACAAACAACTTAACATCAAATTAGTTAAAAATCCGGAAAACATAGGATACTCAAAGGCTG
This sequence comes from Sulfurihydrogenibium azorense Az-Fu1, assembly GCF_000021545.1. Lineage (NCBI taxonomy): Bacteria > Pseudomonadati > Aquificota > Aquificia > Aquificales > Hydrogenothermaceae > Sulfurihydrogenibium > Sulfurihydrogenibium azorense. Next base: position 1,123,435 of record NC_012438.1, read on the forward strand.
TAAACAGAGCTGCAGACCTATCTAAAAACCAGTATTTAGTTTTTTTAAATCCTGATGCAAAAGTCATATCCAAAGACTGGTTAAATCAGTTTTATAATGTCTTAAAGAATAAAGATGTAGGTATGGTCGGAGCTGTATCTGATGTTGCTATGTATAAAAACAATGTAAATGTATATACAAGCTTTTTAAATATGTTAAATGACGAAACACTTGAAAAACACTTAAAACTTTTTTACTCTAATAAAGAAATAGAAACGGAGCTGCTATCGGGGTTTTGTATTGGTATAAAGAAAGATACTTTCTATAACTTTGGAAAGTTTGATGAAAATCTAATTTTAGGTTTTGATGACTTTGATTTTTCATTAAAGATGCAGAACGCTAATTTAAAGCAGATAGTCTTACCGGCTGTTTATGTAAAACATTTTAATCACAAATCCTTTGAGACGGACAAGAAAAACGCAGAAAACCTAAATAAAATTAGTTTATACAACTTTATAAAAAAACTGGTAAAAACATACGGATACGGCAATGTCCCAACCCCTATTGAGTTATTCTTTAAAGATGTTGGATTAAGAAATCAACCTTTTTATGCTTTTCCTTTATCAGATGGAAGATACAGATTTGTTTTTGACTTGTTCAATGAAGGTAAAAATGAAAACTTTTTTAAAGAGAAAGCAAATATAATTAAAAGAAAACCGTATATAACAATCATAACAGTTAACTACTTTTCTTCAGATTACTTAGGTAATCTGGCTAAATCTATAGTAAAAAATCCTTATCCAAATATAAACCTTGTAGTAGTTGACAACTCTGAGGATGAAGTAGAGTATTCAAAGTTAGACCAAACTCTTAAAGATGTTTTTAAAAATGAAACTACAAAAAAGTTTTATCTAATAAAAAATAAAAATACGGGCTATGCTGGCGGAAACAATGTTGGAGTAGAGTTTGTAAAACAAAATCTCCCTGAAACACAGTACGTATGGATACTAAATCCGGATACAGTTATATCCTACAACACACCTTTGGAGCTGATAAAAACGGTAGAATATACAAACTCTGATGTTGCAACTTGTAAGATTTTAATGTATGACAACGACAAAATTCAGTACAACGGAATGAGAGTTTATACTCAAGGTATTGATAACAATCAAGATTACGGTATTTTTATACCTTCTGCACTAAGTGGTTCAAACATATTTATAAAAAAACAAATCTTAGATAAACTTCCAAATCCACTTTTTAACGAAGAGTACTTTTTATACTTTGAAGACAACGAGCTGTTTATTGAAATGCAAAAAAGGGGTGTAAAAGTTGTATATACACCTTTCACATTTATAAGACATAAAATAGGAGGAACTACACAAGGATACTACTATAACCCTGTTAGTTACTATTACATCTGTAGAAATCAGTTGTATATATACGATAATTATGAAAAAGACGGGTTTGGTAATTATATTACATTAAGTTATTACTTACATAATGAGCTTATAAACTCAATAAATTTGGGAACTGATTACTCATTAGGCTTTTTAAAGGCAGTTTATGACTATCATAAAGGTATAAAAGGAAAACAAGAAAACATTTTTTTAGATAAGAAAATAGTAAAAGATAGATTAAAAGAGTTAGAAAAATCTTCTCTAAAAGAAGTAAATTCTGATACAAAGTTTGATTATCTATTTTTAAAAGCATATTTAAAACCAAAAAATCAAAAAGTTATGTTAGAATTTGTAAGTGAAATTTTAAATAAAAAATTTTTAAAACTGATATAAAGGGAGGTGTTTTTATGAAAATTACACTTGGAATTTTAAACACAATCAAAGGAGAAAACCCTGTTAAAGAAGAAGTTTTAGAGGGTATTCAGGATAACTTAGAGTATTTTGACCAAATCATATTTACAGGTGATGAGAGCTTCTTTGAAGATTCGGATATACAAGCCCAGTGTCTAAATTTAGAGACTGATAATAAAGCAGTAATGAGAAACGCCATATTAGAAAATGCAAAGAATGATTACATTCTTTGGATATCGGATACAACAGTTTTAGAGTTTGATATGATTCCGGAGATGATGGAGCAGTTTGAAGATTACGAAGATACAGATATAGTGTACCCAAATATGGTAATAGTTGATAACACTGGTTTAGAGTCAACGTTCATCCTTCAAGACCTTTATAAAAAAGAAACTGACTTGCTTATGAGTTTAAAGATTGAAAATTACTTTCCTGAATACGGAATAATAACAAAAAAAGATTTATTTAACAAAACTGGAAAGTTTGATGAAGAGTTTGAAGATTATGAGTTTTACAACTTTTTGTATCAAAATATAGATAACCTTAGATTAAAACTTTCAGAGTTTAACTATGTTGTTATCCATTACCCTGAGACTTTTATAGATACTTCCTATAGAAGTTATGCACTGAGAAAAGCTATTAAAAAGTATCCTTTAAAAAAGTTTTTCCCAAGACTCAACTGGGAAAATGAAAATTTAGCATTAGCAACTGCTTACACGTCTATAGGAGACATTTTATCAGATTACTTAGATTACTTTAATGCATCACAGCACTACAGACAGGCAGCTCTAAGTCTTCACAACAAAGTATCTATGTTCAAGCTTGTAAATACTTACTACAACATGGGACTATTTGATGAAGCTAAAAAACTTTTAACACAAGACCAAGGTTTTTCCCAAGATGAAATAAAAGACTTACTTTATCAGATAGACAAAACTCAAGAATTAATAACAGCTATAGAAAAAGCTATAGAAGAAGGGAAAGCTCAAGAAGTGATGGTATCTATTAATGATGTGGCATCTTTCTACTCTGGAGCTCCTGTTTATAATATCTTAGGAGTTATAGAGTTTTACGGTGGTAATAAAGAGAATGCATACAGGTACTTTTACAAAGCTGCAACAATGAATCCTATAGATGAGAATATAATTCATAATCTAACAGATATGGCTAATATGCTCGGTAAACAAGAAAAAGTTAAAGGACTGTTTAAAAGAATACTTGGAGAAATCTAAGGTTTAAATATGGATATAAAAGTATCAGCTTGTATAATAGCAAAAAACGAAGAGAAAAATCTACCAAGATTACTTAATAGTATTAAAGGGAAGTTTGATGAGATAGTGCTAGTAGATACAGGCTCAACAGATAAAACAGTAGAGATAGCAAAGTCTTACGGTGCAAAGGTTTATCATAGAGAGTGGAACGGATTTGCAGATGCAAGGCAGTACGCTGTAGATATGGCCAGTGGAGACTGGATATGGTTTTTTGATGCAGATACAGAGTTAGAAGAAGAAGAGTATGAAAGATTTAAAAGGATACTACTTTTCATAAAAGACCATCCAGAGTATGAAGGAATAGGCACTGTTTACAAAAACTTAGGATTAGATGGAAACATAAAAAGTCTCTCTTCTACAGTCCACATTCATAAAAAACATCCTGATATAGTCTGGGAAGGGAAGATTCACGAGAGGGTAGTAAATAAAAAGACAAGTACTATTTTAATACCTCCTATGAAAGTTCATATTTTACATTATGGATACGCTGAAATTAACACCCAAATTGAGAAAGCAAAGAGAAACCTAAGACTACTTTTTGAAGAGTTGAAAAGTTGTAAAGACAACGAAAAAGAATACTATGTTAACATCTTTTACATTATCCAATCTTACAGTGTTTTAGCAGCTGCTATTGATCTGAAAAAATACTCCAAGAAAAGTTTAAGGTACATAAAAAAATTTTTAAGATATAAAGACAATATTCCAAATGAAAGCACCTTTAAAAAACATTTTTACGTTTATGCAACAAGAACTTATATCTCTTTAGAAAACTACAAGGAAGCTGAAAAGTTGTTAGAAGATGCTTTAAATATAGATAAGTTTTACCCAGATTATCATTTTTTACTTTATACAGTTTACAAAGCTCAAGAAGATACTAAAAAAGCTGTAGAGAGTCTTATTAACTTTATTTTATCTATAGATAAAACTTCTAAAATATATGGTGTTATTTCTGATTATATAAGCTACAAAGAAAAAGTAATTTCCGATTTAGAAAGTTATATACTATCAAATGAAGATAGAGATTACTTTAAAGAGATAGTCAAAGATCACTGGAATGAAACAAAAGGTGAAAATATAGGAAGAGTACTTTTTAGAATTCTTAAAGATGAGAATCAAAAAGAAGCTCTAAAAGTTATAAAAAAAGTGGCAACTATTCACCAAAGTAGTGAAGCTTACACAGACCTTGGAGAGTACTACTATGAAAATCAAAATATGGAAGATGCTTTTAGAAGCTTTTTAAAAGCTTACGATTTAAATCCGTTTAACATCAAAGCTAACAAATACCTGTCTGATTTATACTTTTCTTTTAAAGATTATGAAAGAGCATTTTATCACGGCTTGAAGTATCTAAACCTCAGCCGTGATATTAACTTTATAAAAAACTTAGAAGATATAGTTAACCTGTCTCAAAATCTAAACCTAAAGGAAAGTTTTGAAAAGTTAAATAAAAAACTCTCACAGGTAGTCTCTTAAAACTTTTGGTACTTCAAAAGTACCGTCCGGTTTTTGATAGTTTTCTATAATGGCAAGTAAGGTTCTACCTACTGCCAGTCCTGATCCGTTTAGCGTATGTACAAAGTGGTTTTTACCTTCTTTGTCTTTATACCTAATCATAGCCCTTCTTGCTTGAAAATCTTCTGTGTTTGAGCAAGAAGATATCTCTCTGTACCTGTTTTGGGAAGGTATCCAAACTTCTATGTCGTATGTTTTTGCAGCAGAAAATCCCATATCACCGGTGCAAAGTAATACAACCCTGTATGGAAGTTCTAAAAGTTGAAGTATCTTTTCTGCTTCGTTGACTAACTTTTCAAGTTCATTGTAAGAGTCTTCTGGTTTAACTATCTTTACAAGTTCTACTTTATCAAACTGGTGTTGTCTTAAAATACCCCTTACATCTTTTCCGTGGGAGCCAGCTTCTTTTCTAAAACAAGGTGTGTATGCTGTATAGTATTTAGGGAGCTGGTCTTCTGGGATAATCTCGTCGGCATGTAGGTTTGTAAGTGTTACTTCTGCTGTTGGTATTAAGTATAAATCTTCATCTTCTATCTTGTATAGGTCTTCCTTAAATTTGGGAAGCTGACCTGTTCCTTGTAATGTTTTAGATTTTACAAGTAAAGGTGTCCAGACTTCTGTATATCCATGTTGTTTGGTGTGTACATCAAGCATAAAGTTTATCAATGCTCTTTCTAACCTTGCAGCTTCTTTAAACATTACAGTAAATCTTGAGCCAGAGAGTTTAGCTCCTCTTTCAAAATCAAGGATTCCAAGCCTTTCTCCTATCTCAAAGTGTGGCAGTGGTTCAAAATCAAACTTCCTTGACTCTCCCCATCTTCTAACTTCTACATTATCGTTTTCATCCTTTCCAATAGGGACATCTAACGCAGGAAGGTTTGGAATGTAAAGTATTAGGTTGTTAAACTCTTCTTCTACAGTGTTTAACTTTTCTTCTAAGTACTTGATTCTTTCTCCTATTTCTTTTACTCTCTCCTGTATCTGGGTTGTATCTTTTCCTTCTTTTTTGTAAATAGGGAAAAGTTTAGATTTTTCGTTTCTTTCTGCTCTTAAATCATCTATCTCTTTTTTTATTTTTCTTCTTTCTTCATCAATTTCAAGGAGTTTATCAATCATCTGAGCATAAGAAGGGTCTCTTGTAGATAGTCTCTCTTTCACAAAGTCAGGTTTTTCTCTAATTAGTCTTATATCCAGCATTTTCTCTCCTTACTTTGTGTATATATCTGTAATAAATTTTATCACTTTATCTTTTAAAGGTAAAACTTTCATAAACTTTTTCTTGAGTTTTTCAAACTGTTCTTTGTATTCTTGATATTCTGGCTCTTTTACTAAAAGTTCAAGTTGGTCTATTATGTCGTTTGCTTCTTTAAAGTTTTTCTTCTCAATTAACTCTTCTGCAGCTTCTATAAGCACAGGTATATATTTAGGTTCTATTTTTAGGTTGTAATCTATTTGTAGTCCTTTTATAAAGTTCTCAGCTGCTTGGATTTTTTTACCTTCATTTAACTGTTTCTTTGCAAGTTCAAAGTGGTATTTAGCCATGTCTAAAAAGTATTCTATCTCTTCTGGAACAAGTATAACGGCTTTTTTTAGATTTTCTATTGCATCTTCATAAAGTCCTAAATGGGCTAAAGAGTGGGCTTTGTAAACGTATGCATCTACAAAATACTTGTTTTTTTCTATAACCTTGTTAAACTGTTCTATGGCTTGCTGATACTTTCCTGCGTTGTAAAATATTTTTCCTAATGAGTAGTAGTACCTGTCATCTCCTTCTTGTCCTGATATTTTATTAAGGTATTCCATTGCTTTCTGGTCGTTTCCGTGCATAAGCTCTATTTGGGCTAAAAGTGAGTAGGCTTCTTTTATTTTGGGGTCTATCTTTACAGCTTCTTCAAGGTCTTTTTTTGCTTCTTCAAACTCTCCTTTTTGGATGTAAACTTTTCCCCTTTCAAAGTAAGCTTCTGCATAGGTAGGTTTTAGTCTTATAGCTTCTGAAAGGTGAACTATTGCTACTTCAAGGCTTTCTTGGTTTAGATCATGGGTTGCAACCTTCCCTCTCCAAAAGTGAACTTCTGGAATGTCAGGATTAAGAAGAAGAGCTTCATCTAAAAGAGTGATAGCCATCTCAAAATTTTCATTTTCATAGTGGTAGATGGCTTTGTTAAGAAGATGGTAAGCTTCACCTGCTGAAGTCATAGTTAATGCCTCCTTACTTTTGTAGTTTTATATAAGATAACACATTTTTATGTTAAAATTTAAGTTAAATGGGAAAGTCTTTTAAAGAAAAAGTCTTAAACAATAAGTTTGTAAAAATTTTACTTAAAGTATCTATAGAAACCTTTTTCGTAGTGTTTCTCTTTTTTCTAATAGTTTTAGCTGTTTTTTATGTTATATCAAGTTATCAGGATATACTGAAAAAGTTTGGTATTTACGTTGAAGATAATTGTAAAGTAGAAGAAGGTAGATTAGTATGTAGTTTTATACACATTACAGATAAAAAAGAGTTCGATGTAAAACTTGAAAATATTAATGGGGAGTTTAATTTTTACAATTTTTTAAAATTTAAACCTATTGTTAATCTAAAGGTAGATAAACTTACAGGAAAGTATATAAATGATTTGACAGCTCCCCCTTCTGAAAGTTTTAAGTTTATATTTCCTCTATATCTTTTTACATCGTATGTAAATCTTGATTTAAAAGATGGAAACTTTTTTGTGGAAAATGTAGAAAAAGGTTTAAACTTAGATATAAAAAATATATCCCTCTACAACAACCAAAATCTTGTCTATCTTAAATCTCAGCCAGCTTTAATACTTATTAAAGACAGTAGTCGCTACAACCTAACCCTTACATCTATAGGAAGCTATCAATTAAAAATTCTTCCTAAAAAAATGGTTGTTGAAAATGTAAAACTTTCATACGATTCTATCTATTTAGATGTAAAAAATATTTCTCTTTTTGAAAATAAAGTTATTAATCTATCAGCAAGTTTAAATACTCCAAGTTATTCTTATAATAATATTAACTTGTCGGGATTGAGAGCGGACTTAAACCTTAAAGTTAAAAAGGATACAGACTTAAAATTTAATGGATTTTTAACTCAGCTGAATTACCAAAACACAAAACTTTTAAACAGTAAATTTAAAGGAGAAATTAATTTTAAAGAAGGAAAGTTAGACGGTGAAGCTCAGGTTAATATAGAGTCTCTACTGTCAGAAGGTATTGAACTTAAAGATTTGTCCTTATTTACTGATATAAAAGATAAAGACGGGCTTGTACTAAAAGGAAGGTATGACTTAAAGTTAGCTACTGGAGATTTTGAATACATTGATAAAATCAAAAAATTAAACTTAGAAGCTGACATCCCTTCAATTAAAAAAGTTTTATCCGTTTTACCGGTAAAAAAAGATGAAATCTTAGATTCATTAGACGGTAAACTTACCCTGTCAGCTGACTACTTTATAGATAAAGGTTTTTCAGATATACAGGTTAATTCTAAAAACTTTACAGTCTTAGGTCTAAATTACGATTCTTTATCTGGAAAAGTGAATATCTCTTTAAAAGATTACTTTATTGACGCAGATTTAAAGGGTTTGAGTAAAAATCAGACTATCAGTGTAAAAGGACGTTTAAAGAATTTTCACGATTTAAAAAATCTATCTTACGATTTTAATCTTAATACAACAAACTTTATCCTTGAAAATCTTTCATACCTAAAAGACATTCCTATAAAAGCTAACTTAAACGCAAGCGGAAGGATTTACGGTGATTCAAGTAATCTACATATAAAACTTAGCGGTAATGCTCAAACTTTCTCTTACGAAGACATAAACCTTAAGAATCTAACATACGATTTTTCTTTTGAGAATGATTTAATTAAAGTTAATGCAAACAGCGGAGAAGCTTTAAAATCTAACCTTACATACGACTTAAAAAATGAAAAACTAAATCTAACTTTAAACGTAAACAGACAGTTTGATCTTACGCCAATATATCCATTTTTATTAAAACACTCTAAGGAAGTTTTTGAAAGAGTACTTCCTAAAACAGCAGAAGGAAGTATTTACATAACATCAGTTAAAAAAGATTGGAACGTAGATTTAAACTTAAACTACTACCAAGCATACTTAAAAGATATTGAGAACTCAATTGAAGGTAATCTGTCAGGAAAGCTAAACGAAAAAGATATAAATCTTACTGTTAACTTTAACAAAGATAACTTAACATTTAAAAACTATACATTAAAAAAGATTATAGGAAATGTAAACCTTCTAAACAAGAACCTTAAATTTTCCTTAAAAGGAGAAGGACTGGAAGGATATAAGAGATTTAACTTATCAGCTTCTGGAAGCTACAACTTAGATAAAGAGATTTTTAATCTGTCTGTATTATCAAACTTAGAAAATGAAAATCTACAGCTTAAAGCAGATTTAAGCGCAGAAGGAAGCCTTAACGACTACAAAGGTAAATTATCTACAATTATCAAAAATCAAAAACAGGTAAATCTTATCTACGATTTTAAAGGAAATAAAGATAGGCTTGTTGCTTACGGTAAAGATGTTAAAATCTCCCATAAAGACTTAAATTTTAATATGGGAGAGTCTATACTCACAGTAAACTTTAACAAACAAGACATTCAAAAAAGCTCTGCTGTGGCTGTTTTGAAAAATATTCTTGTAAAAGAAAAAGAGATAACTTTATTTAACTTCTCCGATTTAAAGATTAACTACTTAGATAAGAAGATTTTTACAGATAAACAGGTCTTTACTGGAACGTTTAAAGGGGTTGTAGAAAAGTTTTTATTTGATTTAGAAAATAACCTTTTAGAGATTGCAGTAAGTGGAGAGATGGATAAAAATTATGTAGCTCAGATTATTCAGTATGTAAACTTAGATGGAAGAGTTAAGTTTGTAATGGCATATAAAGGTAAACCTGAAGACATCCTTGAAAAAGCATCTTTTAAACTCTATGGAGATAATATACGTGTTAGAACACCTTACACTTTAAACGTGATATCATTTGATAAATTTGATATAACCTTAAAAGACAACCTTTTAATAGACATAAAAGGCAGTACAAGGTCATATTACGGAGATAGTAGTATAACAATAACAGGCAAATACAACTTAAAGAAAAGAGAGGGTAATATCTCTATCTTTTCTGAACTTCTCCCTGTAAAGTATGAAAACATATACAACGGTGTTGTCTCTACTAACACTGATATAAAGCTTGTCCAAGATAAAGTTTATATAAACTCTAATCTACTTACAACAGGTAAAGCAAAAGTAGAACCTGAGTATTTTAATAAAGAAGCAGGAAGTAAACCTGAATTTTTAAAAAATATAAATCTTAACTTAAAAGTTTCTACTTTATCACCTATATTTATGGAAGGAAGCTGGGGAAGGGCTTACGGAGAAGGGAGATTTGATGTAAAGGGAACTGCAGACAAACCTATAGTTAACGGTAATTTTAGAATTTCTTACGGTAAGGTAGACTTTCTCAAAAACAAGTATAACATTGATTTTATAGATGTAAAACTTACAGACAGTAAAACTTACGTAAACGGAAAACTGTCAACTAATGTAGCAGGTATTTACATATACGTTAACGTATCTGGACCAGCTGATAACTTAAAGTATGACTTTTTCTCTACTCCACCAAAATCAAAAGATGAGATACTATCTTTACTGCTTATTAAAAAAACTCCTGAGCAACTCGCATCATCTGGACTTTTTTCTGTAGTTGGAAACGTGGCAAAACTACTTGTACCGTTTAAAGCTTCAGGGGAAGAAGAAGAAGGACTTTTTGGAACAGGATTTAACGTAAATGTTTTGCCAACGTACAACCCTGTACAAGGTATTACTTTTAGTGTTTACGTTCAAAAATACCTTACAAGGAAGATATACTTAGGTTTTTCAAAACCTCTCTCTACTACAACTATTATAAACCAGTATGGATTTTACGAAGGAGGATACAGACTAACAGAAAGAAGTTCCTTTGTTTTAAGACTGTACGATAACAAAGCAAAATCAGTAGATTTAACCTTTACCCTTCCTTTTGATTTTTAAAACCTGTTTTTTAACATAGTTTTTTAGACTGTAAAGATTGTAAAATCTTTTAAAACCCTTAAAGGAGTATTGGTTGAAGCTTATAGAAACTGATTTAGTTTTTTATTTTCAATACGATGGCAAAAAGTCAAGAGATTTTGGATATGTTTTTAATGTAGGATTACCAAAGGGAGAGTCTGAATACTTTTTAGCAACAGAAGAGATTGTAAAAGACAAAATAGATTATCTAAAACATCTAAAAAATGTAAAGTGGGCTATTTACGATAAAAATTTTGAAAGAAAGACAGATTACCACAGCTGGATACATACAGCTGGACTGGTAAAAGGCCAATCAATTTACTATAAAGTTGAAGAAGGTGGTAAAGAAGCTCTCTTTACTTTACAAGGTCAAAAGACAGAATTCTTTGAAAAGATAAGAGATAGAGGAGCTCTTACAGGAGAGAGTAATTACTTTTGGGGAAAGAAAAACGGGAAGTTTGCTATTTATGATGTAAACACTGGAGAAAAACTTACAGAGGATTTTAAGTCATCTGTTTTAGCAGGAGTAATTCTAGGAAGAGGGACTTACTTTGTAGGAAGTTATGGAGAGGAGATTTTTTACATATTTGATTTAAAAACTGGAGAGAGATTGACAAAAGCCTTTGATGAGCATAAACTTATTGAGATTTTAAAACATGGAGATTTAGAAAGAGCGGTAGATGAGATTGGAAAGTAGAAAGTTAAAGGTGGCTTTTGCAACCCTTGGCTGTCGTATGAATCAGTTTGAAACATCCGCATTGGAAGACCAGTTTAGCTTAAAAGGGTATGATATTACGGACTTTGAGTCTGTTGCTGACATATACATAGTAAACACCTGCACCGTTACAAACGATGCAGATAGAACCTCAAGAAAAACTTTAAGACAGGCAAAAAGAAGAAATCCTAACGCTATCGTCGTTGCAACAGGATGTTATGCTCAAGTCTCTCCCCAAGAACTTGCGAAAATACCAGAGATAGATTTAGTTATAGGAAATTCCCATAAAACAGCTGTTTTAGAAATTGTAGAAAATTACATAAATGAAAAGTTTGAGAATAAAGTCTTTATAGACAACATTTTTAGAGAAAACGACTTTAAAACATTCTTTATATCAACCTTTTACGAAGGGTCAAGACCTATACTAAAAGTCCAAGAAGGTTGCAACAGTTTCTGCTCCTTTTGTATAATCCCTTTTGCAAGGGGAAAAGTAAGAAGTGCAAAGATACAGGATATTGTTAATCAAGTTAAATTCCTTGTAGACAAAGGATATAAAGAGATAGTTTTAACAGGAACCCAGCTGTCTCAGTTTGGATACGACCATAAAGAAGGTTATCTTTTAGACCTTTTAAAACAGCTTGTGAATGTTGAGGGACTTTATAGGATAAGACTTTCATCTATGGGAATAAACGAGCTTGACGATTATTTAATAGACTTTTTAACAACCCAAGAAAAAATAGCTCCACATTTTCACCTGTCTATCCAGTCAGCTGACGACAGAGTGTTAAAAGATATGAAAAGAAACTACTCAGTAAAACAGTATGTAGAAAAGGTTGAAAAGATTTTAAAAAACAGACCAGACACAGCTATCGGGACAGATATAATAACAGGCTTTCCTACAGAAGATGAAACAGCATTTAAAAACACTGTAAAAAATGTAGAAGAGATACCATTTGCATACATTCACGTATTTACCTACTCTATGAGAGATAACACATCAGCAGTAAAGTTTGGAGATAGAGTTTCACCTCAAGTTAAAAAAGAGAGAACAAAGATACTAAGGGAGATAGGAGAGAGAAAAAGTATAGACTTTAGAAAGAAGTTTTTAGGTAAAGATATGGAGTTTTTAATCATAACGGAAAAAGAAGATTACAAAATAGGACTTACAGGAAACTATATCCACGCGAAAATAAAAACAGACCAGCCTTTAAACTCAATAGTAAAATCTAAACTTACAAAAGTAGGCTATGAAAGAGAAGATAATTTAGCTACTATAGGAGATAGCTATGCCGATACTAACTAAAGATGAGGAGATAAAGAATATTTTAGAAAGTAGCAAAAATGTTGCAGTTGTAGGCATATCAAATGACCCATCTAAACCAAGTTATTTTGTAAGCGAAGTGGTTAAATCTTACGGCTTTAAAATGTACTTTGTAAACCCTAAATACGAAGGGCAGGAGATTTTAGGAGAGAAGGTTTACAAATCAATACTAGATATTCCAGACGAGATAGATATTGTAGATGTTTTTAGAAGGCCTGCAGATGTTGTTTTTACAGCCGAGGAAGCATTAAAGAAAGGTTTTAAAACATTCTGGTTTCAACCTGGAACATATAACCCAGAAATTGCAGAAAAGTTATCAAATTTAGGTTATAACGTTATTTACGATAGATGTATGAAAGTAGAATGTCAAAGATTACTAAGAAAGTAGGAGATGAAAGATGGCTATAGATAAAAATAAGATTGAGCAAGCAATTAGATTGTTTTTGGAAGGAATAGGAGAAGACCCAAACAGAGAAGGTCTTAGAGATACACCTAAAAGAGTTGCAAAAATGTGGGAAGAGTTTGAAAGCCACGGAGAGTTTAATATGACCGTATTTGAAGATGTAGGAAGTTATGATGAGATGGTTGTTGTTAGGGATATACAGTTTTTCTCATTTTGTGAACATCACTTATTACCATTTTTTGGAAAAGCCCACGTTGCATACATACCTGATAAAAAAGTTTGTGGGTTGTCTAAAATAGTTAGAGTTGTAAATAAATTTTCATACAGACCTCAGGTTCAAGAAAGACTAACAGCAGAAATTGCAGAATTCTTAGAAAAAGAGTTGCAACCAAAAGGAGTTGCTGTTGTAATGGAAGCTATTCATTTGTGTATGGCTATGAGGGGAGTAAGAAATCCAGATTCAGTTACAGTAACAAGTAAATTGACAGGAAGATTCCTTGAATGTCAAAAAACAAGGGAAGAATTTTTAAACTTGATAAACTCCCATAAAAAGTTATAATTGTTAAATAAAAAATTTGAGAGGTATTAAAATGCTAAACGATAAAGATTTAATGAAAAATCCTTTTATGACAAATGAAAAATTTGCACAGCAGTTTGACTTTCTAAAAGAAGAAGGAGAGTTTGACAGAATACTAAAAATTCTTACAGTTCCTTCAAGAAGTGGAATATATCTATCAAGATTTGATATTAGAAATATAGGTTTAACTTTGGGAGTTGATGTTCCAGTTAGAGAGAGAAGAGAGATGTTAAAAGACCTTTTTTACTACTCTAAACAGATAGACAAAATGAAAGAATTTTTAGATTTACTAATTCAGTACACAAACTCAAAGATAAACCAGTATAGAGAGCTCCAAGAAGCCTTCCCAAAAACAAGTCAAATAATACAAGGATGGATTGATAAAGCAGAAAAGTTAATTTCATTTATAGAAAACCTCAAAAGAGAAATTGATATATACAAGGCAGTTTAATGCTTGGTATAGATAGGCTTTTACAAAAGATTTTTAGTAAGAAAAAAGAAGAAGATTTAGACCTACAGATTAAAGAAAACTACATACATGGTCTTATATTTTATAACTCATACTTTGATATTCTATCAAAAGCCCTTCCAAGAGGCTCTTTCTGTTTTATAGTAGGAGGATGGGTAAGAGACAGACTTATCAACAGACCACTTGGAAAAAATATAGACATAGACTTTATAGTAACAGCACCTCCAATGGAAGTAGCAAAAAATTTAAAAAAATACATAAACGGCTCTATCTTTCAGTTTGAGAAAGAAAAAACAGTTGTTAGCTTCATCTTTCAAGAGAACGACTACAACTACAGATTTGATTTTTCTTACCTTGATATATCAGACATTATCTCATCTGATTTAAGTTATGAAGAAAAGGAAGAAAAAATATTAGATAGACTAGTTCAAGACTTACTTAGTAGAGATTTTACTATAAATGCAATAGCTGTTAACTTTGATGATACTTCTGGACTCAGTGCTTCCCATACTACCCTTATAGACCCTTCAAACGGCTTTAAAGATATTCAAGAAGGTATTGTAAGACCGATATCTTTAGAGAATATAGTAAAAGACCCAGTAAGAATACTCAGAGGATATAGACTTTCATTAGAGTTAGACTTTAAGTTAGATAAAGAGTTTGAAAAGTTTGTAAAAAATAATGTAGACCTTTTAGAAAAAAGCCCAAAAGAACGTATCAGAGATGAACTTCTAAAAATAGTATCAAATGAAAACTCTTACTCTACATTAGAAAAACTTAAAGAAAATAAAGTTTTATCAAAAGTAGTTTCTCAAGGCTTAGAAGAACTGTCAACCTACAAAAATGTAGAAGAAATCTTAAAAAAAAACTTGATTTTATAGATGAAAGACTTAAAGAAGATTTTGGAAAAATTTACTTTTATCAAAATTTTACAGATATAACCTTTTTAAAGTTAAACGCACTTTTGTTTAACCTTGATGAAAATGAGTTTGAAAAAGTGTGTAAGGAGAAATTACTTCTACCAGAAAAACCATTTAAGTTTATGAAGAGTACAAGGAAGGCAGCTGTAGAAATTTTAAAAGGTCAGTATAGAGACTTTTTTCAAATGAACCTTTTTTGGTATAATTACAAAGATGTGGCAATTTATAGTTTTATAATGGTTTTAGCTGTTAAATCTCAATTTAAAGACTTTATTCTCAATATCCAAAAACATTATTTTGAAAATTACTTAGGTAAAGTGGTAGATGAACCCCTTTTATCAGGAAGTGAGATAATGAGAATTTTAGATTTAAAGCCTTCCAAAGAAGTAGGAATTATAAAAGAAAAATTAATTTTAGCTCAACTTAAAGGAGAAGTAAAAACAAAAGAAGAAGCAATACAATACGTAAAAAATTTTTGTAGGAGGTAGAAACATGAAAAGATTATCAGTTGTTGCAATGGTAGGATTACTACTTGGTTGTAGTCAAGTTCAAAAGGTAGAAGTACCAAAAGAGAAAGAACAGAAAATAGCTCAAGTAGGAGAAGAAGCTTCTATGAAACTTCTTAAAGGTTTAAGAATGGAGCTGATGAATGCTATGCAGAAAGGAGGTCTTGATGAAGCTGTAACTGTATGTAACAAAAAAGCTATGGAAATTACTTCTCAAGTAGAAAAAGAAACAGGATACTCAATGAAAAGAACTACTTTTAAGTACAGAAATCCATCTAATGCTCCTGATAAATACGAAGCTGAAGCTCTAAAATACTTTGAAGAAAGCATAAAGCAAGGTAAAATGCCATCTTACTACATTCAGGCGTTAAACGAAAATGGAAAGGTTGTATATAGGTATTACAAACCTTTAAAAGTTGAAGGGGTTTGTTTAACATGCCACGGAGACCCTAACCTAATGGATAAGAAGTTGTTAGAAAAAATTAAAACTCTTTATCCTAACGATAAGGCTGTAGGATATAAAGAAGGTGATTTTAGAGGAGTGGTTAGAGTAACTATTCCAGCTGATAAAATATAGTGTATAGGGGGCTTTAAAGCCCCCATTTATGTCAAATAATTACTCTTCTATTACTTCTGTAACTAATGCACCAGATGGACACTCTTCAGTTACTTCGAGAACTCTTTGAGCTAAATCTCCTTCTATGATAGCACCATCACCACCTACTTCTGCTTTAACTTGAGCTATACCGTCTCCAGAATCTTCATATACTTCTGGAACTTCATCATAGCAAAGAGCGCATGCTGTGCAGAGATCTTTGTCAACTGATACTTTTACCTTCATAACAAACCTCCTGTAATAAAATTTATTAGGCTCAAATAGTATAACCCAATCTATGCCAATTTTCAATTATAACAATGTTTAAATATTTGAATTATATAAGTCTAAAAACTCTTTCTTAAATATTGAAAAACTTTCATTTTTTATAGCGTTTCTTACATCTTCCATCAATTTTAGATAAAATCTTAGATTGTGTATTGTTCCTAAAATGTAAGCCGTTATTTCTTCAGCGTTGTAAAGGTGTCGTAGATATCCTTTTGAAAAGTTTTTACAGGTATAACAATCACATAAGGGGTCTACAGGAGTATCGTCAAATTTGTACTTTGCTGATTTTATATTTATCTTTCCAAAGTGGGTAAAGAGTGTTCCATTTCTACCGTTTCTGGTTGGTATCACACAGTCAAACATATCAATGCCTCTGTCTATAGCTTCAAGAAGGTCTTCTGGAGTTCCAACTCCCATTAAGTATCTGGGCTTATTCTCAGGAAGTAAAGATGTTACCACCTCTGTCATAGAGTACATAAACTCTTTTGGTTCTCCTACAGATAAACCTCCTATAGAATAACCGTCCATATCAAGTTCCACGGTTTTTAATGTACTTTCTTTCCTTAAGTCTTCATACACAGATCCTTGAATTATTCCAAAAAGTGCTTGATTTGGATTTTTCTTGGCTTGTTTAGACCTTTTTAGCCATCTAACGGTTCTTTCCAGACTTTCTTTTGCATACTGATGGCTACAAGGGTAAGGAGGACATTCATCAAGGGGCATCATTATATCACTACCTATAATTTCTTGAATCTCTACTACAAACTCAGGTGTAAAAAAGTGCCAAGACCCATCAAGATGAGATTTAAACTTTACTCCTTCTTCCGTTACTACAACTTGTGCTTTTTGTTTTCCTTCTTTTTCTTTTCCAATAGATAAGGAAAATACTTGAAAACCTCCACTGTCTGTTAAGATAGGTTTTTTCCAAGAAGAAAAGTTATGAAGTCCGTTAAACTTTTTTAAAACCTCTAAACCAGGTCTAAGGTAAAGATGGTAAGTATTTCCCAAAATGATTTGGGCTTTTATATCTTCCTCAAGATGTTTAACAGTAATGGCTTTAACAGTTCCTTGAGTTCCTACTGGCATAAATATAGGTGTTTCTATCTCACCGTGAGGTGTGTATATCTTTCCAAGTCGTGCATTACCTTCTTTTTTTATAAGTTGAAATTTAAACATTCTCTATATTTTGTCCTTTACAGCTTCTAAAGTATCTTCTGGAGTGTAGAAGATTTCTTGATTTCCTGATTTCATCTCTTTAAGTTCGTATTTATCTGATATGAAAACTACATAGTCAGACTTGAGTTTGTCTGCAGTTTTCATCATGGACTTTAAACTTCCCTCTTTTAGTAGAGTTTCTGTTTTTATTCCACTGTTTCTAAGACTTTCTGAAAAAGAAAGTGCTTGGATGTTGTAATCAGGTGTTAGAGGTATTACAGTTATAAGAGGTTTTTCTGAAGGTAAATCTTTTACAAGTAAGATAAGTCTTTCTATACCAGCTGCAAAACCTAAGGCAGGTGTAGGAGGTCCTCCAAGTTGTTCTACAAGGTTGTCGTAGCGTCCTCCTGCTGCTACTGTCCCTTGAGCTCCTATCTGGTCTGTTGTAAACTCAAAAACAGTGTCTGTGTAGTAATCAAGTCCTCTTACCAGTCTTGGATTTTCTACAAAATCTATATTTAAGGCTTTTAAATACTCTTTTAACTGTGTAAATCTTTTTTCTGATTCTTCTGAGAGATAATCTATTATTTTGGGTGCATCTTTTGTTATCTGTTTACAGCTTTCTACTTTACAGTCTAAGACTCTCAAGGGATTCGTGTTTATTCTGCTTTTACATGTTTCACATAGGCCATTTTCATACTGTTTTAAATATTTTATAAGCTCCTGTGTGTAAGTCTTTCTTGATTGGAAGTCTCCAAGAGAGTTTATCTCAAGTTTAAAATCTATTTTTAATTTTTTTAAGATTTTATAAACCATACTTATAAGCTCTGTATCTGCTAAAACGGAAGATACTCCAAATATCTCAGCTCCTATTTGGTGAAACTGTCTGTATCTTCCTGCTTGAGGTCTTTCGTACCTAAACATAGCTCCTTCATAAAAGAGTTTATGGTATCCTCCTTCTGCGTACATCTTTTCTTCTATGTAAGCCCTTACACAGCTTGCAGTTCCTTCAGGACGTAGTGCTACTTCCCTACCACCTTTATCTAAAAAGACGTACATCTCTTTTTGAACTATATCTGTAGCTTCCCCTACTGACCTTTTAAAAAGTGATATATCCTCTACAAAGGGAAGTATTATCTCTTTAAAGTTGTACTTTTCAAAAGTTTCTCTAAATGTGTCAACTATGTACCTATACTTTTTTGCGTTTTCTCCGTAGATATCCTGAAATCCTCTGACTTTCTGTATCTTACTCAATTTATCCTCCACCTACAAAATGGACTATCTCTACTTTATCTCCTTCTTTTAGTTTGTATGTGTTAAACTGATCTTTTGGTATTACATCGTAACCTACAGCCACAGCAATAGCAGGAGATTTTATCTCTAGTATCTTTATAAGGTCTGTAATTGTCAACTCCTCTTTATTAAACTCCTTTTCTACACCGTTTACTATTAACTTCATTTTAAACCCTCACATTCCTATGATGTTATAACCTGCATCTACGTATAATATTTCTCCTGTTATTCCTGAAGCAAGGTCTGAACATAGAAATAGTGCGGCGTTTCCTACCTCTTCTATACTTACAGCTTTTCTTAAAGGAGACCTTTCTATAGCAACCTTTTGAATATCTCCAAAGTCAGATATTCCCATTGCAGCTAAGGTTTTAATAGGTCCTGCAGATATACAGTTTACTCTAACTTTCTTTAACACTCCCAAGTCCCTTGCCAAATACTTAACAGAAGCTTCCAAAGCTGCCTTTGCAACTCCCATAACGTTGTAGTTGTAAACTACTTTTTCAGCTCCGTAGTAAGATAAAGTAAGAAGACTTCCACCTTCGTTTATCACAGGAAGAAACTCCCTTGCTATTGCTGTAAAAGAGTAAACACTTATATCCATAGCTTGTAAAAATGATTGTCTATCTACTTTGTAGTAGTAATCTTTTAAATACTCTTTATTGGCGTAAGCGATAGAGTGGACAATTATATCAACACTTCCCCACTTTTCTTTAACGGTATTTACCAAGTTTGTAATGTCTTCATCTTTTGATACATCACATTTTACAACCAAGTCTGAGTTAAACTCTTGTGCTATTGGTCTTACCCTTTTTTCTATCCTTTCATCTAAGTAATTAAACCCTAAAGTAGCTCCATTTTCGTAAAATACTTTTGCTATACCGTAGGCTATACTTTTGTCGTTAGCTACTCCAAGGATTAATGCTTTTTTGTTCTCTAAAATTTTCACTGTTGTCCTCCTGTAAACCGTAATCAATAATTGATGAGGCTATAAGGTACATAAGTCCTATAGCTATAGCAGTTGATAGGCTTGTTCCACCAGCTCTGACTATCTCCACTGTTTTTTGTCTTTCATCTTGAATACTTTCTTTTATCTGTTTTATCTTTGACTTTGCATACTGGTAATAAAGGTAGTTTCCAAACATTCCTATAAATATAGATATTAAAATATTGGTTATACCTATCACTAAAGGATGGGTTTTCATAACTATCTGTATATATTGAAGTATAAGACTAAACACTATAAAACCAAAGGCATAGGGATACATCTTTCTATAAGCAAACCAAAGAAGTCCAAAGAAAAAGGCTGACCAGTTCCAGCTTATCTTATTTTCTTCTCCTAACTCTTCCCATTTTGCTATATAGTAATCTGCGTTTTTACCTACAAACAGCCGTAGCTCTTCCCTTTCCTCCATCGTCATTTAACTTCCCATAGTTGCTTTTTCGTTTTCGTTGTATATTGCTTCCCAACCTGCAGGTGTTTTAAAGACTCTTATACATTTTATTTTTTTATTTTCATCAAGTTCAAACCAATGTCTTGCTCCCGCTGGTACGACTATCAACTCTCCGGCTTCTACGTGAATATCTACTATATCGTCTTCTATTTTTACAGGGAATATTCCACTACCATCAACTACAAACCTTACTTCATCATCTATATGGTGGTGTTCTCTTTTAAACTTTTCCATAAGTGCATCTAAATTTGGTGTTTTTTCTGATAGGACAACTATATCTTCTGTTATGTATCCCATCCTCTGTTTTAACTCATCTAACTCCGGTTTGTAAGCTTCAATTATTACTCTTTGGTTTTCTTCGTCTATATCGTAATTTTTTCTTACTTCTTCATCGAGTCTGTCTATTCCCCATCTATCGTAAATTACTCCGTACCTTTCTAAAAATGTTTTTATCTCTTCTGGATTTTCTATAACTTTACCACTTTTTCTAAAAACTAACTTTGCCATATATAAACCTCCTTACCAGATATCTTTAGTTGATTTAAATAGTATAAGATTTTTCATAAGTTCAAACATAAACTCAAAGGCTTCTACGTGTCTTTTTGCCTCAAACTCGTTTCTTCCCCAGCAGTAGATACCATGGGTTTTTATTAAGACTGCCGGAACTTTTGGATTTATAACTTTCCCTGTCTCTTGGGCTAACTTGTTTAAATCAAAGTAATTTTCTACTATTGGAACTTCTATCTCCGAGTTTTCTTCCCATATATCTAATGCTTTTATCATCTCTAAATCTTTTATTTTCACTTTTGAATCTTGAGCGTATACGTAAGATATAAAGTTGTTGTTTGGAGTGTGTATGTGGATAATACAACCTGCGTCGGTCTTTTTGTAGATGTAAGAGTGTATCATTGTCTCAGCTGACGGTTTCATTCTTGTTTTTTCTATGGGTTTTCCATCTTTATCAACAAACATAACATCTTCGTGGCTAACTGTTCCTTTGTCTTTTCCTGAGGTTGTAACTGCAAAAATAAGAGGGTCATCGTGAAGTTTGTAGGAAAGATTTCCACTTGTTGCAGGAAACCAGCCTTTGTTGTAGAGTTTTATTTTTAAATCGTTTAAAACGTTTACAGCTCTTTGTTTTTCTTCTTGATAAAGTCTCTCTGGCATAAAAGACCTCTAAGTGCAATAGTAAAAATATATTTTATCATATTATTTATTTTTTATTGGAAAGTAAGATAAAAAACACATCAGACTAACACAAATAATGCTATCATCTTTGAAAAAATCCTACAAGAGCAAAACAGAGGGAAAAAATTAAAACCGACTTATTACTAAAACACCTATTTAAAAACCCAGCAACAAAACTCATAGAGATAATCCTCGGTAAAAAAGTAAACTGGCAGCTCCTTCAAGATACTGACCTTAAAATAGTTAAAACCAGAGAAGCTGACTTGGTTGTTAAATTGGAAGATAATACCATTCTACACATAGAGATACAAAGCACCAATGACCCTTCTATGCCATACAGAATGTTTGAGTATTTTTATCTTATCACTGACAAGTATAAACCAAAAGACTTAATTCAAGTATGTATCTACATAGAAAAGAGCCGTTAAAAATGTCAGACAAGATACAGTTTTCAGATTGGACTTACAGGTATAGACTGATAGATATGAAGGATATACCATGTAGAGAGTTAGTAGCAAGTCCAAATATCACAGACAAACTACTTGCAGGACTGTGTAAGATAGAAGACCCTAAGTTTTATGTAGAGAATGTGATAAAAGAGATAAAGAAAGCAAATCCAAAAGACAGAAAAGAGTTATTTACACTGTTTCTTGAAATAAGTAAAATAAGGAATAATATAGAGGAAGAGATAAGAAGTTATATAACACAGGAGGATTTTGAGATGCCAATTACAATAGAGTGGACAAGGGAAGAGATAGAGAGTTATCCAGTGTTAAGAGATGTTTTAAAGATTGGGAAAGAAGAAGGTTTAATAGAAGGATTAAGACAGAGTGTGATTGATGCTATAGAGTTTAAATTTGGTTATGTGGGAGAAGATGTAAGGGAGAAGGTAAATCAAATATCTGATGTTAACCAGTTAAAAGAATTGCACAGAAAAGTTGTTCTTGCAAATAGTTTAAATGATATAATTTAGTAAGTAAAATTGATATCCAGAGGTGAAAATTAAAATAAAAGTACTTAATTATCTACCATAAAGGTTCAGTAAGTCGAAGACCCGGAGGTTGTACTGGTATAGGGTAGAGATGTAAGACAGCTGAGTGTTTAGGTAGTTTGATTGGGATTCTAATACTTCTAAGGTGTTTGTGATGTTTGCTTTAAACCTCTCTGTAGATAATCTCATAGACTCTTTTGCAACTTTTAAGTTTTCTTCTTCTGCTTTTAGCTGATTTTCAAGGGCTTGTAGGTCTATCTTTGCCTTTTTTATTTCCGTTTCTACTTGTTTTATTTTATCTTGGAGCTGTATCTCATACTTTGATTTGTCTGTTTTTGCCTGTAGAACTCTACTATCTTTTGCCATTCCGTCAAAGATGCTCCAGTTTAAAGAAAGTCCTAAGTTATAGCCTTTTTTCCATACTTCAGAGGTTGAAGGGAATTTAAATTGGTTGTTGGTTTGATAGTTTACAAATAAGGATAAGTTAGGATAGTTGGCTGACTTTTGGTACTCTATTTGTTTTTCAGCTGTTTGTATTTGGGATATTAAAACTTTTATTTCTGTGTTGTTTTTAATATCTTGGTTTTCTTTTGGAATATCTAACTTTTCTAAACTACCTTCAGGTGGTGTAATATCCTCTAACATTAAAAATCTTTTTAGGTCTTCTATGGATTTTTCATAGTTTGCTTTTGCAAGCTGGTAGTCTGATATTGCAGTTTGAAGCTGAGATGAAGCTCTCATGTAATCATACTTTGCAAGTAAACCTGCTTTGTATTTTCCTTCAACGTATTTAAAGTTTTCTTCCCAGTATTTAAGGTTTTCCTGTTTTATATCCATAACTTGTTTGTAGTATAAACTGGCTAAAAATAGTCTTCTTGCTGTATCTTTTACTTTTTGGATTACATCTTGCTTTACTACTTTTTGAAGCTCTAAGTTCTGTTTTGAAAGTTGTAAAAGATTAAGAACTTGGTAATCAAATATCTTTTGAGTTAAACCTATTTTTGCTGAGTATTGATTTTTAGGTGTAAAGCCAAAGATGTAGTTAGGGTCCCATCTTGTATAGGTTCCTGTTAAGTTTACTTGAGGATAGATATTACTGTATGCTTCTTTTATTTGGTATTCTACTTTTTCTATATCTTTTTCAGATAACTTTATGTTAGTAGCGTTCTTTTCAGCGATAGAGAGGACTTCATCGTATGTAATTGCAAAGGAGCTTGAAAAGGATATTAAGAATGTAAGTAGTATTTTTTTCATTTTGCTACCTCTGGTTGTTGTATTACTTTAACTGGCATTCCGTGTTTTACGTTCATAAGGTTAGACACTATAACTTTATCATCTTGTTTTAAATCCCCAGATACGTAAACATATCCATATTCTTGCTTTAAAACGTTAACTAATACTTTTTCAGCTTTTGAGTCTACAACTTTATAAACAAAATTGTCATTACCTGCAAGTTGTACTGCGTCTTCTGGAAGTTTATAACCTTCCACTTTATCAACTAATATTTTTGCCTTTCCATACATATTTTCTCTAAGTAAACCATCTTTGTTGTCAAGTAAGACTTTTACAACGATTAAGTTGTTTTCATTTAAAGAAGACGAAATGTAATCTATCTTGCCTTTTACTGCTCCTATACCATCTACATCTATTTCAACTTCTTTACCTAAAGATAGATTTTTTACATACTGTTGAGGAAGTTCAAAGACTGCCCATATAGGATTTAGTTTTAAGATGTAAAACATGTCTTTTTGGCTATCAACGTAATCTCCTATGCTAACGTATCTTTTATCTAAGTAGCCGTCAAAGGGAGCTCTTATAACTGTTTCATTCTTTTGTCTTTTATACTCTTTTAAGGTTGCTTTGGCAGAGTTTAACTGATTTAGAGCCACTTCCATATCTGTTTTTGCGTTGTCTAACTCTTCTTTGGCTATTAGTTCTTTTTCATATAGCTGTTTTCTTCTTTCGTATATTGATTTTTTGTTTAGGTAGTTTGCTTCAAGTTGGTTTATAACTGCAAGTTGAGATTCTATCTGGTATTCTTCCTTTTCTGGTTGAATTACTGCAAGAGGTTGTCCTGCTTTTACGAAGCTTCCTTCTTCTGCAAATATCTTTTCAACTCTTCCACTTACTTGCGGTTTTAGTTTTGCAGAGGTTTTTGCTTGTAAAACTGCGTTTGCAGTGTAATATATAGGCACTTCTTGTTTTTCTGGTATGATAACTTTAACTGCAGGAGCTGGTTTTTGAGGTCTTTGATCTGTTTGACTTTTTGATTTTTTTTCTATAGATTTAAGTATAAAGAAAGCTACTGCAATAATAACTACAACAGATATAGCAGTAATAACTTTTTTATTCATAACTTCCTCTCTTGACTGATTTGTCAGTCATATTATAAAATAAAGAGACAAAACAGTCAAGGAGTTTATAGATGTATAAGTTTTTTATAACAAGACCGATAACAACTTGGATGTTTATCTTATCCTTTATAATAGCTGGAATTTACGCTTTAAAGTACATACCAGTAGATAGAAACCCGGATGTTGACTTTCCAGTTGTATCAATAAGTACTACCTACGCAGGAGCAAACCCTTATGTTATAGACACTAACATAACAAGGAAGATAGAAGATGAACTTGCTACTATAAGTGGTATAGAGGCTATAAACTCTTCAAGTTATACAGGAGTATCAAGGATAACCGTAATATTTGACCTTGATAAAGATATAAACATTGCAGCACAGGAAGTTAGGGATGCAGTTAACAGGGCTCAAAGACAGTTTCCTCCTAATACTGACCCTCCAGTAGTTAGAAAGGTTGATACATCTTTAGCTCCTATTATGGCTATCTTACTTCACGGTTATGCAGATTACGGTACTATGTCTTACCTTGCAGATAAAGTTTTAAAAAGGGAGTTTGAAAGAGTCCAAGGTGTTGGTGAGGTAGATTTAGGAGGATTTAGGGACTATGTAATGTGGGTCAGGATAGACCCTCTAAAGCTTGCAGGGTTTAAGCTCACTCCTATGGACGTTATAAATGCATTAAAATCAAACAATGTGGAAATTCCATCGGGAAGAATTGACAGTAAGGATAGGGAGTATGTCTTAAGAGTCTACGGGAAGGGAAGGTCTCCCCAAGAGATAGAAAACATAATAATAAAAAATAATGTAAGGATAAAAGATGTAGGTAGAGCAGAGTTTACCTTTGATGAAAAAAGAGGAATAGTTAGATTTAAAGCTTTTGATTCTAAAGAGGC
This sequence comes from Sulfurihydrogenibium azorense Az-Fu1, assembly GCF_000021545.1. Lineage (NCBI taxonomy): Bacteria > Pseudomonadati > Aquificota > Aquificia > Aquificales > Hydrogenothermaceae > Sulfurihydrogenibium > Sulfurihydrogenibium azorense. Next base: position 1,149,215 of record NC_012438.1, read on the forward strand.
AGAACCGGGTATAGCTATAATCGTATACAAACAGTCAAAAGAAAACACCGTTGCAGTAGCAAAAAGAGTTATAGATAAGATGAATGAACTCAATAAACAGCTCCCACAAGGTTTAAGACTTGATATAAACTATGACGCATCTACTTTTATAGAAAGAAGTGTAAACGATGCTCTTCACGAGATTGTCTTGGGGTCCATACTTACAGCCTTTATGGTTTTCTTATTCTTGGGAAGTTTTAAAATGACTTTTATACCTTCTATGGCTATTCCTGTATCAATCTTAGGTGCCATAGCGGCCTTATTTTTCTTTGGACAGTCTTTAAATACTTTTACGCTTTTGGCTTTAGCTGTTGCAGTTGGACTTGTTATTGACGATGCTATTGTTGTAATGGAAAGTATATACAGGAGAAATGAAGAAGGTTTAAGGGGTATAGAAGCAGCCGAAAAGGGAACAAAAGTTGTTATATTTGCCTTACTTGCTTCTACAGCTTCCTTAATTGCTATATTTATTCCCGTTTTATTTTTAAAAAGTGTTATAGGAAAGTTTTTCTTTGGGTTTGCTTTAACACTGATTGTTGCAATTGCTATATCCTACATAGTGTCTTTAAGCTTTACTCCAATGATTTCAGCAAGGTTAGTTGAAGCAGGAGAGAAAAACATCTTCCAAAGAGCTTACGATAGGTTTGAAAACTGGTTTGACAAAGCTTTAAGATGGTCTTTAAATAATAAAGTTATAGTTTTAGCAATATCTTTGGCAACGATAATAATAGGTTTTAAGCTGGCATCTATAACTCCAAAAGAGTTTACACCTATCGTTGATGAAGGAAGGTTTTTAGTAAGGTTTGAGACGCCTACAGGGTCTTCTTTTGACTTTGTTGATAAAAAGGCTAAGGAGCTTGAAAAAATTGTATCGAGTAATCCTTACGTACTACGTTATGGTGTTGCTTTTGGTGAAGGTATAGCAGGAAGACCTACAGTGAATGGTGGTATATTTTTCATAACCCTTAAAGATAGGTCAACAGGCAGACCCCATCAAAAAGTTATAATGGACCAATTTAGAAAAGAGTTTGCAAAAGTAAGTGATGTTAGAGCTATTATAGATATTCCTTCAGCTGTCGGACCAAGGGGTGGAAGGTCAGCTGATATTATGTACATAATAAAAGGGACGGATTTAAACGAACTTGCAAAAATATCTTCTCAACTTGAAACTAAACTCAGACAAACTCCAGGGTACACAGATATAGACACTGACTTAAGGATAAACCAGCCTGAAGTGAGGGTAGAGATAGATAGAGATAAAGCTTTAAATTTAGGTGTGTCAGTAGAAGATATAGCAAACACACTTAACTTTTTGTTTGGCAAATACAAAATAGGAACTTATGAAAAAGGCTCTGAGAGTTATAACTTCTATGTGAAAGCTGATGAATCCTTTTTAACAAGTTTTGATAATCTATCAAAGATTTACGTAAAGGCAAAAGATGGGTCTTTAATACCTCTATCCTCTCTTATAACATATCAGCTTGCACCAGGTTATAACGTTATAAACAGATACAACAGACAGTATGCAGTTACACTTTACGCAAACGTGACAGGTGGAAAGTCAGTAGGAGAAGGTGTTATAGAAGTTGAAAACATGATAAAACAAGCACTTCCATCAGGGTATACCTATGAAATAGGAGGTCAGACGAAAGAGTTTAAAAGAACCTTCGGTTATTTAGCAGTTGCTTTAATAGTAGCATTGATAGCTGTTTATATGGTTTTAGCTTCTTTATTTGAAAGTCTAATTCATCCTTTTACAGTTTTACTTACACTTCCTTTTGCTGTATCAGGTGTTTTTGGTTTGATTTTAATTACAGGGCAGACCTTAAACGTAACTTCATACTTTGGAATAATTCTTTTGATAGGACTTGTAACCAGAGACAGTGTTTTATTTATAGAGAGAATAATTCAGCTGAAAAAAGAAGGATTAGACACAATAAACGCAATCCTTCAGGCTAGGAAAGAAAGACTAAGACCAATCCTTATGACAACTTTAACCATATTTGCATCTTTGATACCTGTATCTTTAGGGCTAACAGAAGGTTCAGAGATGAGACAACCACTTGCTATAGCTGTTATAGGTGGATTAATAACAGCATTACCTCTTAGTCTTTTCGTAATACCTATAATGTACGTAATCATTGATAAAATCAGATTTTTAGTAAAAAGGGAGGTGTAGAAGATGCAGGATTTTGAATTTCACAACCCAACCAAGATAATCTTTGGAAGAGGAAAAGAAAACCTTATAGGTAAAGTACTTAAGGAAGACGGTATTAAAAAAGTACTTTTTGTGTATGGACAGTCTTCTATAAAAAAGACAGGTTTATACGATAGAGTTGTAAACAGTCTTAAGGAAAACGGTATAGAGTTTGTAGAACACGGTGGAGTAAAACCTAACCCTGTTTTATCTCATACAAGAGAAGGAATAGAAAAAGCAAAGAAAGAGAAAGTAGACGCAATTTTATCAGTAGGTGGTGGGTCAGTTTTAGATGAAGGTAAAGCCATAGCAGTTGGAGCTGTAGCAGATAAAGATGTATGGCAGTTTTTTAAAGGAGAGCCTATAACAGATGCTTTACCAAACTACACCATACTTACGTTAGCAGCAACTGGCAGTGAGATGAATGGTTATGCTGTTATAACAAACGAAGATACACAGGAAAAGTTGTCCATCTCATCCATACTAATATACCCAAAAGTCTCAATCTTTAATCCGGAGCTAACTTTTAGTGTATCTCCACAGTATCAAGCCTACGCAGCTGTAGATGCAATAGCCCATACAATAGAGTGGTACTTTACCTGTAATGTCTGCCCTAACTTACAAAACAGGCTTGTAGAGAGCATAGTAAAAACAGTTATGGAAACTACAGAAAAGATACTTGAAAATCCTTACGATTACAATGCAAGAGCTGAGTTTATGTGGGCTGCTACCCTTGCACTTAATGGCATCACAAGGACAGGCTATGGAGGAGGTGTTTATGTAAACCACATGATTGCCCACTCTCTTGGAGCTCTCTACGACTTACCTCACGGAGCTTGTCTGTCTATCGTAATTCCTGCTTGGATGTGGTGGTATAAAGATAAAAACCCAACTCAGTTTGAAAGGTTTGCAAAAGAGATTTTTGGGTTAAACAAAAAAGAAGAAGGAATAAAAGCATTAAAAAGTTGGTTTAAAAAGATAGGAGCTCCCGTATCACTTCAAGATGGAAATATACCTTCATCAGACATAGATAAGATAGCAAACCACGTTTATCATACAACGGCAGTCCTTTGGGGATTAGATAAAGTTTACACCGTTGATAAAATAAAAGAGATTTTATACCTTGCTTTAAGGAGTAATATAGAGTGAAGTTAGAAACAAGGGAAAAACTTTTACAGTCTGCCAAAGAGCTTTTTTCAAAAAAAAGCTACTACGAAACAAAAGTCTCAGATATAGTAGAAAAATCAGGAGTGGCTCAAGGGACTTTTTACATTTACTTTAAAAGTAAAGAAGAGATATTTTTAGAGCTTGTAAAATCTCTCCACCTAGACCTTATGGAAAGACTTGGAAAGTATATAAAAATAGAAAAAGATTGCCAAAGTCTTATAAAAGACTTCGTAAAAGAGTTTTTAACAGAAGTTTACAACAACAGAGAGATAGCAGAGATATTCTTTTCCCAGCTTTTTGGATTAAACCAAGATTTTAAAAAACTTTACCTAAAGAAGATATCAGACATACAAAATCTTATCTTTAGAGTTGTAAATAGATACTTCCCAGAGGAAGAAAGTCAGATTTTATCAACGTTGATACTTGGATTTGTTAGGCAGATATTTTTTAACTGCTTAACAAATAAAAATTTAAGTTTAGACCAGATGTTATCAAAAGCCGAAAAAGGAATTGATATAATTTTTCAAGGAATATACTCGGAGGAACGAAAAAGTTGAAAAAGTTAATATTTTCTTTAATCTTTATCTCATCTGCAAATGCCATAACACTACAGGAAGCTGTTAATAAAGCACTGGAAAACAACAAAGAGATACTATCTTATAAGCAGCAGATAAAAACAGCAGAATTTCAGCTAAAAGTAGACCAAACTCTTTATCTTCCTACTATTTATACCCAAGTATCCCAGAGCTTCTACAACCAAACACCAATGACAAAGATACCTAACTTTCCTGTATCCTTTAAACAGTCTAACAGAGATTTTTTAAAGTTTGATATAGGATTTTCTCAAAGTTTATATACAGGAGGTTTAACTCAAGCTAAGATAGAAGCTTCAAAGTATAACCTAAAAGCCACACAATCCTTTTACAAAGAAAAAGAAAATCAAATAAAAGCAGAGGTTATAAAGGCATACATAGATGTTTTTATATCAAAATCTCTTATAGATATATACAAAAAAGAGCTTGAAGCTGTGGAGTCTATATACAAACAACAAGAAGCATTTTTCAAAGAAGGTATAATAACAAAAGTAGACTTACTCCAATCTAAGGTAAGACTTGCAGAAGTAAAGAGAGACCTTCAGCAAGCAGAAGGTAACTATAAAATAGCACTATCAAGACTATCACAGTTAATAGGAGAAGATTTAAAAGATGAAAATTTTGAACCTCTTAATATAGAGATAAAGGACATTCCAAGTTTAGATACACTGATAGAAACAGCTTATCAGAAAAGAAAAATACTAGATTTTTATAAAGAAAACATCAATCAAGCAGAAAAAGTTGTAGAGATAGAAAAATCAGCATTTTTACCCAAAGTCTTTCTACAGGGAGATTACATTTACACAAACCAAAGCCCATACTTAGACCCAAAAGGAAACTTTCTTTTAACATTGGGAGCTTCCATAGAATTTCAGACAACACAACCTTACTATAAGATACTTCAAGCAAAGTCAAACGCCAAAAAGTTAAGGTTTGATTTACAAGATACAAAAGAGAAAATCAAGTTAGAGCTAAAAACAGCCTATGAAAATTATATTACAGCCAAAGAAAATTACAAAGTTGCCTTAGAAAGCCTTGATTATGCTAAAGAGTACTTTGAGTTGGTAAAAGAACAGTATACTAACCAGCTTGCCACAAACACAGACCTTTTAAACGCAGAAAGTGCCCTTACAAGAGCCTTAGAAAGCAAAGAGATAAACTATTACAACCTTTTAAAGTCTTACATAGATATTAAAAAAGCTGTGGGGGAAGATATTCCATGAATGGAAAAGGAAAGAAGGTAGGACTGATTATAACTGTACTTTTAATCGTAGTTTTCCTAATCTATGCAGTTAAATGGATAAACCATAGAATGAAGTATGCTATATCAGATGCAGTTTTTGTTGAGTCTGACTATCTTTCAAATATAGGTTTTAACAGAGTCTCAGGAAGAGTAGTTCAGCTTTACAAAAAAGAGTCTGACGAAGTAAAGGCTGGAGAAGTGATAGCAAAGATAGATGATACAGACTATAAACTACAAATAGAGGCTTTAGAAAAAGAGATAGAAGCTTTAACCTACCAAAAAAAACAACTTGAAAGTCAGCTCCAAAGAGTAGCAAGAGAGACAGATATAAACGAGAGTATATCAGCCTTAACAGTTGAAGAAATAAGTAAAAAGTTAGAGAGCCTAAAAGCTCAAAAAGACCAGATAGAATCTCAAATCAAGTTGGCTAAAAAAGATGAAGAAAGATATAGAAACCTTTTAGAAAAAGGATTGGTAGCCAAAAGAAAGTATGAAGAAGTACATACAAACCTTGAAGTTTTAGAAAAACAGAAATTAGCAATTGAGAAAAATATAAGTGAGCTTAAAGTTTCTATGGAAAAGTCTAAAAAGTCTGTAGAGTACGCAAAAACACAAAAAAGTATAACTGAAGAATTACAAAACCAGATAAACGCTATCAGCAGTCAGATAGAATCTTTACTTAAGAAAAAACAAGACCTTGAAAATCAGCTCCAATACACAGAGTTAAAAGCTCCTTTCAATGGTGTTGTTGCAAAAAAGTTTGTCTCTATCGGTGATGTAGTAAAGGCAGGACAGCCTGTGTACGCTATTTTAAAGTCTGACAGCTTCTACGTAAAAGTGCTACTTGAAGAAACCAAGTTAGAAGGTGTAAAAGTAGGTAATAAAGCTTATATTAAGTTAGATGCTTACCCTGATAAGACCTTTGAAGGTGTCGTTGAAAGTATAGATGTTGCCTCAGCTGCAAAGTTTGCCTTGGTTCCAAGGGATATATCAGCAGGAGAGTTTACAAAACTTGCCCAGAGAATACCGGTAAAAATAAGAATAACTAAGGGAGATATATCTTTACTCAGAGTTGGATTAGGCGGTGAAGTTGAGATAGAAAAAAGCAGGTAAAGATGGAAAATACAAAACCAATTTACGAAAGAATAACAACCTTAGAAAGAGCTCTAATAACCTTTATTGTTATGAGTGGAGCCTTTATGGCTATACTTGATACAACTATCGTTGATGTTGTAGTTCCTAAAATGATGGGACCTCTTCAAACAGACCTTTACGGTATTCAATGGGTTATAACAGCTTACATGATAGCCTCAGCTGTGATGCTTATTCTATCAGAATGGCTTGATAAAGTGATTGGCCTTAGAAAGGTTTATATAGCCGGAATAGTTCTCTTTACTTTTTCTTCATTTATGTGTGGTCAAGCTCAAAACTTAGATTGGATGATTACTGCAAGGGTTTTCCAAGGTATCGGAGAAGCTCTAATAATGGCTACAGCTCAAACGATACTTTTCTCAGTGTATCCTGAGGAAAAGAAAGGAATGGCTATGGGTATATTTGGACTTGGTGTTAGCTTTGCACCTGCTTTGGGACCTACTTTGGGAGGTTATATCACAGAGTACTTAAACTGGAGATGGGTATTTTTTATAAATATACCTTTTGGTATTTTAACAACGATTTTAGCCATATTCTATTTACCTGAGACAAGTATGATAAGAGAAAAGGCAAAACTTAACTTTGTATCTTACTTTTTCTTATCTGTTTTTACAATATCCCTTTTGATTTTTCTATCTAAGGGACAACAGCTTGGCTGGTTTATGTCAGACGTAATTGTTTACCTTTTTATAGTATCTATACTGTCTTTACTTCTATACATCCTGTCTGAAATCTTGTCAAAAGAACCTTTGATAGACTTTAGAATATTCCTGATAAAAGAGTACTTTGTAGGATTTTCTGTTTTCTTTTTACTCCTTGGATTCTCAATGTATCAGGTTTTTTATCTAATACCTCTATACTACGAAAATCTAAAGGGACTTTCAACCTTTGATGCAGGACTACATATACTTGCTTTTGCAATGTTTATAGCTATTTTTTCACCAGTTGCAGGAATACTTTCAGACAAATGGAACGAAAGGTACGTTTTATACATAGCAACAGCTATATACCTTATATCTTCAATCTTCATCCTTCCAAATCTTGATTACTACACACCAAAAGTTAGAGCTGCCTTAATGACTATACCACTTGGGATAGCAATGGGAATGTTTTTTGCCCCCGTGACTACTTTAGCACTTAGGAAGCTTGGAGAGAAGACATCTTTAGGAACTGGACTTATGCACTATGGAAGGTTTGTAGGAGGCTCTTTTGGGACGGCAATAGCAACAAACGACCTGTATAAGCACCAGTGGGAACATTTTGAAGGTATTAACGCAATGCAAAACAACACCTACGTTCAAAGTTTTATAGATAAAGTAAAAGAAAGTATAGTATCTTTACCAGACCAGATAGCTGAAGCAAAAGCAAAAGCACTGCTTTACAGTGTTGAGTATTTACACAGCTTAAACTTTTCTTTTCAAGATACTTTTTTCATAGCTGGACTGTTTGGTTTAGTCGGCTCATTACCTGTTATATATATGTTTATATCGGATATAATTCACAAAAATTCAAACAGTGATAAATCTATAAATGAATGATTTTTATTTCTTTTTCAGGAAAGTTTTCTTTTAAATATTCTGCCGTGAGTCTTCTGTGGCATTTTTCTGCTGTTGGCTCACTACACAATAAGACAGCATTGTCAAAATCTTCTATTTTAACCTTTTCTAAAATCTTCCTCTTTTCAAGTATTTGTAAAAATATTTTCTCATAATCTTCCCAATCAATCTTTTTTTTATCATAACTATATAACAACTCTTTAGTAGGTGCAAAGATTGGAAGATACATATATTCAATATTATGTAGCTTTAAAAAGTAAGGTAAATGTTTTATGTTAGTAAACCCTGCCAGTTGAGATTTGTTGTTCAATCTTATATCTATTAACTTTTTAACATTATGCTTTCTAAGTGTTGTGAAAAACTCTTCAGCTGTTTTGCCACTAAAACCAATTGTATATATATTCATTCTTCATCTCCTACTTTTGTATAAGCATTATAAGCTATATCTTTGTTTCTAAGTATAAAAGCTTTTTTTACTATGTCTTTATCATTTTCTAAGTCTTCTGCTGTTTTGAATAAAGATTTCTGCATTAATTTATGTTTATACATATTTATCATTCTACTAATAAGATCATTTTGCGAAAGAAGATATTCAGGATATATATGATAAACTTGATACCCTCTTTCAGCTAAAACTGGTGATATTAAAACAAACCTATGACAATTTAATGCTTCTTCTTCTGAACACATTAAAGCAATTGTATATCCTTTATCTACTCCATTTTGTATTCTTAAAATTCCTTCTTGAAATTCTTTTGTTTTTTTTACCTTTTCAAAGTTAACTTTTCCGTCTTCAAATAGTAGATTTTTTTGAAACCACCTTGCTCCAAGATTTTTTCCCATATAAATATAATAAATTCCTCTCTCCTTCAGGAATAACTTTAAGTTGTCTGAGTTGAACTGATTAGCATATTTAGAAAAAGGAACACTTCTAACATCAATTAAAACATTTATATCATAAACCATATTGGGATGAATAAGATAGGTATTTAGTTAAATACAACTTAAGAAACAGAATGAGGAATAATTTAGTGTTATATAGATGGAATTTACAACTGTTTAGGTAATTTTTAACTGAATACCGAAATATATACAATTATAGAATATCTTAAACCATACAATAGAATAGAAATAGAAGGTGAAGTATTTTCATAGTAGGAAAAGTTATAAAAGATAACTGTAATAATACCTACAAAGAGGATTTTGAAGTTGAAGTAATATCACTGATAAAAAATCAGTAAGGGCATTTTTAGCTAAATATCCTTCAAGCTACTCCCCTATGTTATAATGAATGAAAAATTATACTACTTCATAAAGAGGATAAAATATGGAAAAAATAGGTATCTGTGTAGGGACAACAAGCCCAAACAGAGTAACTTTTATATCCCAAAAACCTGTAAAGTTAGGTCAGTTTGTAAACGTAAAGTACACAGAAAATGGTAAAGAAAATAAACTACTTGGAATGGTTATAAACGTTCAAAGGAAAAATACCTACATTCCAGAAGACCTACCAAGTATAAATAACTATGAAAGACTCTTTAAAGAGAGTGAAAAAGATACAAAAGTAATAGGAGAAATCCAGATATTAGGAGAAATTATAGAGACCCAAGACCAAGTTTTCTTACAGCTCCAGAGAGTTCCGCCCCTTCCAGCATCAGAAGTCTTAAAACCAGACCCTAAAGTGTTAGAAAAACTTTTTGGTGCAAAAAGTAAAAGCCATATAAGAATAGGAAGACTACTGGCAGAAGATAAAGAAATTCCTGTGTATGTAGATGTAAATCAGATAGTTTTAAGACATCTGGCTATTTTGGCAATAACCGGAGCTGGAAAATCTAACACAGTATCAGTTCTCCTTGAGAATATAGTTAATTTAAAAGGTACAGTTGTAGTGTTTGACTTTCATGGAGAGTATACAAAGTCAGATTTTAAAAGAGATGGTAAAAGTGTTGTAAATGTAATAAAACCAGTAGTTGACCCTACGACTCTTGACATAAGAGACTTTGCAAAACTTATAGGAATAAAGTATAACGCTACGGTTCAGTTTAGATATTTTAAAGTAGCTGTAGATAAGGTAATCCAAAGTATAAGAGATGAAAAAGGAAATGACTGGAAAAGGTGGATAGATACAGACCAATTTTTTAATAGATTAGAACAAGAGCTTGAAAGTTGGTTAGATGATGATAATGATAACGTACCTATTAAAGGTAAGATAAGGGAAGACTCTTTGTATGAAGTTATAAACAAGTTAAACGACACTCAAAATGAACTTAGCCATATAATAAAGATAGGTGCAAAAGATTTAATAGAAAATATACAAGCTGGGAAAATAAACGTATTTGATTTATCAGAAGTAGACGAGGATGTAGCTGACGCTATAGTGTCAAACGTGTTAAAACATGCATTAGAAGAAAGGAAAAAAGCCGTAAGAGGTAAAAATTCTAAACTTGAAAAACCTATACTTGTAGTAGTAGAAGAAGCTCACATACTTGCAGGAGATAAGAGAGATACAGACTCAAAGTACTATATGATGAGAATAGCAAGGGAAGGAAGGAAGTTTGGTCTTGGACTTTGTGTAGTAACCCAAAGACCAAAAGGCTTAGACAAAGAGATACTATCTCAGATGAATAATATGATTATACTAAAGTTAGTTGAACCAGAAGACCAAAAACATGTCCAAAGTGCAAGTGAAGCCTTATCGTCGGAGCTGATGAGTTATCTTCCATCTTTAAACCCGGGAGAAGCCATAATAATTGGAAATATGACAAAACTACCTTTACTAGTAAAAATAGACAAAGCAAAAGGAAAAGTCCAAGGAAACGATATTCAAGTAGTAGACTTATGGACTACCACAGAAGAAAAAAGGTCCGATTTAAAGGCTTTAGATGAGTTTTAAGATAATAGATTTAGGAATATTAGATTATTTAGAAGGTTATAAAGAAATGAGAAATATTCACTCTAAAGCCGTAGAATCAGGGGAAAACTACCTTATCTTATGTCAACATTACGATGTTTACACAGTAGGAGAGAATGAAAAAGAAGAGAACTTTCCAGTTCCTGTGGTAAAAACAGACAGAGGAGGGTCTATAACTTTCCATGGAATTGGACAACCTATCTTTTACTTTGTTTTTAGAGTAAACAGTCCAAAAATCTTTTACAGGAAAGTGGTTAAGTCCTTTGATGAAGTTTTTAAATCTCTATCAGACAAAATTTACCACGATTTTAAAAATCCGGGTTTTTACATAGAAAAAAGAAAGTTAGCTTCCCTTGGTTTTAGATACTCAAAGGGTTATTCACTTCACGGAGTAGCTGTAAACCACAGTGTAAACCTTGAAAAGTTTAACCTTATTAAACCTTGCAATTTAGATGGTTACACTGCCACTTCACTAATAGCAGAAGGAATAAACATAGATATAGACAATTTAAAAAATGAAGTGATTAAGAAACTATACAAAAATTTTAGCTAACACTGATTTCCAATCAATATTAAGAGTTTGGAATCGGAAAGTAGGATAAAAAACACATCAGATTAACATAAATAATGCTATCATATTAGAAAAAATCCCCCAAGAGCAAAACAGATGGAAAAAATTAAAACCGACCTACTACTAAAACATCTGTTTAAAAACCCAGCAACAAAACTCATAGAGATAATACTCGGTAAAAAAGTAGACTGGCAGCTCCTTCAAGATACTGACCTTAAAATAGTTAAAAATAGAGAAGCTGACTTGGTTGTTAAATTGGAAGATAATACCATTCTACATATTGAAATACAAAGCACAAATGACCCTTCTATGCCATATAGAATGTTTGAATACTTCTACCTTATCACTGATAAATACAAGCCAAAAGACTTAATTCAAGTATGTATATACATAGGAAAAGAGCCTTTAAAAATGTCAGACAAGATACAGTTTTCAGACTGGACCTACAGGTATAGACTGATAGATATTAAAGATATACCGTGTAAAGAGTTAATAACAAGTCAAAATATCACAGACAAACTACTTGCAGGTCTATGTAAGATAGAGGACCCTAAGTTTTATGTAGAAAATGTGATAAAAGAGATAAAGAACGCAAATCCAAAAGATAGAAAAGAACTATTTACACTGTTTCTTGAAATAAGTAAAATAAGGAATAATATAGAGGAAGAGATAAGAAGTTATATAACACAGGAGGATTTTGAGATGCCAATCACTGTAGAATGGACAAGGGAAGAGATAGAGAGTTATCCAGTGTTAAGAGATGTTTTAAAGATTGGGAAAGAGGAAGGTTTTAAAGAGGGAATAGAGAAAGGTATTCAAGAGGGTTTACAGCAAGGATTACAACAAGGTTTAATAGAAGGATTAAGACAGAGTGTGATTGATGCTATAGAGTTTAAATTTGGTTATGTGGGATATGATTTAAAGGAGAAGGTAAATCAAATATCTGATGTTAACCAGTTAAAAGAATTACACAGAAAAGTTGTTCTTGCAAATAGTTTAGATGAGATAGTTTCTTATTTTTGAATTGGAAGTTAGAGTATTTTTAGCTAATTCTATCTTTAGGCTCACTTATGTAATAACCTTGAGAGTAATCTATACCTAACTCTTTCACTTTTTCAAAGACTTCTTTACAGTGGACAAACTCTGCGATTGTTTTTATACCTAACTTTTTGGCAAGATTTACTATGTTTTCTACTATTATTTGAGAGTTTATATCTTGATGTATATTCTTTATTAAAGAAGCATCTATTTTTATATAATCTACATCTAATTTTAGTATATAAGCAAAGTTTGAATACCCAGACCCAAAATCATCTATAGCTACTTTAGCACCAAAACTTTTAACGTTTTTGATAAATCCTGAAACATCTTCATAGTTCTCTATACCTTCTGATTCTAATATCTCAAACGTTATCTTTAAATCGCTCTCTTTTAAAGTTTTAATAATTTCAGTAGATATTTCCTCGTTAAGTATATCTAAAACGGATAAGTTTATAGAAATTTCATAATCTTTTGCATGTTTTATGGCTTCTTTAAATACTTTCTTTGTTATGGCTAGATACAGTTTAGATTTTTTTGCAATCTCTAAAAAGTAAAAAGGAGAGTAAACCGTGTTGTCTATTTTCACTCTTACAAGGCTTTCATACTTTTCTATCTTGTTCGTTTGATTGTTTAAGATAGGTTGGTAGTAAACTAAAAATCCATCTTCATCTATCGCTTTTTTAAGATTCCTTACCCAAGAGATATTGTTTTGATAAATCTCTTGAATTTTTAAAGTCTCATCATAACATACAAAATTTTTCTTACTTTGTTTTGCATACTTTAAAGCCATATCAGCCTTCTCTAACGCTTTTGTTTCATCTTTACTTCCTTCTGCAGCTCCTATTGTAATGTCTATAGGGATAGATAACCCTTCAATTTCAAAAGGTTTTGATTGAACCTCATAAAAAATCTCGTTTACAAGAGACTCAAGGAAAGTTTTTGGATAGAATCTATCTATCAGTATTAAAAACTCATCACCAGATAGTTTATAAACGTTAAAGTTGTGTTTTTTTCCTATATCTTTTAATCTATTTCCCAAAGCATTTAAAAGCATATCACCTATTTTTATTCCATATACATCATTTATCTCTTTAAAGGAATCTATATTTACAATAATAACTTTGTATTCTTTAAGATTTTTTAAATCTTCCATAAGCTTAATTCTGTTTGGAAGGTTGGTTAATTTATCTAAGTAGATTAACTCTTTCTCTAAAGATCTATCCTTCTTTATTCCAATAATGTTTGATATTTTTCCATTTTCGTCATACAAAGCAAAGGCAAAAAGCTCTACATCTTTGTGTTCACCAGATTTTGTTTTAATTTGAATCTCACCTAGATAAGAGCCTTTTGATTTAATCTCTTGAAATATCTTTTCTAAATCATCCTTTTTCATATGAATATTAGGAGTTTTTCCTATAAGTTCTTCAATAGAGTATCCTATTAGATTTTCATGGGATTTGTTCTGCTCTAAATAATATCCATCTTTATCTAAAATAGCAACAGCATCACTGATATTCAAGAAAATACTGTATATAAGCTCATACCTTTTTTCTAACTGTTCTTTTAGTGTTTGAAGTTGTTTGTTTAAGTTATCTAAATGGGTTAAATCTCTTGCATTTACTATAAGATACTCTATATCACCTTTTTCATTATAGAGAGCATTTACGTTTTTAACTACATGAACTAGTGTTCCATCTTTCTTTCTAAAAATAGTCTCTTGGTCTAAACATTTTCCAGTTGATTTTACAGATATCATACAAGCGTTATAGATACTTTCCTCAGTGGCTATCTCCATTATATGTTTTCCTATAACTTCTTCTTTACTATAACCTAAGATTTCAGAGAAAGTATCATTTACATATAGGATTTTACCGTCTAAATCTATTGTAAATATAATATCTGGTGATTTATCTATTATTCTACGTAAAAGCTCAAAGTTTTGTGATGTTTCTTTTAAAAACATACTACCCCACAAGTTAAAAATTATCTACTATATTATAGTCATTTTTTCAAAAAAATTTAGTTTTATGAGCAAGGATAAGTAGAGAAGTTTTAGATTACCGTTTTTTGTTATAATTTTATAAAATCCTTAAAAGGGGTGAAGATGCAGAATAAGTTTTATATAACAACACCTATTTACTACGTTAACGACGTACCACATCTGGGACACGCTTATACAACTATTGCCTGTGATGTTATGGCAAGGTATTACAGACAAAAAGGTGTAGATACATTTTTTTTAACAGGTACAGATGAACACGGACAAAAAATCCAAAAAGCAGCTGAAGAAAAAGGAATTCACCCAAAAGAGTTGGCAGACAAAACCCATCTATCTTTTAAAAATCTTTGGGAAAAGTTAAACATATCTTACGATAGATTTATAAGGACAACTGACCCTGACCACATAAAGGCAGTTCAACATATCTTCCAAAAATGTTATGAAAATGGAGATATTTACCTAGCAGAGTACGAAAGCTACTACTGTGTAGGTTGTGAAGAGTTTAAAACAGAAACAGAGATAAAAGATTACGATTATAAATGCCCAATCCATTTAAAGCCTTGTGAAAAAGTCAAAGAAGAGAGTTACTTTTTTAGATTGTCTAAGTATACTGAAAAACTACTTGAGTTTTACGAAAAAAATCCGGATTTTATTCAGCCTGATTTTAGAAGAAACGAGGTTGTATCTTTTGTAAAACAAGGATTGAAAGACTTATCTGTTTCAAGAAAAAAGGACAGAGTTTGGTGGGGCATTCCTGTTCCTTTTGATGAAAGTCATACGATATACGTCTGGTTTGATGCTTTAACAAACTACCTAACAGCTGTAGGATACCCTGATAACTTAAACAAGTTCTGGCCAGCTGACGTTCATGTAGTGGGTAAAGATATACTAAGATTTCATGCAGTTTACTGGCCTGCATTTTTAATGAGTGCAGGTATTGAAATACCTAAAAAAGTTTTTGCTCATGGTTGGTGGACTGTAGAAGGACATAAAATGTCTAAATCTTTGGGTAATGTAGTAGACCCGTTTAAAGCTGCAGATGAGTATGGAGTCGACCAACTGAGATACTTTTTACTTAGAGAAGTACCATTTGGACTTGATGGAGACTTTTCAAACCAAGCTGTTGTAAACAGAATAAACTCAGACCTTGCAAACGATCTTGGAAACTTAGTATCAAGAAGTTTAACAATGATTCAAAAATTTCAAGAAGGTAATATCTTACCTTACACACAACTAACAGATTTAGAAGATGAGTATAAAAACATCTACGAGAAAACAATAGAAAACTTTGATAAATATCTATCTAACTTAGAGTTTAGCAGAAGCTTAGAAGAAGTATGGCAGTTTATAGACTGGTTAAATAAGTACATCGTAAAAGTAGAACCATGGAAGTTAAACAAAGAAAATAAAGAGTACTTAAAAACTGTTTTATACGTTTTAGCCGATGGAATATACGCTATTTTATGGATGTTAAAACCTTTTATGCCTACAAAAATACAAGAAGCTCTAAATATGCTTGGATACAATGAAGTTAAAAACAGTATACAACCTTTTTCACTACCAACTAACATAAAAATCCAAGAAGTAAAACCACTATTTCCAAGAATAGAAATAAAACCTAAGGAGCAAAAAATGGAAGAAAAACAAGAAGAAAAACAACAAGAGTACATAACAATTGATGATTTTGCAAAAGTAAAGATGAGAGTAGGAAAAGTTTTAGAAGCTGAGAAAGTTGAAAAATCAGACAAACTACTAAAATTAAAAGTTAGTCTTGGAGATGAAGAGAGAACTATAGTATCCGGAATAGCTCAGTACTACAAACCAGAGGAGTTAATTGGTAAGTATGTAATAGTACTTGCAAACCTTAAACCAAGGAAGATTTTTGGAATAGAGTCCCATGGAATGCTACTTGCAGCAAAAGACGGAGAAAGATTAACCATACTAACAGTAGATAAAGAAGTTGATGTAGGCAGTCCAGTATCATAGATTTATAAGTATCATCTTTAAGAGGTAAACTCTATGGCTACTGTAGAAGAGAGAGTAGATAGACTTGAACATCTTGTAGAAGATTTGGCAAAAGTTTTAGAAGCAAACTTTGAAAGAGTTTACGATATACTACTTAAAAACGAGCTTTTAACCAAAGAAAGATTTAGAGAATGGGAAAAACGTTTTGAAAAAGAACGATTAGAGTGGAACGAAAGATTTGAAAGAGAGAGAAAACAGAGAGAAGAAGAGCGAAAAAGAGACTGGGAAGAATGGAACAGAAAGCTAGAAGAAAGCTTGAAAAAGTGGAACGAAAAACTTGAAGAAGAAAGAAAACAACGAGAAGAGGAGAGAAAGAAAGACAGAGAAGAATGGCTAAAAAAACTTGAAGAAGAAAGAAAACTTAGAGAAGAAGAACGGAAAAAAGACTGGGAAGAGTGGAACAGGAAGCTGGAAGAGGACTTTAAAAAATGGAATGAAAAACTGGAAAAAGAGAGACAAGAATGGCTGAAAAAATTAGAAGAAGAAAAAAGAGTGTGGGAAGAAAAGTTTGAAAAAGAAAAAGAGATTGCAAACAAGAGATGGGCTGAGATTAGTGATAGACTTGGAACTTTAGTAGAAGATATAGTAGCACCAAACATAAGAACTATCGCTCAGAAATATTTTAGCTGTGTCGATGTTGAGTTTGAAGGTATAAGAGTCAAAAAGCAAAATACTATAGATAAAAGTAAAAGAAGAGAGTTTGACTTTATAGTAGTCTGTGAAGAAGTTGTAGTGTTAAATGAGACAAAATCAAAACCAAGAGCTGAAGATGTAATAAAATTTGCAGAATTTATCAGTAGTAAAAAATTTTTTGAATACTTCCCTGAGTATAAAAATAAAAAACTTATCCCAGTATTTTCTTCAATATACTTAAGTGAAGATATAGTAAACCTTTTGACAAAAAATGGTATATACGCCCTTGCTTTTAAAGGGTCTGAAATGGATTTACTAAACTACAGTGAGGTAAAAAAAGGCTTTGAGAAAAATTAGAGTAGCACTTGGACAGATAAACCCAATTGTTGGTGATTTTGACTATAATCTGCAAAAAATTTTAGACTACATAAAAAAAGCTAAAGATTTACAGGTAGATATTATAGCATTTCCAGAACTTGCTTTAACAGGATATCCACCAGAAGACCTTATTTTAAAGCCTTCCTTTATTGAGAAAAATCTACAATACATCAAAAAATTAACAGAAAATGTTGAAGACATCGTAGTTATAGTTGGCTTTATTGATAAAAAAGAGGACATATACAACGCAGCTGCAATTATACACAATAAAAATATAATCGCCACATACCACAAACAGTTTTTACCCAACTACGGAGTTTTTGATGAAAACAGATACTTCCAAAAAGGAAATGGGTTAACAGTATTTGAGATAGAAGGTTATAAATTTGGAGTATCTATATGTGAGGATATCTGGTATCCAGAAAACCCTATAAACACTTATGCAGTAGAAGGTTGTGAAGTTATTTTTAATATTAATGCATCACCATACAGTGAAGGAAAAGTTAAAAAGAGAGAAGAACTGTTAAAAGTAAGGTCAAGGGATAACCTTGTATCGATTGCTTACGTAAATCTCGTAGGTGGACAAGACGAACTTGTTTTTGATGGAAACAGCTTTTTTGTGAATCCAAACGGAGAAATCCTTGGAAAAGGAGAGTCATTCAAAGAGGATTTAGTGGTTGCAGACATAGATTTAGATGAAATTTTTAGATACCAGCTAAAAGACAACAGACTAAAAAACCTTAGGTCAGAGTACAGAAGATCAGATAAAGTAAATTATATAAAAGTTGATTACCAAATAAAAGAAAAGACAGTAAACATAGAGCAAAAGATAGTCCTTGATAAACCAGATATAGAAAACACTTACAATACCCTTGTTTTAGGACTTAGAGACTATATAACAAAAAATGGATTTAAAAAGGTAGTGATAGGTCTTAGTGGAGGAGTGGACAGTTCATTAGTTGCAACCATTGCTGTAGATGCCCTTGGTAATGAAAATGTAAAAGGTGTACTTATGCCTTCTCCTTACACATCAAAAGAGTCAATAGAAGATGCCCTTGAACTTGCTAAAAATCTAAATATAGAAACTTTCATTATCCCTATAACAAACATCTTCCAAACATACTTAGACGAATTTAAAGAGATTTTTAAAGGACTAAAACCAGATACAACGGAAGAGAACCTTCAAGCAAGGATAAGAGGAAATATACTTATGGCTCTTTCTAACAAGTTTGGCTGGATAGTTTTGGCAACAGGAAATAAAAGTGAGATGAGTGTAGGGTACTCAACCCTTTACGGTGATATGGTAGGAGGGTTTGCGGTTATTAAGGATGTGTTAAAGACAAAGGTTTATCAGCTTTGTGAGTATAGAAACAGCATTTCAAAAGTTATTCCTGATAGAGTTTTAATAAAACCACCTTCAGCAGAACTTAGACCAAACCAAACAGACGAAGCAGAACTTGCACCTTACCATATCTTAGATGAGATAATAAAAATGTACGTAGAACAAGATTGCTCTGTAGAAGAGATTATAAAAGCTGGATTTGATGAAAAGACTGTCAAAAAGATAGTAAAACTTATAGACACAAACGAATACAAAAGAAGACAGTCTCCAATAGGTATAAAGATAACAGAAAGAGCTTTTGGAAAAGACAGGAGAATGCCTATAACAAATAGGTTTAAGGAGATATAATGGATTTACACTATCTATTTTTATCCTTGGCAGCAATAATATTCGTTGGAAGGGTTTTAGGAGATTTATTCAATAAATTTGGCATCCCAGCTGTTTTGGGTGAGATTTTTGCAGGGATTGTACTTGGGACAAGTGTTTTAGGTCTCATTGAGGTAAACGATGCAATAAAGGTTCTGGCTGAAATAGGTATAATCCTTCTTTTGTTTAAAGTAGGTCTTGAAGCAGACATCCATCAACTTAAAAAAGTTGGAATTCCTGCTTTTATTGTTGCAACAGTAGGTGCAGCTCTTCCAATGTTATTTGGAAGTTTATTGAGTTATTACCTATTCAACCTTCCCCTTACAACATCCTTATTTATAGGAGGAACGTTAACTGCTACAAGTATAGGTATAACAGTAAAAGTTTTAACAGACCTTGGTAAGATGAATCAAAGATTTGCCCAGATAGTTTTAGCTGCAGCTGTGTTAGACGATATTTTTGGAGTGATAGTTTTAGCGGTACTTTACGAGTTTGCGAAAAAAGGAACAGTTGATATAACATCCACTATTACCATGATTTTCTACATTGCTACATTCTTTGTACTTGCACCTGTTTTAGCTAAAGTTTTTGCCAAGTTGATTAATGTATTTGCTATAAAACTAAAAAGTGAAGATTTTATTCCAGTTGCTGTGATGTCTTTAATTTTTTTATTTGCCTTTTTATCCCACGAAGTTGGTTCACCTGAGATATTGGGAGCATTTACAGTAGGCCTTGCACTTTCAAGAAGGTTCGTAATTCCATTTGCAGTATTCTTAAAGATAGAAGAAAAAGAAAAAATGGTAGAAAAGGTAGAACATTCAATAAACCCTCTTGTCTCAATACTTACACCTATCTTCTTTGTATCAATAGGACTTAGTTTAAATTTAAAAGCAATTGACTTTACATCTTTAGATTTTTGGAAAATATCTATTGTTTTACTTATAGTTGCAATACTTGGAAAAGTCTTGTCAGGATTCTTTGTAAAAGGAACTTCAAAAGAAAAATTACTAATAGGTTTTTCAATGCTTCCACGGGGAGAAGTAGGTTTAATATTTGCAGAACTGGGAAAACAAGCTAAACTTTTTGACGACCTTCTTTACGCTGTCATAATATTTGTAGTAGCCTTCACAACTTTAATATCTCCAATAATATTAAAAATTCTTGTAAAGGGTTAAAAGATGGAAAACTACTACTTACTTAAAACAGAGCCCTCAGAGTACTCATACGACGATTTAGAAAAGGAAGGTAGAACAGTTTGGAACGGAGTCAAAAACCCACTGGCTCAAAAGTTTATAAAAAGTATGAAACCAAAAGATAAAGTGTTTATATACCACTCAGGTAAAGAAAAAGCAATAGTAGGACTTGGAGAGGTCATCTCAGAACCTTACTTAGATGAAAATAATCTATACGTTGTAGACATAAAACCTTTAAAAAGGTTAAAACTTCTAACATTGAAAGAAATAAAATCTATTACAGACTTTAAAGATTTTTACTTAGTAAGAATGCCAAGATTAAGTGTTATGCCAGTCCCAGAAAATTTGGTAAAATTAATATTAGAAAAAAGTGATGGAGGTTGAATCGTGTCGTTTTTAGTTGAGTTTTCAATGTTTCCTACAGACAAAGGAGAAAGTGTAAGTCAGTACGTAAGCAGAATAATAAAGATGATAGATAGCTCAGGAGTACCTTACAAATTAACACCTATGGGAACAGTTTTTGAAACAAACACAATGGAAGAGGCTTTAAACATAATAAACCAAGCATACAAACAACTTGAACCGGACTGTAATAGGGTTTACACAGTAATAAAAATGGATATAAGAAAAAACGCAGAAAATAGAATAGAAGGAAAAGTAAAATCAGTAGAGGAAAAGTTAGGTAAAGAAGTGAAGAAATGATAATCACAAAGTTAACTTTAAAAAACTTTTTAGCCCATGATAACACACAAGTAGAGTTTTCTCCTTCTGGAATTACTGCCATAATAGGGGAAAACGGGTCTGGTAAAACATCTATCTTAGAAGGAATAATGTTTGCCCTTTTTGGAAAATCATCTAAAGGGAACCAAATAGACCTAATAAAATGGGGAAGAAATAAAGCCTTAGTTGAACTTGAGTTTATAAAAAACGGTACTACTTACAAAATAGTAAGAGAGTTAGATAAAAAAGGTAGAACTGTCTCTTCAACTGCATTACTATACAGGATAGAAAGCGGTAGACAAGTCTTAGAAAGACAAAAAAATCTAAAACAAGAACTCCCCAAAATAACCGGAATATCAGAAAAAACCTTTTTAAACTCTATTCTAATAAGACAAGGGGAGATAGAAGGCTTTATAAAACAAAAACCAGCAGACAGAGAAAAAACTATAGAAGAAATTTTAGACCTTCATATGTACGCTAAACTTTTAGAAAAGTACGCAGACAAAAGAAAAAATTACGAAAAACAGTTAGAGATACTAAAAACAGAAAAAGTAGATAAACAGTCTTTAGAAGACCAGATAAAAACCATAACAGATCAGATAAACCAGTTAGAAACTGTTTTAAACCAGCTAACCCAAGAAAAACAAAGTTTAGAACAACAGCTAAATCAAACAGAAGAAAAAATAAACCAGTACAGTCTTCTAGAAAATGAAAAAAGATTATTAGAAACAAAGATTGATAACATAGAGCAAAAGATAGAAGAGATAAACAAAAAAATAAAAGAAATAGAAGGTCTTAAACAGCAGCTTCCTGAGTTGCAAGAAAAAGTTAAACAGCTCCAAGATATTGAAAAGCACTACGAAAAACTTAAAAATTTAGAAAATCTCTACATTAAACTGTCTCACGTTGAGAAAGATTTAGAAGAAATTCAAAAAAAAATAGAATTTAAACAAAAATTCCAGCCTATTTATCAAGATATAACACAAAAACAAGATCAGCTAAAACAAATATCCCAAGAAATTATAAGACTAGAGAAAATTAAAGGAGAGATAGAACAACTTGAAAAACAATTAAAAGAAAAACAAAAAGACCTTGCGACAAAAAAACAGAAATACGACCAAATTGTAAAACAGTTATTACATTATTATTCAAAGTTTCAGCAACTATTTTTAAATCCTTTTATGATAGATGAACATATAAATCAAAACAGATATAAAATGGAAAATCTTTCCAAAGAGCTTGATAAAGTTAAACAAGAAAAAGCAGATATAGAAGCTGAAGGTAAACAACTAAAAGAAAAATTATCAAACCTATCATCAATACATGGAGACTGTCCAACCTGTGGAAGACCCCTTGAAGAACATCAAAAAGAAGAACTTATAAACGAAATAAACAAAGTGTTAGAAGAAAAGAGAAATAAACACAAGCAGCTAACACAAAAACAAAAAGAAATTGAAGAAGAGTTAAAAAAACAAAAAGAGATAGAACAGCTCCTAAACCAGTTAAAACCTATTTATGATAGTATTAAGGAAGTTGAAAAGGAAATATCAACTTACGAATCTAAAATAAAAGCAAAACAGCACCAAATAAAAGATTTAGACCTGCTAAAATCTCAAAAAGAAGATATAGAAAAGTTTATATTATCTCACAGTCAAGACTTTGGATACTATCAAAAGATACTTCAAGAGAACCTTGAAGAAATTAAACAAAAATTAATAGAAGAGCAAAACATGATTTTAAAAGATATAGAAAGTATTGGACTAAAAGTAGAACCTTTACAAATAAAGCAAGAAATTTCTGAAGCCAGTAATAAAATCCAGCAGTTAAAACCTTTTAATGATAGCTACAATCAAATCCTACCTAAACTAAAGGAAGAAGACAGTTTAGAAAGGCAGCTTCAAGAAAGTGAAAACACTAAAACTCAGTTAGAAAATCAGCTCAATGATATTGAAGAAAAGTTAAAAGATTTAGACATTGAAAAATTCAAAGAAGAAAAAGAAAAGATTAAAGCTCAAATAGAAGAAAAAAACAAAGAGATATCAGAAAAAAATCAGCAACTTGGACATCTAAAAGGTCAAAAAAGTATTTTAGAAGATGGGTTAAAAAAAGCTGAAGAACAAGAGGAAAGAATAGAGCATTTATCAGGTAAAGTTAAAAAATACTACAAAGTGGAAAACGCTATACAGCAGATACAAAAACTTTTAAAACAAAACGCTATGTATAACCTTCCAAAAATCACAGAAGAGATATTCAACAGATTTGGATTTAATCAATTTATAAATCTTAAGTTTTCAGAAAAGTACGATATTGTCTTGACAGCAAATACAGTTTCTTCCTCTAACGTAGAAGTAAATATAGATGCATTAAGTGGAGGGCAGAGAGTTGCCCTCTCAATAGCTTTAAGACTTGCTATAGCAAAACTCCTTAACGAAAAGGCAGACTTTTTAATATTAGATGAACCTACAATATTTTTAGATGATGAAAGGAAGAAAGAGCTTGTTGATCTCTTTGGAGAGCTTAAAGAGAGTAATTTTATCAAACAACTTATAATAACAACCCACGACGAAGAGTTAGAAGGCTGGGCTAACGTAATATACAAAGTAAAAGATGGCTCTGTAGAGCTAATAAGTTAAATTACTTGAAAAAATCCAGTAAAGAGAGCTGTCTATTTTGGTTGAATACGGATATAAGTGCTTGGTATGCAACCTGTGCCTTTTGTAAGTTGGTTATTGCTTCTGCAACATCTACATCTTCAAGTTTTGAGATAAGGTCTTTGTTAAACACTTTGTTTTGATCGTTTATTGTTTTTAAGTCTTGAATAGTTTTTACTTGAGTTCCTATTACAGACCTGTACTGCATAACTGTATTTAAACCAATATCAAAAGCTTCTAAAAGTTTTACATTTTTACCATTTACACTAATGGTAGCAGTGTTTAAATCTCCAAGGCTTCCTGTACCACTTATAGCGTTGTCTATGATGTTAACTATTTTATCTATAGTTTCTGTCAGTATCATTTTATTTGTATCGTTGTTTACACCTAAATAAACTCTCCCGTTGAAAGTAGTGTTAAGTTCTACACCCGGAGCTGTTGGCACTTTTGTTTCTACTGTTTCACCTTGGTAAGTGCCATCCGGTGCAAACGGGTCAGTTTGAGTTTTAACACCACCAAATAAAGCTGTATCTCCTATTTTAAAGTTTGCCTGCTTTATAATGTAATCTTTCATATTTACAAAGTAATCCCTTAACACTTTTGCATCTTCTTTATCTAACACACCTGTATTTAAGAGCCTTACAATCTCAACTCTAACTTCCTGTCCAGCTGCTGCTATAGAGTTAAGTTGTGTTTCTGCAGAATCTAAAATGGTATTGACAAAGTCCATATTTCTTCCATATCTCTCTATATCCTCATTTATTGTTTTTAGACGGAGTGCACTTACAGTACCTACAGTATCGTCAGATGGAGATAGTAATTTAATTCCTGTGGCTATTTGTCTAGTGTATTTTTCTATCTCATTTTGTCTTATTTGGTCGTTTTTTATATAGTTATCATATTTTATTAGGTCAGCGATTCTCATAGCCCACCTCTTTTATAAGGCTTAATCTTACTATTATTATCGTGTAATTTTAAAAAATTTTTAATCATTTTCCTAAATTAAGTATAGTCTGCATAAGTTCATCTGTAACTGTTATTATTCTTGCAGAAGCCTGATAAGACCTTTGAAGTTTTGAAAGGTTTATAAGTTCCTCATCCATATTTACACCAGCAATATTCTTCATCTTTTCTGTAATTGCATCATATAGATATTTGTTGTTTTGCTGTTGTTGTTTTATGTAAGAAGAGGTAGAAGATATGTCTGCAACTAACTTTGTGTTATAAAACTCTGCAAATGTATGGTCTTTTATATATGTGTAGTTGGTAGAATCGTTAAGGGAGGATTGTAATGCAGCTTCTTCAGCAGGTGTTAAAACTGGTTGGGATGGGTTTGTGTATAAAACTCTTATGTTATTTTTTAATCCAAGTAGGTCTTTACCGTTTGTGTTGTCTGAGTTTAGGTAAGTAGAATTTTGTGCAAGGGCTACTTTTTTTGGGTCTGTTATGTTTAAGTATATGTTTGATGCATCTATTTTAGTTGAAGATTTTGATGGGTCTATAGTAAAGAAGTCTAAATTCGTACTTCCATCTAGTCCGTAGCCTTTTTTGTGTACTTTATTGAAGACTGTTGCAAAAACTGTTGTAAAGTCGTTGAGTTTATTTAACTGGTCGTTTATTGATTTTATTCCTTTTAGGTTTCCTCCTAACTGACCATTTTGAATTTCGGTAGTTATATCAGCAACACCGTTCCACTTTACTACAGGATTGCCGTTTGTATCAGTTTCAAAAGATAAAGGTGTACTTTGTATGCCTACTACAAGTCCGTATCCTTTTGCTGTAAATACGTTTACCGTATTGTCTTCGTTAAACACAACTTTAGTATCTATTAAATCACTTAACTGTTTTATAAGTCTGTCTCTTTCGTTTAAATACTCGTTGTTTGCTTCAATATCTAACGTTTTTGTTTTTATCGTTTGGTTTAGTTTTGCAAGTTGGTCTGTTATTTGGTTTATCTGCTTTACTTGGTCTCTTACTTTTAAAGTAATATCTTGTTTTTGATTGTCTAAACTATCATTTATACTTCTTATTTTTCCTACTAAAGTCTGGGCATTTGCTAAAAACTGTGACCTTGCTGCTATATCATCAGGTTTTATAAGCATATCGTTTATTGAGTTAAAAAAGTTGTTTAAATCTGATGAAAAACCACTTCCTAAAGTATCGTTAAACATAGTCTCTATGTTTGATAAAATCTCAGAAAATGAGTTGTCAGAGTTTAACTGCTGATTCAGTTCGATGGACCTGTTAAAAAGAGACCGGTCAAATACTCTTATTATTTTATTCATAAAAACGCCACTTCTTGGAAAGTCTTGGAAAACAGGTACTTCTCTGTTGTAGCCTTCTGTAGTAGCGTTTGATATATTTTTATTTGTTGAGTTTATACCTCTTTGAAATGTTAGTAAACTCTGTCCTGCTGTTGATAAAATTCCAAGTAAAGACATAGTTTTCCTCCTGATAGTCTTATAATATTATTATCGCATTTTTTTAGATATTTTTTAAAAGGAGAAAGATGAGTAGATTTTTAGGTGTAGATATTGGTGGGACTTTCTTAAAGGTTGCCTTCAAAGAAGATGATGAGATTAAAACAGAAAAAGTAGCAGTTAAAGACATTCAAAAAAAAGATTATTTTTTAAGGAGTTTAAGCCAAGTCATAAAGAAGTACAATCCCCATAGAATAGGAATCGCTATAGCTGGTCTTGTTGATAAAAAAACAGGTCTTTTAACAAACTCTCCAAACCTTAAATTTTTAGAAGGGCTAAACCTTAAAGAGTTTATAGAAAGAGAGTTTAACGTTGAAGTATTTGTAGAAAACGATGCAAATGTTGCAGCTTATGGAGAGTATGTATACGGCAACGGTAAAGACAGTAAAGTTTTAGTTTGTCTAACATTGGGTACTGGTCTTGGTGGTGGATTAGTGATAGATGGAAAGATTTTTTCTGGTGTATCAGGAAGTGCTATGGAGATAGGTCATATAACTATTGAAAAAGATGGGTTTTTATGCCACTGTGGAAGAAAAGGTTGTCTGGAGAGTTATGTATCTTCTTACGGACTTGAAAGACTTTACTGTCTTATCTCAGAAGATAGAAAAACCTCTTTTGATATAATAAACCTTGCAAAGCAAAATGATGAGAAAGCTGTTCAAACTTTTGAAGTTTTTACAGACTACCTTGCAATAGGAATAATGAGTATTGCCCACATATTTAATCCGGACACAGTTTTACTCGCAGGTGGAATTATTGAAAACTATCCAATGGTTTTAACTCTTACTAAAAGTAAAGTTGAAAAGCTTGTGTTTCCTCTTCCACTTAGAGATTTACATATTGATACTGCAAAACTTGGAAGTTGGAGTGGTGCTTACGGAGCTCTCGCACTGGCAGAAATTTACTCTTCATAGTATTCAGCTCCTCCTTCTTCCGTTTCCCACACTACAACTTTCACAAGTGTTGGGTACTTTTTCTTAACTTGGTCGTAGATGTACTTTGCTACGTTTTCAGCACTTGGAGAAAAGTCGTATATATCATTCATACACTTGTAATCAGGTAATATTTCTTTTAGTAAATCCTTTATCTCTAAAAAGTCGTATCCCATTCCACCGTTATCTAACTTGTCTGCCTTTATGTAAAGTTCTACCATCCAAGTATGACCGTGTAAAGGTTCTGGTTTTCCGTGGTAGTCTGTTAAAAAGTGAGCTGCGTTAAACTTTTGTTTTACTCTTACGATATATGGCATGATTTTTACCTCTTTAAATGTTTTTATGACAATTTACATAAAACTTAACTTGAAATATTTATAACATAGTTATATATTTATTTGCAATAAGCACCGCGGGGGGTGGTTATCCGTTTTTATGGATAGCCTGAGAGTATACCCCTTGAACCTGATGCAGGTAATCCTGCCGTAGGGAAGCGGGCGTTGGAAAAAACCTCCAAGCCATCTTCCTTAAAGCAGGCATTTAAAAAACTACACTTGGAGGTTTTATTATGAGGTTCTATGTATCAAAACGTAGAGGTCAAAAAAATGTTACACAGATGCACTATGCACGTCAGGGAATAATCACAGAAGAGATGGAGTACGTTGCGAAAAGGGAAGACCTTCCCGTTGAGCTTGTTAGGGAAGAGGTTGCAAGGGGAAGGATGGTTATACCCGCTAACATCAATCACATAAACCTTGAACCTATGGCAATAGGTATCGCTGCAAAGTGTAAAGTAAACGCAAACATTGGAAACTCTGCCATCACTTCAGACATAGAGACAGAGCTTGAAAAGTTAAGAGTAGCTCTAAAGTATGGTGCAGACACAGTTATGGACTTATCAACTGGTGGTAATCTAAACGAGATAAGAAAGGCCATAATAGAAAACTCTCCTGTCCCTGTTGGAACAGTTCCAATATATCAAGCACTTCAAGAAGTAAGAAGTATAGAGAAACTTACAGAGCAAGATATCCTTGATATTATAGAACTTCAAGCTCAACAAGGTGTTGATTATATGACTATCCACGCTGGACTGTTAAGAGAATTTTTACCTCTTGTAAATCATAGACTTATGGGTATAGTATCAAGGGGTGGGTCAATTATAGCTCAGTGGATGATAGTCCATGGAAAACAGAATCCTCTTTACACAAACTTTGATAAGATTTGTGAGATATTTAAAAAGTACGACGTTACATTCTCTCTTGGTGATGGATTAAGACCAGGTTGCATAAACGATGCATCAGATGAAGCACAGTTTGCAGAGTTAAAGGTTTTAGGAGAACTTACTAAGAAGGCATGGGAGCATGATGTTCAAGTTATGGTAGAAGGCCCGGGACACGTTCCTATGGATCAGATAGAGATGAACATTAAAAAACAGATGGAATTATGCCATGAAGCTCCATTCTACGTACTTGGACCGTTAGTAACAGATATAGCTCCCGGTTATGACCATATAGCTTCAGCTATTGGAGCAGCAATGGCAGGATGGTACGGAGCTGCAATGCTATGTTATGTAACACCAAAAGAACACTTAGGTTTACCAAATCCTGAAGATGTAAAACAAGGATTAATTGCATACAAGATAGCAGCTCACGCAGCAGACCTTGCGAGACACAGAAAAGGTGCTAAAGAGTGGGACGATGAAATGTCAAGGGCAAGGTACAACTTTGACTGGGAAAGACAGTTTGAGCTTGCAATAGACCCGGAAACAGCAAGAAAATACCACGACGAAACACTACCTCAAGAAGGATTTAAATCTGCTAAGTTCTGCTCTATGTGTGGACCATCTTTCTGTGCTTACAAGATATCCCAAAACGTTCAAGAAGCTGTAAAAGAAAACGAAGTAGAATTCCTTCCTATAATAAAATAAGAACTTAACACCCCCTTTTTTAAAGGGGGGTGATTAAATATATTTTTAAGGTCTTTCAGGGGGAGACATGAATTCTGGCCCTACTGGATGTTTTACATTTTCATTTATAATTTTATCCATATTTTTAAAATCTTCTTCTGATAAGTGCCATCCAAAAACTTCAGGTATATCGTTTAAATGTTCTTTTTTCCTTACTCCCCAAAGAGCTACTCCTAAAGGAGATTTATCTAACATCCATCTGACAGCAAGATGAATAACCCTTTTTCCAAATCTTTCCTGAGCATATTTATCTAATTCTTCAACAGCACTCAAATATTCTGAAAATCTAGGTTCCTGGAATTTTGGATCAACTTTTCTTAAATCATCTCCTTCAAATTTTGTGTTTTTGTTTATTTTACCGCTTAAAAGACCTCTGCATATCGCTCCATAGAAAAGTAATGCAATGTTATTTTTTTCACAATAAAGAATTACATCTTTTTCGATTTGTCTCTCAAATAAATTATAAGGAGGTTGATTAGTGTAAATAGGAGCAACTTTTCTAAATTCTTCCATTTGCTCAGGGGAGTAGTTACTCACTCCTATGGCTCTGATTTTTCCTTCTTTATAAAGTTTATACATTGCTTCTGCTGTTTCTTCAAAAGGTGTTTTAGTGTCAGGCCAGTGAACTTGATATATGTCTATATAATCTGTTTGTAATCTTTTCAGTGAGTCTTCTACTTCTTTAAAAATTCTTTCTTTTGTAGAGTTCCTCCATACTTTTGAATGCTTATCTTCCCACTCTAAGCCTACTTTTGTAGCAATAACAACTTTGTCTCTACTTCCATATTCTTTTAATGCTTTCCCAACAATTTCTTCCGATAGCCCAAATCCGTAAACAGGAGCTGTATCAATAAGATTTAATCCCTTATCCAGTCCATTTAAAATTGCTTCTATTGCTTTTTGCTCATCTGTTCCACCCCACATCCATCCTCCAATTGCCCACGTTCCAATGGCAATTCTTGAAACCTCAATTTCTGTCCCAGGAATTTTAAGATACTCAACCAATTTATCTTACCTCCTTTAAAGTATTAAAAATTTTATATAATCAGGAGTCATCGGAAGTCTGTTTACCTTTATGTCATAACCCCAGAATAATGCATTTGCAACTGCAGGTGCTATTGGTGGAAGACCAGGTTCACCTACACCTCCCATACTACCTTCTCCTTTTACTATATGAACTTCTATTTCATCAGGTGCCTCATCCATAGTTAAAATCGGATAAGTATCAAAATTTAAGTTTGATGGCCCTGATTTACCAAAATGAACAGCTTCTTTTAAAGCTGCACTTAAACCCATATTTACAGCACTTTCTACTTGAGCAATAACTAAATCTGGATTAATTACTGTAGGACCAAGATCGATAGCACAAACAACTCTGTGAACTTTAACTATACCTGTAGATTTGTCTAAAGATACTTCTGCGACTTGGGCAACATGTGTTCCGAAAGAATAGTGATAAGCAATTCCCATTGCTGCTCCATATTTTGGAGTTTTTCCCCAACCTGCTTTTTCAGCCACAGTTTGAATAACATTTTGAGCTCTTTGATTTTTAGATAACAATTTCAATCTTAACTCAACAGGATCTTTATGTGATAATTTTGCTACTCTATCAATAAATGTCTCTAACGTGAAGGCGTTATGAGAACTACCAACAGATCTCCAAAACCAAACTGGTATAGGTAAGTCTACTTTAACAAATTCAACATGAACATTTGGAATATCATAAAACATATTTTCTATTCCCTCAACTGCTGCTCTATCTATTTTTGAGGGTCTTCCTGCCCATTCAAAGACTGCTGGAACAGCTATTTTATGATATAGGGCAATTAAATTTCCGTTATTATCTAAACCTGCTTTCAAAATTGTTGCATTCATTGGTCTATACCATTGTGATTTTACATCATCTTCCCTTGTATATATAAGTTTTACCGGTCTTTTTAATTTTTTGGAAATTTCTACAGCTTCTTTAACAAAAAGAACATTAGACTTTCTACCAAAGCCCCCACCTAAATATGTTGTATAAACGTCTACTTTATTTTTATCAAATCCTGTAACTTCCATAGCTACTTTTTGAGCGAAGGTTTGTGCCTGTATTGGTGCATAAATTTCACATCTGTCATCAGTGATATTAGCAACACAGTTCATAGGTTCTATTGTTCCATGATACAAATACGGTAGAAGATATGTTTCCTCTATTTTTTTATTTACATTCTGTATTACCTTAATGACATTTCCATCGTTTCTGGCTATATTTCCATTTTCGTTTAATTTGTTTAAATAATACTCTTGAAGCTTGTTGTCATCATATCCTTCTATAGAACTTCTACTCCACTTAACTTTGACTTTGTTTCTAACTTTTAATAAACTTTCAAAGGTTTCTCCAACAATAGCAACTCCCGTCTGAATAGGAAAAGCATCTATAATACCCTTTTCTTTTAAGATGTCATCTTTATTAAAATCTTCTACCTTTGAATCAAAATAGTTAGGTCTTTCTACAACTGCATATACCATATTTTTTAGTTTAACATCAATACCAAAGATAGCCCTACCGTTTACTTTTTCAGGTACATCTATACGTGGAACATTCTTTCCTATATAGATAAATTCTTCCGGATTTTTCAAATTTACTTCTTGTGGAATAGGAAGTTTTAAAGCGTAATCCCAAAAATGAGAGTAAGGATACCTTTTGTCTTTATACCATAAATAACCTTCTTTTACTTTAAGATTTGATTTAGAAATATTTAATTTTTCGGAAGCTGCATTTAAAATCATCTCTTTAGCAGTTGCTCCTAAATATCTATAAAATTCATGCATATGGCTTAAGCTTGTACTTCCTCCTGTAAGTTGAGATCCAAACTTTTCATCTTTGTATATATCTGAAGCAGGAGCGGCTTTAACTTTTACTTTTTCCCATGGAAAATCAAGCTCATCAGCTACAAGCATAGCAAGTCCCGTGTAAACTCCCTGTCCCATCTCAGATTTATTAGAAAGTATTATTAGTTCATTATTTTTTGTAATTTGTAGCCACAAAACTGGTTTTAAATTGTTGTTCATAATCTCTTCCGCTTTTAGTATCTGAAATCCTGAAGGAGCGATAATTAATCCAATTGCAAGTCCTGAAATCTTTATAAAATCTCTCCTTGTAATCATTTTTTAACCCTCCTTCTTTAAAAGAGATTGAGCGCGTTTTATTGCTTTTTTAATTCTGTTGTACGTTCCGCATCTACAAAGATGGGAAGACATTATAGATACAATCTCGTTATCACTTGCATTTAAATTATTTTTAAGTAAGGCATAGGCTTCTACTATCTGACCAGACTGGCAATATCCACACTGAGGTACTTGTAACTCTATCCACGCTCTTTTTAATGGATGATCTTCTGGAATTCCTTCAATGGTTATGATTTCTTTGTTAATAGCAAGTTTAAGAGGTGTTATACAGGATCTAACAGGATTTCCATCTAATAAAATCGTACATGACCCACAAATTCCCTTCCCACATCCAAACTTTGTTCCAGTTAAACCTATATGATCTCTTATTACCCATAAAAGTGGTGTATCGTCTGATAGATTTACATTAAAAAATTTTCCATTGATTTTTAACTTTTTCATGGTTGTAAAACCTCCTTAAAACCATCCTCTTAAATATTGCTTTGGAATTTGAATTTTTATATTGTTTGATAAAGCCCATCTAATTGGCAAATAAGGATCTTTTAAAAATTCCCTTCCAATAGCAACTAAATCTGCCCTATTATTAGAAATTATCTCCTCAGCTTGGTAATAACTCTTAATAAGACCTACTGTCATTGTTTTTATTTTAGCTTCCCTTTTAATTTTTTCAGAGTATGGAACTTGAAATCCTGGATATGCATTTACTACTTCTGATTCTAAAATTCCTCCAGATGAACAATCAATTACATCACAGCCCTCTTCTTTTAATCTTTTTGCAAGATGAATACTATCTTCAAGTGTCCATCCATCTTCTACATGATCTACACAAGAAAGTCTAACAAACAAAGGCATACTTTCAGGAATTACATTTCTAACTTTTTTTACCACTTCCAGTAAAAATCTTTCTCTATTTTCAAGACTCCCTCCATACTCATCTGTTCTATGATTTGATATTAGTGATAAAAATTCGTGAATAAGATATCCATGTGCAGCGTGAATTTCTATAATATCAAAACCAGCTTCAACTGCCCGTTTAGCAGCATTTACAAATGAATTTTGAACTTCTTCTATATCTTTTTTATTCATTTCTTTTGGAATATGCCAGTTATTTCCAAATTGTAAAGGTGATGGAGCAATTGCATCTTTAGAACCTTTTATTTTGACACTTTCCCTTTCCCATGGATTGTAATCCTCTGCTTTTCTTCCTGCATGGGCAAGCTGTATTCCTACTTTTGCTCCAAAATTATGGCAAAAGTTAACTATATTTCTTAAACCTTCAATATGCTCATCTTTCCATATACCAAGATCTGAAGGGGATATTCTACCTCGTGGTTCTACGGCAGTAGCTTCTAAAAATATTAAACCTGCACCACCTACTGCCCTTGAACCTAAATGAACCATATGCCAATCACTAACAAAACCGTCATGTGATGAATACATACACATAGGAGACATTACTATCCGATTTTTCAATGTGACACCTCTAATCTTTTCATGAGAGTAAAGCATTGATTCTACCTCTTAATATTATTTTACCTTAATTTTAGAAATTAAATAATTTTTTGTCAAGTACAGACTTATTTGTGATATACTAACATAAAAGTAACTATAATGAGGTAAAGGGAATGAACGAATGTCCTATTGAGATAACTTTAAATATTATTAGTGGTAAATGGAAATTCTTAATAATAAAAGAACTTATAGATGGTCCAAAAAGATTCTCTCAGTTGAACCGATCTATAAAAGGAATAAATCAAAGAATGCTTACAAAACAACTTAGGGAGCTTGAAAGAGAAGGTATCATAGAGAGAAAAGTTTACCCACAAATTCCTCCAAAAGTGGAGTATTCATTAACCGACTTGGGAGAAAAACTACATCCTGTCTTACTTACTTTACACCAATGGGGAGTGGAATACATTAAAAGTAAGGGTGTAGATACATCCTACAAAGAGTGTGAAACAAAACTTCAGTTTACACAAAAAGTTTAAAAGTGAAACTGTCATAAACATTTAAGAGTAAACTTTATAAAACTTTAACTTAACAAATTCAACAACCGCTATATAAAGGAAAACTATAGATAAGATTATTATCAAGAGATTTAAAGGTAGTGGTTTTATTTCCAAAATTTCTCCAATTGGTGTGTAAGGAATGATAAATGTTAGGGAAACTATGGTAAGTATAGAAAAAGCTAAATAATTACTTGGTTTAGATCTGTAAAAACTGTTTTTTGTTCTTAAAACCAGTATAACTAAAAGTTGAGTAAGCATAGCTTCTATAAACCATCCACTTCTAAAATACTCAGGGGAAAGATGAAAGATAAAAAGTAAAACCCCAAAGGTTACATAATCAAAAAATGAACTAATCAAACCAAAAACAACCATAAAACTTTTTATAAAGTTAAAATCCCACTTTTTTGGAGTGTTTATCCAATCTTCATCCACATTGTCGTTTGGTATGGTTATAACTGCAAAGTCTGTCAAAAAGTTAGATGCTAAAACCTGTTTTGGTAAGAGTGGTAAAAACGGTATAATAAAGGAAGCTCCAGCCATACTAAAAATATTTCCAAAGTTTGAACTTGTTTGCATAAATATGTACTTTAAAGTGTTTACAAATGCCTTTCTACCTTCCAGCACACCATCTAAAAGAACTTTCAAACTTTTTTCTAACAAGACTATATCAGCTGATTCTTTGGCTATATCAACTGCATTGTCAACTGAGATTGATACGTCAGCTGACTTCATAGGCGGAACATCGTTAACACCATCTCCTATATAACCAACAACGTTTCCACCTTTTCTTAAGGCTTGTATTATATCTTCCTTTTGAGAAGGAGTAAGCTCAGCAAATATATCATACTTTTCTACAACTTTAACAAGGGCATCTGGATGAATATTATGTAAATCTTCAGAAGTCAAGACATTGTTTAAGTTTAACTTTTCTCCTATATGTTTTGCAACAAACCTGTTATCGCCAGTTAAAATTTTCAGCTTTATACCTTTTTCTTTTAGTATATTTATAGCATCTAAAACATCTTCTTTAAGTGGGTCTTCAAATATTAAAAATCCTAAAAATATCATTTTTGATTCATCTGAAAATCCTATAATATCTTTATCATTAAACTTGTAAGCTACTGCTAAAACCCTATAACCCTTTTTAGAAAAATCTTCTAAATTGTTTAAAATTTTTTCTTTATATTCATCTGTTAATGGGTTTACTTTGTTATTTATTTCAACAAACTCACAAACCTGTAGAATGTTTTTAACAGCTCCTTTTGTTATTAAAAGGTTTTTACTGTCAGGAGTCTTTACAAATATTGAAAGTCTTTTTCTATTAAAGTCGTAAGGGATTTCATCTATCTTTTTATAAGCATCAATATCTAAACTTTTATAAGAGATTAAGGCTTCATCTATCGGATTCTTAAATCCAGTTTGAAAGTAAGCGTTAAGATAAGCCAGTAAGAATACTTTCTCATTTTCTTTATTGTTTAAATCTTTGTACGATACTAGTTTCATAATTCCTTGGGTAATTGTACCTGTTTTATCACAGCACAAAACATTCATACTTCCAAAGTTTTCTATAGAAATTAATCTTTTTACTACGACTTTTTTATCAGCCATTTTCTTTGCACCAACAGAAAGGGCAACAGTAACGATGGCAGGAAGAAGGGTAGGAGTTATTCCTATTGACAAAGATAAAGCAAATAAAAATGATTCAACAACAGGTCTATGAAAATAAACGTTTACAAAAAAAACAATCAGTATTAAAACAAAGGCTACTTCCGTTAGAAGATAACCAAATCTTCTCAGATTTCTTTCAAAATCAGTTTCATACTTAATCTCACTATACTTAGACGCAATTTTTCCAAACTCTGTATCTTTCCCAATAGCTATACATAAAGCTTTTGCAAAACCGCTTACTACATAACTTCCTTTAAAAACTTTCTCTGTTTCCATTTTTTCAACAGGGTAGGACTCTCCTGTTAAAATAGACTCATTTACAAATAAATCTTTTGACTCTATAACTATACAATCAGCTGGGACAACATCCCCAGCTGTAAGTATTACAATGTCTCCAACCACAATATCTTCGAGATGTATTTCTTTTTTTTGACCACTTCTTATTACTGTTGCTTTAACTTTTACTAAAGACCTGAGACTTTCAATTGTTTTATGAGCTGACCTTTCTTGAAAAAAGTCAACTACTCCACCAAGAAATACTATAAGTATGATTATCAAAGATTCAAACTTGTCTCCTAAAAGGTATGATAGGAAAGAAGCAAACAGAAGAAGTAGAATAAAAGGATTTTTAAACTGATTTATAAAAAGTTTTAAATCAGAAAAACGATCTTCTTCTTTTATAGTGTTATAACCGTATATCTTTAATCTTCTTTTAGCTTCTTCTTCTGTTAGACCTTTTTCAATATCAGTATTAAGTTTCTTTACAAGTTCTGCTATATTCATACTCTAATTTTAAAGAAAATAATTTAAAAAACAATTCAAATTACATTAAGGTTTTTTAACTTTTTCCTAAAATACTGTTTTTATAACCATAGAAAAAGTAAATTAAAATACCAATTATTGTCCAGATAAAAAATCTCATCCAAGTATCAAATGGTAATCCTGCCATAATAAACATTAGGAAGATAAGGTTTAAAGGTAGTAGTAGGTTTGGATAAGGGACTTTAAAAATAGGTCTTATATCTGGTCTATTTTTTATAACAATTGCAGCAACTCCCACCATAAAGTAAGCAAAAAGGGTTCCTATATTTACCATTTCAGCAAGTATTTTCAAAGGTAAAAAGCCAGCTAGAACAGATAAAAAAACACCCCCTAAAATGGAGGCTTTGTAAGGTGTGTTAAACTTTGGATGTATGTCTGCAAAGGTTTTAAAGAAAAGTCTATCTCTTGCCAGTGAGTATAAAACTCTCGTAAATCCAAGTCCCATAACTATCATAACACTTGTTATAGTTATTACAGCTCCTAAAGATATAAAGTCTGCAACCCATTTTTCATTTACTTGGTACATAGCGTAAGCAAGAGAGTCAGGTTTACCTTCGTAAGAGTAATAAGGAAGTATACCAACAAGAACAAAAGAAACGGTTATGTACAAGACAGTGCTTATACTTAAAGATAATATTAGCCCTTTTGGAAGTGTCTTCTGTGGATCCTTTGTCTCTTCTGCTAAGGTTGATACTGCATCAAAACCAAGGTATGCAAAAACAATTAAAGATGCAGCACTCCATACACCTTGCCATCCATAAGGAAGGAAATTTGAAGTTATATTTTCAAGTTTTACGTACTTTAATCCAATAAATATAAAGACTAATAATACAGCTAACTTTAGCAGTACTATGAAAAAGTTAACCCTTGCACTTTCTTTTATACCTATGGTTAATAAAGCAAAAACACCAGCCATACCCAAGAAGGCAAACAGATCTATGACAGTCCCTTTGGAAGGATCAAAGGCACCACTTAACGCTACAGGAAGTGTAAAACCGAAGTTGTTTTCTAAAAAAGTTCTTAAATACCCTGACCATCCCGTTGCAACTGCCGCAGCTGCCACACCGTATTCAAGTAAGATATTCCAAGCAACAAGCCATGCTATCACCTCTCCTAAAGTAGCGTAGGTATAACTGTAAGCACTCCCAGATATAGGAAAAGCAGAACTAAACTCAGCATACACTAAAGCAGTTATACCTATTGCAATTGCAGAAAGTACAAAAGAGAGAATTATACCCGGACCTGCATATGCAGCTGCTGCCTGCCCGGTAATAACAAAAATACCAGCTCCTATAATCCCACCAACCCCTATAAAAACTAAATCCCATAAACCAAGACTTCTCTTTAATTTTGTATCTTTTATCCCATCATAGTACCTTTTCCTAAAAAAGTCTTTCACAGACACCTCCTGCATTTATAATTTGTGTATTGTAAATAAAATTTTAACATACCTAAAAGCCAGTATAAATGTTAAAGGGAATTAATCATTTTTTAAAAAAAACTTAACATTACTGTATTATCTTTTAGATGATAAATTTTGAAAAAGGTACGATTTATGACAGAAATAGATAGTATTATAGACAATTTATACTTTGTGTACCAACCGATTGCTAATATAAGAACCGGCGAAATTTTTGGTTATGAAGCATTAATAAGAGGTTTTGATAAATTAGGCTTTAAAAATCCTCATGAATTATTTGATTACTTAAGTAAAAACAACTTACTTTTTAAAGTTGATATAAAGTTGAGGGAAAAAGTAATTTTAGAATTTTTAGATAACTTTAGCTTAGGCCATAGACTTTTCTATAACTTAGACAGTAGAATAATATCTGATGTAAACTACAAAGAAGGAGAAACCATTAGAATACTACAAAATTATAATGTGCCTAAAAATTTACTTGTATTTGAGGTCTCTGAAAGATTCTCAGTAGATAAGGCATCATTATCAGCCATAATCAAAAATTATAAACAACAGGGCTTTGAGCTTGCCCTGGATGATTTTGGAGTAGGGTCTGTATGTCTAGAAACTCTATATAGACTG
Source organism: Sulfurihydrogenibium azorense Az-Fu1 (assembly GCF_000021545.1). Classification (NCBI taxonomy): domain Bacteria; kingdom Pseudomonadati; phylum Aquificota; class Aquificia; order Aquificales; family Hydrogenothermaceae; genus Sulfurihydrogenibium; species Sulfurihydrogenibium azorense. The sequence goes on from NC_012438.1 coordinate 1,188,081, forward strand.
TATCCTAACTATTTGAAGATAGATGGATTTTTTATAAACGGTATAAACAAAGATTTTACAAAGCTTAGTATAATCAATTTTCTTAACAAGCTGTGTAGCAAACTAAACATAAAAGTTATAGCAGAAAAAGTTGAAGATAAAAAGATAGTTTACGTTTTAGAAGAAAACGAAATATACTTATCCCAAGGATACTTTATACAACCACCTTCTAAAATAGAACAAAAGAAGGACTACATAGAGTTAAATTTAGATTTCAAAAGAAAATCAGAAAGTGAAAACATACAAATAAAACTAGAACAATTTATAGATGACTGTTATACAGTAAGTGTTGATGATAATTCTATCATTTTATACGAATTTTTAAATAACAATCACCACGAGATAGAAAAGCCAATAGTAGTTTTAGACCAAAAGAAACATCCAATAGCTTCTATATCTGCCAAAAAACTTATGAAAACTTTCAATAATAGCGTGCTTAAAAGTTTATACTTTTTAAGAAGAGACAAAAAAATTTATGATTTAAACGATTTATTTGAACCTATAGTCTTTATAGATTTATCAAAAAATTTAGATTTTAATATGATTGAAAACTTATTAGAAAACAGTGATAAAAATTACTTTGTAATTTCAGAAAACTTAAAGTTTAAAGGAGTAATTCACTATAAAAATCTACTAAAATTAGTACTAAGAGAGAAACTTTTAGAAGCTATAGATAAAAATCCATTAACTAAACTACCAGGAAACATATCTATCAAAAAGTACATAGATCAAAATTTAAATAATCAAGAAGAGTTCTTTGCTGTATACTTCGATTTTAACAACTTTAAACCATTTAACGATTATTACGGCTTTAGAAGAGGAGATAGATCAATTTTAATGTTTTCAGAGATACTAAAATCAAACTTTCATAGTGATAACTTTTTCGTAGGGCATGTTGGAGGGGATGACTTTTTCCTTGGATCTAAAGATATAGATTATGAAAGTTTGTACAGTAAAGTAAAATTTGTTGTTGAAAAGTTTAATCACGATGTAATTTCACTGTACGATAGAGATGATATAGAGAAAGGATACATAGTATCAAGAGATAGAAACGGTGTTGAGAGAAAGTTTGAATTCTTGACAGTTTCAGCTGCCATAGTTTATATACCAAAAGGAAAAAAATTAAATCAGAGTGTATTAGACGAGATAATAGCCCAAGCCAAAAAAGAGGCAAAAGAACAAAAAAATATATTCAGTCTGTGTGTCTACTAAAAACCACTATTAAGGAGTTTGAATGGACATCGTAAGCTACACTATAGAGAAAAAAGATTTAGAGTACATAGAAAGTATATTAGAAAAGTTTATAATGGCTACTTATGTTGATTTAGTTTTGATAGGAGATGAAGGAGGAAGGGTTGTATCGTTTTTATCCTCTGATGTTAAAGACGAAAGGGAAGCTTCAAGGTTTGCTGTTGTTTGTGCAGGTGTTTTAGGGGCTTTAGATCAATTAAACCATATTATTCATGAAAAAAACACATTTTTTACAGAAGGTATAAATAAGTCTATATACATAAGAATAAGTCAGTATAACTTCTTTATTGCTTCTATTTTTGATAAGAAAGTCCCTCTTGGATCTGTTAAGTTGTTTACAGAAAAAGCCTTAAAAGAACTTGACCCGATATTTAATCAAATAAGGAACCGTAAAAAGGACAATTTTAAAATAAGCTTTGATATGCTGGAGTTTTAACTATGAAAGAGGTTTTAATAGTTTATCACGGAATAGGAATGGCAGGGAAAACCACCAATTTAGACTCGTTAAAAGATATATTTTCAAATTACGTTATAGACAGGTTTCATGCTAAAACAGTTGAAAACAGAACAATATTTTTAGATACACTTTTGTTAGGAATAAACATCAAAAACTTAGATTTTAAACTAAAGGTTAGATTAATGTCTACCCCGGGACAGGATAGGTTTGAGATACTAAGACCTTGGATACTTAACAACGCCAACGGATTTGTGTTTGTGTATGACCCTACAGTGAACCATAATGAAAATTTAAAAGCTTTTAAAGAGATATACGAATCAAAACTGCCTAAAGTGATACAAATAAACAAAGTAGACTTAACAGAACAAAAAAAAGTAGAGGAAATTAAAAGAATCTTTAAAGATTTTACTACAATAGAAGCTGTTGCAAAGGATAACAAAGGTGTAAAGGAAACTTTTCAAGCTATACTTAGGGAGATTTTAAGATGAAAGGTTGGAAAGATAAAAGTATTGCTGTGTACTACGAAGTTCACAAAGACCTTACCAACTTAGAGAAAGTGTTGGAGCTGTTAAAATACAAAAAATTTAACGGTGTGCTAGAGTTAAAATCTTTTGATGGTGTTGTTGAATATCCTATAATAGAAGGAGAGTTAAACAAAAAATACTTCAAAGACTTTGATGTTTTTAGTGTGTATAAAACAAACAAAAATTTCCTTATTCACTATTTTAGATTAAATGAGATTCCATCTATTCTTTACTATGAAAAGGAACCTGTGTGGGTTAACTTAGATTCAATAAATATGAATATTTACGAATTTTTTAAGAAACTTCAAAACTTACCTTTAACAGGTTTTGTAAAAGTTTATAACAGAATTCATTTTAGCAAAAGTTTCATATTTTTTTATATGGGAGAGGCAGTAGCTGGTAAGAAAGATAGTATTTTAACCCCTTCTGTCCTTGAAGATATAATACATGATATGAAAAATTATCCCTGCGAGGTAGGAACATTCACCGTTCCGGATGAAATTTTAATCTTTTATCTTGCTAAAGTTAGGTATATTATTACTTTAGAAAAATATGAAGACTTATTTGAAGTTATTGATAAAAACAAAATGTACTTCATACAGAGCATAAATCCAAACGAAGTAGGTTTTGGAATATTTGATGGTGATTTTGTATTTCAGAGTGATAACTTCCAAAAATGTTTTTATTATGAGATATATGAAGTAATAAAACTTCCTGAGAAAATTCAAGGAGTTGATATATTTGATTTTATGTCAAAATCAGATACTTTAAATATAAAATCATTGAAAGATTACCAAGGTGTTATTACATACTTTTGTCCTGCTTGCTGGTCTGTTATAAAAGAAGAAGATAAAATTTGTCCTAACTGTGGCTTTGACCTTACTGAGTTTCATAATATGGATTACGAATACAAACTACTTTTGAGTCTTGAACATCCTGTAAAAGAATGGAGAAAAAACGTAGTCCACGTAATAGGAATAAAAAGATTAGAAGAGGCCATCCCCTACTTAGATATTATGATAGATAAAGAACAAGACCCATTCATACTTATAGAAATTGTTGATACTTTAGTAAAAATATCAACGCCTTCTGTTATACCTCTTTTGAAGAAGCTATCAGAACATAAATACGCAATAGTAAGAAACAAAGCGAGGACAACTCTAGAAAAAATCTCAAAAATTCTTTTGTCTTAAATTCTGATATTATAATTTACTCTCAATTTTTTAGGAGGGTTTTATTGAAGAGTAAGGAAAACTGGCTTATAGTACTTTTTGCAGCTGCTTATATATCAATATCTCTGTTTACGGCTCTTATTGTATTGTTTTTAGTTTACGAAATTTTTAAGATAGTAAAAAGGCAGTTAACAATAAATGGAGAGTTAAAACTTTCTCTATTTATGATAATTACTCCATCGTTAATATCTACTGCAGTGTATGGTAATCTAAAAGAGTTTACAGGGGTGTTAAGTCAAACATTTTTTAATATCTCATACTTTGCAAAAGACATGTTTAACCCTACAGAGAGACTTTTTTACAAGGTAAATCTTACCATAGTTATCTTTTGTACAGTAGAAGCTGTAATAACTGTGTTTAACTACTACAGAGGTTTAGAACAGCCTATATGGGGTGGAGTTTTTGAGATAGGGATAGTTTTTTCCTTAGGCAGTTTGTCGGCTTTTGTTATGTTTTTATTAGAGAAAGATAAACTAAAAAAAGGAGTTTATCTAATTTTATTCTTAATATTTACTTTTCTTGTCTTTTACACAGGAAAGAGAAATCCAATATTAGGAATCTTTTTCTCTTATGTAGTTTTATTTGTTGTTTTACTTAGATTTTCACATGTAGGAAAGAAAGTTTTATATGCACTATCGGGATTGTTTTTTGTAGTAGTCTTAGCTGGAACTTACGTTGCTTTTGAAAAATTCCCCAAATATAAGATCTTACTTGAAGCTGTGTTTACAGGAAAAACACTCTCTGAAGGGGAACTAAACGAGTTTTCAAGTGCAAGGTGGGAAATAGGTAAGAAAGGTTTAGAAGTTATAAGAAAGGACTTTGAGAATAAAAATATTCTTCCTATCCTTATAGGACATGGTTATAACGCAGGAGCAAGGTTAGACCCTCCTTCTCCTGTAGGGAGGTCTTACGAGTCTATCTTTTTAATATCAGAGTTTATAAATATTGGTTTAATTGGTCTTTTAGGACTTATATTTTTGATGTATAAGTATTTTAAATTTGTACTATTTACTAAACTTCAAAGTAAAGACCAGATAGTAGCTTTACCTTTTTTAGTTTTTCCTACTTACTTTTTAGTTGGCGGGATTTTCAGTGGAATATGGGATGCAATACTTCCCCTTTACTTTTTAATGTTTGGAATTGCTGAAAACTACTTTAAAGGGCAAAATCGATGATTTAAAAGCTTTTTATAAACATTAACAAGCTTTTCCATTGTTATGTTTACGTCAAAATTTTTTTTAACAAACTGCTGGATCTTATCTTTCTCAACTCTTTCTAAACTTTCTGATAGATTCACTACTTTGTATATAAAATCAAGACTGTCTGTACAGAGTAAATCTTTATAGTAACAAATTTCCGGAAAAGAGTTTTCCTTGTAGGCAACTACAGGAAGACCACAGGCTTGAGCTTCAATCAATGATATTCCAAAAGTATCACTTTTAGAAGCTGTAACGAATATATCAGAGATTTTATACAGTTTGGCTATTTCTTCTCTGTCTTCAATATAATCTACAACGGTAAAATCGCTTTCAAGCTGGTCGTACACCTCTTCTTTGAGTGGTCCATCTCCTACAAGTAGAAAGTGAAACTTTTTAGGTTTTATAAAATTAAGTGTTTTAAATATCTTTAAAAGATGGGAAAAATTTTTATCTGGAGAGAATCTTCCTACGTATATTAAAACAACCTTATCTTTTTCTATTGCGTAATGTAGTCTCAAAGATTTATCAACATGAGTATTGGTAAAGACATCTAAATCTATTCCGTGATAGACAACTTCAACATTTTGTATGTTAATACTTCTAAGATAGTTTTTTATATAGTTAGATGGTGCAATTACCAGGTCCATACTACTGTAAGTTTTATACACGTACTTTTTTATTATTGGTCTTATTATGTTTTTCCCTTTTAGTAGATTTGTTGAGACTTTTTCTAAATCTGAGTGAAAAAATCCTACTACTTTAAAACCACTTTTTTCTTTTAGATAGTTAACCACTGATGGTATTAAGAATGGTGATCCAATCTCAACTACATCAGGATTTTCCTCTTCTATAACTTTAGCCAGTTTGATAGGATTTATGATTAGCCTGTAATTTTTTGAAAATAAAAGCTGGGGGGACTTTAGGGTTATAACCTTTGTTTTTTCTTTGTAGTAGCAGCTGTCTTCTTCTGCAGGGATTAGGAGAGTATGATGTATATCTTCACACTTTGAGAAGTAGTTCATTTTGTTGTTTATGTATGTTTTTATTCCCCCTCCCCTACTACTGTAAAAATGGGTTATATCAAGAACTTTCATTTAGTTAAATTCTTCACTATTATTTTTACAAGGTCTTTGTGGTAAAGTTTAAAACCGTAAGATGTTTTTTGGAAAAGGTTGTACTGTTTAGCAATTTTCCCTATCATTATGAGACTGATATACTTTTTGTTCTCTTTATAACTTCTTTTTGTATGTCAGTTGCAATCCACCACTCACTGTCCTTTGATTTTACTGTAGGTGTAGGGTCAACAGGGTAGTAACTTCTCTTTGTTTTCATACAACCACCTCCTGATTTACTTTAGAAAGTCTTTCTAACGACAGAAGTTTTAACATTTCTATTAGTAAATCTCTCTCATCAAAGTTTTGAATGTACTGAAGTATATTTTTCTTGATGCTGCTTCGAAGGGTATCATTGTCTATCAGTCTTTCTATTAAAATTTTGTACTCCTCCGGGTTGTTGTCTTTTACAATAAAACCTGTTACTTCGTCTACAATGTTTTCTTTTGCACCACCTTTGTCTGATAAAAGAGGTATAAGTCCACTTGCCATTGCTTCTAAAACTACGTTTCCAAATGTATCAGTTGTACTTGGAAATAAGAAAAAGTCTGCACTTGCGTAAGCTCTGGCTAAACTTTCACCCTCTAAAAAGCCAGTAAATGCAATCTTACTTGAGTAGGTTTGTAAAAGTTCTTTTTTGTATGGTCCATCTCCCACTATCGCAAACCTAACTTTTGGGTTATTTTTCATCCTTTCGTAAACTTCTATAAACACATCTAAATCTTTCTCTTTAGACACCCTTCCAGCGTACATTACTACAAACTGGTTGTTGTAATCCTTTATGTAATTTTTCCAAAAGTTCTTGTCTCTGTATGATGGGTTAAACTTTTGGGTATTTACTCCCCTTCTAAAGACAACCATCTTGTCTTTGTTTATACCTAACTCTTTAAGTTTGTTGTAATACTCCTTTGAAGGAACTAACACTCTGTCCGCAGAGTTGTAAAAGAGTTTAATTAAAGATGTAACTATATTAGTTATGGTATGGTCCTGGGTGTATCTGTAAACGTACTGAGGAAAATCTGTGTGGTAAGCCGTCACAAAAGGAATATTTAAAATCTTAGATATTACAAGTCCGTAAATACCCATTACTCCAGGTGTTGCACTATATATAACATCAAAGTTTTCTGATTCTATATAGTCTAAAACTTCAAGTAGGTTAGGAATATTTATAGGAATATCCTCGTACTCTGGTAAGTCAAAGGTTAGCACAGGCTCAAAGTTTTTTATGTAATCACTTTCTACCTTCTTCTTGTGAGATATTAAAAACTTAACGTTATAACCTTCTTCTTGAACTAGTTTAAAGAGTTTTTGTGTTGTCCTTGACACACCGTTAATCTCAAAAAACGTATCACTCAGGTAAGCTACTTTACCTTCCACGTGACCGTTTCCAAAAAACTCTTTATGTAGATTTAAAGATGTGTTTTTTTCTTCAGCTCTCTGTTTGTAAACAGAAAGGTAAACTAAGTACACAGTTGAAAAGATTAAAGCTTTACCTAAGTACATACTTACTTTGTCAAAATCAAAACTTTTTTGATTCTTTATCTGGTTTAATGTGTAAGGTAGTAGATTTGAGAAAAAGTTAAATATGTTTTCGTGGTTGTCTTTAATGACTTTTCCTTTAAACTTTATAACATTTTCTATAAAAATAGATGCAGAGTTTCTCCCTAAAATCTGGTCTATGATTGAGTGGGACTGAGGTTTTGGGTCAAAAAGTTGGTCAAGTAAATAACCTATATCACCTAAGTTGTATCTTCTCTTAACACCTTCTTTCCCTATATTCATCACCATATGGGTAAGTTTTTTGGGGTTGCCGTAATCTCCTTCGTAGTATGTTTTTCCTGTTAGTATAGCTTGTTTTAGATCTTCTAAAGTGTTTCCTTCTGCTACTGTGTATCCTGTTCCTAAGTCTATACCTCCGTGGTCGTCTGACCCTCCTGTGAAGCTGATATGATCCCTTGTTCTTTTGTAGATGTTGTATCTGTTTGCTAACTCTTCTAATTTTTCCTTTGTAAAGGACTTTGCTATCTTTTCTGTTATATGGGCTGAGGTTTTAGACCTTGTTCCGTTGAGTATCTCCCAGTTGTCAAATAAAAGTGCAAACTTCTCTATATGTTCTTTTTTTAGTTTTCCATCCATATTGTATAAAGGGTGGGCTAAAATATGGACTATGTTGTTTTTTTGAAGATAATCAACAAGCTCGTATATATTCCCCCTCAGATGTTGTATGTCTTGATGTTGTTTTTCGTTTATATCTATTGCTATAACGTGGACCTTACATCTGTCTTCCGGAAAGTAGGTGGTTATCTCTTCTGAGATAAACGTGTCAGGAAGGTGTGCTATCTCAAGACAACCATCTATCGTATCGTGGTCTGTTATAGTTATAAGTGTCATTCCTCTATCCTTTAAAGTGTTGTAGAGTTTTATAGGTTTAACATAACTTTCGCTTATTTTAAGCTTTTGAGAAAAGTACCCTCCCGGTTTGTTTGAAGCTTCAGAGTGTAAATGTAGGTCAACCTTTATCATCTTAATCCTCCTAACTTACTCCTTAAAGATTTTAAAGTTATATTTTTAAGTTATTATGAAAAAAGAGTTAACTTTTATTAAAGTTTAGGGCTTCTTTTAAGAAGATAAATTCAAAATCTTGATTATCTAAAATCTCTTTTACATACTGTAGCTTCTTTTTGTTTAGTACATCTACCGGGTGTAATGCTATCCTGATGACTACGGGGTTTAAAAGTTTTAGGATATAAAACTGTTTTTTAAAGGTAATAACTGATAAAGCTTCTATAAAACCCCTTGAACCAAAGGATATAACTGGTGAGAGTATCTTCCTATTATTTTGAATATCGTATATGTACCTTCTATCTGTTGTAAATTTAAAGCCATACTTTTTTAGTAAAGGAAAATCTGATTTTCTCATAAGCCAAGCAGGTGGTATAAAGCCTTCTGGATCGTACCCTAAAGTTTTTAAAACTTCTAAACCTTTTTTAATCCTTTCTTCAATGTCTTGGTAGTAGGCAAACTCTCCTTCTTGGTTTGTAAGTAGGTCTCTAAAGTCGTAGAACCTTCCTGATTTATGGGTGTATCCATGAAGGACTACTTCATTATCTTTTACATTTTTATCTATCCACTGTTTTATCTCAAGTAAACTCTCTTTTTCGTGATAAAAGGGTATAAGCAGTAAGGTTAACTTTTCTACAGACAGGTTATCTAAAAACTCTAACATCTCTTCAACCATCTCAAGGTTTGACTTTGTAATATCGTGTACAGATACGTTTAACCTGTATAGCATTTTAGTATCTCTGAGTGTAGATACTTTGACAACTCTTTTCTGTCTTTAAAATCCGATGGGTTGATAGGGTTTAAAAAAATAACTTCTACTTCTACACTGTTTACATTTAGAAGGAAGTTAAATACGTGTTTAAATAGGTTCATATCTCCGTAGTAAAAAATTAAGTCTCTGTTTTTCTCATTTATTTCTTCTCCGTTTACAGTCCTGTACCTTATACAGGTAGGAACTATCTTTACCCCCAGCTCAAAAGCTATCTCTACAAAAGAAGATTTAAAAGGTAAAACTGTTTCACCGTTTGAGGTAGTTCCCTCTAAGAATATGACTATGCTAAAGCCTTCTTTTAAAACCTCTTTTAGAGTTTCAATCTCTTGTTTTATACCGTTTTTAGACTGTCTGTTTATAAAAACACTACCTCCAAACTCTGCCACCTTTCCAAACAAAAACGTTTCCTTTACTTCATGAGTTGATACAAAAAGGTTTTTATCGTTATTTTTTAAAACAATAATATCTAAGTAAGAAAGATGGTTCGGTGTTATGATATAGTTTTCTTCCGTGTTTAGATTAAAGTTGTTTATATAGACTTTAACATTGAAAAGTTTTAAAGCTAAATCTCTGTAAAAATTACTGTTTTTAACCAGTTTCTTTAACCTCTTTTTTTTATCTACAGTAAAAAAGTAGATAAAAGTAGAAGAGGTAATAAATAAAAGGGTTAAAACTAAAAAAACTCCAAGTTTGTGTAAAAACTTAATGTACTTCACTTTTTTGTATTTTCTTTCAAAAGTTTTTGCTAGATTGTCAGTGTTTAAAACAGTTATAAAATCAATACAGTTAAACTCTCTGTCTAAAGCAGGATAACTACACACGAAAGCTCCTGCGTTTAAGTAAGCTTTTAATAGAGGTGGAATAAACTCTTCTGCTTTTTTAAAATCCGGGTTTAGATTCTCTAAGAGGTTTAAGTACTTTTGGAAGTTTGGCATAACGTAGTTTGGTTTTACTTCGCACAGTAAACTTTCTTTAAAATAGTTTTTCTTAAGGTAAAGGTACAGGTAGGCAGCTTCTACCGGGTCTGTCGTGTAAACACTGGAACATCCAAACAAAAATTTAGAGTTTGTCTGTTTTACATACTGGGCTATTCCTTTCCATAAAAGTGCTATTGTAATGCCGTTTCTGTAGTCTTTTTTTATTGCAGCTCTTCCCATCTCTAAAATATTTCCATTCAATTTTTTAATCTTGTCTATGTAAAACTCTGTTTCTGAGTAGAATTTGTTAGAAAATATAGATGATATTAGTCTATAAGTTCCTACAGGTTTACCTGACTTTTTATCTAAAATCATTATATGGTCTGCTACAAGGTCATACTCGTCAAAGTCTAACGGAATCATCTTCCTTTTTCCCTCTAAAAACACTTCAAATCTAAGTTTTAGCAAGTCTAAAAGTTCATTCATAGTCTTGGCTGTTTTTACAACATAAGAGTTTGTCTCTATGTGTATATTTACTTTACTTTTAAAATTTTTTATTTTGTATTTGTAAAAGCTTACCGGAATGTTTTTAACATTTTTTATTTTATTTATAGCTATCATGTTAACCTCCTTCTATACTTTCTTTTTAGCGGGTCTTTTTTCAGTAAATCTTTATCTTTTAAGTGTTGGATAACCATATTAACTATCTCTTCAGCATCTTTCCAGTTTTGGTCTGTTCTGTCGTCTGTTTTTCCTGTTATTTCCCATATTTTTAAGGCAACTTTTTCAACTATCTCCCTATTTTCCATGTTGTTATCTCCTTCTTAGTTTTTTATGATTATAGATAAAAAAGATTAATTTTTATTTAAGTTAATGTTAAAGATTTTTAGCTTAAAGTTAATGAAATTTAAAAATTTTTTACTTATAATTATCTTTAAAAGAAAAGAGAAGGAGTTTAGAATGGAAAAGTTAGATGAGATTGCGTTAGAGATAAAATCTCTTGAAAAAAGATATTCAAGGTACCTAAAAGAAAAAGAGAGAGTAAGAAAAAGACAGCAGGATGTCCACTTTACTCCTAAAGATAAAGAAATTTTAATAGAAACTTTTGTTATAGCTAACATTGTAGAAAATTTAGTAAGTAAGGCTATCTCAAGATTAATATGAAAAAGTTTAATTTTGATGAAGTAAAGCGGTACATAAGAAACACCTCACAGGAAACTTCTATCTATGTAGGATGTGATTCTAAACAGTTTCAAACTTACACTCTTTTTGTTACAGTGATAGTCGTTCATATAGATTCTTGTCGAGGAGCTAAAATATTTTCAGAAGTTCAAAAGACAAGGAGAATAGAGTCTTTAAGGGAGAGGCTTTTAAAGGAAGTAGACCTTTCTGTTTATGCAGCTTTGAATATTTTAGATGTTATAGAGAATAGAAGGTTAGAGATACACCTTGATATAAATCCAAGTGAAAAGCATAAGTCTAATATGGTTGTAAAAGAGGCTATAAGCTATGTAATGGCTCAAGGGTTAAAACCTGTTTTAAAACCTAACTCAATTGCAGCTTTTTCTGTTGCAAACTATATGGTTAACCACTGTTAAATCTTTTCAAGAACCTTAAGTATCTCTTTAATATTTCCTTTTATATTTACTCTACCATTTAAAACAAACCTTAAAATGTTAGATGGATTGTCTATTAATTTTTTTAAATCTTTAAAAGACAGTATTATTTGATTTTTAATCTTTATTTTTCCAAGTTTTATTTCCTTTATTTTATAAGGAATACCTTGTAGATTTTTTATATTGTCATTAAACTGTTTTTTTTAAGTATGTTTTCAAACTCTCCATCACTGTTTGGA